>CBDDCJ010000029.1:447500-670944 GCA_965226205.1 Opitutales bacterium | reverse complement strand
CCCCGGCTTGCCCCAGCACCGAGGTGAACTCGCTGCCGGTAAACTGGCTGCCTTGATCGGTGTTGAAGATTTGAGGTTGGGCCCGCCTCAGAGCTTCCTCCAGGGCGAGCACACAGAAGCGGCTCTCCAGGGTGTTGGAAAGCTGCCAGCTCAACACGTAGCGGCTGAACCAGTCCAACACCACGGTCAAGAAAAGGAATCCTCGGCTCAGCCGCAGGTAAGTGATGTCGCTGCACCATACCTGGTCGGGCCGCTCGACCGCCAAACCCCGCAGCAGATAAGAGAAAATGCGGTGCTGCCGGTGCCCCTGGCTCAAGTTTCGACGCGGATAAATAGCCTCCAGGCCCATTTGGCGCATGAGCCGCTGGATGCGGCCTCGTCCCACTGCATGGCCCTCTCGACGCAGCCACTGGGTCATCCGGCGAGAACCAAAAAACGGATATTGGGTGTAGAGCTCATCCATGCGATGCATGTAGAGAACGTTCTGCTCGCACTGGGCACGGGCCCGATAGTAATAGCTGCCGCGGGCCAGCCCCAGCAACTGACATTGCCTGCCGATACTGATTTTTCCTTGAAGTGGTTGCACCATCTTGCGCCTCTCACCAACCGAGTTGTTCAGACTTTTTTTTTAGCCAATCGCATTCTACTTTCAGCTTTCCAATCTCCTGGTAAAGGTGATCTTTTTCCGTCTCGTTGTCCTTGCTGAGAGTCTGCCGCTGGCGCGAAAACAGCTCCGTTGCTCCCTGCAAAAGCTGCTTCTTCCATTGGGTCACCTGGTTGGGATGCACCTCAAAACGACCGGCGATCTCGTTGATGGTAGAGAGCGCCCCTGATGGCTTCCAGGGCCACTCGGGCTTTAAACTCAGCACTGTATTGTCTTCTCTTTCGTGATTTAATAACATTCATAGGTTAGCGGATTTAGTGGTTCAAGACCACCTTATTCCACTGTCCAGTTTTCCCCGTCCATTTCAGACATGCTATATTTTACCGGGAAAAACCGAAAAAGTTATGCCGTCAAGTGGATCAATGGGATATTTTACGGGCCTGGAAGCGCCTACCGTGACCCAACTCATCAGGGTGTTTCATGAGCCCAGGAACCATCTTACTTCCATTTCCCCACATTTGCACCATTTCTTCCAACTCGATTTCGTTTTGCGAGGGGCGGTAGATATTACATTAGAGAACCAACCTCCCTTCCGGGCCGAGCGCGGGAACCGCCTTGTTGATCCCGCCACTGGTCAAGCATAGTTATGAATCAACGGAGGGCGTTAACAACTGTTCGTTCAAATTTCACCTCGCCTTCCGTTACTGGACTATTTTTTGCAAAAGGCATATTACCCATCAACTGGGCGAGGCTTTTTTAGAGGTAATCGAATCGACAATTGATGAGGTCGATCCCGGAAAAACCCTTTTCCCCGAGACCGTGCCGTGTCGCTCATCACCCTTTGCATCCTGCAAATGATGTCCAGGGAGGAAAAATTGGCCACCATCAGCGATGGCCTCGATACCTTCCGTAAACGACTATGGCCCCTGCTGGAAAAAATAGCCCAGCGTCCTTACGGCGATTGGACCATCTCGGGACTGGCTGGTGAATGCCACATCAACGCCGATTACTTTTCCAAGTGTTTTCATGAACTCCTCGGAAAAACACCCCAGCAATACCTGCTCGAAGCTCGTATGCGCATGGCCGCCGAAGACCTTCTCTTTAAACAGGATTTGCCCATTAAAGAGATCGCCGATAAGGCGCTCTACGCTTCGGTCCACTCTTTTACACGAGCGTTTACCCATGTTTTCGGTATGGGTCCGGCAACTTACCGGCGAAGGGTGGACAAGTTATAATCGAGCCAGGAAAAAATCTCCTTTCCGGCCCTACCGCGAACCAGACGATGGTTATCGGAACCGAATAAATTCCATGCGTGAATTGATAAAGAAATAATCCCTTGGTTGAGTTATAATGCCACTCAGTCCATTATTAATGATAACATTGATAAATCAAACTCATGCCTATTAACCCATTCCCAGCGAACAATCGATATGAAGGGAGAGCCGACGGGGGCGCAGCCACGGCAGTGGTCTGTCGCAATCTGTGGGTGGAGAAACCCATATCAAGGAAATAACTTCGCTTAATGGCAGCGGCCTGAAAATTGTCGGCACCGTGGTGCGCAAAGAGCAGGTAGCCTGGGCGCGGGAATCTTTGCAGGCGGAAGTCTATACGAAAATGGAGGATTTGATGGCGGCCCATTCCCCCCGGATTATCGTGGTGGCCAACGAGAACTACCGCAAGCCGGCGGTTATCAAACATTGCCATTACCAGCGGATGCCATGTCATCGCGGACAAACCGGCCGCCTTGAACATAACCGAGTTGGATGAAATGGAACTAATGGCCAAGGACTATAAAAGCCGGTTCCTCATGCTCCTGACCCTGCGGGGCCACGCCCAGTACCGTAAACTTCGGGATCTCGTCGCCTCGGGCGCCATCGGGCGAGCCTATTCAATGCCAGGCCAAGATGTCGGTGGAGTTAAAGCCACAGGCGCGCCCCCCGTGGTTTCTCGACCAGCGACTGTCGGGAGGTCCCATTCTCGATTTGGCCATCCACTCCATCGACGCGGTCGAGTGGGTCAGCGGCCTGCGTCTTGCCAGCGTAACCTCTTATCAAGCCAACATCTCGCGTCCGCAAATGACCCAATTGGTTGACAGCGGAGTGTGTCTCTTTCGCCTCGAAAATGGTGGAACGGCATTTATCCAGTTCAACCGGGTTCTCCCCGCAGGATGCGGAAATGATTATAGGCTCGACGTGGTGGGAACCGAGGGGCAGATCGAATTTCGGCTGGGACGTTATCTGCGGCTTCAGAAAAAGGGAAATGCCATCAAGGATTTTCCTCTCGTTGATTTACCGTCCAACCAATCGGTAGTGGCCGACTGGCTCAAATCGCTGGATGATCCACAGTATAGCCCGTTGGTTCCGGATGCCGTCTCCTACCGGGCCAACCGCATTGCCTGCCTTGCCCAAAGTTCCGCCGACAGCGGCAAAACCGTAGCCATCGATGATTAAACCTGAGGCAGCATCTACCGCTTCACCGGCGTCGTTTGAACTTTTGTCCGACGACGCTTATTCTTGCGGCCAGAGTGAGATTCTTCGCTTCCGTTACACTCCCAATCGGCCGCTTCCCGCGAAATCGCGATTATGGCTGCTTTACGATTTGCGTCAGTGTACCAACGGCTCTCAAAATACTGATCCGCATGAGCCAAATTTTGTCTCCGCGAAAACTTCCCAAGGCAAAAGCGTTCATTGTCTGACTTATACGACCCGCACCCTCGACCTTTACCCTCAGGTCGTCGAATTTCTCCACGTTTGCGAATTTATCTTCGACGATGGATTGACCCGGGGCCGAATCGGTTATCATCCAGATGGGATCGGATGCCGCGGGTTGGGTTCTGCTCGACCATCCCATAGGCTCTTTTCGCTTCTGGCTGGTCGAGAGCGAGCCCGAAGGTTGGCGTTTCAAGGAGACAGGCTACAAATCCTACCGTTCGTTCCGCAATGGCCAGGTAAACGAAAAAATTCCCGGCTTGGCGGGGGTATTGAGCATACGAGTAGAGGGGCAGGCGCCCCGGCCAACCCCTGAAAACACCCGCCGAACACCGGGCATCCTGTGGGGGGACATACATGGCATGGCCTTTAATCAACGCCCGTTGGACGACTTTTATCGCTATGCCTGGGACGAAGCCCAATACGATTTCGCCGCCGCCATGCTGTTCAGTTACAATATTTGCGTAAAGGGTGTCTGGGATGAGGTGAAAGCCGCTGCCGCTCGATGGAGCGAACCGGGCCGCTTTGTCGCCATCGCCGGCCTGGAGGCGGGCACTGTGCCTGATGGCAGCCATCGTAATGCCCATTTTTTGGTCCATCCCGAACGCGTGCCACCGATTTTTTGCGAAGACCGCCCGCCCGCCACCGATCCCCGCCTGCACCGTCGTTTCAATGCGGATACGATATTCTGCCAGGACCTGGAGCATTATTACGCGGTCGTGCAACGCTACGAAGGGATTGTCAGCGGCCATTTTCATACCCTGAAATATGATCGTGAAATTCTGGCGGAAATCTGGCAAAAGCAAAACGGGGCTCTTAAAGAGGAGGCTCGCATCTTTGAAATGCTCAATTGGGGTCACCGGTTCGGTATCAACGCCAGCAGCGATACGCACGATTCCATGCCAGGAAACCCCGAACCGGAGCCGGGCTGCCCTCTGCCCGCCGGTCAAATGGCGATTTTGGCGGATGAACTCACGCCGGAGGCCATTCATCAAGCGATCCTGGCCCGCCGCGTTTACGGGACCACGGGGGCGCGAATCGCGCTTCGATTCGAGTCCAACGGCAAACCCATGGGAAGCATTCTTCCGGCCACCGCCAACCGTGAATTTGTCATCGAAGTGGAAGGCTCCCAGCCAATTTCCCACCTTGAATTGATTAATGGCGGGACCGTTGTGGCCACGGAAAGGGGTTCCGGCACCGCGATGAGCACGGTCATAAGCGATAAGCAAATGGAGGAGTCGAGCAGCCATTGCCAATGGTACTTGATCAAAGTAACCCAAACGGACGGCCATCGCGCCTGGAGTAGCCCCATCTGGTTTGAATAGTGTTTTTTCTCTGCTCTGAACCGCCCAACTGAATTCTACGAAGCCAGCATGGAAACCACGGATTATCTTATTATCGGGGGAGGGATTGTCGGGATAACGGCCGCCTATCACCTGGCTCGAAAAGGGATAGGCAAGGTAGTTTTGTGCGAGAGAAGGGCCTTGGCTTCGGGCACGACCGCCTTCTCCGGGGCCATGTGCGGCCAGCAAGCGGCCGAGACAGACACCATCAGCCGCCTGGCCGTGCGGGCGCTCGAAATTTACGAGAATTTTTCCGAGCAGGTCGGTGGCAGTTGCGGATTTATCAACAATGGTTTGCTCGTTATCCGCAAAGACCGGGAAACGGCCGAAAATTACGCAAAAGCGGCCCGCCGGAACGGCTCCACGGTACGCGTTCTGGACAAGGCCGGCATTCGTGAAATTTATCCAGAGTTCAATACCGACGGCGTCGAGGCGGCCGCCTTTTTTCCGAAAACGGGATGCGTTGATTCATTCCACACCGTCCATTCTTATGCCGATTCGGCCCGGAGTTACGGCGCGGAGTTGCGGGAGTTCACCCCCGTGACCCGTTTTCATGTCGAAAAAAAGCGCATCAGCTCTGTCGAGACCGCCAAGGGCGCCATTTCACCGGGCAAAGTGATGCTGGCCTGCGGACCCTGGAGCGGTCGAGTGGCCGCCCTTGCGGGAATTCAACTGCCCCTTGAAAACACAAAGGTCGGGGTATCCTTTTTCCGGCAACCGCCCGGCTTTTACGACCGTCCCCCGGTCACCTGGGTCGAGGGCATCGGGGGCCTCGTCCCGTGGCGCGGCGAAAATATGAGAGTACTTTGCGACGACCGCAAGCCGCGCATCACGACGGAACCCGATCCCGTGGAATCGACGTGCCCCAATTGGATGATTGAAACTTGTTCGCGCTCCATACGGCATCATTTGCCCAGTATACGGCGGGGTATTTTCCAGGGTGCCTGCTGCACCTGCTACGACGAAACGCCCGACCTCAAGCCGCTCCTCGGATTCGTTCCCGGAGTCGAGAATCTTTTTATGAATTGCGGATGGAGCGGCAAAGGCTTCAAATTTTCCGTGGCCCTAGGCTCCTATTTGGCGGACTGGATTCAAACCGGCGTCTGCCCCATTGATCTGACGCCTTGGCTCGCCTCCCGTTTCCAAATTTCAGCGTGAGCGCACCCGGCGCTTTTTAAATTTACCATCAGACATGCCTGAACAGAAGAAGAAGAAGAAATTAGCGGACGCCGCCTATGGTGCCGCACAGATTCACCAGGAAGGAAGCGAGCTTCCCGCGGTTTTCCCCCGCCGGATGGGGCCCAATACCATGAAATACCTCCAGGAGGTGGTTGATTCGGGACTCACCTCCGATATGGTGGCGCGGTTCGAGAAAACCCTGGCCGAGGCCCACGGGCGTAAATTTTGCGTTGCTTCGCCGGGCTGCACGCAGAGTTTGTTCGCGCTCTTTCTCGGGCTCGATTTCGAACCGGGCGATGAAGTCATCGTTTCACCCATTGCGGATTACGGAGACCTCTGCGGGCTTCTCTTCGAGAATCTGATACCCTTCTTCTGCGATACGGAAGCGGACACCGGCCTCATCTCGGCACGAACCATCGAACCCTGGATCACCAAGCGCACACGCGCCATCCTGGCGGTCAACTTTTTTGGACTACCGTGCGATTTCGACCCCATCATGGCATTGGCGCGGAAACACGATTTGATTGTCATCGAAGACGTCTGCCAATCCGTGCTGGCCACATACAAGGGCCGTCTGTCGGGTTCGCTGGCCGACGTGGCCACCTTCTCATTCGACTCGGAAAAAACCTGCGGGGCGGATGTCGGGGGCGCCCTTCTGACCGATGACGAGGAGCTTTATAACCGCATCGCCAATCGCTCGCTTTCCCGCGGGGCCAAGCAATACCCCGGATTCGGGCGCAAGCACATTTACCGGGGTTCCGCCTTGAGGATGCCGCAATGCACCGCGGCCACCTGTCTGGCCAATTGGGAAATCCTACCCGCACAAGTGGAACACCGCGTTGAAATGGCCAACCTGCTGGACTCCATGATTGAGGATATTCCCGGCCTCGGCGTCTATCGCGTTCCCGAAGACCGGATTCACACCTACTGGATGTTTGGCTTTAGTGTCGATCCCAGCCAATTCAAGGTTTCCCCTGCTGAATTAGCGGATCAATTGAAAACTTCCGGTATTGCGTCTTGCGGTCTGGGTCGTTACTACGTTCTTCCCATGGGCGTCCCTTTTCTGGAATCCAATGTGGAAAATGCTGTTTTCCCCTTTAGCCTGTCGCCCGCCTCGCAGAAGGTCGATTACGAGGCTTCACGCATCTGCCCACACGCCGTGAAATTCATGAGCCGCTTTATCCGCTGGTTCTGGACGGAAAAATACAGCCCCGAAAATATCGCTCACATGGCTCAAATAATACGTGGAGTGTGGGCAAAGAATGCACGTTAGGTTCGGCCCCGCCATGAAGAACCGCCGTTCCCCGCATCGATTAAAACCAAAACCCTATGCATGGGCTTTAAAACAGCTCAGGATTGCCCAAGCGCACAAAATCACGCGCGGCAGGGGGGAACTCGTCGTTGCCGTAATCGACCTCGGCTACAGCCACCATCCCGGTCTTGAGGGGCATTTGTGGACCAATCCGAATGCCCGGGAAGACTCGGTTCACGGGTGGAATTTTGTCAATGATGACGCCTCCCTGCTATACGCCGGCATTCGGGCTGAAACGAGCGACTACCTGCGCGGCCACCATGCATTTGTTACCGGAGAGGTGACCCATATGGCTCCAATGTGTCCTATCATGATCGTCCGGGTTGGTGGCGGCAATCCGGACAGTTGGTGGCGCGGCATTCGCTATGCCGTCGATCACGGAGCCCGGGTTTTAGTCATGCCACACGGTTATATTGGCGGTGAAAGGGCGAATGGAACCGCGCTTTTTTACCAGGGAACCGATTTCGGCTACCCCGGCGACAACCCGGAACTGCGCGCAGCCATGGATTACGCCTATGACCACGGATGTCTTTTTTTTAAAGGCAGCGCCGACAATCGCGGACGCCGGGTGGCAACTTTTTTGGCCGGGTTCGCCCCTGTGTTTGCCGTCGGTTCCTCAAACAGAAAAGCCAGGCCCGCAGATATTTGCGCCCATTGCGATTACGTGGAAGCGGGCACGCCGGCCGGAGAGCGATTTTCGGGACTGGAGAGCGATCAAATACTCGGTTACGGCGGAGATGAAAACCTCATCCGATTGACCGGCGGTTGCATGTCCGCCGGTTTCGCCGGAGGAGTGGGCGCCCTTGTCTGGTCGCGATTTCCGCATCTCACCAACGAACAGTTGCGCCAGGTTTTGAGAAACACGGCGAGGAAGATCGCGGGCGAGGATTACAATGCAGATGGATGGGAGCCCAAGCTGGGATGCGGCATTCTGGACGCCTTCCGGGCCGTCTCACTACAAGAAAGGCAACTTTGCCGGGATCTCCGTCTGCTTCCCTCAACGGTGAAAATTGTGCGGAAAAAGAAACGCATATGGATCGAGGCGACGATTCGCAACCACGGGGTCTTCGATGCCGAAAAAGCGATGGTGGTCGCTTATAATGGTGATCCGCAAAAACCTGCCGACCCGAAGGCATCCCGGGAACATGCGGCGGAGTTGCAGACTCGACAAATCGGATATACAATTTCATTTGTTCGCGGTTTGCACCGCAAAGTAGTTTCTATCGAATTGGTGGCTAAGCCGGGCGGCGCCATCTGGTTTGAGACTTTCTCTCTCGACCGCCAAGACGAAGGTCGCGTCCATCGCACACGCGCTATCATTTGAGTACTCAAAAATTATGAATGCAAGGAACGAAGCATCAATAGAAAGTAACGGGGTGACCGTTTTCGGCGGCTTCGAAGGGGCCAGCCTGAATGCCGTATCGTTGCTGGAGCCGGGCCTATTCCAAATTGATTGCCTGCGGGAACCGGACCTCCCTCCCAACGGTTTTCGCGTCTTTTACGATTACAGTTTCTGTTGCGGCGTGAGAAACGAAACGGACTCTCCCCGATCCGTCGAGATTCACCTGCAGTTGTGCGAGCGATCGGGAAAGCGAAATATCCATTTCATGAGAGGCCCCCACTGGGTCAAAGAAGGTTCTTCCTGGCGCTTGCTGCCTCCCTCTGCCCACCGAAGCGGGAAAGACTGGGTGCGAACCCGGCTCGAACTTCCCGCCCGCATGGAGATTCGACTGTCCACCAAACCCTATTGGACCGAGGACGAAACCGAAACGGCGCTCTCCGAATATGCCGAACGACTGCCTTTTGTCCGGTATCGAAGCATTGGGAAAACGGCCGAAAATCGGAAAATCTGGGCCATCGAAACCGAGGAACGGGCGGAGACCATACTCCTGAGTTCGAGCCTGCAAAGCGCTGAATTTGCCGGTTCCGTTATTCTCTTTTGGCTCGATTGGCTTTCCATGAACGATGCGCACAGCCTGGACCTTCTCAAACAGTATCAATTCGTGCTTGTGCCCGAAACTATGCCAGACAGCGTGGCCCACGGATACTCGATTCGCAATGCTCTGGGGGAATGCCCCATGTTTCACTACCCGGAGGCCTTCGCGGGCCAGGAAGCGGCTGCCGAAACACAGGCTCTGGTCAATCTTCTGAATGACAAACGCCCCGTTCTGTGGACCGAAGTTCATATCCATCCAGGGGATTACAACACCCCAAAACTGGCCTGGATCGAATCGGAGGCCTATCCTGATGCGGAAACCGCCCAGAGAGCCCAGCGGGTCAGGGAAGCGATTCTCGAAATCGCGCTGGAATGGCGTCCCGTCACTTATCCGATGCATGACCGGCCCGATTTTTCCGGTCGTCATACCGGTATATTCAACGCCGCCCAAAGGTTGGGAACGGTTGGGCTCGTCCTGCAATCGTACGCCCTCACTGAGGAAGGCAAAAAGGCCATGTTCGCGCGTTTTTTGGATACCGCTCTGAAAGCTCTTTGATCGACAATGCAAACGCTCATCTGCCATTCCACGGTCGAGTTCATTGAGCGTCCCTTTTTGCGGCCCCTCCAGCTTAGCAGCGGGGTCATCACCGAGATCACGGAAGCGCGGGTTACCGTGGCCGTGCGGTGCTCAGGGAAAGAGGCAGTGGGCCGTGGAACGATCTATTTGAGCGATCTGTGGGCCTGGCCCGATCCGGCTTTCGATCACAATGAGAACGATCGAATACTGCGGGATATCTGCCGACAGATAGCCTCCACGCTGCCCGGCCTCTGCGGGTCCGGTTCCGCCCATCCGCTGGAACTTGGTCTGCGCCTGCATGAGAGCGTATGCCACGGAGAGCCATTTGGCTCGATTCCGATTCTGGCCCTGGCCATGTGCGCCAGCCCGTTCGACGCGGCCCTCCACGACGCGGCCGGGCTCGCCCTCGACTTGTCCGCATTTGATTTTTATGGGGAAGTTTTTCCCATCGAAAGCGCGGACCGGTATTTTGCCAAGGGCGGAGCCACTCAAGCCATCCAACATTTGATGAAACCACCCCGAAAGCGCCTCGATGCCTGGTTAATCGTCAACAAGATGGACTCGTTGGAAGGCGATGTGCTGCCCTGGATCGAGAATCGCGGCTACCGCTGTTTCAAGCTCAAGATTGCCGGAAAAAACAATATTGAAGACGTCGCCCGAACGGTGGAGGTTTATCGATTTGCCAAAGCCAACGGGGTGGCACTGCCGCACCTGACGGTCGATTCCAATGAAGGCAATCCCCACGCGGACAGTGTTCTGGATTATCTTGAGCGGCTGCGGGCTGCGGACGAAAACGCTTTTCGGGCGGTCGATTATCTTGAGCAGCCGACGGGCCGGGACATCACCCGGGACCGGTTCGACTGGCGCCCGGTGACAAAGTTGAAACCGATCCTGCTGGACGAGGGGCTGACGCATCTCAATCTCCTCGAAGAAGCGAAGCGGCAAGGCTGGAGCGGCCTGGCCTTGAAAACTTGCAAGGGGCACAGTTTCACCCTCACGGCGGCCGCCTGGGCTCATCAAAACGGGATGATCTTTTCAATACAAGACCTCATCAATCCGGGCTTGTCGCTCATCCATGCGGCCCTTTTGGCGGCCCATATACACCCGGTGAACGGGGTGGAACTAAATTCGCCGCAATTCACCCCCCAGGCCAACGCCGAGTGGGTTCCGCGTTGGAATTACCTGTTTGAACCTGGCAATGGTTCTCATCGAATCCCCGACAAGATACCGCCCGGCCTGGGCTCCTGTTTGTAGATAGATGAAAGTCGCCTACTCATCGCTACTGAAACTACCGATTACTTTCGTAGGGATATCTTTCCTGATGCTATTCTTTGCCCGTATCTTTCGCCCGGATTATCGGCAGGTCTCTCCCCAAGTTTCCGATGAGCTAATTAAAAAACTGGACGAGGACAGAGGCTACAAACTGGATTTATCCGATCCTCCGGCCGTCAACCAGGCGGTGGATTATTCCGATGGCAATGAGGGGCGCTGGTTTCCCCAGGGAGAGTCGCCCATTCTCTCGGAGCTCGTCAGGGCGGGTTTGATTCCCCCGGTGGAAGAGCGGGTTGGACCAGAACCGGTTGTGATGAAGGGAGTTGATGGGATTGGAAATTATGGAGGCACCTGGCATCGCATCGCGAATTCCAATGAGGACATTAGAATCGTTATTTCTAATAGGCTTTCCAACGCGCGGTTGGCGCGTTGGTCTCCGCTCGGATACCCCCTCGTGCCGCAGGTGGCCAAAAGCTGGGAAATTCGGGATGATTTCCGTGAGTTTGTTTTTCACCTGCGCAAAGGTATGCGCTGGTCCGATGGCCACCCCTTCACGGCGGATGACATTCTTTTTTGGTGGAACTTTGAAGAGAACGATCCGGAGCGCCGTTGGCGTTACACGAGTGAGAAATTAATGTTTTTTCGCGGCAAATTGGGCGAAGTGGAAAAAATCGACAACCATACCGTGATTTTCCGTTTTTTCGATCCTCGCCCGTTATTCCTGGAGAGCCTCGCCTCTTATGCAAGAGGCCCCGTCTATGCTCCGGCCCACTAATTAGAGGCTGTCCCAAAAGGGTGATTTTTGCGAGGGGATTTTGAAGAGTGTTCATTTTAGTGGTATTTTCTTTTGGGAGGGGGTGACTTTGCTCTCCTATGACGTTAGGATTCTGGTTTTGGGGTCCGTTTGCCTGGTTTTCTTTGTATGGGCCGACAGTAGGCCTGTGAAAAAGTATTGTCCTTGCTTTTCCGCTCTTTATTTAGGCCGCCGCTTTGGTTTTTAGTTCATCTTGCTGGGCCAGCATCTTGGCCACTTTCCATAGATTGTGCGAGAGGACCGACCAGGCTACGCTGATCGAGCGGTTGGCAAAGCCTTTGCTGCGCAATCGCCCGGCCTGCCAGCGATTCTTCAATACCCCGATCCGCCCTTCGGTGCTGGCCCGGCGCTTTTGCAATTGCCTGAAGTGTGGTTCCTCCATCCGTTTTTTCAACTGCTTCGGATCGCGTGGACAGAGCGCATCGTAGATGCCCTCCTGGGCTAACTGCCGGCGGGCCCGCTGGGAGGCGAATCCCCGGTCCGCGCACATGGCCGCTATGGGTTCGGCTAGGTTGAAGCGGTTCTGTCTTTGCAAACTCTCTTGCATTTGTTCATTTTCGCTTGGCGTCCGGCTGCCGTAGAGTTTCCAGTCCAGCAGGTATCCTTCAACGCTTTCACCCAAAAACAGGGTGTTGCCAAACTCAACCTCTTGGCCCGCTTTGCCTCGCACAATCACCTGCGCATCGGGTTCGTAAACACTCAAAACTTTCTCTGCGTTTTTCACCTGGCGGCCGCCAATGATTCGCTCGTGCGCTTGCTTGATGACCACCGGGATTAGCTCGCTCATGCGCTCCATCCGGGTAAGGATCTGTTGGACCTGTTTTTCGCTGTAATCGCTTTGCTCCCAGCAGGCTTGCAATAATTCCCGGTGACTGCGGGCATGCTCCCCGATCCGTTTGAGCAGCTTTTTCATCTGCCTCAAGATACCCTTGCGTTGCCGCGCGCTGTCCTTTCGCCGCCGGCTGTGGGTCATCTGTATGCACAGCCGATTCATCTGCCGAGCCAAGGGCTCCGGTTCGATCGGCATGCGATGGCGCAAACCGGCCTTCTCACGGATCAGCCGGATCGTTTTGAGCAGCGTGCCCGCTACATCCTTGAGTAGCACCCAGTCCGTCGGCCAATGAATGTTGACCTCCAAACAGGTGCCGTCGATCAGGCAAATGGTGGTGTCTATCGGCTTGTCCAATCCCACCACCTGCCGGGCCAGAAGGGCATCGCCCACAACCTCAGTCAAGGTCCGGTGCAAGGCCCTCAACTGCTCTTCGCTGAAAAACTTCGAGGCCCGTTCCAGGGTGCTCTTGGAGATGCCCCTTATGCCGTCGATATGGCGGACACGACAAAAGTCAGCCAACAGATCGCTGCTGCCCAGAGCCCTCGACAAATGCCGAAACGAAATCCCACCGAGCAGATAACGCAGCGTTTCCATACGCAACGCCTTGAGGGCAAAATTAGCCCGCTTTTGCCGGGCCTTTACACTCATTGGCTGGCCTCTTTCCAAGGCCAGATCAACGCCCTGCGATTCCACCTCCGAATCGATCAGCAGCCGGTCGATACGCTCGATGGTGGCGCGAAAGTTATCGTAATCGAGGCAACGGTCGACCACAGTTAAAGCTGGACGCAGGAGGCATTGGATGGCTATATTTTTCATAGAAAGGGCTATATTGATTTTCGCTAACGCAATTATAGAACCCTTTTTTAGCCGGATCGAGCAAAAAAATGCTCTTTCTGGCTATTTTTATAAACGTCATCCAGTTGACTACAAAATCTTTATATTTTTGGGACAGCCTCTATCTAAGCAAATACCACCCCCGCATGGGAGACCCAGCTCTCATTGCGGAAGAATTAAAGGTGCGAAAACTGCCCAGCGCGCAGGCCCTTTATTTTGCCCTGAGGGAATGGGACAACCCGGAACACCCCCGGCTATGGCCGTGGATTTACCGAACCCACAAGACGGACCCGCCCCAGGAATTCGTCCGCAACCCGTATTATTACGCGGTCGATGTTGAGGGGAATCAATTGCCTTATGTCGATCGGGTCCTTTTTAACCTCAGACCCCAGCAAATGGTTCCCATCGCCGCCTCCAACGGTGAAGTAACCTTGCAGGCCCGGCACATCAAGTTTCAACACTACACCCTGCTTATGTCTCAACGGGAAGCCAATGGCTACGAAATTTATCACTGGCACGGCGGTTACGGGTCGAGCTTCATCATCGCTCCCAACCTGAACCGAAAGATCGATCCGCAAAACCCACAGACGCGATTAAAGTGGGAACTGCTCAACACAAAAGAGTTTCGCCAGGCGCTCTCCCTGGCCATCGACCGGCAGGCGGTCCTTGCAACCGAATACAGCGGTTTGTCCGAGGCCGTGCAGGTTGCCCCCGGACCGCGGTCCCGGTTTTACGAACCTTCCCTTTATGAAGCCTTTACCGAACACGATCCAACCCAAGCGGCCTCCCTGCTTGATGGCATCGGATTGACGGGGAGAGACTCCGAAGGGTATCGAACCTTTAGAGACGGATCCCGAATGCTATTCTTTCTCGACATACCGCCGGGGAAAAACATTGGTCTGGCCCAAATGGTGGTTGCGGATTGGGCTGGAGTGGGGGTGCGCGCCTTAGTGAAAGAACGCTCCTGGCGGCTCAACACCCTGAGGCGCGAAACGATGCAGAGCGATTTCCGCATCACCAGCAGCGCGGGCCAGGTATTCCCACTTTTGGACCCCCGGTTATACGTGCCCGTGCGACCCACGGAACATGCCATGGCTTATTCGAACTGGTTTTTGCGCAACGGCTACTATGGAGCCAAGTTGCCGCCCCAACCCGGTGTGGCCGAGCCTCCCCCCGGTCATCCCCTGCGCCAGGCTCTCGACTTTTACGATCAGGCGATAGTCGCGACGGACCCGGATTTGCAGGTGGAGATGTTTCGCCAAATTCTTAAAATCGCCGCGGAAAACGTTTGGGTGATTAACGTGACCTCCTACCCGCCTCTTCCAGTGGTGGTTAAAAAGGGGTTCCGCAATGTGCCCAAAAAACTCCTTACCGGGAGTCTGTTTCTCACTCCCGGAAATGGGGGCATGGAGACCTTCTACTTCGAGGAGCCGCATGATTCCCCCGGCGCCCTGGCGAAAATCAAAAGGGAAATGGTCGAAATTACGCCCAACAGCCGTTATGGCGAAAGGCAACCCGGCGACACTAAAACTTTTTCAGGATTGAATATCGGGCGGATCATCAAAATTTCGGTATTTGGCATAGCCCTGTTGATCATCGTCCTGATTTCCATGCGCCACCCTTTCATCAGCCGTCGAATCATCATCATGGCTCCAACGCTATTGGTCATTTCCATTTTCACTTTCATCATCATTCAATTGCCGCCGGGAGATTTTCTTACCTCATATATAGCGCAATTGGAGGCCAATGGAGAGGAGGCCGACTTGCAGCGGCTGGACGAAGTGAGGGAACTGTTTCACCTGGACGAGCCGATGTTCAGCCGCTACCTTGGCTGGATCGGCCTGAGTTGGTTTTTCACTTTCGACCAGCGCGATGAGGGTTTCCTCCAGGGAAACCTGGGGCGGTCGATGGAAAGCCTGGAATCGGTTAACGACCTGGTCGGGGATCGCATTATTTTGACCCTACTGACCAGCCTGGGAACTATTCTTTTGACCTGGGCCATCGCCATACCGGTGGGCATCTATGCGGCCGTCCGGCAATACTCCGCCGGCGACTATATTCTAACATTTGTGGGATTTATCGGGATGTGCGTGCCCAATTTCCTGCTGGCCTTGATCTTGATGTATTTGAGTTCAAGATTTCTCGGCCTCAATGTTTCGGGGCTCTTCTCCCCGGAATACTCCGCTCAACCAGAATGGACGTGGGGAAAGTTCGTCGATTTGGCCAAACATATATGGGTGCCGGTGGTGGTTATCGGAACTGGGGGAACCGCGGCCATGATTCGCGTGCTTCGGGGCAACCTTCTGGATGAGCTGCACAAACCCTATGTCATAACGGCCCGGGCCAAGGGCGTCCGCCCGATCAGGCTTCTCTTCAAATATCCCGTGCGGCTGGCCATCAATCCCTTCATCTCCGGCCTGGGAACGCTTTTTCCTCAACTCGTTTCCGGCGGGGCCATCGTGGCCATTGTTCTGAGCTTGCCGACGGTCGGCCCGCTGCTGCTTTCCGCCATCATGAGCGAGGACATGTATTTAGCCGGTTCCATGGTCATGATCCTAAGTTTCCTGGGCGTTTGCGGAGTTCTCGTCAGCGACCTGCTGCTGCTAATACTTGACCCGCGCATTCGCTATGAAGAAGGAGCGAATTGAATAATGAAATTTCCCGCCTTAGTTTAGAACCTATCTCAAATTCGATGATGATGATGCAGAGAGCCATTATGTGTTTGATGCGCCCACCGGCCTCCAGCATCCCTCCTACCTGATGAGAGCGGCTGAATACGCCCAGGCCCAAAAAGAGATTTCGGAATAATCTGACGCTTTGACAGTTCAACTTTGGTTCTCCATAACCGTTGGCAATGATGATGATGATGAGTTCTATTGAAGCGGTTATTTTTGATATGGATGGGTTGTTGCTCGATACCGAGCCGATCAGCCAGTTGGCCTGGCAGATGGCGGGCAGGGAACTTGGCCTTGTCATCCCTCCCTCCATCTCTTTGCAGGCCATCGGTCGCAACGCAAAAGGTATTAAGACCTTGTTTCGGGCTAAGTTGGAGGAAACATTTCCCATAGAATTATTTCTTGAAAAGGCCAATATTTACTATGGTGAAATGCTTCGGGAAAAACCAGCGCCAGTTAAACCGGGGGTTTTCGAGTTGTTGGATTACCTGGAAATGGAGGCGATTGCGAGGGGGGTGGGCACGTCCACCCGCAGGGAACTGGCTGAGCATAAACTGGCCTCTACGGGTTTGGCGGAGAGGTTTGAGTTTGTGGTGGCGGGGGATGAAGTGGAAAATGGCAAACCAGCCCCGGATATTTTCCTGCGGGTGGCGGAATTATTGAGTATCGCGCCGGAAAAATGTCTCGTTCTGGAAGATTCCGAAATGGGTGTGCGTGCGGCTATTGCCGCCGGGATGATTGTTTTCATGATTCCCGACCTGATCGAGCCGACCCCGGAAATCCGGCGCATGGCTGATGGAATCTATGAGTCTCTGCCGGTTTTGCTGGAAGAAATGCGGAATGGAAAAGTCAATCTTGCGGATGTCGCGGTGGAAGATTCCACGATTTGAAAAAACCGAAAAGGCTACCGCAAATGCCACCCAGAATATGGGCAAAATGGGAGATGTTGTCTTCGCTGCCCGTGCGTGAAAATTCATTTCCGATATAAAGAATCAGGATCAGGAGGAAGGTGAGGGGAATGGTTCCGGCTTTGGCATTGGCAAAAGAACTCAGCAAAATAAGCATAAAAGCAATCCCACTGGCGCCGAGCAGGCCGTAGGAAAAAAAGAGCACATGGAGCAAACCGGTGGCCAGGGAGGTAATGGCAATCATGGCCAGCAACGGCCAGGGGCCGTATTTTTCTTCCAGAATGGGGCCGACCAGCAGGATGATGGGAAAGGTTGAGGGTCAAATGCTGGGCGCTGGCGTGGCCGAAAACATGACTCACTAATTTTGGGTAATTGAGGTATTCCGAAAAAACAAAACAGGGAGAAATGGAAAACAGGTTGAGGCTGAACCATCCACTGGTAAAGCGATCCAATATGAAAATCAATCCGCAGAACAGCGTGAAGGTCAGGATAATCGGCGAATTATAGTCCAGCCGCAACCGCCATGGACGACCGTTTTCATCCGCCGGGTCGTGTTGGGATTTTTTTGTGGTGCGTTCCACCCGAAAATTAGTGAGGCGAAATGAGGCAGGAATGGCAGGAAAACCCCGCTCCGAAGGAGGTCAGCCAAAGATTTTTATTAACCGTATTGTTGTTTAGAAATTCATCCAGGGCGAATAAAACGGATGGGCTGCTCATGTTTCCGAATTGCCTTAGAATTTTTGCGCTTTCTTTCAAATTGAAATCGGGAATTACATTCTGAATGGCCTCTAAAACGTCTCTGCCGCCGGCATGGCTGATGACCTGACCGATTTCCGTGCCGTTCAATTTGCCGTAAAGAGCGCCGACCGCCTGGGCCGCCTTTCGGGGAACGGTTTTGTGGAGCCTGTTGCAAAGTTTTCCCAGGCGGTTGACAAAACGCAAAATATCCCGGTCTTCCGGCAGGTGGATAAGGTCGAAATTATTGCAATGCAATCCGGTTTTGTCCCGGTCATTCGACCAGATGGAGGCCGATGCGCCGTCACCGAAAAGACAGGCGCTGATGAGCACTCCGGGATCGTCGTCCAAATAAAATGCGGCAGAGCAAATTTCGACGGCAATGACCGCGACTTTGGCATCGGGATTTGCGCTCAGGAAATTGCTGGCGCTGCGTAAAGTTGGAATGGCCGCCCCGCAACCCAGGCCGACGATATCCTGCAAATAGGTATTGCGCCTCATGGCGGTCTGTTCGGCTACATAACTGGTCACTCCGGGGCAAATATAACCTGTGCAGGTGCAAATGAAAAGAGCATCGATCTCGTGTGCTTTCAGTTCCGCTTTATGGAGGGCTTTGACTAATGCCTGACGGGCCAGTTTAGGGGCTTCTTTCTCGAAGCATAGGTTGAGCGATCCGGCGTCGAGCTCGAATAGATTTTCCAGGTCGTTGAGGGCGAAATGCCGCTTGTCGATGCCGTTGTCGCCCTTTAAAATTTTCCGAATCAGGCTGACTGACCGGGGCAGCAGGCGTTTGGCGGTGGGGGAGTTTTTAAAAATATCCCAACAGGTTTCCTGGGTCAGGGCTTGATCGGGAACAGCATTATAAATGGATAGTAGATACATTCAGTTTTTGGGGAGAAATCAATGCAGGTGGTTGTATAAGGATTGAAATGGCAGGAGCCGGGTCCGGTTGGCCATGACAAGAATGGGTTGGCACTTAGGATGATAAAGCATTGGATGGATAAAGCGGGCCAGGCGCAACCGTGTACGGAATCGTTTCTGTAGGCGAAGATTGATTTTTTTCACGGCAGCCGTCCAGCATTCTTTTCCGCAGGCAAAATCGGTTAGCGGATCAATGGCCAGGGCGGCGGACTCTATGGCCATGGACATGCCGTTTCCCGTAAATGGAGGAATCATGCCATAGCGGTCTCCGAGGCAGAGGCGTTGGTTCGAGCGATCCGGCGGAGCGAAATCGATTCCCGCCACGGCGCAGGCGCTTTGAGGGTCGGTGCGGGTGCGGGCCAGACGGTCGGCCAGCGAGTTCATGCCGCAAGCCTTGAGGTAGAGCTGAAGGAGGCTCTTTTTTTCACCTTTAATCTCCGGCCGGCGCCGGAACAGGCCGCAAATGTTTACGCGCCCATTTTCGACGGGCGACGCGCCGGCATAGGCGTAGTTGCCGAGGTGCAATTCGAGGTCGCCTTGGAGGGGAAAGTCGTGACTGTGAATTTTTAACCCCAACCAGAGTGGTTTTCCTTTTTTTCTGCCCGTCGTCCACACCCGTCCGGGAGCATCGTGCTCACTGGAAAACCGGTTTCCGGTTTGCAAGTCGCCCCCCAACTGTTGAAATTTCTGCGCCATGCGGTTATCCAATGTATAGCGGGATAGGGCGATGGCTGGCCGCGGCAGGTCCTCTTTGAGGTCCAGCTTGTCATGGTAAAACCAGGCCGTGGTCTTGAGTTTGCCCGCTCCCGCCATGTGTTCGGCGATGCCCAAATTTTTCAAGGTATCTTCGGTTACCCCGGCCATGAATTCACCGCAAACTTTGTGGCGGGGAAATTCGCCGGCCTCATAAATGGTAACGGGCACCGAACGCTTGCGAAGGGCAATGCCGAGAGAGAGGCCCGCCAGTCCGCCTCCCACAATGTTAATGGTCTTCATACCGCCGGATTAGCTATTTTCTCTTTGCGGATGGCGATCATGCGGTATTGTCCCCGCAAACCGGTGCGGCATGTCCAGGCCCATTGGTCCGGCGGCAGGCCTAGCATATGGGGCAGTTCGTCACCGCGAAAACCGGCCCGGATGCTGGCGGGGGCATCGTGTTGGGTCACCCGGTTATACCTTAAAATGGATTTACCTATCTTAAAAAGAAACAGACTGGTTCGGCTGCGGGCAGTTTCACTGGCTATAATCAAGCGGGCATTGTGGCGGATTTTTTCGCCTAGCCGGCGCAGTGCGGATTCCTTGAATTGGTGCAAAATCATGCTGGCCGTAATTACCGAGTAGGGGGAGTAATTGTCGAAATCGGTCAAGTCCGCCTGATGCCAGTTCCAGCTGTGCGGCCATTTTTCCGGTCGGCTCCACAAATCGAGGCCGTCCATTTTTAGGGGGAAACCGCAACTCAATCGATTCGCCAGGTAAGATCCCAGTTCGCCCCCGCCAGCACCGATTTCCAGTATCTCGTCCTTCGCCAGGAGGTGTTTTAGCAAGTTTTGGCAAAACCAGCGAAAATTGCCCATCAAGATGTTGAAATGGGTAATATCCTTGCGGTTTCTTAATGCCGCCGGATCGTCTTCGGCCAATGTGTCCAGAATTTCCGGCTCTACGGACCGTATCACGATGGTTTGGGGTGGAAATCCGGTTCTAAAGTTAGGCTAATACCGAATGGCAAAAGCGGTCATCCCTGCGTTTGTTGGGCTTTTCTTTTCTGATCGCTTTCTTCCAGCGCCTGGCGGATGGAAGGGTGGTTTTCGATGGTGGCGTTAAGGTCGTTGCGGTGGAGTTCGTAGAGTGCGCACCGTGGCAGTGCGGGGTTCCGCATGGAGCAGGGCCATTTCACCGAAAAAATCTCCCGCCATAAGTGTGCCCAAATCGCGGGATTCTCCCTTATCTTCCCTGGAAACGCGAACCACGCCGCGAGCGATTAAAAAGAGGGCCGCGCCTGGGTCGCCCTGGCTAATGATAATTTCTTTTCCCCCCATGGATCGGGATTTCATTCGATTCGCAATAGCTTCGAATTCTTCTTCCGGTATGTCCTGGAAAAAGGGCACTTTGCGCAGCAATTCCTCCGGCCCAACCCTCAAGGTGTCCACTTCCTGTCCGCGAAGTTCCCTCAGTTTGTGGGTAATGCGTTCTTTCATTTGCTCGGCCACGGATGTGGAAATAAGGCCGCGATCCTCGTGTTCTCCGACCGTCTCCTCTTCGCTCAACAAGATCATCCTGCGGCCCAGTCTTTCCTGCATGGTGTGGACGAATTCCGGAAATTGCTCGGCTACTTCATCGATTTCATGGCGGGCGGCTTCGCGTTTATTGAGGTATTGGGAACGCACATCCCTCAGCACGACCGAGGAGGTTACTTCCCTGTGGGCATGTTCTTGCAGGTACTCGAGGACTCGTGTGCTTCCTTGGTAGTGGCCCCATGCTTGTTCGTAGGCTTGCGAAATAGAGGCCAGCCGGAGGCCTTCCACCTCGGACGAAAGTCCGGGCATTTTTTGCAGAAACCGGAAAAAGGATATTTGCAGCCGCTTCCCGCGCAGGTTGTGGGACTCAATCGGCTGGTATGTCCCGGATGTGCGCACGGTGTCGATTTGCAGAACAAGCATTGATAAAAGCTGCCGCAGGGCACTTTCGCTCAAATGGCCTTTATTGAACATATCTGAATAGAGGGCTCGTTCCTCCGCAAATGTTCGTAGGTAGAGGAGGATCAATTCCTGATTTTGATCGAGTTCGCTATTGCGAAGATTTTCCAGGGCATTCCTGACTTCATCGATTTCGTTCTCACAAATCTGCTGCAATTTTCCGGCGATGGGTTCTGAGTAGAGGCCGCCCTCGCGCAACTCGGGGATTCTGCGCAGGGCCATTCTTTGACCGGCTAATTTGCCTTCCAGGAGGGCCAGACGGTTGGCCAGGGGAGGGCGGTCCAAGCCCAGTTTTTTGACCAGCATGTCCATGGACAAACCTTGGGCCAAAAGGGTAAATATGACCGCACCCATGACTAGAACGATGAACATCTGCCTCTCCGGAAATGGCTGAAGACTGAGGACGATGGCCAGAGCGATGGCCCCGCGCAAACCGCCCCAATACATAACCGTTTGATAGCCTATGCTGACGGGCTCTTCGTTGGGAATGCGCCGGAGCATTGGCATGAGGCCATAAATCACGACGGCCCGCGAAATCAGCATGGCCAGTATAATCACGGCCAGCATTTCCCTATGTTCCCACAGGGCCGATATTTCGACCCTCAACCCGACCATGAGAAAAATCATGGCAGTGGCCACGAAAACGAGGTATTCCCAATAATGCTCAAGATAGGACCGGACGGAGGGCGATATCCTGATTCGCCCCCAGCCGCCCAGGGTAATGCCGGCCGCCACGGTGGCCATTACTCCACTGACATGGAGGATTTCCTCGGCAAAGATAAAGGAGACATAGGCCAGAATGGTGGTCAGGGTAATCTCGATGTCGTGGGTCCGATTCCACCTTGCCGAGCACATAACCGGTTAGGAGTCCAAGTAATAAACCGACCACCAAGCCGCCGAAGAAAACCAGAAAAAATTCTCCAATTCCGTGAATTACTGTGGCCGAAGTCATAGTGCCGGCCAGCACGATGCCGATCATGATTTTGGACAGCACGATGGAGGTGGCGTCGTTAAAAAGGCTTTCCCCCTCCACCAGCACGGTCAAGCGGGAGGGCGCCCCGAGTTTTTTGAAGAGGGCAATGACGGCGACCGGGTCGGTAGCGCTGAGAATGGCCCCCAGCAGAAGAGCGGCGGGGAGGGGAACATCGGAGGCAAAAACCACCAGCAGGCCAATGATGCAGGTGGACAGGAGCAGGCCGGGTATGGCCAGGGTAAGAATGGGGCGCAGGTTTTGGCGTAACTGGCGGGCGTCCAGATTGTAGGCCGATTCGAAGATCAAGGTGGGGAGAAAAACATAAAAGATGAGTGCTGGTGAAATTTCCAGCTCTTCGATTAAGAGATGGGCTCCCTCATGAAATTTGGACATCCAAGCTATGCCCATACCGGCCAAAACGAGCACGACGGAAAAGGGCAGCTTCAAACGCTTCGTCAAGGCCAGCACGGCGGCGGCAATCAACAGGAGGGAAATGATCCCAATAACGAGTTCGACAATTTTTGATTCCTCTGTGCATGGCGTAATAAATTACAGGAATATCACCCGTAGTTTGACCTGCTCATTAGCTTGTTTTAATAACAAAGTAAATAAAAACATTTGAATTTCAATGCCTTGGCACCTGGGGGAGGAGAAACTGGTGTCAGGTGTCAGGAGGAACATTTTACCATTTGGCACAGCCCTGCCGGGACATTGAATTTACTGACACCTGTTTCCCATCATTTCTGTATTGCGGGTTATGGGATTTTTTTTAAACTTGTTTTTCTTATATGAGTGAGATTTCAGTGGCCGCCGCAAATCGAGAAAGCGTCTCAGACGAACCTGACCACATCCGGCAACTCAGCGAAGTCGTGGGGAAGTGGAAGGCAAGGCCGTCGTGGGGGAGTATTTCATGGCCACAGCGCTTCTTATTTCTTCGCGCTCCAGTTGTCAGAGGCTGCATGTGGGTTGTGTGCTGGTAAGCGGGGGGAATCATAAGAACCGGATCATTGCGGCCGGCTACAATGGGTTTCTGCTGGAGGCGCCGCATCATTCGCGGGTGCGCGACGGCCATGAGCAGGCCACCGTCCATGCCGAGCAAAATGCCGTGGCCGATGCGGCCCGGCGGGGCATCAGCTTGCAAGGGGCAACGGCCTACCTGACTCATTTTCCGTGCATCAATTGCACAAAAATCCTCATTTCGGCAGGAATCCAGGAAATTATCTACCACTTAGATTATCGTAATGACCCAATTGCAGAGGAAATTTTGACTGAATCGGGAATCGCCCTAAGCCAGTTGTAATTGTGATGGTAATGGACATACGGACTGTTTTAATATTTTTATATGACCTGATGCGATGAGAGACCAAAGTGAGACAACTGAAAATTTTTCCGGATCGCTCCTCATTTCGCATCCGGGATTGCTCGACCCTAATTTCAAGAAAACGGTGGTTTTGATTTCCACCCATTCCAATGACGAGGGCGCCCTTGGGGTGGTCATCAACCGGCCGATGGGCAAGTCTCTGGGCGAGTTGAAAGCTGAGTTTGCCTATAGTCCCCTGTCCGAGGTACCCGTTTTCATTGGAGGGCCGGTGAGCCGGCAGAATTTGATATTGGCGGCCTGGAAGTGGGTGGAGGCATCGGGCATCTTCAAGCTGTATTTCGGGATATCAGCGGACAAGGCTCAGATTATGCTGGCCAATGAGCCGGATTTGGTGGTGCGTGGTTTTCTCGGCTATGCGGGTTGGACCCGCGGACAGATCGAGAGCGAAGTAAAACAGGACGCGTGGGTGGTAAGCCCGATTGACGGGCAGGCTCTGCAAAATTCAATGGGAAAGGAGCTGTGGAAAATGATACTGTTGAAAATTCTTCCCGATATGAAATTTTTGGCTGATGCTCCGGACGATCCCTCGGTTAATTGAATTGCCGCCAGCCGCTCCACTGCCATAGCGAGAGCCTTTCCCCTTATTCTCTATTCAGGAAAGGCTTGAAAACATAGACGCAGTCCCTTTTTGTAACCGATTAACGGTCCGATTGGGCTGGACGGGTATTTCATGGCGTGACTTTATTGCACTTCCGCGCGGATGGGCCTCCCGCCGATAATTATTTTTTCAGAATATTTATGTATTCCATCTTAGTTTTTATTCTTCTTTTTGGGGTCTGGATAATTTTTTCAGGAAAATTTGATCTGTTCCACCTCATGCTGGGGGTATTTTCGGCCAGTTTCGTGACTTATTTTTCTTCCGATCTGTATTTTAGCAACCGCACCATTGGGTTTGGTGCGCGAATCCGGCAGTTGTTGGGCTTTTGCCTTTATCTGGTCTGGCTCCTCTACCAGATATTTTTGTCCAATCTTCATGTTCTCAAGCTGGCTCTTTTGCCAAAAAGTTTTGCCGAAATCGAACCGACCATCATTCGGCTTAAAACCACTCTGCGATCCGACTATGCCCGATATGTTCTGGCCAATTCCATCACTCTGACTCCCGGGACGGTGACTTTGAATGTCGTTGATGATACGCTGTATGTACATGCCATCAGCCGCAAGGCGGCCGCTTCTCTGGATGGCGAGATGGAACGGCGCATTGCCAATGTTTTTGAAAGGCCGGAAGGGTAAAAAATGGAAGACGTGTTTTTGACCTGCGGAATCCTTTTATTCCTCCTCATGCTGTTAATTTTTGTACGTGTGATCATAGGGCCAACCGCTATTGACCGCATTGTAGCCGTCAATATCCTGGGCACGCAAACGACCGTCCTGCTCGTTATTATCGGCATTATTTTCGGCCGGGTGAGCATGTTTGTTGATTTTGCCTTAACTTACGCCTTGCTGAACTTTATCGGTTCGCTTGCCGCGGCCCGTTATCTTTTGCGCACGAAACCATTAAGAGACACTAAAATAATTGTAACGGAGGTGGATCGGGCATGATATTGAATATTGCCTGTGGCGGATTGCTGACCATCGGGATCGTCATATTTTTTGGCGCCGTCATGGGTGTTTTACGTTTTCCCGATTTTTACTCCCGCGTACACGCGGCCGGCATCAGCGACACTTTATCCACCATTTTTCTACTGACGGCCTTCGCAGTTTACCAACTGCATGATCTTTCCTGGCCGAACCTGCTGGTGGTGGGAAAAATCTTTTTCATAATCGCGTTTATTTCCCTGACCGGCCCGACCAGCACCCACGCCCTCATGCATGCCGGCTACCAACGCCGAAACCTGCCTCCCGTGCGGGCGCGGAATAAAAAGACCTCGACCAAGGAAAGCACATGATCTGGCAATTTGACTTGATACTGCTCGTCTTTTTGCTGATTGCCGCCTGCCTCTCATTGTACTCGACGGATTTGTTGAGCGCTTCCATGATTTTTGGAGTTTACAGCTTATTGATGTGCCTGCTGTGGGCTGAAATGGCGGCCGTTGACGTAGCTTTTACGGAAGCTGCCGTGGGGGCCGGAGCCAGCACCATGTTCCTCATTTCGACAGTTTATAACACCAAAAGGAAGTCGTCGGATTGAAAACGCTGGGAGCCATAGCGGTCATAATAACGGGGGCATTGCTGCTCTATGCCTCGGAGGATTTTCCAGCCTGGGGCGACCCCGATTCGCCAGCCAGCCAGTACCGGGTTTCCCGGCATTATATAGAGAACACCTTTGAGGAAACTTCCGTCCCCAACATGGTTACGGCCATTCTGGCCGATTACCGCGGATATGACACTCTTTTTGAAACCGTTGTCATTTTTACGGCCGGAATCGCCATCATAGCGATTTTGCGCGGGCCGGTGGACAAGCGGGTGCGCCTGCGGGGAGCCTCTGAAAGACGGATGAGTGAGACGAACCTGGTACTGGCGCAAACCTGCCGGCTGTTGGTTCCGGTTATCCAGTTGTTTGCCTTTTATGTCATCGCTCACGGGCACCACAGTCCGGGGGGAGGGTTCCAAGGGGGGGTTATCTTCGGGGCCAGCCTCATATTGCTGGCTTTGTCGTTTCAATTGCAGACCGCGCTGGATCGCGTATCCGCTAAGAAGGCGGTCATTTTGGCCGGAGCTGGCATTTTGATATATGCGGGTATCGGCGTGGTTTGTCTTTTGCTGGGAGGTAATTTTCTCGATTATTCAGTCCTGCACAAGGTATTGCCGGGGAATGCCATAGAGGCACGTTCACATGGGATAATGGGGGTGGAAATAGGAGTGGGCTTCACCGTTGCCGCCATGATGTTTGTCATTTATGCCAATCTCTCCTCCCACGGGCGCATGAAAGGGGGTCTGTGATATAATGAGCGTTATGGAATTCATAGTTTCGCGCCTCAATTACTGGATTTACATCATCCTCATGATGATCGGCCTGTTTGCCATGATTTCGAAAAAAAACCTCATTAAAAAACTGATCGGGATGTCAATTTTTCAAACCGCCATCATATTATTTTATGTATCCATGGGGGTAAAGGAAGGTTCCAATATTCCAATTCTCGAGCATGGAGTTTCCCATGCCGCGGGTCATGCCGAAAGCATTCGGGCGGAAGATTACGCCAATCCGCTGCCGCATGTATTGATGCTTACGGCCATCGTGGTGGGGGTGGCTACGTTGGGAGTCGGCCTGGCCATTGTGCAAAAAATTTACCAGCAATTCGGCTCCATCGAAGAACCGGAGATACTGGCGAAAATAAATCCGGACGATGGCTGAACATTACCCCGTCCTAATCCTTCTGGCGCCATTTTTCGCGGCTATTGCGGTCTCCCTCCTCGGCGGCAGGTGGGCGGGGGTTTGCCTGCCCTTGGTATTGGGCGCCTTGAGCTTCTCACTGGCCGTGTCCATTGCGCTACTCGGGCCAGTCGCGGCGGATGGGGAAGTGGTTTATAATTTGGGGGGGTGGCCCAGACCTTTCGGCATCGAATTTCGAATCGACGCGCTGAACGCTATCCTTCTAGTCGTGATCAACACGGTTTCACTTTTAACGGCCATTTATTCGATACGGGCCGCCGCCGCAGAAAATCCCGATAAACGCCCCCAGTTTTACACCCTTTTCCTGCTTCTCATAACCGGATTGCTGGGAATGAGTTTAACTGGCGACGCATTCAATCTCTACGTGCTGCTGGAGGTTTCTTCTTTGACCAGTTACGCCCTGATCGCGATGAGTTCCAGGCGCGCGGTTTTAGCCAGCTTCAATTATATTATTATGGGCACCATGGGGGCCTCTTTTTACCTGCTTGGAGTGGGTTATCTCTACATCCAAACCGGTTCCCTGAACATGGTGGATATAGGGGAGATACTGCGCCAGACCGACCTCTACGGCTCAAAAACAATACTCGTGGCCTTCATGCTGATCCTGGTGGGGGTGTGGATAAAAATGGCTTTTTTCCCGCTGCACGGCTGGCTGCCCAACGCCTATGCCTACGCTCCGTCCTCCGCTGGCTGCGTTCTGGCGCCCCTCGTGACCAAAGTAACCATCTATGTAATGATCCGGCTGATGATGACTGTTTTCGGTCCGGAGTATGTTTTCGCTTATTTGGGTTGGAGCCATGTTGTTGTCTGGATGGCGGTATTGACCATCGTGGCGGGCTCCATATTGGCCCTGGCCCAGATCAACCTCAAAAAGATGCTTACCTATCTTATCGTAGCTGAAGTGGGTTATATGGTAGGGGGCGTCTGGCTGGCCAACGAGACGGCACTTGTGGGGGCATTTTATCATGTCGTGAGCGACGCCTTTATGACCCTGTGCCTCTTTTTGGCGGCTGGGGCAATCATTTACAAAACGGGCAAAAACACCATTCCGGAAATGAGAGGATTGTTTAGAAAAATGCCTTGGACGATGGCCGGGTTTGTCGTCGCCGGGCTCTCCATGATCGGCATTCCGCCCACTTGCGGTTTTTTTAGCAAATGGTACCTCATCAGCGGGGCCATAGAGGTGGGCCATTGGGGTTATGTGGCTGCGCTGCTATTTTCCAGCCTGATAAATGCCATTCTCTTTTTCCGCATCTTCGAAGTGGCTTATTTTTCAAAATCAGATTCCCATGGCCATGAAGAAAGGGCGGAAGCGGAAGCCCCCGGTGAGGCGGGGGAGCCGCCCTTGACTATGCTGGGGCCGTTGTTAATTACGGCCGCCTGTCTCTTGCTTATCGGCATCTTCAATCAGGAAATCATCTCACTCATCCGCCAGGCCGTGAGCACATTCGGCCCCCTCGGTTTTATCGGTTAATATGGAAGTCGTGATAAGCAGCAGACCCCTGATCGCCTGTTCGGTCTCCCTTTTGGCAATCGTCCCTATCCTCTTGTCCCGGCGGCGGCCCAACTTGCGCGAGGGGTGGACCTTTCTGGCCGGGTTTATAAAACTCGGGATAGTTCTGTCCATGCTGCCTGTTATCCTGGAGGGGAAAGTCATTGAATGGACCTTTTGGGAAATTATCCCCGGCCTCGCGCTGGCCTTTCGGGTGGACGGTTTGGGTATGCTCTTCGCCCTGGTGGCCTCAACTTTGTGGATAGCCACTTCCGTCTATTCGACCGGTTATATGAGACGCCTGAAGGAGCATTCGCAAACTCGTTTTTTCGTCTTTTTCGCCGTCGCCCTGTCGGCCACTTTGGGTGTGGCGTTTTCCGCCAATCTACTGACCATGTACCTTTTTTACGAGGTCTTGTCTCTGGCAACTTATCCCCTCGTGACGCATCATCAGGACAGGGAAGCTCGTTCCGGCGGACGCACCTACCTGACTTATCTGCTGGGCACATCGGTGGCCTTCGCCTTGCCCGCCATGATCTATTCCTACCTCAAAACGGGGGGTTCGCTGGACTTTGCGAGCGGGGGTTTTCTGGCCGGATATGTGACCGGCGGGGAAGCCGCCGTTTTGATGGTTTTGTTTGTTTTCGGATTTTCCAAAGCGGGCTTGATGCCCTTTCATTCCTGGCTGCCCGCGGCCATGGTGGCGCCTACGCCGGTCAGCGCCCTGCTTCATGCAGTGGCCGTGGTGAAAGTAGGGGTGTTTTGCGTTTTACGGGTATTCACGGGCGTTTTCGGGATGGATTTTCTGAGTGATGTGGGCGCCGCCGACGTTATCGTGTGGCTGGCTTCCATAACGATTTTGACCGCCTCCCTCATCGCCCTCACCCAAGACAATTTGAAACGCCGTCTGGCCTTTTCCACCATCAGCCAGTTGTCGTATATTATTTTGGGGGCGGCCATGATTTCGGGGAGCGCCCTGACGGGCAGCATCATGCATATCGCCATGCACGCGATGGGTAAGATAACGCTTTTTTCTGCGCCGGGGCCATCTTCGTGGCCAGCGGCAAAAAATACGTCAGCCAATTGAATGGCATCGGGTGGCATATGCCGTTTACCATGTCGGCCTATCTGCTGGGCGCTCTCAGCATCATTGGGCTGCCGCCGTTGGGCGGGGCCTGGAGCAAATGGTTCCTCTTTGTGGGGTCGATGGAGTCCGGCAACATTATCCTGACCCTGGTATTGGCCGTGAGCTCCCTGCTCAACATCGCCTACCTTTTGCCTATTGCGGTACGGGCCTTTTATTTGCCACCGGAAAACGGAATAATGAAGATAGACCTGCGGGAAGCGCCCGCCGCCTGCGTTATCCCGCTGATGGCCACTGCCCTGGGCAGCCTGGCTCTCTTTCTGTTTCCCGAAATTATTTTAACTTTGGCGAAATTGATGGGAGGTTCCCAATGACCGACAAAGAAGAACCCCAACCCTGGCACGATTATGAGGACGGCCTCGCGCTTTTGCCCGACGACGGCAGGAAGCACTTATTTGATGAGCCGAAAAACGTTCGCAAATTTATCGTCCTCCTCGTTATCACATGCGCGATTTTGTTCCTTCTGGACGTGGTATTCTTTTTTGAAATCGAGCACAAGCACCTGAGTTTTGAGGAAGGCGCATTTTCTCCCGACGGGTGGTTTGGCTTCTACGCTGTTTACGGCTTTGCCGCCTGTACATTTATCGTTCTGACGGCCAGGTTTGTGGTGAGGGCTCTTTTACAGAGAAAGGAGGATTATTATGACGAATAGCCTCCATCCCTCGGTGATTCTCTTTGCGGGGGCGCTGGTTCTGCCTTTTTTGCCGGGCAAGGCGCGTAAAACGGTATTGGTCCTGACCCCCGTGCTGGGCTTGCTCAATGTTCTTTCACTGGAGCAAGGCGATGCCATGCCGATGGTCTTTATGGGCCTGGAACTCGATAGTTTGAGAGTGGACAAGCTCAGTCTGCTCTTTGGATATCTTTTTCACCTTGCGGCATTTCTGGGGGCTATTTACGCGGTGCAGGTAAAAGACCGGGTGCAGTTGGTGTCCGCCCTGCTCTATGCCGGAAGCGCCGTTGGGGTGGTTTTCGCGGGCGATCTGCTCACTCTTTTTGTTTTTTGGGAGTTGCTGGCCATTACCTCGGTATTTCTGATTTGGGCCCGCCGGAGCAAAACATCCTTTAATTCCGGCATCCGCTACCTGCTCATGCATGTATCCTCCGGATTGCTTCTTTTGGCGGGGGCCGCCGTGCAGTACCACCAAACCGGCAGCCTTGCCTTCGAGAGCATGTCTCTGCATGGGATGGCCGCCTGGCTTATCTTTATTGGTTTCGGGATCAAGTGCGGGTTCCCCCTGCTGCACACCTGGCTTATAGATTCCTACCCGGAGGCCACCCCGGTGGGCACGGTTTTCCTCTGTTCCTTCACCACCAAGGCGGCCGTTTACGCGCTGGCCCGAGGATTTCCCGGGGCCGAGGAACTGGTTGTCATCGGAACCGTCATGACGATGTTTCCCATCTTCTTCGCGGTGATCGAAAACGACCTCCGCAGAGTGCTCAGCTACAGTATGATAAACCAGATTGGTTTCATGGTGGTGGGAATCGGTATTGGGACGCCTCTGGCCATCAACGGGGCGGTGGCCCACGCGTTTAATGATGTCATAGTCATTTGCCTCCTTTTTATGTCGATGGGGGCGGTTCTCCTGCGCACTGGCCGGATAAAAGGCACGGACCTCGGCGGACTCTACAAATCGATGCCCGTGACGTCTGGATTTTGCATGGTCGGGGCCGCCTCGATTTCGGCTTTTCCCCTCTTCAGCGGCTTCGTCAGCAAGTCGATGGTATTGGCGGCGGCGGGACAAGAGGGATATTTGTGGGTTTGGGTGGTTTTGCTCATCGCCTCGGCCGGGGTATTGAAACACGCCGGTATTCAAATCCCCTATTTTGCGTTTTTCGGGCACGATTCCGGCATCAGGACCAAGGAGGCGCCCATCAGTATGTTGGTGGCTATGGGATTGGCCGCTTTTCTATGCATATTCAACGGCGCTTTTCCCGCCTTGCTCTACAGTCTCTTGCCCTATCCGGTGGACTTTGTTCCCTATACACTTACCCATGTCGTGACTCAGACCCAATTGCTCTTTTTCTCCGCCCTGGCTTTTACCACCTTGATGCTCCTGGGAATCTACCCACGGGAAATGCGCGCGGTGAATCTGGACTTCGACTGGTTTTACCGCAAAGGAGGCCGGCTCCTTTACCGTGGATCGGAGGTATTCCTGAGCGGTCTCAATGCGTTCACTTTCGAAGATTTTCTGCCCCGTATGGGTTCACCGCATAAGGGTGTTTTTCCGCGAAGCGCCCTCTCATTTGATGGTTGGGATGCTGATGCCCGTCTGGATCGCCCAGAGCAAAAACCGTTCCGAAATATTGGCCAAAAAAACAGGATTACTATGAAAAAGCCCGACTGGGCGCCCTACCCATCGGAGTAACCGCCTGCCTGGCCGTCCTGCTGCTGGGTATTTTGTTCTGGTTTTAAAAAAAGTTCCCTTAATGGGAACTTTATCCTTTACAAACCTGTTATGTTGGCCGATTATAAATGAGAATCATTGCGCGAAAAACCCTCAAAGAGTATTACGAGAAGCATACCGATGCCAAAGGCCCACTGGAATCCTGGTATCATGAGGCAAAGGCGGCTGACTGGAAAACTCCACAGGATATCAAGAATTTTTACCGATCCGCCGACATATTACCTGGGAGCCGAATAATATTTAACATCAAGAAAAACACCTATCGGCTGGTGGTGCACATTCGTTACGATATTGGAATTGTCTTCATACGATTTGTGGGAACCCACGCAGAATATGATAAAATCAATGCAGCGACCATTTAGATACTAAAACTTCCAACAACCCATTCCGAACCATGAAAGTAAAAATCATCCAGACCAAAAAAGATTATGAAGCGGCGTTGAAGCATGTTGAAGGGTTGATGGATGCGCCTGCGAACTCTTCTAAAACCGATGAACTCGAATTGTGGTCCTTGTTGGTGGAAAAATATGAAGAAGAACATTTCCCCATCGATACCCCGGATCCGGTCGAAGCCATTAAATTCCGTATGGAACAAGAGGGTATGCGCCCATCCGATCTTCAAAAATTTATTCCCAACAAAAGCAAGGTATCGGAGGTGCTCAATTACAAACGTCCCTTGAGTCTGAGGATGATCCGGTCCTTGCACCTCGGATTGGGCATCCCTGCGGAAGTGCTCGTGCAAGAACCCAAAGGCATTTATAAATCCCCTAAACCAAAAAATAAAGGAGGCAAATGACTATGGCGCGAAAATACTGGCTTATGAAATGCGAATTGGAGGCTTGTTCGTTTGACGAGCTGAAAAACGACAGGCCCAATAGCATTGGCAAGTGGAGAGGGGTGCGCAACTACCAGGCGCGCAATTTCATGCGGGACGAAATGAAGGTGGGGGATTCGGTCCTCTTTTATCAGTCCAACTGCGATGCTCCGGGTGTGCCTGGGTTGGCTGAAATCGTGCGCGAGGGTTATGCGGACCCTTCGGCTTTCGATAAAAAACATAAGTACTACGACCCCAAATCGTCACCCGAAAAACCGCAATGGTATGCCGTCGATATTAAATGGAAGAAAAAGTTCAAAACCTATGTCAGCCTGCGGGAAATGAAAGCCACTCCCGAACTCGAAGGAATGCGGGTCGTGCAGAGATTCCAGCGTCTTTCCATCCAACCCGTGACTAAGGAGCACTTTGAAAAAACCTGCTCAATGGGTGGAATTACGGTTAAGGTGTGAATAGACGTTGCTTTCAAAGCCGTTTGGTCAGGTCCGGTTTATTTTGATTGAGTTGACCATTTTATCTATCGCTTCGATTTCAATTTGCTGCGCGTCAACATCACAGTCGTAAACGATGAAGAGTATAGTCCGTTCATTCTTGAGCCACCATTGCTTATAGAATGATCCGTTTTCGGTATAACTGTGCTGGTAGCCCGAAAAACCTTTCCCTTCATGCCATGTAAGCCGCGTTGATGCTTCTACATTGGTCAGGAGTCGCAGGCGGGCCTTACTGAAGTCATCTGGTTCGATATAGGATTGGATCTTCAGCTCGCCAACTCCATCAAGCCGATGGATGTTAATCAGATCTCCTCGTTCATCTGGGGCGGGCGGGCGTTGCTCAATGCGGTGTTTCCAATCGGTCGCCAGGTCGATGCTAAACACCGGAGAGGTTAGAGTCTCCGCACTTAAGCTAGAGGCGATTCCAACGAGCAGTAATGTAAAAATGCGTTTTGGTCATTGTCAGTTCCTAATGGAGATTTGAGTGCATTTGTGGGCTTATTAAAACGAAGTGGTTTCGGTGAAGACACCGCCGCCGAGGAGATGTTCCTCATGGTAGAGGGCGCAGACCTGGCCGGGGGCGATGGCTCGCTGGGGTTTATGGAAATGCACCTTGGCTGTGGCGGCGCCTTTTTTATTCCGGTTAAAAGTAATCGGGGTGGCGGGGTCTCGGTAGCGGGGCCGGGCCAGCAGGGTGGAGCCGATTTTTGGCGGGTCGGCTATAAAGTTGAGGTTTTGCAGCGTCCAGGTGGTTGTGTAGAGGCTGGGGGAGGCGGGTTTGTCGAATTCCACTACGAGCCGGTTTGTGGCGGAATCTTTGGCCACGACGACGTAGGCTTGATGGTCGGTGTTGGAGGGGATTCCAATGCCGCGACGCTGACCGAGGGTGAATTTGTGCAGGCCGCCATGACGGACCGAGGACACGTCCTCGGGCGGTGACGATTTCTCCCGGTTGGTCTTCGATGTAGCCGGAGAGAAAATCGGCGATGCGCACTTTTCCGAGAAAACAGATGCCCTGGCTGTCTTTTTTTTCGGCGTTGGGCAGGCGGGCCTGACGGGCCAGTTCCCGCACTTCGGGTTTGGTCAAATCGCCGGTGGGGAAAAGAACGCGTTTCAATTGCTCCCGCCGGACGAGGGCCAGAAAATAGGATTGGTCCTTGTTTTTATCGAAACCTTCCAGCAATTCCAACCCGCCGCCGGCGTCATGCGCGATTCTGCAATAATGCCCCGTGGCCACACCGTCATACCCGTGGCTGAGAGCGTAATCGAGGAAGACGCCGAACTTCATTTCCCGGTTACAGATGGCGTCGGGGTTGGGAGTGGTTCCGTTTCGGTAACCCTCGACCATGTAGTGGACGACTTTTTCATGGTATTCCCGGATGAAGTTCAGGACGAGGAAATCGATACCGATGGATTCGGCCACGGCACGGGCATCCTTGATTTCCCGCTGCCAGGGGCAGTCGGAGAAGACCTCCTCCTCGCTTATCCATGTCCTTATATAAGCGCCGGTCACGCGATGGCCCTGTTTGCTCAAAAGCAGGGCGGCCACGGCGCTGTCCACGCCGCCTGACATGGCAACCAGGATATTTTTCATTGGATTCTAAATGGAAGCTGGATACAGGATCGTGGATATTTTAACCACGGATTACATGGATGGTGGATGAAGGATGAGGAATATTTTTACCACAGATTACACAGATGGACACAGATAATTTTGAAGTAGTGGTAAATATGCTTTTTTATTATCTGCGTTTATCTGCACGATCTGCGGTTTTATGATATTTTGGGGTTTATTATCGGCGATTGGCGGTTTTTTTATCAGTTGGGAGGGTGTTTTTTGGGTGAAATTGGGGTTTTTTGATGAAAAAAACACCGAAAATCGAAGTTTAATCAAACGCATCAAACGTAGCCAACGTATCCATTGACGTTTTTTGCTTTTTGCTATATACTGCTGGCTTATGTTGCAAATGACTTCAGTGAAAGCGGATATTGTGAAGGTAAATGATGATGAATAATCCAATCAAGAAGATTGCCAGCGCCCGATGGATTTCGGCGACTTGCGGCTTTGTCGAATTGAGCCGGGATTGGAAGTCCGCCGATCTCCCGCCGCTGTTTTCCACTTTGGACGAGAGGCCTTTGAGGGAATTGCAACGGGCTTCACCGCTTCTTTTTGCCGGGAAAAGCGGGTATTTTGTCGAGGACGGGATGGTTAGATTCCTGGTTTTACCCGATTATTATCCGAATATCGAATTGGAGAATCGCGTCTTGTATGTGGTTGGCGATTTTAATGACTGGGGAAATGCCGAGGGTGAGAATATATGGAAATTGCAGCCGACTGAGGTGGAGGGGCAAAGTCGTCTGGAGTTAAAGGCGCCCCGGAAGCGTTGTTATGATCGAAAATGGGCGCAATTCAAATTCGTGACCGAAGACGGCCAATGGCTGGAGCCGCCTGCCGATGCGCCCAACACCGGCTACGACCGGCGGGGGCATCGGAAATTTCCGCATCCACCCGCACCAGACCGGTCGGCATATTTTTAGATTTAGCAGATCGCAACTGGAAGGATTCGACGGGGGAGGGGGCGTTTTGTGGAAAGAGGACGAATATGAGGAAGCGGCGGGGTTGGCGCAGGGCGACTATTTCCTGAAAGCCGGAACCGGCCTGGCGCTTGGCGCCATCGTTGAAAAGAACCGGACCTTTTTCCGTTTATTCGCGCCTCGGGCGACCGGAGCGGCCGTATCCATCTACAAGGATTTGCAAAATACGAAGCGGTCGAAGGTTCTGGATATGGAACGGGTGGACGCCACTACTTGGGAGGCTGTTTTTGACCTCAATCTGCATGGCTATTATTATCATTTCAATCTGGAGGACAGCCATAACCAGGAGCACACCGGGATCGTTCCCGGTCACAATATCCTGGATCCTTACGCAATGGCGACGGCAGGTCCGGGTGGACCGGGAATCGTCTGGGACCGGTCTCTGATTGAGAAACCGGCGAAAAACTTTGTTCCGCCGGAACGGGAAGATCTGGTCATCATGGAGGCGCATGTGCGAGACCTTACGGCGCGGGCGCCGATCGATTTGGACGAGCGCGAGCGGTTGGGATTCAGCGGGCTGCGGAAATGGATCGAAAGCGAGGAGTTTTATGCGGCATCTCTCGGAGTCAACGCCCTGGAATTGCAGCCAGTACAGCAAAACGATGAGGGCGAAGAGGCGATTTATCAATGGGGTTATATGCCGGTAAATTATTTCTCACCCCATGCCGGGTATGCAAGTTTTCCGGATCGAGGCTCACAGATTCGGGAATTTCAAGACCTGGTGGCGGCCTGTCATGACCGGGGCCTGGCCGTTATCCTGGATGTCGTTTACAACCATACGGGCGAACCCAACCATCTGGGCCGTATCGACAAAGGTTACTTTTTTGAACTCGATAAAAATGGCGATTTTTTCAATTGGAGCGGCACCGGCAACACCCTTCGAGGCGACAGCCCGATGGCTCGCAGGCTCATTATCGAGAGTCTCATTCATCTGCTGGAAATTTACAATATTGACGGATTTCGCTTCGATTTGGCGGAGTTGATCGGCGTGGAAACCCTTCGTGAGATTGAAAAGGCCCTGAAAAAAGCGTGTCCACCGGTGATATTAATTGCCGAGCCGTGGAGTTTCCGGGGGCATATTGCCAAAAATCTCAAAGTCACCGGCTATTCTTCCTGGAATGACGGATTCCGTATTTTCATGCGTCAATACCTGAGGGGCTGCGGCGACCTGGAGGGGATTCAATTTTACCTTGCGGGTTCACCCGGCCACCTGACTTCGTTTCCCGCCCAAACGGTCAATTATGTGGAATCCCACGATGATCGCTGCTGGCTCGATGATATTACGGAAAATCCCGGCCACAATGGGTCGGACCCGACCTTTATGGACCGGCGCAGGACACATCTGATGGTCGCGATACTGATGAGTTCGCTCGGCATCCCCATGATAGCGGCTGGTCAGGATATGCTTCGCTCGAAGGGGGGGGCGCACAACACCTATTTGCGTGGCGATTTGAACGCTCTGGACTATGGCCGAATGCTGCGTTTTCCAGGCACTCATGAGTATTTCCGCAACTGGATTCGGTTTCGGCTCTCGGCAAAGGGCAGGGCGTTTCGCCTGTCTTCGCATCCTGGGAAGGAGTATTTGCGGTTTTTTCACACCGCCGGTTCCAGCGCCGTGGCGGCGTTGTATAATGCCGATGGCAGCGTAGGGCAGGAGCGCATCCTTTTCGCCGTCAACCCCCACAATGAGGACGTTGCCATTAAATTAAACGAGATCGCTCTTAAAAATTGGAAACAAGTTGCGGATTATGAACGGTTGGCGGAAACCGGGCTGGATACCGCTCTTTTACGTTGCGAAGGTGAAATCCTCCACCTGCCAGGCATGAGCTGCGGACTCTGGTTGAAATAATGAGAATCAATATGGATATATTGGCACATAATTCTTGCAAAAGGGATTGAGGTCGTTTTCATAACCATTTCCTGAATTTTGAGGCCTTCCATACCAGGAAAACGGGAAGGTTTCATAAACCCACAATCGGCTTAACCCTACACTTATTTTATTATGACCACTAAAATTGCCATTAACGGATTCGGTCGCATCGGCCGTCTCGTCTTTCGCGCCCTGGTTGAACAAAAATTGCTCGGAAGTGAGTTCGAGGTTGTCGCCATTAACGATCTGGTTCCAGCCGATAACCTGGCCTATTTGCTGAAGTACGATTCGGTGCATGGGCGATTCAACGGAACGGTCGAGGCCGGCAAATCGAATTCCTACCTGGAACAGGATGACCTGCTGATCGTCAACGGCTCCGAAATTCAATGCCTGGCAGTGCGGGAAGGACCCGCCGCCATGCCTTGGGATGAACTCGGCGTGCAGATCGTGATCGAGTCTACCGGGCTTTTCACAGAGGGTGAAAAAGCGCGCGGGCACCTGAAGGCGGGGGCCAAAAAAGTGATTATTTCCGCCCCCGGCAAAGGGGACCTGAAAACGGTGGTCATAGGAGTCAACGAGGAGACCATCACGGCGGAGGACGACATTATCTCGAACGCCTCCTGCACGACCAATTGCCTGGCTCCGGTGGCCAAGGTTCTGGTCGATAATTTTGGCATTGAGGAGGGGCTCATGACGACCGTGCACAGTTATACGGCCACGCAAAAAACCAACGACGGACCTTCCCAGAAAGACTGGAAGGGCGGAAGGGCGGCCTCCATCAACATTATTCCTTCGACAACCGGAGCGGCCAAAGCGGTGGGAATCGTTTTACCGGAACTCAATGGCAAGTTAACCGGCATATCCCTGCGGGTGCCAACCGCCAATGTCTCAGTGGTCGATTTGACGGTGAAAACCCAACAGGCTACTTCCTACGAGGAAATCTGCCAAAAAATGAAGGAGGCCGCGGAAGGGCCACTAAGGGGAATTCTCACCTATACGGAAGACCAGGTGGTATCGAGTGATTTCATCCACGAACCGGCTTCATCCATTTTCGATGCCCATTCGGGCATGGGCCTGAACAGCCATTTTTTCAAGTTGATCAGCTGGTATGACAATGAATGGGGTTATAGCAACCGTTGCGTCGATTTGCTTAAAATCGTCTCCGGATTGCTTTGAACATCTTTGAAAACCCGTTTATCTTTCCTGTGTTGCTTTGATCGGCGCTTACCGGTCAATTTGGTTTTTTAAACATGAAAACCCTTCATGATATTTCCCCCAAGGGCAAACGCGTATTTGTCAGAGTGGATTTTAACGTGCCCTTCGATTCCAGAGGCGAAATATCCGACGGCACAAGGATTGAGGCAGCTCTGCCCACCATCAGGCATTTGCAGGGAGAGGGTGCAAAAGTCATCCTGGCCAGTCATCTGGGTCGTCCTAAAGGAGAGCGGAATCCGCAATTCAGTCTCCAGCCGGTAGCGGCGGAACTGGCCAGGAAGCTGGGGCAGCCAGTTATATTCCTGAAAGATTGCGTGGGCCCGGAAGTGGAATCGGGCGTGCGCGGAATCTACGACGGTTCGGTTGTCCTGCTGGAGAATCTCCGCTTTCATCCCGGTGAGGAAAAGAATGATCCAAAATTCGGCAGGGCATTGGCCCGGCTTACTGAAATATATGTCAACGATGCCTTTGGAGCGGCCCACAGGGCTCACGCCTCGACCGCCGGGTTGCCTGTTTTGATAGAAGAAAAAGCGGGCGGATTCCTTCTCCAAAAGGAATTGGCTTATCTGGGCGAAAAGACTGTAAATCCGGAGCGTCCCTTCGTTGTCATACTGGGCGGAGCCAAAGTGAGTGATAAAATCGGGGTCATTGAGGCTCTGTTGGAAAAAGCGGATTCCATATTAATCGGCGGAGCGATGGCTTATACATTCAGCCTGGCGCAAGGCTTCCAGATCGGTTCCAGTCTCTGTGAACCCGACAAGATTGAATTGGCCAAAAACATCCTCGAAGCGGCCCGGAAAAAGGGCGTCAAATTCCTGCTCCCGGTCGATCATTTGATTGCCGAAAAACTGGATTTCAAAGCTTCCGCCACGGGGCAGTTGCGTGTCGTCGAAGGCAATTTCCCGGAGGGTTGGTCGGGAGTCGATATCGGTCCGAAAACAATTGAGTACTATTTGCAGGAAATTGCCCGGGCGCGGATCATCCTGTGGAACGGGCCGATGGGGATTTTCGAGATTGAGTCCTGTCGTCAGGGCACTTTTGCGGTAGCCGAGGCGATTGCCGGAAATACCCAGGCGACCTCCATACTGGGGGGAGGGGACTCCGTCAAGGCGGTTAAAATGGGCGGATTTGCCGACGGCATCAGTTTCATCAGCACGGGGGGCGGGGCCAGTCTGGAATTCCTCGAAGGCAAATTACTCCCTGGAGTCATGGCCCTGGAAGGAATCGAACAGTTCACATGAAATCACTTTTTTTCAGTATCTTGCTGACGTTTTTGTGGGCCGCTCTGGGAAACGCCCAAACCGTCATTGAACCAATTCCTGATGGTTACTATAGTTTGGCAGAAGGCAAAACAGGGACGGAGCTGGCCGATGCGCTCCATGGGATCATCGATGATCATACCAGCATTTCGTATTCTCAGACGGATGAGGCGTTTTTAATTACCGATCAGGATCCTTTGAATAGTAATAACACGATTTTAATTTATTCAAGGGCCTCGGAACCCTTCACCACCTCTACGGGAATTTATAATAGGGAGCACCTCTGGCCGCGTTCGAGGGGCATCAGCAGTTCGGGGCCGGATAATTCGGACCTCTTCAACCTACGCCCAAGCTATGTTTCCACCAACAGCGACCGGGGTAATTTGATTTTCGATGAAAGTGATGCAAATGACTCCGGCTACCGCCCACCGGGAACTTTTTCATTGGCGCCCGCAGTATCCGCAGATTCGGATTCGTGGGAACCGCCGGACAGCGTGAAAGGCGCCATCGCCCGGTCGATGTTTTATATGGCCGTTCGCTACGATGGGAGCGATTCCGCCACCACCGACCTGGTTTTGACCAACGATTCGCAATTATCCAGTACGGAACTGGGCGCCCTCGACACACTGCTTATTTGGCACCGGCAATTTCCCGTGACCGACGGTGAACGCCTTCGAAATCAGGTGATTTTCAATGACTTCCAGGGAAACCGAAATCCATTCATCGATTTTCCTGACTTTGCCGAGATGATTTACGACACCGAACCACCCGACGTTTTTGGCGGGGTTGCGATTATCGGATTCTCCGGCTGGCGCAGTTCTACCTGGTACCAGAACTATAACGCGGATTTCTGGCCCTGGATTTATCATGACGAGCACGGCTGGCAATATGTTGCCGAAAATAGCGCCGAAAACGAAATATTTTTATGGGATTTAGGCCTCAACGAATGGATTTTCCTGAACGAATCGACCTATCGCTGGATTTATATCTTCGGGGGTAATCCGGGTTGGATTTTTACCTTTGAAAATAATACCCCACAAAGCCGATTCTTTCAGAGATTCGACGATGGAAGCTTATTCAGCATCCCGGCAGGGTTGACCCCCGATTGATTTTATTAATTATTTTCAGGCGTAATGGTATTTGAAATTCTGCCTCAGGGAACCAAGGGGTGGATGCAACTGGGCATTTCCATCGGTGTTATCTTGTTGGTCGTTGGGTTTTTCTTTTTCCGGATGGTGTCCATGCCGGGGAAAACCTACTCCGGCTCTTTGCCTGTGCTGGAAGGGGAGGAGGAAGAAACGGCCCGAAATCTACAACGGCATGTTGGCAAGCTGGCTCACGAAATTGGAGAGCGGAATTACATTGCATACGCAGGTTTGCTAGCCGCCGCCGAATACCTGGAAAAGACTCTGGGGGAATTGGGGTATAAAGTTCGGTCGCAAACTTTCGACATTCCCTCCGGTGTAGTGAGGAACCTTGAGGTCGAACTTCCCGGCAAGGCGCAGCCCGAAGAAATTGTCGTAATCGGCGGGCACTACGATTCCGTTGTCGGCTGCCCGGGAGCAGATGATAATGCCACCGGCTCAGCCGCAGTGATTGAGCTGGCTCGAATCTTTGCTCAAAAAAGGCTGCAGAAAACCATTCGCTTTGTCCTCTTTGTCAACGAGGAAGATCCCCATTTTCAAACGCCGACCATGGGTAGTCTGGTTTACGCCAATGAGCTTCACGAGCGGGGAGATAATGTGGTGGCGATGTTCTCCCTTGAGTCCATCGGATATTTTTCCGGCCAGGCCGATTCGCAGAATTATCCGTTTCCCTTGAGTTTTTTCTATCCGGACCAGGGGAATTTTATAGGTTTTGTGGGTAACCTGAGGTCCCGCGGCCTCGTTCGCCAATCCGTGGATGTTTTCCGCAACAACTGCGTTTTTCCGTCGGAGGGGGTCGCAGCTTTGGAAATTATACCGGGCATCGGCTGGTCGGATCACTGGGCGTTTTGGAAATTCGGCTACAAGGCATTAATGGTCACCGATACGGCCCCGTTTCGAAATTCCCATTATCATCTCGAAACAGACACCATTGAGACCATTGACTATGCCTCCATGGCCCGGATTGTGAGCGGCCTTGAGGCCGTTATATCCCATTTGGCGGGAGAAACGGAATGAGCGGCTGTCTTTGAAGTCGGCCCGTTATCTACTGTCTATCTGTCCAAAAGGGCTCTATCTGACGACTATCAGGTCACAGCGGCGGTCATTGGCCATTTGGCCGGACGACCCTTCCTCTACCGCATCGAAGTCGCCTTTTGAGTTGGTTTCCATGCGATCTTCGTCCACGCCGAGGGCTGCCAGGTACTGTTTCACGCTGTTGGCTCTGCGGTCGCCCAGGGCCAGGTTGTATTCGGTGGTTCCCCGCCAGTCGCAATGGCCCTCGATGAGAAGTTTATCGTTGGGATTTTCAAGCAAATGGGCGGCGGCGTCCTGAAGTATTTCACGCTGGCCGGGTAAAATGGAGACCAGATCATAATCAAAATATACCGGGGACAGCAAATCCGGCAATTGATTGTCCACCACCATAAAGTCGGAATCCGGCGCCCTGACATCCAATAATTCCGATTCTCCGGTATAGGCGTCGGTCACAATCGTATAGTCGATTCTGTCACCGCCGGGCCCTAAAATAGTGTCCTGTGGGGTGGGGTCGGGCTTTTTTTTGGAGCACCCGGGCAACGCCAGAATTAGAGGAACCAATGCCAGTAAAAGAAATTTTCGACCTTTCATAAGTATAGCAAGTATGTGTTTTTTAGTTTAAACTCAAACTTTTTTTTGTTGGAAAGGCAGATTTTTTAAGGACGCCCTGGCGTGCTGATCAACCCTTGCTCGATGGCAAACCGGGTGAGCCCGGCGACATCGTGCAAATCAAGTTTCTTCATTAGGTTGGTGCGATGGTTTTCGGCCGTTTTCACACTGATGTTGAGCTTGTCGGCGACTTCTTTTGTGCTGTGGCTTTCGGCGATTAGCTGTAGAATTTCCCGCTCGCGGGTGGTCAGCAATTCCAGGGCCGGATTTTGCGAAGAAGAGTTGGCGACCGCTTCGCGCAAGAGGCGGGCCACATCCGGGCCAAAATAACTGCCACCATTGGCGACCGCCTGGATTCCATTTTTTAGCTCGGAGAGAGGCGCCGATTTTTCCACAAACCCATGGGCCCCGGCTTGCAGCAATTCCCGGATCAAAGAGGTATTCTGGTATCCGGAAAAAACCAACACCCTGGTTTTTTTAAGAGACTTGGCAAATCTGCGCAAAACTTCCGTTCCGTGAAGGCCGAGAAGCATGACATCGAGAATGACAAAGTCCGGTTTCAAATCGAGGCAGAGATTGTAAGCGGCCTGTCCGTCGCCCGATTCTGCGACCACCTTAAAATCGGGCTGAGATGAGATAATTTCGGCAATCATCTCCCTGACCGCGGTTTGATTCTCAATTATAACAACTCTTTTTATCATAGGGAGGGTGGAAAACAGTTTCCAAGGCTAAGTTAATCAGCTATTCGAAACATTCCATCGGCGCAATAAAATTCTGGGATTGCCATTGATTTTTAATGATTTGCGAAAAATGAGGAAATGGAATATCTTATCATATATCCTTCACGTGCGTGAATAATGAGGACTGTTGGCGCCTCTTATTTTGGAATGTCGGAAACCCAATGACAGACTGGAAAGAGAATAGAAATGTTTGCTAGATTGACCCTATTGCTGGGAGAAATAGGGACCTTTCGTGTGAAGCGTTTGGGACGCTCGGGGATTTTTCTGATGGAGAGCCTGGCCTGTTTGTTGTCGCCGCCAATCAAATGGGGACGGATTGTCAGGCGCCTACAATTTATAGGTTGGCAGTCAACCGGATTGATCTGCCTGACGGGAGTCTTTACTGGCATGGTCCTGGCCTTGCAGGGCCATAACACATTGAAAAGAGTTGGTTCTGAAGCTTTTTTAGGTCCCCTCGTGGCGCTCTCCCTGATACGCGAGCTAGGCCCTGTCTTGACCGCTTTGCTGGTTACGGGGCGGGCGGGCTCGGCCATGACAGCGGAAATCTCCATCATGCGCAATAATGAGCAGATTGACGCCATGCAGTTGATGGGGCTGAACCCGTTGCGCTACCTCGTTCTTCCGGCCATGGTGGCTGGGGTCATTGCGCTCACTACTTTAACCTGGATATTCGATGTTGCCGGTATTTTTGGAGGCTATTTAATTGGCGTACAACTTTTAGGGCTGCCCTCGGGAACTTATTTTGGGGAAATCAGCCGCTACCTGATAATGGACGATATCGTGGGCGGCATTTACAAATCGTTGAGTTTCGGCCTCATTATGACCTGGATCTGCTGCTATAAGGGTTATTACACCGGACTGGGCGCCGAAGGCGCCGGCCGGGCCACGACGCAGGCGGTGGTCACTACCTCGATTTTTATCCTGATATGGGACTTTTTCATTACAACTGTTGTTTTTTAGGAATATATCGAAATGATTCGCGTTGAGAATTTACAAAAATCTTTAGCCGGAGCGGAGGTATTGCGGGATGTTTCACTCTGCGTCGAGAAGGGCGAATTCCTGGCTTTAATAGGCGGGAGCGGGAGCGGGAAGAGCGTTTTGCTCAAGCATATCGCCGGTCTCATGCAGCCGGATTCGGGCCGCATCTGGATTGATGGGGAGGAACTGGGTTCGCTGCGCGGAAGCAGACTGGAAAAGATGCGCCGCAGGTATGGGTTCGTATTTCAAAATGGCGCTCTGTTCGACTCCATGACCGTTTATGATAATTTGGCCTTTCCCCTGCGGGAAAAAACCAGCCTGAGCGAAGCGGAAATCGGAAAAAAAATCGCGCAGGAACTGGAACAGGTCGAACTGGAAGGAGTCGAATCGAAGTACCCTGCACAATTAAGCGGAGGCATGGTCAAAAGAACCGCTTTGGCCAGAGCCCTCATAATGGATCCCGAAATCATATTCTTCGATGAGCCGACCACGGGGCTGGACCCGATCATTGCCGATTCCATGCTCAAGCTGTTCGAGAGGTGTCATCAACGGCTAAACTTAACCGGTATCATCGTTACCCATTTAATACCGCAAATTTTTTCCATTTGCCAGAAAGCCGCCATGCTGCACGAGGGAAAAATCATTAGCGCGCCCTGCGAAAATGGCTCAATTATCACAGAAAACCAGATTTTAAAGCAATTTGCCGAGGGTAGCACGGAAGGCCCCGTGCATTATCAATGACTTGGAATATTCACAGAAGAACCCCATTAAAAACCCACAATGACAATATAATTATGAAGACGAGAGAGCATTATTTGGAATTTTCCGTTGGGCTTTTTATGATTCTTGGCTTGGCAGCGATAGGATACCTAAGCGTCAAACTCGCTAAAAGGGATTTTTTCGACATCAGCGGCTATAAGGTGCACGCTTTATTCTCCAATGTGGGAGGGCTCACTGCGGGCGCCCCGGTGGAAATTGCCGGTGTCCCAATCGGGCGCGTGAAAGCCATTACCCTCGACGATTATGACGCCAATGTCCTCATGGTTCTGGATGAAGGCGTGGAATTGCAGGAAGACGTCATTGCTTCGATCAAAACGAAGGGTTTGTTCGGAGAAAAATACGTGGAAATCGTCCCGGGCGGGGTAGTGGAGATTATTCAGCCCGGCGGTTTGATATTGGAAACGGAACCGGCCATGGATTTTGAAGGACTCCTATCCAAATTCGTGCACGGAAAATTCTAGCTTTTGACCCTCAATGCAACCGATACCGATCTCGTCAAAAGTCCGCTGGTGTTTAAAAAAAACGGTTTTTACCGCAACCCTTGTGATGTGGCTGATGACGGCTACTTTGGCGATGGCGGGATTGCCCACGGAGTTGATTAGAGAAACGAACGAAAAATTAGTGGCGATTCTTGAGGACCCCGATCTCATGGGTGAGGAAAAACTCCCTCAAAAAAAGGTTCAAATTGGAAAAGTAGCGGATGAACGAGTCGATTGGCATGGTCTTTGCCAGAGATGCCTGGGCCGGCATTGGAGAAAGCGGACAGCCGAAGAAAAAAAACTTTTTATCTCAACCCTGACCCGTTTCATAAAAATTAAATACACTAATCAGATTCATGAAAATTTTGGAAATTTAAAGGAGATCCTCTATCAGGATGAAAGCAAGGTAGGCAGTAATGCCCTGGTGAAAATAAAATTGGTGACCAAGGATTATTTGGAAACTCCCATTCTTTATCGCATGAAATCGAATTCTGATGGATCGGATTGGGAAATCATTGATATCGTGATCGAAGGCACCAGCATGGTAAAGATTTACCGGACGCAGTTCGACGATATTCTAAGAAACGGCACTTTCGATGAATTGATAGAAAAAATCAAAGACAAGACCACCGAGTAAAATCTTTGAATTTAAGTGATTAAGCATCAAAGATATAGGAAAACAAAAAACGCACAATAAATATTATGTCTAATTATTATTTCCGTACTTTTGGGTTCTACCGTTTTTGAACTCAACCTTCCCTGCTGCTGCCAGAGGGAGCGAGGGTTTAAGGCTGGGTTTTACTTTTGACTTTTCCGCCTGAATTTTTGTGGCTTTTCTCAAGATGCATGAAATTTTCATGCTGAAATTATGAAAATGCTGGGCGAAGAAAAAATTCTGGTTACGGGCGGGGCCGGTTTTATGGGGAGCGCGTTGGTTTGGGCCCTCAATAAGCGAGGCTTTGAAAACATCATTATCGCAGATTATCTGGGGAGCGATGAAAAATGGAAAAATCTGGTTCCTTTGCGCTTCGACCATTATCTGGAAGCGGATGAACTGCTTGAAGAACTGGAGAGAAAAGAAAAACCTGTTTTTGGAGAGTTCAGCGCTGTTTTTCACCTTGGGGCCTGTTCCAGCACAACGGAAAAGGACGCTTCCTATCTGACGCAAAACAATTACGAATATACCCGGATTCTGGCCGAATGGGCGCTTTCCAGAGGGATACGTTTTGTTTACGCCTCTTCAGCCGCCACTTACGGCGACGGAGGCCAAGGAATGGATGACAAAGATGAGGACCTCGCCCGCCTTAGACCGCTCAACATGTATGGTTATTCCAAACACATGTTCGATCTCTACGCTCAAAGGCACAATCTATTGGAGAAAATTGTGGGTCTTAAATATTTCAACGTTTTCGGTCCCAATGAATACCACAAAGACGACATGCGTAGCCTGGCACACAAAGCTTATGAACAAATTCGTGATTACGGGGCCGTCAAATTATTCAAAAGCTATCATCCAGATTATGGAGACGGCGAACAAAAGAGGGATTTTCTCTATGTCAAAGACGCCGTGGAGATGACGCTTTTTTTAGCTGAAAATGAAAATGCTTCCGGCTTGTTTAACATCGGCAGCGGACAGGCGCACACTTGGAAAGAATTGGTCGAACCGATTTTCAAGGTTATGGATAAGCCGGTAAGTTTCGAATTTATCGACATGCCAGAGAGCATTCGGTCTCAATACCAGTATTTCACTGAAGCCGATATTTCAAAACTTCGTCATAGCGGTTATAGAGATTCAGTGAAGCCATTGGCGGAAGCCGTCACCGACTATGTAAAAAACTATCTTCTCGACCATAAAACCCTGGGCGCCTGAGCGACCCCCCTTCCCTTTTAAATGGGAGGGAGAAAGTATTATTCGAACGGAAAAAGTTCTTTGATTTCTTCCACGCTCCAGGCAGTTGGTCTTTCATGGCTGGCCCGGATGGCGGCCACCTGTTCGGCGGATACCCGGTCGGCATTATTGCCCCAATCGGGATTGGAACGCACAAAGGTGGCAATAGCGGCTATCTGCTCGTCGTCCAGCAAAGAGGAAAAAGGCGTCATAATGCTGTTATAAGTTTTGCCCGTGACTTCAATGGGGCCGGTCAATCCGTTGAGCATAATGGCCACCATGCGGTCCGGCTCCCCGCGCACCCAGCGGGAACCGACGATGGGCGGAAAGGCGCCGGGCAACCCCTTGCCATCTGCCTGATGGCAGGCAATGCAATTGCGTTTGTAAAGCTTTTCCCCATCAATTGCCACTTGCTGCCCGCCTTCGGGAACTGGCCCCCATGATGGAGGTGACCCTTCGGGGTCGAAAACAAAAGGATGGTAACCGCCAGTGTATTTATTGAGATATATGCCCCCGAAGACGAAGATCAAGGTGAACAGGGCGGTCCTCAAAATAGGTATGGAGAGGACACCGTTGCCCTCACTCTCGGATTTGGAGAACGTCCGGGTGTGGGCTTCCAGAAGAGCGTCATCCGTCATCCGGCTTTTTTCAGCCAGTTCCGGAGAGAAGTCGGAATCGTTAGGATTTGAGTGGCTCATTAATGGATCGATTAATTCTGCGGTTCTTCCAGCAAACGGGCTTCGGGCAGGCTGTAATCGAGTTTCAGGCTCTGCAAATAGGCAACCAGTGCCTGGGCCCGGAGAGTGGGCACAATTTCATATCCTTCGGCGGGACCAAAACCCTCCGGAAATTCAATGGCGTTGGGCGAAGTTTCACCATTTGAGGCGGCTTTTCGTTTTTCGAATAAAAAAGCATAGGGAGGCATGTTGGAACCGGGCGCTTCGGATTGCGGGTTATACAAATGAGCGTACAAGCGGTTCGTCGAGCCGCTGCGCTGGCCGAAGCCGGCCAAATCGGGTCCGGCGCGCGAAGATCCCAGCAAGACCCGTTTTTGGCGTATGTAATCGCGTGGCACCGATTGGCGATTTCCCCAGCCGCGCTCGAAATCGGTCCCGAAGCCTTTTCGGCGAACCTGCTGGGTATGGCAATAGACACAGCCCAGGCTGATGTATTGGGCTTTTCCCTGTTGGGCCAGACCGACGGATTCCTCTGGGTATAGAGGCTCGTCTTTTTGAGGTGTTTCGATTCTGGACGTATTGGAAACCAGGTCGATGGCGTAATATTCCGACATCGGTTGCAAATCGCCCAATTGCTTTTGGCCCTGCCAGAGAATACCGGCCCAGGAAAGAGCCAGGGTGGCGAATAATCCGCAAAATACTAAAGGCAGGCTTTTCATTCTATCACAATCTCAATCATGAAGCGGCAGTTTCAGGAAGCAGGTTGTGGTTATTGGTGGCGTAGAAGGCTTTTTTACAAGAAAGGGCCGCCAGGGCAAACATCCAGAGAATGTGGGCCGCAAGCGCCAGATGCCCAACGGCCAATAGGAAAATTGAAACCGTGCGGGCATGAAGCCAGGGCATTGTGTTTTGCGCGATTTGCAGGAAATCCAAATGCACCGGATTACCATAGTTATCGAGTGTGGCCATATTCATTTGCGAGCCTTGAATCCAGCCGCCCGCATAGAGGGCAACGAGCATAAGCGTTATTCCGGCGGCGGAGCACCAAAAGTGGCACTGGATTAATTTTGCCGAGGGCCAAGGGCAATTGAGAAGCCGTGGCATCATGTAATAAATCGCCCCGAACATGGTCATGGTGAAAAAGGCATAAATCATATGATGGGTCTGCCCCTGCAACATGAGCGTGAATTGGGAAACTTCACTGACCGAGCGCAGGGACATGGCAAAGCCGATCAGACTGGCCAAGGTATAGGAGATCGTTCCGAAGACCACGAACCGCAAGACGGGGCTGGCCGCAACTTGTTCCCAACGGCCGGAAACGGTGAGGTGGTGGTTGATGGCGGCGATGGCGACCGGGAGGGCCATGGCCATGGAGGCCACGATGCCAACCGTGACAAACCAGGCAGGCATGGGACCACCGGCCAGGTGGCGCATTCCGCCCCACCCTACTATGAGGGCCAGGGACCAAAACCCGAGGGATGCGAGGTAGTAACTGTGGATGGGCCGTCCCAGAATTTTGGGTATAAGGTAATAGGCTGCGCCCAACCCGGCTGGAATCAGCCATAGACCCAAAAGGTTGTGCATATACCACCAATTGGCCATTGCCTGCACCACTCCACGGGCCGGATCATAGATGAGAAAGATTTGCGACGTTACATAAATCCAGGGAAACCAGAACAAGGCGCCAAGCATATACAATTGGGAAATAAAAACGGGTCCGGGCCGGCCATAGCGGACCACGAGAGTTCCCCAAATTCCCATAATTATGCTGGAAAAGGCCAAAAGCGGCACCGCGTAGTTGGGCATTTCGAGCCATTCAATCGAGGTCATATCCCCGATAATGATTCCGCCAACTCCTATGGTGACGGCTATGTTCCAGAATATGGCCCCGATCAAAAGCATCCCGGCTTGGGGAACAGGCCGCCGGCAGAGCCGGGCCAAAATCCATAACCCCACCCCAAAAATGGCGTTGCCGCCCCAGCCGTAAATCATGGAGTTGAGGTAGGCCGCCCAGACATGCCCATAGGTGAGCCATTCGCACCAGGCCAGGAATCCGGGATGGGTCGATTTAACGGAGGCCAGGAGAGCGAAAACGGTGGCCGTCAAGAGCCAGACAATGGCCGAGAGCAAGAGTAGCAACAGGGGCCATCTCATTGAGCGGTCGATCTCGCGCAGCCTGGATTGTGCCGTCAATGGCTCTGTGGATGGGGTGTTCACGATGTTGATGTTATATAACTTTACAAAAATGAATGCTTGTTTACTGGCCCCCGCCTACAGGTGGTTCGCCGGACAGGTCTTTGAGGGTTAGTTCCATAGCCCGATCGATGGGAACCCGGACTATCCCGGCCGACTGATCGATCCATCCATAGGTGGTGAGGATTTCTTCGTGCCAATTGCGGACTTCCATCAAAGTATTGTCTCTCTTTTGCGAGATCCGATCGCCGACCGGCGCGGGGCGGTTGAAGGCGACCAGGATGATGACCACCAGCAAAAAGGAGAGAAGCAGCCCGAAAATGCTGAGGGCCGATAGACTCAAAGAGAGCCCGCCCGGTTCCGAAGTTGGAGGCTGTTCACTCATGGGCGTTGATGGATTCGAGGATGCGCGGGTCCCGTATGGGAATGGGTTTCACCTTGCGGGAACTGATGATAAAAGACCAGAGGCAGATGCTCCCCACACCCACCCAGGTTAAAATATCAACCCAGTTGGGAATGAAGGGCCTGACGACGAAACCGAGAATATTTTCATCGCTGGGAATCTGGCCCGGCAGAATATTCCAGTAGATATCGAGGCCGTGAAAAACGAGTATCCAGATGGCGATAAAGAGCACTCGGAGGCCGAATTTATTGTGATACCATAAAAGATAGATGAAGGGGAAAAGGAAGTGGGCGAATACCAGTCCCATGCTGACCCACCACCAACTGTTTTTGGAACCGTCGAAATTCATTTCCCGAATGTTATACCAAAAGGTTTCTTCGGGGATGTTAGTGTTATAAATGAGAAAATACTGGCAGAAGCTGATGTAGGCCCAGAATACCGTGAAGGCCAGCATGAGGCAGGCCAGCAAGTAGGAGTGGTAACGGTTATAAATGCCTTTGAGGTAGCCGCGGGTTCCCAGCAACCAGCAGATTACCATGGTCCCGGCCAGGCCAGCCCTCATGCTCTCGGCAAAAAACCAGACCCCGTACATGGTGGAGAACCAGTGGTACTCGAGCGATTTGAACCAATCGACGGCGGCGAAAGTGGCGCAGAAAGCGCATAGGTAAATGCCGACCGCGGAAACATTGTGGGCCAGGCGCGCCCATTTGGGATCGCCATCCTTTTCCATGGAAAAAGAACAACGCCGCAAAATGCCCGCCAATCCGATCCAGGCGGCAAAATAAAAAAAGGTCCGGAAGGTGAAAAAACCAACATTGAGGAAGGCGGATTTTTTCTGATGCAAAACATCGCCGCCGACCTGTTCGCCGCCCGCAAGTATATTGGCCGGGTCCATCCAGACCCAGGGCACGGCATTGTTTTCGGGGTGGAAAAAACTCAGCGCCGCAACCGGCAGGAAGATTAAGGCAATCCATTTGAAACCAGACAAGGCGTGCTCAATTTGCCGCCTGACGATAATCGACCAACCAGCGTCGAAAACGTATAATATCATGAGCAGGAAAAGCATTCCGACGCCCATGGAGAGCCAGTAGGAGAGCCCGATCATCCAACCCAGGAAAGGACGTGAATTACCGGTTCGCCAGCCCATCATCAAGCCGATAGAGGCGGCGCCGAGGCAGACTAAGCCGAGAATCAGTGCTTTGGTCGCCAGATCGTAATTTTTGCCGGAGGAAGCCACCGCTTCCAGGGTTGGGTTGGCCGTTTCAGCGCTCATAGTCCCAAATCCTCCCTGTGCTCGGACGGCACATCGGCAAGTCTCGAATTTTGCGAGCGCTGCAATGCCCTCAAGTAGGCGATGACAGCCCAACGCTCCCTGAGCCTCAGTTTTGCCCCATAGGGTCCCATATTGTTTTTGCCCTTGGTTATGGTATTGAAAATCTCGCCTTCGGGCATGTCGCGAAAGCGCTGATTATGGTAGGTCGGGGTGGCCACCATGCCGTATTTTTTGGTGATGCCGTTGCCATCGCCGCTGGCCCCGTGGCATACGGCGCAAAATATGGTGAACTTTTCCTGCCCAAGTTTCATTAAACCGGCATCGACGGCCAGGGGAAAACCGCGTCCGAAATCCCCGCCAACTTTTCCGGTGGCGAAGTATTCGTTTTCGTGAAAGGAGCCGATTGAGACGGTTCCGGGCACGGGCGGGCGGTCCACGCGCCTGTCGGCAAAGATATTGCTCTCCGCCTGAGGTTTGTATTTTGCCTGCCGATCCATGTCTGGAAACATTTCCAGTGGAGGTTTGCTCGAACGCGATCCCCGAAACCCGGTAAAGGAGAGGGTCGTGACGACCAGAAATATGAAAAAGGCAATAAAGTAACGCATATTAATTTATTCCTTCAATTCTACGACTTCGAGGCATTTCAGGCCTTCCAGAAATTTGCGAGTTTGCTCCAGGTCGAATTTTTCATCGTGGGCCTCCAGGAGGATGAGAAACTGGTCGTCGGTAATGCCGGGCCATTTTTTAAAGTCCATCACCGGGTGGTGGTGGCGAGGGAGCTGGTTGGTGATGAACATCCCGAAGAAAGCCCCGAATGAGGCCAGTAGAATGGTCATTTCATAAGCCACTGGAAAGGGAAAAATAGGGCTGAAGAAGGGTTTCCCACCGACCACCAAGGGAAAGTTGAACTCTCCCATATACCAGGCGATAAACATTCCCGTAATAAAACCGGTGACGCCTCCTATCAATGAAAAGGCTGGCACTTTGGAACGCTTCAGACCCATGGCCACTTCCAGACCGTGCACGGGAAATGGTGAATAGACGTCCCAATGGCGGAAGCCTGCCGCGCAAATTTCCTCCGCCGCTTTGTAGAGTTGGTGGGTATTGCCGAAAGTGGCGATCAACCCGAAAGTCTTGCTCATTGAGTGCGTTCCGGTTCGTGATGATTCCCGTGAGAGGGACCCTCATGATGCATTTGAGGATCGGCCTGGGGGGTTACGTGTTTAATTTCGGCAATGGCCATGAGGGGCAGAAAACGGATGAAAAGCAGGAATAAAAAGGAGAAAAATCCGAAAGTCCCGATGAAGGTAAAAATGTCCACCACGGTCGGGCTAAAGTAATCCCAATTGGCCGGCATGTATTCATTGGCCAGGGAGGTGACGATGATGACAAACCGCTCGAACCACATGCCGATATTGACAAAAATGGAAATGACCCAGACCAGCGCCGTGTTCTCCCGAATCCAGCGGAACCAGAATAGTTGGGGCGTGATGACATTGCATGAAATCATGATCAGGTAGGCCCACCAATAGGGCCCGAAGGCGCGGTTGATGAAGGCGAATCCTTCATAAGGATTGGCCCCGTACCAGGAGATGAAAAACTCCATGGCGTAGCCGTAGCCGACCATACTGCCGGTGGCCAGGGTGATTTTGCACATGCAGTCGATGTGGTATTGCGTAACGAGGTCGTGCAAACCATAAATCGCCCTCAAGGGAAGTATGAGAGTCAAAACCATTCCGAAACCGGAAAAAATGGCGCCGGCCACAAAATAAGGGGGGAAAATGGTGGTGTGCCAGCCGGGCAGGTTGGCTACCGCAAAGTCGAAGGAGATGATGGTGTGGACCGATAGCACCAGTGGAGTGCTCAGCCCGGCCAGCAATAGATAAGCCATCTCGTAATTGGCCCAGTGGCGGCAGGACCCGCGCCAGCCCATGGCTAGAATGCCGTAAAAGTATTTGCGCCAGGTCTTTGTGGCCCGGTCCCGCAAAGTGGCCAAATCGGGCACCATGCCCATGTACCAGAATAATATGGAGACCGTAAAATAGGTGGAGACGGCGAAAACATCCCACTCCAACGGGCTACGGAAATTGGGCCAGATGGATTGCGAATTGGGCAGGGGAAACAGCCACCAGGAAAACCATATCCTGCCCATGTGAAAGAGAGGGAAAATGCCCGCGCACATGACCGCGAAAATAGTCATGGCTTCAGCGGTGCGATTGATGGAGGTGCGCCACTTCTGTTTTAAGAGGCAAAGAATGGCCGAGATGAGAGTGCCCGCATGGCCGATACCAATCCAGAAAACGAAATTAACAATGGCCCAACCCCAATAGACCGGCCCTCGCAAACCCCACACGCCGACCCCGGTGGCAACCAGGTATAATAGCCCGAGGCCCGTAAATGATGCCACGAATCCCGCCACCAAAAAGCAGACCCACCACCAATTGGGTGTTTTCTCCTCCACTATCCGGCAAATTTTTTCCGTTATCCAGTGGAAATCGCGGTCGTTTGCAACCAGCGGGCGCCGGGGCATGTGTGTTTGCCTGACCTCGTCCAGAACAACCGGCCTGATTATGGGAACCTCTTCAGAGTATGCCATATTCTTCTTCGTTCCAGTCGTTAAAATTTAATGATGCCCGCCGTCTCCATGTTCCGCGTCCTCGCCGTGCGCGGCTCCGTGCACGTTGAGTTTTTCATACTCCATGCGGCTCAGGGGCATGGTTTTATAATCCGGCATAAGCGGGTTGGGGTTGCGCAACCGGGCCAGATAAGTCGTCCGCGGACGGGTGTTCAAATAGCCTAAAATGCCGTAATTCAAATCGGAATTTTTGATTTTCGAGACCTCCGAATCGGCATCGGCGACATCGCCGAAAACAATGGCCCCGGTGGGACATACTTGCTGGCAGGCGGTCTTGATGGCGCCATCCCGGACTTTTACGTCGCCGGAATCCCGCGCGGCCACCTTGGCTTTGATCACCTCGACATCGATGCGCTGCTGGCAGTAGGTGCATTTCTCCATCACCCCGCGCATGCGAATGGTGACTTCGGGATTTTTTTGCAGGCTCTTGATTTCGGGTTTTCCGGCCGGTCCCAGCGGGCCTTCGTAAAAATGGTCGATTTCGCGCTTGTTCCAGTCAAAAAAGTTGAAACGGCGAACTTTGTAGGGGCAGTTGTTGGCGCAGTAGCGGGTGCCCACGCAACGGTTGTAGGCCATTACATTGAGACCCTGAGAGTCGTGTACGGTGGCATTGACGGGACAGACTTGCTCGCATGGCGCCATCTCGCAATGCATGCAGGGAATCGGGGCCACGGAAACCTGTGGATCGTCCGGCACCTGGCTCTTGTTTAATTCGACATCGCCGCTGGAAAAATAGCGGTCGAGGCGAATCCAGTGCATTTCCCGCCCACGGGCCACTTGGTCCTGGCCTACGATGGGGATGTTGTTCTCGCTCTGGCAGGCTACCACGCAGGCGCTGCAGCCGGTGCAGGCATTGAGGTCGATGGACATGCCCCATTGCTGCGCGCCACCGAAAGTGGGTGTTATATATAGGGAGTTGCCGCGCGGCTGGGTAAGGACCTGGTTTTGCAGGGATTCATCTTTGGCGCTGCCCAGAATGGGGGGTGAATGGGCTTCCATCCCCAGTTTTTCCACAAAGTGCGGATCCTTTTGGAAATCCGTCACATTGGCTTCCCGAATAATGGCCCGCCCTTCCATGGACCAGTGTTCCTGGGTATTGGCCAGGTTATGAGTGGTCCCGGTGAGTTCGAGCCGGGCACCCCGGATGATTCCGCCGGATTGGGAGGAAAATAACGGATAGGCGCTGAAACCGACGTTGTCCCCTACTCTGCCGGATTTTACGCGCCCGTAACCGGTTGTCAGGGCGACGGTATAATCGGCCAGGCCGGGCTGGACATTGATGGGGCCTGTAATTGCCGTCCCGTTGACGGAAAGCGTGCCCACAGGGGCGACTTGCCGGCCCATTTTAAATTCGTTAAACCTTTTGGCCGAAACTCGCGCCAGTTTGAGAAACCGTGAAACCGGGGAGCGCGGGGTGTGGGGATCCCAACTCAATTCCCGGGCCAGTTGCGGACTGATCGAGATGACATTATCCCAGGTGATCTTGGTCATGGGGTCGGGGCATTCCTGCAGCCAGCCATTGTTGGCGTAACGCCCATCCAGCACTTTGGGGTCGGCCGTAATGCGAATTTCCAGGTTTTCTTTGGAAAATGGTCCGGAGGGCAGGTCCATCCCGGCCACATTTTTTTGCAAAGCCCCCCTGTTGATGGCAACCTTGGCCCGGGCATAGCCGGAATTTTCGAGGAGACCATCGCTGAGGAATCGTTCAAAAGCACGATCGCTGCCGGGTTTGCCGGTTAAGGTGGCAAATGTTTCGCGCACTAAAACGTAGGGATCGGTTTCCTTCAATCCGGCCAGGCGAGCCAGAATGGCAATTTCCTGAAAACCGTCGAACAAGGGAAGGATCATCGGCTGCACCGGCAGTATAACGCCGTCCCAGGCGCGTCCGTCTCCCCAGGATTCGAGATAATGAGCGGCGGCGATATGCCCTAGGGAAAGAGCGGAAGTCTCATCCTCATAATAACCGTAACGGATAACTTCATCCACCGTTCGCTGCAAATCGGCCCAATGAAGGTCGCCGGGCGCATTGTAGGCCGGATTGCCGCCAAGGATAAAAAGGGTTTCCACCCGGCCGGCTTGAATGGCCTCCGCCAGGTCTTGAAGGGTCACGCCTACTTTTTCCGGGAGCTCCAGGTAATTCACCGTTTTCCCGTTGGCGGATAAAAGATCGTTGGCAAAATAGACCAGTTGATGAACATCCGAAGGCTGGTCCTCCCCGGCCATGATGATGGCTTCCCCCCGGTGTTCGACTAGATCGGCCACACATTCCCCAACCCAGGCGGAATCCACTTTCAGGCCGGCCGCTTTTCGTCGCAGGAGAGCCGCCAAGGAGGGATTTTTACCCAATTTTTCGAGCAATTCGGCGGCGGTCAAAGCTGCCAGCGCTGGAATGTGGCTGGATGGCAAACGTAGGCGGTGATCGGCCATGGCTCCCGTTGTGCTGAAATGGCTCTCCGCCATATACAGGCGGCTCATTTTTTCGATCGCGGCGGGCTCGCGCACCTTTCGGCGGCCTGAGAAATCCCGTGCCAGTTGCAGGTGGCCCGGCCCACAGTTTAAGAAGTCCGCATCAAGGGATAAAATTCGACGAGCATTCTTGAGATTGTAACGGGGCCGTAGCCGTTTTCCCAATATCCGGGCCAAAGCCGACTCCGCATTGTTCTGCTCGATGGCATCGTATTCGGCCCAAATACTCCGTGGAAATCTTTTCCGTAGGGCTTTGACGAGGCGTTGGCGAGTCGGTGAGACGCTTCCCTCGGCCAGAATGGCCAGTCCCTGCCCTTGAGTGGGGAGGTATTTTTCACCAATCGCATCGAGCCATGCTTCCACCTCTGCGCGGCTCAGTTCTTGAGATCCTTTTTTACTCGCTGACGATCTGTCCGGATCATAAAGATCGAGAATGGAGGCTTGGGCCTGGAGATTGGTCGATCCGCCATAGGGGCTGTAGGCGGGATTGCCCTCGATCTTGGTGGGGCGATTTTGATGCGTTTTGACCACCAGTGGGATGTTGTCGCGGGCCGACGGCAGGGAGGTTGAAAAATAAACCGGAACCCCCGGAACCACATTTTCGGGCTGTTTCGAGTAGGGCAAAATATGCTGTTCGGGTCTGCGGCAGCCCGACATGCCAGCCCCGGCAAAAGCAAATGAGGCGGCCATGATTTTGAGGAAATGCCGGCGGTTGAAGCCTTCTATTTCGGAGGCTCCGGCGGGGAATTCGCGCTCCACCCAATCGCGGAATTCAGGTGTCTCAGCCAGTTCGTCGAGGCTTTTCCAATAGCGTGGGCCTCCCCGGTGATTTTCCGCGGATTCGGTTGGCTGTCGTTTATGTTGGGTTGGGAGAATCATCGATGGCATCTGGAACAGCTCAAAGGTGGGTCGATTTTCCATGCTTCGACAAATTTTTGACCCATTTCGAGTTGTTTCTGGTGGTTGGGGGCTTTCCAATCCAAATCGTAAACTTTGTCGAGGGGGCGCACTTTTTCTTCAGGATTGCGGTGGCAGTTCAGGCAAAAATCCATACTCAGCGATTTTGCGTGCTCGACTACTATCATTTTGTTGATCTGCCCATGGCACTCAACGCAACTGACGCCCCGATTGACATGCGCAGAGTGGTCGAAATAAACGTAATCCGGCAATTTGTGCACCCGAATCCAGGGAACCGGGTTCCCCGATTGGTAGCTTTCGCGGATGGGAGCCAGCTTTGGGCTGTCCGGCAAAATCTGGTTGTGGCAATTCATGCAAGTGGCCGCATCCGGCACATTGGCGTGTTCCGAACGGTCCACATAAGTATGGCAATAGCGGCAGTCCAAGCCAAGTTGGCCGACATGCAGGCTGTGGTCGTAAGCCACCGGCTGGGTGGGTTGATAGCCGACCCGTGTGTACTTGGGCGAAAAAAAGTAGGCCAGTCCGGCGGTCCCGGCTCCGCTCAAAAGAAACAAGGCGATAATCACATTGAGCGGTACCTTGTTGGACCATTTAGGAAAAATATTCGCCATTACTCAAAAAAGGATTCGGTCCGTGCCTCGTATTTACGGCGTTTCAACAACCTCTCAGGCAAAGGGGTTTTTACGGGCAACAGCCCTTGGTTCTCTCTTTACGTCCGGCAGGTCCGGCAGTTTGCCAATCGCAGAACTGGTTTGGGGGTATCTCCGCCAGGGTATACCCGCTTTGGCCAGGGCGAATAATCCGGCGCCCAGCCCCACCATCGATTTTAGAAAGTTTTTCGCTCAATCCTGACAATTGACATCCAGCTTTTTTTAGGGGTTAGAATTCAGTTCAGTTAAAAAAGAACCTGCCATAGGAAATACAAATATGAGAAATGAAGATCGTAATTCAGCTAATTGGGGTTCGGAACAAGGAAATATATTCAACAATGCCCTGCCAATAGAAGAATTCGGCTCCATTCTTCAACTTATTTTTGTAATTTATCGAATTAATCTATATTTTAATAACTATTATTAGAAGAAATTTGCATTAAAAAAGAAAATGAACCCGAAATTGGAAAACCAATTCTCCGCTGTCAACCCCGGAAGAAATGATTTTTTTAGACTTGCCCACCTATTTCGGGTTTCAGGTGTCAGTGAAATGGACGGGGAAAACTGGACAGTGGAATAAGGTGGTCTTGAATCACTAAATCCGCTAACCTATGAATGTTATTAAATCACGAAAGAGAAGACAATACAGTGCTGAGTTTAAAGCCCGGGTGGCCCTGGAAGCCATCAGGGGCGCTCATACCATCAACGAGATCGCCGGTCGTTTTGAGGTGCATCCCAACCAGGTGACCCAATGGAAGAAGCAGCTTTTGCAGAGAGCAACGGAGCTGTTTTCGCGCCAGCGGCAGACTCTCAGCAAGGACAACGAGACGGAAAAAGATCACCTTTACCAGGAGATTGGAAAGCTGAAAGTAGAATGCGATTGGCTAAAAAAAAAGTCTGAACAACTCGGTTGGTGAGAGGCGCAAGATGGTGCAACCACTTCAAGGAAAAATCAGTATCGGCAGGCAATGTCAGTTGCTGGGGCTGGCCCGCGGCAGCTATTACTATCGGGCCCGTGCCCAGTGCGAGCAGAACGTTCTCTACATGCATCGCATGGATGAGCTCTACACCCAATATCCGTTTTTTGGTTCTCGCCGGATGACCCAGTGGCTGCGTCGAGAGGTCCATGCAGTGGGACAAGGCCGCATCCAGCGGCTCATGCGTCAAATGGGCCTGGAGGCTATTTATCCGCGTCGAAACTTGAGCCAGGGGCACCGGCAGCACCGCATTTTCCCTTATCTGCTGCGGGGTTTGGCGGTCGAGCGGCCCGACCAGATATGGTGCAGCGACATCACTTACCTGCGGCTGAGCCGAGGATTCCTTTTCTTGACCGTGGTGTTGGACTGGTTCAGCCGCTACGTGTTGAGCTGGCAGCTTTCCAACACCCTGGAGAGCCGCTTCTGTGTGCTCGCCCTGGAGGAAGCTCTGAGGCGGGCCCAACCTCAAATCTTCAACACCGATCAAGGCAGCCAGTTTACCGGCAGCGAGTTCACCTCGGTGCTGGGGCAAGCCGGGGTGCGCATCAGCATGGACGGGCGTGGCCGCTACCTGGACAACATATTTGTTGAACGCTTTTGGAGAACCCTCAAGTATGAAGACATTTACCTGCGCGAATACGCCACGGCAAAGGAAGCCAGCGAAGGGATAGCCCGCTACCTGGACTTCTACAACCACCTGCGCCCCCACCAAGCCCTGGGCTACCGGACCCCGGCCGAAGTCCATGCAATCGGAGCAAAACCAACCTCCCCGCCAATACAGCTTGCGGGCACCTGCGTGCCCGTCTTTGGCTAAGGACAAAATATATTTTTAAAAAATAATATGAACACGATTTCCACCTTAATCCCACGTCAAAATTGTCCAAACAACCCCGTCCACTTCACAAGAGTTGAAACGACTCAGCTTATTGGACAGGCAATACGTCAAATAAAAACACCTCCACCAACATGGATACAAATGTCAACAGCTCATATATATGGAGACCCTCCTGAATCTTTATGTACGGAAGATTCACCTTTAGGCTACGGGCTTGCTCCATTTGATGGCTATGCCTGGGAACGTGCGTATGAAAAGTCTGTTCTTCCAAATATGCGAAAAGTAATTTTGCGAACCAGCTTTGTTTTAGGGCGCACAGGCGGGGCCTTGCAACGACTGTCATTTATTGTAAAAATCGGTTTGGGCGGTAAGGCTGGACATGGCAAACAAGGTATTAGCTGGAGGCTGTCCCAAAAGGGTGATTTTTGCGAGGGGATTTTGAAGAGTGTTCATTTTAGTGGTATTTTCTTTTGGGAGGGGGTGACTTTGGGGAGGGGGTGACTTTGCTCTCCTATGACGTTAGGATTCTGGTTTTGGGGTCCGTTTGCCTGGTTTTCTTTGTATGGGCCGACAGTAGGCCTGTGAAAAAGTATTGTCCTTGCTTTTCCGCTCTTTATTTAGGCCGCCGCTTTGGTTTTTAGTTCATCTTGCTGGGCCAGCATCTTGGCCACTTTCCATAGATTGTGCGAGAGGACCGACCAGGCTACGCTGATCGAGCGGTTGGCAAAGCCTTTGCTGCGCAATCGCCCGGCCTGCCAGCGATTCTTCAATACCCCGATCCGCCCTTCGGTGCTGGCCCGGCGCTTTTGCAATTGCCTGAAGTGTGGTTCCTCCATCCGTTTTTTCAACTGCTTCGGATCGCGTGGACAGAGCGCATCGTAGATGCCCTCCTGGGCTAACTGCCGGCGGGCCCGCTGGGAGGCGAATCCCCGGTCCGCGCACATGGCCGCTATGGGTTCGGCTAGGTTGAAGCGGTTCTGTCTTTGCAAACTCTCTTGCATTTGTTCATTTTCGCTTGGCGTCCGGCTGCCGTAGAGTTTCCAGTCCAGCAGGTATCCTTCAACGCTTTCACCCAAAAACAGGGTGTTGCCAAACTCAACCTCTTGGCCCGCTTTGCCTCGCACAATCACCTGCGCATCGGGTTCGTAAACACTCAAAACTTTCTCTGCGTTTTTCACCTGGCGGCCGCCAATGATTCGCTCGTGCGCTTGCTTGATGACCACCGGGATTAGCTCGCTCATGCGCTCCATCCGGGTAAGGATCTGTTGGACCTGTTTTTCGCTGTAATCGCTTTGCTCCCAGCAGGCTTGCAATAATTCCCGGTGACTGCGGGCATGCTCCCCGATCCGTTTGAGCAGCTTTTTCATCTGCCTCAAGATACCCTTGCGTTGCCGCGCGCTGTCCTTTCGCCGCCGGCTGTGGGTCATCTGTATGCACAGCCGATTCATCTGCCGAGCCAAGGGCTCCGGTTCGATCGGCATGCGATGGCGCAAACCGGCCTTCTCACGGATCAGCCGGATCGCTTTGAGCAGCGTGCTCGCTACATCCTTGAGCAGCACCCAGTCCGTCGGCCAATGAATGTTGACCTCCAAACAGGTGCCGTCGATCAGGCAAATGGTGGTGTCTATCGGCTTGTCCAATCCCACCACCTGCCGGGCCAGATCGGCATCGCCCACAACCTCAGTCAAGGTCCGGTGCAAGGCCCTCAACTGCTCTTCGCTGAAAAACTTCGAGGCCCGTTCCAGGGTGCTCTTGGAGATGCCCCTTATGCCGTCGATATGGCGGACACGACAAAAGTCAGCCAACAGATCGCTGCTGCCCAGAGCCCTCGACAAATGCCGAAACGAAATCCCACCGAGCAGATAACGCAGCGTTTCCATACGCAACGCCTTGAGGGCAAAATTAGCCCGCTTTTGCCGGGCCTTTACACTCATTGGCTGGCCTCTTTCCAAGGCCAGATCAACGCCCTGCGATTCCACCTCCGAATCGATCAGCAGCCGGTCGATACGCTCGATGGTGGCGCGAAAGTTATCGTAATCGAGGCAACGGTCGACCACAGTTAAAGCTGGACGCAGGAGGCATTGGATGGCTATATTTTTCATAGAAAGGGCTATATTGATTTTCGCTAACGCAATTATAGAACCCTTTTTTAGCCGGATCGAGCAAAAAAATGCTCTTTCCGGCTATTTTTATAAACGTCATCCAGTTGACTACAAAATCTTTATATTTTTGGGACAGCCTCTAGCTGGTTGCATGAAGAGGATATGAATAGGCTTTTCATCCGCGCAATTACCAACGAGAACATGAAAGACATTTATATAGCGACTGCGCCAAACCCGGTGTCAAATGCTGAATTTATGCTTCAATTAAGAAAAGCGATTGGAGTTCCAATAGGATTACCGGCCATGTCATGGATGGTAAAGATAGGAGCGCCTTTAATCTTAAATACAGACCCTGAACTGGCATTATATGGTCGATATTGTATTTCTAAACGATTAAAAGAAGATGGTTTTGAATTTAAATACCCAAATATTGATATGGCTTTACAGAATATATATTCGAACCAATAACAAATAAGGGACCAAGTAGATCTTTTCCAAATCACCCTGCTGGCAATTTGCTTTTTAGATAGGGGGCGGTGGGGCTTCGTTTGCATTTTAAGAGGCCGGTGGCGGGGCCTTGGTAGAGAATTTCTCCTCCTTGGTCGCCGCCTTCGGGCCCGATCTCGACCACATAATCGGCTTCAGCAATGAGATCGAGGTGGTGCTCGATTACAATAACGGTGTGCCCCTGATCTACCAAATGATGCAGGACATCGATTAACTTTTCGCAATCGCTCATGTGTAGACCGATGGTCGGCTCTTCCATGATGTAGAGGTTGCGCCCGTTGACGGGGTTCATTTTGCGGGATTGAACGGTCAACCCTTTGGCCAGTTCGCTCACCAGTTTGAGCCGCTGCGCCTCCCCACCGGACAAGGTGGGGCTGCTTTGGCCCAAGGTCAAATAACCGAGACCCGTTTTCACCATCAGCCCCAACATGGCCTTCAACCGCCCATGAAATTGAAACACCTCCGCCGCCTCCTCGAAAGTCAGGTTCATGACGTCGGCGATATTTTTGCCCTGCAACCGTATGTCGGCCAATTCCGCCGCGTAACGCCTGCCCTGGCAAACTTCGCAATCGACATAAGTGTCGGGCAGAAAGTTCATGGCCAGTTTGATGCGCCCCGCCCCCTTGCAGGATTCGCAGCGCCCGCCTTTTGTGTTGAAGGAATAAGTGCTCGCGGTATGTCCCTGTAAACGCGCCTCAGGCAGCATTTGGAAAAGCTCCCGAATGATGCCGAACGCCCCCATATAAGTGGCCGGGGTCGAGCGCGGGGTTTTCCCAATCGGGCTTTGCGTAACTTCGATCACCCGGCGGAAACCGGTCCCGACTGCGATCTGCCGAAAGGGCGCACCGGCATCGGCCCCGGCTTTGCCATCCCTCTCGATCTTGCCCAAACGCGCAAATTTGGGGCCGCTGATACCGTCCAGCTTTTCCTTGGCCAGATAACTGACGACCGGTTTGAGCAAATCGCGGATAAGGGTCGATTTTCCCGCCCCGGAGATGCCGCAAACCATGATGAGGCGTCCCAGCGGCAAATACAAATCATCGCCCTTCAAGTTGCGAAGCGAAGCTTTCTTCAGGACCAGCCAATTTTCCCTGAAACCCTTTCGAGGGCGGTAGAGAGTTGGCAAGGGCCGGTATTCCCCACGCCGTGGATGCGTTATCCCGTTACGCAAAAACTTTCCCGTCAAAGAGGCCTTGTTTTTCCTGATGGCCTTTAACGAACCGGCGGCGAGCAGCCGCCCGCCATGTAGTCCCGCCCCCGGACCGAGGTCGAAAATGCGGTCCGCCGCCTGCATGGTCTCCTCGTCGTGCTCGACGATAATCAGGGTGTTTCCCTTTTCCTTCAGCTTTTTCAGGGATTTTAAAAGCCTCGAATTATCCCTCGCGTGGAGACCGATGGATGGCTCGTCGAGGACATAAAGAACACCGGAAAGATTGGAGCCGAGTTGGGCCGCCAGGCGAATCCGCTGGGCTTCGCCGCCCGACAAAGTGGCCGTGGCGCGGTCCAGGGTAAGATAATTCAAACCCAAATCGCCCATGAACTGAAGCCGGTCGATAATTTCAGGAAGCAGGCTATCGACAATGGCTTTGCCCCGGCGGTCCAGCTTGAGCCGATGTAGTCTTTGAATCAAATCGGGGGGCGTCTGTCGCAGCAATTCGGGCAAATTCAATGCCGCGCCCTTTTTCTGAAATACCCGCACCGCGCGGCTCACCGCGCTCAAACGGTCCCCACGGCAATCCGGGCAAATGGACCCGTTGGCCAGGTTTTGGACGGTAGCCGGATAATCCTCATCCGAGGCCATCCACTCGTAGATGCGTCCATGCCCCCGGCATGTCGGACACCACCCTCTTTTTGAATTCCAGGAAAAATGCTTGGGGTCCAAATTCGGATAAGATTCACCCGTTTCCGGGTCGGTCCGGGTGGTGGAAAACCAGGAGATTATTTTGCTCCCCCGCCGGGCCAAAAAACAGGCCCCCTTGCCCAAACGCAGGGCCTTGTCCAAAGTTTTCCTTTTCACCTTCGGAACGTTGTCGCCACCGGGAAGGATTTTTTCCACCACAACCTCGATGTCGTGTTCCTTGTAGCGGTCGAGTTTTTGAAAATGCTCGAGGGCCACAAAATGCCCGTCGATGCGGAGCCTTTCATAGCCGTGGTCGGCGGCCCAATTGGCCAATGGCTGGTGGTGTCCCTTGCGCCCCCGGACAACCGGCGCGCACAGGTAAAGGTGAGATTTACCCCTTTTCCCGGGCGAATGCCGCTCCCGCAGAATCTCGTTCAACCTCCGCAACATAACGGTTGGCTTTTGCGCGATCAAAGGACGGCCGGAGCGAACGCTGTGGGGCACCCCGATCCTGGCCATGAGCAACCGCAGATACTGAGCCACTTCCGTAATGGTGGCCACGGTGGATTTCCTCGTCCCGTAAGTGACGCGCTGCTCGATGGCCACGGTGGGCGGGATGCCGCTCAAACGGTCGATATCCGGCCGGGGCATCTGCTCGACGAACTGCCGCGCATAGGCCGACATCGATTCCATGAAACGCCGTTGGCCCTCGGCAAAAATGATGTCGAAAGCGAGCGAAGATTTTCCCGACCCGGAAATGCCCGTAATAACGGAAATTTCACGAAGCGGAATCTGCAATGAAAGGTTTTTCAGATTATGTTCCCTCGCCCCAACGATGTTGATCGATTGTGGCGTTGAATGCGCCTTGTATTCCGCCCCGTCTTCAGCCGCCAGGGCCGCCGGCGTCTCCGGGAAATGGATGAGGCCGCGTTTCCCCCTTTTCGCCTCCTTGCGCCCATTGGCCGGGGATCGCAGGGCTGCGGCCATGAAAGGCGCGCTCGGGACCCGTTTTCGGGCCAGTTGCTCCGGGGTTCCCGCAAATACGATTTTTCCGCCCCCAGCCCCCGCCTCGGGGCCCATTTCAAGAATCCAGTCAGCCGACTTGAGGATGTCCATTTGATGCTCAATGACCACCAGGCTGTGCCCGCGCTCGACCAGTTTTTGCAAAACGGCAATCAGCCGCCGCACATCGTGCCGGTGCAAACCGGTGGTGGGTTCATTCAGCAAAAGAAGGGCATTGCCATCTTCTACGCCGGCGCTACCTAAATATTTCACCAGTTTGAGCCGTTGCGACTCTCCGCCGCTGAGGGTGTTGAGCGGCTGCCCCAAAGGCAGATAACCCAACCCGACATTTTCCAGGGATTGCAGACGATAGCCAATTTTCGGGCTGTCTCCAAAAAACTCAACCGCCCGGCTTACATTCAATTGCAGGACATCGGCAATACTTCTGTCCTTGAATCGGACGGCCAGAACTTCGGGCCGGAACCTGCGGCCTTCGCAAGTGGGACAGGTGACGTATACATCGGCCATGAATTGCATTTCGATCCGCTCATAGCCCAACCCCTGGCATTGGGGGCAGCGCCCTTCGCCACTGTTGAAGGAAAAACTGGAAGGTGTAAGCCCCCCCGCCTTAGCCTCCTCGGTCTGGGCAAAAAGCTCCCGAATGGGGTTCCAGGCATCGCAATAAAGGGCCGCGTTAGACCGCGGTGTGCGGCCCACCGGGGCCTGGCTGACGAGGACGATTTCCGACAATTCTTCCAGGCCAGTGATTTTTCCAATTTTGGCCGGATCTTCCACCGCTTTTCCCCGTTGGGCTTGTATTCCCTGATAAATGACGTTGTCCAATAATGTCGATTTACCCGAACCGGAAACCCCGCTCAGACAAACCAGCCGGTATAGCGGAATGTGAAAATCCAGGTTGCGAATATTGTGCTTGGAAACGCCACAAATAACCAGTTGCCCGGACGGGGCGGCACTCCGCTTTTTCGGTTTGCCATTAGCAGCCACCGGTCTGCGGGCCCCGGGCAGGGCGATTTTTTCCTTGCCCGACAAATAGGCCCCGGTTATGGAATCGGGGTGACATAGAAGAGCGGCCATTTCTCCCGTAAAAGTCAACCGGCCACCAACATTGCCGGGCAGAGGGCCGAGTTCGATTATCCGGTCGGCCGCCCGCATGATGGCTTCATCATGTTCCACCACCACCACCGTGTTTCCATTCGTGGTGAGCCTTTTCAAAATGGCGATGAGCCGGTCGATGTCTCTCGAGTGGAGCCCCACCGAGGGTTCATCGAGAACGAACAGGGTATCGACCAAAGAAGTTCCCAGACAGGAGGTTAAATTGACTCTCTCCACCTCGCCGCCGGAGAGGGAGCGCGAGGAACGATCCAGATCGAGGTATCCGAGGCCGACCTGTTCCAGATAGCGCAGCCGGGAAAGGATGGATTCGGCGGCGATATCGGTTTGATGATTTCCTGTCGGCTTGTGGTATTTTTCCACAAGTTCAAGAAGCTCGCTGACGGGCAAATGGTAGAGTTGGGGAAGGGTCCGCCGTCGCCATTTCCAGTTCAGGGCCTCCGGTTGCAGGCGCGCCCCCTGGCAATCGGGACAGCGCGTATAGGCGCGGTATTTGGAGAGAAACACACGCACATGCATTTTGTAGGTGTTGGTCTCCAACCAGGCGAAAAAACGCCTCACCCCGTACCAGGCCCGCGGCCACACCGCCTTGTCCCGGCCATAATCGGGATCCCCCTCAAGGACGAAATCTTTTTCCTTTCCGGTCAGGTCGCGAAATGGAATAGAGGTGCGGATGCCCGGTTTTTTACTCGCCCGCAGGAGGTCTTTCTGGCTTTCGCTATAAACAGCGCCGCCAAAAGCGCGGATGGCCCCTTCTTCGATGTTGAGCCCCGGATCGGGAATGACGAGGCGGTAGTCGATCTCGATAATGCGCCCGAACCCCCGGCATTTGGGGCAGGCCCCCAAAGGCGAATTGAAAGAAAAAAGAGCCGGGCTGGCGGGGCGAAAGGAACGGCCGCTGACGGGTGAATGGAGCCCCTCGGAAAATTTGCCCAATTCTTTCCCCCGCGTGTTTAAAATCGAAATTTGCCCCTGGCCAAAATGCAGGGCGGTGCGAACCGATTCCAAAAAACGCGACCGGCTGCCCGCCTCCACTTTCAGCCGGTCCTGGAGGACAAGGATAGAATCTTCGCCCAGGGCGCCGGGATCGATTTTCTCCATCCTGGCAATCCCGTTTGGCAGCGCCAGCCGCGAGTAGCCCTGTTTTCGCAGCGAGCCAAAAATCTCATCCCACGTGAGGCTTTTCGGCCGGTTCACCGCAAAGGCAATCAATATCGGTCTCCGGGGCCAGTTGCCGACGGTTTTTTTCCAGATCGATTCGGGATTGTCGTCCTCTATTTTTTCACCGGATTCGGGGTCGTAAAGGGCGGCCAGATGGCAAAACCAGATTTTAAAAAAATCCGTCAACTCGGTCATGGTCCCGACCGTGGAACGAGAGGTTTTAACCGTGTTGCTCTGCCCGATGGCGATGGAGGGATGGATATTTTCGATTTCGTCCACTTTGGGCCGGTCGAGCATTTCCAGAAATTGCCGGGTGTAGGGGCTGAAAGTTTCGACATAGCGCCGCTGCCCTTCCGCATGCAGGGTTTCCAGCGCCAGAGAGGATTTTCCCGAGCCGCTTAAACCGGTTACGACCACCAATTGGCCCAACCGCAAATCCAGATCAAACCCCTTCAGGTTGTTCTGCCGGGCGCCGCGCAGGCGAATGCATTCATGGCTGCGGTTTTTCATTCAGGAGGACAATTTTTATTAGGGCGTTTTAAACTTTGAGAAACGAAGATAAAAGATGGATTTTCGAGCCAAAAATGATGTGAAGAGGCGAGGCGAATAGGAATTCGTCGAGTTGATGAGCACCATTTTTGACCGAAAAGACGCTTTTAAGCTGATTTGAGTCTAAGTGTTAACACGCCCTAAATTCGTCCCCCAGTGTGTGCCCGCCGCGACCCTTGGCAATACACTCACGAAAAAATATTCTATTCCGCAATATTTCAAAAAAGACTGAAGGGAAAATCGTCCACCTCGCTACGTTTCTTTTCCCAACCCAGGTCGTATTCATAGTCCTCATCAACCTCCTCGAAACCGGAATCGGCTTCCCCCGACGGCCAAAGGGTTTCTCCCATTTGCCGGAAAACGGGTCTCCATTCCTCCAGATCAGCTTTTCCGCATTCGCCGGCCAGCCCTTTAATGAAAAGAGAAACCAGCTTCAATCGGGTGGCGTCGCGATCATCCGTCGATGATTCTTCCTCTTCCAATAAAGCCGCTTCAAAATCTCTGCGGGCGTTATCGCAGGCCTTCACCATGGGATTTTTCACGATGCCGGACCAAATGATCATTTGAGCGGTTAGGGGACGTTCGCGCAATTCTTTGGCGTAGGCGTAAAGGAGCGCCGCCATTCGCTCGGATTCAGTCCGAAATTCGGTTTCGCCCACGCTGACCCGCAAAAACCGATCCGGATCGGGAAAATACTGAACGGATTCGGCCATCGCCCCCAGCAGCCCATCCAGATCGCCGAAATACCGATAGAGCAGAACCTTGTCGCATTCCGCTTCCCGGGCCACGCTGTTGATGCCAAAATCCTTGAATCCGGTCCGGGTCAAAAGGGCATTCGCGCCCTTTATGATCTTTTCCCTGGTTTTCTCCTTGTTTCGCCTTGTCATTAAGTCACCCTACCGTGACAAATAGTTGTCGTTTTGTCAATTTTTGCCGCAAATTTCCTCCATCCGACAGTGAGACATGGGGCTTGTCAATCAATAACCTTTTATCCATTCTGACTAGCAAATTATGCTCCCCGAAACTCATTCTTGCGATTAGCGGCCAAGATTCTGGAAAGCCGGCGGCATGAGGCAGCTGCGGATCCAAACGGGCCGCGATTTGAGGCTTATCGGCCCGCTGGACCATAAACTGTGGGTGGTTCTCAGTTGCCCTATCAAGGGTTTGGAATTCGACGAATCCACCCTGGCCATGGTCGACACTGCTGGCGACGGGCGCATCCACTGCCAGGAATTGATCGACGCCCTCGAGTGGACTTTCACGAGGCTCAAAAATCACGACTCCCTGAGCAAAGGTGCAGATTCCCTGCCCCTGGAATTAATTGACGACGGCCTGAATGCAGGGTCCCGCCTCCTGAAATCGGCCCGCCGGGTCTTAAGCAACCTGGGGAAACCCGAAGCGACGGAGATATCCCTGGCGGACACTCTCGACACGGAAAGCATTTTTGCCGCCGTCAAATTCAATGGTGACGGGATTATTCCACCGCAGGCCGCCGATGACCCCGAAGTGAGACTATTGATCGAAGAGATTATTGCCACGGTGGGCGGCGAAACGGACCGTGGAGGCACCCAAGGAGTTGATTCGCAAAAAGTTGAACTATTTTTCAACTCACTGGAAAATTACCTCAAATGGCGTCAAAATGGAGATTCGGACCAGTCTTCATTGCTCGTTCTGGGGGAGAAAACGGAGGCCGCCTTTGCCTCCATGAAAACCCTGGAGAGCCTCATCGATGAGTTTTTCGCCAAATGCCGCCTGGTTTCATTTGATCAGCAAGCGGAAAAATCTCTTAATTCACCACGAGGTGACTTTTCTGCTTTGGATGCGGATTCCATACCCAAAATCAACGATATCCTGAAAGAAAGCCCGCTGGCAAAAATAAATGCCGAGGGCCGTTTGCCTCTAACGGACAAGGTAAATCCCTACTATGCCCCGGCCCTGGAAAAATTTCAAAATAGGGCGGTAATCCCTTTGCTGGGTGATGAAAAAGAAGGTGTCAACGAGTTGGATTGGGGCCGAATCAAATCCAAATTAGCTCCCTACGCCGACTGGTTGAAGGCAAAAGCGGGAGGCCAAGTCGAAAAACTTGGGCTGGAACGCATTGAAGCCATTCTTGCCTCCAACCGCCGGGATGCCCTCGAAAATATGATGGCCGAAGACCGCCAGATTGCCGCCAAAATCGAAGCTATCGCGCAAGTGGAAAAGCTTTTGCGATACCACCGCGACTTGTTCCGGCTGGCCAATAATTTTGTCGCTCTGCCCGACTTTTACCACCTGAAAAAAAATGCCATCTTCCAGGCCGGAACCCTGACCATGGACGGTCGCGATTTTTACCTCTGTCTCTATATTGAAAGCGTGGGCAAACATGCCGCCATCGCAGGCAAGGCCGGAATTTATTTGCTCTATTGCGAGCTGAAAGGCCCGCCGGGGACCGGCAAACGGCTGATTGCGGCGGCCGTCACGAACGGAACCAGCAGCCGTCTGGCGGTGGGTAAAAATGGCTTGTTTCGCGATCGCGGCGGCCACGATTGGGAGGCCACCGTGGTCAAAATCGTGAGCCACCCCATCGGTGTGCGCGAGGCCATTGTGGGGCCTTTCAAACGCCTCAGTCAACTCGTTACCTCGCAAATTGAAAAAATTTCGGCCACCCGTGAGCAAGCCTTTCAAAGCCAATTGAAAGAAGGCATTTCAGCCGTCGATAAAAATGTGGCGGCGAAACCTGCCGCCCCGGCCCCAACCGCGGCCGGTGGAGGCATGGGCGGTTTTCTGGCCGGCGGCGGATTGGCCATCGCGGCCCTATCCTCCTCCTTCGCGTTTATCACCAGCACCCTTTCCAATGTTGACCTCGGCACGATCCTCTACACCGCCCTGGTTTTTCTCATGTTCATTCTTTTGCCTCCGGCCATTTTAAGCCTTTTAAAATTGAGAAAACGCGACCTCAGCCTCGTCCTGGAAGCCTGCGGGTGGGCCATCAACGGTCCCATGCGCCTTAATTTCAGCCTCTCCCGCATCCTCACCGGCCGTGGCCTCTATCCTGCCCCACAGAAAAAACTGCGCTCGCGGTTAGGGGCAATCCTGATACTCGTTCTGCTTTTAACGGCCCTGGCTCTCTATTTGCTAACGTTCCAAATGGATTAAGCGTCTGTTTAGCGTGGGCGGAACGCTTTTCGTTTAAACGAGATGAAAGGGCGGAATTCACCAGCCAGGGATTTGAATCTAAATTGCCGCCGGGGAAACAGTGCTAAAACGCCCTGAAAGGGCTCTATTCATCAGCCAGGGGTTTGAATCTAAATTGCCGCCGGGGAAACAGTGCTAAAACGCCCTGAAAGGGCTCTATTCATCAGCCAGGGGTGAAGCCCCGGGACCCCGACCCGCGTTTATTATTAATATATAACCCTGAAGGGATTTCATTCCTTTTTCTTTGGCAATGAGAGGAATAGCACACCTTCAGCGTACGATTTGTGATGAGCCCAAATTCCCCGGGTTGCACCCGAGGCTATCGAATGGCACACATCCAGCGTGCACAGCCCCTACTCAAATCAGCCATAATAATCGGGGGCGTTTCCGGCTTTCCATTTGATATTGCAACCCGCGCTGGCCACCTGCTCCCCCTCCACCGCCCTGCCCGCCAACACCGCATCGAGCGCCGCCCGGATATCCTCACCCGTAACCGCCTTGTCATTACCCGGACGGCTCTCGTCAAACCGCCCCCGGTAGGCCAGTCGCCGGTCCTTGTCGAAGACGTAAAAATCAGGAGTGCAAGCCGCCCGATAAGCTTTGGCCGTCTCCTGCGACTCATCCATCAAATAAGGAAAAGGATAACCGAAATTTGACTTATCCTCCGCCATTTTTTCCAGGCTATCCTGAGGATAATTCGCCACATCATTGGCATTGATCCCGACCGTCGCCACCCCGCGAGCGCCATATTCCCCGGCCAAATCCGCCAGACCCTTTTTCAAAAGAATAACGTAAGGGCAGTGATTGCACATAAAAACAATCAACAAAGCCGGAGCCCCCGCAAAATCCGTCAACGAAACCAAATTCCCATCCGTATCCAACAAAGAAAAATCAGCAGCCAAAGTCCCCAAAGGAAGCATAGTAGAAGGAACCATAAACAACATCATCCACAATAAACCCAAAAAAATCAAGCGCCCGTTTTACCCAAAATAAACACCTCCTCCCCCGCCGGAAGGGCTGGAGGCCCGTGTTTTTATTTGCATATTGAAGGAGAATCAAAAAATAGGGTGTGACAAACAGCCGAAATCATAAAGATCGACATAACACTTTTTTATAATCCTTAATTACCGTATTTAGGAAATTCGATGAATCACCAAGAAGAACAGTATGTCCACTTTGTGTCCTGCATTGACAATCTCAACTATGCTTGGGGAATTCTGCATGAGATTAAAGGCTGCAACGACAATCCTCTTTTAGGTCCCGCTTTTCAGTTCGCCTTAATCGAGTACTCAAAACCGTATAAATATTCCCTTGGGGACGTTGAAAAGCACAAGCTTGACGAGACAAGAATTCCTGAAAATCATAGCGAATTACATAAAAAAATACTTGAAGCACGTGATAAAATACTTGCTCATGCTGATCTCACCGTGAAGGAAGCCATGCTTCATGTCATAAACACTCCACGCGGTCCACACCCCATCATCGTACAAAAAGTGATTCGCGGCACTGATTTGCTTCCAGAAATCAACGATATTATCGATTTGATCGAGCAGACGTTAGAGAGCATGCATGTAGAAAGGAAACGGCTAGAGCAACAATTGCCTCCCAACTAGAGCGGGAGAGTTTGGGGAGAGAAAAAATGACGGTATCTTATGGCGAGCCGTTCTCCTAAAAAACAACGTGCTGAGGACAGCCCGTTCCACATAAATACATGTCGCGTGGTTTTTTTACTTTATTTAAACCGGTCCAGGATGGCCAGGGCGATGGCTTTGCCGGCTTCGCGGTAGCATTTGCGGGACATTAGACTGTCTCCCGCCAAGGCGTAGGGAGCCAACAGCGTCAGGGCGCCAATGCCCAGGGTTTCGCAGCAATAGGAGACGAAGTCGTTTTCGTGGCCTTCGGGCCCCGGCCGTGGGGGGCTGGTTTCTTGAAATCGGCGGCGGGGGCGGCGAATTTGGGCGGTAACCGGTTGGCCAGGTTGTTGGCCCAGGCGGTGGAGAGTTTGTGCAGGTTGGCAAAACGCTCCGCATCGGGCAAATAGCAGTGGATGCCCTCGGTGTGGCAGATGCCGGGGGATTGAAAATTGATTCCCAGGGCTGGTTGGCAGCGTCCCTGCCAGCGTTTCAGGTCGTTTTGCATGTCCAGGGTTTCGTGCCTATAAAAAGAATCTCCCCACGAACGGTTGAGGTTGAATGGGTAATTTTTCTTGCCGTATTCGCCGCGCGCAATCCCATCGATGTCAGCCAGGGGAATCACCCACACCAGGCAGCGCTGGTTGCGCGTGCGGGCCAGTTCCCGCAGGAGGCCGTCGAGCACCCAGGAGCCGGGCGCCTCACCGGGATTCTGACGGGCCACGAGGTAGATGCCGGGCATCTTGCCGCCGGGCGTTCCGTAGTGGTTGCTCAACCGCTGGATGGGCCGCCCGGATTGCGTCAGGCCAATCGTGTCGGAATTCCAGTAGCCCTTTGTTTTGCCCACCATCTGTTTGATTTCCAAAGCCCCGTAGGGAAACGAAACGGCCACCTCCACGCTGGGATTGGGGTAGTCAATGACCCAGGAAACACTGTGCCGCCCGTCCTTGCTGACATTAATTTTTCCCGGTTTCATTCGCGTCCAATCCCTGTTCTGGTGCTTGCAAACCGGCCGCACCCGAATGGGATCGCCGCTACCGAAAAGATTGTCGAAATACTCCAGAACCAGCTGAACTTTCTCCGCCTTGACGGTTTCCGGCGCCGTCTCTACCAGACGAAAATAAAACCAAAGACACTCGGGCCCCTGGCAAGGATCGGCCGCAAAGCTCACCACCGGCATATCGTCCCTGGTCACTAGCGATAAACGACGCGCATTACCGCCGGGAAATTTCGATTCAAGTTTAAGGCTCATTTTTTCCAGTGCCCATCGCGCATAACCTGAAAGCCAACGGAAATATTTTCAACCACAGATTACACGGATAATTTGTAAAGCAGCGCGCGATAGAAGCACTTTCTCTATCCGTATTCATCTGAGTAATCCGTGGTTTTATTATGAAACATTGGAATATATCCAGTTTCTCTAACCAGTTGCCCAATTGCGAATATTTTTGCCGTAAGCGGCCAGTTTTTCTTCGTCCAAATGGCCGTTGGTGTGCACACCCGAGCAGAGGTCCAGCCCGAAGGGTCGAACCTGTTTGATGGCGGCGGCCACGTTTTCCGGTTTCAAACCTCCCGCCAGATAGACCGGAATTTCCGCTTTTTCACGGATTTTACGGCTTAACCTGAGTTCGACAGTTGGGGGGGGGTAAATCGATTATTTTTAGGGTTTTTCGTGCTGTAGGGCGCATGGTTGTCAGGGTTGGGGTGTGAATATGCCGTGTAGTGCAGACCACTCTATTGCCTTTTCGGAGAAGTAGTGCAGGGTCGGTGTTGATGTATTTGCGTCGCCATCGTCGTCGTAAGAAGGGCCAGGATTATGATTACTGGACGCTGGTGGAGTCGGTGCGCACAGCCAAGGGGCCGCGCCAGCGCATCGTGGCCCACATTGGCAAGGAGCCGGGGCTCGATGAGGATGAGCGGTTGGGTTGGGAGCAGATCGGTCGGCTCCTCGATGGCGATGATGAGGCTGCGGGGGCCGAGCAGTTGGATTTATTTGCCGAGGATAAACCGGAGGCTCCCTTGTGGGCGCAGGTGAATCTGGGTCGGATACGGGTGGAGCGGGTGCGTCAATTTGGCAAAGTGTATGTGGCTCTGGCGCTGTGGCGGCGGCTGGGGCTGCATCGTTTCTTCGAGGAGCATTTGCCGCCGGGCCGGGAGTCGGTGGGCTGGGCCCAGGTGGCCTCGATTCTGGCGCTGGGGCGTTTTTGCGAACAGGCCTCGGAGCTGGCTCTGGCCGAGCGCTGGTATGGCTCGACGGCGCTGGAGGATTTGATGGCGGTGGATGTGGATGAGGTCTATGACAACCGTTTGTATCGCGGACTGGATCGTGTCTTGCCCTTGCGCCGGGAACTGTTCAGTCATCTTAAAGGACGCTATGAAAGCTGGTTTGGGACGCGTTTCTGGTTTGGGACGCGTTTCGAGTTTCTTTTATACGACATAACGAGCACCTATTTTGAGGGCCGGTGCGAGGGCAATGCCCAGGCCCAGCGCGGCTACAGCCGGGACCAGCGGCCGGATTGCAAGCAGGTATGTCTTGGACTGGTGGTGACACCCGAAGGGCTGCCCCTGGCCTATGAGGTTTTCGACGGCAACCGCGCCGATGTGACCACGGTGCAGGAGAGGGTCGAGTTGATGGAATCGCATTACGAGGTGGCCGATCGCATCTGGGTGCTGGACCGCGGCATGGTGAGCGAGGCCAACCTCGAATACCTGCGCGGCAAAGGGGCCCGTTACATCGTGGGCACGCCCAAGAGCCATCTTAAAAACTTTGCCCTCGATCTGCTCGAGCAAGGCGATTTTTGCGAGGTGCGGGCGGGGGTGGAGGTCAAACTGGTGAAACATCCCGACTGCCCCCAGATCGAGCAATATGTGCTTTGCCGCAGCCAGGGGCGGGGTCAAAAAGAAGCCGCCATGTTGAGCCAGCAAAAAGAGCGTTTGCGCAAAAAGCTCGACCAGATCGACCTGAGTTTGCGTCGGCGAGGGCAGAAACTCGATCCGGTTGAACGCCGTATCGGCCGCTGGCTGGGCCGCCACACCCTGGCCGAAAAAATATTCACCGTAGAAGTGCAAATCGACGCCGCCGGACGGGCCTGCGCATTGCAAATCACCGAAGACGAGAGCAAAGCCGATTGGGCCCAACTGGCCCACGGGACCTATCTGCTGCGAACCAACTGCCAGGAGGAAGACCCACAAAAGCTGTGGCGGTGGTATATACAACTGACACAGGCCGAGGCAGCCTTTCGTTGCGCCAAAAGCGACTTGGGGCTGCGGCCGGTCTATCACCACAAAGAAAAGCGTGTGCAAGCGCACATTCTGATCTGTTTTCTGGCTCTGGCGATGTGGCGCGCCCTGGAAAGCTGGCTGCAGGCCAAAGGCCTCGGCACCTGTGCGCGGCAAGTGTTGCACGAACTGGAAAATCTACGCTCAATGGACGTGGTGGCGCCGCTGCGAGGGGGACGCGAAGCGCGTTTACGGCTGGTAGGCAAACCGGAAAAACTCTGTGCCGACCTCCTCAAGCAAATGGGCCTAAAACTGCCCACCCGCCCAAGAATCATCCAGAATGTAGTGCAGACTAACGGCAAAAATTTAACCCTCAACCCGCTTAGATAAGCCCTTTAACTTTTTGAACTGTCGAAGATGGGTTAATTCCCAGTTGTGGGTGCGCCCCGTGCCCCCCAGCTCCTTGATTTTCAATGATTGGTTGCCGGAATCCAGCAGCAGGGCATCGGCATGAGCCGCCACATCCAGCGCTTCAGACACCGATTCCTCTCCCCGCACATGGATCACCTGCACGATGGATATTCCCGGCAGGGCCGCGCGCAAATCCTCATAACTGCCCTCTTCCAGCCGGTCAACCAGTTGCAGCGTATTGCTACGGCAGCGCCGCTGCTGGGCGATAATTGAAGACGCATCCTGCTGACTAGTGAGCAGAAAAGAGGCCACTCCCGGCGGAATAATACCGGCGATTTCCGCAATCAACTCCTCCGAAATCACCCCCGGACCACTCGGCATGTGGGAAACCAGGCCCAAGGCATCGGCCCCGTAGCGAACGGCCAAACGGGCTTCCTCCACACTGCGAATACAGCAAATTTTAATCCGGGGACGGGAAGTCATTTTAAATTAAATTCTTTCAACAACTGACTGGAAATTATTTTGTCGAAAATCTCAGGAACGCTCATCTCGGCCAGCGATTCGGGGTCGAGCCGGTTGGGGGAAAGTTCCGGCAGCCGCCGCAATGGCTCGCTCAAAATGAGGTTCCGGTTGGCGGACACTTCATCGACGCGGTCGATGGGGGTGAAAAAGGGCGTCTGGTTGAGCGCCTCGGGTTTTTCCCGCACGATTTTCAGGATATGCCTGACGGCCTCCTCGAAACGGTCCAGTTCAGCCTTCGTGTAGCTTTCAGTAGGCTCGATCATGACGCCGAATGCCTCCGGCCAGGCCACCGTGGGGGCATGAAATCCGAAATCCAGAAACAGTTTTCCCAACCGCGAAAGAGCCAATGCTTTGGGTATGCCAACCGCTTCCAGGGCCTCAAAGTCCTTTTCCGCCAGGGTGAGGATGAACTCGTGCATTCGGGGCGCTTCTTCGGCATGGGCGGGCAGCGTAGGATAGACCCGGCGCAACTTTTCGTAGAGATACCGCGAGGAAAGCACCGCCATAGCCGACATTTGGCGAATCCCTTCGTTTCCCAGGCGCAGCAAATAGGCATAACAGCGCACCTTATGGGCAAAATTTCCCCAGTGCCGATGGAAAGAGCCGATGCTTTTGGCTGGCTTTACGGCAACGAACCGGCCATCCCTCTTATCGATCAAATGGCCCGGCAAATAATCCGCCAGCCTCTCGCTGACCGCCACAATGGCGTCCCCCGGGCCGCCCCCACCGTGCGGAATGGTCCAGGTTTTGTGCAAATTGTTGTGCACCGCATCGACGCCGAGAGCGCCCAGGTCAACCCAACCGGCAATGGCATTCATGTTGGCCCCGTCCATATAAACGAGACCGCCCACCGCATGGATGGCATCCGCAATCTCCTTGAAATTAATTTCAAAAATCCCGCTTGTATTGGGGTTGGTAACCATGATCCCGCAGATGCGCCGCCCGAAAAAAGCAATCTTTTCTTCCAAATCGGTCTGATCAATCATCCCCTTTTGGCCAGCTTCCAGCAGGGCGATGCCGCCTATGGTCTCGCTCGCTTTGGCGGAACCGAATCCCGCCATCACGGCCGTGGCAAAATTGGTCCCGTGGGCCGATTTAGGTATCAGAATGACATCGCGGCCCTCGTCGCCCTGGTCGCGGTGATAAGCCCGAAAAAGCTTTAATCCGGTCAATTCTCCCTGCGCCCCGGCCACTGGCTGGGTCGTCACCGAATGCAAACCGGTGATCGCTTTGAACCATTCCTGTGTCTCGAACAAAACCTCCAGGCATCCCTGCGCATCCTCCAATGGCGCTTGGGGGTGGACACCCGTAAACCCCTTCAAATCAGCCGCCCAATCGTTCAAATAGGGATTGTATTTCATGGTGCAGGAACCGAGCGGATAGCAGGCATCGTCCGGGCTGACATTCAATTTGCCCAGGTCCCGGTAATATTGCTTTACCTCGTTGAGCGAAAATTCCGGCAATCCCACCGGTTTCCCCCTCAACAGATGGCTTGCTATGGACGGCGCTTGAGGAGATTTCATTTCCTTTCTTCCAAACTGCTCCTCGAAAAACCGGACGAGCTTTTCTAAATCTTTTTTCTTATCCGAATATGAGATTTTCAACAAGTTGCGGCTCCCATCACCGACTCTGGACGAAACATCTACGCCAATCAGCAAACCCTCCGCCCGACCCCGATCGATCAGGGTCGAAGCCTTCACCGGCAGGGCCAGCGTAAATTCGTTGAAAAAGGCTTCCCGCGGGAAGGCCAGATGCACCCCCGGCACGGAGGCGAGCTGGTTGGCCGCGCTTGAGGCCTGTTCACTGGCGACGCGGCAAGTCCGGGCCATACCGCTTTCTCCCCTGGCCAATAGGGCGGCTCCTGCCAGGGTGGCCAGAAAGGCCTGGTTGGAGCAGATATTCGAGGTGGCCTTCTCTTTGCGAATGTGCTGCTCGCGAGTCGAGAGCACCATCACGCGGCAATCCCGCCCCTTGGCATCCACTGCCTTGCCCACGAATCTACCAGGCGTGTGGCGAACATCGTTCTTCCTCTTTTGATTGTAACGAATTCCGAAAACACCCAGCCCCGGCCCCCCGAAATTCGGGCTTATGGCCAAGTGCTGCCCTTCGCCCACGATCATATCCACTCCCTCCCGGCCAAACTCCGAAGGCGGTTTCAGCCCGCCCGTGCCAAGCAGTATGGGATCAATGACGACTATGCTTTTGGCACCCATTTCACGGCATAAATCGGCCAGGCCATCCACTTCCTCGAGAATTCCGAGATTATTGACCTGCGGAAAAACAATCGCCGCCAGCCGTTCGCCCAGACGGCCCCCTTCTTTTGCCACCGCATCGAGTGAAATACGGCCCGTTTCTGAGTCGAGAGGCATTTTCACGATCCGCAAATCGGTATCGCGGGCCAGCGTTTCCAGGACCTCAAAGTCTCCCGGATAAAGAGCTTCCGGTAGGATGGCCGTGTCAGCCCTGCGCTTCAGCCGGAGGGCCACAAAGAGCGCCTCGAACAACGCCGTGGAGCGGTCGTAAAGGGAGGAATTAATGGCTTCAAACCCGGTTAATTGGGCCATCAGGCATTGGTAGATCCACTGGGTGTGCAAGGTCCCCTGGCTGCGTTCCGGCTGATAGGGCGTGTAGGCAGTGGTCAATCGCCGAATGCCCGAGACAAAGGCCACGATTTCGTGCTCCTCGTAATCGCCCAATCCATCCCCTATATACGTATCAAAAAGCTTGTTGTGCGAGGCGATCTCCTCCAACCGCTCCATGACGCCCTCATAAGAGAGTTCCTCCGGTAATTTCGAGAAATCCGTAAACAAAGCCGACCCCGGAATATGCTTGAACAGGTCGCTCAACTCTTGCAGACCGGTTTCCGCCAGCATGGAATCCACATCCGTTTGACTGGCCGGGATATAATGGCGTTTTAGTTCCCTCGGCAGGACAATGGGATCGTAAGGCAGGGTTTTGCCCTTTAAAATTTCTGGCATGGTTTGGCTGAAAATGCTATCGGTTAAGGAAAGATTCTGAAAATTGAACTCTGCAAGTTAAAGGCTTAAATGCGATCTACAACCAATCTTTTTCAACCAAAAATATTCGGTTATTATCACCATGAATAAAAAAGAGCGCGCCGCGCACATTCTCAAACGATTGCATGAGCTTTACCCCAAACCGGCTATTCCGCTTTCTCACAAGGATCCGTTCACTTTGCTGGTCTCGGTCCTTCTCTCCGCCCAGTGCACCGATGTTAGGGTCAATAAAACCACCCCTGCCCTCTTTGCCCTGGCCGGTAATCCGCATGATATATCGCGGTTGCCGGTAGATAAAATCGAGGACATCATCCGCCCCTGCGGGTTGGCCCCATCCAAAGCCAGGGCCATCGCCGCATTGTCAAAAATTCTTCTCAATACTCACGACGGAGAAGTTCCCTCCACTTTCGAGGATTTGGAGGCGCTCCCCGGAGTGGGTCATAAAACCGCCTCCGTGGTCATGGCCCAGGCCTTCGGATTTCCCGCCTTCCCGGTCGACACCCACATCCACCGGCTGGCTCAACGCTGGGGTCTGACCAACGGGAAAAATGTCCGGCAAACGGAAAAAGACCTCAAACGTCTCTTTCCCCCAAAAACCTGGAACCGGCTGCACCTGCAAATCATCTATTACGGCAGGGAGCATTGCGGCGCCAGGGGCTGCGACGGAACTATCTGCGATATTTGCCGCGCCTGCTACCCCAACCGTACAAAACCGTTTGTAAATCGCAAAGCCTAACGGGTTAAGATTATTTCATTCCCAGCTTGGTCAATTTGGGTGAAATGACCATCCGGCAATAGGGAGCGCCCCTGTTGTTGTCATAATAATCCTGATGATAATCTTCCGCCTCATAATAATGCTCCGCGGGAGCAATTATAGTCACAATAGGCGCGCTGTGCCGTCCGCTGGCCTCTTCACTGGCCTTCGATTCCTCGGCCATTTTCCTTTGCTCCTCTGAATTATAAAATATAGTTGAACGGTATTGGGTTCCCGTGTCGCCCCCCTGACGGTTCAGGGTGGTCGGATCATGCAATTGCCAAAAAACATCCAGCAATTCATCAAAAGTTATTTTTTTAGGATCGAAAACCACCTGAACGATCTCCGCATGGCCCGTTTGCCCGGTACAGACATCCTTATAAGTGGGATTCTCCGTATGTCCGCCCATATAACCCGAAGAAAAAGACACAACCCCACGCAAACGCTTAACCACCGCCTCCACACACCAAAAACATCCACCCCCGAATGTGGCCCTTTCAAGGTTATCGATTGAAACAGTCATAAAATGATTTTGTAAAATGTATTTTAGTCAAACTTCCACATCTCATCTGCTTATGTTATTTGTAAAAACGTCTCTAAACTCTGCGAACATGGGATCTTGGGCGAGCTTATTAAAATTTACCAAGGGGAAGAGTTGAAGTGGACGGGGTTGTTTGGACAATTTTGACGTGGGATTAAGGTGGAAATCGTGTTCATATTATTTTTTAAAAATATATTTTGTCCTTAGCCAAAGACGGGCACGCAGGTGCCCGCAAGCTGTATTGGCGGGGAGGTTGGTTTTGCTCCGATTGCATGGACTTCGGCCGGGGTCCGGTAGCCCAGGGCTTGGTGGGGGCGCAGGTGGTTGTAGAAGTCCAGGTAGCGGGCTATCCCTTCGCTGGCTTCCTTTGCCGTGGCGTATTCGCGCAGGTAAATGTCTTCATACTTGAGGGTTCTCCAAAAGCGTTCAACAAATATGTTGTCCAGGTAGCGGCCACGCCCGTCCATGCTGATGCGCACCCCGGCTTGCCCCAGCACCGAGGTGAACTCGCTGCCGGTAAACTGGCTGCCTTGATCGGTGTTGAAGATTTGAGGTTGGGCCCGCCTCAGAGCTTCCTCCAGGGCGAGTACACAGAAGCGGCTCTCCAGGGTGTTGGAAAGCTGCCAGCTCAACACGTAGCGGCTGAACCAGTCCAACACCACGGTCAAGAAAAGGAATCCTCGGCTCAGCCGCAGGTAAGTGATGTCGCTGCACCATACCTGGTCGGGCCGCTCGACCGCCAAACCCCGCAGCAGATAAGGGAAAATGCGGTGCTGCCGGTGCCCCTGGCTCAAGTTTCGACGCGGATAAATAGCCTCCAGGCCCATTTGGCGCATGAGCCGCTGGATGCGGCCTCGTCCCACTGCATGGCCCTCTCGACGCAGCCACTGGGTCATCCGGCGAGAACCAAAAAACGGATATTGGGTGTAGAGCTCATCCATGCGATGCATGTAGAGAACGTTCTGCTCGCACTGGGCACGGGCCCGATAGTAATAGCTGCCGCGGGCCAGCCCCAGCAACTGACACTGCCTGCCGATACTGATTTTTCCTTGAAGTGGTTGCACCATCTTGCGCCTCTCACCAACCGAGTTGTTCAGACTTTTTTTTTAGCCAATCGCATTCTACTTTCAGCTTTCCAATCTCCTGGTAAAGGTGATCTTTTTCCGTCTCGTTGTCCTTGCTGAGAGTCTGCCGCTGGCGCGAAAACAGCTCCGTTGCTCCCTACAAAAGCTGCTTCTTCCATTGGGTCACCTGGTTGGGATGCACCTCAAAACGACCGGCGATCTCGTTGATGGTATGAGCGCCCCTGATGGCTTCCAGGGCCACCCGGGCTTTAAACTCAGCACTGTATTGTCTTCTCTTTCGTGATTTAATAACATTCATAGGTTAGCGGATTTAGTGGTTCAAGACCACCTTATTTCACTGTCCAGTTTTCCCCGTTCATTTCAAAGACCGAGCTTCTCGAATTTACGCTTACATTTATGGGAGTTGCCAGGACACTGCTCCCCCATGAGTTTAAGAAACCATCCCTCAAGGCATGGGTCGGGCTAAATAGAGGCTGTCCCAAAAATATAAAGATTTTGTAGTCAACTGGATGACGTTTATAAAAATAGCCGGAAAGAGCATTTTTTTGCTCGATCCGGCTAAAAAAGGGTTCTATAATTGCGTTAGCGAAAATCAATATAGCCCTTTCTATGAAAAATATAGCCATCCAATGCCTCCTGCGTCCAGCTTTAACTGTGGTCGACCGTTGCCTCGATTACGATAACTTTCGCGCCACCATCGAGCGTATCGACCGGCTGCTGATCGATTCGGAGGTGGAATCGCAGGGCGTTGATCTGGCCTTGGAAAGAGGCCAGCCAATGAGTGTAAAGGCCCGGCAAAAGCGGGCTAATTTTGCCCTCAAGGCGTTGCGTATGGAAACGCTGCGTTATCTGCTCGGTGGGATTTCGTTTCGGCATTTGTCGAGGGCTCTGGGCAGCAGCGATCTGTTGGCTGACTTTTGTCGTGTCCGCCATATCGACGGCATAAGGGGCATCTCCAAGAGCACCCTGGAACGGGCCTCGAAGTTTTTCAGCGAAGAGCAGTTGAGGGCCTTGCACCGGACCTTGACTGAGGTTGTGGGCGATGCCGATCTGGCCCGGCAGGTGGTGGGATTGGACAAGCCGATAGACACCACCATTTGCCTGATCGACGGCACCTGTTTGGAGGTCAACATTCATTGGCCGACGGACTGGGTGCTGCTCAAGGATGTAGCGGGCACGCTGCTCAAAGCGATCCGGCTGATCCGTGAGAAGGCCGGTTTGCGCCATCGCATGCCGATCGAACCGGAGCCCTTGGCTCGGCAGATGAATCGGCTGTGCATACAGATGACCCACAGCCGGCGGCGAAAGGACAGCGCGCGGCAACGCAAGGGTATCTTGAGGCAGATGAAAAAGCTGCTCAAACGGATCGGGGAGCATGCCCGCAGTCACCGGGAATTATTGCAAGCCTGCTGGGAGCAAAGCGATTACAGCGAAAAACAGGTCCAACAGATCCTTACCCGGATGGAGCGCATGAGCGAGCTAATCCCGGTGGTCATCAAGCAAGCGCACGAGCGAATCATTGGCGGCCGCCAGGTGAAAAACGCAGAGAAAGTTTTGAGTGTTTACGAACCCGATGCGCAGGTGATTGTGCGAGGCAAAGCGGGCCAAGAGGTTGAGTTTGGCAACACCCTGTTTTTGGGTGAAAGCGTCGAAGGATACCTGCTAGACTGGAAACTCTACGGCAGCCGGACGCCAAGCGAAAACGAACAAATGCAAGAGAGTTTGCAAAGACAGAACCGCTTCAACCTAGCCGAACCCATAGCGGCCATGTGCGCGGACCGGGGATTCGCCTCCCAGCGGGCCCGCCGGCAGTTAGCCCAGGAGGGCATCTACGATGCGCTCTGTCCACGCGATCCGAAGCAGTTGAAAAAACGGATGGAGGAACCACACTTCAGGCAATTGCAAAAGCGCCGGGCCAGCACCGAAGGGCGGATCGGGGTATTGAAGAATCGCTGGCAGGCCGGGCGATTGCGCAGCAAAGGCTTTGCCAACCGCTCGATCAGCGTAGCCTGGTCGGTCCTCTCGCACAATCTATGGAAAGTGGCCAAGATGCTGGCCCAGCAAGATGAACTAAAAACCAAAGCGGCGGCCTAAATAAAGAGCGGAAAAGCAAGGACAATACTTTTTCACAGGCCTACTGTCGGCCCATACAAAGAAAACCAGGCAAACGGACCCCAAAACCAGAATCCTAACGTCATAGGAGAGCAAAGTCACCCCCTCCCAAAAGAAAATACCACTAAAATGAACACTCTTCAAAATCCCCTCGCAAAAATCACCCTTTTGGGACAGCCTCTAAATACACTTAATCTTGTGATCTTTGCTTATTTTTTGGCATTCCGTACATAATGGTTTGACCGCATCCAATACCACAAACCGGTGATCATAATCGGCAATACGGAGGAATTTCTCTGCGGTTTCTAAAATACTTTGCGGCGAACCACCTCTGGCGTTTTCCACTACAACATGAGCCTTACCCCTCGAAAGAGTTCTTTTCATGTAAAGGCAAAAAGCTTCTTCGGTTTCACCCTCTACCACTACCAGAATAGTAGTCCTGATTTGCCTATTCCCACCTTGATTCGCCATTACAGCATTCTTACCTTTATTGGCTAAATTCGTGGGATGCCCCCATAGGCGCCGGCGTGGTATTTTGAATAATGATTTTCGTCATTGCGAACGCCACCAATATCATCAAGGCGGAAGGTTTCGCTCACACCTTCATCATCCTTCTCGGTCAGAACGATCTGATATTTTTCCAGACGCTGAATCATGTAGTCGGAGTGCGTTGAGAATATTAATTGTGCGTTTTTTTCATTGTGTTTTGAGGCGTACAAAAGGTCGATGAGTCGCGGAATCATGTGGGAATGCAACCCCAGCTCAAATTCATCAATATAAGCCAGGCCGCCATTTTTGAGCACAGGCAATATATAACGCAACAGGACGAACAACGCTTGAGTGCCACGAGATTCCAGAAAGAAAGGTAATTCATATTTTTTACCGTCAATTATATGGACTCCCCTAGGTAAATTCCTGACCTCTTCCTCTCCTTCTTCATTGATGATTTTGCCGGTTACAATGCGAATATTATCGAGACCAAGGTCGAAGTGTGAAAGACGTGTGTTGACCCATTTAAACAAATCATGGTGTTCTTCAAAAAATTCCGCCGTCTGCAAAATATTATCAACATGTGGATCGTGTCGTTCAGTTCTTCCCGCTTGGCTGAAGATTCCATAAAACCCATTGAAAAATTGATCAATTTGAAGGGCCAGCGGATGCTCCAGCAAAAGCGCTACGGAAATTAAGGAGGCATTGTGCCGCTGTGCGAGTAAGGTATCAATTTTACCGAAATCTTCCTTCTTGTGCTTTAGTAAATATTTTTTTTCGCTACTATTCCAAATACGTTCGAATATGTAATTATTTGAAACCTTTTTGCGGTAAAGGGCTTCACGCTGAACGCGCTCGGTATCTAATTCCAGCTCATAGCGATAATAATCGTTTTGCATACCAAATTCAATGAACAGAAATGTGTTATCCTCTACGCAATCGGTAAAGCTAAAGCCCAAGGGTTTCAAAGACTTGTCCGGTTGAGCTTGACTCGCTGATCGCTGGATGAACCACTGAAGAAATCCAAGGGACTTTAACAAGTGGGTTTTGCCCGAGGCGTTCGCTCCAAAGATACCCATTACCGAATTAACCCGCTGGCCATGTCTGTCGCTATGGAATATAGCGCGTTCTTGAGCTTGGGGAGGAACTCGGAAGTCGACCTTGAAGTCCCCACGAAAGGAAAAGAAGTTTCTACCGCCAAAAGAATAAATCATGGTATATATTGATGTTTAAATCCAATAATCAACGAAATATCGTCAATTATTTGATTTTTATCAAGAAAAAAGGACATATTTTCAAAAAAAGTTTTGATCCTTACTCGATCATCTTGAGGATGCCGCCGAGGTATTGACTGTAGAAGCCCATCATTTTGATGCCCGCGTAGATGGCGATGATGAAAAATATCAATTTCGGGTACCAGGCGCTGGCCACGCTGAGGCTTTGGTCGGCTTTTTCCTGGAATTGTCTTGTCAGTAGGTGCAGATTGATATCGAGCTGGCCGGTTTGTTCGCCAGTTTTGTAAAGCGTTACGAATTCCTCGGGAAAAATTTTGTATTGGCCGATGAAATTTCCCGGAGGCTGCCCGGCCTTGATTTGTTGGGTAATTTGCAGCGTGGCGTTCTCCAGATTGGGATTCCCTGAAATCATCCCGGAGGCGAACCAGGATTCGGCCATGGGGGCCCCGGCGTTGAGAAAGGATTCCAGGGCAAAGGAGAAATCGGCGATGGCTTTGGCCTTGCTATAACCACGTAAGCCGGGCAGGCAACGCATAAGATAATGTATGACCGGGCTATTTTTGCCTGCCAGAAAAATAATGGCGCCTATAATCGCCCAAAGCGGCAGCAGAACGACCAGGACATTGCCAAAATAAGCCTCCGGATGGAACTGCATGCTACCGCTATCGGTAAATTCCACAAGGTCCAGCAGGGGGAAAATTAGGACTCCCAGATGAAGCACCCCGAGCGGATAAAGAGTGGCAAATACAGCCCGCGATATATTATCAGCGGCCAATTTGTGCCGCTCGCTCAACTTTTTCAGGGAGTCCGGGATACGCCCGCTGGTTCCGGCTGCCGAAATCAGCAAACGGTCGGCCTGCGGCAGCCAACTGGGGGCGTTTTTAAAAACTTCGTCAATGGAAAGGCTCGCCTGCAATTGCTGGGCCATAACGGTGACATCTTTGGCCGGTGCGCCGCCCGCGCTCTGCATGGCTTGGCCAAACGAAATGCCGGCGTCCAGGTTTTGGCCGGTCTGCATATACCAGCGGGATAAATTTTTGTGTGAGACTCCCATGTTTTTAGTTCAAAATGATTAAGGGCTAACTCCCTTCTATTAGTTGCATAATATGAAGTGGACGGGGTTGTTTGGACAATTTTGACGTGGGATTAAGGTGGAAATCGTGTTCATATTATTTTTTAAAAATATATTTTGTCCTTAGCCAAAGACGGGCACGCAGGTGCCCGCAAGCTGTATTGGCGGGGAGGTTGGTTTTGCTCCGATTGCATGGACTTCGGCCGGGGTCCGGTAGCCCAGGGCTTGGTGGGGGCGCAGGTGGTTGTAGAAGTCCAGGTAGCGGGCTATCCCTTCGCTGGCTTCCTTTGCCGTGGCGTATTCGCGCAGGTAAATGTCTTCATACTTGAGGGTTCTCCAAAAGCGTTCAACAAATATGTTGTCCAGGTAGCGGCCACGCCCGTCCATGCTGATGCGCACCCCGGCTTGCCCCAGCACCGAGGTGAACTCGCTGCCGGTAAACTGGCTGCCTTGATCGGTGTTGAAGATTTGAGGTTGGGCCCGCCTCAGAGCTTCCTCCAGGGCGAGCACACAGAAGCGGCTCTCCAGGGTGTTGGAAAGCTGCCAGCTCAACACGTAGCGGCTGAACCAGTCCAACACCACGGTCAAGAAAATGAATCCTCGGCTCAGCCGCAGGTAAGTGATGTCGCTGCACCATACCTGGTCGGGCCGCTCGACCGCCAAACCCCGCAGCAGATAAGGGAAAATGCGGTGCTGCCGGTGCCCCTGGCTCAAGTTTCGACGCGGATAAATAGCCTCCAGGCCCATTTGGCGCATGAGCCGCTGGATGCGGCCTCGTCCCACTGCATGGCCCTCTCGACGCAGCCACTGGGTCATCCGGCGAGAACCAAAAAACGGATATTGGGTGTAGAGCTCATCCATGCGATGCATGTAGAGAACGTTCTGCTCGCACTGGGCACGGGCCCGATAGTAATAGCTGCCGCGGGCCAGCCCCAGCAACTGACATTGCCTGCCGATACTGATTTTTCCTTGAAGTGGTTGCACCATCTTGCGCCTCTCACCAACCGAGTTGTTCAGACTTTTTTTTTAGCCAATCGCATTCTACTTTCAGCTTTCCAATCTCCTGGTAAAGGTGATCTTTTTCCGTCTCGTTGTCCTTGCTGAGAGTCTGCCGCTGGCGCGAAAACAGCTCCGTTGCTCCCTGCAAAAGCTGCTTCTTCCATTGGGTCACCTGGTTGGGATGCACCTCAAAACGACCGGCGATCTCGTTGATGGTATGAGCGCCCCTGATGGCTTCCAGGGCCACCCGGGCTTTAAACTCAGCACTGTATTGTCTTCTCTTTCGTGATTTAATAACATTCATAGGTTAGCGGATTTAGTGGTTCAAGACCACCTTATTCCACTGTCCAGTTTTCCCCGTCCATTTCAATAATCATTCTTTGTCAGGCTTTTAATGACCATAGCATTTAGAAACACCCAACATCAAACATCATGAAATTGAAATCTGTCACAAGAAGATACATTTTAGCCATCATCGCCCTTTTGGCCGGCCCAAATTTAAGGGGCGAAACCGTGCTCGTTACCCAGTTTAGCAGCAGCTCTTGTAATGCCCTGCATATCCTGACGGTATATCAACTGGAAGGGGAGATTATCGTAACGAAGCACTTGGAGAAGCGTAATGGTCTCTGCGTGATAGGAGGTGCTATGCTCCAGGCCACTTTTGAAATGAATTTCCCTTCTATCGCACTGAGAGAAGTGGATAGTTTTAATAATTTGATTAGTTTTGGAAATACATTATTAACAATCGGAAAATGGCAGGTTCTATATCAAAACGGCGTTGTTGAGAATTCCTACAATCCTGATTGGAGTGATCCTTGGAATGGAAATGGCTGGGTGGATACACGGGCAGCCGGGTATGTCAACATCAAGCAGTACCCCTGGATATACCATCCCGAATTGGGTTGGTTGAAAGTCACCGAGGGAGGTCACCGAGGGAGACATCATAACTTTGGATTCTCAAGATGATACTTCTCCCAGAGCTTTAAGTTTTTACCTCTATTCGGCAAATTATGGCTGGCTCTGGACAACGGAATTCACAGAAAAATACTACTCATTCACCGACGAAGTATTTAAAACGGTCGAGGAGATAACCGGAGGCTAAACTTACGGTGAATTTAGGGAAATAATATTGTGTGCAAATCGCTCTCATTTGGGATGTGTCAACAAAGACAACTGTTTAAAAGTATTCCATTTTTTATTAAAACATGGCTCATCTTTTGGGCTGTCGCCGTTCTTTCGCAGGCTGCCTTGGCCGAAACGCGGCCGCTGGTCATCGATATGGCAAAAACAACGGTAAGCGTGTTCGGTGAGAGCACTTTGCACGATTTCACTTCCGAGGTGACCCGCTTCGATTTGAGAATCGCGGTGGAAAGCGATTCCGGAAATGTCGAGATCGTCCACTTCGCCTTCAACTTTGCCGATCTCGATTCAGGCGAGAAAAAACGCGATAAAACCATGCTGAAATGGCTGTCTCATGACAATTTCCCTTCGGGAACATTTTCCAGCGCCAAAATCACCCGCGTAAACGGCCAATGGGTGGCCGAAGGCATCCTTTCCTTTCATGGCGTCGAAAAAACCATTCGGTTTCCCTTTCAATTGAAAAAAGAAAACGGAAAATACCGGATCGATGCCAAAACGGTGATCGATTACCAGAACTGGAACCTCAAAATAATCAAAGTGCTGGGGTTTTTAAAAGTCTTCCCCGCCCTCGAAATCACCATCCACGTGGAAGGCCGGCTGGCGGCGTAGGCGCAGAGCCATTGCCCGCAAATGGTGCTCCCGCCGGGATTCGAACCCAGATCCCACGCTCCGGAGGCGCATATTCTATCCATTGAACTACGGGAGCCATCTCGGCTATTGGAGGCATCAATCGTTTCGCTAGTCAACCGGAAACCTTGCCTCGGTACTCTGCTTGCTTCCCTCCAGGGCAATAAATTTTTATTCCTCGACAGCCGAAAAAAGTTAAATTTCAAGAAAATCTTGTGATAATGATTTGACAACACATGAGAACGGGTCTCATTTAAATTGTTTTGAGACTTAATGTCATTAAGAACTTTAATCGATCCGATCCTGAAAATTTATTAAATAAAATGAAACTCCCCGTAGCAAGCTACGGGGTATCTAAGAAAGAAATTCATGATCACCACAGCATCAATTGTTGCAACTGCTTCTTCGGTTTGCCCTGTTTTCTTACGTAGGCCTCCACACTGGCCCAATCCCCACGCTCCCCTACCGTTCCAACATAATACCCGTCACTCCAAAACTCCCCTCCCCACAGCTTCTCCTTCACCCAAGGTTCGCGCCGAAAGATCTCCCGCGCCGTTATGCTCTTATATTTCTGAACGATTCGCCCGGGTGCTTCTTTCGGATGCGCTCCACACAGCAAATGCGCATGGTCTCCATCCATTCCCAGTGCTTCCATCTCTATTTCATAGCGCTCGGCTATCCCAACGCTTGTTTCTTTCAGCACCTCTTGCACCCGCCTTTCCAAGAGCATCTTCCGATACTTCACAGGGAACACCACTTCACAGGGAACACCATATGGTAGTGGATCTGCCACACGCAATGGCTCGCGCGCCTCAAATGCTCCCGTTTCTCTTCGCTCATTCATCTCTGTTATAAAGTTACCGCTCCCCGTAGCAAGCTACGGGGTATCTGAAATTAAATGAAAAGCCATCGGCGTCCTTTTATTTCAATAATAGGTTTAACCTGCATCTTCGGGTTTTCGCCCTTGGGCGTTTGGGCGCAGGAGCAGGAGGAAAATAAGAGCGAACCTACAGGCCCGGTGCGCTCATTGGAAGAATTTGAGATTATCGGCTCAAAGGAAGCGATTTTTACCCTCCCCGGCTCGGGCGCGTATATTAGCAGCCAGGATATCGGAAATCTTCAGCTTGACGACATCAACAAAATTTTGCGGAGGATTCCCGGAGTTTACCTGCGGGAGGAAGATGGTTACGGCTTGTTTCCCAATATCAGCCTGCGAGGCATCAGCACCGTGCGCAACGACAAGCTGACGGTTATGGAAGACGGTGTTTTAACGGCCCCGGCCACCTATTCTGCTCCGGCCGCCTACTACTCCCCAACTGCCGGGCGCATGTCCGGAGTGGAAGTTTTGAAGGGTTCCAGCCAGATTAAATACGGTCCACACACCACCGGCGGGGCCATCAATTACCTTTCCACCCCGATTCCGGATCGTGCAGGTGGAATGCTCAAGCTGAACTACGGCTCCAACAACGATTTCCGCCTGCACGGCCATGCCGGCCAGAAATACGATACCAAAATGGGACAGATCGGCTTCCTGGCCGAAGTTTATAATCGGCAAACCGGCGGATTTAAAAACATCGACGGGGCCGGCGATTATGCCGGTTCGGATAAAACCGGTTTCAAGCGCACCGACTACACATTCAAAGCCAGTTGGGAGCCCACCACGGAACGCTACAATTACCTTGAATTTAAACTAAGCTACATGGACCTGCAAGCCAACGAAGCCTACCTGAGTCTGGCCACCGGGGACTTGGAAGAAAATCCTAACCGCCGTTATGCCGCCACCCGCAACGACCGCATCGACACCAACCATACCAATATACACCTGCGCCATATTATCGAATTGAACCCCGAATTGAAGCTCACCACGACGGTTTATTACAGTAAATTTCACCGCAACTGGTATAAACTCCACGACATTCGGGACATCGACCTGGATGGAAACGGCATTCCCGAGGGCCGGGAAGAATTTCCCGGCGCCGGTCCCATCGTAGTGTCATTATCGGCCGCATTAGCCGGCAGCAACGACGGCATGGCCCTCGAACTCCTCAAGGGTGAACGGGCGGGCGACCTGCGTGTGCGCGCCAACAATCGCGATTACTTCATGGCGGGGGTGCAGTCCGCAGTCAATTACACCTTCTCCACCGGCCAAACCAGGCACGACCTGGAAGCCGGCTTCCGCTTCCACAAGGACAGTATCCGCAGGTTCCAATGGCACGATCTTTATGAGCAAGATGGGCAGGGTAATTTCGCCGCCCCGATCCGTAGCGCCAACGGCTCGGACGGCAACCGGCGGCAAACCACCCAGGCCACCGCTTTTTACCTGGAAGATAAAATCAATATAGGCCGCTGGTCCATTCAACCGGGAATAAGGTTCGAAATCCTCGACTTCTCCTACACCGATTTTACCAAAGATGGCTCCAACCTCCCGACCGGCAGCGGGACTGGGCATCTGCAATTGGTCGCTCCGGGCATCTCGGCCACTTATCGATTCAGCGACAAATTCTTCTTTTTCACCGGATACCACCGCGGGGTGGGCTCTCCCAATCCCAGGGCCAACATCAGGAACGCAGTAACCGAGGAAAAAAGCGATGCCGTGGAAATGGGCTTTCGTTACGACACCCACCGCGGGCTCTATGGTGAAGCGGTCTTTTTCTACACCTCGTTTGACGACTTGATCGTGGCCGACAATATAGGCGGAGCGGGTGCGGGTGACACGGAAAACGTCGGCCAGGTAAAATCCCGGGGGCTTGAGTTGCTGGTCGGCTTTGATCCCGCCGGGGCCAATGACTGGGGTTTCCGCAATCCCAATTCCATCGCCTTTACCTACACCAACGCCACCCTTGATGGGGACTCTAATTCCCAGGATGCCGAATCCATTTTCGCGGGCGGCCAGGATGGTAACCGGGTGCCTTATATCCCGGAGTTTCAGGTAAATTTCTCGACCGGGGTGGAATTCGAGAAATTTAGCGCCTACCTAAACGCAACCTATGTGGGCAGCACATTTTCCACAGCCGCCAATTCAACCGATGAAATCAACCCCAACACCGGCGGCCCAGACGTCCGATTCGGCAGGACGGACAGCCACCTGACGGTCGATCTGAGCATAAATTACGAAATCCGCCCCGATCTGGAACTCTTCGCAGTAGTGAGCAATCTATTCAACCGCAATTACATCGCCTCGCGGCATCCCCACGGCCCCCGCCCCGGAGCCCCCCGCCTGGCCACCTTCGGGATGAAATATTCCTTCTGATTTTCAAATTCTGAGCAAAGTTAGGTATTGATTATTTTGTTGCAACCCTCGGTAAGTGAATAACTATTCTTCGAAGGAAGGGACACCACCTTGGCAAGGATTGGGTTGCCTGATCAATCAGTATAGTGAATGAATATTACGCTATGCTCTGCAATAATGACCTATGATTTATACGATGGAATTTAAACCGCGGGCGATAAGGGACCTGAAGAAAATTCCGAAAATTGACCAACGAACAATTATTGGGAAGATTGAGGGTTTGGGGAAAAATTGACAAATCATTCGCCAGAATATCGACTACGGATTGGTGATTGGAGAGTGCTTTTTGAGATTGATCAGATGAAATGGACGGGGAAAACTGGACAGTGGAATAAGGTGGTCTTGAACCACTAAATCCGCTAACCTATGAATGTTATTAAATCACGAAAGAGAAGACAATACAGTGCTGAGTTTAAAGCCCGAGTGGCCCTGGAAGCCATCAGGGGCGCTCATACCATCAACGAGATCGCCGGTCGTTTTGAGGTGCATCCCAACCAGGTGACCCAATGGAAGAAGCAGCTTTTGCAGGGAGCAACGGAGCTGTTTTCGCGCCAGCGGCAGACTCTCAGCAAGGACAACGAGACGGAAAAAGATCACCTTTACCAGGAGATTGGAAAGCTGAAAGTAGAATGCGATTGGCTAAAAAAAAAGTCTGAACAACTCGGTTGGTGAGAGGCGCAAGATGGTGCAACCACTTCAAGGAACAATCAGTATCGGCAGGCAATGTCAGTTGCTGGGGCTGGCCCGCGGCAGCTATTACTATCGGGCCCGTGCCCAGTGCGAGCAGAACGTTCTCTACATGCATCGCATGGCTGAGCTCTACACCCAATATCCGTTTTTTGGTTCTCGCCGGATGACCCAGTGGCTGCGTCGAGAGGGCCATGCAGTGGGACGAGGCCGCATCCAGCGGCTCATGCGCCAAATGGGCCTGGAGGCTATTTATCCGCGTCGAAACTTGAGCCAGGGGCACCGGCAGCACCGCATTTTCCCTTATCTGCTGCGGGGTTTGGCGGTCGAGCGGCCCGACCAGGTATGGTGCAGCGACATCACTTACCTGCGGCTGAGCCGAGGATTTCTTTTCTTGACCGTGGTGTTGGACTGGTTCAGCCGCTACGTGTTGAGCTGGCAGCTTTCCAACACCCTGGAGAGCCGCTTCTGTGTGCTCGCCCTGGAGGAAGCTCTGAGGCGGGCCCAACCTCAAATCTTCAACACCGATCAAGGCAGCCAGTTTACCGGCAGCGAGTTCACCTCGGTGCTGGGGCAAGCCGGGGTGCGCATCAGCATGGACGGCCGTGGCCGCTACCTGGACAACATATTTGTTGAACGCTTTTGGAGAACCCTCAAGTATGAAGACATTTACCTGCGCGAATACGCCACGGCAAAGGAAGCCAGCGAAGGGATAGCCCGCTACCTGGACTTCTACAACCACCTGCGCCCCCACCAAGCCCTGGGCTACCGGACCCCGGCCGAAGTCCATGCAATCGGAGCAAAACCAACCTCCCCGCCAATACAGCTTGCGGGCACCTGCGTGCCCGTCTTTGGCTAAGGACAAAATATATTTTTAAAAAATAATATGAACACGATTTCCACCTTAATCCCACGTCAAAATTGTCCAAACAACCCCGTCCACTTCACAGAATCGGATAATCATCTACCGTGTCGTTCGGAGATCGATCGCTTATCGATAAGAATAGTTATGACATTGCATCCACAAGTAATTGGGAAAGAAGGGAAAAAGGAATTTGTTGTGCTTCCTTACGATGAATTTGTGCAATTAAGGGAAGCTCTTGAAGATTTCGAAGACCTGAAAGAGCTAAGAAGAGCCAAAGAAGCTGAAGCCACAGAACCTTCCTTAACATTGGATCAGTTGAAAGAAGCCCTCGATCTTTGAATCCCGTTAGAGAAATTTCTTAGACGAGTTCATCGATTTTGGGAAAATCTTTTCTTGCGCGGACCAAGAGGTATTCGAAATTGTTCTCCATGAGATAGATTTTCATGTGCCAGGCCTGCTCCGGGGGGAACGCTTTCTCAGTCAGGCATTTATCTTGTGATTGGGAAATATTTCCCAATCTGAATCGTGGATATTCTGAAATTATTGGGTATTATTTCCCAATCAATGAATAAAGGCGATTTCCCGGAAGGCGTATAATTTTATATAGTACTTTATACCAGCATATTATGAATTTTATAAATATTGGCACAAGAGATGCAATTAACTTTGGCATATTCGATGAATGTTTTTTCTAAAACCATTAAAATAAAAAAAGGAAATACCATGAAAAAAGTGATTAATCTAAGTATCTTACTGTTTGCCCTCTTTATCTATGTTGACAAGGCCTACAGTCAGGATGATGCGCCGCCTGAGGTGCAACGGCCGGATTTGCCCGAACTTCCGGATGATCTGAGGGAAAAAATCGATTCCTACCGGGATGAAAAGACCGCCTTGAGGGAAGAATTGAGGGACTCACTTGGAGCCCTCGAAGATCCTGACCGCGAGCAAATCCGCGAAACCGTGGCTGCGTTCCGCGAAGAAAATACCGACCGCATTGCCAGCCAGCGGGAACTAGCCGCTGAAATCAGGGAAGACCTGCAGGAAGTCCGCGGAGACCGGCCGCTGCCGCCACGCCACCGCCCCCTGCCCCCCGAGCTCCAGGACAGGCGCGATGATTTTCGGGCCGCAAGACAAGCCTTGCGGCAGGATAGGCATGAGTTCCTTGAATCGATCAAAGATTTGACGGGCGAAGAGCGCGAGGCGGCTATCCAGGCTTTTCGTGATGAGTACCGGCAGCGTTTGCAGGAACAAAAAGAACTCCGCCGGGAATTGCGCGAACAGATTCGGGATGGCAGAAACGATAATGGAGAAGGCGACGGCGGTTGAATAACAATTCATTCCAACAATAATACCGGCTAAGGGGTTTGCCGGTAACGGCAGGCGGTTTCAAAGAAACCGCCTGCCTTCGCTTTTAGAGGCAAAAGCCCCTATACAATTGAAACCTTCTCAGTCGCCCCATTGTTTCTTGGCTAAGAAGCTGTCTGAAAAAAGCGATAAAACGACCGATATCATTTCAGCTTAATTCATCAGTTGCCGTTACATGTTTAAAATCGCCTCCATTGTTTTCACTTTCAGTCTGGTGACTGATTTAACTTTGGGATAGGTCAATTTCATGGATAATGAATCCGGCGGAAACACTCAAGATTCGCTCAATGCCGCAGCGGTAGCGGTTACTCCGGTCGATTTTAACGATGCCCAGCTCGATGCCTTGATCGCCGGCGCCAATCCGGTTGAAGATACAAAAACCTCCTCCTGGAGCAAGGACTTCACACTGCTGGCGCAAGGCGGCTACAACGATAATGTTTTACAGGGCGCTTTTGCCGAGGAAAGCAGCCCCTTTTTAAGCGTTTCGCTGGAGGGGTTTATTTGGAAAATATCGAATGAGGGGCGCAAAGACAGTTACTGGTACATCCTGGGTGAGCAGTATTATTACCCGGATGCCGAAGGGGTCGAGAGAGAAAATCTGGCCATTCTGCAAAATCGCGTGACCTGGAATCAGGGGCAAACCCTTTCCGGCGGCTACAAGTTTACTTTCACCTATGCCGACGAGGTCTTCGACATTTCCCGCTCGGACCTTGAAATCGAGTCCACTACGTTGAAATTCAAGCAGTTCGACCTGTCCCCTTTTGCCCGATGGAATCTTTCAGCTAACTCCTACCTGCAACTGGAAGGAGGCGCCCAACGCAATTTTTTTCAGGATTCCAGTGACGATTACACCGATCCGTATGCCCGGCTATCCTACCAAAAAAGGTTTTCCTTTGGTGGAAAGCTGGAACTTGCATTCAAGTCGGGACGCAAAATTTACGATGAGCGCACGCAGCGGGACGAGAATGGATTTTCCATTGAAGACACCGATCTGCAATGGTAGTGGCACGAAGCATCGGTTGTCTGGAAGCAGGACTGGATGGGCGAAAAATGGTTCCAGACAACGACAAAATTGACAGTTAAGCTAAACAGGGACAACGGCTCCGGTTATAGCGATTACGATCGCTACAAGATTAGCCAGAAAGTGCGCCTGGAAAAAAAATCCTGGAGCCTGGTGGGGGAATTCAATTACTCATTCAACCACTATGGGGTGAAAACGGTGGATTTTTCCGATAATAATCTCTACCAAAGGAGCGACCTTTCCGCTCTGGTCAGGGTTAATAAAAATATCTCGGAAAAATTGAAAGTCTTTGCCCAATGGTCGCGTGAGGAAAGCCGGTCCAACCGGATTGAAGACGAATACAAGCAAAATGTGATAAATTTAGGATTCGAAAGGACTTTTTAAACATTGCCAGAAAAAAGGATCAAGGGGGGGAACAATACTCGCCGGTGGCGTTTGGCCGCCGGCCCGGTGCCGATTGCGGCGACGCTGGCCACGCTGCTGGTTTTCGCTCTCATCATGGCGGCGGTCAGCCTGAAGCTGCGCTCGCAGGTCCGCAACCAAATCGTGGCCAGGGACGCGGAAGTGCTCTACCCTGTCGCGTTGATGGAAATTTCCCGGGCCGAGGATGATTTTTTAAGCGATCCACTCCTGGAAATGGAAACCGATCTGCTGGAGGTAGTGTTGAATACTTCAGAACTTAAAGGGGTCCTCGCGGTCAGAATCTTCGAGCCCGATGGTAAATTTTCGCAAGCAGTGCCCGGTGATTTTCTGCTCGGCGAGTTGTCAAAGGAAGACCTCCAAAAAATTGGGCGGAGGGAGCCCATCAGCCGTTATTACCCGGAAGGCCGCATTGAGGATTACTTCATTGGCGCGAAAAAAAGTTTCGATCATGCGGGTTATCCTTTACTAGAGGTGATTGCCCCCCTGCATCGCGCCGATTCATCCGAATTATTGGGCATTGCCCAATACCTGCTGGACGGCCAGGAGATTGCCGCTCAATTCACCGCTTTGGACGCCAACCTGGGACGGCAGGCGGGGATAGCATTGGTGACGGGAAGCCTTTTGATAATGGCCGTATTTATATGGGCATTTGGCCGGCTTGGAAAAGCTTACGAAGAAGTCGAAGAACGCGGACAACGCCTTCTGGCGGCCAATGCGGAGCTGTCCTTGATGGCCAAAACCTCGGCCATCGGGGCCGTCGCCACACACCTGGTGCACGGTTTGAAAAACCCCTTGTCGGGCCTGCAGGATTTTATCAACGGCAACACTAACGCGGAATCCGTCAATATTAACCCCGAGGAGTGGCAGTTGGCCATCGATTCCACCCACCGGATGCAAGACATGACAAGGGAAATCGTGGATATTTTGCAGGAAGAGGAAAGCGCCGCGGACTATGACTACACGCTTGCCGAAATCAGGGAATTGATCGTCTCGAAAGCGGTACCGGCGGCCAAAAAATCAGGTGTCGTATTTTCGGCGGACGAGGAAACGCCGGAGGCTCGCCTGGACAACCGGCGGGGCAACCTGCTCATGCTCATCCTCATGAACCTGGTGCAAAATGCCGTCGAAGCGACTCCGGCGGGCAAAGAGATCCAATTTACGATGGAGGGCACCAAGGAAAAACTATTCCTTCGGGTGGCCGATGCCGGACCGGGGATTCCCCAGAACATGCTGAAAAACCTGTTAACACCCTGCAAATCTAGCAAACCAGGCGGTTCCGGATTGGGCCTGGCTAACAGCCGGCAGTTGGCTGGGCATATCGACGGGGAGCTTTCCCTGGAAAAAAATGGCTCTGGCGGCGCCTGTTTTTTAGTAACCCTTAATTACCGGGCGAATAACGGCGCCTGATCCCGAATCATTTATCATTTTCATGAAAAATCTCAGACCCTCCCTCAAATTACTGATCGCCTTTTTTCTCATAACTTTCCGGTTTGGAATAATTTTGGCCGAAGCGCAGGTCGAGGGGGAGGGCGGGGAATTGTGGCGATTTCCCACCTCCGGAGTCCTCTTTTCATCGGCTGTCGTCTCCGAATCGGAGACCATCTTCATCGGTTCGGAAGACAACAAACTTTACGCGATCAATTCTGATGGATCGCAAAAATGGGCCTTTACGGGCACTGACTGGTTCGACTCCTCTCCAGCCCTGGGTTCGGCTGGTGTCCTCTATATCGGTTCCTGGAATAACAACCTCTACGCTCTCGAAATGGAAACCGGAGAGGAGCTATGGAGTTTTGAAACCGGCAGCCTGATTATCGCCTCACCCGCCATCGCAACCGATGGGACCATTTATTTCGGTTCGTCCGACGCCACTTTTTACGCCCTCAATGCGGACGGTTTCCTCAAATGGGAGTTTTTCGCGCCCGATGAACTGGACTCCTCGCCCGCGCTGGCCATTGATGGGACCATCTATTTCGGGTGCTACAACGGCAGCCTCTACGCCCTCAATCCGGATGGCTCTCAAAAATGGGCATTCCAGACCGATACAGTGGCCGACAGGGACAACCGCATCCTCTCATCGCCAGCCATCGATGCGGAGGGCAATATATTTTTCGGCTCCGGCAATTACTTTTTTTACTCGGTCGATGCCAATGGAAACTTGCGCTGGAAATTTGAAACGGAGGGGGAAGTGGACAGCTCTCCGGCCATCGATGTTTTCGGGAACCTGTATTTTGCTTCCCGCGACGGTTATTTTTACGCCCTGGACACCGACGGGGTGGAAACCTGGTCGGCCGCGGTGGGCGAGATCGTCTATAGTTCCCCCGCGGTCGATGACGAAGGCAATGTTTACTTTGCCTCTTTTGCCGGCGACGGCGCCAGCCGTTTGCTTACCTACACATTTGACGGACAATTCCGGTGGCAGTTGACGCTTCCCGACATAGTCGATTCCTCCCCCACCCTGAGCCCAAACGGCACACTTTACATCGGAGTCTACGATGGAAATTTATTCGCTGTCGAAACCGGCCTGGCCCCAGCCCTGGAAACCTGGCCTCAATTTTCCCACGACCGCGAGCATACGGGCCGGCAACTGGCCGATAAAACCCTGCCTCCACTTTGGGCCGATGTGGAATTTCTTTTCGACGACTGGGTACACTCGGACTGGTTCGGAGACTTCACCGTCAACATGCAAATCTATCCCTGGATTTTTCATGCCGAGCATGGCTGGATATGGAATTCGGGCCAGTCACAATCCTCGATCTGGTTTTGGGACGACAAACTGGGCTGGTTCTGGACCAGCCAAGACGGCCTTTACCCATTTCTCTACAAAGCCGAGGGAGCGGCCTGGCTCTGGTATTACGTGGGCACGGGATCCTTTGAAAATTTCCGCTGGTTTCATGATTTCAGCATCAACGAAGACGTGCCCTACCCGCCCAGCGGTTTGACTTTGGAATAGGCCGTGGGCTGCAAGTTCCTCAGGTGGCCCATTCGAACCCGGCGAGCTTTTCGACTTCTTCAATGGTGGTCAGACCGAGGAGGGCTTTTTTCAGGCCGTCATAGCGCAACGGCTTGTAGCCTACTTTAGAGGCTGTCCCAAAAACCCGAATTTTGCGAATTGAGATATTCGACTCCGAACTGTAAGGGAACGTAAGTCATTCAATTCCGTCAAAAACGCTGTATAAGGCCTCTATTCCTTATAAATATAATCGCGTCAGACAGAGGTCTATGGTAGAATTGTATTTGAATATGCAAAACAAGAGAAAGGCTGACGGTGTTATAGACATCGAAATTGCCCAAAATCCCCTAAAAACGGTCTTTATGACAGCTTTATAAACAAGTTAACTTACTTTAAAACAAATGGTTATAACTTTGGGACAGCCTCTACAATAGAGGCTGTCCGAAAAATATAAAGATTTTGTAGTCAACTGGATGACGTTTATAAAAATAGCCGGAAAGAGCATTTTTTTGCTCGCTCCGGCTAAAAAAGGGTTCTATAATTGCGTTAGCGAAAATCAATATAGCCCTTTCTATGAAAAATATAGCCATCCAATGCCTCCTGCGTCCAGCTTTAACTGTGGTCGACCGTTGCCTCGATTACGATAACTTTCGCGCCACCATCGAGCGTATCGACCGGCTGCTGATCGATTCGGAGGTGGAATCGCAGGGCGTTGATCTGGCCTTGGAAAGAGGCCAGCCAATGAGTGTAAAGGCCCGGCAAAAGCGGGCTAATTTTGCCCTCAAGGCGTTGCGTATGGAAACGCTGCGTTATCTGCTCGGTGGGATTTCGTTTCGGCATTTGTCGAGGGCTCTGGGCAGCAGCGATCTGTTGGCTGACTTTTGTCGTGTCCGCCATATCGACGGCATAAGGGGCATCTCCAAGAGCACCCTGGAACGGGCCTCGAAGTTTTTCAGCGAAGAGCAGTTGAGGGCCTTGCACCGGACCTTGACTGAGGTTGTGGGCGATGCCGATTTGGCCCGGCAGGTGGTGGGATTGGACAAGCCGATAGACACCACCATTTGCCTGATCGACGGCACCTGTTTGGAGGTCAACATTCATTGGCCGACGGACTGGGTGCTGCTCAAGGATGTAGCGGGCACGCTGCTCAAAGCGATCCGGCTGATCCGTGAGAAGGCCGGTTTGCGCCATCGCATGCCGATCGAACCGGAGCCCTTGGCTCGGCAGATGAATCGGCTGTGCATACAGATGACCCACAGCCGGCGGCGAAAGGACAGCACGCGGCAACGCAAGGGTATCTTGAGGCAGATGAAAAAGCTGCTCAAACGGATCGGGGAGCATGCCCGCAGTCACCGGGAATTATTGCAAGCCTGCTGGGAGCAAAGCGATTACAGCGAAAAACAGGTCCAACAGATCCTTACCCGGATGGAGCGCATGAGCGAGCTAATCCCGGTGGTCATCAAGCAAGCGCACGAGTGAATCATTGGCGGCCGCCAGGTGAAAAACGCAGAGAAAGTTTTGAGTGTTTACGAACCCGATGCGCAGGTGATTGTGCGAGGCAAAGCGGGCCAAGAGGTTGAGTTTGGCAACACCCTGTTTTTGGGTGAAAGCGTTGAAGGATACCTGCTGGACTGGAAACTCTACGGCAGCCGGACGCCAAGCGAAAATGAACAAATGCAAGAGAGTTTGCAAAGACAGAACCGCTTCAACCTAGCCGAACCCATAGCGGCCATGTGCGCGGACCGGGGATTCGCCTCCCAGCGGGCCCGCCGGCAGTTAGCCCAGGAGGGCATCTACGATGCGCTCTGTCCACGCGATCCGAAGCAGTTGAAAAAAACGGATGGAGGAACCACACTTCAGGCAATTGCAAAAGCGCCGGGCCAGCACCGAAGGGCGGATCGGGGTATTGAAGAATCGCTGGCAGGCCGGGCGATTGCGCAGCAAAGGCTTTGCCAACCGCTCGATCAGCGTAGCCTGGTCGGTCCTCTCGCACAATCTATGGAAAGTGGCCAAGATGCTGGCCCAGCAAGATGAACTAAAAACCAAAGCGGCGGCCTAAATAAAGAGCGGAAAAGCAAGGACAATACTTTTTCACAGGCCTACTGTCGGCCCATACAAAGAAAACCAGGCAAACGGACCCCAAAACCAGAATCTTAACGTCATAGGAGAGCAAAGTCACCCCCTCCCAAAAGAAAATACCACTAAAATGAACACTCTTCAAAATCCCCTCGCAAAAATCACCCTTTTGGGACAGCCTCTACTTTACGGGCAGCTTCGGTCAGAGCTTTGAGTCCGGCATTGTCCGAGATGAGGGATCGTATTTCCTCGGTCACAAGGACCAATTCATGAAAGGCGACACGCCCGCGATAACCTGTGCCCCGGCAGTCGTTGCAGCCGCGTCCCTGATAAAGGGGAACTTCGCAGCCCTCGGCATCGTAAAAAAACCGCCCCAGCAACTCCGCCGAGGGCATGAAGGACTCCTTGCATTTATCACAAATGCGGGCCGCCAGGCGCTGGCCCAGCACACCCAGAATGGATGGCGCCACCATGTAGGCGGGTATCCCTATTTCCACCAGCCTGATAATGGCCTGGATGGCGTTATTAGTATGCAGGGTGGACATTACCAGGTGGCCCGTGAGGGCCGCCTCGGTGGCGATTTTGGCCGTTTCGAGGTCGCGGATTTCCCCCACCAGGATAACGTCCGGGTCCTGCCTCAGGAGGGAGCGCAGCAACCGGGCAAAATTCAGGTCTATATGGCTGTTGACCTGTGACTGGACAAGCCCTTCCAGACGCATTTCGACAGGATCCTCGATAGTGCAAATATTGATATTGGGGCCATTGATATGCTGCAGGGCGGCATAGAGGGTGGTGGTTTTACCCGATCCAGTGGGGCCCGTCACGAAGATGATTCCGTTGGGGCTTTTGGTTAGTCTCTTAAAGGGAATGAGGACGCTTTGCGAAATGAGCATTTGGTCCAGGGTGAGAAAATCTTTCTTGCCGGAAGGAGTGAGGATGCGAATGACAATTTTTTCGCCGTCGATTGTGGGGATGAAGGATACCCGGAAGCTCACTTTATTGGTTCCCAAAGAGATGGTAAAACGGCCGTCCTGCGGAAACCTGGTGTCCGAGATATTCACCTTGCAGAGGATTTTCGCCCGCACCGTGAGGGCTTTTAAAATGCTTTTGGAAAAACGAAGGATTTCCCGCAAACGGCCGTCGATGCGTAGCCGGATACGGGTCGTTTCCTCTAGCGGCTCAATGTGAATATCCGAAGTCCGCTCTTTGATGGCCAGGTAAAGCAGAGAATTGAAGATTTTTATGATCGACTTGGACTCGCCCATGTTGGCCAAATCGTCGGGACTCAGCTCCGAAACAAGCAGACCCTCCGTTTTTTCCAAAGCGACAATCGAATCCTGAATGCTGACTTCGCTCGAATAATGCACCTCGATGGCGTCGCGGATTTGGCAAGGCAGGGCAAAAACCGGACTGATCCGCAAACCGCTGATGCCCTCCAAACGGCGCATCGTCGATTCGTTGAAAGGGTCCGACATGGCCACCGTGAGGTGCGCATTGATCCGGTAAAGGGGAAGGGCGCTGGTTTTTAATGCTATGTTTTGCGGAATTTTATCGAGGGCCTCGGGCATGACCAGGCTGGAAATGGGGTCAACATAGGCCAGGGACAAAGAATCGGCCCACAGCTTGCAGCCCCTCTCGTGGGTGATCAGCTTCTCCCGGATTAGCGCTTCCACAAACTCGGCGCAGGGGCCATCGTAGCGAACGGCCAGGCGCTCGTAATCTTCGGGTTGAATGAAACTCCCCGTAGCAAGCTACGGGGTATCTAAGAAAGAAATTCATGATCACCACAGCATCAATTGTTGCAACTGCTTCTTCGGTTTGCCCTGTTTTCTTACGTAGGCCTCCACACTGGCCCAATCCCCACGCTCCCCTACCGTTCCAACATAATACCCGTCACTCCAAAACTCCCCTCCCCACAGCTTCTCCTTCACCCAAGGTTCGCGCCGAAAGATCTCCCGCGCCGTTATGCTCTTATATTTCTGAACGATTCGCCCGGGTGCTTCTTTCGGATGCGCTCCACACAGCAAATGCACATGGTCTCCATCCATTCCCAGTGCTTCCATCTCTATTTCATAGCGCTCGGCTATCCCAACGCTTGTTTCTTTCAGCACCTCTTGCACCCGCCTTTCCAAGAGCATCTTCCGATACTTCACAGGGAACACCATATGGTAGTGGATCTGCCACACGCAATGGCTCGCGCGCCTCAAATGCTCCCGTTTCTCTTCGCTCATTCATCTCTGTTATAAAGTTACCGCTCCCCGTAGCAAGCTACGGGGTATCTGAAATTAAATGAGGATATTGTTCGCCTGCAGAATCGACCGGAATTTATCCTCGACTATTGTTTCCACGGGACCTCCTGCGATTTTTCTTCAATATTCCAATCATTTCGGCCTGATCGACCAACTCCCGGGCCAGGATGGAGTTTTGCCTCTCTTCTTCCACCTCGGCAAGAAGTTTCGGCAGGGAATACTTGACCTCGTTAATAATCGGTGAAGATTTCGGCTTTTTCTCCGTGCCTGGCCTATTTTCGGGCATGATAGATAAAGTTCAAATGCCGCCGCCCTGTCCTTTAAACCAGGTTGAGTTCCTCAAAAGTCTCGATGATGAGGCGGCATATATCCGCTTTGGGCGTATCTTTACGGAAATATTGCACCGCCCCATTGTCAGCGCTCTGCTCAACTGATTGCCGGGAAGCGATCGAAGTCATCATAAATACAACCGCATCGGGATCAAATTCGGTAATCTTTGCCAGCGCTTCGAGCCCATCCATGCCGGGCATATTGATATCCATCAACACCAGTTCGGGCCGCTCTTGTTTATAGCGCTCGAAACCTTCCATTCCATTGGCGGCCTCCAAAACCGTCTCCACTCCTAGCTCTTTTAAAATCAACTTCAGGTAAAGGCGCATGTGAGCCTCGTCATCCACGATCAATGCATTTTTAAACGCTATCATTATTTTTCTGTTTTTTACCGTTGCAGGCCAAACAACAACCCATCGCCTTTTTATCGGACACCATTATGGCAAATTAAATGGCATTTATCCTTCCTGTGGGCCTGGGCAGAAACTCAGTCCGGCTAACCAATGATGGTTGCAGTTTGTTCAGAGAACCGCTTTGATGGAAACCCGGCCTAGAAAAATACTAAAATTGGAGGAAAGATACAGATGGACATAGCACGGGAGCAAAAAGATGATGAATTTGAGCGCCAGGAGGATGAATTTCGGGACTGGGTTTCAACCGACGGGAAGTCCGGCTGCCTGCCCGAACCAGACCGCTACCATTTGTATGTTTCCCTGGCTTGCCCCTGGGCCCACCGAACAATCATCGTGCGAAAGCTCAAGAGGTTGGAAAATTTTATCGGAATGACTGTGGTTGATCCGGTCCGGGATGAAAGAGGCTGGCGATTCGGAACAGGTCCAGGATTTTCAGAGGATACTGTCAATGGTTTCCGATTCCTCATGGAGGCTTACCGGGCGACGAATCCTAACTTCAACGGACGGGCAACTGTCCCGGTGCTCTGGGATAAAAAAGAAAAACGGATCGTCAACAACTCGGAGGACGATATCTCAAAGATGTTCAATGATTCATTCAACGCTTTCACGGATAGAAATCTGGACTTGTTTCCAGCCGAATTTGAGCATGAAATGAAGTCTTTGGGCGATTTGATTTATGAAAACGTGAACAATGGAGTCTATCGGGCAGGATTTGCAGGCAGTCAAAAGATTTACCAGGAGTGGGCGCAAAAACTGTTTGCAACGCTCGATATATTGGAAAAACACCTAGAAAATAAAAGGTACCTGCTGGGAGATCGTATAACAGAAACGGACTGGCGTCTTTTTTGCACTTTGATCCGATTCGACGCTGTTTACTATGTGCATTTCAAGTGCAATGTGCGCCGAATTGTGGATTACCCAAACCTTTGGAACTATCTGTGAAGTGGACGGGGTTGCCCAAACCGTTAATTTAGATCACATCAAACGTCACTACTACATCACCCACCAGGATATCAACCCAACCCAGTTTGTGCCAATCGGCCCAGACATTGATTTTGAAAAATCCTGAAGCGGTCATAACAATCTTTTTGATATTGGGGGGCTTCCGAAGGGTTTGTTCGTTTAATTCGGTTTTCTGTTTATAATCAAGCGATTGATTACTTAATTCGGGGATAAGAGTTTTTTTAAAAAATCCTTTCCTTGCTCGGCCGTTTCGTAAGCGCCGTCCAACTGGGCTTCATAACAAGACTCCATGAGGGATTTGAACCGGGGTCCGGGAGGCAATCCCATATCGATCAAATGCCTTCCCATGAGAATTGGTTTGGGCGCGGCGTCTTTGACCGTCAACGCTTCAGCCCGGTCCATCAGCCAGTCCAGGGAGGCCGCATCGGGTTCCGGCAGCGGCGGCCGCCCGCGCATGTCCGCCCGAACCACCCTCACCAGGCGGTCGATTCGCCTTACGGAGCGAGCCAGCCTGCGAACGGCGGAATCACCGGCCTTGGCTTTGAAAAGTTCCATCGGCCGCATATGGGCCCTCACCAGAGGAACCACTTCCTCAAGCAGGTCTTTATGCCGGGTCAATCGGGAAAGAAAGCGAATGGCAATGCCCTCGCCTTCCACGTCGTGACCGGGAGAGCGGATGCGGCCGTCATCTCCGGTCACCGTTGTGGCTGGTTTGCCCATATCGTGACAGAGCACGGCCAGTCCGACCACCAGGTCTTCCCAGTCCTCTCCGGTTCTTTCAGCGGCAAAAGCGTCCAGGCAATGCAGGGTATGCGTCCAGACATCGCCTTCGGGATGCCAAAGTGGGTCCTGCGGGCAGCCGTCGAGGGCATTCAGTTCCGGAAAATAGACGATCCATCCGCATTGCTTTAAAAAATTCAGTCCGGCAGACGGCTTTTTTCCCTTCAAAATTAACTTTTTCCACTCCTCGAAAATCCGTTCCGCAGAGAGGTCTTGCATGGTGATGCGGCGGCAGAGTTCAATCGTTTCCGCTGCCACTGGAAACTCGAAGCGGGCTGCCAATTGCATGGCCCGCAACACGCGCAAGGGATCCTCGCAAAATTTTGTTCCGCTATGCTTGAGAATTCCCTTTTCCAGATCGGCCCGTCCGCCAAAAGGATCGATGATTTCATGGTTAAGAAGGTCCCAGGATAGGCCGTTGATAGTAAAATCCCGGCGGGAGGCGGCCTCACGCATGGATAAATCGGGGGCTTTCTCGATAGCGAATCCCCGGTGTCCCGCGTCTATTTTAGATTCCCGGCGAGGAAGCGATACATCCACCGGAAAGCCCTGAATTTTGAAAACGCCGAAGGCCCTCCCCACCCAATCCAGAGAAAATTCTTTTGAAAGCGCTTTTTCGAGGCGATGCTCGGATAAACCGAAGACTTCGATATCCGCATCGACTATGGGAACACCCAAGAAAGCGTCGCGCACGCAGCCGCCCACCAAAAAGGCGCGCCCCCCCACCCCTGCCGCCAAATGAATGATTTTCCGGCAAACAGTATCCAGCTCCCCCGGCAATGGATTCGGTTTTTCAGGCAATGGCATGACGAAACCGGTCCAAACGCGCTCAGGCGAAAAAAGTTTCCTCAAGCATCAAGGCGAGGCAATGATAAACGGGCAGGTGGCATTCCTGCACACGGTCCACCTTGGTTTCGGGAACGCGTATGCAAATATCCACATATTCCATGAGGGAACCTCCGCTCCGGCCGGTCAAACCGATTATGGACAAGCCTTTGGCCCGTGCGACTTCCGCCGCCTTGAGAATGTTCACGGAATTCCCGGAGGTGCTGATGCAAAGAAGGGCGTCGCCTTCGTCCCCCAAACCCCAGACCAGCTGGGCGAATCCCAGAAGCGGATCGCAGTCGTTGGCAAAAGCGGTCAGCAAACTGTCGAATGCGGGAAGGGGAATGACCGGCAAGGCGCCCTCTAACCGGGAGGCCAGCTGCGGTCCCAGGCGGCGGCCCCATTCCTCGTCCAGGGGCCGGGTTTGGGCAAAGCCTTTGAGCAACTCGGCAGAAATGTGGGCGCAATCGGCGGCGCTCCCGCCATTGCCGCAAAGAAGCAACTTGCCGCCGCCGGCAAAAACGGCGCTGAGAGCGTCATGAGCCGCCAAGATATCCTTCCGGCAGCCCGACAAGGCCGGATAGCGTTTAATAAAAGATTCCATAAGCTCGCTCATTCCTTCAATACAATACAAAGGGCACAATAAAGAGAAATTGATTGCCGGAAACAAAAAAATAAAGGGATCGATGGGATGCCTAATACCAAAATCTGGGATACTTCCAAAAACTGTAAAGTCTTGACCTTGTGCCGGAAATGAATATACATCAGTGACAATCCATCATTGGATACTCAATCGAACAAGATTTCTTACATGGGCAAAATCCTCATAATCGACGATGATCCGGCCATGTGTGACATGCTCAAAATGGCCCTCGAAAATGAAGGCCATGAAGTGGTTGCCAAACATAACGGGGAAGATGCGGTAGCCCATTATTGCGAAGAGCCCGCCGACCTCATCATCACGGACATTTTTATGCCCTTAAAAGACGGCATCGAAATCATCCTGGATTTGCAGGGTCGGTTCTCCGATTTGAAAATAATCGTTATGTCCGGCGGGGGCGTCACAGGTGTGGGAACATTGGACGTGTTTGTCGCGGCCAAGGAATTTGGAGCCGATTATACCTTTAAGAAACCCTTTAAAATAGAGGATATGATGAAAGCGGTGGGAAATTTGCTGAATTGAGCCCATGCTCGAGTTTTCGATTTATGTTGCCTTTTTGATAAAATAATCTAAACCTTACTGCTTTAGTAGATACAATGCCGCTCAGGCGGCGCAAAAACCGGCTTTTATTTGGAAACATTAGGGGGTGAACCGAATTGAAAAGGGAAGAAAACCAATGAATAAAAATCTAACGAAAGGCTTTTCCCTGATCGAGATTTTTATTGCCATTACGATCATTGGCTTCCTCATTACAATGGCTGTGCCAGCGGTCCGAAAAGTGATTCGCGCAAGTCAAAACAATGTTGTTATCAACGACTTAAGAGTTTTTTCATCAGCTTTTCAGCAATACGCAGGAGAATATGGCACTTATCCCGACGATCAGTCCTCGGGAGAATCCTACCCGTCGGGGATGGAGGGATACCTGAGGGAAACGACCTGGATGCGGGTAACGCCCATCGGCGGGAATTACGATTGGGACAAAAACGCATTGCATCAGGGAACCAAGTACGAAGCCATCATTACCATAAATGACGCCCAGGAGAACGATATCATTGTGAGCCTGGAGCAATTGGCGGAAATTGACGATCTGATCGATGACGGCGATCTCAATTCAGGCTATTTCCGCTTAGGCAAAAGAAACGCCCCAATATACATCGTGGCAGAGTGAGCCGATCTCCCGGTGGCCCCCTGCGGCCAAGACCGTATCTTATTGCAAAAGCTCCGTCAGGCTTCCCGGAAAACGATAATAAATATCCTGGTAAAACTCAATCTCGTCCTTGCTTAACAGGTTGATAATTTCCTGATCGTCCAGAATGGCCTGGAGAGAGTTTTCGTTTTTTGCGTAAGCGTAGGTTCCTTCGTCCTCCACATCCAGAAGGACCCTATCCAATTCCCTCGAATAGTTGTACTCATAGAGCTTGGCAACAGCGTTTCCGGTCAAGTGGATGACCAAATCTCCCTCCCCACTCCCCGTCATGTAAGTTCCCGCATAAATGGCTTCGAGGGAGGCAATTGCCGCCGGTTTGCTGACAATATCGCTTTCGATGGGCGGAAAACGATTGTCGATTTCTCCAAAATAGACCCAGGCAAAGGTGGTTCCTCCCACCACTAAAATGACATAAACGGCCGTCTGGATGAACCTGGCCAAGTTGTAAGCCCTTTTTTGCGCCTTGTCGAAATCATCGGCCGTCAACTCCGCCGGGGGCGTATAATCGAATTCCTCTTCCGACACGAAAACAATTGCCTCCCGCACCGTAACCTCCACATTGCGCTCGTGGGCGACATCGAGGTTCGAGGCATAAAGTTGGCCCCCTCTAGCTTCCAGGGTAAAATTGCCCCACCGGGATTTAGCCACCACCAAAGGCGGGAATTCCATGTCCTCAGGGCACTTGAGCTTCACCATCCTCTCTATGTAGAGGCTGTCCCAAAAACCCGAATTTTGCGAATTGAGATATTCGACTCCGAACTGTAAGGGAACGTAAGTCATTCAATTCCGTCAAAAACGCTGTATAAGGCCTCTTTTCGTTATAAATATAATCGCGTCAGACAGAGGTCTATGGTAGAATTGTATTTGAATATGCAAAACAAGAGAAAGGCTGACGGTGTTATAGACATCGAAATTGCCCAAAATCCCCTAAAAACGGTCTTTATGACAGCTTTATAAACAAGTTAACTTACTGTAAAACAAATGGTTATAACTTTGGGACAGCCTCTATGTACTGGCACAGCTCCTCCCGGCTGAGATTTCCGATTTCGTTCAGCCCGAACTCATCCCCGGCGGCAAGAAAATCTTTGTCCACGCTCCTGGAGGTAACTTTAATAACCGTAATCAAAATATGGAATCCGCTAGCTCCCCCAAGTTGAGATATTCCAGAAAGAAACCCCTTCGCCAGAAATAGTTAAATGGTATTTGCATAGTGCAGACCCGTTCACCGTTTGATGAATTAAATGAATGAATTGTTAGACCGGCGAATGACTTATAAAGAATTAATTCAATTAATAAAAGAAAATCTGACAAACCAATTTACTTTTATTTAATTTCAGATACCCCGTAGCTTGCTACGGGGAGCGGTAACTTTATAACAGAGATGAATGAGCGAAGAGAAACGGGAGCATTTGAGGCGCGCGAGCCATTGCGTGTGGCAGATCCACTACCATATGGTGTTCCCTGTGAAGTATCGGAAGATGCTCTTGGAAAGGCGGGTGCAAGAGGTGCTGAAAGAAACAAGCGTTGGGATAGCCGAGCGCTATGAAATAGAGATGGAAGCACTGGGAATGGATGGAGACCATGTGCATTTGCTGTGTGGAGCGCATCCGAAAGAAGCACCCGGGCGAATCGTTCAGAAATATAAGAGCATAACGGCGCGGGAGATCTTTCGGCGCGAACCTTGGGTGAAGGAGAAGCTGTGGGGAGGGGAGTTTTGGAGTGACGGGTATTATGTTGGAACGGTAGGGGAGCGTGGGGATTGGGCCAGTGTGGAGGCCTACGTAAGAAAACAGGGCAAACCGAAGAAGCAGTTGCAACAATTGATGCTGTGGTGATCATGAATTTCTTTCTTAGATACCCCGTAGCTTGCTACGGGGAGTTTCATTCCAAAAATTTTCGAATTTACAAACGGGAAATGAAAGAATCTCCCTCTCTCTTTTTTAATCTCGTAGTTTCCGGTTGCCTTCGGAGAAATTGGGAGGTCAAGATAGATTCGCAACCAGTAGTGTCCGGTTAAAAGTAGTTGAAGGTCAACTGGTTAGAGTGATCGCTGCTCGCACTGCTGTGATCCGGTTTTGTAAGTAGTTCATAGAGAGGGACTTTTTCAAAAACGCTCAAGCTCAATACCTGTGATATTCGGTGAAGACTCAATTCCAATTGTCACTGTTTTTTTAGGATCGCCATCAACACGTAAGCACTGATGGCAATCCATACTTGCGTCTTTACTGCGTTGGGCGAAGTGCCAAAGAATTTTTTGATCCGTAAGTGCTGCTTAATCCACTTGAAAAACAATTCGATTTTCCAACGCCCTTTATACATCTGGCAGATAATCAAGGCTGGAAGGGTAAAATTATTGGTCAAATAGATGAAATGCCTACCGTTATCTGCATCGTAAAAGCGTATACGCCTGAGCTTCTGGGGATAATCTTTGGAGGCATAGAATCCTCTAAAGTGAATTACTTGGTCACTGCAAACACCACTGCCGTGGACTACTTTGAGGGAACGCAAACGTATATAATTCAAATGGCTTTTGGCGCGGATGACAAAGTAGGCCATCGCTTCGCTAAAGAGGAACAAGCGGGCAAAATCGACATAGCCGCGATCAAGCACATAATAGGCTCCAGGCTCAAGAACAAGGGCATCAAGCATGTTTACGTCGTGAACTTTTCCCGGAGTGATCTCGATAAAGGTCGGAATCGAACCGCGCAAATCGATCTGCGTGTGCAGCTTTACCGCCGCTTTGGTTGTACGAAAATGGGCCCATGGAAAGAGGCTCAAACACAAGTCAATGGTCGTGGCGTCTAAAGCATAAACGGTCTCTTCGAGTTCAAAGTCCAACGCTTCATCGGCATAGAGCCTGCGAGCCTTTTTAATGAGCACGTATGCCAAGTCCGCATAGATGCGCCAGTTGCGTTGTTCATTGGCATCGGCCAAAGTACTCTTGGCAATATTACTGCGAATGCCCATAGAAAAGAGTTTGTCACTATGAGCACACAAACAGGTAACGATATCGTTGAGACTTTCACGTCGAGTCAATTGATCGAAGGCCATGCACAAGAATTGATCCCGGCAGGAAAAGGAACGGACACGCTTGTCCCCACTATAGCGTTTGACGCATCGTTGAAACTGTTCACGATGCAAAAGGTCAAAAATTTGGGAGAAACCCATACGTTGTTGATTCATAATCAACAAGATACAGAATTTATACCCCAAAATATAGTGAAATTGTTGGAAGTTCAAATGCGTCACACTAAAAATAACTCACAAGTTTATAAAAATTAACGATTTACAAAGTTTTAAATTCAGGTTAACCGGACAACTGTGATTCGAAACGAACGATTATGGCGAAAACCGGCAAGCAAAAAAAAGAGGGCGCCCTCACCCCCATGATGCGCCAGTATCAGGAGGTGCGGCGGGGCCTGCCGCCCAACACCCTGCTCCTCTTTCGACTCGGCGATTTTTACGAAATGTTCCTCGACGACGCCGTCACGGGGGCCCCCATTATGGGCATCACCCTGACCAAACGCCACGGCATGCCCATGGCTGGAATTCCCTACCACGCAGTCGATAATTACATCGGTAAACTCCTGGCGGCAGGGAAAAAAGTCGCCATCTGCGATCAAATGGAAGCTCCCCAACCCGGCAAAATCGTGAAACGGGCCCTCACCCGCATTCTCTCGCCCGGCACAACCATTGAGGACCATCAGAGCAATGCGCGCACTAATAATTTTCTCCTCGCCGTCGATTGGGAAAAATCCGCCTTGCAGGCGGCCTGGCTGGACCTTTCAACCGGGTATTTTCAAATCACCTCGGACCCATCGCCCGAAAATTTAATGGCCGTATTTTCCAGCATCAACCCGAGGGAAATTATCATTCCGGAGGAGGCCGCCAACGACTGGAAACAAGATGAAAGCCGGCAATCGTGGGCCGATTCTTTTTTTCAGTATTGTCAAGGCCGGCCCGTCAACGAACTGCCCGCCTACCACTTCGATCAGCCCGGCGGAGCGCAAAGTGTGATGGACGCTTTGGGAGTCCTCAATCTGCAAGGTTTCGGCATCGCCAGGGAACACGGCGGCCTCGGACCGGCTGGCGCCTTGATTCATTACGCAACCGAAAGCCTCTGCTCCAAACCGGGCAATTTGCGCGGGATCAAGGAATACCGGACCGCCCGAACCCTTCTGCTGGACCCCGCTACCTTGAGAAACCTGGAAATTTTCCGCTCCTCCCAATACCGGCGGGAGGAAAGCCTCCTGGAGGCCATGGACGCCACCGTAACGGCCGCCGGAGCGCGCCTGCTGGAACAATACCTGGCCGAGCCGACCCTGGACATTGTGGAGATAAAACGGCGTCAAAACTGTGTCGGGGATTTTCTCCGGGGGCCCGCCTTCGCCGCGGAAATTCAGGAATACTTGAAGGGTATCCGCGATATTCCCAGAATCCTCGGCCGGCTGCAAAACCGCATCCGCAACCCACGAGAGCTGGGCGGCATCCGCGACACCTTGCGGCAGCTACCCCTTATTTTACAAGTCCTCGGGCAATTCGACGAACCTGGCGTGGAAAAATTGGCCGGCCAGGCGCTCGATTATCCTCAGTTGCGCGACCTTCTGGAAAAATCGCTGGCAGAGGAGCTTCCCAACCAATTGAAGGACGGCGGCTACATCCGCGATGGATTTGATGAAGCCCTCGACCGCCTGCGGGGTTCATCAATCGAAAACAAGAACTGGCTTTCCGATTTGGAGAAAAAGGAACGGGAACGAACCGGCATCAAGAATCTGCGCATTAAATACAATAATGCTTTCGGCTATTTCATTGAGATCATCAAAACGAATCTCGATCTTGTCCCCGATCATTATATCCGCAAGCAGACGACCACCAATGCCGAGCGCTACTACATCGAGGATCTGAAATTGAAGGAAAAGGAAATCCTCCACTCCGACGAAAGGTCCGTTGCCCGGGAGGAGGATTTGTTTCGCAACCTGGTGGCCCATGTCTTGGCCGAAGCGGAATCCTTGGCCGGGACCGCCCACGCCCTGGCGGAGATCGATCTTTACATCGGCTGGTCGAAAATCGCCCGCGAATGGGACTATTGCCAGCCTGAACTGGATGAAAGCAGCTTGCTTCATATCGATGAGGGCCGCCACCCGGTTGTCGAGCAGACCATCCGCAAAGAGCGCTATGGCTTGGCCGGAGCGCGGGCCTTTGTTCCCAACGATGCTTTTTTGAGCGCGGAAAAAGATCAAATTGGCATCATCACGGGTCCCAATATGGCCGGAAAATCCACCTACATCCGGCAGGTGGCCCTCATTACCCTGATGGCCCAAACCGGTTCATGGACACCGGCCCGAAAATGCCGCATCGGCCTGGTCGATCGCATATTCTCCAGGATCGGAGCCAGCGACGAGCTCTCGCGGGGCAACTCCACCTTCATGGTGGAAATGAACGAGACCGCCAACATTATCAACAACGTGACCGATAAAAGCCTCGTCATTCTCGACGAAATAGGGCGCGGCACCAGCACCTACGACGGCATGAGCATCGCCTGGGCCGTCGTCGAGCACCTGCATGGAGAGACGATCCGCGGTCCCCGAACCTTGTTCGCCACCCATTACCACGAGTTGACACGGCTCGAGCAATTGCTGCCACGCGTCTGCAATTACTGCGTCGCGGTGAAGGAATGGAATGACGAAATCGTTTTTGTGCGGCAGGTCTTGCGGGGCGCCTCCGACCGCAGTTACGGCATCCAGGTAGCCCGCTTGGCCGGTCTCCCCCAAAAGATCATCGACCGGGCAAAAATATTGCTGGCTCAACTGGAGGCGGACGATTCCAGCCACAATCTGGCTGCGGACCGTAAAGGGAAAAAGCCCTCCGGGGTGGAGGAATTCCAACAAACCTGGCCTCAAATGGAACTTTTTTGAGCCATTTTTTTCAAACCGTGAATACCCTGACCCTTCAACCCCTAAACCAACGCTATATATGAAAAAATGGACATTGTTTACCCCATTGTTTCATAAATTCAATCAGATTCAAGACTGTGATCCGCATAAACAAAGGGACTAACGTGCAAAAAAGGTATATTGCTGAACTTCACAAAAAGTGAAGATACAAAAATGGATTGATAGAGCGTTATTATGGTTGTTTATGCCGCATTCAGAAGGTTTTTACTCAATATTTATGAAACAATGGGGTTTACTCTGGCGCTCCTCGGCCTCTTACTCTTCTCACAGGTTTCTTGTGTCAAATCTAAGGAAAAAACAGCCTCCCCCGAAGAGGAAAAAGTGAAGTGGACGAGGTTGTTTGGACAATTTTGACGTGGGATTAAGGTGGAAATCGTGTTCATATTATTTTTTAAAAATATATTTTGTCCTTAGCCAAAGACGGGCACGCAGGTGCCCGCAAGCTGTATTGGCGGGGAGGTTGGTTTTGCTCCGATTGCATGGACTTCGGCCGGGGTCCGGTAGCCCAGGGCTTGGTGGGGGCGCAGGTGGTTGTAGAAGTCCAGGTAGCGGGCTATCCCTTCGCTGGCTTCGTTTGCCGTGGCGTATTCGCGCAGGTAAATGTCTTCATACTTGAGGGTTCTCCAAAAGCGTTCAACAAATATGTTGTCCAGGTAGCGGCCACGCCCGTCCATGCTGATGCGCACCCCGGCTTGCCCCAGCACCGAGGTGAACTCGCTGCCGGTAAACTGGCTGCCTTGATCGGTGTTGAAGATTTGAGGTTGGGCCCGCCTCAGAGCTTCCTCCAGGGCGAGCACACAGAAGCGGCTCTCCAGGGTGTTGGAAAGCTGCCAGCTCAACACGTAGCGGCTGAACCAGTCCAACACCACGGTCAAGAAAAGGAATCCTCGGCTCAGCCGCAGGTAAGTGATGTCGCTGCACCATACCTGGTCGGGCCGCTCGACCGCCAAACCCCGCAACAGATAAGGGAAAATGCGGTGCTGCCGGTGCCCCTGGCTCAAGTTTCGACGCGGATAAATAGCCTCCAGGCCCATTTGGCGCATGAGCCGCTGGATGCGGCCTCGTCCCACTGCATGGCCCTCTCGACGCAGCCACTGGGTCATCCGGCGAGAACCAAAAAACGGATATTGGGTGTAGAGCTCATCCATGCGATGCATGTAGAGAACGTTCTGCTCGCACTGGGCACGGGCCCGATAGTAATAGCTGCCGCGGGCCAGCCCCAGCAACTGACATTGCCTGCCGATACTGATTTTTCCTTGAAGTGGTTGCACCATCTTGCGCCTCTCACCAACCGAGTTGTTCAGACTTTTTTTTTAGCCAATCGCATTCTACTTTCAGCTTTCCAATCTCCTGGTAAAGGTGATCTTTTTCCGTCTCGTTGTCCTTGCTGAGAGTCTGCCGCTGGCGCGAAAACAGCTCCGTTGCTCCCTGCAAAAGCTGCTTCTTCCATTGGGTCACCTGGTTGGGATGCACCTCAAAACGACCGGCGATCTCGTTGATGGTATGAGCGCCCCTGATGGCTTCCAGGGCCACTCGGGCTTTAAACTCAGCACTGTATTGTCTTCTCTTTCGTGATTTTTGTCTTCTCTTTCGTGATTTAATAACATTCATAGGTTAGCGGATTTAGTGGTTCAAGACCACCTTATTCCACTGTCCAGTTTTCCCCGTCCATTTCACTCTTCACCATCAAACATGCTCTGGAGGTTAAGAAATCCTAGAATGGGTTAAAAAATTCTTTACCGTTGTTTACCCTATTGCGCCGGCATGCGTTTCGCTGCCTTCCAGGCGCTTGTTGATTTCGTCCTCTAAGCCGAGACCTTTCGCTATTCGCATGCCGTATTCAGGATCGGCCCGGAAGAAATTGCAGATGGATCGCAGTTTGATGTCCGTGAGTTCCACGCCGCTCATGTGTCCGGTGATATTCGAAATCAGGCGGTCCTTTTGATCGTTCGTCATCAACCGGTAAAGGTCGCCCGCCTGCATAAAGTCATCCTGCTCGTAATTGCGGGCCTGAAGTCCTGTTGCGCCGCTCACCTCGGTCGGGTGAGGCGCGGCCTCTTTTACCTCTACGATTTCATCGAAACTGTTCGGCTCGTAATTGACAGCCCCCTCCTGCTTGCCGTCATACATGAAACCATCACGCTGGTGGTTATTCACACCTTGGCGTGCCATATAAGGGCAGTTTACGGCCAATTGCGCGTAGTTCGCGCCCAGCCGGTAGCGATGCGCATCCCCATAAGCGAATATGCGGCCTTGCAGCATCTTGTCCGGTGAATACTCGATACCCGGTATGATATTCGATGGCTCGAATGCAGCCTGTTCTATCTCGGCGAAATAGTTTTTCGGGTTCCGGTCCAGGACCAGCTTGCCGATTGTCCGGCAGGGGTAATCGCCATGCGGCCACACCTTGGTCACATCAAAGGGGTCGTAGCGGTAAGTGGCGGCTTCTTCCTCGCTCATCACCTGGATTTGGAAGTCCCAGTCCGCAGTATTCCCGTTCGCGATATGTTCGTAGAGATCCTGCGTCGCATGGTCCGGGTTGTCCCCGCACATCATTCGCGATTCTTCCTGCGTGAAGTTTTTGATTCCCGCGCAGGTTTTGAAATGAAATTTCACCCATACGCGTTTGCCATCGGCGTTGATCATGGAGTAGGTGTGGCTGCCGTAGCCATTCATGTGCCGGTGGTTCGCGGGTGTGCCCCGGTCCGAAAACAGGATCGTAAATTGGTGGGTGGCTTCGGGCGAATGGCTGAAAAAGTCCCATACCATGTTGGCCTCTTTGCAGTTGGTCGCCGGATTGCGTTTCTGTGTGTGGATAAAGTCCGGAAACTTCAGCGGATCGCGAATAAAGAACACGGGCGTGTTGTTTCCCACGAGGTCCCAATTGCCGTCTTCGGTATAGAATTTCATGGCGAATCCGCGTGGGTCGCGCTCGGCATCGGCCGAACCCTTTTCGCCGCCCACGGTGGAAAAGCGCAGGAGGCAGGGGGTTTTCTTTCCCGGATTCCGGAAAGGGGCTGCCTTGGTCAGGTCCGTGATGTCCTCGGTGAGTTCAAGGTAGCCATAGGCGCCGGCTCCTTTGGCGTGCACGATCCGCTCCGGGATGCGCTCGCGGTTAAAATGCGCCAATTTCTCCACCAGGTGGAAATCCTGCAGCAATACCGGACCATAACGGCCTGCGGTCATTGAGTTTTGGTTGTCCGATACCGGAACACCGAAATTTGTGGTCAATGGTTTTTCGTCGCTCATGTTTCTTGGTTATCTCCGTTTTGTTGAATAAATAGCTAAATTTACATTGTTTCAACTATAAGTAAAATCACAATTGTCCGGTTAACCTGAATTTAAAACTTTGTAAATCGTTAATTTTTATAAACTTGTGAGTTATTTTTAGTGTGACGCATTTGAACTTCCATCAATTTCACTATATTTTGGGGTATAAATTCTGTATCTTGTTGATCATGAATCAACAACGTATGGTTTTCTCCCAAATTTTTGACCTTTTGCATCGTGAACAGTTTCAACGATGCGTCAAACGCTATAGTGGGGACAAGCGTGTCCGTTCCTTTTCCTGCCGGGATCAATTCTTGTGCATGGCCTTCGCTCAATTGACTCGACGTGAAAGTCTCAACGATATCGTTACCTGTTTGTGTGCCCATAGTGACAAACTCTTTTCTATGGGCATTCGCAGTAATATCGCCAAGAGTACTTTGGCCGATGCCAATGAACAACGCAACTGGCGCATCTATGCGGACTTGGCATACGTGCTCATTAAAAAGGCTCGCAGGCTCTATGCCGATGAAGCGTTGGACTTTGAACTCGAAGAGACCGTTTATGCTTTAGACGCCACGACCATTGACTTGTGTTTGAGCCTCTTTCCATGGGCCCATTTTCGTACAACCAAAGCGGCGGTAAAGCTGCACACGCAGATCGATTTGCGCGGTTCGATTCCGACCTTTATCGAGATCACTCCGGGAAAAGTTCACGACGTAAACATGCTTGATGCCCTTGTTCTTGAGCCTGGAGCCTATTATGTGCTTGATCGCGGCTATGTCGATTTTGCCCGCTTGTTCCTCTTTAGCGAAGCGATGGCCTACTTTGTCATCCGCGCCAAAAGCCATTTGAATTATATACGTTTGCGTTCCCTCAAAGTAGTCCACGGCAGTGGTGTTTGCAGTGACCAAGTAATTCACTTTAGAGGATTCTATGCCTCCAAAAATTATCCCCAGAAGCTCAGGCGTATACGCTTTTACGATGCAGATAACGGTAGGCATTTCATCTATTTGACCAATAATTTTACCCTTCCAGCCTTGATTATCTGCCAGATGTATAAAGGGCGTTGGAAAATCGAATTGTTTTTCAAGTGGATTAAGCAGCACTTACGGATCAAAAAATTCTTTGGCACTTCGCCCAACGCAGTAAAGACGCAAGTATGGATTGCCATCAGTGCTTACGTGTTGATGGCGATCCTAAAAAAACAGTGGCAATTGGAATTGAGTCTTCACCGAATATCACAGGTATTGAGCTTGAGCGTTTTTGAAAAAGTCCCTCTCTATGAACTACTTACAAAACCGGATCACAGCAGTGCGAGCAGCGATCACTCTAACCAGTTGACCTTCAATTACTTTTAACCGGACACTACTGTTCCCGAGTATCCTTTTAACCACTGGTGAGGGCCCGATTCGGCTTTCCACCGTTAGATTCGCTACCAAGGACCGCCAACCAACTCCAAACACAAGCGTCATAGCTTGTAGGGCCAAAATAATCAGCCCAATCAAATAAGTTGAACCTGTGCTGTGTCCGGTCCCTGCTCCGAATTGTAACGCACTTACAGAACGCATTGAGAGGTCTGTCACATATGAATGCCCGAACCAAATCATCCCGTTGGGCGGGAAACATCTGGAACTGGCTATCAATCAATATTTGAAGCATTACAATACCGAGAGGAACCACCAGGGTATTGAAAATCAGCTGATTAGACCTGAGATATTGAGCAGGGAAGAGGACATATCCTCAAAGAAACACTTGGGAGGCATGTTAACGTACTATTATCGTCAAGCCGCTTAAATACAATGGCTTACAGATGTGGGCTGATTTTTTTGACAGTACAGGCTTTCTGGTCTGCCTCTGATCTAATTTTACTGGTAGAGATCGAAGCTGAACAGGCTGCCGTTCGTCCAGGCAAATTCAAAACTTACCTTTTCCCCATCCAAAGTATTCAATTCCTTTGCCCAAATCACCGCATGTCGAAGAGAATCTCCCTTGATGGGTTGGCAATCTTTAAAATCGAATCCTTTGAAGGGCACACCTTCAAAATCGACCACACGAACCCGGAGTGAATCGCGAAGTCCAAATATATCGGCATTAACCGTAATGGATTGCGCAGCGATTATTCGGGTTTCGGTAGTCAAACGGCCTTCCCCGCCATCGGCGTCCATTGAAACATAACGGTCACGTTTCATTCTCGCCAGCCCAACCTGCCGCTCCATGAAACGCTCGATCTTGTGCCCTCGCGCATAACCGCCGTAATAAATGTAAACTTCATCACCTACCGGAACCTGGCAATCCATCCAGGCATGGGCTCGGTCCCAGGTTCCCGTTTTCGGATTTCTGTCGAAAAAAGGCTCGATGTCGCGATCCCAGGTGCGACCATCCCGACTCCAGGCCAAAACGGTATAACCGATGCCGGCTGCTTTTCGGTTTTCGTCACCCATTTGATAGGCGGTCGTATTTGGTTCGGCATTAAGGTCGTCGCGCAGCACTTTTACCAACGTCACAAGAAGATGCCCTCGGCGCAGCAAACCGCTCATGCAGTAAAATTGGGTCTCCCCTTGTTCTCCTTTTTCAGGCAATACGATGGCCCAAGGTTCTTCCCAATGAATCAAATCTTTGCTCACGCTTTGGTGGGGAATGCGCCGCCGGGATCCCGACCAGGTCGGACCTTCAAAAATTTTCACCGAGGCAAAGGCTATATAGCGGCGGCGAATGGAATCCCAATGCAAGGAATTGATGTCGTGATTGTGCGGCATCAGGACTCCCGGGCGTAACATATTCCACTCCAGACCATTGGAGGAAATCGCAATTTTCAAGCCACCAATGTCATTTTCATCTCTTGCCCAAAAAGCGAATTTATAGCGATGCTCTGGTTTGGAATAATCTCGTCCCTCATCCAGAACGCTCGCTCCGAACTGGATAAAGGAGGGATCGGTGAGTTCCTCATGGGGCCGATCCCAATGGATCCCATCCTTGGAAGTAATATGCGCCAAATGAGATTGGCTAAAGCTTTCACCAGTGTTGTACCACATGCGAAACAGACCTGCTTCGGTATCGCGAGTCACCGAGATATAAGGCTGAAAATTTTTGTCCTCAATTGCAGTAACTACTGGCTGGGGAAGCCGTTCGGGAGAATGAATGATTCGCCGGATGTTGGCTTGGTCGGCAATCAATAGCCGGTCCAGCATAAGGTAAGGCCCGGGTTTATAGGAAAATTCATGGGTCGGGGATTCCTCAATTCCCGGAAGTCCGGGGGAAAGCCCGAATAAAAGGAAAAGGATCAGAATTACGATGGATTGGACGTTTGACTCGGTGGAGAACAAAACGAAATCAAGGCATTTTAGTTTTTTATTCATTAAAGTTACGAATCCTCTCCAATATCGCGGTATTCATAGACGACATTTCCCTTAACATCGTGAAAACGAAAGGTAATGGTGGGAGCGCCGTCGATTTCGATCACTCTTTGGGGATGAGCCAGAACCCTGCGAATGCCTTTGGTCAAACTGACGCTAAGGAAACCACCGCCGCTGCGATAAAAGGAATGGTAATTTAATTTCTTCCCTGGTCCTTGGAGGACACTCTTATCGCTGGAGGGACCGCAGGCAAATTCCCGAAGGCCGCTGATGGGATCGGTGGACAGGTATTGCCAGTGCCGGTCCCCGACGCAAACGTAAAAGTTTTTCAGATTGTTTTCACGGGTCCAATTCCGAAACTCGCTTCCTTCGTTAAAAAAAGCCGCATTGGCATGATTGTCTTCCTGTTCCGGATTGTCCGGACCCACAATGGCAGTCGGGCTGACCAAGACTTTAAACGTAGCATCGCTTGCCAGAATAGAACGCTTGAGCCATTCCTTTTGTTTCTTGCCCCAAATAGTTTTTTCCGGGCCATCCGGCATATCGTTGGGCGATCTGAAATCCCTGCCTTCAACCAACCATATTTGGAGGCCTTTTCCCCATCTAAAGGTTCGATAAAGCTTTGGGCTCATGGGTACCTGTTCGAGAAAAACACCGGCCCCTTCTTCAAATGTGAGCGGGGCAATCCAGGGGGCGTCGTAAGTTCGCCAGCAATCATCAAAAAAAGTGTCGTGATCATCTTTTTCCCAGTATGCGGGCACGTGGCGGAGATAATTTTTTATCAATGGCAGGGCGTACATTCTCTGCCAATGAAGCCGGCAAAGATCCACCGTTTTGGCGCGTGGGTTATCCCGATCATAGTACACGCTGTCGCCCGTAAAAACACTGAAGTTCGGATAATCCTGAAAATGAGGCTCCAACCGGCCCATGGCGGGAAAAACCTGAAACCCGTCCGGATGATCTCTTTGGTAATAAACTTGGCAGGTGTTCACCGTAAACCAGACGTCTTGCCACACGTCGGAACTGGCTGCGGTTTGAAAAGAGCCAAGCTCGCTTTTAGTGACTGTATCTTCATCACCCGAACGCCCCTCCAATTTAAAAAAATAACGTGCGCCTGGTTCAAGTTCAGTCAAATGAAACTGGTAGGTAAAGTCGGCCTCTGGATTAACTCGCTCCCAATCGGTCCAGACCGCTTCGGAAAATTCAGGTTTTTCTGCCAAGGCCAGGCGGACTTCACCCTGTGCCCCCGGAACTGCTCCTTCCCAATCCCGAACCGAAATATCCGGCCCATCGTAAAATACCCTCGTTCTACTCATTTTAGGACTGGGAACCACGCCATTCTTATTGGCTTCCGGGGCCTCCGTGAGCCGAGTCCAGACCATGGTGCTGCTTTGTGAAACTTCTCCAATCTTAAATCCGGTGGCAAAATGAACATCGCCACCTCCAAAGCATGTCATATTAATGAATATAATTATAACTGCGGCATATCCTGTTTTAATATTTAGCATGATTTATGTTTTTTCTTTGGAATAGGAGTTGCGGTTGAGGTTTTAAATTTCCATAAATATGTTAAAATTGATATAGTTGCCATCAAATTAATTTAAACCGGACTTTCCATTTCATTACATTAGCATCCCATAGGAAATAACGCAAAACGGCTGGAATTGCTCTTGTTCGCCTGTTTCACTAGAAGCAGGTTACTATGAAAAAACAAAAAGCAAATCCAGCCAAATGCAAGGTGTGCGTTCTGCGACAGCTTTGCAATTTTATTCCGGGACATCTGGTGGCCAAGTTGGCCCGCCAGTAGGGTGTCGATAAGAAAGCTCGCAGTTTCAGTCCATGGAGCCATATCGTTAGTTTGCTCTATGCTCAGATCACTCATGCTATTGGGCTTAATGATGTCTGTGACGGACTCGCTCATCACAGAGGGTTGCTGGCCAGTATCCGGGGGGCCAGCGCTCCCAGTCGCAACGGGCTTTCCTACGCCAACAAGCATCGCGATGCCAGTATGTCGGGAGAACTGTTTTGGTCGGTGCTCAAGCACTTGCAGTCGTTGTCTCCGGGGTTTGCGGGTGGTAAATTCAAGGGGTTTCCCCGACGTTTCAAACGCGTTATCAACATCGTCGATTCGTCCACTATCGGTTTGGTCGCCAACTGCATGGATTGGGCTAAACATCGTCGGCGAAAGGCGGCCGCCAAATGTCACTTGCGCCTGGATTTGAAAAGTTTTCTGCCCCGGTTTGCCATCATCGACACGGCCAGGGACAATGACGCCAAACGAGCCCGTGAAATGTGCGCCGCCCTCAAAGCCGGTGAAATCGTATTGTTTGACAAGGCCTACATCGATTTGGCCCACCTCTTTGACTTGTCCTCGAGGGGCATTTACTTTGTCACCCGGGCCAAAAAGAACATGGCCTTGCGCTGTGTCAAGAGGCTGCTCAAGAAGCCCAAGGGCAATATTTTGCGCGATGATCTGGTGGTCCTTAAGAACAAAAAATCCCGTCAGGATTATCCCCAGCCGATGCGCCGGGTAACGGCATGGGTGGAGATTGATGGCCAGTGGCGAGTGATGGAATTTTTGACTAATAATTTGCAGTGGTCGCCCCATACGATCAGCGAACTGTATCGCTGCCGCTGGTCCATTGAAACCTTCTTCCGCCAGATCAAACAAACGCTCAACTTGTGCGATTTCCTCGGCCATAGCGCCAATGCCGTGCGCTGGCAGATTTGGAGCGCTTTGCTGCTCTATGTGTTGCTCCGGTTCCAGGCCTGGTTGAGCCGCTGGGAGCATAGTTTTGTCCGCCTGTTCGCACTAGTCAGAGGCGTGCTTTGGGATCGCTTTAACCTGCGAGATTTGCTCGATTTCTATGGGACAGCCGGTGGACGCTTTAGAATGCGAGCGACACCCCAACAGGCTTATTTCCCTGGGTTTGGTAGGCTTATTTCCCTGGGTTTGGTTGAAACCTATGGGGCAGCACAAGGTGGCAAAAGCAATAAAAGAGAAACATGTGATAAAATTTCAAAAATCCGATTCCCCCAAAAGTCAAAAACTCACATTGATTATCAATGGGTTACGAAGCTTGCCTCGCCCCTATGGGATGGTATTAATTTCATTATAAGAATTTTTGCTTGAAATAATCAAGCTATGTGATTAAGTATAAAGTAATATAAAAAGACTTAGAGCGAGCAAAATGTACTTGAAAGCTCCAGAGGTCGATAATTTTGATTAGGGAATAATTAGATGTTTCGCAACTTGATGTCAGGCGCTTCGGCATTATTAATAACTGTATCGGTAGTTGCTGGATCTTTCGACTTTGATATTCCCGAGATACCTGGAATTGAGGTCATTCCTGGCGATTCCGTTCCCATTGCAACACATAAGTCGGCCATGGCATTCCAATTCGACGACGGACGCATCGTTGTTGGCGCCAAGAACGAAAGTTTTTGGTCTAATGACGGCGGACACACCTTTCAGCCTGGTCCCCAAGGGCCTGGTGAAAAGGTCGCCATCGACCTGGGCGACGGAGAAATTCTCGGCATCGGCCGAAACTCACGTCGGCGTCCGGACGGCAGGTTCACACTCAGGCAACGCCGTTCTAAAGACAACTGGCAGACAGTGAAGGAAGAAGAAGCCCTACTCGACATTCCAATGGCTTCTTACGCCGTTACAGGCAGCGGCGGGAGAGTAGATGGTTTTCTCTTTCACCACGGAATCCTTCGTTTGCCCGATGGAGACCTTATCGGCACGATGTATGGAAACTATGTGGGCGATTTTGTATTATGCGACGGCTATCCACCGGAGGTGAACCAGCGAAAATACCGCACCATAGTGGTCTTTTCCCGCGATAATGGCCACACCTGGGGCGATTCCGTGCTGGTTGCTTATGATCAGATGTTGGGACGCGGAATCCCTGAAGACCACGAGATGCTCGGACTCAGTATTTCATTGAGCCGGGCTAACCCAACGGCGATAGTTCCGGCCATCACCCAGGAAGGTTTCCGTGAAGCCGATCTTGTTCAGGCTGCAAACGGCGATTTGCTCTGCGTGATGCGTTCCGGAGGACGAAATGGCGGTGTCACCACTCTTTTTCCCACACCACTTTACTGTTCCCGCTCGAGCGATAATGGGCGAACCTGGACGCCACCGGTTCAGATTGCCGATCGGGGTGTTTGTCCCAACCTCGTTAAATTGAGAAGTGGAATTATCGTCTGCACCTACAGCCGCCCAGGGAATTGGCTCATCTTTTCCGATAACGACGGGCGTTCATGGAAAGGGGCTTTCCAGTTTGGCAATACGGGAGCCTACAACTACATTCTTGAAGTTGCGCCTGACACCATTCAACCCCATTGTTTCATAAATTCAATCAGATTCAAGACTGTGATCCGCATAAACAAAGGGACTAACGTGCAAAAAAGGTATATTGCTGAACTTCACAAAAAGTGAAGATACAAAAATGGATTGATAGAGCGTTATTATGGTTGTTTATGCCGCATTCAGAAGGTTTTTACTCAATATTTATGAAACAATGGGGTTCAAGTCTTTCATGAAGTCGATGAGGATGGCGTAAGAATTGTTCGCGGAACTTTTTTCTCGGTCAGAAAATTATGACGTAGACCTTTTGTCAGGTGTTTGTTTGTTTGTTTAATATTCACCTTACCAAGAAAGCAAAAACGGGAGTGCATTCTCCCGAAAAGGTCCGATACTTGATTCTTGACTCACGGGGATTGGAGAGGTGGAAACCTGAAACGGTTGATTCGACCAAATGAATCCCTAACTTTCAACAGAACGAAATGGTCGAGAGCCTTCAACTAAGTTTATTTTACCTTCCTAAAAAACATTGGGGCCAACTTAAACATGCAGCCGAGCTTTAAGGTGAATCCAGAAATAATAAAGCAAAAAAAAGATTTCCAGAAAAAGGTGAGGCCTTTATATTGCTTGAACAATAGAAACATTTAACTGAATTGCAGCATGCTAACTCGTAGAAATTTTTTTTGGGCGGCCAGTTTGACAACGGCTGGGGCGCTTGCCAATGCCCCGCAAATTCTCCGCGCCGCGCCGCAGGCAAAATCGGAATTTGGCAAAGTCAAAATAACGGATGTAAAAACAGCCGCTATTAATATTAAATACAAAACTCATCTGGTAAAGGTGACTACGGATTCCGGCTTGTATGGATTGGGTGAAGCCTATCCCAAGGCCGAGATAGCCCAGGATATCGAAACCATTAAGGAGCGAATCATCGGCCGGGATCCCCTGCAGGTGGAATACCTGCATTATCGATTGACGGAGGCCTATGTCTCGCGGGGTTCGCGCACCGGCGCTCTCTCCGGAGCGATATCGGGGATCGAAACTGCGTTGTGGGATCTGGCGGGGAAAATTCTCGATACTCCGGTTTACCAACTGCTGGGTGGGGGTGGGTATCGGAACAAATTACTGCTCTACCACGACAGCGCCTCGCCCAAAACAACCGAGCCCGAAGCTTGGGCCGAGGAAGCCTTAAAATCCAAGGAATACGGATTCAAGGCCTTAAAATTCAGCCTGAGCCGGTTAAGCGGCGACAAGTGGAACGGCACCATACCCTTTCAAGATATGAGGAAATGGTACAAAATCATCGAGGCCGCCCGGGAGGCGCTGGGGCCCGATTTTCCCATCGGGGTGGATTTGCATTGGAGGTACACCACCCGGGATTCCTTGCGATTAACCCAGATGCTGGAACCTTTGAATTTATGGTTTCTGGAAGATCCCATGCAGCCTGAAAACGCGGATGCCTTCGCGCGCCTCACCGCGGCCAGCAAGATTCCCATCTTAACCGGTGAAAACCTGTATGGCCGGCAGGGATTTCGGCCCTTTATTGAAAAACAGGCCTGCGACCTGATCCATCCCGATGCCCAGAAGTGCGGCGGTTTGCTGGAAATGAAAAAAATAGCGGATTGGGCCGACGTTTATTACATGAGCATGCTTTGCCACAATGGCAGCACGCCGGTGGGAACCATCGCCTCGGGGCATGCCTGCGCCAACATCAAGTCGTTCATCGCCCTGGAGTCGGATAGTGTGGATGTGCCCCATTGGCAGGATATTATCGTGCGTGACGGGCCCATCTTCAACGACGGCTACCTTGAGCTTTCCGATAAACCGGGCCTCGGTATTGAATTGAACGAAGATGTCTGCCGGGCAAACCTGGCGCAAGGTTCCGGGTTTTTTGAATAGCTTTTGAAACTGCCTGAGCGGTGTTTCAGGGAAGGAGTTGAGTCATTCCTTACCGAATTCGATAAGTCGGCAGGATCTCCGCGTTGGCGCCTCCTTCGTTCCGAGTGGCGATATTTCCCCAAACCGTTATGCTGTGCGCGTCATTGCTTTGAACGACCGCCCAGCGATCTTCCAGGCGGAGGATTCTACCCTCCAAGTTTTCGGAAAGCTTATCGCCGGCGGCCAATTCGATCAAGGTGGTGGTATTGGATTCATTGAATCGAATGGAAACCATCTCCACCGTTAACCCATCGTCGGTCACAACCGCTTTTTGTGGATTAGAGGCATTCCCTCCAGTAGGATTTTCTCCTTCCAGCCAATTGTCATTGAATACCGGTTTTTCTCCTTTTGCCGCCTCGATGGAAAGACTTCCTTGCTCGTTTCCGAAAAAATAATTCCCCTCGATGAGGGAAGCCTGGAAGTAATCGAAATTCTGCCGGTAACCAAAACCGGGACCCTTTTCGTTGTCCGCGATAACGTTATTTTTCAGAATCACCCGGCTGTCCACACTGAGCAAACCGCCGCCGGTCAGATTTCGCACCAACCGGTTGCCAATGAAGACGGCGCGGCCTTCTTTGCTGACGCGGGCGGCCCCGACTCCGCCCCCGGTTGTCCAGTTGCCAGCCAGGATATTATTAACAAGAATCGGTTCGCCCAAACGCATGGAGTAAAAACCCCCGCCATCGTCATCGCTGACATTGCCGACGATCCAGTTGCCGACTATTTTCGGGCTGGAATAATATTGGGCATAGATGCCGCCGGCATCGCTGCGGCCCCCGGCCCGGTTGGAGGTAATAACGTTATTCCTGATTAAGGGCAAAGCCTCGTGGCTGCACGAGATGGCCCCGCCGCTGCTGCTGCGGGTGCGATAAAAATCTTTTACTCCGGAAGTATTTCCGACAAATACATTATTTTCAACGACCGCCCTCGGCCGGTCAGGAAGCCGGTTCCAACCATAAATGGAGAGACCTCCGCCATTTCCCACCTCGGTTATGTTTTCGCTGAATACGTTATTGGCGATTCGCGGAACAGCGTTGAAGAAACAGGCCATTCCTCCCCCGATATTCCCTTCCTGATGGATAATATCCGATCGAAGATCGGCGGGCGCCACGGTCGCGTTATTGGTGATCCGGTTATTGGTTATTTGAGGCGAAGTTCCATCACATAAAATTCCGCCACCCGGACCCTGGGCGCGGCCCCGTGTGACAATAAACCCGTCGAGGCGGCTATGGTTCGCGCCGATCACTACCCGGCGAATTTCCCGCCCGTCAAGGATGGTGGGATTCTTGAAAATATCGCGCTTCCAGGTTTCGGGATCGAATCCACCGTAAAGATCGACGTGCTCCTGCATCTGGATAGTTCCCCGAAAATAAGTACCGGCTGCGACGAGAATGGCATAACGCCTTGAAGCGCTGGAATCGTTGATTCCCTTCAAGGCCTCCTCAATTGAAGCCCATGGATTTTCATCCGTGCCGTCTCCCTTTTGATCGGAACCGTTTGCCGTGGATACATACCGCAACCCCGCGTAATCCTCAACCGCCACATCTACCGTTCGGGGCCCCACCCTTGCAATATCGAGGCCATTGTCGGCCTCTTCCCCAGTCATAATTCCTGGCAATAGAAATATAAGCCAAAATAAGGAAGCTGTTAATGTGATATTTTTAGCGAAGACTTTGTTGTTCACGTTTTTTTTGGATTAATTTTAATGTAAAATCCGTATTTTAGATTTTAGGCAATTTCTAAGGTTTAAACTTAATTTCCACCGTTTGTAAAATAGGTGAATTGGCGCCGTTTCCGGTATCCAGAATGGCCCGATATTGCATCCAGTTTTTTGTCTGAAAATTTTCCATTGAGCTTTTCTTTTTTGTATAATAGGAGCCGGGGCCGTTTGGGCCAAGCCATTGCGCTTGATCAAGGGCGGATTCCGTTTCCGCAAAACGCACTTGAAATTTAACCGAGGTATGTCCGGGCGTTTCCGCCTCCCAATCGATCCAAAGTGGCTGTTTCTCCTTGGTGAAATAGGGAGAAGAGGTGTAATCCCACTGGAAACTCCGATCCTTTATATGGCCGATGTCCATCCCCACATCGTAGTGCACCCCAACACTGGGAATGGCTAAAAAATTATCCCGTTTAAAACCGTCGGCGCTTCCCCAGTAAAGCCGTGAATTCGTATGATGATCGCCGAAATTTCCGATTTCCTCCGTGCTTCCGTCTTTGCGATGGCAGAAAAAGAAAATATCGGCATAACCGTCCGTGTTAAAATCACTGATGAGGCTGCCCGTGCCGCCATCGGTAGGCAGAGAGATTCGCCTCTCGAGCGAGAACCCCAATGAGCTCCCAAGAAGAACGTTTGAATCGAGGGAGCGCCGCCCGCCTTCTTTATAGAAGGGACAAACGAGGTCCAGCCAGCCATCCCCATTGACATCCGCGATGTTCATCGTTTTAGCCTGGATATCCAGCGAAATTTTATTCTCTGCCGAGTAGGAATTGGAATTGTCCCCGTAATAAATGAGAACTTTCGGCCCGGCGAAAACAATGTCGAGATGACCATCCTTGTCGAGGTCGGCTACCTCGGTTTGATGATTAGGTTGACCCGATGTGCCCAGTATTTTTTGACGCCTTTGGTCGCTGAAATTTCTCGTTCCGTCTCCATAAAAAATGGAAGCGCCCGCACCCGCGAAAACGAGATCGAGATGGCCGTCCTTATTGATGTCGGCAATGGATGGCGAGCGGGCGCGGGAGATATTGAGAGTTGTGCGATTGGTTATTACCCAACCATTTTTCCCACCCCAGTAAATGTAGGAGCCGGGCTTCGCTGCGGGGAAAGCGCCTTCTTCACTCAAATCCACATCTTCATAATCTTTGTTGTTGGAAATAATAACGTCGATGTATCCGTCCCGGTCCAGATCGGCAACTTCGACGCCCACCCCGGCATGGGCGGGAAGTCCGGTTATGCGCCAGGGATCGAATTGGTTTTTTTCGTTCCAGTAAATCCACATTTCGTTCTCGTAGCGGGACACTTCTCCCTGGTTGAGCAGGAGTATATCGACCTGGCCGTCGTCATCCAGGTCTCCCATCCCTTGCTCGTAAGGTTCCCGTCCGGGCAGTGAAATACGATTGGTGGCATTATAATTACCATCAGGGTTTCCCCAATAAAGGTAAGACGGATCGTAATCGCCCCGTGTGGCGCCCATCATTGAGGTGATAATAATATCCAGGTTTCCGTCATTATTAAAATCGTGGATAACATTGCCCTGGGCGCCGTGCTCGTAAAGCGGGGTTCGCCTGGTGATTTCAAACCCTTCGGGGCCATTCCAATAAATGAAAGACGGGACTTCGAAAGAGTAGTGTTCCTGAAAATTGCAAATCAGCAAATCGGTCCAGCCATCGCCGTTCAAGTCGGCCGCGTTGGCTTCCCATGCCCCGATGGTTTGCAATCCTATGCGATTTTCTTGCAAAAATCCATCGGCGGAACCGTAGTAGAGATACGATTCGATCAAACGGTTTCCTAATCGCGCTTGGCCAGTGATAGAGAATAGATGGTTGGAAAAAAACACATCGTTAAAGCCGTCCTTGTTGAAGTCGGTAACGAGAACATCCTTGGCCGTGTGGGTGGTAAACTCCAACCGTTTGTCCAGGGAGAATTCTCCATTTTCGCTTATGTAGGCAAAAGATTTCCCGCCGGACTCGTTGGCAAAAAGGAGGTCCGGGCGGCCGTCGTTGTTTACGTCTGCAATGGTTGCGGCGTGAGCCTTGCGGGTCGGCAGTTCCATTCGCCGTTCCACAGAAAACCCTTCCTTGCCGCCAAAATAAAGGTAGGAATAATCGCCCGTTCCGTTGGCAAATACGAGGTCCGGCCAGCCGTCCTGATTAATATCTCCGGCAGCCACATCGGCGGCGCCTTTGGTTCCTAATTCGGTAAAATTGGCTGGATCGAATTTCCCTCCCTCATTCCAGTAGATTCGTGATGGCGACTCGCCTGCTTCTCCGCGGTATTCCCAGTAGCCGGAGGAAAAGGCGAAAACAATGTCGGGAGATCCGTCCCGGTTAAAATCGGCAATGGCCACCCCCTGGGTGTTTTTGGCCGGCAAATCGGTCTTACCTGTAAATGGGTAAGCAAACCACTTTTTTCCCGCCGGATCTTCATTAAATTTCCGGGGATTTCCCCAATAGACGGACGAATCCATGCTTGTCCAGGTGCCGTTGGAAAAATTGGCCACAGCCAGGTCCGCCCAGCCGTCGCCATTGAGGTCTCCCGCCGCCAGGCGCATGGGACCATCGGCGGGAATGTAATTGTGTCTCTTTATGCTGAAATCTTTGCCGTTTCCCCAGTAGAGCGACATGTCGAGCATTTCGATCAACGGGTGGCTGTTTACGCTGAGTATGTCGATATGCCCGTCTCCATTCACATCCCAACGATTGACCGTTTGCATGCGGCCCGCGGCGGAAATGTAAATATTGGCCCCCGAGTCTCCGAAGACGCCATCGGCAAAGTCGGCAAAGGAGCTTTCCCGCCAAACTTCCGCAAGGCATAAGCAGGATGCGCCCAGGAACGCCAGAATCAGGCTCAAGCTTTTCGTTCTACCCCTTATCATTTCGATTGTAGAAAACATCAGTAGTGTCCGGTTAAAAGTAGTTGAAGGTCAACTGGTTAGAGTGATCGCTGCTCGCACTGCTGTGATCCGGTTTTGTAAGTAGTTCATAGAGAGGGACTTTTTCAAAAACGCTCAAGCTCAATACCTGTGATATTCGGTGAAGACTCAATTCCAATTGCCACTGTTTTTTTAGGATCGCCATCAACACGTAAGCACTGATGGCAATCCATACTTGCGTCTTTACTGCGTTGGGCGAAGTGCCAAAGAATTTTTTGATCCGTAAGTGCTGCTTAATCCACTTGAAAAACAATTCGATTTTCCAACGCCCTTTATACATCTGGCAGATAATCAAGGCTGGAAGGGTAAAATTATTGGTCAAATAGATGAAATGCCTACCGTTATCTGCATCGTAAAAGCGTATACGCCTGAGCTTCTGGGGATAATCTTTGGAGGCATAGAATCCTCTAAAGTGAATTACTTGGTCACTGCAAACACCACTGCCGTGGACTACTTTGAGGGAACGCAAACGTATATAATTCAAATGGCTTTTGGCGCGGATGACAAAGTAGGCCATCGCTTCGCTAAAGAGGAACAAGCGGGCAAAATCGACATAGCCGCGATCAAGCACATAATAGGCTCCAGGCTCAAGAACAAGGGCATCAAGCATGTTTACGTCGTGAACTTTTCCCGGAGTGATCTCGATAAAGGTCGGAATCGAACCGCGCAAATCGATCTGCGTGTGCAGCTTTACCGCCGCTTTGGTTGTACGAAAATGGGCCCATGGAAAGAGGCTCAAACACAAGTCAATGGTCGTGGCGTCTAAAGCATAAACGGTCTCTTCGAGTTCAAAGTCCAACGCTTCATCGGCATAGAGCCTGCGAGCCTTTTTAATGAGCACGTATGCCAAGTCCGCATAGATGCGCCAGTTGCGTTGTTCATTGGCATCGGCCAAAGTACTCTTGGCGATATTACTGCGAATGCCCATAGAAAAGAGTTTGTCACCATGGGCACACAAACAGGTAACGATATCGTTGAGACTTTCACGTCGAGTCAATTGAGCGAAGGCCATGCACAAGAATTGATCCCGGCAGGAAAAGGAACGGACACGCTTGTCCCCACTATAGCGTTTGACGCATCGTTGAAACTGTTCACGATGCAAAAGGTCAAAAATTTGGGAGAAAACCATACGTTGTTGATTCATGATCAACAAGATACAGAATTTATACCCCAAAATATAGTGAAATTGTTGGAAGTTCAAATGCGTCACACTAAAAATAACTCACAAGTTTATAAAAATTAACGATTTACAAAGTTTTAAATTCAGGTTAACCGGACAACTGTGAAAAAACATCTTCCTTTCATTCGCTACCAGGTATATACTCGCAACTGAAATAATTGTAAATTTGAAATGAACAGAAAATGAAAATCCAGGATTTTTAAATAATATTCGTAATTACCTGGTCGACAATAGGATCGAAAAGTGTTTTTTGTAAAGGAGTAAAATGATATGTGGCATTATTACCGCCTGATGGAAAACAATTAAGTCAGGCTGATATTGAGACTTTTTTATATTATTCAGCAATGAGTAGAAATATGCGAAAATACCGCGAAAACAAGGGATGGAGCAGATGAAGCTGGCTATTGAGGCAGGAATGCACCTGAACGCGGTGGGAAACCTTGAGCGAGGGCAGCGGAACCCCAGCCTTCAAACCGTCTTTTTGCTTTACCAGGCCCTAGGGGTGTCTGTTGCTGAGTTTATGGGGGAGGTGGAGAAGAACCAAAGAGCTTGAACCTCATAACCGGAAGAAATCGATGCCTGATCCCACAGAAGCCGGTGGAAGTTCAGCGCGGCGGCGGGGGTTTTACTTGATGTGATTGGTCTCCAACCATTTGCAGTATCATGTGGGCTGATACGGTCTGACTTAGCGGCACACGGCGGGCAGAAATTGAGCAGTTGAGAATTGCCGGAACTGATTGCCCCTTCACTTGGCCTCTACCTCTGGCTTTAAGCGGTGTGGTTTTACCTGTTTTTGTCGTGGTCGACTTTGACATTCGACTCGAATGCGTTTAGCTTTAGCGCATTACATGAAAAAAAACACCATGAAAAAAAACATTAGCATCCCATAGGAAATAACGCAAAACGGCTGGAATTGCTCTTGTTCGCCTGTTTCACTAGAAGCAGGTTATTATGAAAAAACAAAAAGCAAATCCAGCCAAATGCAAGGTGTGCGTTCTGCGACAGCTTTGCAATTTTATTCCGGGACATCTGGTGGCCAAGTTGGCCCGCCAGTATGGTGTCGATAAGAAAGCTCGCAGTTTCAGTCCATGGAGCCATATCGTTAGTTTGCTCTATGCTCAGATCACTCATGCTATTGGGCTTAATGATGTCTGTGACGGGCTCGTTCATCACAGAGGGTTGCTGGCCAGTATTCGGGGGGCCAGCGCTCCCAGTCGCAACGGGCTTTCCTACGCCAATAAGCATCGCGATGCGAGGATGGCTGGAGAGCTGTTTTGGTCGGTGCTCAAGCACTTGCAATCGTTGTCTCCGGGGTTTGCGGGTGGTAAATTCAAGGGGTTTCCCCGACGTTTCAAACGTGTTATCAACATCGTCGATTCGTCCACTATCGGTTTGGTCGCCAACTGCATGGATTGGGCCAAACACCGTCGGCGAAAGGCGGCCGCCAAATGTCACATGCGCCTGGATTTGCAAAGTTTTCTGCCCCGGTTTGCCATCATCGACACGGCCAGGGACAATGACGCCAAACGAGCCCGCGAAATGTGCGCCGCCCTATGTGCGCCGCCCTCAAAGCCGGTGAAATCGTATTGTTTGACAAGGCCTACATCGATTTGGCCCACCTCTTTGACTTGTCCTCGAGGGGCATTTACTTTGTCACCCGGGCCAAAGAGAACATGGCCTTACGCTGTGTCAAGAGGCTGCTCAAGAAGCCCAAGGGCAATATTTTGCGCGATGATCTGGTGGTCCTTAAGAACAAAAAATCCCGTCAGGATTACCCTCAGCCGATGCGCCGGGTAACGGCATGGGTGGAGATCGATGGCCAGTGGCGAGTGATGGAATTTTTGACTAATAATTTGCAGTGGTCGCCCCATACGATCAGCGAACTGTATCGCTGTCGCTGGTCCATTGAAACCTTCTTCCGCCAAATCAAATAAACGCTCAACTTGTGCGATTTCCTCGGCCATAGCGCCAATGCCGTGCGCTGGCAGATTTGGAGCGCTTTGTTGCTCTATGTGCTGCTCCGCTTCCAGGCCTGGTTGAGCCGCTGGGAGCATAGTTTTGTCCGCCTGTTCACACTTGTCAGAGGCGTGCTTTGGGATCGTTTTAACCTGCGGGACTTGCTCGATTTCTATGGGACAGCCGGTGGACGCTTTAGAATGCGAGCGACACCCCAACAGGCTTATTTCCCTGGGTTTGGTTGAAAACCTATGGGACAGCACAAGATGGCAAAAGCAATAAAAGAGAAACATGTGATAAAATTTCAAAAATCCGATTCCCCCAAAAGCCAAAGACTCACATTGATTATCAATGTGTTACGAAGCTTGCCTCGCCCCTATGGGATGGTATTAGAAAAAAAACACAACTTTGAAACTGCTGATTTCTATCATCCTCTCTCTACCTCTGTCGTTCGCTCATGCTGATATCCTTGCAGGGTTTGAGAACTGGGGATCGCTGAACGGGAAATACCAATTGACTGATGTCGGAGGCTCTTTGGGCAACTTGCATCCAATAGAAGGGCTATATAATTACATTTCACCGGAATTGGACACGGTTTATGGAGAATTTTACCCTTGGGTGTTCTCAGCAATATATGGTTGGATTTACGTCCATGATTCGCCTGAAACGATAGTATATATACCACAGTTAATAGATTTCCCTGTGAATTACCCGACCACCGGCATTCCCGCAGGATGGTATGCCTTCGGGAAAATCGTGCTCAAAAGAACCCCCGAGGTCGTCCAGAATTTCAATGGATATTGGTCGCAGATGATTTATTCCTTTGAGACCGGTGAATGGATCGAGGTGAACCTGGGCTGGTTTTACCACACGACCGAATCCTCTCTTATCGTGCCGTTTGAAACTGTATTCCATTTAGCCTTCGACCAGGAAGTGACGGTAGGAAGCGAAAATCTGCGAATACGGTTTTCAGAAGTAAATGAGGATTCAAGATGTCCTGTGGATGTGATTTGTGCGTGGGCGGGACGATTGGTAGTTACGTTGACGGTGAACGACCAGGATTTGCAGTTGTCTATTGGAGGTCGCTCAGAGCCATCGAAAATATTTGAGGAATACAGAATTACCCTCAGAGATGTCGTTGCGCCTGAACGGCGTGTTAGAGAGTCTCCGACCGACCCTGATTATATAATCGCCTTGCTGGTTAGGCGCTGGTTATGATAAATGGGGAATGGGATGTGATCATCCTACGCTTACTGTCGATTTTGCCGCTTGGAAAATGAACAAGCCTGAGCTTTTGCAGACTTAAAAAGACCGGCAAGAGGTCAGACTGTTTAAGGTTGTATGGGTGCGATCAGATTGGTTTTGGCCTTTTAGAGTAAAGTGGAACCTGGCAGACAGCGAGCGAATCAACGCTGAAAAGAATTTGCTTGGGAAAAAGTAAAAACTGTCCATGAAGTGGACGGGGTTGTTTGGACAATTTTGACGTGGGATTAAGGTGGAAATCGTGTTCATATTATTTTTTAAAAATATATTTTGTCCTTAGCCAAAGACGGGCACGCAGGTGCCCGCAAGCTGTATTGGCGGGGAGATTGGTTTTGCTCCGATTGCATGGACTTCGGCCGGGGTCCGGTAGCCCAGGGCTTGGTGGGGGCGCAGGTGGTTGTAGAAGTCCAGGTAGCGGGCTATCCCTTCGCTGGCTTCCTTTGCCGTGGCGTATTCGCGCAGGTAAATGTCTTCATACTTGAGGGTTCTCCAAAAGCGTTCAACAAATATGTTGTCCAGGTAGCGGCCACGCCCATCCATGCTGATGCGCACCCCGGCTTGCCCCAGCACCGAGGTGAACTCGCTGCCGGTAAACTGGCTGCCTTGATCGGTGTTGAAGATTTGAGGTTGGGCCCGCCTCAGAGCTTCCTCCAGGGCGAGCACACAGAAGCGGCTCTCCAGGGTGTTGGAAAGCTGCCAGCTCAACACGTAGCGGCTGAACCAGTCCAACACCACGGTCAAGAAAAGGAATCCTCGGCTCAGCCGCAGGTAAGTGATGTCGCTGCACCATACCTGGTCGGGCCGCTCGACCGCCAAACCCCGCAGCAGATAAGGGAAAATGCGGTGCTGCCGGTGCCCCTGGCTCAAGTTTCGACGCGGATAAATAGCCTCCAGGCCCATTTGGCGCATGAGCCGCTGGATGCGGCCTCGTCCCACTGCATGGCCCTCTCGACGCAGCCACTGGGTCATCCGGCGAGAACCAAAAAACGGATATTGGGTGTAGAGCTCATCCATGCGATGCATGTAGAGAACGTTCTGCTCGCACTGGGCACGGGCCCGATAGTAATAGCTGCCGCGGGCCAGCCCCAGCAACTGACATTGCCTGCCGATACTGATTTTTCCTTGAAGTGGTTGCACCATCTTGCGCCTCTCACCAACCGAGTTGTTCAGACTTTTTTTTTAGCCAATCGCATTCTACTTTCAGCTTTCCAATCTCCTGGTAAAGGTGATCTTTTTCCGTCTCGTTGTCCTTGCTGAGAGTCTGCCGCTGGCGCGAAAACAGCTCCGTTGCTCCCTGCAAAAGCTGCTTCTTCCATTGGGTCACCTGGTTGGGATGCACCTCAAAACGACCGGCGATCTCGTTGATGGTATGAGCGCCCCTGATGGCTTCCAGGGCCACTCGGGCTTTAAACTCAGCACTGTATTGTCTTCTCTTTCGTGATTTAATAATATTCATAGGTTAGCGAATTTAGTGGTTCAAGACCACCTTATTCCACTGTCCAGTTTTCCCCGTCCATTTCACCAAACACCTAATGGATGAACTTTCTGCTGGTGATGAGAAAAAAGAGGAATTTCTAGAAAATCGTGCCGAGATTGCCAACAAAAACCACGACAAAGTTATCAAACCTCTGGCAGATGTCCTTCAGCATGCCCAATTCGCTGGAATAGCTCTCAACCGAGCAAAGAAACTCGTAAAAGCACAGAAAGAACATTGGAAGTCGTGGGTTGAGAAGAATTTCAGAGCTAGCTACGAGACTGCTGCCGCCTACATGTGATGTTCACTTATTCCAGATCACATCAATACGCCAACCGGGAAGGCTGGATGATTGAGCGTTATTGCAATGAATGGGGGGTGGAAAATCTCCTATCTGCTTGATGCTCAAGTGGGATTATTAGAAAATATTATTTTGCATTTTTTTGAAAAAAAAGCTTGCGTCTTGTTGGTTTATGTGTTTATATGTTCACTATTATGAAAAATCGACCAAAACACCAATGTTTCAGAAAACGCAGGTTTCACTGTCTAAGCGCGAAGGCTGGAATTTTTTTGACCACGGATTACACGGATGAACACTGATAATGGAAATTGGAGGCTGGACAGCGGATGCTAGTTGCCGGATGCTGGATGAGAAATTTTTAACCAGGGAAACTCACATTATAATAGAATGAAAATCCTCGAATTTATTAAAAAAATCAGAAACGAAATTGTTATTTCTGCCATGCGTCCGCTTTTGATGATTCCGACGCTGTTGCTGTTGGCCGCATCGGGTTCTATTATGGCGGCAGAGGGGGAAGATGGCGCTGATTTTATGGTTGGCGCCATGAGCTCGAAACCGATTACGGGCGAGCCTTATGAACTGGACGGCAATCGCATCGTTTTCACGAACTGGTATTTTATACGTCCGGGAAACCTCCTTTGGCTCAATGAGGCCGGCGAATACATCAACACGGTAGAAGAAAATGTTGAAACCCCGGTTTATGGGCCCTGGGACGCGCAGATGGATCGGCCATCCTCTCCTTACGGTATTGAGATTAAAACACAACCAGCCGAGCGGTCTGGCCCCATCCTGAAGCAAAAGTATCCCTGGGAGGACGGATATGTCATTCTCAAAACCGTGGTCAAGGATGGCGAAAAATACAAAGCCTGGGGGAAGAGCCCGGGTGGCAGCAGTTCTTATTTCGAGTCTGATGACGGGATGAATTGGGAACGGCCGATCCTGGGACAAAAAGAATTTAACGGGAGCAAGGAGAACAATCTGTTGCAACCGGGACTGGCAGGGACCGTTTTTATCGACCCGAACGCACCGCCGGAGGAAAGGTACAAAAGCATTCGCGGGCCAAGAATAAAAGTCGATGAGTTCAAATCCTTTGTCGATCGCCATCCCGACAAATGGGAAACCCGCGCGGTGAGGGGACCCTGGCAAAACCCAGAAAAAATTCGCGCCCTGGGCGGCGCCGTTTCGCCTGACGGCATTCACTGGAAGCACCTCGATGAACTTTTTACGGTGGAGCATTCCGACGGAATGGAGACCGGTTATTACGACATTCATTTGAAAAAATATATCATTTATACACGCACCTGGATGGTGGGAAACCGCTCGCCTCGCTGGACGGGCGATCCGCAGACCATGACCTGGATGGGGGAGAAGCATGGTTCCGGCCGCCGGGTAATCGGGCGCATGGAGAGCGACTACTTCGGCGGATTTTCCGTATCCGAACCGGTCATCGTTCCGGCGCCGGGGGAAACCTCTCCTTCCGAGGTTTTCTACACCAGCATCTACACGACAATCCCCGGCGCTCCTGAACAACATCTGATGTTTCCCACCATTTGGGACACGCGTGACGACACTTCGAGCATCGGCCTGTGGACCAGCCACGACGGCAAGCTGTGGAACCGGATTCCCGGTCCTCCGGTTCTGGAAACGGCTGAATTCGGCCAATGGGACGGGGGCTGCATCTTCTCGTTTCCCAACCTCATCGAATTGCCCAACGGAGACTTCGCGCTGCCTTACAAGGGTTATAATCTTCCCCACAAATATCCGCGGGGGACCATGACTGTTTCCACCGCCTACGCCATCTGGCCTAAAGGCCGGATCGTGGCCGTGGAAGCCCAGGAAATGGGGGGGTTCGCCACGGTGGGAATTATTCCTCCTGGTCGCACTTTGCGCATAAACGCCTTAACCAAACGAGCCGGCGGCATTCGGGTTGAAATCGCCAAGATCGATGATTCCGTTGTCGCGGATCGCAGTTTCGAAGAATGCGATATCATTCAGGGCAACCAGTTCTGGAAAACTGTTACCTGGAATGGAGAATCGGACCTCGGATACAAGGACGGCGACGGTGTCGTTATCCGGTTCCAAATGGATCGCGCCAAGTTATTCGGGATCGAGTTTCAATAATCGCACGACAAATTTTGGGAGGCTGTTATTCGAGTTCGACCGTAACTTTCGTGAGATATGGGGTCGGCCCACCGTTCGGAGTTGTCAGCCGGGCACGATACTGAATCCAGGGGCCGTTGACTCCCGATATTGGCGAGCCGTTTCGGGTGTGCCAATCGCCGACGCCTGCGGATCCCCGCCAGGTCGCAGATGACAGACCTTCTTCGGTCGCCGCTCCGCGCAATTGAAATTTTACCATGGTGGCGTGGGGAGTTTCAGCTTCCCAGCTAATGGCCACGGGGTTTTCCCCATCGGAAATACGATGCGCGGATGAAAAATAATCCTCGTAAAGGCCGCGATCATAACTGTTGCCCGCATCTCGTAAATTCAAACCACTGGGACCTCCGGCCACAACTTCCCAACGATTATTGGGTGAAAATCCCTCCGGTCCGCCCCAATAAAGCATTGACTCTGTGGTATGGCGGTGCGGTTCCGGTCGGAAGATGGATCCTGAACGGCGATGGTTTGCGATTAGAATGTCCAGGTAGCCGTCGCCATCGTAATCGAGAGTTTCCGAACCGGATGAACCATAAGTGGGTAACTCAATACGCGGGCGGACATTGAATCCATTGGCATTTCCGAAATAAATAAGCGCGGGGCGGTTCCCGCTTACTTCACCCCCGTAACTGGTCAGGAATATATCGAGCCATCCATCCCGGTCGAAATCTGTAATGCTGTTTTGATAGGGAACATAGGAGCGGATCTCATCCCGCTGGTTAATCGAAAAACCTTCTGGGGATCCGTAGTAAATAAAGGAAGATTTTTCAGTCCCTTCCGGCGGGCCGCGTTGAGGAAAAATGAGATCGAGCCAACCGTCCCGATTGAAGTCCGCTCCTTTGATGTACATGAGGTGATCCGAGCGACCGAGATCGATTTCGGTGGCATGTTCATTTGCGTAGCCCGCAGAACCACCCCACCAGATGGTGACAAAACCGTCCTTGAGTTGCCCGGCAATATCCAGCCATCCATCCTTGTTCAAATCCATCAACAAAGGCGCCCGCATTCGATTGGTTTGAAACGGTATTACGGTTCTCAGGTCGTGTTGAAATCCTATTGATGAACCCCAGAAAATTGGGAAACCGCGTTTGTCGGGATTGTCCAAATCGACGCTGACACCGCCCGCAATCATATCAAGCCAGCCGTCTTTATTGATATCGGCAATACGAACGCCGCCATAGGCCATATCCATGGATAGATTAGTAGGTCCGAGAAAATCGTTTTTCTGGGTATCGCCCCAATAGATAACCAGCCCCTGCTGCTTGTGGTTTACGCCCGAAACGAAGTGGGAATGGGCCAGCGCCAGATCGACCGCTCCATCATCGTCAAGATCGGCATGCCCGTGGCCGAAGACATGATGGGTCGGAAGAGCAGTCCGGCGTTCCAGGGTGAAATTTCGAGTGCCATCACCCCAATAGATGTGAGTGGTCGAAGCGCCATCGCGAAACCCGCCTTCATCGTTGAAAAACACGACATCGGGTCGTCCATCGTTATTCACATCCCCGATGGCATTGGCCATTGAGCCCTGGGTCGCCAATTGCGAGTGATGGCCGAAGGAAAATCGCCCGTTTACGTTCCAGAAGACATAAGAAAGCAAGCTGTGCTGGTTGGTGACATTGGCATTGCTGAACACAAGTTCCGGCAGGCCATCGCCGTTGAGGTCTCCCGCGCTCAGGCCGGAAGCTCCGAGAGTGGGCAGCGAAAGCGGCTCAAGGGTGGAAAAATCTTTGCCATCGGAGTAAAAGACTAAGGATTGAGTCCAAGTGGCTCCACCTGGTGTGGAGTAGTTGGCAACCGCCACATCATCCAGGCCATCGCCGTCGAAATCGGCCAAAACCACATCACGGGGAGTATCGACGGGTAGAGTAACAGAATTGGCGGGATCGAATCCTGCTGAGTCTCCGAACAATACTTTGACACCGCCCGAAATGCAGATTGCCAGGTCTGGAAATTCGTCATTGTTGACATTTCCAATGGCCAGGGCTTTACCACCCTGCGACAGTTCCTGCCGCGCTTCCGCGTCAATAAAGGCATTTCGGGTCGAGTAGAAAATATATGTTTTGCCCGATGCCAGGGCAACGAGATCGTCTGTGCCGTCTTTGTCGAGGTCTGCGGAGGCAACATTTTGGGCGCCTTTGTTTTCAAAAGTCAGGGTCAGGCGATTGGCGGCATCAAAACCTTTCGGTGAGTTCCAGTATATGAGGCTCATCCGTGGGCTTTCCGGGTCGTCGGATTGCCACTGACATCCGATGGCCAGATCGAGCCAGCCGTCGCCATTAAAATCGCCCACCGCCATGTCGGTGCCGCGAAATGCCGGCAGCTCCGTGCGTCGTTCGGAAGTGAATCCATCTTTGGCCCCGTAATAAATCCATGCATCGACGTTTCCGTAGTGGCTGTCGGAATGATTGACCACTGCGAGATCGTTCCAGCCGTCTTTATTGAAATCGGCGACCAGTCCGCCTCTCGATCCGTTGCCGGGAAGTTCGATGCGGTTTCGCCCATCGATGTCCGTTCCGTTATTGAGGTAAATGTAGGTGTTTTCCTTCTCGGAGTGACCGTGGCCGCTCGGCATAACGATATCGAGGAAGCCGTCGCCGTTCAAATCCCAACGATTGATAATCTGGATGCGTCCCCGGGCGGAAACGTAAATATTGCTCCCCGCGTCGAGAAAGGTTCCATCCCGAAAATCCTCGAATGAATCCTCTGTCCAAACGGAGGCGGCATAAGTGGAAGGGACAATGAAGAAAACTCCCAAACCGGCAATGAGGGTAGATAGCAATTTCCGGCTCCAGTTAGTCAAAGATGAAATATTTCTCATAGCGAAAAGACGAAGAGTGGTTGTATGTATTCACAACGCCAATTGCCATGAATATTTATAAAATTCAGCTTAAAGCATTGGCAATGGCAAGAATGGATTGCCAGGCCCCCCAGACGGCGAGAAGAAAAAGCGCGGCCAAAATAAGATTCTCCCACCATTTGTTGCGATACTCGAAACCGATGAATTTTTTGCGGGAGGTAATGTACCAAAGCCCGCCCGACAATACGGGAAGCACAATTACTCCGGCTGCGTTGGCAATAAGAGTGAGCGAGATAAACCCGGGCATGTTCGGGAGAGACCAGATCAACGGTGAAAACAGGCACCATAATGCGACAAAACGATAGATTTTGGAATGGCTGACATCTTCCCGGACAACTTTCGTCGGTTCCGTAGAACGGCTTATCTTGACGATGTCGCATAACATGTAACTGTAACCAATGGCGTTTCCGATGACCGAGCTGTAGAGGGCGGCAAAAACGCCCAGGTAAAAAATGGGGCCGCCTAATTTACCCAGTGTGATGGTTAGAAGGTTTGCCAGATCATCCAGGCTTTCCACGGTGATTCCTTCGGGATTCAGAATCTCCGCGCCGATCGTCCAGACGGAAAGATCGAGAACGATCAGGACGAGGGTTCCGAAGGCCAAATCGTAAAGTTGCAAGCGCCGGAACTTCGGCCCTATCCAGCCTTTTTGTTGAATGAAATAGGGATAAAGGAGGTTGGCGATGGAACCGCCCACGGCGCCGATCAAGGCAGTTACCACAAGGAGAACGCTAAAGGAACCCTTCTGTTCGGGCACAGCGAACAAAAAGACGCCTTTTACCGCCTGAACGGGGCTGGGACCGCTCCAAAGGGCCACTCCTATTAACGACACGCTAAGAATGGCCAGAAGAACATAAAATACCTTTTCAACATGGTTGAAGAGACCGCGAAAAACAAATACCGCGGCGGCCAATACCCAGAATATCGACCAGTACAAGGGCGCGCCGAATGCAAATAGTTTAGCCGTTGTTTCGCCAACCCCTTTAATCAAAAAAGAGCCATAGAAATGTCCGAAAAAAAGACCGACAAATCCAACGAAAATGGGAACCCAGGGATGGATCCTCTTCAGCCCCGCCATAACGCTTTCACCGTGTTGGTTGCAGAGCTGATATTTGGCGATAATGGAAACGAAAATAAAGCGCACGAATAGAGCCATCGCCATCGCCCACATCAGCGTGTAACCGTAGTTGCCCCCCGCCACAGCCGAATCGACCAGGTCTCCAGCACCCAGCCAGGTCAGGGCCATGACGATTCCCGGACCAATGGATCTGATGTATTGGCCGAAAGTTTTTGGTATCTGAACTTCAGGTTTTGTCATAAAAAAGTACTAAAAAGTTGTTTGTGGTTATGACCTGACCCAATCTTTGCTACCACTTTTTGGTATTGTAGGTTTTGCAGGGGGTGGCGGAATGAGGCCGTTGGCCAAATGGAGCCAGCCGTTGCTTTGTTATAAGTTGCCCAAAATCTGGCAAATGTATTGGGTGAAAGAAAGCCTAATCGGCTGTAGGGGTGGTTTGCGTTGTATTTGTCTCTCCATTGTTCAATCACGACGCGCTTTGGTCACGCTCAGGAACAGTTCCTGATTGAGACATTCATCGCGCAGGCGATTATGAAAGGACTCGATGTGGCCATTTGTTATTCTCGCTAGCGCTCGTTGAGGTGTCGCTACGCTCGGTAGCCAAGGGCTTCCAGGATCAATGTATACGATATCGATCTTCTGTCACTGCAGTTCTTCTTAGACTTGGTGGGCTATTAACTCTGATCCGTTGTCCGAGCGAATGCACTGGGATTTACCGTTCTCCTTTATGGCTTCGTTCAATACCTCCCCACATTGGCACTTTTGAGTGAGCGCGCAACCTTAATGGCCATGCATTAACGAGTATGCTCGTCGATCAATGTCAGGAGCCTGAGCGGGCCGCCCCGGTCGGTGCGATCGGCCACGAAGTCCCAACTCCACACATGGTTGGGTTGCACGGCCCGGGTCGGGGAAGCCGTGGATTGGCCCCGCCTGCGACGGCGCTTGCCAGGCGGGCGCACACCCAGTCCTTCGAAGCGACGCACTTTTTGGACGAATTTGCGACTCACGGGACAGTCTTCATGGGCCAACAAAGTGCGGATTCGACGATTGCCATAGCGAGGATGCTACTTCGAATAGGCAATGATGCGTGCCGCCAGTTTATGCCCATACTCAGTGGCATTCTTGGGTTCATACAGGTAGGTTGAGCGGTGCAACCCAAAATACTGACAGGCCCGACTCAGGGAGCACAGATCTTGGGCCAAGACATGCTTCACCGCTTCCTTCTTCTGCCTCGGGCCTACCATTTTTTTGCGTTCACCTCCTTGAGCACACGGTTCTCCAGCATCTGCTCGGCTACTATTTTCTTTAACTGCGTGTTCTCGCGCTCCAGCTCCTTCAGCCGCTTGGCGTCACGCAGTTCCATGCGGCCATACTTTTTACGCCAGCGATGGTAGCTTTGAGGACTGATATTGTGAGATCGACAGACATTCTGGATGCCTTTCCCTGATCTTCTCCACCGCCATTTCTCCCATTGCCCTCTACCGCAATTTTGTGCGGCTTCTGCAAAACAGGGCCCGAATATCCCCGTTAATCAAGGAAGTTTTTCTCCCAATAACTTATCCGTTTGTTTGTTCTAACTAGTTTTGGCTGGCATGGGCAAAGGACCGCTCCTCGGGGGCATGGCAGGATAGAGGGGCAATCCAATTTCCTGGACCAAATCCGGTATTTTTATGCTGTTGCCGGTTATAAAACTGCGGTTGGCGGCCACTCCCGTGAGAATGGAATAAGCGCCTGAACGTTGATCGGCAGCCCGCAAATATTTATCCATCGGTGGATTGGGTAGAAACAGATCGTCCAGCAAATGTTTGTCGCCGCCGCCATGACCGCCAGTGCCTGTCCAAATTTCCGGATTGCGGGCTGTGCCGCGGAGTGGAATTATTTTTGTAGTTATGCCGCCGCGTTTTATTCCGCCCTGCACCGTATCGGTGCCGCTGACGTATATTTTTTCCTCTATCGTGTGTTCGAGACGGCCTTTGGTGCCATTGAAAACGATGGTGTAGCCTTCCCAGGAATTAAAGGCGTTGAGCGAATAGGAAAGAGTCACCCCGTTGTCGTAGACGACTTGCACGTTCATGGTATCCTCAATATCGATTTCGGGCCGGAATACACACCGGTCACGGAAATACCCATCGTATTTTTCATTATCGAGGTAGAGAGCCTTGAGCGATTCATTCGCCGCCAGGTCCAACTCGAAACCGCACAGATCCTTTTTCGGGCAGGTATGGCAGCGTTCATGATAACTCGACAAACCAAACCTTTTGGCCATTTTTGGCGTATAAAATTCGCGTTTGCCGGTGGCGCTTACAGCCACCGGAGCAGCCGACAGCCACTAGTTCACAAGATCGAAATGATGAGTCGCCTTGTGCACCATCAGGCCGCCCGAATATTTCTTCTGGCTATGCCAGCGGCGAAAATAATCGGCCCCGTGAAAGGTATTCAGCATCCAGTGAAAATCGACTGAAAGGATTTCCCCGATTTCCCCACTCATGAGAATCTCTTTAACCTGGGTTCTGGGCGGCGAATAGCGGTAGTTAAACGCTATCGTGCATCGCTTACCGGTTCTGGCTTGGGTATCGATAATTTTTTGGCATTTGCCGGCGTCAATGGTCATCGGTTTTTCACTGATAACGTCGCAGCCGAGCTCCATCCCCCGGATAATGTAGAGGTGATGATACCCGTCCACCGTTGTCACGATTACAATGTCCGGTTTTTGCTCGGCAATCATGCGGTCGAATTCCTCGGCCATAAAAATGGGGGCACGGGTTTGCCATGCTGCCGAGACCTTTCCTGCGCCAATTTCAACCGGCCCGTGTTTACATCGCAAAATCCAACCAACTCAGCGTATTTGGCATAGTCGTTCTCGATTGACCTTTGATACATGCGTGATCGCGAACCGGTCCCGACAATTACATAACGTTTTTTATGGTTTCCCGATTCGACCGCGGAAAGTATGGGCGACTGGGATAGCATGGCCGCGACACCGGCGTTGGCGGAAGCTTTTATGAATTTTCGGCGGTTCCAGGACTTTGATTTGAGCGCAACCGAATCTGCTTGTGCATCTTGATTTTGCAACGTATCGCCATATTTTATTTTTTTCATAATTTTTCTCCTTTTGCGTTCGCCATAACACCCATCTGTTTTCAACATTGAATCGCACAGCATAGGAAGCCTAACCCGGAAAATTACGGTTATATGTTTTATTTTTCATTCCTTATTTGGTAGTGTATAAAAAAAGAATGTTATTTTGTATTTTTAGCTGTACAAATAGTGATCGGACCCCATCTTTGCTACCACTTTAAGTGAGAGTATTTCCGTAGGTTTGGTATTGTAGGTTTTGCAGGGGGTGGCGGAGTGAGGCCGTAGGCCGAATGGAGCCAGCCGCTGCTTTGTTGATTGTTCGCCAGAGTCTGGCGAATGTATTGGGGGAGAGAAAGCCTAATCGGCCGTGGGGATGTCCCCCGTTATATCGCTGTCGCCATTGTTCGATCACCACACGCGCTTCGGTCACGCTCAGGAACAGTTCCTGGTTGAGGCATTCATCGCGCAGGCGATTGTGAAAGGACTCTATATGGCCATTTTGCCAAGGGCTTCCTGGGTCAATGTATACGATGTCGATCTTCTGCCGCTGCAGTTCTCCTTTGACTTGGTGGGCTATAAACTCCGATCCGTTGTCCGAGCGGATGCACTGGGGTTTGCCGTTGTCCTTTATGGCATCGTTCAATACCTCCACCACGTCGGCACTTTTCAGTGACCGAGCTGCCTTAATGGCCAGGCATTGACGGGTATGCTCGTCGATCAGTGTCATGAGCCTGAGCGGACCACCCCGGTCGGTGCGATCGGCCACGAAGTCCCAGCTCCACACATGATTGGGCCTTACCGCTCGTGCCGGGGAAGCCGTAGACTGCCCTTGCCTGCGACGGCGCTTGCGTGGCGGACGCACACCTAATCCTTCGACACGACGTATTTTCTGGACAAATTTACGACTCACTTTCCAACCTTCGTGGAACAACATAGCGCGGATTCGACGATAGCCATAACGCGGGTGCTTTTTCGATATTACGAGGATCCGTGCCACCAGTTTATGTCTATACTCAGTAGCTTCCCTGGGTTCATACAGGTAGGTTGTGCGGTGCAACTCGAAATACTTACAGGCCCGACGCAGCGAGCACAGCCCTCGGGCCAATACATGCTTCACCGCTTCCTTCTTCTGCCTCGGGCCTACCATTTTTTTGCGTTCACCTCCTTGAGCACACGGTTCTCCAGCATCTGCTCGGCTACTATCTTCTTAAGCTGCGTGTTCTCTCGTTCCAGCTCCTTCAGCCGCTTGGCATCACGCAGCTCCATGCGGCCATACTTTTTACGCCAGCGATGGTAGCTTTGGGGACTGATATTGTTGGCCCGACAGACATCCTGGATGCCTTTGCCCGCGTCTACTTCGCGCAGTATCGTTATGATTTGTTCAGGTGTGTATCTTTTTTGTTTCATAGGTCTTTCCGGTAATTTCTCCAGAAAGACTCTCACTGGCAATGGTAGTGTTTTTGGCGGTCACATCAGTTACTAAAATTATTAATTGTCGGCACTGTGGAAGTGAAAATATCATTAAATTTGGCAAGACGCCCAACCATAAACAGCGCTACCGCTGCCATGATTGTGGTAAACAAAGCCGCGAAAACCCCACAGTGAAATACACCGAAGAGCAAAAAGAAATGATCCTTCGAGTCTATCAGGAACGCAGCAGTCTACGCGGTTTACAGCGCGCCTTCGGGGTGAGTCCCAACACCGTTTTGAGTTGGTTAAAAAAAACGACAATCGCTCCGACCACTCAAAAGCACGATTCTTGCGGCCCGCCGCCATGATGTCATTGAACTGGACGAACTGTGGTCTTTTGTGGGGCGCAAGAGCGATGCCCAATGGGTTTGGATCGCTCTTTGCCGACGCACCCGTCAAATCCTCTCCTATGCCATTGGGCCTCGGGATTGGTATCGTTACCGGGAACTTTACGAGCGCCTGCCACGGGCCTACAAAAGATGTGCCACCTACAGCGACTTTTGGTCCACTTATGATGAAGTCTTTCCTCATAACCGATCCGTGGGAAAAGAAACCGGTGAAACGGCCCATGTGGAACGATGGAACAATACCCTGCGCCAACGACTGGGTCGTTTCACACGCAAAACCCTCTCCTTTTCCAAGCTTAAGAGTATGCATGAAACCTGTCTGAGACTTTTCATTCATCAATATAATCAAGAATTAGCCACCATTCCTACTTAATACACTACCCCTTATTTTAATGCTATTTTTAACTGGCGCCGTCAATGGCGCCCAAGAGGATTTTCCGATGGATCGAGTTACAATTCAAAAAAGAAACGGTAAAATAGAAGCCTGGGTGGGGCGGCAGCCCGTTCTCGTTTACAATGCAGCCACCGTCATGCCTCCCGAAGAGCAGCCGGAACATTATAAACGCAGCGGCTTCATCCACCCACTCTACTCTCCGCAGGGCACAGCGCTGACCGATGATTTTCCGGCCGGGCACACACATCAACATGGCATGTTCTTTGCCTGGACAAAGACCACCTACCACGGGGAGCAAGTTGATTTCTGGAATCAGCACAAAGGCACCGGAACGGTCAAGCACATTGAAGTCCTGGAAACTGTCAGCGGCTCGGATTCGGGCTTGTTCAAAGTGCGGCAGCTAATGAAGTCAACCTGGAGCATGGGCCTGCCCTGGAGGATACATGGACGGTTAAAATCTTGAATCGAAAAGACCCTTTTGAGATTGAAATTGAAATCGAGCAGAAATGCCTGACAGAAACTCCGGTCGTATTGGAGGAATACCACTACGGCGGTTTTGCCTTTCGAGGAACGGCGTTATGGAATGATGAGGCCGGCGACCTTTTCAAATCTCCCATGAAGGTCGTAACCCGCGAGGAAAAAAACAAAGCCGAGAGCAACCACACACGCCCGGGCTGGATTGCCGCCTGGGGACCTGCCGCCAGAGGATTGGCCGGCATTGCCCTATTGGACCACCCCGATAACTTCCGCTACCCGCAGCCGGTACGGGTCCATCCCAGGATGCCTTATTTTGTTATTTCGCCGCCGGTGCTGGGGCAGTATATTCTGGAACCCGGAAAAGTTTATCATTCCCGTTACAAAGTGGTGCTTTTCGACGGGGAGCCGGACACCGAAAACCTTGAGCGCCTCTTCAAGGAATTCGGCAAAAAATAGGGTAGGAATCCTTGATGATGATCTTTTTAAAATCAACTCTCATATTATTTTTATGCCTTCTTTATCCGGCATTTTGTTATTGTGAAAATGAAACTCCCCGTAGCAAGCTACGGGGTATCTGAAATTAAATGAATCGGATGCATGGGAGAGTTACCGCGAATGGCAGGTATAAAGCGGAGACTACAAGGGAACCAAATACTCGGAATTAAATCAAATCAACCGGCGCAATGTGGACCGGCTGCAGGTGGGCTGGATATATCGGAGCGACGAAATGCGCGAGAATCCGGCCACCACCATTCAGTGCAATCCTATCGTCATCGATGGATTGCTGTATGTCACTACGCCAACCTTCAAAGTCGTTGCTCTGGCCGCCGCCACCGGCCTGGAAAAGTGGCGCCTCAATCCCTATGAAGGCGATTCGGCAAGCGGCGTCAATCGGGGCGTGGCGTATTGGTCCAACGATGCGAAACAGCGCATTTTCTATGTTGCCGGTTCTTATCTCTATTCTCTGGACGCCGGGACTGGAAAGGTTCTTCAATCCTTCGGCCAGGCCGGGCGATGCTTATTACTGCTTAGCTTTGCCCGATCCAATGGCCGCGAAATCGAAGTGATTGGCAAACCGGCAAGAGAGACGCATTTGTTGAAGCACATCGCCGGATACCGCCTGCAATCTTTTCCCTTGCCGGAGCTGATAATTTTCAATTATTTAAAGCATCCGATGCGAACTAAATAGAACCTAGGTCGGGTTTAAAAGGATGCATTTTAAGAAAATTAAAAACAATCCAGTCATTATCCTTATCGGAATTCTCTCCGGCTTGTTTTTCTCTGTGGCAAGAGGATTTGGCCAAAGCGATTGGGAATATCTTTTTAACGGCACGGATTTGACAGGCTGGAGCAGGGTCAATGGCAGCGCCCATTATTCGGTTCTGGATGGGGCCATAGTGGGGACTACCGTGACCGGTTCGCCCAACAGTTTTCTAGCCACTGATCGGGTGTTTGGTGATTTTGTTCTGGAACTCGAGTTCCGGCAGGAGGGCGAGAGCAATTCAGGGATTCAATTTCGCAGCCTGAGCAACCCCGATTATCGCAACGGCCGCGTCCATGGATACCAGTGCGAAATCGATCCCTCGCTGCGCGCCTGGACCGGCGGCATTTACGATGAAGCCCGCCGGGGCTGGCTTTATACAGTGGACTTTAACCCGCCCGCCAAAAGCCTCAATAATTTCGGCTCGTGGAACCATCTGCGAATCGAAGCGATCGGACATTCACTGCGCACATGGTTGAACGGTGTGCCCGTGGCCCATGTTATCGACGACCTTACGGCAGAGGGCTTTATTGCCTTGCAAGTGCACTCTATCAACAACCCGATGGATGCCGGGCGGCATATATTCTGGCGAAATATCCGCATCAGAACGGAGAACCTGCAAACGTCGCCGGTGGACGATAGGTTTATCCGCAACATGATTCCCAACCGGGTCAGCGCCGGAGAGAGCCGTTTGGGGTGGAAGCTTTTATGGGACGGGCATTCCACCAAAGGCTGGCGCGGCGCCCACATGAGCACATTTCCTGAAAAAGGCTGGAAGATCGAAAACGGCGTTCTCATGGTGGAGGAATCCGGCGGCGGCGAAGCCCGCCACGGCGGAGATATAATAACGGAAAAGGAATATTCCGCCTTTGAACTACAGATGGATTTCAAGATGATCCAAGGGGCCAACAGCGGCATCAAATATTTTGTCACCGAGGCGTATGGCAATACATCCGGTTCGGCCATCGGGCTCGAGTACCAGATTTTGGATGACAGGCAGCATCCCGATGCCAAAAAAGGGGCCGCCGGCAATCGCACCCTGGCCTCGGTTTACGATATGATTCCGTCCTATCGGACCGTATCCCACCGCGAAGTGCCGCAATTGGTGGGAGAATGGAACCATGTGCGCCTGGTCGTCCGTTCCGACAATACGGTGCAGCACTGGCTGAACGGTTTCAAGGTGGTCGAGTATGAGCGGGGCTCCAATCTTTTCCAGGCCCTCGTGGCGCGCAGCAAATATGCCCAATGGGAAAACTTCGGCCTGGCCGAAAAAGGGCATATTCTGCTCCAGGACCACGGCAGCGAAGTGCATTTTCGCAGTATCAAGATTCGCGAGTATAGCGAGTATAAATAGCAAAATTAAAAACTTAACCTTGCATGCCATGAAACAAAGTCGTCGCAAATTCATTCGCAACGCCGGGTTGGCGCTGGCTGGTTCGGCCCTTTCAACCTCAAGTTACGGTCGCATTATGGGAGCCAATGACCGCCTGCGGGTGGAAGTTGTCGGGTTTTCCGACCGGGCCAGAAATTCGCTCCTGCCCGCCTTCCAGAAAATGGCATCCAGCCTCAATTTCGAGATTATAGGCGTTTCCGACATCTGGAGCCGGAGAAGGGATGAGGGGGTTGCTTTATTTCCAGGAAAAATATGACCACAAGGTTACTGGCTATCGCAATAATGAAGAGCTTTATGAAAAAGCGAAACCGGATGCGGTCATCATCAGCACGGCGGATTTCCAGCACGCCCTCCATGCCATGCAAGCGGTTGAGGCCGGCTGCGACGTTTACGTGGAAAAACCGTTTGCCGAAACCATGGCCGACAACCGGGCCGCATTGAAGACGATCCAAGCCTCGGATAAAAATTGTCCAGATTGGGTCGCAGCGGCGCAGCGGAAACAACTATCACGCCGCCCACCGCTACCTGCAAACGGGCGCCTTCGGCGATATCGTCTTTGTCGAAATGAGCTGGAACGTAAACCAGCCCGGCCGTTGGCGGCGACCCCGGTTGTTGGCCGAAATCCGGGAGAGCGATGTGGATTGGAAACGCTATCAGATGAATCGTCCGCGGGCGGAGATCGTCCGCGGGCGGAGTAGGATCCCCGCAAATACCTCGAATACCGGTTATTCTGGCCCTATTCATCAGGCATTCCCGGCCAATGGATGTGCCATCAAATCGACACCGTTCACTGGTTTACGGGCCTTCCGCATCCCCGTAGCGTGACCGCCAATGGGGGCATTTATCTGTGGAAAGACGGGCGCACCAATTTTGATACAATGACGGCCGTTTTCGACTACGGGCCTTTGGATGACGCCGGCAAGGGGTTTCAGGTTCGCTATTCTTCCCGGTTTTCCAATTCTGCGGGGGGGACGAAAGAAATCTACTACTCCAACGGTGGCGAGTTAAACCTGGACACCAACCAGGTTTCGTCCAACGGTGGGCTTGTAACCAAATACGCCGACGCCATGAATATGAAGCCCAACCAATTGGAATCCCTTTCTCTCGCCGATACCGAGGGCGCCGTTACCGATGCCGATACGGGCGAAGACGACATGACTTTGAACCATATGCGCAATTGGATGGAATGCCTTCGCAGCCGCAAAACGCCCAATGCCCCCGTTCAGGCCGGTTATCAACATGCCATTGCCACGATCATGGCCAACGCGGCGGTGCGCACGCGCAAGTTTGTCACCTTCGACGAAGATCGCCAGGAAGTATTGGCCGGAGGGAAGGTTTTTCATTATTCCTAATGCCGCCCGGCTGCTAGAATTGCTTCGAGAAGATATTCTCAAGCCATGAGCGGAAATTTTAATACCCGGTCACCGGTGGAAAATCGTTTATCTGACAGTGACGGAGGCAAATTAAAGCATGTCTTCCACTATGGCTTTTATGGAATGGGAACCCGGTTTGAATTGGTATTGCCGGGAGTCGATTCCGTTGATGGCCAGTCCCTGGCAGAATCGGTGGAAAGCCGGGTCCTGGCCCTGGAGGCGAAATTGAGCCGCTTCGATCCCGACAGCATTATTTCCAACATTAACCGGCGGGCTTTTCATGAGGCGGTTCCCCTTAATGAAGAATTGTGGGAAGTGTTCAATCTTTGCGACGAATATCATAAAAAGACCGGGGGCGCATTCGATATTGCCATTTTGTCGATCATTCAGCTATGGAAAAATGCATTTCAAGATGAGAATTATCCGGAACCGCCCGCGGAAAAAATCACTTCCGTTTTGCAAGGTTGCGGCATGCGCCATCTCGAACTGGATTCCGCCGGGCGAACCCTGCGGTTTCATCACCCCTCGGTGGAGGTCGATCTGGGTGGGTTTGGCAAAGGGTTCGCCGTTTGGAAAACGCTCCGATACCTTCAATATGAGGGCATAGAAAAGGCGTTTATCAGTTTCGGCGAAAGCTCGGTTTGCGTTATCGGCAGCCATCCATCGGGAAAGCCTTGGCCTGTGTGCATCGAGCATTTATTCGATAGAGGTCGCTCCGTTCATACCTTTGACCTGATCGATGCCTCTCTTTCCACTTCGGGGAATGCGCTAGTATCTCGTAACATAAACTATTTCGTATTTAATTGACTTTTTAATGATACCCGGCCATCTTTTTCGGATGGCTAAACGATATCGAGTAACCTTATACGAACAAGAGCGTGAGCTTCTGGATGCCCTAACCAAAAAGGGCAAGGGAAGCGCTCGCAAGTATATTCACGCACGCGCATTGCTTCTATGCGACAGCGCCGCGGAGCGATCCCCATGGAAAGTGGCTGAGGTAGCTGAAGCACTGGGCGTGACGTCCCGAACTATCGAGCATATCAAGAAGCGTTTTGTAGAAGAGGGCTTGGAAGCTGCGCTGGGGCCCCGGCCCAGATCGAGCCCTCCCAATGTCACCTTCGACGGCGCTTTTGAGGCCCGCCTTACGGCACTGGCCTGCTCGCCTGCGCCCACAGGTAGAAGCCGATGGACGGTGCGGCTTCTGGCGGAAAAAATCGTCGAATTGAACATCGCCCCCAAGGTTTCCGCCATGACTGTTCAGCGGACTCTTAAAAAAACGCATTTCAGCCTCACCTGAGCAAATACTGGAAGATACCTCCTGATCAAAACGCGGCCTTTGTGGCTTGCATGGAGGACATTCTCGAACTTTACGATGCACAGTATCCTCTGGTCTGCATGGACGAATCATGCAAGCAACTGGTGGCAGAAGCGCATGAACCCATTGCGGCTGCACCAGGGCATCCCCGACTCATTGATGATGAATATGTGCGCAAAGGAGTGGCTAATATTTTTCTTGCCGTCGAGCCTCTGGGCGGTCAGCGCCATGTGTGCATCACCGAACGGCGCAGACGATGCGAATGGGCTTCGTTCATCAAGCACTTGCTCGAAGACAATACCCTCAAGCGGCGAAGATCAAGCTGGTCATGGACAACCTCAATACTCATAGCATCGGTTCACTCTACGCAACCTTCGAGGCACCCGAAGCCAGAAGATTGGCCGAACGATTGGAGATCCACTACACCCCCAAGCATGGAAGCTGGCTCAATGTGGCAGAGATTGAATTGAGCGCAACTGAAAGGACAGTGCTTGAACCGGAGAATCCCGGCAATCGAACAGATGGACAAAGAAGTGACAGCTTGGCAAGTGGATCGAAACAATCGAAAGACAAAGATAGATTGGCAGTTTACGACTCAGGACGCACGTATTAAACTGAAACGATTATATCCGAAAATATAGATATTACAGAATACTAGTTGAAAGTTCTGTCAAGGAGACACGGCATGGCCATATCATCAGTCCCTTTACCGGATTTCCGATTGGCGGTTACAGGATCCTGTCGGTGGTTTCGCAATCGCCCATAGAGGCGGAGGTTCTTTCTACGGCGTTATTGGTAGCCGATTCCGCCGACCGGGATAAGTTGCTTTCTGGGTGGTTTAAGGGAAAGGCGGTTGAAATTGAGTTTTCATTTGAGTATGAACAACAATTCGAGCATATTTGGGAATACGGAAATAAAAATGAGCGCGCATAGGGAATCGAGACCGGAAATCGTTGCGAACCGGAGAAATTTTCTCAAGAAACTCGCCGTCTTCGCCGGTTCCTCCGGCGTCCTGACCAGCATGCCCTGGTGGTCTCCCCTGAGAGCGGACCCGCCCGGCGGTTCGGCCCTGGATCGAGTTCGCTTGGGAGTTATCGGGGTGGGCTCCCGCGGCCAAAAATTAATGCTCCACCTCCTGCAAACCCCTGGGGTGGAAATAGCCGCAGTTTGCGATGATACGAGCCTCATTATAAGCGGGCAATCGAAGAAACGGAAGGAAAGGCCAAAGCTTTTTACGATTACCGCAAGCTGCTTGAGATGAAAGACCTCGATGGGGTCGTAATCGCCACGCCGCTCTATGAACACGCCCGCATTTGCCTGCATTCCTTACAAGCGGGCAAACATGTCTTTTGTGAAAAAAGCCTCGCCTACGACTTTGCGGAATGCGCCGATATCGTTAGGGCCTACCATGAAAATGGCAAGATTTTCCAGATCGGCTATCAGCGATTATACTGCTTGCCCTTTCTCAAAACCAAAGAATACATTGATGCCGGGGCGATTGGAAAAATCACCCAGATTCGCGCTTGCTGGCATCGCAACAACGATTGGCGGCGGCCCCGTTCCCAGCCCGGAGTGGGAAAAGAAAAATCAATTGGCGGCTCTATCGCGAGTTCTCCTGCGGTTTGATGACGGAACTAGCCTCCCACCATTTGCAGGTGGTCAATTGGGTTCTCGATGCGCACCCTATTTCGGCCGTCGGCTACGGCAGCATTAATCACTGGAAAGACGGCCGGGAATTGTATGACAGCGTAAACGTCGTTTACAAGTATCCTGATGGAGTGAACGTCATTTTCGACTCCTTGATCAGCAATCGCCGCTATGGCATGGAAGTCCAGATCATGGGCCCGGAGGGAACCATCGAAGCCGAAAAGGGCAAAATTTATAGCGAACACCCACCCACGCCGCCTGCAATCGTCCAGTTGATCAATGAACTGGAAAGGGACATCCTCGACTCCGTACCCATCGGTGGGCCCAGTTGGGTGCCGGAGCTTGAAATAGATTACAAAGGCAAATGGCTGGTCCCGGATTGGTCCGGAGATGAGACGGCGATTCAATTGACCGCCTATGCCGCGGCCATTCGGGAAGGCAAACCGATACCCGACATGATAAAGCATGCTTACGAGGGCGGTGTGGCCGCATTGATGGGGCAGTTCGCCATGGAACAGGGCCGCGAAATCAAATGGCCCCAAATGGAGGGTTTGCAAATATGAAAGAAGTCAATATCACCATTACGGGCCGCGGCGTTAAACTGGAAATAACCATTTTTGCTCTCTGCCTCCTGTTTGCCCTGCTGGTCAATCTTTACGCCATTGCGCGATTTGATTCTCTTTGGTCCGAAGTTTTCACATCGTTGCACTATGTCCTCGGTTTGGGCGTATTAACCTACCTTGTAATCGGCCTGCCGCGTTTGATTCTGCAATTGATAAAACTCCTGTTGAATCGGTTGAAAAGACAATCTTCCGATTAACCGGTTGAAACGCTAATTGACCCGTTTTTGGGGTCGGGCGAATTGTTTCAACGGTCAGCTTTTGACTCTGCCCATAGCCCACGCAACTGAAGATGGCATACAGGGCGACAGTTCCGGCCAGCAGCAAGTCGAGCCGCATCCCGTAGTAATTATTCGGGATTACGCCGGTTAAAGAGAGCAGAAAACAGCCCCAGAGCTCCCCCCGTAATGGCGATGAGAGAGCGGTGGGTATGTATCCCGTCAAAGACCGCTCCAATTACCATGGGCCCCATCAAAGCTGTGCCGGTAAAACTGACACGGGCCAGAAGCACAAGTTGGTCGCTGCTGACCAGGGAAAATATCAACGCTCCCAGGCCGAATCCGACAATGGCCAGCCGCGTTATGAGCATCACTCTTCTCTCCTTGCCCCGCAAAAGGGACCTCAACTCCGTGCCGAGGGCAAATATCTGTGAATCCGCCGTCGAAATGGCCGCCGCCAGCAACCCGATAACGATCAGGGCGGCCACCGGTTTCAATTGATCGAATAAGAGCGCATGGGACAAAAATTCACGAGTTGAAGCCTCGCTATAACGCACCGCGCCATAGAGCCCGATAGCAATGGTGGGCACTAAAACCAGGAAAGAAAACACCCCCAAAGCAACCGCCATACGGTGCATTTTGGCAGTGCTTTTCATAATCATAAGCCGTGTTGCCACCTGCGGCTGCGTCACCGGGATCATCGTAATGGCAAACAAAGAGGCGACTAGAAATTGAACCGTAAAATGACCCTTGGGGCCGGGAACGGAAAGCAATGCCGGTTCCTGCGCTTTTACCTGCTCCATCAATGCTTCCACCCCGCCGACTTTGGCCAGGCAGAAAAAACCGACAATCCAAAGGGCGACGAGCAATATTACCGCCTGCATGGCATCGCTATAAACGATGGCCCGCAGTCCGCCGATTTCACTGTAAATCAGTATTAGGCAGACAATTCCCACCGACCATCCCCAAGGCGGCATGGCTTCCTGAAAAACAGCGCTTAAAAATATCGCTATGCCCCGGATTTGAATCGCCGTATAAGGGATCAGAAATACGAATGCACCGGCGAAATATACATAACCGGCCCAGGGAGTTTCGTAACAATCTTTCAACAACCCCGCCAGGCCGCAGTAGCCTCGTTGGCCTCCGGCCCGCCGCAAATGCTGGCCATACCAAATTATGAAAAAGAACGCCGAGACATTGGAGATGCCCAGAAAAATCCAGGCCCCCACCCCGTGGACTCGGAAAAAATCCGGCATCCCCATCATGGTGAAGGTGCTGAACAGAGTCGCCGCAAAGGTGAGCAGCCCAATGGTTGTTCCCAGGTTGGAACCGGCAAAAATGTAGTCGTTCGAGGTCTTGTTCTTCTGGAATGAACGAAGAGAAAACCAGGCTAGGGCCCCAATCCACATCAACCCGAAAACTGCCAGGTAGCCGATCATTCCATATCTTCGCCTTTCGGGTTTTCTGCCCTCTGAAACCGGGTTGCCGTGAACGTTAGCGCCACGATCAGAATATAAGTGGCGAAGCCGCTCCAGAGTGTCCGTGGAAGGTAAAATAGAAACGGTTCAGCGGTATGAGCCGGAATCACCAATGGCGATAAAGAAATCATAATCAATACCGTTACCATGAAGGCACACAAATTGAAAATACGACTGTGTTTTTGCTGTTTATTCATGGAGGGCGATGCTATGCACTCAGGTTTTATTCTTCAAGTAAACTTTACTGATTTTTCGAACTATGGGAATAGTAAATTAAACGTTATTTTATAATTAAAAAATCTTTTGAACATCGTTTTAAATCCATAAAATTGTTTGACGCATTGTGTTCCAACTCTAGCCCGAATATTTCATGAAGGGTAAAGTTTAGCACGTTATTGTGAAATGGACGGGGAAAACTGGACAGTGGAATAAGGTGGTCTTGAACCACTAAATTCGCTAACCTATGAATGTTATTAAATCACGAAAGAGAAGACAATACAGTGCTGAGTTTAAAGCCCGGGTGGCCCTGGAAGCCATCAGGGGCGCTCATACCATCAACGAGATCGCCGGTCGTTTTGAGGTGCATCCCAACCAGGTGACCCAATGGAAGAAGCAGCTTTTGCAGGGAGCAACGGAGCTGTTTTCGCGCCAGCGGCAGACTCTCAGCAAGGACAACGAGACGGAAAAAGATCACCTTTACCAGGAGATTGGAAAGCTGAAAGTAGAATGCGATTGGCTAAAAAAAAAGTCTGAACAACTCGGTTGGTGAGAGGCGCAAGATGGTGCAACCACTTCAAGGAAAAATCAGTATCGGCAGGCAATGTCAGTTGCTGGGGCTGGCCCGCGGCAGCTATTACTATCGGGCCCATGCCCAGTGCGAGCAGAACGTTCTCTACATGCATCGCATGGATGAGCTCTACACCCAATATCCGTTTTTTGGTTCTCGCCGGATGACCCAGTGGCTGCGTCGAGAGGGCCATGCAGTGGGACGAGGCCGCATCCAGCGGCTCATGCGCCAAATGGGCCTGGAGGCTATTTATCCGCGTCGAAACTTGAGCCAGGGGCACCGGCAGCACCGCATTTTCCCTTATCTGCTGCGGGGTTTGGCGGTCGAGCGGCCCGACCAGGTATGGTGCAGCGACATCACTTACCTGCGGCTGAGCCGAGGATTCCTTTTCTTGACCGTGGTGTTGGACTGGTTCAGCCGCTACGTGTTGAGCTGGCAGCTTTCCAACACCCTGGAGAGCCGCTTCTGTGTGCTCGCCCTGGAGGAAGCTCTGAGGCGGGCCCAACCTCAAATCTTCAACACCGATCAAGGCAGCCAGTTTACCGGCAGCGAGTTCACCTCGGTGCTGCGGCAAGCCGGGGTGCGCATCAGCATGGACGGGCGTGGCCGCTACCTGGACAACATATTTGTTGAACGCTTTTGGAGAACCCTCAAGTATGAAGACATTTACCTGCGCGAATACGCCACGGCAAAGGAAGCCAGCGAAGGGATAGCCCGCTACCTGGACTTCTACAACCACCTGCGCCCCCACCAAGCCCTGGGCTACCGGACCCCGGCCGAAGTCCATGCAATCGGAGCAAAACCAACCTCCCCGCCAATACAGCTTGCGGGCACCTGCGTGCCCGTCTTTGGCTAAGGACAAAATATATTTTTAAAAAATAATATGAACACGATTTCCACCTTAATCCCACGTCAAAATTGTCCAAACAACCCCGTCCACTTCATTGCTATTGGAGATGGAATTCCTTGTATTTTGGGCTGATCGTCTTGATTTTAAGGTGTTTTTCAAGGTGTAGAGACACTGCCCCCTTTCCCCCATTGGTTCGGTAGCGCCGGGGGCAGCGCCAATGCGCCCTTTAGGTTGGCGCCAACCGGCGGGCCGCATGATTGAATAGACTGGCCCAAGGATAACTTTCGCTTAAGTGAAAGTGTATCGTGCGGGTGTTGCGCACGATGACCGCTCCGATCTTGATTAATTTGAGCCGCAAACTGTGGCATTGGAGCCTCGCCCACTTCGTTCCCTTTAATGCGAATCGGCGCATGGCTTCCATCAGGGTGTAGGCCAGCGCCGATAAGAGCAATCGCCACTGGTTGGCCCACCATTGATGGGCGCTGGTGCGTTCGCTGAACAGTTGCATCTGTTCCTTGATTCGGTTCTCCATCTCTCCGCGGCCACAGTATACTTTGTCGTAAAGCTCCTGGGGATTACCCGGTAGGTTCGTCACCACGAAGCGCGGGTTGGACCCCCGCGTGGTGTGTTCGGCTTTGTGGATGATAAGGCGTCGGCGTCGCCACGATTTTGCCCCATACTCGAAGTGCTGGAACAGCCGTTGCTTTTTGCCGCTATACTCGAACCATTGTTTGGCTTGTTCCTGCAAAGGCTGGGCCGCTTGCTCGGTCAAACCCAAGCGCCGATCCACTTCCCGGATCAAAAGCAGCCCGGCATTCGAAGTAACCTCGCCGCCCTTAAAATCAACCCGCACACGGCGGCCTTTTACTCTTGTCAACTGTAGCTCCAATTGTTTACCTTTTGTCATCGCTGATATTGCTTTAATATTCATCTATCCTGCTGTATATCAGCGATACTTTTTTTAGTAGAGTCGGGAGGTGGCGCGGTGGACGTAGGTTAGGCCATAGCTGAGACCGGCCCTTTCGGTTGCCGGTGCCTGAATATCCTTCCATATCTCCGTTTCCACTCTCCCGCTCATCAAACCGGACGTGCGGTTTGGAGGATGTCGCGTTGCTCGGTACCCGCATCCGGCTTTCGGACAAGGGTATTTTCATGTTTTCGCCCACGGGAGGTTGCCTGTTGTTAACCCCAAACAGACCAGACCGAGCGTATCATGCAGATATTCATCTGGATACTGTTTCGTGCCCGCTCCTTTGCGCTTGTGTTTCTTGCGCAACCACTGGCGTAGCCGATACCGGCTGTGGCTGTCCACCGTCCGGTAGGCTTTGCTCACCGATCCCAGACAGAAGTAGTGGCCCCAGCCGCGCAATTGACGGTTGATCGCCGTTACTATCTGCCCGGTTTCTCGCCACTGGGTGTTCGCTCGCGTCATTTCACTGATTCGCCGATTGACTCGTTGGACCTTCGTCTTGGACGGTTTTGTGCCTAGGTAGGCTTTGCCCGTTCGAGGCGAATGACAACGCCCTATGGTGTAGCCAAGGAACTCGAAAGATTCCTCGGGTATTCGGCACAACCGCGTCTTCTTTTCGTTGACCGTCAGTTTCACCCGCTTCATAATATGACGCATGGCTTCGAGAGCCTCCACGCCGGTTCCCCGGCACAGGATGACGAAGTCGTCTGCGTAGTTCACAATATGCGAGCGCAACTGCTCGGCATAACCGAGCGTTTTCCAGCCGAAAATAAAACGGCGCATATACAGGTTGGCCAGAAGCGGCGATATGGGCGCCCCCTGCGGGGTGCCTCGCCGCCACTTGCGGGCCGGGTTGCTCCGGCCCTTTCCCCCTTGGCCGTTTTCCTCGATCGGCATTTCCAACCACTGCTTGAGTAGTTTGAGCATGGCCCCGTCACTGATGCGACGCGACAGGCACTTGAGCAGCTCCGGGTGCGGGATGGTGTCGAAGTAACCTTTCAGGTCTGCATCCACTACCTCCCCATAGCCCCGGTTCCACCACCGATGCACTTCTCGCACCGCATCATGGGCGCTGCGGCTTGGCCGGTAGGCGTATTGCTCCGGCTGCAGGTCTACCTCAAAGATCGGTTCGAGCACCAGCACCGCGGCCATTGGCACCACCCGGTCTTTGATCGTCGGTATACCCAGGGGCCGCTGGCCCCCATCGGGCTTTGGCAGGTAGACCCGCCGCACTGCTTCGGGCCGATAACGTTTGGCCCGCAGTTCCTGCGCCAGTTGTTCCAACCATTCCACTTCTCCGGCCCGTTCGATGCTGGCAAAGGTTTCCCCGTCTACCCCGGCTGACCCGCCATTGGCTCGGCACAACCGCCAGGCAAACCGCAGGATATCTTCGCGATACAGCTTGTCATACAGACTGTAGAAGCGGAAGGTCGCTTTTCTCTTCGCTTTGACATGCAATGAATGCGGGAGCTTCCTAACGCTTTGTGGAGTTACTAGACTCATGTCAATCTCTGCGCTTTCTTTCCTTTATTCATCGCCCTTGAACTGAGGCCCCTTGGCTCCGCGGGGGTTAGCCGCCTCCTCACTACTACGGGCCTCTCCGCCACCCGGCTCGACCCGCTCCCACTCTCACGAGCTAGCCGTTGAGGACTTCCACCCCATCGAACCGGGTTTCCCGTGTTCCTCCAAGACTCCTGCTGCCAACATGCCGTCACCATTACCCCGGCGAACCTGCAGGGCGCTCTCGTCGCTCTCTTCACCTGCAGTAGCAGCCTTCCCCCTGTTTCAACGGGGTCGGCGTTTGCATTACCCTTTTCGAGGCTTGCTCGGTGTTCACTCATATTACGGCCTGCTCGCTCGCTGACCCCCCTTGCGGGGCCTTTTACATCGCAGTACTTGAACGGCTTCGTTACCTCCACCGTCCCTGCCATTGCTACCGGGTGGAACGACAGTTCCCGGGTGGGTTTTATTGGACTCTCCCACTGAAGTCTTGTGGCTTTACACGGCATACTGAAACTATGGGGTAAAGATTGTCAAAGGCCACATTCTTATCTTCACCGGTAAATGGCACTGTAATAGTAAATCCTATATTCTGTCCCAATAAAGGGTCTGATTGTGTAATTGAGTAGAAATAACTCCATTCCAAAATTTGTCCTAATGCTGGAGTAGGCGTATTACTGGAGGTAGGTGTGAGAAGGGTTCCGCCCGCTGTCATTCCAATATCAAGGACTCGATCGAACGTAGGAAATGGAGCATTATTAAAGTTTCCAACATCGATTGTCACAGTATAATCTCCTACTGCAAGCGGGGTCCCGGCAAAAGTAATAAAGTTTGTGCCATTGCCCCCGCCTGCGTTATTAAAATGCATTACATCACTTCCTGCTGTGGGGACGAAACCAAATTGAGGTTGTGGTCCCAATATAAATAGCAATGCGGGGTCCCCCGCCAAAGACCAATCTCCATTATCATCCATTATATTTGATGCAATTATTGCAGCCCGGGCAAAAACAGGAGTAATCAAAAACATCATTATCAATACGGCTGCCCTCATCTCAAATCTCCATCTCCAATCAGATTATTTATTTCGTTTTAGATTACTTAGTCTTTGGGTGGGGGTCTCAACTAATTATTCAACTATTGTCACCATCGGAGTGAGTGTGCCCTTTTGGAGCGGGCGCATTTCGTCCATACTTTAAGTGAGCGGTTAAAGCGGCTCTTATTAAAAAAATTTCGCGTTTCAGTCAATTACAAAATTCGCCGGCGCTAATTCGTTTGTTCGTTTACAATCGCCGTTGACAATTTGCTGCGCCTGCCATTGGCAAGCATAGTCGCCGCCAGGGGAGGCTATGGGGAGTCCGGGGCCGGTGGAATTTTTCCAGCAAAGAGCTGCCGGTAGGTATCGTTTTGTGGGAGATCGAGACGCTCCATATCGAATCCGGCCGTTTCAACCGTTGTGAATCCGTAGCGATAACAGGCGGCCAGCATCGGATAGGAAAACTTTTTTTCTTCCTGCAGCAACCGGCGGCAATGAGCGAGATAGAGCACCCCCGCCGAAATATTTTTCTTCCAGTCCCAGGCATTGGACCATGGCTCCTCAGAAACATCATTCCAGGCCCCTTTGCTCACCTGCATGATTCCGCGGGCATAACCGGTATCGGCGTAAGCATTGAGTGAACTCTCCGCCCTTATAATGGCAAATACGAATCGCGGATCAAGCTGGTTGTGAAGAGCCTCGGCCCGCGCCATTGGCCAAACCTGGGTTGCCGGCAAAAATTTCGGGGTCCTCCGGCAGCGCACAAAAATCAGAGCCGTAATCACAAACAATGACAAAATAATAAGGATGCCGCATTTATTTCGCACACATCTCCGAACATTTCCGAGCCTGCCCATTTTATTTATCATGTTTCCAAAAGGCCCATCTTCCTGTTATGCAATCGAAGGAATTGCGGGGTGGAATACTCATCTCATCCCGGTGGCCGGGATTCGGAATTAATTTTTGGTTCCACTGGCCGACTTTTGTAGAGCTTCCCTTCAGTTTAATCCACCCAGGAATTTTCCTGCGGTCGCAAAGCATTTGTATGTCCAATCCTGCAACAACCAGTATCAACATCTTCGGCGCCGGCACAAGGCGCGCATCTTGGCCGCTACCAGCCTGAGATGGTCATGGTCATTTTCGATGAGCAAACAGGTCATACGGCAAGATCGACAAGGTATTGCCTTAAGCAGAGCCCCGTTTCAGGCAGGGGGAGCTCAGCCTGCGACCTGTATTGAGGAATTGAGCCGGACCGCGGCTGACTGGCAGATGCTCCAACTTTGCCCTCTCCCCGCCTGGATGTCGGATGAAAATGGCTGCCGGGTCTATTTCAATCAGGTCTGGCTCGACCTGAGAGGACAAACAGCGGATAAAGAGTTGAACGACGGATGGGTAAATGGGATTCATCCAGAGGATCTCGAATCCTTGCTCAAGGCTGATCGAAGAGCCCACGAAAAAGGGACCTCCTATACTGCGGAAATACGCATCGGCAATTTTAATGGCAGTTTTAGCTGGATTTCACTCCAGGCGGCGCCCATTCAGGATTCCGAAGGTTCGTTCAACGGTATGGCCGGTTTTTGCCTCGATATAACGAGCAGAAAGCAGAAAGAGCAAAGACTGGAGATAAAAAAAACCGCTATAAATTAGCCATTGAAAATACTGGGTTGGGCCTTTGGGACTGGAATATCGCCACCGGTGAAATGTTTTTCAACACCCGTTATGCCCAAATACTCGATTTCAAATACGAGAAAATGGAAAAGCGTTTCCATTGCCTGGAGCAATTGATCCACCCCGATGACAAGGCGGAGGTCTGGGAAAAACTCCAGCGGCATCTGGATGGCAAATCACAAAGCTACGACTCCGAGCATCGTCTCAAGTCAAAATACGGTGACTGGGTCTGGATTCAGGACCGGGGCAAAGTGGTGGACCGGGACGTCAGCGGAAAACCCCTCCGCATGACGGGAACCCATCGCGACACTACCATGAGGAGAGAAATGGAAGAGTCCATGCGGCGTCTCTCCCTGGTGGCCAGCCGTTCCAATACCGGAGTGGTCATCACAAATGCGGATGGAGAGATCGAGTGGGTCAATTTCGCCTTCGAGAAAATGTCCGGTTACGATCTTTACGATTTGGAGGGGAACCCAGAGGGAACCCTATTACACGGCCCCGGCAGCGATCCCCAAGTCATCGCCCACATGCGGCAATGCATAAAGGAGAAAAAAGAGTTTCATGCGGAAATTCTCAATTATCATATCAGCGGCCAGCCTTATTGGGTAGACATAGACGCCACTCCCATTTTCGACAGAATGGGTAAAATTATACAGTTTATTGCCATCGAATCGGATATCACTTCCCGAAAAAAAGCCGAAGAAGAGATGAAAAAGGCTATGCAGGCAGCGGAGGCGGCCAACCAGGCAAAAAGCGATTTCCTGGCCAATATGAGCCACGAGATTCGCACTCCCATGAATGCCGTCATGGGCATGACCAGCCTCCTCATGGACACCGAGCTAACCGTGGACCAAATGGACTTCGCCAAGACCATTCAAAGCAGCAATGAAGCCCTCCTCAAGGTAATCAACGACATTCTGGATTTTTCCAAAATCGAATCCGGAAAACTCGACCTGGAGGACGTGACCTTCAGCCTGACCTGTTGTGTCGAGGAGGCTATCGAACTATTCGGGCCGGCCGCCGCTGAGAAAGGACTGGAGCTTCTCTGCCATATCGACGACAAAGCGCCGGAATACCTTATCGGCGACCCCACCCGATTGCGTCAAATTCTCATCAACTTGCTGGGCAATGCCATAAAATTTACCCCCCAAGGAGAAATTGTGACCACCGTTTCACTGGAAGAAAAACGCGGAGAGGACTATCTTCTGCGGTTTTCCGTGCGCGATACCGGAATCGGAATTCCCGAGCAGCGCCAAGGTATCATATTCGATGCCTTCACCCAGGTGGACGCCTCGACCACCCGTCAATACGGCGGATCGGGTCTGGGCTTGGTCATCAGCAAAAGGCTCTGCAATTTAATGGGGGGCGCCATCGGTTTAAGCAGTGAGGAAGGCAAAGGTTCCGAATTTTTTTTCACGGCGAAACTCAGCCCGGACAAATCGCCACCCTCGGGCACTTTTCAGGCGGACTCGCTGTTTGGAAAACGAGCGCTGATCGTGGACGACAACGCCACCAACCGGCAAATCCTCACTCTACTCTTGAGCAAATGGGGCATCTACGCCGAAGAAGTCGAATCGGGCGCAGAAGCGATCGCCAAATTAAATCAAAGTGCCCCTTTCGATGTGGCCATTCTGGACTGTCAAATGCCTTTCATGGACGGAATGGAACTGGCTGCCCAAATTCGCAAATCTCCATCTTACGGCAAGCTTCCTTTGATTATGCTGACCTCCATGCCGCAACCCCAATCGGAAAAGCAGCGCCGCCAACTGAATTTTTCCGCCTATTTGACCAAACCGGTTAAAAAACTGATTTTATTGAATGCCCTGCGGCAAGCCTTGCAGAAATATTCGGCTCCCATTGGCAAAAACGGCCGCGCCGATTCACCTTTCCAAAACCTTCCCGCTTCCAAAAAGAATATCAGCCTGCTTTTAGCCGAGGATAATCCGGTCAATCAAAAAGTCGCTCTTCTGCTGCTCAAACGCCTCGGCTATCGGGCCGATGTGGCCAATGACAGCAACGAAGCTTTGGTGCTTTTGAAAAAAGTATCCTATGATGTAATTCTCATGGATGTGCAAATGCCCAATAAGGATGGCATTGAGACCACGCGTATCATTCGAGATACTATTTCTCAGGACTGCCAACCCTATTTGATCGCTTTAACCGCCGCCGCCACCGTCAAAGATAAAAACCTATGCCTCGAGGCCGGCATGAATGCCTTCCTCAGCAAACCGATCAAAATCAAAGATCTGGCCATGGCCCTCAATACGGCCCAGGAAGAAACTGCCCTCAAACGCTTGAAAAGCATTTCCCATTCGCCCGCATCAGGATAAGCCGCTAAAACGCGAGGGCAATCCCCAGATAGCGCGGGCATCCTTGATGATTTTTTTCAGGATTTCGGGTGTTACGCTTTGCACCGGGTCGTCCCCGATGCCACGGGCCGGTTCGATATGGGTTTCAATGATGAGGCCATCGGCTCCATAAGCCATGCCCGCCAGGCAGCAGGCGGGCACGTAGATGGATCGGCCCACCGCATGGGAGGGATCGATAATCACGGGGGCCCACGTTTTCTGCTTGAGGAGTGGAGTTATGGATTCATCGGGATGGTTTCTATAACCGTCCAACCCCGGCATGGTCCCGCGCGGGCAGAAGAACAAATTCGGATTGCCATTGGAGACAATGTACTCGCCCGCCGCGATATACTCGTCAATCGGGCCCATGTGACGCCCTCTTTTTAGCAGTACCGCCGTGCCCGTGTCCGCGGTTTTCCTGCCCACCTGCTTGAGCAACGAATAATTTAGGGCATTGCGGGTCCCGATTTGCAGCATGTCAATTTTGGCCGCCAGGGAGATGTCGATTTGCTCCTCGTCCATAACTTCGGTCACGATCGGCAGCCCCGTGCGCGCTCGGGCCTCCAGCAAAGTATCCAGAGTTTTGATGTCTCCCTGATACGAATGGGGTGTCGTTCGCGGTTTCCACACCCCGCCCCTGATAGCGTGGGCCCCCGCCTCTTTTATGGCCTCGGCCGTCTCCAGCATATAATTCGGGTTTTTCGGGTCAATGGTGCAAAGCCCGGCGATTATTAACGGCTCCTCCCCCACCTTCACGCCGCCCAGGCTGCTGCGGTGCCCTGCCAACTCCGAGCGAATGTCCATCAATTTATAAACGGACTCCATGCGGTCCACCCGTTCGATATAGGCGAGTCCAATGATGCGGTTCACCATCAACTCGCTGCGCTCATCCCCAATTATGGCGTAAATATTGCGATGCGCCCCATAGATAACCTGAATGGAGCAATCGAATTCCCCCACAATGGCTTCGACTTCACGCAGTTGATCTACGGTAAGCTCGTTCTCTTTGGAAATTATCATAGCTGTGGCATCCGTGTGTGCTCTTCGAATAAAGGGCCGGTTATAGCGTGGGTTGCAAATTTAACAACACCATAAATTCTGCCCCTGCATCCTGCCCGCTCATCTATAGTAAAAGGTTATGCCGAAGGGTTCTTCTTCACTCAAAATGGCCATCATATCTTCCGTCCACGGTCCAAATGGCGCCGGTGATTGTATTGAATCCTGCACGACCAAGGTGGCCATCCGGCCGGCTGTGGTGTAGCCGACTACCAAGTCCTTGATTTCCCCCTCCCGCGTCAGTTTAAACTTCACCAGCACCATGGAGTTCACTTCGGCCCGGACCGCCTGGCTCTGGTAGGCCAATATCTGAAATTGCGTCCCGATGGCGTCGAACATACGCGCTAAATAATCGCCGAATTCGCTGAATTTGGCGCTCACCGCGATATGGTCCATCACCGGGGCCCGCCCGGACGATTGCATGATCGGCCCCGGCAGAACCGGCGAGGCCACCCTTGGCCGGGGGCGCGGCTGCTGGGGTTGGGCCACCGAAGTCTCCTCCGGGCTGGGCGGTTCCACATTGGGAGCGAGAAACGGTTCAACCGAAGTCACGGTCAACGGTATATCGCTGGCCCGCAAAGGATCTTCGACTTCCGCTTCCCCCATATTCGGCGCATCCGCCATGCTGGCAATCCCTTCCTCCAACAGCACCGTGTCCTGCTCGATGAAGTCCGGCCCCATTGGCTGCGGCGGGGGCAGGTAAGGAACCGCAGGATTCCGCTCTTGCTGCTCGACCGATTCCTGCTGCGCCAGGGCCTCCGGAAAAGGTTGCGAATCCTGAAAAGTGCCGTCGATAATTTTTGACGAAAATTCTTCCTCCCCATCGAGGAAAGGCATATCGTCCGGCCCCTCATCCGACGCCTCCTCTTGCCCCGCCTGCTGGTCCCGATTCGAGAAATTGGCCGTTTCATCGGGCGCATTGGTTGGCACATCCGGATTGGTCTCCACGAATCGCTCTTCCACCGGCTCCGGCAGAGCGTCCTCGTAAACATATTCAACCTCGCGAATGACGGGGCGTTCGGCTACCGGGCTGCGCGTAATTTCCCAAGGAATCATCCAGAAAAACATTATGTGCAGAAAAAGCGAAACCGCCACGGCCCACCCAACGCCCCGCAAGTCCCCCGCCTCCACACCAGGGGATGCCAGATAACGGGAAATATCAATCTCCCGCCGCCGCTCCTGCTTTAATGGTTTAACCGCCGCCGCCTTCATAAAAAAAATTCAGTATAAATAAAGTAAATTTCGATAATAATAAATTAAAAACTATCCGTATCATCCAAAGTTAATAAATCCTCATCCATCATCTCTCCCCCCTGACACCTGACACCTGACACCTGAAACCTCTATCTCGCATCCCTCATCCATCATCTCTCCCCCCTGACACCTGAAACCTGACACCTCTATCTCCCATCCACCATCCCTCATCCAGCATCCTCCACCCTAAGCGCTTCCCAAAGCCCATGTTTCCGCAACAACGCCGAAGTCTCCTCCACCGGCAGCCCCATCACGTTGCTCAGCGATCCGTTTAGATTTTCCAGAATCATCTCCCTGCCCTCCTGAATGCCATAGGCGCCCGCCTTATCCAATGGGTCCACAATGCTCAAATAGCGGCTGATCCGTTCCTCGTCCAGATGCCGGAAAGTGACCTCGCTGCTCACGCAACAAGTTTCGTCAATATTACGCTCCCGAAATATCAGGCAAATACCGGTAAAAACCCTATGGGTGCGCCCGGAAAGCTGACCCAACATACGGCGGGCCTCCTCTAGATCGCCCGGCTTGTTCAAAATAACGCCATCCAAAGCCACCGTGGTATCCGCCCCCAGCACCGGGCAATGGGCATGGGCCCCATCCGCCGCCACGAATTCGGCCTTCAAACGGCAATTATGCAGCACCAAAGAACGCGGGTCGGCACCGGCCTCAAACCATTCCTCCACCGCCGCCGGAACCACCGCAAAGCGCAAACCCATCTCGCCAAAAAGATGCCGCCGCCGGGGCGAAGAAGAAGCCAACACCAATTGCAAATGTAAAAGTGAATTCATCGAATTAATTTAAGAGAATTACTATAAAAAAGCCAAAATGAAGAACATGATAATATAAAATAAGAAAAATAAGAGCCAATCCGTCAAAGGTCGGGATTATACCATATTCCCAAAAAAAAACACAACAGATAGGCTGGCTCCCTTTGATGCGTTTGATTAAACTTCAAAAAAACCCAAAAATACGCCAAAATGACCCACCAAAAACAGAGTTTCCCCCTCCTTCAGCCAGATTTGTGTCCATTCGCAGTTAAAAATCCCACATCCAGCATCTCTCCCCCAGGCACCTGACACCTGTACCGAGCGAAGCGACATCCTTCAACCTGAAACCTTTAATCCGCCTCCAGTTGGGCCACCCTCGACTGGTAGCCTTTGGAATCCCTGAAGAAGTACGATATGTCATAGTAGAGGGCCAGATCCCACTCCGTGGGGCCACGGGGCTCACCTATGAGTGGTTCCAGCTCGCGCCAGGCTTCGTCGACATCACCGAGGACAGCGAGCGTTAACCTGGAGGCTGTCCCAAAAGGGTGATTTTTGCGAGGGGATTTTGAAGAGTGTTCATTTTAGTGGTATTTTCTTTTGGGAGGGGGTGACTTTGCTCTCCTATGACGTTAGGATTCTGGTTTTGGGGTCCGTTTGCCTGGTTTTCTTTGTATGGGCCGACAGTAGGCCTGTGAAAAAGTATTGTCCTTGCTTTTCCGCTCTTTATTTAGGCCGCCGCTTTGGTTTTTAGTTCATCTTGCTGGGCCAGCATCTTGGCCACTTTCCATAGATTGTGCGAGAGGACCGACCAGGCTACGCTGATCGAGCGGTTGGCAAAGCCTTTGCTGCGCAATCGCCCGGCCTGCCAGCGATTCTTCAATACCCCGATCCGCCCTTCGGTGCTGGCCCGGCGCTTTTGCAATTGCCTGAAGTGTGGTTCCTCCATCCGTTTTTTCAACTGCTTCGGATCGCGTGGACAGAGCGCATCGTAGATGCCCTCCTGGGCTAACTGCCGGCGGGCCCGCTGGGAGGCGAATCCCCGATCCGCGCACATGGCCGCTATGGGTTCGGCTAGGTTGAAGCGGTTCTGTCTTTGCAAACTCTCTTGCATTTGTTCATTTTCGCTTGGCGTCCGGCTGCCGTAGAGTTTCCAGTCCAGCAGGTATCCTTCAACGCTTTCACCCAAAAACAGGGTGTTGCCAAACTCAACCTCTTGGCCCGCTTTGCCTCGCACAATCACCTGCGCATCGGGTTCGTAAACACTCAAAACTTTCTCTGCGTTTTTCACCTGGCGGCCGCCAATGATTCGCTCGTGCGCTTGCTTGATGACCACCGGGATTAGCTCGCTCATGCGCTCCATCCGGGTAAGGATCTGTTGGACCTGTTTTTCGCTGTAATCGCTTTGCTCCCAGCAGGCTTGCAATAATTCCCGGTGACTGCGGGCATGCTCCCCGATCCGTTTGAGCAGCTTTTTCATCTGCCTCAAGATACCCTTGCGTTGCCGCGCGCTGTCCTTTCGCCGCCGGCTGTGGGTCATCTGTATGCACAGCCGATTCATCTGCCGAGCCAAGGGCTCCGATTCGATCGGCATGCGATGGCGCAAATCGGCCTTCTCACGGATCAGCCGGATCGCTTTGAGCAGCGTGCCCGCTACATCCTTGAGCAGCACCCAGTCCGTCGGCCAATGAATGTTGACCTCCAAACAGGTGCCGTCGATCAGGCAAATGGTGGTGTCTATCGGCTTGTCCAATCCCACCACCTGCCGGGCCAGATCGGCATCGCCCACAACCTCAGTCAAGGTCCGGTGCAAGGCCCTCAACTGCTCTTCGCTGAAAAACTTCGAGGCCCGTTCCAGGGTGCTCTTGGAGATGCCCCTTATGCCGTCGATATGGCGGACACGACAAAAGTCAGCCAACAGATCGCTGCTGCCCAGAGCCCTCGACAAATGCCGAAACGAAATCCCACCGAGCAGATAACGCAGCGTTTCCATACGCAACGCCTTGAGGGCAAAATTAGCCCGCTTTTGCCGGGCCTTTACACTCATTGGCTGGCCTCTTTCCAAGGCCAGATCAACGCCCTGCGATTCCACCTCCGAATCGATCAGCAGCCGGTCGATACGCTCGATGGTGGCGCGAAAGTTATCGTAATCGAGGCAACGGTCGACCACAGTTAAAGCTGGACGCAGGCGGCATTGGATGGCTATATTTTTCATAGAAAGGGCTATATTGATTTTCGCTAACGCAATTATAGAACCCTTTTTTAGCCGGATCGAGCAAAAAAATGCTCTTTCCGGCTATTTTTATAAACGTCATCCAGTTGACTACAAAATCTTTATATTTTTGGGACAGCCTCTAACCTGAGTTCGACAGTTGGGGGGGTAAATCGATTATTTTTAGGGTTTTTCGTGCTGTAGGGCGTATGGTTGTCAGGGTTGGGGTGTGAATATGCCGTGTAGTGCAGACCACTCTATTGCCTTTTCGGAGAAGTAGTGCAGGGTCGGTGTTGATGTATTTGCGTCGCCATCGTCGTCGTAAGAAGGGCCAGGATTATGATTACTGGACGCTGGTGGAGTCGGTGCGCACAGCCAAGGGGCCGCGCCAGCGCATCGTGGCCCACATTGGCAAGGAGCCGGGGCTCGATGAGGATGAGCGGTTGGGTTGGGAGCAGATCGGTCGGCTCCTCGATGGCGATGATGAGGCTGCGGGGGCCGAGCAATTGGATTTATTTACCGAGGATAAACCGGAGGCTCCCTTGTGGGCGCAGGTGAATCTGGGTCGGATACGGGTGGAGCGGGTGCGTCAATTTGGCAAAGTGTATGTGGCTCTGGCGCTGTGGCGGCGGCTGGGGCTGCATCGTTTCTTCGAGGAGCATTTGCCGCCGGGCCGGGAGTCGGTGGGCTGGGCCCAGGTGGCCTCGATTCTGGCGCTGGGGCGTTTTTGCGAACAGGCCTCGGAGCTGGCTCTGGCCGAGCGCTGGTATGGCTCGACGGCGCTGGAGGATTTGATGGCGGTGGATGTGGATGAGGTCTATGACAACCGTTTGTATCGCGGACTGGATCGTGTCTTGCCCTTGCGCCGGGAACTGTTCAGTCATCTTAAAGGACGCTATGAAAGCTGGTTTGGGACGCGTTTCGAGTTTCTTTTATACGACATAACGAGCACCTATTTTGAGGGCCGGTGCGAGGGCAATGCCCAGGCCCAGCGCGGCTACAGCCGGGACCAGCGGCCGGATTGCAAGCAGGTATGTCTTGGACTGGTGGTGACACCCGAAGGGCTGCCCCTGGCCTATGAGGTTTTCGACGGCAACCGCGCCGATGTGACCACGGTGCAGGAGAGGGTCGAGTTGATGGAATCGCATTACGGGATGGCCGATCGCATCTGGGTGCTGGACCGCGGCATGGTGAGCGAGGCCAACCTCGAATACCTGCGCGGCAAAGGGGCCCGTTACATCGTGGGCACGCCCAAGAGCCATCTTAAAAACTTTGCCCTCGATCTGCTCGAGCAAGGCGATTTTTGCGAGGTGCGGGCGGGGGTGGAGGTCAAACTGGTGAAACATCCCGACTGCCCCCAGATCGAGCAATATGTGCTTTGCCGCAGCCAGGGACGGGGTCAAAAAGAAGCCGCCATGCTGAGCAAGCAAAAGGAGCGTTTGCGCAAAAAGCTCGACCAGATCGACCTGAGTTTGCGTCGGCGAGGGCAGAAACTCGATCCGGTTGAACGCCGTATCGGCCGCTGGCTGGGCCGCCACACCCTGGCCGAAAAAATATTCACCGTAGAAGTGCAAATCGACGCCGCCGGACGGGCCTGCGCATTGCAAATCACCGAAGACGAGAGCAAAGCCGATTGGGCCCAACTGGCCCACGGGACCTATCTGCTGCGAACCAACTGCCAGGAGGAAGACCCACAAAAGCTGTGGCGGTGGTATATACAACTGACACAGGCCGAGGCAGCCTTTCGTTGCGCCAAAAGCGACTTGGGGCTGCGGCCGGTCTATCACCACAAAGAAGAGCGTGTGCAAGCGCACATTCTGATCTGTTTTCTGGCTCTGGCGATGTGGCGCGCCCTGAAAAGCTGGCTGCAGGCCAAAGGCCTCGGCACCTGTGCGCGGCAAGTGTTGCACGAACTGGAAAATCTACGCTCAATGGACGTGGTGGCGCCGCTGCGAGGGGGACGCGAAGCGCGTTTACGGCTGGTAGGCAAACCGGAAAAACTCTGTGCCGACCTCCTCAAGAAAATGGGCCTAAAACTGCCCACCCGCCCAAGAATCATCCAGAATGTAGTGCAGAAAAACGGTAAAATTTAACCCTCAACCCGCTTAGATAAGCCCTTTAACTTTTTGAACTGTCGAAGATGGGCTAACTGGGCATTGATTTTTTCCAGCCCCAGCAGGCTGCGCCCGTCGAATTGCTCCAACATCCGGCTTATCGTCGGCACGCTGGGCAACCGCTTCATTCCGGCCATCTGTCGCACCAGCGGATCCTCCTTATAGAAATCGATGTCGCGCAAGGGCCGAAACCCAAGCACAATGTGGATGACCAACAGTTGCACTATCCGGCCAAAGCGGTAATGGCTGCCGACTTGCAGGTGACGGCAGCAGCGGTCCAGTTTTTGCGCTAATTGCAATCTCTCCAATAACGGTTTGAAAATGACCAATCCGCCATAAGAGGTCATTTGCTCCTTGGCGAATTTGATCTGAGGCAGACACCATTTTCTTGCCTTAATATCCCTTTTTGCTATCTTCACATTTAGTGGCTGGTTAAGAGTTTGGAATTTTAGTTATGAAAAATCCATAATATACTCTTAATCAGCCATATACAACTTATTTATACCCTCTATAAATACTTTTTTAGTAGAGTCGGGAGGTGGCGCGGTGGACGTAGGTTAGGCCATGGCTGAGACCGACCCTTTCGGTTGCCGGTGCCTGAATATCCTTCCATATCTCCGTTTCCACTCTCCCGCTCATCAAACCGGACGTGCGGTTTGGAGGATGTCGCGTTGCTCGGTACCCGCATCCGGCTTTCGGACAAGGGTATTTTCATGTTTTCGCCCACGGGAGGTTGCCTGTTGTTAACCCCAAACAGACCAGGCCGAGCGTATCATGCAGATATTCATCTGGATACTGTTTCGTGCCCGCTCCTTTGCACTTGTGTTTCTTGCGCAACCACTGGCGTAGCCGATACCGGCTGTGGCTGTCCACCGCCCGGTAGGCTTTGCTCACCGATCCCAGACAGAAGTAGTGGCCCCAGCCGCGCAATTGACGGTTGATTGCTGTTACCATCTGCCCGGTTTCTCGCCACTGGGTGTTCGCTCGCGTCATTTCACTGATTCGCCGATTGACTCGTTGGACCTTCGTCTTGGACGGTTTTGTGCCTAGGTAGGCTTTGCCCGTTCGAGGCGAATGACAACGCCCTATGGTGTAGCCAAGGAACTCGAAAGATTCCTCGGGTATTCGGCACAACCGCGTCTTCTTTTCGTTGACCGTCAGTTTCACCCGCTTCATAATATGACGCATGGCTTCGAGAGCCTCCACGCCGGTTCCCCGGCACAGGATGACGAAGTCGTCTGCGTAGTTCACAATATGCGAGCGCAACTGCTCGGCATAACCGAGCGTTTTCCAGCCGAAAATAAAACGGCGCATATACAGGTTGGCCAGAAGCGGCGATATGGGCGCCCCCTGCGGGGTGCCTCGCCGCCACTTGCGGGCCGGGTTGCTCCGGCCCTTTCCCCCTTGGCCGTTTTCCTCGATCGGCATTTCCAACCACTGCTTGAGTAGTTTGAGCATGGCCCCGTCACTGATGCGACGCGACAGGCACTTGAGCAGCTCCGGGTGCGGGATGGTGTCGAAGTAACCTTTCAGGTCTGCATCCACTACCTCCCCATAGCCCCGGTTCCACCACCGATGCACTTCTCGCACCGCATCATGGGCGCTGCGGCTTGGCCGGTAGGCGTATTGCTCCGGCTGCAGGTCTACCTCAAAGATCGGTTCGAGCACCAGCACCGCGGCCATTGGCACCACCCGGTCTTTGATCGTCGGTATACCCAGGGGCCGCTGGCCCCCATCGGGCTTTGGCAGGTAGACCCGCCGCACTGCTTCGGGCCGATAACGTTTGGCCCGCAGTTCCTGCGCCAGTTGTTCCAACCATTCCACTTCTCCGGCCCGTTCGATGCTGGCAAAGGTTTCCCCGTCTACCCCGGCTGACCCGCCATTGGCTCGGCACAACCGCCAGGCAAACCGCAGGATATCTTCGCGATACAGCTTGTCATACAGATTATAGAAGCGGAAGGTCGCTTTTCCCTTCGCTTTGACATGCAATGAATGCGGGAGCTTCCTAACGCTTTGTGGAGTTACTAGACTCATGTCAATCTCTGCGCTTTCTTTCCTTTATTCATCGCCCTTGAACTGAGGCCCCTTGGCTCCGCGGGGATTAGCCGCCTCCTCACTACTACGGGCCTCTCCGCCACCCGGCTCGACCCGCTCCCACTCTCACGAGCTAGCCGTTGAGGACTTCCACCCCATCGAACCGGGTTTCCCGTGTTCCTCCAAGACTCCTGCTGCCAACATGCCGTCACCATTACCCCGGCGAACCTGCAGGGCGCTCTCGTCGCTCTCTTCACCTGCAGTAGCAGCCTTCCCCCTGTTTCAACGGGGTCGGCGTTTGCATTACCCTTTTCGAGGCTTGCTCGGTGTTCACTCATATTACGGCCTGCTCGCTCGCTGACCCCCCTTGCGGGGCCTTTTACATCGCAGTACTTGAACGGCTTCGTTACCTCCACCGTCCCTGCCATTGCTACCGGGTGGAACGACAGTTCCCGGGTGGGTTTTATTGGACTCTCCCACTGAAGTCTTGTGGCTTTACACGGCATACTGAAACTATGGGGTTAATAAAGAAATTATTTGGAAACTTGAGTATGATAGAGTTGGGAATATTGTATTAAAGCTTGCTCGTGGGCATATGTCTTATGAATTAGGGTTACAACATTTGGAAAAACCGATGGAAATTGATGTGCTGCCGTTTCCGCTTATGACAGAAGAAGAATTTGATAGTTAGAGGCTGTCCCAAAGTTATAACCATTTGTTTTAAAGTAAGTTAACTTGTTTATAAAGCTGTCATAAAGACCGTTTTTAGGGGATTTTGGGCAATTTCGATGTCTATAACACCGTCAGCCTTTCAGCCTTTCTCTTGTTTTGCATATTCAAATACAATTCTACCATAGATCTCTGTCTGACGCGATTATATTTATAACGAATAGAGGCCTTATACAGCGTTTTTGACGGAATTGAATGACTTACGTTCCCTTACAGTTCGGAGTCGAATATCTCAATTCGCAAAATTCGGGTTTTTGGGACAGCCTCTAGTTATAATTCTATTGATGAAAATGCTGCTATCTTATATCCAGAGCTAGGCAGTCGCGCTTTCGAAAATCAATTTACGAGCAAAGCATCAGCTTATGGTGAATGGCATGTAATACAAAATGGACGGTATCGTTATGTAATAGGCCAGTCGTCTGGTGATTGGGTTAAGTTCGTATTGAGTGAATATTTGGCATGTCGAGTTGTGTGGAAATAATTATGTTCAACAATCGTGTCAAATTGGACTGCCAAAAGTATCGTCCGGCTCTCCGATAATGGATGTGGGAGCTTTAAGTGGCTTTTTGGAAACTGGCTGAGGTTTAAAAAATGTTTTGGTTGGGTGTTTTTTGTGTATATGATTTAAGGTGTTGGTATTGAGGGGTATGGGGATATTTGATGTTTGGTGTGGAAATTTTTTTTTATTTATAATCAAACGCATCAAACGCAGCCAACGTAACTCTTGTTTTATTTTTCTGTTTGTGGTATAATGGGGCGATGTTGATGACCGATGCTTTTTTTAACCCTTCCTGGAATGATGACAGTATGAAAATCTTTGCTAGATTTTGCTGGTTTTTAGTATTTGCTTTTGCCTTTTGCTCCTTTACGTGGGGTGAAAACCCGGAGGATCCGTTTCGATTGGATAAAGGGGTTTTTCCCGTTTTTCAGGCTGTAAACCTGCTCGTCGATGCGGATGAGGACTCTTATTCGGGTTCCGTGACGATGGACCTCAAGGTGGTGGCCCGGACCAATACTTTTCGTTTTCACGCCGAGGATTTGGAAATTGAGAAAATTACGCTGAGTGGAGGCTTGGGCTTGATGGAGACCAGTTACAAAATCGGGCCGAAGGGAACCGTCACCCTGGAAACGGGGCGAAATATGGCCCCCGGCGATTATTCCTTGACCATACGTTTTTCCAACGATTTCAACCGCCAGGCGGTCAGTCTCTATAAAACGGAAACGGAGGGGTCGGCCTATACTTTTACCCAGTTCGAGTCGGAATATGCCCGCCAGGCCTTCCCCTGTTGGGATGAGCCGGAGTTCAAGATTCCCTGGCAGGTCACGCTGACGGTGCCGGAAGGCCATCGGGCGGTATCGAACACCCCCGCCGTTATGGAGGAGGTGAAGGACGGTTACCGAACCGTGGCATTCAAGAAAACAGCGCCCATGCCTGTGTATTTGGTGGCCCTGGCCACCGGCCCGTTGGATGCTATACCCGTCACTGGGATGAGCGTGCCGGGCAAGATTTACACCATCAAGGATCGCGCCCCATTGGCCAACGAGATGGCCCGCGTATCGGCCCCCATTCTGAGGGAATTGGAAAATTACTTCGATAGGCCCTACCCTTACGAGAAACTGGATCAACTGGCGGTTCCGGAGTTTCTCTGGGGGGCCATGGAAAATGTGGGCGCCATTGTTTACAGGGACAGCATCGTGCTGATGGATGAAGGCGCCGTCACATTCGACCGGCGCAAGAGATTGGCCGGAATCGTGGCCCACGAAATGGCCCATATGTGGTTTGGCAACCTGGTCACGACCCGTTGGTGGAACGATATTTGGCTGAACGAATCCTTCGCCTCATGGATGGGAAACAAAATAACCGACCGGGCCTTTCCGGATTTCAAACTCTCCCAAACCAATGTCGCTTACGGGCAAAGGGCCATGAAAGTCGATGCCCTGCCCTCGACCCCCACCATCCGCCGCCAGCATCTGGCCTCGGACGATCCCGAGAAGATGTTCGACAGTCTTTCCTATAATAAAGGAATGGCCGTTTTGGGAATGGTAGAACAGTGGATGGGGGAGGAAAATTTCCGCCGTGGGATGCAAGAATATATGAAGGTTTTTGCCTGGGGCAACGCCACTTCCGACGATCTCTGGTCAATCCTCGACCGGCATACGGAAAGTAATTTGACCGCTCTGATGGGCAGCTTTATCGACCAGCCCGGCGTGCCATTGGTGAGCGCGGAAATCCTGCCCGACAACCGGCTCAGGCTGGCCCAAAAACGCCTCATCAACTACGGCCTGAAAATGCCCGCAGCCGCCCTCTGGCAGATACCCGTCGTTTTGCGTTACTGGGACGGTCACGAACTGCGGACGGAAAAACTGTTGCTTTGGGAAAACTCCCAGACCTTCGACCTGCCCGCAGAAGGTCCCATTTTATGGGTCCACCCCAATGTCGGTGAAAAGGGATATTACCGCTGGCAGGCGCAGCCGGCCGTTCTCAAAAAACTGGCCCGGTATTCATCGGAAATACTCGATTTGCGCGAAAGGGTCGGCTTTATCGACAACCTGACGGCTCTATTCAAAGCCGGAAATCTGGGTGGCCGGGCTTATTTGCAAACCCTTGGTATATTTGCTCACGATTCTTCCCCCCAGGTCTTGCAGACCCTGGCCGGGGCCGTTGGCGCCCTCTACCTTACTTTTATTAGCGAAGAGACGGAGGAAGCCTACGGCGCCTATTTGCGAACCATCCTGAAACCGGCCCTGGATAAAATTGGACTACAGCGCCAGGACGGCGAAGCTGAGGCGGTTGCATCTTTGAGGGCTACCTTGCTGGGCAGGCTGGCGGGCCGGGGGAACGATACCGAAGTCAGGAAATACGCCCAATTCCTCGCATCAGCCTACCTGGAAAAACCGGACAGCATCGATCCATCTCTGGCTGGGGCCGCCCTGAACGCAACCGCCTTTCATGGCGATATCGAGTTGTTTGAGCAAATACGAAAAAAATTCGAATCGACCGAATTTCCCGCCGAACGGAGTCGATTGCTGAACGCCTTGGGCAGTTTCAGGAAACCGGAAATGTTGGCCTATTCCCTCGAATACAGCCTCACAGCCGACCTGCGCCCGCATGAATCCATGGCCATTCCCCAGAGATGGAGCGCCGACCCGCAGTTCCAACAAAGGGTATTTAGCTGGATGATGGAGCATTATGAAACCATAAAAAAGAGGACGCCACCGCGTTATCTTGGAATGCTGCCCACTCTGGTTGATGGCCGGGACACTCAATTGCTGGAAGAGGCCAGGCAGTTCTTTTCCTCCCACGGCAGAATGACTCCCATGATTGAGAAAAGGTTGGCTGAAGTATCCGATCAAGTCCTGCACCGTGCCCGCCTGAAAGACAAAGAAAGCGAATCCATTGCGAAATATTTAGCGGCTTCTAACGCCGATAATGATTCGACTCGACCCGCCCAAGAAGGGGATTGAGGAATATCGGTTAATGGTTGCTCTTTCCCGTCGAAGCCATTTATTCTTGAATCGCGGTTATTTTATTCAGGTCCCTCTTCCTTATACCCCTAATATAATATATAATACACCATTATAGCAATTTAAGTGTCGGATAGCACTCATCAAAGGCGCCTCGCCGCCATTATGTTTACGGACATCGTGGGCTACAGCGCGTTGGCTCAACAGAACGAGGACTTGAGCCTCGAACTGCTGCAGGAGCATCGAGATCTCCTGCGTCCCATTTTCCCCCGATTCGGGGGCAAGGAGATTGAAACCATCGGGGACGCCTTTTTTCTCGAATTCGACAGCGTGCAGGAGGCTGTCCATTGCGCCATTGAAATCCAGAAAACTCTCAATAACCGCAACGCTTCCGAACCGGCGGAGCGTAAGATATTCCTCCGAATCGGCATCCATGTGGGGGATGTCGTCCACATGGGAGAAAAAGTGCATGGAGACGGCGTCAACATCGCAGCCCGCATCCAGCCTTTAGCACGGCCGGGCGGCATTTGCATCTCCGACCAAGTTTATTCCCAGGTGTGTAACAAGCTCGATATAAAATGGATTTCCAGGGGCGAGCAGAGTCTGAAAAACATCGAAACCCCAGTGAAAGTGTTCGACGTGGTCTTCCCCTGGGAAAAAGCGGAACTCACCGCAGCCAAAGATGCGAAAAAAACCAAGATGGGCAAATACCTCTGGCCGGTATTGGCTCTTACGGCAGTGATTCTCGTTGCAGCGATAATGTGGCGTTTTCCCCGCGCGAAGGATTCTCAACCGCTCCCCCCGACTCCAATCCCGGCTGCGGCCCCCGAACTACCTGCCTACGATTCTATTGCTGTGCTCCCCTTCGAGAACATGAGTGATGAAAAGGGCAACGAATATTTCACCCGGGGAATTCATCATGATATTTTGATCAATCTCTCCAAAGTGAAAACCCTCAAGGTCATTTCCCGCACCTCGGTGCTTCAATACGAGGACAACAAAAACCGGAATATGCGGGAAATCGGGGAGGCCCTCGGAGTGGGGACCATCCTCGAGGGGAGCGTCCGCCGCTGGGGCACGAAAGTGCGGCTGACGGCCCAGCTAATCGACGCGCGGACCGATGAGCATTTGTGGGCGGAGACTTACGACCGGGACTTAACCGACATTTTTGCCCTTCAGACTACCCTGGCGGAGGAGATCGTGACGGCCCTCAAGGCCACGCTCACTCCGGAGGAAAAAAAGAGCCTCGAACGTATTTACACGGAGAACACCAAAGCCTACGATCACTACCTGAAAGCCCGCGACTACCACTTCCAGGGCCGAAAAGACAGCGACGAGGCGGCCTACCGGAACGCCGAGCGGTACTACGAGCGCGCCATTGAGGAAGACCCCCAATTTGCCCTGGCCTACGCCCAGCTTTCCGATTTGCATGGCGATTTCTACTGGTTTGCAGTGGACAGGAGCAAAGAGCGGCTGCAAAAGGCGAAGGATGCCGTGGATCGGGCCCTGCTTCTGGAGCCGGATCTTCTCGAGGGGAAAATAGCCCTTGCCGAGTATTATGATCAGGGATTCCGCAATTACGAAAAGGCCCAGGAAATTCTCCAGACAGTTCGCAAGGAGGCGCCCAATAATGCCGAGGTTTTTGCTATTCTCGGCTTTACCCAGCGCCGTCAGGGTCTCTGGGGAAGAGCCATCGTCAATTTGGAGAAAGCGGTCGAGCGCGATCCCCGCAATGCCCATTTTCTCAACGAATTGGCGGGCACCTATGACCTAATGGGCGATTTTTCGGCCGCTCTTGAGTATTATGACAAAACTCTCGAGGTAGCGCCGGAGTCCATTTTCTATTCTATTCTTAATGGGTTATTTCACCTGAATAGAAAAGAGGATCCTACAGTATTAAGAGATCTATTGGAAGATATTCCTCTCAGTGTGGACCTGGATGGAATTGCCGGATTTGTCCGGTGGTGGGTTGAGGTTTGGGTGAGGAATTTTGAAGAGGCTTTATTTATTGTGGGGTTATTCCCCAAGGAGGTGATTGAGAGACCGGATTTTATCCGCCACAAGGAATATTATAGGGGTGTAAGTTACCACTTCATTGGTGAAAAGGAAAAATCCTGGGAGGCGCTGGAATTGGCCGTGGCCTATCTGGAACCTGCCCTCGATGAGCATCCCGATGATCCCCGCTACCATACTTCCCTGGGCCTGGCTTACGCGTTGTTGGGTAGAAAGGAAGAGGCCATCCGCGAGGGATCGGAAGCGGTGAAACTGCTGCCCATCTCCAAAGATGCCTTTGCCGGTACTTTATATGCCCAAAATCTGGCACTGATATACGCCTGGGTAGGGGAAACTGAAAAGGCCATCGACCTGCTTGAGGAATTGCTCTCCAAACCCGGCACACTGTCCGTAGCCGCACTGCGTAATTTGCCCCATTGGGACCCCCTCCGGGACAACCCGAGATTTCAGGCTCTTTTGGAGAAGGACCAGCATTAAGATCAGGAATTTTTTATGAATCCTTTTCCCTTCCAAAAGTGTCCTATTGGAATATTATAGATTAGATTAGAGTTTAGTTGATAATGGATAGTGAACACCAGAGGCGCCTGGCGGCCATTATGTTTACGGACATCGTGGGCTACAGCGCGATGGCCCAAGCGAATGAGGACTTGAGCCTCGAACTACTACAGGAACACCGGGAACTCCTGCGGCCCCTGTTTCCACGGTTCGGCGGGCGGGAGATTGAAACCATAGGGGACGCCTTTTTTCTGGAGTTTGGCAGCGTGCAGGAGGCGGTCCATTGCGCCATTGAAATCCAGAAAGTCCTCAATAACCGCAACGCCTCCGAACCGGCGGAGCGTAAGATATACGTGCGGATCGGCGTCCATGTGGGGGACATCGTGCATGTGGGAGAAAAGGTGCATGGGGACGGCGTAAACGTAGCAGCCCGTATACAACCGCTGGCCAAACCGGGAGGTATCTGTATCACCGACCAGGTTTATGCCTACCTTAAGACCAAAAAGGGACTCGAATGCGTTTCCCGGGGCGAGCAGAGCCTCAAAAACATCGAATCCCCGGTGGAAATTTTCGACGTCATTCTCCCTTGGGAAAAAGAGGCGAAGACCGCACCCGCGCCCATCAGAAAACGGGGAAAGAAAAAAAGGTTTTGGCCCCTATTGGGAGGAGCGCTCTTTATTTTGGCAGCTTTGGCTATTATTTTCGATCAACCAAGAGTTATTATTGAGAGGGATGAGCCTGCCCCGCCGGAGCTTCCCGCTTATAATTCCATTGCGGTGCTGCCCTTTGACAACCTGAGCGACGACCGGGAGAACGCTTATTTTACCCGCGGCGTCCACGAGGATATTTTAACCAGTCTCTCCAAGGTGAAGGCCCTCAAGGTGATTTCCCGCACTTCCGTCATGCAATACGAGAACAACAAAACACGCAATTTACGGGAAATTGGCCTAGCTCTTGGGGTGGGAACCATACTGGAAGGCAGTGTGCGGCGTTCCGGCTTGCGGGTGCGGATCAGCGCCCAGTTGATTGATGTGCGCACCGACGAACATCTTTGGGCGGAAAACTACGATGGTGATTTAACGGACATATTCAGTCTCCAATCGACTATTGCCGAAGAGATCGTAGCGGCCCTGAAAGCAACCCTCACTTCCGAGGAAAAAGAGAGCATCGAACGCTTAACTACCGAAAATACCGAGGCTTATGATTTTTATTTAAAGGCCCGGGATTACCATTTTCGATCCAGAGAGAACAATCGATCCAGAGAGAACAAAGAGGAAGCGGTACAAGCAGAGAGACTTTACGAACGGGCGATCAAGCTGGACCCCACTTTTGCGCTTGCATTTGCGCAGCTATCCGTCCTGCACAGCGAGTTCTACTGGTTTGCCTGGGACCATAGCGAAGAGCGCATGCAAAAGTCGAAAGAGGCGGTGGATCGGGCCTTGCGGTTGCAACCCGATCTCCCGGAAGGGCAAACAGCCCTGGCCTGGTATTATTATCATGGATTCCAGAATTATGACCGGGCCCAGGAAATCCTTTTCAAGGTAATTAACAAAATGCCCAACAATGCCGAGGCCTATGCCATTTTATCTTATACCCAGCGTCGTCAGGGCAAATGGCAAGAGTGTATGGCCAACCTGCAAAAAGCCGCCGAACTCGATCCTCGCAATGTGGAATACTTGCAGACTTTGGCCCATACACACGAATTACTTCGTGATTTTCCAACCGCCCTGAATTACCTTGAGAAAGCCCTCAAGCTGGCCCCGGAATCCCTGCAGCTGGCGGCCGAAAAAGGAGACTTATTGCTGGAATGGAAGGGCGACGCCTCCTACTTGAAGGAGATTCTGGCGGAGCTTCCCGACAATTTCGATCCAGGATTCATGGTTACCGGCATGAAGGTCGGTCTGATGATGAATGAAAGGGATTACAAAGGGGCCCTTGGCATTGCGGAATCCTTTCTTCAAAAAGTATTTGAGAAGCAAGATGGAATCTTTCATATAGAATACTTTAAGGGTCTGCTCTACCGGTTATTGGGGGAGCCGGAAAAATCCCGAGAGGCCCTGGGGTTGGCCATCGCCTACCTGGAACTAGCCACAGCGGAGCACAAGAACGATCCCCGATACCATTGCTCGCTAGCTCAGGCATACGCGCTCATCGGGCGAAAAGAGGACGCTATCCGCGAGGGACTCGAAGCTGTGGATTTGATGTCGATGGGCAGGGATGCACTTCTCGGTTATTCTTACGTAGAAAACCTTACCGCTATCTATGCCAATGTGGGCGAAACCGAGAAAGCTTTGGACAAATTAGAATACCTGCTCGCCATCCCCGGGCAACTTACAGTAGGCGATCTAGACCGAAACTGGGAATGGGATAAGTTAAGGGAGCAACCAAGGTTTAAGGCTCTGCTGGCCAAAAATGACGGATAATTCCCCCTCCCCTTTTTTTAAATGCGATGATCAAAATATGTCGCGGCGTGACCGGCAACTGGGAGGAAATCTGGCCCATTTTTCACGCCGTGGTGTCGGCCGGAGACACTTACGCATATCCGCCCGAAATCGAAAAGGAGGAAGCCTTTGCCGCCTGGTTCGGGCCGGAAACCACCGTTTATACAGCCGCTTTGGACGGGTTGATGGCCGGCAGCTACATATTGAGGCCCAATATGCCGGGACTGGGATCGTCCGTGGCCAATGCCTCCTTTATGGTGCATCCGGACAAACAAGGCTGCGGCATTGGCCGGGCCATGGGCGTTCACACCATGCAAGAGGCCAAAAAGGCGGGATTCACGGCCATGCAGTTCAACCTGGTAGTAAGCACCAACACAGCGGCCCTGGCTCTCTGGAAAACCCTCGGTTTCTCAATAGCAGGAACCCTGCCCAAAGCCTTTAACCACCGAAAGCTCGGCCCAGTGGATGCATTTGTCATGCATCGGTTCCTTAATTAAAGAGAACACCGGATAATAGGAGAAGAACTTGAAACTCGTATTACATCAGCCAATGATGGGTTCTTAAAATTTTTACAGTATGCCTGTTTTCTTGATTTTTTTTATCGTTGGCAGCCTTCTAACCTTTTGCCACCTTCAGGCCGGAGCCGAGGCCGAGGCCGAACCGGCGAGCCTGTCACTGGAATCCTGGATTAAGGCAGCCGGGAATGAGGATTCCGATGAAAAACGACTCGAAATCTTGAAGGACCTGCTCGATTGGGAGGAGCTCGAGCCGGAACACCGCGGTCATGCGCTACGGCTTATTGGCGAGATTGAGGATTGGTTGTATTCCGGCGATCTGCCGGGGTTCAGGCCCCAGATACAGAATACCGGAACCTATGATTTCGGCATCCCGGAGGGCTCTCCCTTTTTTCCGCTGACGCAAATCTATGAGGCCCGAATGCTGACCTGGACGGTTTTGGGATACGGCTCCTGGTGGAGTCTGCCCGAAAACCGTTTGGCCAAACTGGCCCGGACCCGGCACATGATCGAGGGGCTGATCAGCCGATTTCCCCAAAATCGCCTTCTGCGCATGTATCTGGGCGAGCCCTACCCGCCGAAGAAAACCTATGTCCCCGCGCCTGGCGCTCCCGCCTGGGCCGTTTATCAGCGGGAGGGGGTGGAAAGGCTGGCTGATATTGTCGAGTGGTGGATCGATAACCGGCTGAGGGAAAATGGTGAATACGGCGGCGGATGGGGTGACGATTGCGAGATGTGGCGGGTATGGATGCCCGTCCTCATCGCTTTTGAAGACTCCAAAATCGTCGCCGCCCAGGAATTTTTTTCCCGCGCCCTCTTGAGCCAACCACACATGGCCGGCGGCTACACCTCAATCATGAGCGATGTAGAGCACACCGCGGAGGACTCCGCAGATACCATTACTCCCATGATGATGCTCAAGGCCGAAGACCCCCACTGGATTCGCTATGCAGAGCTGTTCGCAACCTACATGCGGGATTTATGGACGGGCCGCAATGAGCGGGGCCTGCTCCAGTTTCGGAGCACTTATTTCACCTCTTCGGAAATTGACCTGACACCGCGCAAAGCCTGCGCCGCCGTTTATGAGGCCCGCGCGGTTCAGCCGGTTCTGTTGTATTGGCTGCGGACGGCAAACGCCGATTTGACCGACCTGTTTACCGCCTGGCTGGATGGGTGGGTGGATGCCGCTTTGCGTGAAGAACGCGGTAAGCCGGCCGGAATTATCCCGAGCGCCGTCCATTGGCCCGACGGGACCATCGGGGGACTTGGAGAAAATTGGTGGAAGCCGGGAAACTACACCGACGATCCGCTCTATGTCTGGCCCAGCGCTATGTCCATGATGACGCAATCCCTGGTCCAGGGCTGGCATTTGACCGGAAATGAAAAATACCTCGAACCGATCAAGGCCATGGCTCGAATTCGCCAGGAATACCTCGATAATCCGGCCCCCCATCCCGAACCAGGGACGGCCGCCTGGTGCGGGCAGCGCATGGGAGGGCTCATCCCGGCTCTGGCCAAGATTCGGATGCTAAGCGGAACGACAGAGTTCGACCGATTGCTCGAAACCGACAGCAATGCCTACACCCGATACCGTTTTTTCAAGGACAAGAGCGGGATGGAAACAGCGCTACGAAATACAGCCGAGGCATTTCGCTCTTATGGGCCAGGCTATACCAGTGAAGTTCGCTGCACCGACCGGCTGATCCGGTTCCCGCAATTATTCACCAATGCGGCCATGTTTGAAAAGCCCCTGGCCGGCGTTCACGTTCCCAATAGTCAGCTCTTGTTTTCCACTTTGACGGGGGAACCCGGCAGCGGCAGCTATTTTCCACTCAACGCCGTGCGATGGCTGACCCCTCCGCGGGATTTTGCCGCCCTCGTTCAAGATTCCGGGGCCGATCGTCTGCAAGCGGAACTCTTTCATTTCGGGACCGAACCGAGAGAATTCGAGGCGGAACTCTACCTGCTGGAAAAAGGAAATTACGGAGTCGAATTAATAGACCTTGAAACCGGCCATCCAATTATGGAAACCACTCTGGCCAGTACGGGTAAAACCAGCCGAATCGCCCTCCGCATTCCTCCCCGCCAACGCTGCCGACTCCTCATCCATAAAATCGAGAGAAAATCATCCGGTGCAGCCGCCCATTTATCTAATCACCGCGGCATGACCTTGCGGTAAAACCTCTAGTTCTTCCGGTAAACATCTCTTCTGTGAGCTATGCGAACGACGACGATAGTGATAGTCGATTCGAATATCTCGTACAGAATCCGGTAATCACCCTGTCTAACTCTGTATTTGTTGCCCCCGGAGAGCTTTTTCGAGCCAGAAGGCGCCGGATTGGAAGACAAGCTTCTGATTTTTTCAATTATTCGGATTCGATCTTTTATTCGGATTCGATCTTTTCGGGCGATCTTTTGAAGTTCTTTCGCAGCCGACTTCTTGATCTCAATTCTATATCTGGCCATTCTCTTTCATGCCCTTGAGGAACTCCTCGAAATCCACGGACGGTTCCGACTCACGACCACGAAAGGCCTGCAAATCCTCAAGGTCCTCGGCAAGCGAGGCTTTAATCACCTCATTAACCAGATGCGAAACCGACGAAGACGTCTCCGCAGCCTTCATCTTCAAAGCCCGATGCAAATCCTCCTCAAGATAAATAGTTGCTCTTTTCATGCCCCTCAACAAAACGTTTTAACGTTAAAACGTCAATAGTTTATTACGGCTGAACGAAAAAGCTCAACAACCCCGTCCACTTCAATGTCCATCGCCTCCTTGTACGTCGAAGCCGCAGGTCCTGGATTTAAGGGAACCCCTAAACTTTCACAAAATTCTGCAAAATCGCTCATAGCCGATTATTCTTTACCAGACAGTTAGTATTCAGAAACTGGATTGTTAGTATAGAGATGTTCCATTAATTTACCAAAAAATATTCTGCATTTACTGGGAAGAAATACCAATGCTGCCAATTCCAGTGGTTGTTGAAAAGGTCAAATGTCTGGGTCTGCTTTGAGCTCGGCGGCCTTATCCTCATTCATATATCAGCTTGCCGCGTGGCTCGGGGATGGTTGCTCCATCGTCCTGAGCGGTCTTCAGCCAAAGTGCGATGGCCTCCTCGGCGGAATTAACGGCTTCGGTTTTGGTGGAACCGTGCGCCATGCAGCCTGGCAATTCGGGAATCTCGGCAACGAAAATTTCGTCTTTCTTGTCCCAGTAGAGAATCACTTCATATTTTGACTCATTCATTTTATTGAAACTTTTTTTCAGTGAGAACTTTTCTAACCTGCTTGACCTGATACCTTTTAGCCGTCGCCCCGTCGGACTGAAGATTAATCCGTTCAAGTATGCCCGATTTTGTGAAGATATGAGGGCTTCCTTTCTGCCGATGGTCAAATCCTATCGATTCCAGCAGTCCAACGAGATCCGAGAAAGCGATATTAGCGTCCGATTGGCCTGAAAGCACCTTGGCTAAAATTTTTTCATTTTTTCCCATAATCTCGATGGCAAAGCGTGGAGGACAACCTTTAGGCCTGGTTCGGCATTTAGTTTTCGAGTCCCATCAACAAACCGCCTTGGAATCTTTTTCCGCCAATGGTATAAGGAGTAGTTGGCAAGAATCAATTATACGACCTCTTTCATTGGCCGGATGCTCGGTTTAGGAAGAGGCCGTCCTTGCGACCTGAAATGTTCCAGGACATCCGAGATTTCATGGCATAGCTCGGCATACAAAGCAACAGGGTCATCTCCGTGGATTCCGGTAATGATATCGGGACATTTTCCTATATAAACTTGATCCTCTTCACTCCATTCAACCCACTTGTGATACTGGTCGGTTAATTTCATTTAGATACCTCCTCAATAGCTTTTTTGATCTGCCTTTGAGATATTTCGACAGGTTTAGAAGTATTTTCCGATTCAGGGACGAAGTGGTGTCAGGCAACCAATTCCAGAGGGCGTGGAAAGGTTGAGTGTCTGCTTTATTCCTATTTCAATTTGTTTTTTGATTTTTCGGGTTCTTCCCTGCAATCCAACACTCGCAACACAACAATTTCTCCGTCCTCTTGTCGCTTTTCATAATAGATCGCATAGGGAAAGCGTCTGGCAAACATCCGGTGGCAGCCATATTTCTTGCCATGAATTCCGCCATAGAGTTGAAGGGAATCAATCTCTGAAAAGAGCGAATTGTAGAAGTACTCCCCCAGCCTGCTTTTCGTAAAATATTCGGCCGTTTCGCAAATCCCGAAGGGCCGAGGAGAGGATCCATATCCTCATCGGGCTTCATTGCGAAGGCGTTCTTTGGCCTCGTCCCAGTTCAGTATCTCCTCTTCTCCCCCTTCCAATCGCTGCCGCGTCTCCTTCAGTTCTCGACTATGCCATTCCGGTGATTCGTAGGCATCCTCGTCCCGACTGAGATCCACCCAAAGCATTTCCATAATTTTCAGTTTCTCTTTTGTAGAGAGTTGCAAAACCTGATCCGTGACTGTCATGGGTCAACTTTATCACCAGCAGCCGTTAAATCAATCTCTATTTGCCCGAATAAGTTTAACTTTTACTTGAACCGGTTCTACTGATCTTTCTCCAAAATCAAGGATTTCACAAAGCCGGGAGGCTTTTTCCGATTCCGTAGACGTCGAAGCCGATTTGGCGGAGTTGGGGCAGGTCGAGCAGGTTACGGCCGTCGAATATGAAGGCGGGTTTTCGCATGGAGTGGTAGATTCGCTCGTAATCGAGTTTGGCGAACTCATCCCATTCCGTTAGAATGGCGATGGCGTGGGCGCCTTGGGCCGCCGCGTAGGGATCCTCGGCAATCTCGATGGTGGCGTCTTTGTATTTGCCGTCCGCGCTGATGCTTCCATTGAGGTCACGGAAAATTTGCCCGGCCGGGACTTTGGGATCGTAAATGGCGAGGTTAGCCTGTTCCTCCAACATGTCGCGGCAGATGTAAATGGCAGGGGATTCGCGCGTGTCGTTGGTGTCTTTTTTAAAGGCTAACCCGTAGATGGCGATGCGTTTGCCCGAAACCGTGTTGAATAGCTTGTTGACTATGCTTCGGGAAAACCGCGCCTTTTGATAATCGTTCATGGAAACGACTTTTAGCCAGTAGTCGGCCACTTCCGGCAGCCCGAAGGCCTCGCACAGATAAACCAGGTTGAGAATATCTTTCTGAAAACAGGACCCGCCGAACCCGACCGAAGAGCGCAGGAATTTGGGCCCGATCCTGGTGTCCTTGCCAATGGCTCCGGCTACTTCATCCACATCGGCGCCGGTGGCCTCGCAGAGGGCCGATATGGAATTAATGGAGGATATCCGTTGCGCCAGGAAGGCGTTGGAAGCCAATTTTGACAGTTCGGAGGACCAAAGGTTGGTCGTCAATATCTTTTCCCTCGGAATCCAATGAGCATAAATTGCGGCCAGGGATTCGACCGCTTTTTGCCCCGCCGCCGTATCTTCGCCCCCGATGAGCACCCGATCCGGGTTTTCCAGGTCATGAATGCCGGTTCCCTCGGCCAGAAATTCGGGGTTGGAGAGGACTTGAAAATTAACGCCCGTATCCGATTCGTCCAAAATGCGTTTAATTACGTCGGCGGTGCGCACGGGGACGGTTGATTTTTCGACGATGATTTTATCGCTTTTGGCCACCTTGGCAATTTGCCGGGCGCATCGCTCCACATATTTAAGGTCGGCCGCCCGCCCGCTGCCAACCCCGTAGGTTTTCGTCGGGGTGGGCACACTGACGAAAATGATTTCGGCATTCTCGATGCCGGAATCCACATCGGTTGAAAAAAAGAGGTTTTTTCCCCGCACCTTTTTGACAATCCCGGTCAGACCCGGCTCGAAGACGGGGAGGTTTTCGGAGTTCCAGGCGGCAATCCGATTGGCGTCGATATCGACCGCCGTTACCGTGATGTGAGGACATTTGAGAGCAATGACGGCCATTGTCGGCCCGCCGACATAACCAGCTCCAATACAACAAATATTCATATTAATTACACTAGGGATAAGATGAAACTTTTCTCAGTTTTTCAGACAGTTTCCAGGCGCCGGGCCGCGTTGACAAAACTTTTGGCGGCTTCCTGCAGACGTTCGTCGGAAAGAACTCCGGCGCTTAAACGCACAAAATTGAAAGGCGACCCCTCGGCAAAACAAAGATCGCCGGGAACATAAAGCACTCCGTCCGACAGGCAGGCTTGGTAAAATGGTGAGTCGAACCGTGTGTCGAAACCGTCCGGCGCTTTGGCCCAAAGCAGAAACCCGCCATCGGGAAAATCCCACGTCCAGCCGAGTTGACGCAATCCCGCCGCCTCCAGAGCGTCATTGAGAATCTGCATTTTGCGGGCATAATGGGGGCGCAGTTTGCGCAAATACTGCGTATAGCGGCCATCCTCCAGAACCGTTTCGATAATCGCCTGGGTGAAATTGGACGTCCCGAAGTCCTGCTGGCCTTTAACATTCAGCATTTTCCCCAGTAATTGTGAATCCGTGCAGCAGGTGTAACCCACCTTCAATCCGGTGGAAAAAGGCTTCGTAAATGTGCCCGCGTAGAGACAGGGCAGACCGGCAAATTCCGGTAGGCCAATGATGCTGCGAGCCGCACGCGTCTCCTCGAAATAAAGGTCCCGGTAGGCGGCATCCTCAATAACCGGGAGGGCAAAATCCAATGTTTGCAGCAGATTGCCCAGATTTCTTTTATCTTCTTCGGGGATGCAGCGAGTGGATGGGTTGGCATGATAAGAAACCAGATAAACAGCTTTCAGCCGATGCCCATTTCCGTTCCGGCACAATCGATTGATGAGTGCGCGCAAGGCGTCGAAGTCGATGCTGCCGTCAGCCAACGAGGGCATGGAAACGGGCTGCGCTCCCAGGCCCTTCAACACTTCCAGATAAACAAAGTAGGTCGGCTTTTCGACCAGCACGATGTCACCGGGATCGCAGAGAACCTGCGTTGCAATGTAAAGGGCCTGCTGGGACCCATTGGTGATGAGAACGCTGTTTTCATCCAAATCCATTGATGGCTCGCCGGGGAAACCCTTGAGCAGCCGGACCACCGCGCGGCGCAATCCGGGGCGGCCCGAGTTCATGCCGTATTGCAGGGTTTCCGAGCCGCCGGGCCGCGCGGCCACCTCGGTCACGACCTGTTGGACCAAATCGAGTGGTAGCGCCATGTTATCGGTGAAACCGGCGGCCAGGGAGAGAAGATGCGGGTTGCTCAAGGCATTGGCCATCAGGTGGACAATGGCCGGATCGGTGAGTTGCTCTCCCAAAGTCGAGTAGCGCAACTGCCTGAGCGTTGTCTGTTCCATAAACCCCGATTTAGGGAAAGGAGAGCGCAATTGGCAACCCTTAACGGGCAGCCGCGAGGGAAAATTACGGATTGCCAAAGGGCGCAAAAAAGCTTGGTCTGCCTCATGTGGAATATCCGCAAAAATCTTAAAATTGTTTTTATGGAATCGCTGATTATCGTACCTACGAGTCTCATCATTGCCTGGGTTTTATTGGGGGTTTTCGCTCTTTTTTTTACCGACCGGATGATATTTCCAGAGACTCCCTCCAGTTATTCCGATAACAGTCAAATCCTGAAAATCCCCCTCTCCAACGGGAATGTCATATCGGCCCTTTATCTGCCCAACCGCGATGCCAGATTTTTGCTCCTCTACAGCCACGGCAACGCCGAAGACCTCGGCCACATTCTTCCCTATTTAAAGGAATTTCATCAAAGGGGTTTTGCCGTCTTCGCTTACGATTATCTCGGTTATGGAACCAGCCAGGGCCGTTCCAATGAGAAAATAGTTTTCGAGTCCATCGACGCCGTTTACGAATTCATAACCGGCGATCTTTCCGTGCCTGCCGCCTCCATTATCGGTTATGGCCGTTCCCTCGGGGGAGGCCCCACGGCCTACCTGGCGGCCAGGGAAAACCTTGGCGGAATCATCCTGGAAAGCACTTTTTTGACCGCTTTCCGGGTCATGACAAAAATTCCCCTCCTCCCCTGGGACAAGTTTCGCAATTTAAAATACTCCACTCGTTTTACCAGCCCCCTTCTCGTCATCCATGGGACGGAAGACGAGGTAATCCCATTCTGGCACGGAAAAAAACTTTTTGACCAGGCCCCACAGCCCAAATCCTATTTTTGGGTCGAGGGGTCAGGGCACAACAACCTCCTTGATTTCGCCGGCCAGACTTATTGGGACACCATTGATGAATTCACAAAAAATGTGGAAAGTCTGCGTTCTGAAAGGTAGTCCGCTTCGGCAGTAATTTAAGTTATGGCCAATAAAACAGCGTTGGTTATTTTGACAGAGGGTTTCGAGGAAATGAAGGCCGTGGGTCCCATCGACCTCCTCCGGCGCGCCGGCATAGTAGTCGCAACCGCCTCCCAAAGCGGTCGATTGCTGGTAAAAGGCCGCAACGGAATCGTCCTGCAAGCCGATGCCGCCCTGGCCGAAATCATGGACAACGATTACGACCTGATCGTCCTCCCCGGCGGTCCCGGCCATACACGGTTACGGTCGGATAAAAAAATCATCGCCCGGCTCCGCCACCAGGAAGCATCCGGCCGCCTCATCGGGGCGATATGCGCCGCCCCCGCCATACTCCACGAAGCGGGCCTGCTCGAAGGCAGACGCTACACCGCCCACTACAGCGTGGAAAACGAACTAAAGGAAATCCAGGCAGACAAAGCCGTGGTGGTGGATAACGGCATCATCAGCTCACGCGGGGCCGGCACGGCCACCGAATTCGCCCTCGAACTAGTCAAACAATTAACCGGCCAGCAAACAGCAAAAGAAATCGCCCAAAGCATCCACCACAGCCCGGTCCGAACCACCACCTGAAACACTATCAGGCCGGACTATCGCTGGCGAGTAAAGCCACTGGGAAAACGATTTAACCTGAAAATGCTTGACAAATTCGTGCAGAACAACAACAAAAACACATCGGTTTTCCTCTATACCAGAGAAAAATCTATTCATTGAACGAAAATGACAGAAAATATGAAATTTATAGGTAAGATCAAAACAGCTCTCGCCGAGGGCAATAATGGATTGGGTATCTCTGATACACGCGATCTCGAATTACGGGCCGGTCCATTATGACCGATTCCGGCCTTGTATCTCATGCCACAAATGTAACGACAGCCCTCTTATTAGCCGCAGGAACAGGAACACGCCTAGAGCCATTGACCCTGGATGCCCCCAAGTGTCTCACTGAGGTTGGAGGGATTTCTATCCTCGAACGGCTGGTTAACAATTTACACGCACAGAATTTTGAGAGACTGGTAGTGGTAATCGGTCGCTTTGGTGATCGTATTCAGGAATTTCTGCAACAGCACACGGATGATATACGAGTTGATTACGTCACCAATCCAGACTACGGGACAACCAATAACATCTACTCTCTCTGGCTGGCTCGGGAGCAGATCCGGGAACCATTTTTGCTGGTCGAGAGCGACCTGGTTTTTGGGACCAGTATGCTGGACGACATGCTCCAGCCTGACAGGATAGCGATTTCCAGAATACTCCCCTGGATGAACGGCACCACGGTGGAGCTCGGGCTCGAAAGGCATGTTACGGCTTTTCGCTCGAGGTGCGACAGGTTTGATGATGCACTCCAGTACAAAACGGTCAATCTCTATAGCTTATCTCTTAATTCATGGAGCAAGATTGAGGAAAGGTTAAACCGCTATGTCTTGGAAGGCAGGCTAAATGAGTATTACGAGGCCGTATTTACCGAGATGGTCGCTGACGGCACACTTTCTTTCGACGCGGTTTTCTTCGATGCAGACCACTGGTATGAGATCGATACCATGGCGGATCTGCGCGCGGCAGAGACTCTGTTTGCGTGACCCGGTCCCATCGCCAGCCGCTCTCTGATGGTTACCGAGCCGGTGGCCACCCATGCCTGAGATCGATCGCGCTTTTCAGTCAATCAGTAATGGAGGAACGTCAAGTCCTCGATCCTCGGGCCGTAGATGATGGATGGCTTCGGTTTTCCGGATCGTTCGGCGCTTGTTTGGTAGTGTGGAACAACGATCTCGGCAGTCGTATTGGGTATTGGGCCGAAAGGTTCGCTCGGAACCGGACCGATTATTAATGAGTAAAATCTTCAGATAACCATATGGGAAAACTTCAAAGTAACTTTATCTACCGGAACCTGGCTAACGCAACATCGATTCTAGGCGTGCTGCCCCTGGTATTGCTGTTCCTGGAAGATGGTTATCGTTATCTGTTACCGTTAATCATTTTCAATAATGTGATGGACGACCTCGATGGCGTAGTGGCTGCCAAGTTGAATATCCGCAGCCGGTTCGGGGCCGATCTTGACAATGTCTGCGATGCAGTCGCCCATGCGGCCCTGGTCTTGGCGGTAGGCGTTCATTTCGGCGGACTGGTCTTGATGGCGGGCATGATCGCTGCGGCTTCGATCATTCTTCGTATCACTGCCCGATGCAATCCCGAAGGGCAGACCGGCAATGGTTCGCCGACCAATGAGCTCATGCGCCACATGCTGTTCGTCCTCCTGTTGACGCAAATGTTTAATGTTGATCCTGGGTTTTATCTGGTTCTGATGTTTATGCTGCATTCGGTGACGATGATTGTGCCGTTCAAGTTAAATGTCCTTATTCGAGGGCTGGCCAAGACTGCCACTGCGGTGACTTTAGTGAACGTGGCGCTGGTGGCGGCATGGCTCATACCGGCCGTTTCGCCACTTATAGCAGCGTCCTTCATCACCACTTACTTGTATTCATTTATCGTTGGAGGGGGGCAATGGCTGAGAGAACGGGAAAACAATAACTAACGGGCATGGATTTTATGCCCGGCGGCCTGAAAAAGTCTTTTTATCAGGAGGGATTGGCTGGCGATGGGTTTTCGGTTTCCGCGCCGAGTAGTTGGTCTCCGGCGCTTTCCGGCTCGTAGGGGTCTTCCCAGTGCACTTCCTGGTGGTAGCGCAGGCCGTAAATTTTGGAGAACAGGAATTTGAAATCTTCCAATATGAGATAATTGATCGGCACCAGAAAGAGTGTGATAACGGTGGCAAAGAGGATGCCGAAGCCCAGCGACACGGCCATCGGGATCAAGAATTGGGCCTGTGTGGACTTTTCAAAAATCAGTGGCAGCAACCCGGCAAAAGTGGTCAGCGAGGTCAACAAAATGGCCCGGAACCGAACCACTCCGGCCGAGCGCACGGCCGTCAGCAGCGACAGGTTCTTCTTGCGCCCCTGGTTGACGAAATGCACCATGACGAGGGAGTCGTTGACCACCACGCCGGCCAGCGCGAGCATTCCGAAAATGCTGAAAAAACTTAAATTCAAGCCCATCAGGATGTGCCCAAGGACGGCCCCCACCAACCCGAATGGTATGACCGACATGACAATAAGGGGCTGAATATAGGAGCGAAAGGGTATGGCCATCAAACCGTAAAGGGTGAAGGCCACAAAGATCATGCCGCCAATAAAACTGCTGGCGGAATCCCGCTGTTCGCGCGCTTCACCCTCAAAAGTCCAGTAAACGCCGGGATAATCCAGCACAATGTAATCTAAATACACGCTTAATTTGTCCCTCAACTCATCCAGGTCCACCCATTCCTTGTTCACGTCGCCCGTCACATTGATGGTGCGGTTGCGGTCGATACGCCGAATGGTGGAAAACCCGCGCCCGCGGGTGGCCGAAGCCACTGTTGAAAAAGGCACTTCGGCGCCATCCGGGGTGCGTATGCGCATGGTATCCAAACTGGCCAGGGAGCGCCGCTCTTCTCCCGTATAACGGACCATGACGCGCACTTCCTCGCGGCCACGCGGTATTCTCTGGGCCTCGTCTCCATAAAATGCCTGACGCACCTGCCGGGCCAGGTCGGACATGGTCAGGCCCAGATTTTCCGCCTCCGGCTTGATGGCCAGCTTGATTTCCTGTTTGCCATCCTCAAAATTATCCATGATGTCGAAAACGCCGGGATATTTGGTCAGTTCTTCCTTGATTTGATCGGCCATGAGGGAAAGGATTTCAAAATCTGGTCCGGTTAACTGCACGTCGATGGGGTCACCGCTGCGCCCGATTTCGGCGCGGAAATTCTGTTCCTGGGCGCCGGGCACGACCCCGATCATTTTTCGCCATTCATTGACCAGGTCGCGGCTGGTGATATCGATCTGGCGTTCTTCCGGCGGGGTTATCGAAAAAACCACTTCACCCATGTGGGGACGGCCCCCGCGGGTGGCGCCAGTGCCCCCAATGGTCGTCAATATGTCTTCGACCACGCTGTGGCCGGTTTCCGCATCCCGGTATTTATCCTGCAATTGCCGGGCCGCCTTTTCCATGCGGTTGATATGGGGAGCGGTCACCTCGATGGGAGTGCCCAGCGGCATGAGCAGCCTGGCGGTGGCCCTTTCGCTTTGAATGCGGGGGAACGGAATGTATTGAACATTACCGCTCTGCACGAGGCCCCAGGTGACTATAAAGGAACCTAAAAATATAGAGAGGGTGAGGTAACGCCGCCTCAAGGCTCTTTCCAACATGGGCCGGTAATAAATGATAACAAACCTTTCCAGGCCGTCGGCGAACCTGCGTTGAAACCGGGACAAAAAATTAAGTTCGCTTCTTTTTCGGCCCGTTTTCATGTGCGACAGGTGGGCCGGCAGGATCAGTTTGGACTCCACCAGCGAAAAAAAGAGCACCGGAATGACAATCAAGGGTATCTGGGCAATGAACTGACCCCGGCGGCCCTCAATCCCGGTCAGCGGTAAAAACGCGGCCATGGTAGTGAGAATGCCAAAGGTAACCGGTATGGCCACGGCCTGCGTACCGCGAATAGCCGCCTGCAGGGACTCCTCACCGGCCTGCATGTGCCGGAAGACATTTTCCCCCGTCACGATGGCATCGTCCACCACGATGCCCAGGACCAAAATAAAGGCGAACAGGCTTAAGATATTTATGGTCACTCCCATCACCGGCATCATGGCGATGGAACCCAGAAAAGAGATCGGTATGCCCAGGCAAACCCATATGGAAAGGGAGAAATGCAGGAAGAGCGTGAGCACCACGAAGACCAGGATTCCGCCGAACATGGCGCTGTTCAGAAGGGTGGCAAGACGCGCCTTGATGATTTTCGAGCGGTCCCGCCAAAATGATAATTCAACTCCCGGAGGCATCCGCCCCTGCGCTTTTTGAATATATTCCTTGATCTGGTCTGCCACCGTGATGGCGTTTTGGGCGCCCACCCGGTAAACCCCGATGACCACTGCCGGTTTCCCATTAAATCGCACAATTAAAGGGTCTTCCTCGAAGCCGTCGTTTATTTTGGCCACCTCTCCAAGGGTAATATGAGCGCCGTCCTCAGTGCTCAAGAGGACGATTTTTTCGAAATCCTCCCGATAATAAGCCTGCCCCTTGGTGCGCAAAAGAATTTCCCCCTCCGTGGTTTTTATGGAACCTGCCGACAGGTCGATGGAGGAGCGGCTGACGGCCCGGCTGATATCGTCAAATCCAAGGCCATACTGTTGCAGAGTAGCCTCGGAAACCTCGATTGAAATCTCATAGGAGCGTATGCCGCCAAGCTCCACCTGAGTGATTCCCGGCAGGTTGGCCATTTCGTCGCGCACCTGCTCTCCCATGCGCCGCAGTTCGTGCTCGGAAAGATTTCCCGCCACCGTCACCGTGATGACTTCACGCCGATGCTGGAACAGGCGGATGCGGGGCCTTTCGGTTTCATCGGGAAAGGTGTTGATGGCGTCGATCCGGTTTTTCAAATCCTCCAGCATTTCGCGGGGCTCATAACCCTTTTCCACCTCCACGCTGACACTGCCCGAACCTTCGGAGGCCGAGGAGCGAATCTCTTTAATCCCCTCGAGGTCCTGGATGGCTTCCTCGATCCGCACCACCACGGCCTCTTCCACTTCCGCAGGGGTGGCCCCCCGGTAAGGGACCGATATCGTGACGATATCCGTTTCGATATCGGGAAAAACCTCGATGGGTATTTTATTAACGAGCGCATTGACCCCCAAAATAACGATCAGGGCCATCAGCAGGTTGGCCGCCACTCCGTTTTGGGCGAACCAGGCGATCACACTTTTCATGAGGGTCCCTTGCGTTTTCCTTTTCGCTGGCCGGCGATTTTCCCTTTGCGCGGATCTCCTTTTGGTTCAGCCAACGCCTCGCCTTGTATGTGTGGTTTGACCACGGCGCCGTCTGCCGCAAATGGCAAAGGAGTCAGGCAGAGCAGATCTCCATTTTTCAGGGATTCGGCCACGACAATGTTTTGGCGATCGCTCCAGAGGATATCGACCGTACGCTTTGACAATCGATTTTCTTCGTCGATGAGGAGCAAATATCGGCCCTCCCGCAGGGTTGACCGAGGCATCACGAAAACATCTTTCAAGGTCTTGCCTTCGATTTCCGCTTTGACGAACATGCCGACCTTCAAGGGGGGATGGTTATTTTGGGAACGGCCATAAGGGTTTTTCACCTGCGCCACCACATAATGTTGCCGGCTGCTAGTATCGATGGCCCCAGCAGTCCGCACGATATTTCCATTCCAGGTATATTCCTGATCGCCGAAGAGAGCCTTCAAAATAACTTCGGGCCGGGCTCTTTCCTCCCCCTTCGCAGCCAGCTCGCCGCGGTAAAGCTCGGGCAGGTTGATGAAAAAAAGCTGCCGATTGCTCAAAGGGAGGCGAATCTCAGCGTAATCAACAGCGTAAATCCGGGCCAACACGGTTCCCGGCGTGACATACTGGCCCACATCGACCTGTTTTTCCAATATTCTTCCAGCATAAGGGGCTCTAATTTTGGTGCGTTCCAGATCGCGCTCAGCTTCTTCTACCCTGGCTTCCGCCGACTTTGCCGATTGTTGGGCTTCCATCAGTTGCGGTTTGCGCAGAACCAGAGGCCCCGGCTCCTCGCCCGAACCCAGTTTTTCCCAATCTTTGATGGCCTGCTCGACGCGGGCTTCTTCCTCCGCCAGCCGGAGCCGCGCCTGGGCCTTGGCCGCCTCCGCCACGGCGAGGGCCGTCCCATAATCACGGCTGTCGATTTTGAGCAGGATATCGTCCTTTTCAAAAAACTCGCCACTGCGGAAAGCGGGCGAAATCTCCACAATGCTGCCCGACACCTCCGGTATGAGAGTGCTCTCCGTGCGCGCCCTGACGGTTCCCTGGCTCTCCAGCATGATTGTAAAATCCCTTTTCTGCAGCCGCACGGCCTCGACCCGGGATGAGATTGCCGGCGGCTCCCGGCGCTCCGGCTCTTCCTCCAAGACGATCATCCAGAAGGTTATCGACCCGCAAGCCGCCAGAATGATTACCGGCAGGAAAAATCTCAGAATTTTCATTTGAAATTACGAACCGCCCAGCTTAACACGGGCCGGCGGCCAACTGGAAGTTTAACCATCTTCGATTTTTTTGGGAGGGGGTTGTGTGTTTTCAACTAATGCCACGGCAGCCATGCCGCCATTGGTGGAATCTGCGGCCTCGGCCACTGTATCGAAATTGCCGCCCAGGGCGAGGTAGAGATTGATTCGATTTTGCAGTCGTTGGTTGATGATTTGCAAGTGTTGCCGCCGTGAATCGAAAGAGCGTCTTTGCGCTTCCAAAACGGTAATGATATTGTCGAGACCTGCCTGGTAGGCATCCCAGGCCAGTTGCTCCGCTTCGATCGACTCCTCGGAGGCGGTTTCAAGCGCCTTTTCCTGATCTGCCAGAAACTTTTCCGCCGCCAGAGCGCTTTCCACTTCGCGAAAGGCGGTCAGTACGCTGCTCGCGTAATCGGCCAGGGCTTGGTCCCGCAAGGCTTCGAAGCGCTTGGCATTGGCTTTCAGGCGGCGGCCCTGAAATACCGGCTGGGTAAGGTTGGCCCCAAGATTCCAGACCTTGAAATCCATATTCAGCAATTCGTCGAATTCGTCCGTGCTGGTCCCGCCGCCACTGGTCAGGCTGAGGCTGGGCAGCATGTTCTTGCGGGATTCCTTCAAGCGGAACCCAGAAGCGGCGAAACGCCGTTCCGCCGCCACAATGTCCGGGCGCCGTTGCAAAAGGCCGGAGGGAAGCCCCGCCGGGACTGTGTTATTGATCGCGGGCAGATCGGTTGCCGCTTCTATTTGGCTGGCCGGGTAGCGACCCAGGAGTGTCTCCAGGTTGCGTGTGGAGGCATCTCTCAGGCGATAGCGAAAATGCAGGGAGCTGCGGGCGCCGGCCACGTTGGCCCGCGTCAGGCGCACATCAAGAGCCTTGTTTAGCCCAGAGCGAAAACGCTGCTCGATACTAGCCAGATTGGCCTCGAAACTTTTCACAGTCGATCGCGCCAGGCGGACCTGTAATTCGGCTTCGAGCACGTCGAACCAGGCCTTGGCCGTTTGCGCGGCCAGAGAGAGGCGTGCGGCCTGATAATTCTCCTGGGCAGCCTGCCAGTCGCCCACGGAGGCTTTGTGCCGGGCGCGCAGCTTTCCCCACACATCGACTTCCCAATTCATGCTCAGGCCGAGGTTGAAGCTATCCGAGCGGTTGCTCGTGATGGCAAACCCGCTGGCGCCGGAACGGGTGCGGCGCGCCCCGTTGAGAGAGCCTGAAATTTGTGGAAAACGTGCTGCCCCGGAAATGGTGGCGGCCGCCCGGGCCACTTCCAGACGGGCTGCCGAAGCTTGCAGATCGAAGTTATGCTCAATCGCTTCGGCCACCATCATGGGTAGCATGGAATCGTCGAAGTCATCGAGCCAGCCGCTGTTAAAATCTGCTGGTGTGGCGGTTTTCCCGGCGGCGCTCCAGGCCGTTGGCGACTTCACTTCGAGTTTGTCCGACTGGTCGGCAGGCGGCGTGAGACAACTTGTCAAAGTCACTGTGGATGCCAGGGCAATTGTATTGAAAATCGTATTATTCATGACTGAACCTCCGCTATTTCGATATTACCTTTTGCCGGAACCGCGGATCGAAAGCCCGCACAGATGAAATCGATGAGGCGCTCTATCAGGCTCTCGATATCGCTGGGGTCGCAATACCCGTTGGAGGAAAATTTGAGTCTTTGGCGCTGTGTCATGGAGGTAAGCATCAAAGAGAGGGCAAAGTGGAATTTCCAGTAAAGCTCCTCTTTTTCCAATTCCGGCCGGGCTTCCCCAATAGCTTCCACAAAGAGTACCTGAATATCTTTAAAATGCTCCTGGTAAACATCTTCCATAAAACCTGGTTTTTCCGATGAGATACGGCCCAACATGCGCAGGAAGAGTCCATCCGAATCTCCCCCCGGAGCGCCGACGGAGCGCCGATATTGAAAAAAGGCCGCAAAAATGCTTCGTAAACTCGTTCCAGCGGGGCCACCCCAGATGAGCTTTGAAAACGATATTTTTCCAATAAGGCCCGGCGGTTCGCATTCATGGGCACGATACGCTTGTTCAACAATTCCTTGACCAGCCCTTCCTTGGTACCGAAGTGGTAGTTGACGGCAGCGAGATTGACTCCCGCCTGCCTCGAAACCGCGTTCGGCAAATAAACGCTCGGCCGTTTCCAGTATTCGTTCCCGCGTATCTAATTTCAATGGGGTAGTTTTAATAATGTTATTCATTTAAACAGTCATTTTAAACGTTTGTTTCAATTATGGTCCGATATGGTCCGATCTTTCAAAAATCAAGCCAGAACGAACCCATCTGATTCATCCAGATTCATACCATTTGACGCCATAAAGGCCGCTTTCGGATTCAAACGGTTGTATAAAATCTTGACAGCATCTTAAATGTAATTACTGTAATTACACTATGGCCAATGCAATTGGAAATGAATTAAAAATCTCCAGAATTGGAAACTCCAGAGGGATTCGCCTGCCCAAAAGCCTCCTGGAGCGCTACGGTTTAACTGATCGTTTGATTGTGGAAGAACATCCCGATTTCATTATTTTAAGGCCGCCCGTCCACGATAAACTATCCTGGGAAAACACTATTGCAGAAATGGCTGTAGAAAAAGAAGATTGGAGCGATTTCGACGAGTTGGCTGGGGAAGGCCTTGATGATTGAGCGCTACGGCATTTACTGGGCCTGCCTCGACCCTGTCATCGGCGCCGAGATGAAGAAAAAACGCCCCGTCGCGGTCGTAAGCATGAACCAAATGAATACCGGGCTCGATACCATAGTGGCCTGTCCCTTAACTACCGCTTTGCATCCGCAATGGCGCACCCGAATTCAAATTATTTGCGCCCGCCGCCATGCCGAAATCGCCGTGGACCAAATACGCACTTTGAGCAAAAAACGGATCGGCAAAATCTTGGATCGGCTTTCAAGTAAAAAATCCGCAGAAATAAGAAAAGTTATCACAGAAATGTACGGCCTGCCCTAAGATTGTCTATCAAGAGATTTTTTTGCGGCTCAAATCCATTTTTTCTATTTTAACGGTCTGTCGAGATGATGATGCGAATCAGCAATCCAATATCGGGGGCGGGTATGGTCTATTCCGGTATTTTGCTGCTGTGGCTGCTGCTTTCAGGCTGCGCTACGGAAAACCATTCAGTGGTCCCGGTGGTCAGTATCCCAGCCGAAAAGGTGACCGAGATGGATGGATTTTTGATCTATGAAAAGCGGCCCGTGGAGCGGATGTATGATGTATTGGGCTATGTGGAAATCGAGCGGCCTGCCGGGCAAAAAAGGGACCGCGCGATGGATGATCTGCGGGCTAAAGCGCTGGTTATGGGCGGAAACGCGATTATCGACCTGCGGCAGGACTTAGTGACCAGAGCAAGCCGGCCGAGCGTCCTGGGCGGGCCGGCAGCGACGGATTTTGGACTTTTCGGGGACGCCGATCTGGTGGGAATAATACACTGGCGAGGAACCGTGGTTCGCCTTAAGCATTGAAAATGAACATTGGACCTAATCCCCTTTTTTTTAAGGAAAAGGAATAAGAAAAGAGTCATTCGTCTCTTCTATTTACTTTTCTCTTATTCATGAAATTGAATCCAATAATTTTTACCGTCTTTCTTGCTTTTCTTTCAGCGGTAGGCGTTCATGCCGATTCCGTCAGGGATCAGCATGTCGAGGTGGAGTTGGTTTCCGAGACGGCCTCCATCCAGCCGGGGCGTTCCTTTACCGTGGCATTGAGGATTAATCACGACCCGCATTGGCACACCTATTGGAAAAACCCCGGTGACGCCGGTCTTTCCACAACCCTCCAATGGGACCTGCCGGAGGGGTTCGCGGCTGGGCCCATGCAATGGCCCGCCCCCATTATTTTCAAACTGACCGGGTTGACTAACTACGGCTATGAGGACGAGGTATTTCTCCTGGTCGAGATAACGCCGCCGGAAAAACTGCCTGTGGGCAAAAACGTCACCTTGCGGGCCGAGACCACCTACCTCATGTGCGACGATGTCTGCATCCCCGGCAAGGCGTCCCTGTTTCTCTCCTTGCCCGTGACAAACGAGACTCCTCTTGACGATGAAAAATGGCGGCCCGCTATGGTCCAAACCCGTAAAACCCTACCTGGTTCGCTTAAAAATTGGGAAGTGGCCGCCTATCGGGAAGGGGACAAAATGACTCTTGCCCTGACACCGCCGGATGGAATCGATGCGAATTTGGAAAATGTTTACTTTTATTCATCAGACGCCCAGGTGGATCCGAATGCCGGGCAAGACTTAAAACGTTTGGAAAACGGATACCTGCTCGAATTGGTTCGTTCACCGTATGCCGAGGAAACCGGTTCACTGTCCGGAGTTCTAAAAGCTGAATCCGTCTGGGGCGGGGCCGGGAGCGGCAAGGCCGTGTTTGTCGATGCTCCCCTATTGGACGGGCCAGTCCCTCCAGGGAAAGGAGGAAATGGTAACCAAAACGAAATAACGGCAGCCTATATGGGAGGTTTCGCCTACCTTTTGCTCCTGGCCTTAGCGGGAGGGTTCATTTTGAACCTCATGCCCTGCGTCTTTCCCGTATTGGGTTTGAAGGTAATGAATTTCGTCTGCCAGGCCGGCGAGAAAAGAGGCAAAGTAGCCTTGCACGGACTTCTTTTCACATCCGGTGTGCTATTATCATTCTGGGTTTTGGCGGGTGTATTGAGCTTGCTGCGATCTGGCGGGATGGAGCTAGGCTGGGGTTTCCAACTGCAATCACCGGGTTTCGTATTTTTACTGACTTTTTTTTTGTTTGTGTTCGCGCTGAATTTGAGCGGACTTTTTGAGGTGGGATCCTCTCTTGCCGGAAGCTGCGGCGAGCTGGCCTCGCGCGGGGGCAAGGCGGGCGCCTTTTTCAGCGGAGTACTTGCCACGGCAGTGGCCACACCCTGCACGGCCCCTTTTTTGGCGCCCGCCCTGGGGGCGGCCTTAACCATCGGGACGGGTAAGGCGTTTCTGTTATTTACCGCCATCGGGTTGGGACTTTCTATTCCCTATCTGATTCTTTCGATATTTCCCTCTCTGGTAAAAATGCTCCCCCGCCCCGGCCCATGGATGGAATCGTTTCGCCAACTGATGGCTTTCCCCCTTTTCGCCACAGTGGGTTATCTGCTCTGGGTGCTGGCCGGACAGCTTGATGAGTTCGGCCTGCTCTCGGCAATTTTTGGGCTTGTCGCAATTGCCATGGCGGCCTGGATTTATGGCCGCTGGACGGTTCCGGGGAAAAAGCCCAAGGTCCGTATTCTGGGCAGGATCGGAGCAACGGCTTTTCTGATATTCGGCATTTATTTCGGTTTCCCCGTGACCGCTTCCTCAAGCCTCCAGTGGGAGGAATGGTCGCCGGAAAAAGTACAACTATTGAGGAGCGCAGGACGCCCCGTTTACGTCGATTTCACGGCCCGCTGGTGCGCCACCTGCCTGGCCAACAAGAAACTGGTGTTTTCCTCGAAAAAAGTGCTGGAAGAATTCAAAAAGAAAAAAGTTGTGGCCCTCAAGGCGGATTGGACAAACCAGGACTCTCGCATCACCAAAGCGCTGGCCGGTTTCAACCGATCCGCCGTGCCCTTCAATATCCTTTATATTCCAGGAATTGAAAACCCCGTTATTCTTCCCGAAATCCTCACTCCGGGAATCGTCCTAGAGGCACTCGATAAAATCTGAGCGATATTTTCGTCAGTTCAGGACTCATTCAATTGTATTTGTGGTCTCCGGGCGCCCGCCGATCGGTCGGCTGCAAAGTTGTCCAAAAGACGGCGCAAAAGGACTCCAGGCTTTTCCGTTGGAGGGAATACTAGGTGATGGCGCCGTCAAATCGATATTTAACCAGCCCGGCTTCTCTTAGTTCATTGAGATGCCTGGAAACTGTTGGCTGTTTCAATGGAAGAGAATTTACGATATCTCCGCAGGTGGCCTCGCCTCATTTCAGCAAAAAGCATACAATTGATATGCGGGCAGGATGGGCCAGGGCCTTGGCAAAATTTGCCAAAGCAACATAACGTGATGGGAATTCCTCAGTTCTTACACGCATAGCATTTAGTTGCAGATTTTAGATGGTTAACATTATTGGCCCCGCGACCTTCATTTTCAGGAGGTTGGAACTGAGAAAATGAATGGAAGATTGGCACGCACCGCGACGGCTTCTCCATTCTTCCTGCCGGGTTCGAATTTCCATAACCGGGCCGCTCTAATGGCCGCATCATCAAATTCAAAATTGGTGGATGACTGAACTCTTGCCTTAATCACATTTCCCCTTTGATCGATGACGATAAGCAATTCAACTCTGCCTTCGATTTTTTTTGCCCTGCATACCGCCGGATAAATGGGCGCCGCCCTGACATAAGCCCGGGGCGGTTGATCGAGGTCTTTGATTTCAAAGATCAGCATCTCATCTTCGATGTCGATAGCGCCGGCAAAAGTTTCGATGAGGGGAGAACCGATTCCCAAGGCATCGCCCACACCCGGATTGAGGGCAAATTCGAGTTGGTTGAGATTGATCAGTTCCACCTCGTGTATCAATTCCGGAACTTCATTTAATTTCAGATACCCCGTAGCTTGCTACGGGGAGCGGTAACTTTATAACAGAGATGAATGAGCGAAGAGAAACGGGAGCATTTGAGGCGCGCGAGCCATTGCGTGTGGCAGATCCACTACCATATGGTGTTCCCTGTGAAGTATCGGAAGATGCTCTTGGAAAGGCGGGTGCAAGAGGTGCTGAAAGAAACAAGCGTTGGGATAGCCGAGCGCTATGAAATAGAGATGGAAGCACTGGGAATGGATGGAGACCATGTGCATTTGCTGTGTGGAGCGCATCCGAAAGAAGCACCCGGGCGAATCGTTCAGAAATATAAGAGCATAACGGCGCGGGAGATCTTTCGGCGCGAACCTTGGGTGAAGGAGAAGCTGTGGGGAGGGGAGTTTTGGAGTGACGGGTATTATGTTGGAACGGTAGGGGAGCGTGGGGATTGGGCCAGTGTGGAGGCCTACGTAAGAAAACAGGGCAAACCGAAGAAGCAGTTGCAACAATTGATGCTGTGGTGATCATGAATTTCTTTCTTAGATACCCCGTAGCTTGCTACGGGGAGTTTCATTTTTCAGTTCCTCCTCTTTGTCCATGGGCGGCGGTTCTGGCAGCGGGGAATCCGGTGGAAGCATTGAAAAATCATTCAGGCCAATCTCATGTTGATTAGCAGACCTGTCGGATAAATACTGCGTAAAGGGCATGATGAGTAAAGTGAGCCCGACCATCGACAAAGCTCCCAAAAATGAATATACTGGCGCTTGATTCATTTTTGGGGCCTGATACGAACGATGGAGGTGTTTCTCTTCTATCTTCTTGCTGGAAAGCGCCGCCACTCCTTGTTTTTGATTTTGAAAAAGCTGTGGACTTTCAATTTCAATCGAGGAGAATTCGAGATCATCCATTCGGTTCACTACTCTGTTGCGACCCAGAGACCCCGGCCTGAAAGCCTGTTTTTCCATACGGGGGTTAAAAAGCTGCCTGACCCTCGTATGGTTGAAAGAATCCTTATTGTTTGGTAGATAGTCTTTTTTGATACGCATTTTGGTCTCCTATTGAAGATTTCAAATATACTATAGACCTGATCTCTCAATATATCAAATACACTAATAATAAAGTTATATATTATAAGATTATCTTATCACTATGTTGAGTTTTTTTGCCTGTAAGGTTGTTCGGCCAATTCCGGTTATTGCCAAAGAGTCATTGCTTATTCATAAAAATCCTATGTTTGAAAAATTGGCTTATGGGGTGTGGGTTTACGATGAGCCGCTGAAGGTGGCGGGCATCCTGCTGGGGCATCGCATGACGGTTGTCCGCTTGCCCGGGGGCGGACTCTGGGTGCATTCACCGGCGGAATTGACCCCGGAAACCCGCAAATGGATCGACGGGGCGGGACTCGTGGCCCATTTGGTGGCCCCGAACTGCGTCCACGACCTTTACCTGGAGGAATACCGCGTGGCTTTTCCTGAAGCGGTTTTTCACGGCGCGCCGGGATTGTCCAAATTATGCCCCAAGGTGAAGTTCAACTCCGTCATCGGCGGCCCGATGCCGGAAGATTGCCGCCAGGTCTTTTCTCAGCAACGTATCGGCGGCATGCCCAGGCTCAATGAATACGTTTACTTGCACCACCCGAGCCGGACCCTGATTGTGGCCGATCTGGTTTTCAACATATTGCGCCGTAAACGCCGATTGGATCGTCTGGTATTGATGATAAACGGGAGGGTTTACGGCCGCCTGGCCCCGTCCGGGCTGCTCCGGTTATTCATCAAGGACAAAACGGCTTTTCGCCGCTCGGTTGGCAAAATCCTGGCATGGGATTTCGAGCGGATAATTGTCGGCCACGGTGAAATTGTTCACGACAATGGCCGGGAGAGACTGAGAGAGGCCATCGATTCCACGGTCGGGCTTTGATCCCTTCAAGCTGCCGGGATAACGGCACGGACGGTGCGTGTAATGAGGTGAAAACGCGATGAAAGCACCACCGAGGCGATACCCAGGCCGATCAGCAGACCCAACCATACACCCACCCCTTGCAGATTCGCCTCGAACGCCAGGCCATAGCTCAGGGGAAGGGCAAATACCCAGTAGCAGATGAAGGCCAGAACAGTGGGAACCTTGACATCGGCAATTCCTCTAAGGGCCCCCATGCTGGCCACTTGCAACCCGTCGAACACCTGAAAAAGGGCCGCCACAACCAGAAATTGAGCGGTTAAAAAGACTACCTCCGGTGCTTCCGGGGCATTGTTGTCGAGAAAGAACCGGGGCAATATATCGCGGGTTATATAGATGATGGCCGCGGTGCAGCTCATGAATCCGAGGACAAATATAAAACTGCTGAACCCAATCCGCCTGATAGCGGGTCTGTCTTCCCGGCCCGCTGCTTGCCCTACACGGATAGCTACCGCAAAGGACATGCCCATCGGTATCATAAAAGTCATGGCCGCGATATTGACAGCGATCTGGTGAGCGGCCAGGGAATTAGTCCCAATCCAACCCATGAAGATGGCTGCCACCGTGAAACTTCCCGCTTCAAAAAGAAGTTGGAACCCGGTCGGCACCCCGATTGCCAGGAGCTGGCTGAATAACCGCCAGCTGCAATGGAAAATATTGAAAAGTGAGCGGCCAATATCATAGCGGGGGGAACCAAGCACCGCCGTTGCCATGATGATCATCATAAAAGCCCGGGCCAACAGTGTAGCCAATCCGGTGCCAGCCACTCCATAGGCCGGCATTCCCAGTTTCCCGAAAATAAAGATCCAGTTTAGGAAAATATTCAGGAAAAATCCGGCGGCGAGAACGGTAAATGGAAACCAGGGCCGATTGAGGGCCTCGGAATAGGTCCGCAAGCATTGGTAGGCCAGGGTGGGGATCAACGACCAAACCAGAAAGATGACATAAAATTTGCATGCTTCCACCACATCATCCGGCTGGCCGAAGTAATGGAGAAAACCTAGATTGGAGTGCATGATAGCGGCCACCGTGAAAGCATAACAAAAAGTGATGACAATGCCGTGCTTGAGCACCTCGCCGCAACGGCTGTGATTTTTGGCCCCGTAAGCCTGCGCCACCAGCACCGATACGGACGTTGCCAGCCCATAGCCGATAATGAGAAATATGCCCACGATATTGCCTCCGAAGGCGATGGCCGCCAGTTCAACAACCCCCACCCGCCCCACCATGGCCGCATCGACCAGGTGCAAGCCCATCTGCCCAAGCTGCCCAATCATCATGGGAATCGCCAGGAACAGCGTTTTGCGAATCTCTGTCCAAAAAGGTTTCATTGGGTTAACAAATGAAACTCCCCGTAGCAAGCTACGGGGTATCTAAGAAAGAAATTCATGATCACCACAGCATCAATTGTTGCAACTGCTTCTTCGGTTTGCCCTGTTTTCTTACGTAGGCCTCCACACTGGCCCAATCCCCACGCTCCCCTACCGTTCCAACATAATACCCGTCACTCCAAAACTCCCCTCCCCACAGCTTCTCCTTCACCCAAGGTTCGCGCCGAAAGATCTCCCGCGCCGTTATGCTCTTATATTTCTGAACGATTCGCCCGGGTGCTTCTTTCGGATGCGCTCCACACAGCAAATGCGCATGGTCTCCATCCATTCCCAGTGCTTCCATCTCTATTTCATAGCGCTCGGCTATCCCAACGCTTGTTTCTTTCAGCACCTCTTGCACCCGCCTTTCCAAGAGCATCTTCCGATACTTCACAGGGAACACCACTTCACAGGGAACACCATATGGTAGTGGATCTGCCACACGCAATGGCTCGCGCGCCTCAAATGCTCCCGTTTCTCTTCGCTCATTCATCTCTGTTATAAAGTTACCGCTCCCCGTAGCAAGCTACGGGGTATCTGAAATTAAATGAATAATAAAATGGATGACGGGGCGGGAAAAGGTTATCGTTGGGCAAGCGTGAGTTTTTCAATTAAAAAAAACACCCTTCCATCAGTCGATTGTCCGGCCCAATCGGAGACTCCCTGCAATTCTCGGCGCTCGGGATGTTTTTTACTGGTTTCTATAAGAGCAATTTTTTTTAAATGCATACAAGGATGAATACGATATTTCAAGAAATGATGAAACCATGGCCCAAAGCGATTTGTGCGGCAGTTCTGGCGATTTTTCACCAACTACTGCCGGCTGCTGGCGCAACAGAGACTAAGGCGGTGAATATCCGCGAGGTGACGCTTCTTTTCACCAACGACTTCGAGAGCGCCTTTGATCCCATTCCGGCCTTTTGGCGTGATGATGTGGAGTTCCTCGGCGGCGCCGCCCAGATGGCCACTCTCATCGATTCCATCCGTGAGCGGGAGGATCTGGTTTTCCTTTTCGACGCGGGTGATATTTTTACGGGCATCCTTTCCAAGCTGACAGAGGGCGCCGTGCCCATGGAATTGATGATCACCATGGGTTACGACGCCATGGCCATCGGCAACCACGAGTTTGAATATGACTGGGAGAGTTTTGCCGCACAAAAGAGCCGCCTGCCTTTCCCTGTGCTGGGGGCCAACCTGTTCTACAAGGGAACGGATCATCCCTACGCCCAATCCTACGCCATCATCGAGCGGGACGGGTTTCGCATCGGGGTGATCGGCATCCACGGGCAGGATGCGAGCACTGCCATCATCCCCACTCACATCGATGGGATTGATTTTCGCGATCCTATTCCGATCGTGCAATTTTTGGTGGACAAGCTGCGCCCCGAGGTGGACCTGATTGTTGTGCTGGCCCATCAAGGGAAAACCGCTCCCATGCAGACGGATGACGAGGCCCACCCCGAAATTCAGCGGGGCATCGAGGCCGATTACAATATGGCCGGCGCGGTGGCGGGAATCCATGTGCTCTTTTGCGGCCATGCCGATGCGGGCACAGAAAAGCCGGTCGCTCACCCCGAAACCGGCACCCTCATCATGCAGACCTACGGCCAGGGAACGCGCCTGGGCTATTTGAAATTGCTGGTCAATGAGGCCACCGGGGCAATCCTCTCTCATCAAGGCTCCCTTTTGCCAGTGGTGAGCAATGACTTGAAACCGCATCCGATAATCGCGCAAAAACTTGAGCGTTACCGCGCTCAATTTCCGGAATTGCAGAAAACGGTCTTTCACGCCAAGGAGCGATTCTCGCGGGTTTACAATGAAGAATCGGACCTGGGCAATCTGTATGCCGATATTTTGCGGATAGTTGGCGGGGCGCAAATCGCTTTTATCAATGCGGGCGCGCTGCGCAAAGACTTGCCCAAGGGCGATGTGCCCCTGGCCGATTTGATGGATTCTTTTCCTTTCAATGACGAAATGGTGATTCTGGAAATGAGCGGAACCCAAATACGGGAAGTCTTGGAGCAATCCCTCACCCTCGAACGCGGAATGCTGCAAGTTTCCGGCCTCAGAGTGGAATACGACATTGGCCGCCCGGAGGAAGAGCGGGCAATGGCAATTGAAGTCGGCCATGAGGCCCTCGACCCTAAGGCCGCCTACCGGGTTGCGACCATAGAAATTCTCGCTCAAGGGGGCGATCTTTTCAGCGCCTTTCCCCAATCCAGACGACTTACAAAAAAAGGATCACAACAGTTATTTGCTCAGACATTACAGGAATACCTCTCCACAAAAAAAGTTATCGAAATGCCAACCCGCGGACGTTTGATTCCGGTCGCGGATAAATAGTTCAAACCAGATCATTTAAGGTGGAACGGGCTGTCCTCAGCACGTTTATTTGGAAAGTTAAATGACACTCCATTTTCAAACGCCGAAGTGTTGCAGAGGACAGTGGCGCCTACCCCTAAATGCTTCCTTAAGCGAATCTCCTTGAAGAAGCGGAAATTTATGAAGAACCTAAGTTACCTGCGAAAAACATGAACTTGTTAACCGAATTATTCGCTGTAACCGACGCGTTGAATGCAAAAGGCATTGATTACGCAATCTGCGGTGGTTTGGCCGTGGTCATCCATGGGTATCCTCGATTAACCCAGGATATCGATATTCTCGTACAAGAACAGAACCTCAACGATATTGCTGATGCTATTTCCGAAATTGGGTTTCAAATCAAGTCGGGACTCATCCCTTTTGATACTGGAAAAGAAACTGAGCGGAATATTTTCCGAATAACCAAATTCGAGCAAGCTGAGCATTTGACCCTGGATTTGATGCTGGTAGGGCCGTTTTTAAAGGAAGTCTGGAACAACCGCGAACAGCACGAACTCGAAGGGCATGTGTTGCAGGTCGTTTCCGTCAATGGATTAAGGAAAATGAAAAGAGCAGCCGGACGACCGCGAGACATTGACGACCTGGAACATCTTGAATAAGAACCAAGGTAATAAATGAAAGCCAAATTGGATTATAAAGCGCTCAGCCGGGGAATTTCCAGTGATATGTCGTCCCCGGCCATTCTCCGTCGGCTGAAAATCGCCTCCAACCTGCGCGATGTCGCCATCCGGCTGTCGCGGGCTAAATTTGTCCGCAAGGTGAACGAGAAGTAATCTTTGATTCAAGCCGGTTCTGCCTGCAGGGGGCTGGACGAGGCGAGTAGATGGTGGGAAGGAGACGAAAAAATGATTCGGTGATTGCCAAACTCAGGGCACTGCCCTGAAACCCGCTCTTCCACAGCCAGAGAGGCTGGTCGGGTCGGTGTTGTTTTTATTTGCATGTTGATTGCATCGTTAATAAATCGGAGGCCTATGATTGAAAAATTGTCAGAACGGGTAAATCAAATTAAAGAGAATCCACTCCTTGAAGGAACGGATGAATCTGGAACCATACAAGGTATTATATTGCCCATACTGAGTGATCTTGACTGGAATATTTTTGATTTGGAGGAAGTGAAACCCCAATTTGTCATAGACGGTGGTCGAGTAGATTTTGCGCTATGATAAACACAAACATCTAGAAAATGGGGACATGGTAATTCTTGAGAAACTCCATGGAATTAATCTTTATCTCCTTACGATAAAGGAAGATTAGACTTTACGAAGTCAAATCGTCCCGTGATTTCATACTATAACCATATTGATGGGGGCTATGAAGAAAATTCAAAAGGACCATGTCGATCTTTTTGATATTTGGTGACTTTTTCCAACAAATTTGAGCGGCATAATGCAGCCAGCGGCTTCCGATTTTGCAATGCAATCAATATGCAAATAAAAAACCGCCCAGCCTCTCCGGCTGTGGAGGAATGTATTTGGTGGGAGACCTTGACCTCTACTCTGGTCGAAAACTTTTTTCTGACTCTGGTCTTTCATGGAGACGAATACGAAGAGCAAGAGGAAGATTTTTGGATAAAAAAAGGCCCGCCCTTTCCTTTCGGAGGGGGCGGGCCATTAGTTCTGGCAACGACCTACTCTCGCACGGCATCTAGGCCGCACTACCATCGGCGGTTGAGTTCTTAACGAGCGTGTTCGGGATGGGAACGTGTGTTTCCCCTCACCTATGATCACCAGAGTCGTTTCCTTTTTTATTAGTTTTTATTTTTTTAAAAAAGGCCGTGGCCGCCATTTGTTTATTGCTCGTTTTACCGATGGTTTGGGTAGGTGTGTCTGTGGTTGTGGTTGCCTGTTGTGGCGGCTTGGCAGGTAAATTTTATTTTTTTAGCACAAACGCAGATTAGCGGGTATCCCGACAACCTCAGACCTTGCGGCTGGTTGTATTTTTAATAAGGATCGTTGGATAAAACCATTCGAGTCATTAGTACCGGTAAGCTCAATGCATTACTGCACTTACACCTCCGGCCTATCTACCTGGTGGTCTTCCAGGACTCTCAAGGGAGATCTTATCTTGGGAGGAGCTTGGCGCTTAGATGCTTTCAGCGCTTATCTCTTCCGTGCTTAGCTACCCGGCGCTACCGCTGACGCGATAACCGGAACACCAGAGGCACGTCATTCCCGGTCCTCTCGTACTGGGGAATGAACCCCTCAAATCTCCAACGCCCGCAGCGGATAGAGGACCGAACTGTCTCACGACGTTCTGAACCCAGCTCGCGTACCACTTTAATCGGCGAACAGCCGAACCCTTGGGACCTTCTCCATCCCCAGGATGTGATGAGCCGACATCGAGGTGCCAAACAGCGCCGTCGCTGTGAACGCTTGGGCGCTATCAGCCTGTTATCCCTAGCGTACCTTTTATCCTTTAAGCGATATCAATTCCACATTCTAATACCGGATCACTTTGGCCTGCTTTCGCAACTGCTCGACTTGTGTGTCTCACAGTAAAGCTCCCTTATACCAATGCGCTCTAGAGCCCGATTACCAACCGGGCTGAGGGAACCTTCGCAATCCTCCGTTACTCTTTGGGAGGAGACCGCCCCAGTCAAACTGACCTGCTAGCACTGTTCCCCTGCCGGATAACGGCCAGGAGTTAGATATCCAATAAACAAAGAGTGGTATTTCACTGTTGACTCCACGGCGTCCTGAAACGCCGCTTCAAAGTCTCCCACCTATGCTACGCATTGAGAATCAAATACCAATACCAGCTTACAGTAAAGGTGCAAAGGGTCTTTCCGTCCTGCTGCGGGTAGGCGGCATCTTCACCGCCACTACAATTTCACTGAGCATCTCCTCGAGACAGCGCACAACTCGTTGCACGATTCGTGCAGGTCGGAACTTACCCGACAAGGAATTTCGCTACCTTAGGACCGTTATAGTTACGGCCGACATTCACGGGGGCTTGGACCAGAGGCTCTCACCTCCAATGTTCACCTTTCCGCATTGGTCACGTGTCACTCCCTATACGTCGTCTTACGACTTAGCAGAGAGCTGTGTTTTTGCTAAACAGTCGGTCGTGCCTCTTTACTGCGGCCCCCCTTTAACAGGGGGCACCCCTTATCCCGAAGTTACGGGGCCAATTTGCCGAGTTCCTTGAGGAGAGTTAACTCACGCGCCTTAGAATACTCATCTCGGATACCTGTGTCGGTTTGCGGTACGGGCGTCTTGTAGGCCTCCAGCGAAGCTTTTCCTGGAAGCATGGCATCAACCGATCCTTCGCTGCCGTAGCTTTGAAGTCCCATCGTGCCTCAGCCTTAATGTCCGGTGGATTTACCTGCCGAACGGCCTAAACACTTAGACGCAGACAATCATGACCGCGCCGGTTTAGCCTTCTCCGTCCCTCCTCTGGTAATAACGCCTACATGACGGTACAGGAATATTGACCTGTTGTGCATCGACTACTGCTTACGCCCTCGTCTTAGCTCCCGACTAACCCTGGGCGGACGAACCTTGCCCAGGAAACCTTATCCTTACGGCGATGCGGATTTTAACCGCATTTATCGTTACTTATGCCCGGATACTCACTTCCAACCGGTCCACGTTCGCTTACCGCTTACGCTTCAATCCTGTTGGAACGCTTTCCTACCACTCGGTCTTCCCCCTCGAGAGGGGGGAGACTAAATCCACAATTTCGGCACATCGCTTGAGCCCCGATCATTTTCGGCGCGAATCAACTCGATAGGTCAGCTATTACGCTTTGTTTAAATGATGGCTGCCTCTAAGCCAACATCCCCACTGTCTTTGTCAATTCACTTCCTTTCTCACTTAGCGATGATTTAGGGGCCTTAATTGGTGGTCTGGGCTGTTTCCCTCTCGACTACGGAGCTTATCCCCCGCAGTCTGACTGCCATACTTCACCTACCGGTATTCGGAGTTTGATAAGGTTTGGTACCCTGGTAGGGGCCCTAGCCTTTTCAGTGCTCTACCCCCGGTAGTCAGCATATGACGCTATACCTAAATATATTTCGGAAAGAACCAGCTATAACGGGGTTTGATTAGCCTTTCACTCCTTACCACAGCTCATCACCACAGTTCTCAAGCTATGTGTGTTCGGTCCTCCACTCAGTTTTACCCGAGCTTCAACCTGGCCATGGTAAGATCACCTCCGTTTCGGGTCTGCGGCCTGCAACTTTTGGTCGCCCTGTTCAGACTCGCTTTCGCTACGCCTACGCCCCGGAAGGGCTTAAGCTTGCTACAGACCGTAACTCCCGGGCCCATTATGCAAAAGGTACGCGGTCACCCCAACCCTCCTAAGAGGGGGAGGCTCCCACCGCTTGTAAGCAACAGGTTTCAGGTACTTTTAACTCCCCTATGGGGGTACTTTTCACCTTTCCCTCACGGTACTGGTTCACTATCGGTCGACACCTAGTATTTAGCCTTACGCGGTGGTCCGCGCAGATTCATACAGGGTTTCACGTGTCCCGTATTACTCAGGAACACCCTAGGTCCTCTCTGGTTTTCGGTTACGGGGCTTTCACCCTCTCTGGTCCTTCATTCCAAAAGGTTCTCCTAACCGTTGAGGTACCACATTGGGGTCCTACAACCCCGGCGGGATGAATCCCGCCGGTTTGGGCTGGTCCGTTTTCGCTCGCCACTACTTACGGAATCGCATTCGCTTTCTTTTCCTCCGGTTACTGAGATGTTTCACTTCACCGGGTTCGCTCTGGCAGGCCTATGTGTTCAACCTGCAGTGACGGCCCATTACGGCCGCCGGGTTTCCCCATTCGGAAATCCCTGGGTCAAAGCTAGTTTGCAGCTACCCGAGGCTTATCGCAGCTTACCACGTCCTTCGTCGCCTGGTGTCGCCAAGGCATTCACCTGTTGCTCTTCTTTATTTTATCCGATCCAAATAAACTTCGCCGCTTGGCATCCCGGTTTAGAGGATGCCGAGTATCTGACGTTGTTGTTATACCCGCTAATTTGCGTTTGTACTTTCAAAGAACGTTTTCCCTGACGGGAAAAAAGTCTCTTTTTCATTGCTGTTTCCTCTGCTGTTTCCTCTGCCAGTCCGGGCCCTGGCCTCTGGCCTTTGGCCGGTAGTGGTGGGCCCAGGTGGACTCGAACCACCGACCCCCGCCTTATCAAGGCGATGCTCTAACCAACTGAGCTATGGGCCCGGCTTCTTTCGGCAATTGGGTCTTTGCCTCGCGCTTTTTTGGCGTCTTTTACGGGTTGGTGGAGCCGATCGGGCTCGAACCGACGACATCCTGCTTGCAAAGCAGGTGCTCTTCCAACTGAGCTACGGCCCCGGTAAAAGGTCGCGGTTGGAATAGGGTGTTTTCGATTCCAGCCCGATATTTTCCTATAGGTAATGGAAACTTGAATGCAAAGAACGGCCTGGCCGG
>CBDDCJ010000029.1:0-445000 GCA_965226205.1 Opitutales bacterium | reverse complement strand
GCGATATTCGCCAGCCAGGGAGTGCAACTCCTGGATAGATGGTTGCATGATTGATTTTCGAAACCCTGAAGGGGTTTTATTCTTCAAACGGGATATGCTTTCAGTGTGCGCTGAAAAGATACTCTTAAATGCCAGGCGGCAGGTTTTTCAGGAATTTTTCCTTCCACCGATATTCGCTGAGAATGGCGGGGTCATCGTCTCCCAGTATTTTTTTGGCCACATACAGGGCCTCGACAGATGCCAGCCCCCCTTCGGGGTCGGTAAATATTTTACTCACCCTCGGGTAGGCCGTCCTGATACCTGCCGGAAGGCTCCGGCGCAACGGTTCGCCCTCCAAACAAGCCTCCAATTGCGGCAGCCGGCGCCAGGTGCCATCGAGGAATAGAAGCGGTCTGCCGGCATCGGCGGGACTCAGGGGCGGGGCGTCCATAGCCAACAGGATATGCCCTCCGGCATCGAATTTGAAACCCTTTTTAGCCCGATAGAATGTAAGATCGGGCCTCTCCCGCAACGGCTCCAAGGTGCATTTGGACAACCGCTCCTTGGGGTGGCGAATGATGATGACGGGGACCTCGACCACAAATTCGGGATTTGGAGGGTTAGTTAAAATTCAGGTTGAGGCAAAATTACCTGGAAACCCAATTCGTTGGCCGCCCTGGCCTGAATGCCGTCGTTTGTCAACAGTCGCCGAACCTTCAAATCCTCCATGGCGGCCAGATGCAAACGATCCAGAGTGCGGCAATAAACCGATGCTGAGGCGATCTGCCGCCTGGCGATTTGAAAAATAGAAATATCCACTGCCCGGAATTCGAAAGGGTTTTTATTCCTGTAACCTTCCAGCCTATTCAACAAAGTATTTAGCTTTTGTTTAGAGTATCTTCCCCCTTTGTGGTGCCCATATATCTGCGAAATGGTTTCCAATTCCGTTACGGTCGATATAATTACCCTTTTTTCAGACGTTATATGTTCATGCACACTTTCGGTTTCCGGCTCCGTGAGAAACAGTTTCAGAAAACAACTGGAGTCCAGATACAATGGCATGTCTGGCTATTCGAACAAATGCGACAATCCTTCGTCTCGATCTCTGTTGATGGCCTCGTCCGTACTGAAGCCTTCGAGCGGTTCGGGCCACATCTCTTTTAGCCATTTACGATTTTCTTCAGCGTCAAATTGTTTCCTGGGCTTGGCCGTTTCATCTGTGACCAGGACCAGCTTGGCCACCGGCTTGGAGTTTCGGGTGATCAATATCTCTTTTTCCTGCCTCAGCCGCCGTTCCGTCTCGGGCCAGTTCTGGCGCAATGTCCTGATGCTTACAGAATTCATGTTTTTATGTGAAACATGTTTCACGGTGATGTCAAGGATTGCCCGTTGCAAAATACGTTCCGTTGCTGTGATTTGCGGAGCAAGCGTTGAAAATTGGTGTTGGCTGCAAAATTTGTGTCACTTTATGCGATTGGAGTAATAATTGAAGACAGTCAGGATTTACTTTCAAACGGCCTCGTCGATCATCTTGATAATTTGTTTCTCCACCTCTTCGGCCACATTTTTCAAATCTTCCGATTGCGACAGCATTTGCAGCAGCGCCCCCGGCCGGATCATGCCGATCTTCGTTTTGCCCCCTTCTTCGTAAATAGAAATGCGGCAAGGCAGGGCCATGTTCATGCTCATGTCGCTGGAGAGAACCTTGATCGCCTGCTGGGGGTTGCAGACCTCCAGGATTCGGCATTCCGCGGGAAGGTCGAAACCCTTGCTTTTGAGCGTCTCCTTCAGGTTATAGACATGCAGGACGCCAAATTTATGCCGCGCGACGGCCTCCTTGAGGTCCATTTCAGCCTGTTGGGCAGATTTCTTCGTTTCTTTTACGTATAACATGGGAAATGCCTTCTGTTGATCGGTTTGGCAGCTTCGGTTTGGATATCCGAGTTTAGACATACAACTTACCTGATTCTTCCGTAAATGACAAGGTGTTGGGATCATTTTTTGCCGGTCTAAGGTCAAAAACCATTCCCCTGGCCAGGGTTGTTTGAATACTTTTGACTGGGGGAAAGCCTCCCGTTAAACAATGGGCAGTTTCTAAGTCCTTTCAGTAAGCCACTCCATGAAAAAACTGCCTCAGGGCGCCTTGAGTTGGGCGCTTTACGACACCGCCAATTCGGCCTTTGCCCTGACCATCCTGGCCGGGATTTTTCCCATTTTTTACCCGTCCTTCTGGGCCAAAGGCATGTCCGCCCCCGACCAGACCTTCTGGTACGGGCTTACCGTGACTACCGCCAGCCTGGTGGTGGCCGTGCTGGCGCCTTTCCTCGGGGCCATTGCGGACCAGGGCGGGGGGCGCAAACGGTTTCTGCTCTTTTTTGCCGTTATGGGGGCGGTTTCGACGGCCCTGATGGTTCTGCCCGGGGAGGGGCAATGGAAATGGGCCAGCCTGGCCTTCATTTTCGGGACCATCGGCTTTTATGGCGGCAACCTCTTTTACGACTCGCTCCTGGTTGAAGTGAGCGACCGGGAAAACGCCCATTGGGTCTCCAGCCTGGGTTTCTCTCTCGGTTACCTCGGCAGCGTGTTGTTGTTTATTGTCAATATCATCATCATCCAAAAAGCCGAAGCCCTGGGACCGGAAAAACATATCGCAGCCACGCGCCTGGCCTTTCTCTGCGCGGCGGCCTGGTGGATGCTATTTACCATCCCCCTTCTTCTCAAAGTAAAGGAGCCGAAAAAGGGCCGCCCGCCGCCCTTCCGCCAGGCGGTCGGCGCCAGCTTTAGTAAACTGGCCAGGACCTTGAGGGAAATTATCAAAATGCGAGCATTGCTCTGGTTCCTGATCGCCTACTGGTTTTATATCGACGGGGTCAACACCATCATCACGATGTCCGTCAACTACGGCAAGACCATCGGCTTCGAGACCGGCGACCTCCTCAAGACCCTCATCCTGATCCAGGTGGTGGGGGTGCCCTTCGCCCTCCTTTTCGGCTGGCTGGGGCAGAAATTCGGGCCCACCAAACTGCTCCACACCGGCATCCTCATTTATTTGGGGGTAACCGCCTACGGTTCCATTCTGGATATCGAACCGGCCAACCTGTTCGGTTTTAAAATCAGCAAAATTTACATCCTCGGCTTTCTCATCGGCTCGGTCCAAGGGGGGCTGCAAGCCCTCAGCCGCTCCTATTTTGTCTCCATGATTCCCAGGGAAAGAGCGGCCGAATTTTTCGGCTTCTACAATATGATCGGCAAATCCGCGGCCCTCCTCGGCCCCATAGTCATGGGAACGGCAGCCAAACTAAGCGGAGAACCCCGCCTCGGCATCCTGGCCGTCTCCACCCTCTTCCTGGCGGGAGCGGTGTGCCTGCTGAAGGTGAAAAAAAGTTAATGCAAAACCATGAATGACATTCAGCAATCTTCTTTCTACCTAGGTAATTATTGTCGCTATGGTTTCTCTTCTTGTATCTCTCCAACTTAGGTGACAGACAAATAGACCAATATTTACAGCCGATTTGCGTTATTTTCTTTGGGATGCTATTGATCTCAATTGAATAACCCGGTCGAGCGAATTGGCACAACCTACGAATTATGAATAAATCGAAATCCATTCCCTCCCTGCGTCAACGCTTGCGTAGGGGTGAGACCGTGATCGGTAGTTGGATCAATAGCGGGAGCCCTATTATTGCCGAATTGATGGCTGCTTGCGGCTTTGACTTCCTTTGCGTCGATGTGGAGCACTCGGCAGTTGATTTGCCGCAGACCCAACAGCTTTTTCAAGCCATCCGCTCAGGGCACCCGGATTGCGCCGCGATGGTGCGCCTGCATGGGGTAGATTACGCCCTCGTCAAACGCTACCTCGATGCCGGGGCAAGCGGTGTAGTGGCGCCGTTGGTGCGGACCCGTGAGGAGGCTATGTTGCTGGTGGAGGCCACAAAGTATCCACCACAGGGCTTGCGTGGCGTGGGTTTTTGCCGGGCCAACGCCTATGGTATGCGCTTGGCTGACGAATGCGCCCGGGCCAACGACGAAATTCTACTTGTGGTGCAGATCGAGCATATCGAGGCGGTGCGCAATATCGACGCCATCCTTAGTGTGCCAGGCATCGATTCCGCCTTCATCGGGCCCTACGACCTGACCGCTTCGATGGGGATCACCGGGCAATTCGACCACCCGGACTACCTCGCCGCACGCGATACGATCCTGAAGGCATGCCAAAGCCACAACATAACGCCCGGCATTCATGTCGTACCGCCCGTCCCGGAACAGGCGAAGGCCCGCATCGCCGAGGGCTACCGGTTTCTCGCCTATAGCCTCGATATCACCATGCTCGCCACCGCCTGCACCGAAGGACTGGCGGCGCTGCGGGAGGGTGTCGAGCCATCGACCAACTAGAACTTATCTCAGTTCAGGAGATTTCGGATATCGGCCAGGCTGACTTTTGATGTGGCAAGTGCGCTGTCGTCCAGTAGGTTGCGCAATAGCTCCGATTTGGTTTGCTGCATTTCCAGCACTTTTTCTTCAATGGTTTGGGCCGCGATCAGTTTTATGCTGGTGACGACTTTTTTCTGTCCAATGCGGTGGGCGCGGTCGGTTGCCTGGAGTTCCACGGCGGGGTTCCACCAGGGATCGAAGTGCACAACGGTATCCGCGCCGGTGAGGTTGAGTCCCGTACCGCCCGCTTTGAGGGAAATCAGAAAAACCGGGATGCTTTCGTCGTCGTTAAACCGGTCGCAGACATTCTGGCGGTTGCGCGTCTGCCCATCGAGGTAGCAATAGGCGTGACCGCGTTCCTCAAGCGCTTCGCGGATAAATTTCAATACGGTGACAAATTGAGAAAACAAGAGGATGCGATGCCGGTCATCCAGCGCTTCATCGAGGATTTCGAGAAAAGCGCTCAGTTTGGCCGAATTTTCGATGTTGAATTCCTGGTTGAGCAGACGCGGTTCCGCGCAAATCTGCCGCAGCCGGAGGAGGTGCGTCAATGCGGTCATCCGCAATTTTCCCTCTCCGACGCCGGACATCTCCATATTAAAAATTTCCTCCCGAGCCTTTTTTGTAAAATCATCATAGAACCGGCGCTGGTCGGTTTCCATACGGCAGTAGACCACCTGTTCGATTTTCTCAGGCAATTCGGGGGCCACCTGGGCTTTGGTCCTTCTGAGGATATAAGGCAGGGCCTGCTGCCGATGTCTTTCGTGGTACCAGGCGCGTTCGTCGAGGCTCGCATGAGAGGGAAGCTTGGCCAGATAGCCTGGCAATATGAATTCGATCAACGACCTTAGGTCTTCGAGGCTGTTTTCAATCGGCGTGCCCGTCAGGACAAAGCGAACGTCCGCCCGCAGGCTTCCCAGAGATCGCGCATTGCGTGTGCGTCGATTTTTGATATGCTGGGCTTCGTCCGCGACGACACCTTGAAACCCGACTGTTTGAAATAATTCCAGATCTCGTATAAGCGTGCCATAGGAGGTGATCACCAGGTCATAGGAATCGAACGCGGTGGCATCCTTCAGCCGGCCGCTCCCATGATGCACAAATACTTTGAGCCAAGGAGTAAACCTTGCCGCTTCCCTGCGCCAGTTTTCCAACAGGCTGGCGGGACATACTACCAGACATGTTTTTTGATTAGCATTCGCCTTTTGCAGACTTGCCAGCAGGGCCAACGCCTGGATGGTCTTGCCCAAGCCCATTTCATCAGCCAAAATTCCCCCCAGGCCGCTTTTGAAGAGATGGTGCATCCAGGCAACGCCTATGTGTTGGTAGCCGCGCAGTTGGCCGTCCAGGTCTATGTCGATAGGCGCCGGTTGCAGATGAGCTACGCTTTTCAGGGCGGCGCTTCGTTTCTTCCAGGTTTCGGGCGTAGTGAGTGAGTTCGAAAGAGGTTCGAACAGTTCTTCGGCATCGCGCATGGACGTGGCATCCAGCCGCTGGCGATACCGCGTCGAAAAAGCGCGCCGGGAATCGCCGCTCAAGGAACGCTGGGCTTGGGCGAAAAGCTCCAGTTTCGCTGGTTCGAGCAGGTAAGTCACCTCACCGTCCGCCACGTAGGACTGCCCCTTTTCAACCGCCTGCCGCAAGGCCTCCTCATCGGCGCCCCCCGCCTCAAGCCTGGCTTCGAGGACAAACCCTTCGTCCATCTCTTTGGCTTCCGCAATAATGTTTCCAAACCGGAGATGGGCGATTCTCGTCTTGAAATTATCCGTCAACTTTGCCTGAAAATCACTTTTCAGGACCTCCAGGTATTTGGCCAGGAAACTGAGGGTCTTGTGCCTGTCCCGCAGCCACCATTTTCGATTGGAAGGTTCCAACACAAAACCGTTTGTTTTAAGGAGATCGAGCACATCCCGGTATTCATGGCTTTCGCGCGAAGGAAGCGTAATGGCGAGGAATTGGGTCGAACCATCCACGGCCATGCGGGTGAGGCCGGAGGCCCTCGGCTGGAAAGATGGCCTCTGTTTAACCTTTTCGGGCGCCCGCTCAGGTTCAATTGGGCTCTCTTCGTTAGCCGTTAGAAATTCATGAACTCCCGGCAAGGCCTCGCCATCCCAACTCAGCGGGGCCTGCGGCTTATTAATCCAAAAAACCACCGGCAGACCGGCCAAGCTATTTAAAAGGTCCCGTAGTTGAGCGCGCTTGAGTCGCAACAGCCCGTAGAGCCGCCCTTGGCACCATTTTTCAACCAAGGCGGCGGCCTCGTAAAAACCCTTTTCGAGACGATAAGCACGCCCCCGGTCGAGATTTTCTGGAGCCATCTGCTTGTGGCCGAGAACCGCCTCAAGCTTGACCATGATGGCATCCCGCCCGGCCACGGCAGGCAAATTGGGCGGCAGGTAGAGGTTGAAACGCAAGTCCATCCCTTTGCCTTCGGAGAGCACGAGTGAACGCACCTCCAAGACCGCCTCGGCAACCTCTTCAACTTCAACTTGGCTCTTTTGGTCTACATCAGCTGATTCCGCCGCCTCAACTCTATGGAGGCAGAGGGCAATGGCATGGGCACAAATCATGCCCTGCCGGCCACTGCGGCAATTGCATTTATTTTCAGCGAAAGCTATCGATCTCAAATTGAGACGCGGAAAGTATTTTGCGCCGCCCATCTGAATCATCCCTTTGAGGATTGGGGCTTCCCAGGCACATTCCTTTATGACGTTGGCCTCGATGAGTCCGCGGGCTTCCTTGAGAACGGACCAACCGCCAAGGTCCACCAGGTCGCCCTTTTCGAGTTCAGGGAAAGGCTGTTCAGTTTCCACTGTCATAACTTAACATAAAGGGCGAAGCTCAAAGATACGGCACAGGCAACCATAAAAACCTCATGGCAGGACTCAAAGGCGCAAGCCTTGCCGGGTCGATCCTTTATTGAATCGCGCTTTCAATTTCACTCTATTAATTGTAGCTTAGAAGAACCAAAAAATTAGATACCGAAACTTATGATAGAAAACATTCCAAATTGGCATCCGTTATTCGTTCATTTCCCGATAGGGCTATTTTTTGGCTCCATTGTATTGCACGGTATCGGGTTTTTTATCTCCAAGGAAGAAACCAGAGGAAACCTACGCATCGCGGCCAACTGGATGCTGTGGTCGGGCGCGGCGACAACCGTATTTACTCTTTTAAGCGGGTGGTTGGCTTCCAACATCGTTGCCCATAACGACGAATCCCATGCCGAGATGATTCATCACCGCAATTGGGCTATCTCGGCTTCGGTAATCTTTTTTATACTGACGGCCTGGTCCATTCACCATGTGCGAAAAGGACGGACGCTTCCCAAGCTTTTTTACGGGCTGCTCCTGCTGGGCGGTATTTTGTTGGGAATTACCGGCTATGAAGGCGGCGAACTTGTTTTCGAGCATGGCATGGGCGTCGAGCCAATGGAGAAGATGATCGGAGAAAGCCATGACCACGACGGGCACGATGCCGATGATGGCAATGACGAGGATGATGGCCATCACCATACCGTCGATGAAAGCACACCGGCGGGCACCGTGGAGAGCTTCCACAATGCCCTCACCCGTGGGGATAAAGAGGCGGTTTACCGGCTTCTGGCGGAGGACGTTCTCATATTTGAAAGCGGCGGGGTGGAGCGATCCCTGGAGGAATACGCCGGGCACCACATGCCGCTGGACATGGAATTTTCCAAAAACATGAAACGGGAAGTGACCGCGCAATCCGTTCAGGAATCAGGGGACACGGCCATTGTTTTCAGTGAAAGCCGGACCAAGGGCACATTCAAAAACAAAAAATACAACCTCCTGGGAAAAGAAACCGTCATTCTCAAGCGCAACGAAGGCCAATGGAAAATCACCCACATCCACTGGTCCTCCATGCCGGACGGTAAAAGGTAGAGGCTGTCCCAAAAGGGTGATTTTTGCGAGGGGATTTTGAAGAGTGTTCATTTTAGTGGTATTTTCTTTTGGGAGGGGGTGACTTTGCTCTCCTATGACGTTAGGATTCTGGTTTTGGGGTCCGTTTGCCTGGTTTTCTTTGTATGGGCCGACAGTAGGCCTGTGAAAAAGTATTGTCCTTGCTTTTCCGCTCTTTATTTAGGCCGCCGCTTTGGTTTTTAGTTCATCTTGCTGGGCCAGCATCTTGGCCACTTTCCATAGATTGTGCGAGAGGACCGACCAGGCTACGCTGATCGAGCGATTGGCAAAGCCTTTGCTGCGCAATCGCCCGGCCTGCCAGCGATTCTTCAATACCCCGATCCGCCCTTCGGTGCTGGCCCGGCGCTTTTGCAATTGCCTGAAGTGTGGTTCCTCCATCCGTTTTTTCAACTGCTTCGGATCGCGTGGACAGAGCGCATCGTAGATGCCCTCCTGGGCTAACTGCCGGCGGGCCCGCTGGGAGGCGAATCCCCGGTCCGCGCACATGGCCGCTATGGGTTCGGCTAGGTTGAAGCGGTTCTGTCTTTGCAAACTCTCTTGCATTTGTTCATTTTCGCTTGGCGTCCGGCTGCCGTAGAGTTTCCAGTCCAGCAGGTATCCTTCAACGCTTTCACCCAAAAACAGGGTGTTGCCAAACTCAACCTCTTGGCCCGCTTTGCCTCGCACAATCACCTGCGCATCGGGTTCGTAAACACTCAAAACTTTCTCTGCGTTTTTCACCTGGCGGCCGCCAATGATTCGCTCGTGCGCTTGCTTGATGACCACCGGGATTAGCTCGCTCATGCGCTCCATCCGGGTAAGGATCTGTTGGACCTGTTTTTCGCTGTAATCGCTTTGCTCCCAGCAGGCTTGCAATAATTCCCGGTGACTGCGGGCATGCTCCCCGATCCGTTTGAGCAGCTTTTTCATCTGCCTCAAGATACCCTTGCGTTGCCGCGCGCTGTCCTTTCGCCGCCGGCTGTGGGTCATCTGTATGCACAGCCGATTCATCTGCCGAGCCAAGGGCTCCGGTTCGATCGGCATGCGATGGCGCAAACCGGCCTTCTCACGGATCAGCCGGATCGCTTTGAGCAGCACCCAGTCCGTCGGCCAATGAATGTTGACCTCCAAACAGGTGCCGTCGATCAGGCAAATGGTGGTGTCTATCGGCTTGTCCAATCCCACCACCTGCCGGGCCAGATCGGCATCGCCCACAACCTCAGTCAAGGTCCGGTGCAAGGCCCTCAACTGCTCTTCGCTGAAAAACTTCGAGGCCCGTTCCAGGGTGCTCTTGGAGATGCCCCTTATGCCGTCGATATGGCGGACACGACAAAAGTCAGCCAACAGATCGCTGCTGCCCAGAGCCCTCGACAAATGCCGAAACGAAATCCCACCGAGCAGATAACGCAGCGGTTCCATACGCAACGCCTTGAGGGCAAAATTAGCCCGCTTTTGCCGGGCCTTTACACTCATTGGCTGGCCTCTTTCCAAGGCCAGATCAACGCCCTGCGATTCCACCTCCGAATCGATCAGCAGCCGGTCGATACGCTCGATGGTGGCGCGAAAGTTATCGTAATCGAGGCAACGGTCGACCACAGTTAAAGCTGGACGCAGGAGGCATTGGATGGCTATATTTTTCATAGAAAGGGCTATATTGATTTTCGCTAACGCAATTATAGAACCCTTTTTTAGCCGGAGCGAGCAAAAAAATGCTCTTTCCGGCTATTTTTATAAACGTCATCCAGTTGACTACAAAATCTTTATATTTTTGGGACAGCCTCTAGTTAGAGGCTGTCCCAAAAACCCGAATTTTGCGAATTGAGATATTCGACTCCGAACTGTAAGGGAACGTAAGTCATTCAATTCCGTCAAAAACGCTGTATAAGGCCTCTATTCGTTATAAATATAATCGCGTCAGACAGAGGTCTATGGTAGAATTGTATTTGAATATGCAAAACAAGAGAAAGGCTGACGGTGTTATAGACATCGAAATTGCCCAAAATCCCCCAAAAACGGTCTTTATGACAGCTTTATAAACAAGTTAACTTACTGTAAAACAAATGGTTATAACTTTGGGACAGCCTCAAGGTAGAGGGTTACACCGTAGCAAGGGAGATACAATTGTTGGCAAACCTTAAGCCGAGATTCTCGGGGTGGTTGCTCCTTGAGTAACTGCCCCTACTATCCAGACATGCCAACACAAGGAACGCAGTGACGACACATCAACGAGCAAAGCGAGATTACCACACAAGGTCCCTCCGCCATAGATTTATTTTGTCGCATCGAGCCGCTGAGACGCAAAGATTTTTTGATTTCAATATTACCCACGACAATGACGGCAACTTGACTTCGGACGCTTTGTGGGATTACACCTATGGCGCGGTACTGAGGCGCTAGCCAACTTCTTTCAAACTAGCTCACCACTATGACGATGAATAGAATAAATCAGTTGTTAGTATTAGCTTTTTTTGTAGGTAGCTTATATGTGTCAGCTAATAGCGAAAGCGAAAACTCCGAGTACAATGGAATAAAAATATCAGCATACTATTCGATTTTGAATGAATTAAAATTTAAACTTTATGAAAAAACTTCATCGGGCGAAACAGTTAGAGTTTTGCAGGATGATGAGAAAGAAAAAACTATCAAAGTTTCTTGCCGTGTTTTCCTTGAAAATGTGAATGAAGAAAACATCATTGTGGTCACAAACGATCGTAATGGTGACGAAAAAACGACGCGAAAGAACAAAACTTTCGGACTTTATATTCTATCACTTAATCGTGATCATCTTGGAAGAGTGATCAAACCTTCATTGCAGAAGTTTAATCCTGTCGAGTTGAAGCTTGGAGAAGTTACAGAACTACCCGGATTTACCCTAGTTCTTAAGGATGATTCCGATATTGGAAAATTAAGAGTCTATTACCGAATTGAACAGGCTTTTGGAGATTTGTTTGGTGTTTGGTCGGGTGACCTTGAAACGGAAATTGTTGAGATGCCATATTACTAGAAATAGAGATCACACCGTAGCAAAGGAAATGCCAAATGACGGCGAACCTTAAAGCCAGCTTCTCGGAGTGGTTGCTTGATTGGAAAGGTGAAGTGGACGGGGTTGTTTGGACAATTTTGACGTGGGATTAAGGTGGAAATCGTGTTCATATTATTTTTTAAAAATATATTTTGTCCTTAGCCAAAGACGGGCACGCAGGTGCCCGCAAGCTGTATTGGCGGGGAGGTTGGTTTTGCTCCGATTGCATGGACTTCGGCCGGGGTCCGGTAGCCCAGGGCTTGGTGGGGGCGCAGGTGGTTGTAGAAGTCCAGGTAGCGGGCTATCCCTTCGCTGGCTTCCTTTGCCGTGGCGTATTCGCGCAGGTAAATGTCTTCATACTTGGAGGCTGTCCCAAAGTTATAACCATTTGTTTTACAGTAAGTTAACTTGTTAGTAAAGCTGTCATAAAGACCGTTTTTAGGGGATTTTGGGCAATTTCAGATGTCTATAACACCGTCAGCCTTTCTCTTGTTTTGCATATTCAAATACAATTCTACCATAGACCCTCTGTCTGACGCGATTATATTTATAACGAATAGAGGCCTTATACAGCGTTTTTGACGGAATTGAATGACTTACGTTCCCTTACAGTTCGGAGTCGAATATCTCAATTCGCAAAATTCGGGTTTTTGGGACAGCCTCTAACTAGAGGCTGTCCCAAAAATATAAAGATTTTGTAGTCAACTGGATGACGTTTATAAAAATAGCCAGAAAGAGCATTTTTTTTGCTCGATCCGGCTAAAAAAGGGTTCTATAATTGCGTTAGCGAAAATCAATATAGCCCTTTCTATGAAAAATATAGCCATCCAATGCCTCCTGCGTCCAGCTTTAACTGTGGTCGACCGTTGCCTCGATTACGATAACTTTCGCGCCACCATCGAGCGTATCGACCGGCTGCTGATCGATTCGGAGGTGGAATCGCAGGGCGTTGATCTGGCCTTGGAAAGAGGCCAGCCAATGAGTGTAAAGGCCCGGCAAAAGCGGGCTAATTTTGCCCTCAAGGCGTTGCGTATGGAAACGCTGCGTTATCTGCTCGGTGGGATTTCGTTTCGGCATTTGTCGAGGGCTCTGGGCAGCAGCGATCTGTTGGCTGACTTTTGTCGTGTCCGCCATATCGACGGCATAAGGGGCATCTCCAAGAGCACCCCTGGAACGGGCCTCGAAGTTTTTCAGCGAAAAGCAGTTGAGGGCCTTGCACCGGACCTTGACTGAGGTTGTGGGCGATGCCGATCTGGCCCGGCAGGTGGTGGGATTGGACAAGCCGATAGACACCACCATTTGCCTGATCGACGGCACCTGTTTGGAGGTCAACATTCATTGGCCGACGGACTGGGTGCTGCTCAAGGATGTAGCGGGCACGCTGCTCAAAGCGATCCGGCTGATCCGTGAGAAGGCCGGTTTGCGCCATCGCATGCCGATCGAACCGGAGCCCTTGGCTCGGCAGATGAATCGGCTGTGCATACAGATGACCCACAGCCGGCGGCGAAAGGACAGCGCGCGGCAACGCAAGGGTATCTTGAGGCAGATGAAAAAGCTGCTCAAACGGATCGGGGAGCATGCCCGCAGTCACCGGGAATTATTGCAAGCCTGCTGGGAGCAAAGCGATTACAGCGAAAAACAGGTCCAACAGATCCTTACCCGAGATGGAGCGCATGAGCGAGCTAATCCCGGTGGTCATCAAGCAAGCGCACGAGCGAATCATTGGCGGCCGCCAGGTGAAAAACGCAGAGAAAGTTTTGAGTGTTTACGAACCCGATGCGCAGGTGATTGTGCGAGGCAAAGCGGGCCAAGAGGTTGAGTTTGGCAACACCCTGTTTTTGGGTGAAAGCGTTGAAGGATACCTGCTGGACTGGAAACTCTACGGCAGCCGGACGCCAAGCGAAAATGAACAAATGCAAGAGAGTTTGCAAAGACAGAACCGCTTCAACCTAGCCGAACCCATAGCGGCCATGTGCGCGGACCGGGGGATTCGCCTCCCAGCGGGCCCGCCGGCAGTTAGCCCAGGAGGGCATCTACGATGGCGCTCTGTCCACGCGATCCGAAGCAGTTGAAAAAACGGATGGAGGAACCACACTTCAGGCAATTGCAAAAGCGCCGGGCCAGCACCGAAGGGCGGATCGGGGTATTGAAGAATCGCTGGCAGGCCGGGCGATTGCGCAGCAAAGGCTTTGCCAACCGCTCGATCAGCGTAGCCTGGTCGGTCCTCTCGCACAATCTATGGAAAGTGGCCAAGATGCTGGCCCAGCAAGATGAACTAAAAACCAAAGCGGCGGCCTAAATAAAGAGCGGAAAAGCAAGGACAATACTTTTTCACAGGCCTACTGTCGGCCCATACAAAGAAAACCAGGCAACCGGACCCCAAAACCAGAATCCTAACGTCATAGGAGAGCAAAGTCACCCCCTCCCAAAAGAAAATACCACTAAAATGAACACTCTTCAAAAAACACTCGCAAAAATCACCCTTTTGGGACAGCCTCTACTTGAGGGTTCTCCAAAAGCGTTCAACAAATATGTTGTCCAGGTAGAGGCTGTCCCAAAAACCCGAATTTTGCGAATTGAAATATTCGACTCCGAACTGTATGGGAACGTAAGTCATTCAATTCCGTCAAAAACGCTGTATAAGGCCTCTTTTCGTTATAAATATAATCGCGTCAGACAGAGGTCTATGGTAGAATTGTATTTGAATATGCAAAACAAGAGAAAGGCTGACGGTGTTATAGACATCGAAATTGCCCAAAATCCTCTAAAAACGGTCTTTATAACAGCTTTATAAACAAGTTAACTCACTGTAAAACAAATGGTTATAACTTTGGGACAGCCTCCAGGTAGCGGCCACGCCCGTCCATGCTGATGCGCACCCCGGCTTGCCCCAGCACCGAGGTGAACTCGCTGCCGGTAAACTGGCTGCCTTGATCGGTGTTGAAGATTTGAGGTTGGGCCCGCCTCAGAGCTTCCTCCAGGGCGAGCACACAGAAGCGGCTCTCCAGGGTGTTGGAAAGCTGCCAGCTCAACACGTAGCGGCTGAACCAGTCCAACACCACGGTCAAGAAAAGGAATCCTCGGCTCAGCCGCAGGTAAGTGATGTCGCTGCACCATACCTGGTCGGGCCGCTCGACCGCCAAACCCCGCAGCAGATAAGGGAAAATGCGGTGCTGCCGGTGCCCCTGGCTCAAGTTTCGACGCGGATAAATAGCCTCCAGGCCCATTTGGCGCATGAGCCGCTGGATGCGGCCTCGTCCCACTGCATGGCCCTCTCGACGCAGCCACTGGGTCATCCGGCGAGAACCAAAAAACGGATATTGGGTGTAGAGCTCATCCATGCGATGCATGTAGAGAACGTTCTGCTCGCACTGGGCACGGGCCCGATAGTAATAGCTGCCGCGGGCCAGCCCCAGCAACTGACATTGCCTGCCGATACTGATTTTTCCTTGAAGTGGTTGCACCATCTTGCGCCTCTCACCAACCGAGTTGTTCAGACTTTTTTTTTAGCCAATCGCATTCTACTTTCAGCTTTCCAATCTCCTGGTAAAGGTGATCTTTTTCCGTCTCGTTGTCCTTGCTGAGAGTCTGCCGCTGGCGCGAAAACAGCTCCGTTGCTCCCTGCAAAAGCTGCTTCTTCCATTGGGTCACCTGGTTGGGATGCACCTCAAAACGACCGGCGATCTCGTTGATGGTATGAGCGCCCCTGATGGCTTCCAGGGCCACCCGGGCTTTAAACTCAGCACTGTATTGTCTTCTCTTTCGTGATTTAATAACATTCATAGGTTAGCGGATTTAGTGGTTCAAGACCACCTTATTCCACTGTCCAGTTTTCCCCGTCCATTTCATTTGGGTGAAATTGGGATTTTTTTTGAAGTTTAATCAAACGCATCAAACCTAGCCAACCTATCCATTGACTTTTTTTGCGTTTTGCTGTATGGTGTTGGCCTATGTTGCAAAAGACTTCAGTGGAGCCGTATTTTGGCCGCAGAAAGAAGGTTCCTCAAACGGGGAATATTTTTGACCGCAATGGGCGTGAATGTGCCTATGCCAGCAGTCGTAGGAGTACTGTAGAAGCTATTTGCGAATATTGGCCAATTGGTTTTATGCGTGTATGTCCGCACAATCCGTGGTTTTATGAATCTTTTCGGATGAAATTAGCACCTAGCTATAATATTAATCTTCTTAACCCTAACCCCTTAGAATAATGAATGATAATTTTACAAAACTTGCGTTTATAGACTCCGTTAAAAAACTCCAGGAAAAGCATGGTTCGAGAAAGTCTTATGCCAGAATGGAGGCGTCCGGGGATCGATTCGTATTAACGGAGCGAGAAAAACCGTTTATCGAGTCGCGGGATAGTTTCTATATGGCCACGGTGGGGGAAAACGGCTGGCCTTATGCGCAATTCCGAGGCGGGCCGGCCGGTTTTTTGAAGGTTCTCGATGATACTTGTATCGGATTCGCCGATTTCCGAGGCAACCGGCAGTATATTAGCTCCGGAAACATCCTGGATACGAAGAGGGCTTCCCTCTTTTTGATGGACTATCCTTCCCAGCAGCGTCTGAAAATTTGGGCCGATGCCGAGGTTTACGATGCCTCCGAGAAGGCGGACCTGGCCAATGAATTAACCCCCGCTAATTAGAGGCTGTCCCAAAGTTATAACCATTTGTTTTAAAGTAAGTTAACTTGTTTATAAAGCTGTCATAAAGACCGTTTTTAGGGGATTTTGGGCAATTTCGATGTCTATAACACCGTCAGCCTTTCTCTTGTTTTGCATATTCAAATACAATTCTACCATAGACCTCTGTCTGACGCGATTATATTTATAACGAATAGAGGCCTTATACAGCGTTTTTGACGGAATTGAATGACTTACGTTCCCTTACAGTTCGGAGTCGAATATCTCAATTCGCAAAATTCGGGTTTTTGGGACAGCCTCTATTTATAAGGCCCGCATCGAACGTGTGATTTTGTTTAGAATCCGGGCTTACGATTGGAATTGCCCGCAGCATATCACGCCGCGCTACACGATGGATCAAATCGGGAGCGAGATTGCCAAACTGAATCCTGAAATTTTGAAATCCTGCTGCGCCGAATAGCCGACCGATGAATATTGCCGTTACGATGACACCATTTTTGTGGGCCACCTTTCGCTCACTCTTGTTCTTTGATGAGGGCGAGGGCGAAGTCGATGGCGAGGGCCAGTTTGCCGTCGCTTCTTTTAACCGTTCCATGCAGGAAGTGGAATTTGCCGTGGGACTCTTTAAAACGCGCTTCGATGGTGAGAATTTCACCGGGTTTGACCATGTTTTTGAATTTGGCTTCCTTGATGCGGGAAAGGATGGGGGTAAGGCCATCCAGCGACTCGCCGGCGGCGGTCAGTTTTTTAACGAGGTAAATGGCCCCGATCTGGAAGACGGCCTCGCAAAGAAGCACGCCGGGCATAATGGGGTTTCCGGGATAGTGGCCGGCGAAATGAGGCTCATCTGCCCGCACCGTGCGTTTGGCCACGGCGGATTGCGCGGTCACTTCTATAATTTCATCGACGAAAAGGAAGGGGGGGCGATGGGGAATGGTTCCGTAAACGTCGTTCATGGGAAATTAATCTCCGGGCGGAGATTCGCAGTGGGACCTAGTGGACGGATGGAAGCAGGGGCGGCTTATTCAAGCGAAGATGTGTTTGGCCGCTTTTTTGGCCCCGTCCTTCTTTGCCTGAATGCCTTTTTGCAGGTCGTAGAGCAATTTGTCGATCTTGTTGGCGGTGATGACGCCGTAATTGATGGTCCCCAGCCAGCCGGACATGATGATCCCGACGGAACCGGCATGGAACAAACCCCTGACCTGCCGGGAGAGGTTCATGGAAACATTAAGGCCCTCATATTTGGTGCCGAAGGATGCGCCGCCCACATGACGGGTGTAGTGTTGGATGGTGCGGGGGGTGGCCGCCTCGATATGATCGATTTTTTCGCGTATGTCCGGGATGAGCCTTTCCAGGGAAGTGAGGGATTCTTCGCACAATCTCTTTTTTTCCTTGATGTATTGATCCTCCGGGAGGCCGGACCAATCGTCCCATTTCCCGTTGAGGGAGGCGATAATGGCGATTCTGGGGTTTTTCAAGTGGGGGCGGGTGTTGGGGTAGTAAATGGAAAAGGTGCGGCTTGTGGTGTGGATGTCGGTCAGTTCGCTCATGGAGAATTCCTCGCTGTCGGAGGTAAACACGAGGTCTCCGATATTGGGAATTTGGGCGCCTTCCTTGAGGCCCATGTAAACCTGGCAGGAGCTGGAATTGATGCGCACTTTCTCCGTTTCATCAATAAATGCGGGATCGAAATTTTTGCGGCCCACCAACTTGAGGACGGTGCTTTTGATATTGGCGTTGGAGAGGACGGCGTTGCTGCGGATGAGGCGGCCATTGGCCCGCACTCCGGTGATACAGCGCCGCCCGTCTTTTTCTTCGATAAGCACTTTCTCGACGAGGGCCTTTTTACGCAGATCGACTCCGTTTTTCTTCAATTCGGCGACCATTTTCTTGATCAGCACATCGGTGCCGCCGCGAAAGGTGTAAACGCCCTTGTTCATGAAATTTCCAAAAACGATGCCAAAGGTGATGGCCGGATCATCCAGCGTGGAGCCATTGGCGTAGGCAATCGGTTCCAGGAGCAAGCGGTGCACGTCAGCCCGGCCGGGAAAGAATTCCTCGAACAACTCCCGCGTGGTCAGCGTGACGTCGTCGTAAAAATTCATGGTCTTCAAGCGGGCGAAGAAGTCTTCCGAGATATTTCGGGCAATTTTGAATTTGTCGATCAGCAGGTTGGTGAAATGGGTGCGATCGAAAGGGGTCCAGATATTGAACTGGGGGTTGATGAAACGCACGTTTTTGAGCTGCACGATGGAATCTGCGATCTCCTTGGTCCAGTATTTGCGGCAGGACTTGATCATCCCGATGGGAAAACCGTGGAGCGAGATATCGAAAATATGCCCGCCTTTTCGCCGGAACCAGGTGGCTAAACCGCCGTATTGATAATGATGCTCGAGCAAGAGGACGGAATGCCCGTTTTTGGCCAGGTAATTGGCCCCGGTCAATCCAGCCAAGCCGCTGCCGATGACAATGACGTCATAATAACTGGATACTCCATTCAGCCAATCTCTTGCCATACTTTATCAACCGGGCTTGTTATCTACCTCTTCCTTTTCTGGATTCAGAGGCAATTATGCGCCACAGTAGCACTTTTTTTTCTGAATACTCAACTACAATTTGCCGTATTCGATGCGGAAAAGCGCGAATTCGCGTGAAATTCCATTGATAACTCATCTTCACCCATAATTGTTTGCCCAATAAGGTTCGATCTCTTCAAATTATTCTCCAGGCGGACATAGGCATAGACAATGAGTATGAGGGCAAATAAATTTTACGGACCTTTCGATTGGGAAACCTTTGGCGATTCCCGTCCGGAGGACCCGATCCGGACGGCGTTTCAGATCGATCGCGACCGGGTAACCTTTACGGAGGCCTTTCGACGCCTGCAATCGAAGACCCAGGTTTTTCAGTCCGGTGAGTATGATTTTTACCGCACCCGGTTGACCCACTCGATCGAGGTGGCCCGAATCGGGCGGGCGATTTGCGAATACCTGCGGGTAAGGAGTGAATTTTGAGGGAGGATTATTTCATCGATTCCGAGCTGGCGGAGGCCCTGGGGCTGGCCCACGACATCGGGCACCCCCCCTTCGGCCATATCGGGGAGCGAAAGTTGAACGATTTGATGCTGCGGTTCGGCGGATTCGAGGGCAACGCCCAAAGCCTGCGCATTTTAACCGAACTGATTTACGAGAGACCGGAAAAACCGAGAGGCATGTCCCCTACCCGCGCTTTTATGGACGGCATTCTCAAATACAAGAAGCTGCACCGGGATTGTCTGGAAGAAAATGAGGTGGGAAAGCCCGCATATCCGGAAAAACCATTTTCTCTATGACGATCAGGAAAACTGCCGGGATTTTGTTTTTGGCGGATCGACCCCGCCCACGCGCCTGCGTGAGGGTGATCACCTGAATGGTTTCAAAAGCATCGAATGCCAGATTGTCGATTGGGCGGATGATGCCGCTTATTCCCTGCACGACATTCTGGATGGCATCAAGGCCGGTTTCATCAGCGCCGGGCAATTGCGCGATTGGGCAGAAGACCGTTCACTTAACGAGCCGCAATCAGCCTGCCTCGATCAGTTGGTGGAGCTGATCCAGAAAAATAGCATAGAGGCGGTTTTCAGCAACAAGATCGGTAATTTTATCAAAGCCTGCCACTTGCGGGAAACGGAGAATTTCATGTCTTCGAGGACCAACCGATATCGTTTCCAACTGGCGGTGGATGATGAGGTGAAAGAGGAATGCGAACTCTATAAAGTGATTGCCTACGATTTGATCTTCCAATCGCCGCAAATCCAGAAAATCGAGTTTCGGGGCGGGTTTTTTCTGCAGCGGCTGTTCGATGCTTTTGTCAGCAATTATATCGAGGATTCCCGCCGGAACCTGAAAATTTTACCTCAACCGGTGTCCCATTGGATCGACTTGGAAGAATCAAACTTCATGGAAGCCATCAGGGGCGCTCATACCATCAACGAGATCGCCGGTCGTTTTGAGGTGCATCCCAACCAGGTGACCCAATGGAAGAAGCAGCTTTTGCAGGGAGCAACGGAGCTGTTTTCGCGCCAGCGGCAGACTCTCAGCAAGGACAACGAGACGGAAAAAGATCACCTTTACCAGGAGATTGGAAAGCTGAAAGTAGAATGCGATTGGCTAAAAAAAAAGTCTGAACAACTCGGTTGGTGAGAGGCGCAAGATGGTGCAACCACTTCAAGGAAAAATCAGTATCGGCAGGCAATGTCAGTTGCTGGGGCTGGCCCGCGGCAGCTATTACTATCGGGCCCGTGCCCAGTGCGAGCAGAACGTTCTCTACATGCATCGCATGGATGAGCTCTACACCCAATATCCGTTTTTTGGTTCTCGCCGGATGACCCAGTGGCTGCGTCGAGAGGGCCATGCAGTGGGACGAGGCCGCATCCAGCGGCTCATGCGCCAAATGGGCCTGGAGGCTATTTATCCGTGTCGAAACTTGAGCCAGGGGCACCGGCAGCACCGCATTTTCCCTTATCTGCTGCGGGGTTTGGCGGTCGAGCGGCCCGACCAGGTATGGTGCAGCGACATCACTTACCTGCGGCTGAGCCGAGGATTCCTTTTCTTGACCGTGGTGTTGGACTGGTTCAGCCGCTACGTGTTGAGCTGGCAGCTTTCCAACACCCTGGAGAGCCGCTTCTGTGTGCTCGCCCTGGAGGAAGCTCTGAGGCGGGCCCAACCTCAAATCTTCAACACCGATCAAGGCAGCCAGTTTACCGGCAGCGAGTTCACCTCGGTGCTGGGGCAAGCCGGGGTGCGCATCAGCATGGACGGGCGTGGCCGCTACCTGGACAACATATTTGTTGAACGCTTTTGAAGAACCCTCAAGTATGAAGACATTTACCTGCGCGAATACGCCACGGCAAAGGAAGCCAGCGAAGGGATAGCCCGCTACCTGGACTTCTACAACCACCTGCGCCCCCACCAAGCCCTGGGCTACCGGACCCCGGCCGAAGTCCATGCAATCGGAGCAAAACCAATCTCCCCGCCAATACAGCTTGCGGGCACCTGCGTGCCCGTCTTTGGCTAAGGACAAAATATATTTTTAAAAAATAATATGAACACGATTTCCACCTTAATCCCACGTCAAAATTGTCCAAACAACCCCGTCCACTTCAGAGAAACGGGAGCATTTGAGGCGCGCGAGCCATTGCGTGTGGCAGATCCACTACCATATGGTGTTCCCTGTGAAGTATCGGAAGATGCTCTTGGAAAGGCGGGTGCAAGAGGTGCTGAAAGAAACAAGTGTTGGGATAGCCGAGCGCTATGAAATAGAGATGGAAGCACTGGGAATGGATGGAGACCATGTGCATTTGCTGTGTGGAGCGCATCCGAAAGAAGCACCCGGGCGAATCGTTCAGAAATATAAGAGCATAACGGCGCGGGAGATCTTTCGGCGCGAACCTTGGGTGAAGGAGAAGCTGTGGGGAGGGGAGTTTTGGAGTGACGGGTATTATGTTGGAACGGTAGGGGAGCGTGGGGATTGGGCCAGTGTGGAGGCCTACGTAAGAAAACAGGGCAAACCGAAGAAGCAGTTGCAACAATTGATGCTGTGGTGATCATGAATTTCTTTCTTAGATACCCCGTAGCTTGCTACGGGGAGTTTCATTATCCGTTTTTAGTTTGTTAAAGGTAACACCATGAAAGCCCAAAAAGAAAAACTTTTACAAAACCACCCGGAAATTCTCCTCCTCGATTTGCTCAGCGATTCGGAACTGGAAAACTATCTGCAAAAGAGAAACCTGTTGGACAGGCGGCAATCCATAACCGGCAAAGACAAGCCGGGTGAGGGAAATATGAATCTCACCTGGCGCGTCTCGACCACGGAGGGTGGCAGCTTGATACTCAAACAATCCCGCCCGTGGGTGGAGAAATACCCGCAAATTGCCGCCCCCTGGGACCGGGTCCTGGTCGAGGCAAAGTTTTATAAACTGGTCGCCGGCCAACCGTCTATCGCCGGGAAAATGCCGCGACTGCTCGACCTCGATTCCACCTCCCGCATCCTTGCCCTGGAGGACTTGGGAGAGTCGAGCGATTTCACCAGCCTTTACTCGGTCGAGGCGGCGCTAACGCATCAGGATTTGACGGACCTGTGCCAATGGTTGAGCGCATTGCACGGCTTGCAGTTCGACGAAAAAACCCGCTCCAGCCTGGCTAACCGGGAAATGCGCGACCTCAACCACGAACACATTTTCCATTTTCCGCTACAAAGAGAGAACGGCCTGGATTTGGACGGCATAACGCCCGGATTGAAAAAAGAAGCGGAAATCCTTATTGACGACCGCGACTTCGCAACCGCCGTGCGCAAGCTGGGCGAGCTTTACTTGGAAGACGGAAAAACCCTCCTCCACGGCGACTATTTCCCCGGCAGTTGGCTGCAAACCCCGAACGGCATACGCATCATCGACCCCGAATTCGGATTTTTCGGCCCCGCCGAGTTCGACGCCGGCGTCATACTGGCTCACCTCCACCTAAGCGATCAGGAACCAGATATCATCGACAAATTCAAAAAACATACCGCCCCCCGCCAGGTTTCGACACCAAAAGAATGCAATCCTTCGCCGGAGTAGAAATCATACGCCGCCTCATTGGAATCGCCCAACTCCCCCTCCTCCACAACCTGGTAAAAAAATCCACCCTCCTAAAAAAAGCTAAATCTTTGGTCCTGAGTTAATTTTCAGACAATTAAAAAATAACTTACAAAACTCAGCCAATATTTTATCATACCCAATTATGGCCTGCGTGAAGGCTGCCTGAAATATTTTCTGTGATAAATGATTATATCGTTTGAACGCATGTCACATAATTACGCTTATCAGATCGCTACTTGGCGGTATGAGGTGCCATACGATTTTTATGGGTACACTGATTCCGACTATGAAAGCAATATTGCCTACCTCACGGATGAAAGAAATGAATTTTTTGCAGTGGTTAGCGAAGGAAGCTTAATTGGATTTCGTTCCTTTGGTGAAGACGGCAGAGTCCACGGAGGCAACTATGATGACTCGTATTTGGATACCGGTGGCGGACTGAGACCCGATCTGACAGGCAATGGAATTGGAGAGGAAATAGTTAGAAAGGGTCTTGAGTTTGGCTCCGCCCTATTTGATACCGAGCGTTTTAGAGTTACTATCGCTGCCTTCAATAAACGAGCGTTAACGATTTGTAGACGGCTCGGATTCCATGAATGCAAAAAATTCCAACGTGAGAGTGACGATGCGGAATTTGTTGTCCTGACTTTAGAAAAATTGACTCTCTCGGAAACGCGGAGACCCGGGAAGAAATAAGAGGTTTCGCAATCTTATCGACAAGTGGGTCTTTTTTCTTATGCTTGAGGGCTGAGAGTTGAGGGGCCCCGGCAGGGATCGGGAGCTTTTATTTTTTGAGCCGGGCATGGTCGTTTTTCTATCTATCTTAAATAATGACGGCCTTGTTCCGTTATAGTATGGGAGATTGTTGAGGAGGAAAATGACTTTTTGGGAACATAGCCAGGCTCGCAGGGCGCTTTCGACCTTTGTCGGGGTCTTTGTTCTATTATTTGCCTATCCACTGCTCGGGCAGAAAGGATCAGCCTCGACGAGTGTCTTACTGACGGTTGAAAACCAGGTGCAGGTGGCCCTGGGCAAAGGGGCGTGGATGAGTGGAAAGGTTGGGCAGGCGCTCAATTATGGGGATCGCGTACGGACTGGCGAATACAGCCGGGCGGCCATCAAGCTGCCCAATGGCAGCATCCTGCGCATCGACGAATTCACCACCATCCGCTTGAAACCGCCCGCAGGCGCCCAGCCCAAACCGGCAACGGAACTGGAAAAGGGCCGGCTTTATTTTTTCGGAAGATCGAAAGAGGATGAAACGCAATTCGTCACCCCGACGGCCAACGGGGCCATCCGTGGCACGGAATTCGAGTTGAGGGTGGCTGCTAACGGCACGACTGTGCTGACCATGTTCGATGGATCGGTGCACCTGTCCAATGATATGGGGTCGATCGACCTGGAAAGCGGTGAGCAGGGAACGGTCGAGCACAGCCTGCCACCGCGCAAAACGGCCGTCATCGACGCCATCAACATCATACAGTGGTGCCTTTATTATCCGGGGCTGCTCGACCCGGAGGAGTTGACCTGGAGCGCAACGGAAAGAAATTTGCACGCCGCTTCCCTGCAATCTTATCAGAAAGGCAGTCTGCTGGAGGCATTGAGTCTATTTTCACTGCCGAAAAACCGCCCTCCCAGCGCAACCGAAAAAGTTTATCTGGCCGGACTTTTGCTGGCCACCGGCCAGGTCGAGGAGTCGGCCCGGCTTTTATCCACCCTCGGACAGGAGGGAAGACTCTCCCTGGCATTGAAGGAAATGGTGGCTGCGGTGAAAGGAGCGACGGTGAATGTTTCCCGGAGCCCGCAGAGACCCTCGCAATTGTTGGCCAGATCTTATTATTTGCAGTCCCGCTACGATCAGGAAGGGGCATTGCGAGTAGCGGAACAGGCAGTAGAGTTTTCACCGCGATTCGGGTTTGCCTGGGCGCGGGTGGCCGAACTGGAATTCGGTTTCGGGAGAAGCCGCTCCGTAAAGAGCGCCCTGGAAAATGCCCGTCAATTTTCGCCTCAAAACCCTCAGATGATCGCCCTGGAAGGATTCATTCTGGCCAATGACAACGAACTGGCGCGGGCTTCGGAAAAATTCCAGGAGGCCATCGATCTGGACGGCGCCCTGGGGAACGCCTGGTTGGGACTCGGGTTGACCCGTATCGCTCTCAACGAAACAGACGCCGGACGGCAGTTTTTGCAGAATGCGGCCGCGCTGGAACCCAACCGGTCATTATTGCGCAGTTATTTGGCAAAAGCATTTACCATGATACCGGATTTTTCCCTGGCTGATAATGAACTTCGCCTGGCCAAAAAGATCGATCCGGCGGACCCGACGCCCGATCTTTATAGCGCGTTGTCCAGGCGGGCTCAAAATCGCTTCAACGAAGCGGTCCACGACCTGGAAAACTCTCTGCAACTGAACGACAACCGCCGGCTTTATAGGTCGCGTTTTCTGCTCGACCAGGATCGGGCGGTGCGCGGGGCCAATTTGGCCGAGATATTGCAGTTGGCCGGTTTGGAGGAACTGGCGGTCAGCGCCGCGGGACAAGCCATAACGGCCGATTACGCCAATTTTTCCGCCCATCGGTTCTTATCCAATTCCTACAACGCGTTGCGCGATCCATTGGGCATAAATTTGCGGTTCGAGGTAGCCTGGGCAAACGAGCTTTTTTTGGCCAACATCCTGTCGCCGCTGGGGGCCGGCAACCTGTCCCCAGCCATCACCCAGCAGGAATACTCGAAGCTGTTTACGAGGCGGCGGCCGGAGCTGAGTTTGAGCGCCGCCTACAGAAGCAATGGCCAGCGGGAATACTTTCTTTCGAGTTCTGTCCCTATGGGGAAAACGGCCCTCTACCTGGACGCCGAGCATACCGAGTTCGATGAGTTCTTTTTTAATGACGACTTGAAGCGAACCATCATTTACGGAAGCCTGAAGCATCAAATTAACGACCGGGATTCCCTTTATGCGCTTCTCATTTACAAGGACTCCGAAACCGGGGATGTGTTTTTGCGTTACGATGCCGATACGCCAATCGCGGAAAGCCCCCAGGGCCGGGATCCGGATTTTCGATTCCGCGAACGGCAGGAGCCACTGGCCTTTTTGGCTTTTCACCGGCAATGGTCGCCGGGAAACCACACCGTTCTGATGGTGGCCAGGTTGGATAACCGGCAAAACCTGCAAGATAAAAATCGGGCGGTCCTTTTTTTCCGGTCGATTGATGGAACGCCAGCAGCACAAATCACTCCGCCCCTCGATTGGACTTTTGAATCCAAGCTGGAAATCTATTCGGGGGAAATTCAGCAGATTTACTCATGGGGGTCATCGAGCATCACGATGGGAGGAAGAATCCAAACGGGGGACTTCAGAAATTCCTCCACCCTGGGCACAGCAAGCCCGCTTTTTGCCGATTTCCTGGAGCAGCAACTGACGGAGGATTTTTCCCGGCAGACGATCTATGGGTATTTCAACCACTCACTGTCGATTCAGAGGCAAAGGTTGGATTTCACACTCGGGCTGACCTTCGACCGGGTTGAATTTCCGGCCAACCTGGGCGAGGCACCGCTGATAGCCGGCCAGAAAACAAGCTCCCAAGTAGGCCCTAAGGCGGGTTTGTCATGGAGCCCGATGGCTGGCTGGACGATTCGCGCCTCCTACAGCAAAACGCAGACCGGATTTTCCCTCGATGAACCGGTCAGGCTGGAACCCAACCAGGTTTCCGGGTTTATTCAGGCCTTTCGTTCCATCATCCCGGAAAACCTGACGGGAACCATTCCCGCAGCCAACATTGAGACGGCCAATTTTTCCATGGATGGAAAACTGGGGCCAGAAACCTATTTGGGACTGAGCATTTTTCCCCTTTCCCCCCATCGACGTCAAAGCGTTCTCCTTCGAGGAAACATTTGACTACGAAGAAACCCACATCGCCCTGCGACTGGACCAGCTATTGGGCGATTCGTGGTCGATGGGGCTGCGGTTTTCCTGGAATGATGCCCAAATTGACAAATCGACCCCCGGCTTTCCGGAAACCGTCGCCCCTTTCCCCGTCCTGCCAAACCTGGCCGCCGACTTAATCAACGCCTCCTGGAATATTCGCTACCAATCGGCCAACGGCATTTTCGCCCGCGGCGAATACAGTTACTGGCGGCAGGACAACCGCAATTATCAACCGGAACTGCCGGGGGACACTTTTCGCATGATCAATCTGGAAGCCGGTTTTCGCCTGAAAAGCGATCGCGGAGAATTTTTGCTCGGCTTGATGAACCTGACCGATGAGGATTACCATATAAATCCACTCAACAATTTTTACCAACTGCCTCGCAAGCGCACCTTCATCGTATCGGGCAGAATCAGTTTTTGATCCAGATCGTGTTTAATTAATATAATTGTCTCGGTAAATTTTGAATATAGTATCTGAGAAAATGGCAATCAAACCTTTCCAGAAGGCGCGGGCCACGATCATTGGCCTTGCAGGTTATCTGCTCTGCGGCCTCGGCCCCTTGCCTTTGTGCGCGCTCAATCCGGGGGATGTAGCCCTGACGCGCATCACCCAGGACAGCGTCATATTACTGGCCCTGGTCGATATTCCAGCCAACGAGCGCATTATCTTTACCGATATTAGATGGACCGCCAGGGGATTTGACATCGCCAATGCGAATTCGAATGATGGGTTTTATGTGTGGTTCGCCTCGGGCGCAGATGGCTTAGACTCCAATGACGAGGGCTTGGCGGCGGGTGAGCAGGTAGAAATCGTTTTTCCAAAAAACACGGTTTTTCTGCAATGGCAAGAATACCTGTTTTTATTTCAGGGCACATCAGGCATACCGGTCTTTCTTTATTCCGTCTTCGCCGATGTGGACTGGAACCTCTGGGACAATCCTGCGCGGGGGCTAACCAATGATATTACGTCAATTTCCATCGGGACTATCCCGGATGCGCCGCTCGCTTCAGATGGAGTCACGTCCCGCATCAACCACGAGATAAAATCCGAAATTCGAGAAACTTTCAAAGGACAAGTGGACCAACTGGGCCTGTTGCGAAAACTGGCCGAAATTGATTCGTGGACTTGGGTGGAAAACAATCGGGATCCAATTAACGATGGTGATTTTCCAGTTATACCCAGCACGGGGTTAATTGAATTTGCTTCCCCAATTCATTTAGTAAGAGAGAATGCAGGCTCCTTCAGTGTGATTTTACGCCGGCTCTACGGAAGTAAGGATAACGTATCGGTCCGTCTCAGCACTGTGACTCGTATTTCCGATTTTGCCCGTTTTCGGCCAAGAACGACGGGGGTAGCTTACGGCAATGGACTATTCACTGTAGTGGGTTCCGGATCGGGAACTCTGACCTCTTCAAATGGGATTTCCTGGAATTTGCATGCCGTGCATAATGTCACTTTTGAAAACCTGCATAGTGTCGCCTTCGGGTCAGGCCTATTCGTGGCGGTTGGCAAAGACGGTTTGATACTGACATCGGCCAATGGCGCGGTGTGGACCCATCGATCTTCTCCGACGGTCGAAAATCTTTATGGCGTGGAATTTCTCAATGACTCTTTTTTCGCGGTGGGTGAAAAGAATACCATCATTCGTTCCGCCGACGCCATTAATTGGACAAACACTACTATCAGCAGTGAATCGGACGCCCTTTACAGCATTGCCTTTGGAGACGCCCTCTATGTGGCGGTGGGAAAAAACGGCTCCCTGTTTTCCTCGGAGGATGGCACATCCTGGCTGCCTACGGGGGAGAATGTTACCGGCAAAACCCTGTGGGAAATCGTCCACACCAATACCAGATTTGTGGCGGTGGGAGATGAAGGCATCCTGGTTTTCTCAGGTGACGGCACCAACTGGTTTAGAAAACGAACCGGTGAGCGACTTTCCCTTTACGCTATTGCGGTGGCCGGCGACAACAAGGTGGCTGTCGGCAGAGAGGGGCTCATTATTACAACGGATGACAGCGCGTCATCTCAAGACACGGAAACACCTGATGACGACACGGATTTCCAGTCCACCCGGGTTGAGGGTCGGGCATCGTCTCTTTTCGATGTCATCTTTGCCGCCAATACAGTCGTGGTAGTCGGTGAATACGGCAAAATAATATCGGGCGCAATTACCGGAGGCACCCAGCTTTCTGCGGCGGATGGGGATTTCACGCCTATCGTCAATGCGGGCGTATTTTGGGCCGATGGTGACAGCTCTCCTAAAGTCCAGACAATCACGTTTGATCGAGACAATGTCACCACTGTTCGCAAGCGTTTTGATCTGCGCCTGATCTCCAACCTGGGAGAGCCCGACCTGGGAACCTCTACCACCCAAATTGCCATTTTCAACAGCGATCCACCCTTCGACAAAATTGTGCACAATTACGGACCTTTTCTCACTTTCAGGAGAGTGGAATTGTCATTGAACAATGAGGATTCCACCCTTCCCCACCAATTAAAATTTCGTATTCAAAATACATCTTCAGTCACAGTTGTCCGGTTAACCTGAATTTAAAACTTTGTAAATCGTTAATTTTTATAAACTTGTGAGTTATTTTTAGTGTGACGCATTTGAACTTCCATCAATTTCACTATATTTTGGGGTATAAATTCTGTATCTTGTTGATCATGAATCAACAACGTATGGTTTTCTCCCAAATTTTTGACCTTTTGCATCGTGAACAGTTTCAACGATGCGTCAAACGCTATAGTGGGGACAAGCGTGTCCGTTCCTTTTCCTGCCGGGATCAATTCTTGTGCATGGCCTTCGCTCAATTGACTCGACGTGAAAGTCTCAACGATATCGTTACCTGTTTGTGTGCCCATAGTGACAAACTCTTTTCTATGGGCATTCGCAGTAATATCGCCAAGAGTACTTTGGCCGATGCCAATGAACAACGCAACTGGCGCATCTATGCGGACTTGGCATACGTGCTCATTAAAAAGGCTCGCAGGCTCTATGCCGATGAAGCGTTGGACTTTGAACTCGAAGAGACCGTTTATGCTTTAGACGCCACGACCATTGACTTGTGTTTGAGCCTCTTTCCATGGGCCCATTTTCGTACAACCAAAGCGGCGGTAAAGCTGCACACGCAGATCGATTTGCGCGGTTCGATTCCGACCTTTATCGAGATCACTCCGGGAAAAGTTCACGACGTAAACATGCTTGATGCCCTTGTTCTTGAGCCTGGAGCCTATTATGTGCTTGATCGCGGCTATGTCGATTTTGCCCGCTTGTTCCTCTTTAGCGAAGCGATGGCCTACTTTGTCATCCGCGCCAAAAGCCATTTGAATTATATACGTTTGCGTTCCCTCAAAGTAGTCCACGGCAGTGGTGTTTGCAGTGACCAAGTAATTCGCTTTAGAGGATTCTATGCCTCCAAAGATTATCCGCAGAAGCTCAGGCGTATACGCTTTTACGATGCAGATAACGGTAGGCATTTCATCTATTTGACCAATAATTTTACCCTTCCAGCCTTGATTATCTGCCAGATGTATAAAGGGCGTTGGAAAATCGAATTGTTTTTCAAGTGGATTAAGCAGCACTTACGGATCAAAAAATTCTTTGGCACTTCGCCCAACGCAGTAAAGACGCAAGTATGGATTGCCATCAGTGCTTACGTGTTGATGGCGATCCTAAAAAAACAGTGGCAATTGGAATTGAGTCTTCACCGAATATCACAGGTATTGAGCTTGAGCGTTTTTGAAAAAGTCCCTCTCTATGAACTACTTACAAAACCGGATCACAGCAGTGCGAGCAGCGATCACTCTAACCAGTTGACCTTCAACTACTTTTAACCGGACACTACTGATCTTCAGTGGACTCAAAAGCGCTTCTGGTCACATTCGATGGAAGCAACCTGCCCGACCTGGACCTGCCGTTTATTCCCGCCGATAGTGTCTCCGATATAATTTTGACCGACCTTTCCGAAGTGGTGCAATCCATCAGCCTTTTCGAGTTTCTGAGCAACGACAACGAACCGGTATTCAAGCACAAAACATTCATTTAATTTCAGATACCCCGTAGCTTGCTACGGGGAGCGGTAACTTTATAACAGAGATGAATGAGCGAAGAGAAACGGGAGCATTTGAGGCGCGCGAGCCATTGCGTGTGGCAGATCCACTACCATATGGTGTTCCCTGTGAAGTATCGGAAGATGCTCTTGGAAAGGCGGGTGCAAGAGGTGCTGAAAGAAACAAGCGTTGGGATAGCCGAGCGCTATGAAATAGAGATGGAAGCACTGGGAATGGATGGAGACCATGTGCATTTGCTGTGTGGAGTGCATCCGAAAGAAGCACCCGGGCGAATCGTTCAGAAATATAAGAGCATAACGGCGCGGGAGATCTTTCGGCGCGAACCTTGGGTGAAGGAGAAGCTGTGGGGAGGGGAGTTTTGGAGTGACGGGTATTATGTTGGAACGGTAGGGGAGCGTGGGGATTGGGCCAGTGTGGAGGCCTACGTAAGAAAACAGGGCAAACCGAAGAAGCAGTTGCAACAATTGATGCTGTGGTGATCATGAATTTCTTTCTTAGATACCCCGTAGCTTGCTACGGGGAGTTTCATTAACAGTGTTTTCATTGTCGATGAGCGGGCTGGAAATGGAGTCAAAGAAGGCACCCTGGGAATTGGTTTTGTAACGGACCTGGAGCCCATCGCAGGTGGTTCCGCGGGAACCAATTCAACCTCCAAAGATAAAGGCGGGGGTATTATAAAACCACAGTTCAGCGGAGGCACGCCGCCTCCGCCGCCAGGAGAAGGCGGGGGGGAGGGCTTCGGGCTCGTCCTGACCGAAATCGAACTAACGGGAAATGCATCCATCGAAACTGGCGGATCGGCCGATTTCACGGCTATCGGGACTTTCCTCGACCCTTTTACCTTAGAGGAATTTGTGGAAGAGTTGACGGACCCCCAGCCAGACTGGGACCTGAACCTGCAAAGTTTTCCCGTAAACGAGGATGGATTGATAACGGCAAATCCCAACCCAACCCTTATATTCCCACAGGCGGCTGCATTATCGGCATCCTCGATTGACGGCGCGCCGGTGGACGAACTGGGGGACCCAATACCGGTTGTCGGCAATGTGAATGTGAGCATCGATGAACCAGAGGGAAACCTGGATTATTCGGCATGGGTAATTGCCCACGAACTGACCGGTGGAGAGAGTGGTGAAAAAGACGATTTCGAGGGCGATGGGCTGGCCAACTTATTGGAATATTCACTCGGCACTGATCCAACCGTGGCAAATCCCGAAGGCCTCACATTTAATATGGTCGATCAGGGCGGGGGCAGTTATACCGTTCAATACACCCGTCCTAAGGATCGAATGGGTGTGGTTTACAAACTGCAAAAATCAACCGCCTTCCACCCCTGGAGCGACCTTGGGCAGACCTTGTTCGCAGAAGATGAATTTACGGAGACATGGGAGTCTTCCGCCACGGAAAATGCACCGGCAAATTTCAGGCTGGTGATTGAACGCTTCGACCAGTAAGCTCCCAAACGTAGCTTTACAAGCGGCCTCGACCAAAATGAAAAAACCGTTGGTCAATAGTTTATTGCGATACGCCATTGGGATTCTCCTCGTCTGCGGTCTGGGAACAGTTCTGGTAACGCTTCCTCAAGGCGAAGGCCTCCGGCGATGGAGCTTTGACCTGCTCTTCCACGGCCTGGTTCGCAAGCATGAAGCGCCCACATTGGCAAATGATTATGTCATCGTTTACTTAGATGAAATATCCCACAGAATGCTGGATCAACCTTTTGATCGCCCTTGGAACCGGGAGCTACATGCAACACTTCTCAACAGGCTAACTGCGGAGGGGGCAAAACTGGTATTTTACGACATAGTTTTTGACCAAAGAAGCTCAAGTGATGAAAGCGACGCAGCTTTAGAGGAAGCCATTAATAAAAACGGAACGGTAATCCTCGGAGCCGGAATCGAATATCAGGATGTTGAACAAGAAGCAGATGAAAAAATCATCCACGCGCCCTATGGTCGTTTTCGCAGGGTGGCAAAAGCTTGGGGTATGATTCACAGTCCCATCGACCCTGATCAGGGAATTCGTATTTTAGAGGCTGTCCCAAAAATATAAAGATTTTGTAGTCAACTGGATGACGTTTATAAAAATAGCCGGAAAGAGCATTTTTTTGCTCGCTCCGGCTAAAAAAGGGTTCTATAATTGCGTTAGCGAAAATCAATATAGCCCTTTCTATGAAAAATATAGCCATCCAATGCCTCCTGCGTCCAGCTTTAACTGTGGTCGACCGTTGCCTCGATTACGATAACTTTCGCGCCACCATCGAGCGTATCGACCGGCTGCTGATCGATTCGGAGGTGGAATCGCAGGGCGTTGATCTGGCCTTGGAAAGAGGCCAGCCAATGAGTGTAAAGGCCCGGCAAAAGCGGGCTAATTTTGCCCTCAAGGCGTTGCGTATGGAAACGCTGCGTTATCTGCTCGGTGGGATTTCGTTTCGGCATTTGTCGAGGGCTCTGGGCAGCAGCGATCTGTTGGCTGACTTTTGTCGTGTCCGCCATATCGACGGCATAAGGGGCATCTCCAAGAGCACCCTGGAACGGGCCTCGAAGTTTTTCAGCGAAGAGCAGTTGAGGGCCTTGCACCGGACCTTGACTGAGGTTGTGGGCGATGCCGATCTGGCCCGGCAGGTGGTGGGATTGGACAAGCCGATAGACACCACCATTTGCCTGATCGACGGCACCTGTTTGGAGGTCAACATTCATTGGCCGACGGACTGGGTGCTGCTCAAGGATGTAGCGGGCACGCTGCTCAAAGCGATCCGGCTGATCCGTGAGAAGGCCGGTTTGCGCCATCGCATGCCGATCGAACCGGAGCCCTTGGCTCGGCAGATGAATCGGCTGTGCATACAGATGACCCACAGCCGGCGGCGAAAGGACAGCGCGCGGCAACGCAAGGGTATCTTGAGGCAGATGAAAAAGCTGCTCAAACGGATCGGGGAGCATGCCCGCAGTCACCGGGAATTATTGCAAGCCTGCTGGGAGCAAAGCGATTACAGCGAAAAACAGGTCCAACAGATCCTTACCCGGATGGAGCGCATGAGCGAGCTAATCTCGGTGGTCATCAAGCAAGCGCACGAGCGAATCATTGGCGGCCGCCAGGTGAAAAACGCAGAGAAAGTTTTGAGTGTTTACGAACCCGATGCGCAGGTGATTGTGCGAGGCAAAGCGGGCCAAGAGGTTGAGTTTGGCAACACCCTGTTTTTGGGTGAAAGCGTTGAAGGATACCTGCTGGACTGGAAACTCTACGGCAGCCGGACGCCAAGCGAAAATGAACAAATGCAAGAGAGTTTGCAAAGACAGAACCGCTTCAACCTAGCCGAACCCATAGCGGCCATGTGCGCGGACCGGGGATTCGCCTCCCAGCGGGCCCGCCGGCAGTTAGCCCAGGAGGGCATCTACGATGCGCTCTGTCCACGCGATCCGAAGCAGTTGAAAAAACGGATGGAGGAACCACACTTCAGGCAATTGCAAAAGCGCCGGGCCAGCACCGAAGGGCGGATCGGGGTATTGAAGAATCGCTGGCAGGCAGGCCGGGCGATTGCGCAGCAAAGGCTTTGCCAACCGCTCGATCAGCGTAGCCTGGTCGGTCCTCTCGCACAATCTATGGAAAGTGGCCAAGATGCTGGCCCAGCAAGATGAACTAAAAACCAAAGCGGCGGCCTAAATAAAGAGCGGAAAAGCAAGGACAATACTTTTTCACAGGCCTACTGTCGGCCCATACAAAGAAAACCAGGCAAACGGACCCCAAAACCAGAATCCTAACGTCATAGGAGAGCAAAGTCACCCCCTCCCAAAAGAAAATACCACTAAAATGAACACTCTTCAAAATCCCCTCGCAAAAATCACCCTTTTGGGACAGCCTCTATTTTAGCCACCGGAACGGGGGTAATCCCATCTGCAACCTGGAAAACAGCCCTGTTAATCGCGCCTGGGATAAAGGAGGTTCTTGGGCCGCGCATACAGGAACGCTGGCTTAATTATATAGGGCCGCCTCGCCAAATACCGTCGGTAAGCTTTTTCCGCGCCCTGCATACTGACGATCTACCCAAAGGCTATTTCAAGAATAAGGTTGTATTTATCGGGGTAAAAGAATCCGTTGGATTTACTGGCAGTGCAAAAGATTCCTTCCGATCCCCCTATCGAGAAGGTTTCGGCCGTCACCCATTTTACAGCGGCGTGGAACTCCATGTCACAGCCCTCGATAATTTGCTCCAGGCAAATTGGTTTACCCGTTTCAGCGTGAAATCAGAAATAATTCTGGTTACAGGCTTAGGAGTAATTCTCGTCATCTGTCTGACATCTCTGCGACCTCGCAATTCATTTATTTGTGTCTGCGGGGCCGTTCTAGTTTTGGCGGTTGTCTCTCCGTATTTCTGCCGCAGCACAGGTTATTTTTACAGTTGGATTGTCCCGCCTTTTATTTTGGCTCCGGCTGCTTTTCTGTGGTCGGCGGGATGCCATTATTATATCGAGGTGCGGCGGCGTAATCGATTGAAGAAGACGTTTTCGGCCTACCTGTCTCCCATCATGGTAAAGCGGCTGGCGGAAGCCGACGAGGAGCCTCAACTGGGCGGTTACGAGGAAAATATTACGGTATTTTTCAGCGATGTGGAAAATTTTTCATCTTTTTCCGAACGGCTCTCCCCTACCCAATTGACAGATGTCATGAATCTCTACCTGACGGAAATGACGGAAATCTTGCGCGACCAGGGCGGAACTCTGGACAAATATATCGGGGACGCCATCGTGGCCATGTTCGGGCCGCCTTTGGAGATGAAGGACCATGCCTATCGAGCTTGCTGCACGGCGGCCAGGATGCAGGAGCGTCTTAACGAATTGAGAAGCGAATGGTCACATAAAAACGGAAAACAGGCCGCGGCTTTGCGAGAGTTGAGAGCTCGAATCGGACTCAACACGGGAATCGCCACAGTGGGGAATTTCGGTTCCAAATATCGTTTAAACTACACCATGATGGGCGACATGGTGAACCTGGCCGCCCGATGTGAAAGCGGGGCAAAAGCTTACGGGGTTTACATCATGCTGACAGAAGATACAAAGACGGCGGTCGAGAAGGATTCTTCCGAGTTTGCATTCAGGTTTCTGGACAAAGTCCGCGTCAAGGGCCGCCAGGAACCGGCCAATCTCTACGAATTGTTAGATTTCCGTGCCGGGCTGCCAGAGCCGGTCCTGGAATGTATCCATGCCTATCAACAAGCCTTCGATAAATATTTCGAGAGGGATTGGGATGGCGCCGTTTCCCTTTTGCAACGCGCGGCTTTAGGGGAGCCCAACAGACTTGCCGAGGCCGAGGCCGGGGAGAGGGGTAACCAGAAAATAACTCCATCCATTCTTCTCCGCAACCGCTGCCTGCAAATGAAGAAAAACCCGCCCAGCAAGGATTGGGACGGCGTTTATACCATGTCATCGAAATAGCAGGAACGCCCACCCTGACACCTGAATCCCCGATCACTCACTCAGGCTCATCTTCTTTCTCGAATCGATAAATGGTCTCTTCCGGCCGGGCGTAACCCAGCTTTTGCCGAACCACTCGTTCCAAAAAATCAGGTTCATGCAGCACGAGGTCCAGGTATTTCTCCTTTTGAGATATTTTCTCTTTCAAGTGACTCAACTGTTTTTCCAACTCCAGCTCCTTCGATTTGAAATACTCATATTCCTGGTAGCTTTGCAGAAAAAGGGCGCTGAAAGACAATACAACGAGCACCAATAAGGCGCTCAGCAAGCCCAATATGATTTGTGCCAAAGATGCAAATTTCCCCGCCATATCAATTACTAGGGATTAATATTAGGGACCGATTCCACCCCTGAAAAGAAAAATCGATTGCGACTTTTAAAGTCATAAATTTTTTGTTATGAAAGAGAAAAGAATTTAAGCATCCTATGTACGAAAGTTATTTCGGCTTCCGGGAGATGCCTTTCAACATCACTCCCGACCCTAGATTTCTTTTCCTCAGCCCAACCCATATGAATGCGCTGCAATACTTGCGCTAAGGGATCAAGGAAAGGAAGGGGTTTATTGTGCTGACCGGGGAAGTCGGCTGCGGCAAAACCACGCTCTGCCGGAAACTGCTGGAGGAACTGGATTCGGAGCATTATCAAACCGCCCTTATCCTCAATCCACGGCTCTCGGAAACCCAACTGCTCAAGGCCATCCTGACGGAAATGGGAGAAGTTGTCAAAGCCCGAAGCCGCAACGATCTGCTCAACCAGCTCAACCACGCCCTCTTGGACCGCATTCACGCAGGCAAGGACATCGTCCTCATCATCGATGAATCGCAAAACCTGACGTTCGATGCTCTTGAACACATTAGGCTCCTATCCAACCTGGAAACGGACAAGCAGAAGCTGCTGCAAATTATTTTAATCGGACAACCTGAACTGAAGGAGAAACTGGCGGAAAAGCGCTTGCGCCAGCTAAAGCAGAGGATTCTGGTCCAGTTCGACCTCTCTCCCCTCTCACAGGAGCAGATGATTCATTACATTCAGCACCGCCTCTCTATGGCCGGAGGCATGGGGCGGCCCAGCTTTACCCCATATGCCTACCGAAAAATATTCAAGATCAGCCAGGGCATTCCAAGAATGATCAATAATATGTGTGATAAATCCCTGCTTTCCGCATTTACTAGGTCTTCGGACAACGTCAACTATTGGGATGCCAGGCGAGCGCAAAAAGATTTGAGCCTCTAAGAGGCCGTCCAATTTGCATTAGATGGCATCGAGAAAGGCGTTTATCTGGGTAATGTAGAGGATATCCCTTTGATTCAAATGATTTGCTTCTTACTGAAAAAGGAATTTTAAAGCATGTTTTAGTAAACAGGCCGGTAAAGATTAAAAATACTTACCAGTATCTAGTCGGCCTTGAAAAACACCTTAAACCTTTGGATATTAATGAATTAAGTTGAATTAATGGTTGACATATTTGCAAGATAACGCTATGAATGTAGCCGAAACCTTGCAAATTATGAAACCTATTAGACCCTCCAATGAAGTTCCTCAGGGAGATCTCTTTAAAGTAGATCTCGATCGTATCGTGGATGCCAAACATCCACTGGTCAAGTTGTCGGCGGTGATTGACTGGGAACAGTTTGATCACACTTTTGAACCGTTGTTCGACCCCCGGATGGGTCGGCCCGCTATTGCGACCCGCTTGATGGTGGGGTTGCATTACCTCAAATACACCTATGATTTAAGCGATGAACAGATCGTTAGGGGCTACACCGAGAATCCTTATTGGCAGTATTTTTGTGGAGGAAGGTATTTTGAGCATGAGCTTCCCTTCGATCCCTCTTCAATGAGTTACTGGCGCAAGCGGGTGAAGGAGGCCGGAGCCGAACGGATGCTCAGTGAGAGTATCAAAAGCGGGATGAGGTTGAAGATGATTGGGGCCCATCAATTGAAACGGGTCAATGTGGACACTACGGTGCAGCCCAAGAACATCCGCTTTCCGACCGATGCGCGTTTGTATGAGCGGATGCGAGAGAGATTAGTCAAGGAGGCCAAAAAGGAAGGGATCGCTTTGCGCCAAGGTTATAATCGGGTAGCGAAGAAACACCTTCACCGCCAGAGTGGATACGCACGGGCCAAGCAGATGAAACGAGCTCGTAAAGAAACCAAAAAACTGAAGGGGATATTGGGCCGAGTGGTGCGGGATATCCAGCGTAAGGGGTCCAGCATAAGTGAAAAGATGAAGGGGTTGCTGGAGTTGGCCGAACGCTTGCTGGTCCAACAGCGCCACGACAAAAATAAACTCTACAGTATCCACCAACCGCTGGTAGAATGCATTGCCAAGGGCAAGCCGCATAAACCTTACGAGTTTGGGTGTAAGGTAAGTTTGGCCACGACAGCCAAGGGCAACTGGGTCATCGGTTCGCTGGCATTGCATCAGAATCCCTGGGATGGGCACACCCTGGGGAAGACCCTTGATCAAGTCGAGCGCCTGAAGCGGGATAAGCCCGCTTCAGGCCACCGTGGACTTGGGCTATCGTGGAAACGATTACGGCGGCCCGTGCCAGATTGTGGTGGCCAACCGCTATCGCAAGAAAATCCCCAAAGCGTTGCGTTACTGGATGAAACGTCGCAGTGCGATTGAACCGATAATCGGTCACGCAAAGAAAGAGCATCGCATGGAACGCAATTACCTCAAAGGAATAGAAGGCGACAAGTTCAATGCAATATTGGCAGCGGCTGGCATGAATCTGAGCAAAATCCTCACATTGCTCATTTTTTTGCGCTGTTTATGGAGCTCTATGGTATTGGCCAACAGGGCCAACAGGGCCGAATGGCGTTCAAAGGGTCTTAATATGCGTAAACGGCTTTGCCAAACATCAAGCAACGGTTTACTCTTTCAATTTAATTGCCTCCAATTACCTTGAATTGAGCCGAAAACCCACTTTTTCAAGATCGACTAATACGTATATCGCCACCAGGGAAATCAACCGAACCCCCTCCCCCTCTTCGGCAGTCCTGTCTTTGTCCTATCTTATTTCAGCCATTCCTATCAAGTTTCTGACCTTCTCTGGCCACCTGTTGCCGACCAGGGCACACCGGACAACATACCTGTAAACCCCATAAATAAGCGGGATACCCGATAAACAAAGGGCTGGAAGCCGGTTTTCGATCTACTGCTGTTGGCGGATTCTGGTTCCGTCTGTCAAGGTTCGAGTCCTTGTCGGGCAGCCATTATATATTTCTTTAGATACCTACTACTTATGGTCTTCAAAACAAGTAGGACAGGCTTAGAATTACATAAATAGTTGATGCTCAAAAGTTTTTAATTGGATACTCGTGATATGCGAATTCATTTATTCTCTACGATATGATAATAAACATTAACGGATCGAATACGAGGTGAAGTGCAAGAGTTTGTGGCTCCCAAAGCTAGCCGGAATTGAACGCTGCGTCCCGATAATTCTATACCGAAATCGCTTCCGTCCTTTTCCCACCAGGAATCAGGTCCGTTCGGTCCTAACCTGAGTTCGACAGTTGGGGGGGGTAAATCGATTATTTTTAGGGTTTTTCGTGCTGTAGGGCGCATGGTTGTCAGGGTTGGGGTGTGAAAATGCCGTGTAGTGCAGACCACTCTATTGCCTTTTCGGAGAAGTAGTGCAGGGTCGGTGTTGATGTATTTGCGTCGCCATCGTCGTCGTAAGAAGGGCCAGGATTATGATTACTGGACGCTGGTGGAGTCGGTGCGCACAGCCAAGGGGCCGCGCCAGCGCATCGTGGCCCACATTGGCAAGGAGCCGGGGCTCGATGAGGATGAGCGGTTGGGTTGGGAGCAGATCGGTCGGCTCCTCGATGGCGATGATGAGGCTGCGGGGGCCGAGCAATTGGATTTATTTGCCGAGGATAAACCGGAGGCTCCGTTGTGGGCGCAGGTGAATCTGGGTCGGATACGGGTGGAACGGGTGCGTCAATTTGGCAAAGTGTATGTGGCTCTGGCGCTGTGGCGGCGGCTGGGGCTGCATCGTTTCTTCGAGGAGCATTTGCCGCCGGGCCGGGAGTCGGTGGGCTGGGCCCAGGTGGCCTCGATTCTGGCGCTGGGGCGTTTTTGCGAACAGGCCTCGGAGCTGGCTCTGGCCGAGCGCTGGTATGGCTCGACGGCGCTGGAGGATTTGATGGCGGTGGATGTGGATGAGGTCTATGACAACCGTTTGTATCGCGGACTGGATCGTGTCTTGCCCTTGCGCCGGGAACTGTTCAGTCATCTTAAAGGACGCTATGAAAGCTGGTTTGGGACGCGTTTCGAGTTTCTTTTATACGACATAACGAGCACCTATTTTGAGGGCCGGTGCGAGGGCAATGCCCAGGCCCAGCGCGGCTACAGCCGGGACCAGCGGCCGGATTGCAAGCAGGTATGTCTTGGACTGGTGGTGACACCCGAAGGGCTGCCCCTGGCCTATGAGGTTTTCGACGGCAACCGCGCCGATGTAACCACGGTGCAGGAGAGGGTCGAGTTGATGGAATCGCATTACGGGGTGGCCGATCGCATCTGGGTGCTGGACCGCGGCATGGTGAGCGAGGCCAACCTCGAATACCTGCGCGGCAAAGGGGCCCGTTACATCGTGGGCACGCCCAAGAGCCATCTTAAAAACTTTGCCCTCGATCTGCTCGAGCAAGGCGATTTTTGCGAGGTGCGGGCGGGGGTGGAGGTCAAACTGGTGAAACATCCCGACTGCCCCCAGATCGAGCAATATGTGCTTTGCCGCAGCCAGGGACGGGGTCAAAAAGAAGCCGCCATGCTGAGCAAGCAAAAGGAGCGTTTGCGCAAAAAGCTCGACCAGATCGACCTGAGTTTGCGTCGGCGAGGGCAGAAACTCGATCCGGTTGAACGCCGTATCGGCCGCTGGCTGGGCCGCCACACCATGGCCGAAAAAATATTCACCGTAGAAGTGCAAATCGACGCCGCCGGACGGGCCTGCGCATTGCAAATCACCGAAGACGAGAGCAAAGCCGATTGGGCCCAACTGGCCCACGGGACCTATCTGCTGCGAACCAACTGCCAGGAGGAAGACCCACAAAAGCTGTGGCGGTGGTATATACAACTGACACAGGCCGAGGCAGCCTTTCGTTGCGCCAAAAGCGACTTGGGGCTGCGGCCGGTCTATCACCACAAAGAAAAGCGTGTGCAAGCGCACATTCTGATCTGTTTTTTGGCTCTGGCGATGTGGCGCGCCCTGGAAAGCTGGCTGCAGGCCAAAGGCCTCGGCACCTGTGCGCGGCAAGTGTTGCACGAACTGGAAAATCTACGCTCAATGGACGTGGTGGCACCGCTGCGAGGGGGACGCGAAGCGCGTTTACGGCTGGTAGGCAAACCGGAAAAACTCTGTGCCGACCTCCTCAAGAAAATGGGCCTAAAACTGCCCACCCGCCCCAAAATCATCCAAAATGTAGTGCAGACTAACGGCAAAAATTAATCCCGAATCCGCATAGATAAGCCCTTTAACTTTTTGAACTGTCGAAGATGGACTAACGCCGCTGGGACACAAAATCGCCCTGTTCTTGAGGAATGAGGCGGCATTGAGGGGGTCGCAGCGTTGGCCAGCCGGGGAAAGCCTCTGCGAGGATTCCTCCCGGCGGCCCGCCTTGCGCTGCCCCTCAACGGCGCTCTCACCTGTGTAATGTTATTTAGGTTACAACACACTTGGATTAAGAATTTCCTTGATTTTTGCCTCCCGGTCGGAGGCTTGCAGGGCCTCCAGCAATTCCGTGATTTCCCCGTCCATGAATTGGGGCAGGCTGTGCAGGGAAAGACCGATGCGGTGGTCCGTGACCCGGCTCTGGGGGAAGTTGTAAGTGCGGATACGCTCCGAGCGATCACCCGTGCCGACCTGGCTTTTGCGGTCCGCCGCATATTTGGCCCGCTCCTCCTCTTCCTTCATTTTGAGGAGCCTGGCCCGGAGCACTTTGAGGGCTTTATTCTTGTTCTTCAACTGCGACCGCTCATCCGCGCAGGTAACCGTAATGTTGGTTGGCAGATGGGTTATCTGGACGGCCGAATCGGTTGTATTGACGCTTTGGCCGCCCGGTCCGCTGGCCCGGCAAACGGTTATGTCGAGGTCATTGGGATCGATCCGCACGTCCACTTCTTCGGCTTCCGGCAGCACGGCCACGGTGGCGGCGGATGTATGGATGCGCCCGTTGGTTTCGGTAACCGGTATGCGCTGCACGCGGTGCACCCCGCTTTCAAATTTGAGGGATTTGTAGGCCTCCTCTCCGGTGACCAGAAAAACCACTTGTTTGAACCCGCCGCTTTCCGATTCGCTGGCCCCCAGAGGCTCGATCTTCCAGCCCCGGGTTTCCACAAACCGACAATACATGCGATAAAGATCGGCAGCGAACAGGCTGGCTTCATCCCCTCCCGTGCCGGCTCGAATTTCCATCACCGTATTGCGTGAATCGGAAGAATCGGGGGGAATCAAGGCGGTCAGGATTTCCTGGCGCAAGGGCTCCAGTTGTTCCTCCAAAGCGGGAATTTCTTCCCCGGCCAGTTCGGCAAAAGCTTCCTCGCTCTCTGGATCGTCAATAATGGCGCGGTGTTCGGCCAGCTCGCCCTGCACCTCGAGCAAGCGTTTATGCGCCTCCAAAAGACGGTTCAACTTCTGATGTTTGCGGGAAAGCCTGGCCACTTTGCGCTGGTCTTGATAAAAATCAGGCTGTGCCATGAGCGCATCGATTTCCGCGAACCGCCTCCGAAAAGGGGAAATATCTGGAAGATTTTCCATTATATGATCAATTGTGAATATTTTCGCCTCAGTTGCCTCCAGGCGGCAAGCCAATATACGGACAATTGTCCATTTTGCAACCGGCCCGGCCATGCGGGCAGCAAAACCGATCCGGAAAATAAGGCGGCTCCCCCAGGGATAAAGAGGGAGCCGCCCTGATTAATTGCATTTCATCCTAGCGCCAACTAAATGAACCTGCAAAGTCATTTTTCACGGCATCAACAATGCCGCAAGTCGAAAAGGTAGTTTTACCCATTATTAATCGCAATAGGCTTGTCAATAAAAAATCCGTTTAAATTTACCGGCGGGCCCTGTAGAGTGTGTATTTATGGGAGCCCATTGAGGCCCGATTTATTTCAAAGCATGCCGCCGATGGTTTGCTCGTAGTCGGGAAAATACCTGCCGATGAGGGGAAGATCGAAACGCGCAAGAATCATCGTATTGCTTTCGCGGGCCAGCAAGAATTGGAATGACTTCTCGATCAAAACCTCCGGGGTGACACAGCCAGCGGTCAGCTTTTGGTAGTATTCGTCCGCCAGGGTAACATTGTGGGATGTGGCGCTGGCGGCCTCAACGGTCACTTCAAAGGATTGCCCGGCGCTCTTTTTCACAGTAATTTTTGCCATGATTTTTAAAAACTGCCGGAAAAACCCTGCAACGACAAATAAAAAGAGATGGTAGTCCCATCTGGGCTGATCACGCATTGGAAAGCAGACTATTCGGCGCAAGGGACTTGGAATCAGTGAATCCTTCCTCGTTCGAAGCTGCATGCTCGCCGCCCCTTTGCTCCTTTGGCGACGTTTCAAGAGTTGACCGATATTGCAGTACCAGCGTTAGGCTCAGTTTAGGTCTGGAAGCTCTATCGGTTGCAGAGAATTCCCATAAAACCGTTGTGTCCGATGGTTAATCCGATTCTTATTTGATCAGGATGGATTTTTTTGAAACATTTGCCTTGGCGCTGACGCTGACGGCCCTGTTCAGCTACCTCAACCATCGCTATATCGGGCTCCCTGCGGCCGTCGGGGTCATGACCGTTTCCCTGCTGCTTTCGCTCATGCTCGTTCTGGCCGGCGTTTTCCATGATGGGGTGCAGGATTGGGCCCTGTCTTTGGCCGACTCTTTTCATTTCAGCGAAACGCTTTTAAAGGGGATGCTGAGCTTTCTCCTGTTTGCCGGCGCCCTCCATGTCCACCTGGACGATCTATTCGCCAACAAATGGATTATCGCGTCGTTGGCGTTTTTCGGGACCCTGTTTTCGGCTTTCCTCATCGGCTTGGCCACTTGGTGGCTGCTGAGCGCGATCGGCATCGGCATGCCCTATATTTACTGCCTCATATTCGGCGCCCTTATTTCTCCCACCGATCCCATCGCCGTATTGGGGATACTAAAAACGGCCGGAGCGCCCAAAAGCCTGGAAACAAAAATAGTGGGCGAATCGCTTTTTAACGACGGAGTGGGGGTGGTTCTGTTTTTAGTAGTCGTAGAATTGGCCATGGGGGGCCAAGGTCATGGTGGCAATGGCCACACCGCCGCATCCATCTCCCTGTTGTTTGCTCAGGAAGTCCTGGGCGGCGGCATTTTCGGCCTCGGGGCCGGTTATCTGGTTTATGGGATGCTCAAATCCGTGGACAACCCGCAGGTGGAAATATTGCTGACGCTGGCCCTGGTGGCGGGCGGCTATGCCCTGGCCGACGCTCTGGGGCTCTCAGGGCCCATCGCAATCGTCGTGGCGGGGCTGTTGATCGGGAACCGGGGGCGGCTTTTCGCCATGTCGAGGCGAACTCGTGAGCGGCTCGATAGATTTTGGGAGTTGATCGATGAAATCCTCAACGCGGTTCTTTTCGTCCTCATTGGATTGGAGGTGATCCTGTTAACCTACACGGGGGCAACGCTGCTGGCGGGTATTTGTTGGCCATCCCCATGGCGCTGCTGGTGCGGTTGGGGGCGGTCAGTCTGCCCATTGTCCTATTACGCGCCCGGCGGGAATTCAGCCCCGGAGTGGTGCGGATATTAACCTGGGGCGGATTGCGGGGCGGCATTTCGGTGGCTCTGGCGCTCTCCCTCCGCCCGGGGGAGGAAAGAGACCTCATCCTCAGCCTCACCTATCCCGTGGTCCTGTTTTCCATCCTCGTGCAAGGCCTCACCATCGGCAAACTGATAAAAAAGATAATTCCCACCAAACCGGATTGATAAAATTGGCGTAGGACAATATTTTTTATGGGGCGCGCATGTCGCGGGAGTGGAATATCCAGGGTTTGGTTACTTGGTCTTTTTTGCCTTCTGGTTTGCCGTTGAGAAGTTTGCCGTGGGTGTCGTAGATTTTCACGGTCATTACGCGGTTGGTCTTGTGGCCTGTGAATTCGAGGATGGCGAAGTTTCGCTGGGTGATATAGTCCTTGTCCGTATCGGGAAAAATGTCCACCCGCATGGTGTTTTCAAACGGGGATTCATTTACTTTGGCGGTGAGGGGATGAAATGGTGATGTCGTAAAAAGTATATTGGCCCTTTTTTCCATTTTGATGGTTGTTTGTGGTGTGCGTTTCCCGGCTTAATTCGGTGAAGTGCATGTCTCCACTGAGGAAGAGGACTCCGTCGATGTGGTTGGCCATGATTTGGTCCATCATGTAGTTCCATTCCTCTTTGTATTGGCGGAATATTTCGTGATTGGGGCCATCGCTGAGTACTTGGTTGCCGCTGACGATGATGTTGAAGGAACTGGGCTGGTATCGCATGTGGCTCTGGTTGTAGCGGAGGTTGTCGATGAGCCAGTCCACTTGCTTTTTGCCGAAATGCTTTTTGGGACGTCCGAATGGTTCCGTGTTGACGTCTTCAAAAGTCCGGTAGGTTCGGTTGTCGAGAAGGTAAAAATTAACGTCGCCCCAGTTGAAATAGAAGAACGAGCCCGGCAGCTCGGGCATGCCGTAGGTGAGGTTTCCCCAAAACAGTTTAAAGGCTTCCGTGGTGGTGGCTTTGTGGAAAAACTCCTCCCCGGCGTTATCGGGGCCGTAATCGTGGTCGTCCCAAATGGCGTATTGGTGGGCGCTGGCCAGGAGAGCGCGCATGTGGGGGAGGGCGCGGGTGTGGTTGTAGCGATGGAAAATGCCGGTGCGGGTGGCCCAATCCGCTTCCCGCAGGTAGATGTTGTCCCCCAGCCAGAGCATCAAATCCGGTTGTTTTTCGTGAATGGATTCGAAGATTTCGTAGTCGCCCCCAAAGAGGGGCACATAGCCCCAACCGTAGCCTTTTGCGGTGATGAAGACGCAACTGCCCAATGCCACGGTGAAATCCGGCGGCTGGTTTCCGGCCGTGTCGCGCCATCTTTTTTTAGCCTGGAAGCGCAGGGGAATGGGTCCTTTCCAAGCGGTAGCCTTCCCGGTAAACCTGTTCCACCTCCCTGCCATCGATAAATACCGCGTAATCGTAAATAGCCCCTTCGTCCACTTCATCGGCGATGCACTTTGCGATCAATCCGCTCTCGAAAACGGCAATGTGCACGGGCCTGGTTTTATGGACGGTTTCGGGCTGATCCGGTTTCCAGTAATGGATTTCGACGGCGGCAGGCTCATCCGTTTGCACCCAGATTAGAACCTCTTCCATTTCGCTATAACCGAGCATAGGGCCCGATTTCAGCCCGGCACCCGCTGCCACTACCGCCGCCGGTAAAACGGACGCCAAAACAAAGAGGGCCCACAGGCCCCAACAGGCTCCGGCGATGGTACAGGCCCAGGTACAACCAAAAACACGTATTTTCAAAGTTTTCATATTCATAGATATCCACAAGGGGGACACTACATTAGAGGCTGTCCCAAAAATATAAAGATTTTGTAGTCAACTGGATGACGTTTATAAAAATAGCCGGAAAGAGCATTTTTTTGCTCGCTCCGGCTAAAAAAGGGTTCTATAATTGCGTTAGCGAAAATCAATATAGCCCTTTCTATGAAAAATATAGCCATCCAATGCCTCCTGCGTCCAGCTTTAACTGTGGTCGACCGTTGCCTCGATTACGATAACTTTCGCGCCACCATCGAGCGTATCGACCGGCTGCTGATCGATTCGGAGGTGGAATCGCAGGGCGTTGATCTGGCCTTGGAAAGAGGCCAGCCAATGAGTGTAAAGGCCCGGCAAAAGCGGGCTAATTTTGCCCTCAAGGCGTTGCGTATGGAAACGCTGCGTTATCTGCTCGGTGGGATTTCGTTTCGGCATTTGTCGAGGGCTCTGGGCAGCAGCGATCTGTTGGCTGACTTTTGTCGTGTCCGCCATATCGACGGCATAAGGGGCATCTCCAAGAGCACCCTGGAACGGGCCTCGAAGTTTTTCAGCGAAGAGCAGTTGAGGGCCTTGCACCGGACCTTGACTGAGGTTGTGGGCGATGCCGATCTGGCCCGGCAGGTGGTGGGATTGGACAAGCCGATAGACACCACCATTTGCCTGATCGACGGCACCTGTTTGGAGGTCAACATTCATTGGCCGACGGACTGGGGTGCTGCTCAAAGCGATCCGGCTGATCCGTGAGAAGGCCGGTTTGCGCCATCGCATGCCGATCGAACCGGAGCCCTTGGCTCGGCAGATGAATCGGCTGTGCATACAGATGACCCACAGCCGGCGGCGAAAGGACAGCGCGCGGCAACGCAAGGGTATCTTGAGGCAGATGAAAAAGCTGCTCAAACGGATCGGGGAGCATGCCCGCAGTCACCGGGAATTATTGCAAGCCTGCTGGGAGCAAAGCGATTACAGCGAAAAACAGGTCCAACAGATCCTTACCCGGATGGAGCGTATGAGCGAGCTAATCCCGGTGGTCATCAAGCAAGCGCACGAGCGAATCATTGGCGGCCGCCAGGTGAAAAACGCAGAGAAAGTTTTGAGTGTTTACGAACCCGATGCGCAGGTGATTGTGCGAGGCAAAGCGGGCCAAGAGGTTGAGTTTGGCAACACCCTGTTTTTGGGTGAAAGCGTTGAAGGATACCTGCTGGACTGGAAACTCTACGGCAGCCGGACGCCAAGCGAAAATGAACAAATGCAAGAGAGTTTGCAAAGACAGAACCGCTTCAACCTAGCCGAACCCATAGCGGCCATGTGCGCGGACCGGGGATTCGCCTCCCAGCGGGCCCGCCGGCAGTTAGCCCAGGAGGGCATCTACGATGCGCTCTGTCCACGCGATCCGAAGCAGTTGAAAAAACGGATGGAGGAACCACACTTCAGGCAATTGCAAAAGCGCCGGGCCAGCACCGAAGGGCGGATCGGGGTATTGAAGAATCGCTGGCAGGCCGGGCGATTGCGCAGCAAAGGCTTTGCCAACCGCTCGATCAGCGTAGCCTGGTCGGTCCTCTCGCACAATCTATGGAAAGTGGCCAAGATGCTGGCCCAGCAAGATGAACTAAAAACCAAAGCGGCGGCCTAAATAAAGAGCGGAAAAGCAAGGACAATACTTTTTCACAGGCCTACTGTCGGCCCATACAAAGAAAACCAGGCAAACGGACCCCAAAACCAGAATCCTAACGTTATAGGAGAGCAAAGTCACCCCCTCCCAAAAGAAAATACCACTAAAATGAACACTCTTCAAAATCCCCTCGCAAAAATCACCCTTTTGGGACAGCCTCTACATTATGCATATATTGAGCAATTAGTCCAGCCGGAACAACGTAGTTTCAAAAAGTTGACCACGGATTAAGAGGATACTGGATGCTAAATGCTGAATATTTTTACCACGGATAACACGGATGAGCACGGATATTGGAAACTGGATTTTTAACCGCCGCTGACACAAATGAACTCTGATATTGGATGCTGGATTTTTAACCACGTGCGAGTATGGATAATTTGTTAAATAGTGTTCGAATGCCTCATTCTATTTGATATCTATACTTATCGGTGAAATCCCGGTTTTGAGTCATGAGACGGACACAACCTCTTTTAGGATTTGTTCACTGATCCGGGGCTTAAGAGCCTTTTTCATGACGAGGTCAACTTTGATCCCCAACAGATCAGATAAATGGTTCTTAAGATGGACAAACTGGATTAAAGAGGGAGACTCGGAAAAAGTAACCAGGATATCCAGATCACTGCCTGAGCGTGGTTCATTTCTGACAAAGGAACCAAAAAGACCGAGCGATTCCAGGTTAAACTCAATTTGAAGCCGGGGCAGCTCCTTATTCAGTATGCTGGAAATTGTAGTTAAATCCATGTTCATTTGAGAATATGAGATTTTTTTTCAATACCATCCCATAGGGGCGAGGCAAGCTTCGTAACCCATTGATAATCAATGTGAGTTTTTGACTTTTGGGGGAATCGAATTTTTGAAATTTTATCACATGTTTCTCTTTTATTGCTTTTGTCACCTTGTGCTGTCCCATAGGTTTTCAACCAAACCCAGGGAAATAAGCCTGCTGGAGAGTCGCTCGCATTCTAAAGCGTCCACCGGCTGTCCCATAGAAATCGAGCAAGTCCCGCAGGTTAAAGCGATCCCAGAGCACGCCTCTGACAAGTGTGAACAGGCGGACAAAACTATGCTCCCAGCGGCTCAACCAGGCCTGGAAGCGGAGCAGCACATAGAGCAGCAAAGCGCTCCAAATCTGCCAGCGCACGGCATTGGCGCTATGGCCGAGGAAATCGCACAAGTTGAGCGTTTGTTTGATCTGGCGGAAGAAGGTTTCAATGGACCAGCGGCAGCGATACAGTTCGCTGATCGTATGGGGCGACCACTGCAAATTATTAGTCAAAAATTCCATCACTCGCCACTGGCCATCAATCTCCACCCATGCCGTTACCCGGCGCATCGGTTGAGGGTAATCCTGACGGGATTTTTTGTTCTTAAGGACCACCAGATCATCGCGCAAAATATTGCCCTTGGGCTTCTTGAGCAGCCTCTTGACACAGCGTAAGGCCATGTTCTCTTTGGCCCGGGTGACAAAGTAAATGCCCCTCGATGACAAGTCAAAGAGGTGGGTCAAATCGATGTAGGCCTTGTCAAACAATACGATTTCACCGGCTTTGAGGGCGGCGCACATTTCGCGGGCTCGTTTGGCGTCATTGTCCCTGGCCGTGTCGATGATGGCAAACCGGGGCAGAAAACTTTTCAAATCCAGGCGCAAGTGACATTTGGCGGCCGCCTTTCGCCGACGATGTTTAGCCCAATCCATGCAGTTGGCGACCAAACCGATAGTGGACGAATCGACGATGTTGATAACGCGTTTGAAACGTCGGGGAAACCCCTTGAATTTACCACCCGCAAACCCCGGAGACAACGACTGCAAGTGCTTGAGCACCGACCAAAACAGTTCTCCCGACATCGCGGCATCGCGATGCTTGTTGGCGTAGGAAAGCCCGTTGCGACTGGGAGCGCTGGCCCCCCGGATACTGGCCAGCAACCCTCTGTGATGAGCGAGTCCGTCACAGACATCATTAAGCCCAATAGCATGAGTGATCTGAGCATAGAGCAAACTAACGATATGGCTCCATGGACTGAAACTGCGACCTTTCTTATCGACACCCTACTGGCGGGCCAACTTGGCCACCAGATGTCCCGGAATAAAATTGCAAAGCTGTCGCAGAACGCACACCTTACATTTGGCTGGATTTGCTTTTTGTTTTTTCATAGTAACCTGCTTCTAGTGAAACAGGCGAACAAGAGCAATTCCAGCCGTTTTGCGTTATTTCCTATGGGATGCTATTGATTTTTTTTCATTCATTTGCAACTCCATTAGCAGAGTCAAAGTGAGACATTGCTAAAATAGGTGGATGTGGATTTAAGAAGGAGAGCGAGCCTATTCAAGCCGGAACCCCACCGGCAATCAAGTCATCCAACCGGAAAATATCAAAAAAATCGACAGGGCCTGTTTTTGAATTCCCTCGACCGGGCGGAAATATTCAGTTCAGCCCAGATCGACGAATTCAAAAACTTCCACTCAAGTTCATTCAAAGGAAGCACAGTCGTCAAAAGCATAGAAAATCCAAGACTGTCTATGATTTCCTAGCAGGCTGTTGAAAAAGACTGGCTTACTTAGTGAAAGAAACTAAAGTGTCAGGATGCGTGGTAAGATAAATAAACAAACGGATATGCTGGCCTTGATCAACCTGGAAGATCGCATCCCAGCGAAGCACCCGATCCGCCGCATTAAGGCGATGGTGGACGAAGTGCTCAGGGGGATGAGCGGTACCTTCGATGAGATGTATGAGTCACAGGGACGCGCCTCGATACCGCCGGAGCGTCTGCTCAAAGCGAAGGTACTGATGGCGCTCTATACGGTGCGCAGCGAACGGCAGTTGTGCGAACGGTTGCGCTACGACCTGCTCTTCCAGTGGTTTCTGCAGATGAACCCATGCGAGTCCGTTTTCGACCATTCGGTCTTCTCCAAAAACATGACTCGATTGCTCGAACACGGCACCTCTGAAATCTTCTTCGCCGAGGTCGTCGAGTTGGCGCGCCGACACGACTGGGTAAGCAACGAACACTTCAGCGTGGACGTCGATGAAAAGCTTTCGTCCGAAAGAAGAGACTGAGGACGGCACCGATCAGCCCGAGGGCAACGGCTGGCAAGATTACAAAGGACAAAAACGCAGTAACCAAACACACGCCAGTCGCACCGACTCGGAGGCTCACCTGCTCAAAAAAGGCAAAGGCAAGGAAGCCAAACTGTGCTTCAACGCGCACGCGGTAATGGAAAACCGCAACGGACTGTGCGTGCTCATGGACGTGACCGCCTCGGTCGGCAGAACCGAAGCGCAACAAGCCAGCGACCAACTGGACGAACTGTGCATGCGCGGATTCGAGCCACGCACTGTCGGAGCCGATGCCGGCTACCACACCAAAGCCTTTGTGCGGGAGTGCCGAGACCGTGAGATCGAACCTCACGTGGCCCTCCACGGCGGACGTAAAACACCTGGTCTGGACGGCAGGCACCGCCGTGGCCAACGCTACCGTGCCAGCCAAAAAGTGCGCAAGCGGATCGAAGAAATCTTCGGCTGGGTAAAGACCACCGGAGGCTTCCGCAAAAGCCGCTACCGGGGCGTGGCCCGCACCCATCTGAGCGCCCACTTCGTCACCGCCGCATGCAACCTTGTGCGAATGGCCAAACTGGCCGAACAGCCACCACCCATGTTAGCCGGGGCCTAACGGCCCCAAGGCCCCGCTATGCCCCGAGGGGTAATACGGGGCCAGAAATCAACACCAAATCCTTAAAAACGCCTTATAATGAACCGCAAACACATCTTCTCGGGCCTGTCACGACCTGTCGATAGCTCAATAGTGCGTTTTTCAACAACCTGTTAGTATAACGTATTATCTGTAACGTCAAGGATTGCTACTCCGATGAAGCAGAGGGAAGAACGACCGGCGTGGAATCGGAGTTAGCAACTCCGTCTGGATGTGCTTTGGGTCTAATTTGAAGATTAAGTTCCCTCGAACCATCCTCATTGAATATTTCGAAGAAGCTTAGGTCTTTTTTTATCCCAGGAAAGTTTGGAAACGGAATCTCTTGAGCAATAGGCGCGTCCGTTCGGTTGCTAGTAATCAGCCTTATCTTCCCAAATGACTCCTCGTTTTCGTAAACAACTACAGTGCCTTCCATCAAAAAACCCGTGACTGAAATTTTCATACCGTTGAATTCAATATACGCCCTTCCAAGACCGCCGGTTTTCTCATGGTATGAGACACTTATCTGTTTGTGCTCGCCAGCACTTAGATGAGCGTAAATTCTGTCTTCTTGCTGATGGCACGCCTGCTGAAAAAAATCGCGAGCAGTGATGTTTCCCTCAATGTTCTCAAAGGTCAGAACTACATTACCCTTAGTCGACCCCATTGTTTCATAAATTCAATCAGATTCAAGACTGTGATCCGCATAAACAAAGGGACTAACGTGCAAAAAAGGTATATTGCTGAACTTCACAAAAAGTGAAGATACAAAAATGGATTGATAGAGCGTTATTATGGTTGTTTATGCCGCATTCAGAAGGTTTTTACTCAATATTTATGAAACAATGGGGTCGACTTTAGAAACTCCGAAAAGCCACGAGGCAAATCACGATCAGTTTTCGGCAATCGGATATTCTTGAATCCACGATATGTTCCAGTACTAACTATCATTGTCATAGTCGAACAGAGCCATCCAACAGGTTTCGGTAGCTCACTTACCGAACGCAGCTCGATGTCACCTTCCGAAGCGTTGTACTCGGCAGGTTGACTAAACCCAGTGCTTGAAACCGCTATCACTCTATCGAATCCATTGATCTGTTTTCGTCCATACATCTGTTCAATCCATGCTCCATCAGCTGGACCCTGAGACGGCCGGTCTCTACACTCGACAAGACACTTCTTAGGTGGCTTTGTGGATGAGTCAGTAATGACTATATCATATTCAATTCGTTGCACACCGGAATCTAAGAACTCTTTCCGGTTTATCTCTACATCAATAAATTCAGTGGCGGTCATTTCTTCGATCGCAGCTACAAAGCGTTCCAGTTCTTTCCCGGATTTAGTTTTCATCTAAATGAAACAACTCCAGATTCAGTAAATAGAGGATCGCCGTTTATATAAATCTCAAGATGCCTTCGTGAAATATCGTCCCTCAATTTTCCTGAAAAACGTTTGTTGATGAACAGTGTCCCAACAACATCCACAAGTTGCTGTGCAAGTTGTATATCTTCTGGATGACGTTCTATTGAAATGTCAGGTGGTATTCCACCCGTGAAGAATGACATAACGACAGTGAAACTAGTTATAAATCCTGCTTCTTCTAAATACAGCTTGAGGTCATTTGCGACCTTTGCACGAGATGCACTGCCTTGCTGCAATTTAATGGTGACGCTCAGGTCGAAAGGTGCGTACTGTAAACGCAGTGTGCGGAGCATTTCGATCAGCTTCTTTTTTTGATCACTTGCCAAAGGTTTGTAGACATCTCTGGTTGCCAGAGAACGTACGTTTTCTATGTCTCGAGCCAACTTGGATATGGCAACCGCAGTCTCAAATTCAGGATAAAGAAGCTCTGCTTTTTTCCGAATAGGATCAATCATCTCCTTGAGGTGGAGATTCTCCCTGTGAAGTTCGTTTTTCCGGTCAGTAAGCGAATCGATTGTTAATTTACCCCATTGTTTCATAAATATTGAGTAAAAACCTTCTGAATGCGGCATAAACAACCATAATAACGCTCTATCAATCCATTTTTGTATCTTCACTTTTTGTGAAGTTCAGCAATATACCTTTTTTGCACGTTAGTCCCTTTGTTTATGCGGATCACAGTCTTGAATCTGATTGAATTTATGAAACAATGGGGTTTAGCTTGTTTTAAGTCTTCTGTTACCAATAAGTTCTGTGATTTTATTTCGCGAATAGTACCAAAATAAGAGTATGTCCAAATCGAAATCGAAGCGATTATTAGGATAATGACACAAATTCTGACCCAAAATGGCAGTTTGCGATAGAAAGCAATCCACTTTGCAAAATCATCAAATTCCAGCATTGGTGTTAATGTACTTTTCCTTAAAAAGTTTAATCGCTTCTTTCACATCCTTATGGGATGCCCAGTGGACTCGATCAAAACTATCTCGTATTCCAATATGAGTTATCGTTTGAGTCAGGAGGCATTTATCATCTAACGGAAATAATAAATCAATGTTTTCTCCAACCTCTAATCTTTGAGGTAGTTGTCCACTTAAAGGATTTTCATAGTCATGAATAAGAAATCCTCCTTCATATTTTCTTAATAAACCCCATTGTTTCATAAATATTGAGTAAAAACCTTCTGAATGCGGCATAAACAACCATAATAACGCTCTATCAATCCATTTTTGTATCTTCACTTTTTGTGAAGTTCAGCAATATACCTTTTTTGCACGTTAGTCCCTTTGTTTATGCGGATCACAGTCTTGAATCTGATTGAATTTATGAAACAATGGGGTAAAGTATTTAGTAGTGTTTGATTTTTAAAGTGGATCATATCGCATCTGATCTTTCCAGGGCCGTAATTGGTTGCCGAAAGGACAATATAGTTTTCACGAGAACTTGAACCAGGTCTAACGAGTGTTTTTAATTCATACCTAATTTTTAAACGCGGTTTTAGAATAACATCTCGATAAATATTCCATCCCAGAGAGAGCATCGCCAACATTAAGGAGAAAATACTAATCAATATTGCTATATGGAAATTGTTCATGATCTTTAAGAGGTCAAAACGGCGATATTACCCTAAAAATATAACCATGCAAGGATATATTGGGACATGTTCTGATTCGTTATGCAGTCTCTATTTTGGCTGAACTTCTTATTCAAGGAGTTGACCAGTCGTGACGTTTGATAACGAACGAGTTTTAGATAATTATTGAATAATAAAGAATGAAACCCCTTCAGGGTTTTAATATTATTACAAGATATGCCTTTGGGTGGTCGGTGGTCCAGGGGTTTCACCCTTTGGCTGGCGAATTTTGCCCTTTCAGGGCGGTTTTGGTTGGTAATTTGCGGTTTTATAGAAAAATAGGGATAATTTTTTTCTCACGGAGTAGCTCTGTCATGAAGCAAGAGAAAAATCTGGATTTTTAACCGCGAATGGACGCGAATGAACGCAAATGTAGTTGAGGGAGGGGAAAACTCTGTTTTTTGTGCGACATTTTGGGGGTTTTTGGCGTTTTTTGGTGGTTTTTGGGGGTTTTTTTGAAGTTTAATCAAACGCATCAAAGGGAGCCAACCTATCTGTTGCCTTTTTTTTGGTTTTATGTTATGGTGCTGGCATTTGAGGAATATTTTCAATGCAAACCCAGGTAGTGTATAAAAAAAGAATGTTATTTTGTATTTTTAGCTGTACAAATAGCGTTAGGCAGTTTATTCTTAGTGCATGGTTACTAAAATTATTAATTGTCGGCACTGTGGAAGTGAAAATATCATTAAATTTGGCAAGACGCCCAACCATAAACAGCGCTACCGCTGCCATAATTGTGGTAAACAAAGCCGAGAAAACCCCACAGTGAAATACACCGAAGAGCAAAAAGAAATGATCCTTCGAGTCTATCAGGAACGCAGCAGTCTACGCGGTTTACAGCGCGCCTTCGGGGTGAGTCCCAACACCGTTTTGAGTTGGTTAAAAAAAACGACAATCGCTGCGACCGCTCAAAAGCACGATTCTTGCGGCCCGCCGCCATGATGTCATTGAACTGGACGAACTGTGGTCTTTTGTGGGACGCAAGAGCGATGCCCAATGGGTTTGGATCGCTCTTTGCCGACGCACCCGTCAAATCCTCTCCTATGCCATTGGGCCTCGGGATTGGTATCGTTGCCGGGAACTTTACGAGCGTCTGCCACGGGCCTACAAAAGATGTGCCACCAGATGTGCCACCTACAGCGACTTTTGGTCCACTTATGATGAAGTCTTTCCTCATAACCGATCCGTGGGAAAAGAAACCGGTGAAACGGCCCATGTGGAACGATGGAACAATACCCTGCGCCAACGACTGGGTCGTTTCACACGCAAAACCCTCTCCTTTTCCAAGCTTAAGAGTATGCATGAAACCTGTCTGAGACTTTTCATTCATCAATATAATCAAGAATTAGCCACCATTCCTACTTAATACACTACCCAAACCCAGAACTTAAATTCATAGAATTGAAACGCAGATATATTTTAACCACGGATTACACGGATGAACACGGATAATTTTAAAACAGTCACTGAAAATGAGGGTAATTTATTCTCCATATTTTAACCACGGATTTGAGGATGTCGCTTCGCTCGGGACACAGATTGTCACAGATAATTGTTGAGTAGCGATGGAAACCCTTTCTTATTATCCGCGCTCATCCGTGTAATCCGTGGTTTTATGAATCGGTAGAGTAAATTTCATGCAAACTAAGAAATCTAGAATTTGAAGTAGAAGTATGTTTGAGTCATTGACAGATCGATTGGGCAAGGCCTTGCGCAACTTGCGGGGGGTGGGCAAATTGTCCGAGGAGAATATGACGGAGGCCCTCAAGGAGGTCCGCACGGCTTTGCTGGGGGCCGATGTGCACTTCCGGGTTGCGCGGGAATTTGTCGAGCGGGTGAAAAAGGAGTGCATCGGCCAGGAGGTGATGAAGTCGGTTACGCCGGGGCAGATGGTGGTCAATATCATCAATAAGGAGTTGATCCGGCTGCTGGGCGAGGGCACCGCTGAGTTGGTCGATAAAAAGCCTCTGCGGATTCTGTTGGTGGGTTTGCATGGTTCGGGAAAAACGACCACGGCGGTCAAGCTGGCGCGGCGGCTGCGCTCCCAGGGCTATAGGCCGCTGGTGGCGGCTTGCGATGTTTACCGGCCCGCCGCCATCGACCAGTTGGAAACTCTGGCCGCCCAGGAATCGATTCAATTTTACGCCAACCGCGATTCAAAGAATGTCCCGGCCATCGCCAGGGAAGCACTCGATTATGCCAAAAAGCATAAGGCCGACGCCGTTATTTTCGACACAGCGGGGCGGCTCCAGATCGATGAGGAGATGGTCGAGGAGATCAAGAAGTTGCGCCAAAAGACGCTGCCCCATGAAGTTCTGCTGGTGGCCGACAGCGCCTTGGGGCAGGAGGCGGTCAATGTGGCCAAGTCTTTTCATGAGGCGGTCGAGCTGAGCGGGATCGTATTGACCAAGCTGGACGGCGATGCGCGCGGGGGGGCGGCCCTGTCCATGAAAACCGTCACCGGGGTGCCCATAAAATTTGCCGGGGCGGGTGAGAAAATGGACGATTTGGAGGTATTTCACCCGGACCGGATGGCCTCGCGCATACTCGGTATGGGGGATGTCGTTTCGTTGGTCGAGAAGGCCCAGGAGACGGTGGATCAGAAGGAAGCCGAGGTGTTGGCGAAAAAAATGCAAAGCGCCGATTTTAACCTGGAAGATTTTCTGAATCAGTTGAAACAGGTTAAAAAAATGGGCTCGATGGGCAGCTTGATGAAGCTGATTCCGGGAGCGGGCGACATCGAATTTGGCGACAAGGAAGAAAAGCAAATGAAGCGGACGGAGGCCATTATACAGTCCATGACGCAGGGGGAACGGCAAAAGCCGCGCATCCTGAGCGGCAGCCGGCGCAAACGGATTGCGGACGGTTCCGGGGTGCAAGTGCGCGAAGTCAACGCCCTCCTCAAGCAATTCACCCAGATGCGTAAAATGATGAAAAAAATGAAAGGCGCGGGCGGGAAGAAAATGATGCGCAAAATGCAGGCCATGACCGGCGGGCGCAACCGCATGCCCGGTTTTGGCGGGTTTTGATGCGATGCGGGATGCAGGTGTCTGGTTTCGGGTGTCAGGTGTCAGGAGAAATCTTTTATGAAGAATAATTTTCGTAAACGATTGCTGGATGGGGAGTTGCTCATCGGCACGGTGGTATCGATTGCCAGTTCGGAGGTGGTGGAAATTTTGGTCGAGGCCGGCTTTGACTGGCTTTTTATCGATGCCGAGCATTCGCCCATGGGACCACCTGAAATACAAAGCCTTTTGCAGGCTATCGATGCCGTTTGTCCCGGGATCGTGCGAGTGCCCGCTGGCCGGGAAGTGGACATTAAAAAGGCCCTTGATGCGGGCGCCGCGGGTATCATCGTGCCGCAGATAAATACAGCGGAAGAGGCGGCCAGGGTGGTTCGTTACAGTAAATACGAGCCTCTGGGCAGCCGGGGGGTCGGGCTGACGCGGGCCCACCGTTACGGTTTTGAGTTTCAGCGTTATATGGATCACGCCAATGAGGAAACGGCCATTATCCTGCAAGCCGAAAGCGCGGAGGCGGTTCGGAATATCGAGGGCATTATCGATGTCGAAGGGGTCGATGCGATTTTGATAGGGCCGTTCGACCTCTCGGCCAGCCTCGGCAAAATGGGCAAGCTGGACGATCCTGAAGTGCTTGCCGCAATGGGAAAAGTCGAGGAAGCTTGCCGGAAAAAGAAAATGCCGCTGGGCATCTTCGGCATGAACGCCGAAGCGGTTAAACCATTTATCGAACGCGGATTCAACCTCATCGCAGCCGGAGTGGATGCCAACTTTATTGCCTTGGAAGCAAGCAAAACGCTGTCCGATCTGGGCCGGTAGAATTGGCAGGCTCCCGCACGATGCCCCCGCCACATGCCAATTATCGAGCATTCCAACTATTCGCCGCCCTTCGGTTTTAAAAACAAGCACCTGCAAACCATCTTGCCTACCTTGATCCGAAAGGTGAGCGGGATATGCTATAAGAGGGAGCGAATAACCACTCCGGATGATGATTTCATCGACTTGGATTGGTCGAAGACTGGGTCCCGAAAGGTGTCTGTACTATGTCACGGCCTGGAATCCGGCTCAGGGGAGCCCTACATGAGGGGAATGGTAAAAGCCTTGAACCGGAGAGGTTGGGATGCCGCCGCCATGAATTTCCGGGGTTGCAGCGGTGAACCCAACAAGCGAATGCGCTCCTATCACAGTGGGGCATCGGACGATTTGCAGTCCGTCCTGGAACATATCCAAAGCCAGAATCGTTATGAGAAGATATCTCTGATCGGATTTAGTCTGGGAGGCAATCTGGTTCTCAAATACCTTGGGGAAAGAGGAGCAGGCCTATCCAGACCTATTGTTGCCGCCGCCACCATCTCGGTTCCGTGCGATCTCGAATCCTGCTCCCGGCAAATGGCCCAACCGGGAAACCGATTCTATATGCGAAGGTTTATCAAAAAATTGATTCGCAAAATGAAACCAAAATGCGCCATGCCAAGCGCGCCGTTCAGGCTGGAAGATTTTTTGCCCATGAAAACATTCGAGGAGTTCGATGGCCTTTACACGGGCCCAGTGCATGGATTTCGGGACGCGGTGGACTATTGGACTCAATGCAGCGCGCGCCAATTCCTGCCTCGCATCCAGATACCGACCCTGCTCATCAATGCGTGGGACGACCCATTTCTTTCCCCCAAATGCTACCCGGTTGAGGAAGCTAAAAAGAGCCGATACCTTTACCTGGAAATCCCGCATTGCGGCGGCCATGTCGGATTCATCACATTTGGCGGGAAAGGCGAATATTGGCATGAGGCCAAAGTAGGCGAATTTTTAAGCAACTTCCAATTTAGTGGTCGAAAAACTGAGAAACCGTCTTAAACCCGATTGATAATATCGTGCGCCTTGCCCAGGGCATTTTTCAATTCACCGAGGACGACCGGTTTTGGAATATGGTCGTTCATGGATGCGGCGATGCATTTATCGCGATCTTCTTTCAACGCAAATGCAGTAACCGCTATGATGTAGGTATCTCTGCGGTCGATGCCCCCTTCCCCGGAACGAATCCGTTTGGTAATTTCCCATCCATTCATGGCCGGCATTTGCAAATCCAGCAAAAGGACTTCATAGCGGCCGTCCCGAATTTTTTCCAGAATATCAAGGCTGCTTTCAACGAGGTCTGCCCGGTAACCTAATCTGGCCAGAATTTCGAGCATGAGGCGCTGGTTGGTCGGATCGTCCTCAGCGACAAGAATTTTCAGCGGCTTTTCAATGGAAAAACTTATGTCCGCCTGGCTGTCCAAAGGCATGGGTTTTTTCACCACCGCTTCATCAGCTTCAGAAACTACGATTGTAAAATGAAAGGTGGAGCCTTTGCGCATTTGACTTTCGACCCAAATCCGGCCTCCCATTTTTTCACATAAACGCTTGCAAATGACTAAGCCCAAACCGGTGCCGCCATACTGCCGGGTGGTGGAGGAATCAACCTGGGAAAAAGGCAAGAACAGTTGTTTTATCTTATCTTCAGGAATTCCGATTCCAGAATCTCTGACTGAAAAATGTATCTTCCATAGGGGATCCTCCAATTTGCTGGTGGCAACTTCGACCGACACATCTCCCTCCGCGGTAAATTTTACGGCATTGTTGACAAGGTTTAACAGGATCTGCCGCAAGCGGTGGAAATCTCCTATGAAATGACTGCTGGAAACGTCATCCAGGTTGTATTTCAAACCGATATTCTTTTCCCGCGCTTTAACATTAACCAGTTCCATCGCTTCCAAAACAGCGTCCTCAAGTTTAAAGGGCGCCTCTTCCAGTTCAATTCAAGGCTATTTATCCGCGTCGAAACTTGAGCCAGGGGCACCGGCAGCACCGCATTTTCCCTTATCTGCGGGATTCGATTTCTGGAAAAATCAAGAACGTTATTGATCAACTCCAGAAGAGCCTTGCCGCTGCGGTTGATGATTTTCAGGTATTCTTCCTGATCGGGCTTGATATGCGCCCCCACCAAGCCCTGGGCTACCGTTTGCGCCAGCAAGTCGGCAAAACCCAAAATGGCAACATTAACCAGTTCATCGCTTCCAAAACAGCGTCCTCAAGGGGCGCCTCTTCCAGTTCAATGGTACGGGATTCGATTTTGGAAAAATCAAGAACGTTATTGATCAACTCCAGAAGAGCCTTGCCGCTGCGGTTGATGATTTTCAGGTATTCTTCCTGATCGGGCTTGATATCCGTTTGCGCCAGCAAGTCGGCAAAACCCAAAATGGCATTCATCGGGGTGCGGATTTCATGGCTCATCACGGCCAGAAATTCACCTTTGGCCGCACTCGCAGTATCGGCTATCTTTTTGGCTTTGACCAACTCTACTTCATTGTGCTTGCTTTCAATAAATCCGCCGATACTGGCGGCAACAGCGGTCAAAACAGCGACTTCGCTCTCCTCCCATCTACGTGGTTGGGTGTAGGCGGCAAACCCGATAATGCCCCAAAATTCTTTTTCCCGAAAAATGGGAACAAAAAGAGCTGAAACTTCTTCCGGCCACTGAAACAAACGGCGGGTGTCTTCGGAAATTTCTCCCCCATGACCCTGAATGGCGCCGCCTTTGGACAACCTTTCAAACCATTCAGGCAATTGCTCTTGGTAGGAGAGGTTCTGCAGCTGAGAGCTTTTTCGATCTTCGGTCGAAACTCCTTCCGGCCATTGGAATCTAAGACTCAACTGCGTGATCTTGTTTTTCCGTCTTTGGCGATTTTCAAACACATAGACCCGGTCAGCGTCAGAGGATTTTCCTAGATCATCAATGGCATGGCCAATCGCTTGCTCAAAATCCCGTATGGTTAATAGACTCGTTTTGGCTTTTGCCACCCCGCCCAACAGCTTGTCTCTTGCTTCCAGGGCACTGAGGGCTTCCTTTCTCGAAGTGATGTCATAAGCTATCAAAATGACACTCGGCTGGCCGGAAATTAAATCGGGACCCATGGGCGCCAGGCGCCCTTCGAACCAATTGGTTTTCCCTTCATAGGAAAGCGTGTATTCAATCACCTGGGGCTGCCCGGTCTCAATGGCTTTGGTGACCGCTTGATGGAGTTTTTCGGCCATCTCCGGGGAGTAAAGTTCGAAATAGGTTTTGCCCCTGATTTCAAGCGCATGTTCGACTCGATGATAATAATTGCTGCTTTCAGAAGCAAAGACTTCGAGATAACGCCCCCCGGCCGAAATAATATAAGCGATATCGGGCATGGCATCGAGAAAGGCCCTTAAACGCTGTTCATTTTTACTAATGGTTTCTTCCCGAATTTTATACTCTGTCAAAATGGAAGCCAGGCTCAGGCCAGTCAGGCTGAGCAGCCCTAAAAACACCCAGAGGTAGGCCGGAGGCTGGGTGTGCACCTTGGTCGCTTCCGGTCCTATGACATCCTTTAATTCCCAGACGGCCATGATGGCTAAAATTAAAATGCCGAGAGTGGCGCCGCGCTGCCCATAGCGAATGCCCGCCCAGGCCAGCAAAGGGAAAATGGCCAACTCCAGAGGATAGGGAAGCGTATCCGTGGGCGCCCAATTGCTGAATGCCATCCAGCCGAAAAAAATGAGGGTGCACAACCAGAGGAATACCTCGATCAGTTGCCGGTTCGTGAAATTTATGCGGGTTTGGGAATACCAAACCATAATAAATGGGCCCAGAACAACCATGCCCAAAAACTGCCCCAGCCAGCGAATCGACCAAATGTTTATGATATCAGGTTTGAATTCAGGATGCTGCCAAACAAACGCTGAGGTCGTGATGGAGGCATGGATCAATGTGCTGAGCAACGCGGCAATGAATATGAACCCCAGCACATCCTTTAACCGCTCAAGTGCGTTGTTGAAATTTACCAGCTTGCGAAGAGCGAAAACCGCGCCAGCCGTGGTTAATGAAAAAGAGGCCGCCGATATCAAAGAGTAGGTCAATCCGCTTCCCTGCCAATAATCGGTAATCGCCGTGCCTAGGGCAAAGGCTCCCAAATACCGATAACCGAACAACAGTAAAACGGCTATGGCAAACCCGGATGGAGGCCACATTAGCGGGGCCGTTTTCTCCAATAGAGCCATTTCCAGGCCCAGGCCGCCCGCTGACCCGCAGTATATCAGGACCACCCCAATATGCTTAAAAATACCCAGAGCCCATCCTCGGGCATCTCTGGGCAAATGCTTGAAAAGGGAAGCTTTTCGGATCATGGGAGCCATTCGAACTGGTTAGAAAAGGAAACCCGACCGATTAAGGCCATTTTTCTACACTTGATAAAAATTTACAAGAAAACAAAACACTGCCCCCACAATGCTTTAGGCGCGCACAAAAGCAAATAATCATGTGCAACGCATCCGTTTTATCATTGCTTTCACTAGAACCTATCTCAAATTCGATGATGACGATGCAGAGAGCCATTATGTGTTTGAGCAAGGCGCGCCGGGGCTTGCCGGGCTGGAAGCCCTGGTGCCCCGACGGAACGCCGCTCCAACTCATAATAGCCTCTGTCCGCAGGATTTGTGCGGCACGGCAGCCCCTGCGGCGTTGGTTCGCGTCCGAGGGGCTCCCAGCCCATCGGACGCGAAGCCGCCTGGCATCTGCCACCGTGGTGCTACAAACATCATTCATCCGCGATTTTGAGATAGGTTCTGGACAGAAAACCAAGACTAATTATATTATCCCACAGCAGGGTGCTGAATCAATATTACAGGAACAATAGGAAATGCCCATATACGTTTACCAGGTAGTCACCAAAGACGGCGTCGAAGGGGAAACTTTTGAGCTGGAGCAAAGCATGAATGAAGCTGTCCTGACCCGGCATCCGGTAACCGGAGAGGCCGTAAAAAAAGTCTACCAACCCCCCAATATATCCGCCAAACACACTCCCGGCAGAACAAAAAGTCTCATTGAGACCAAGAATGTTGAAAAGGCTGGGTTTACCAAATACGAGAGAGATAAATTAACCGGAAAATACCACAGGGTGGCCGGCAAAGAAGGGCCCAGCACCTTTACCCGGCAATAGGAAACTTCCGCAGTTCTGTGCCCTTATTTCTGGCCCCAATCGCCTGTTTCGCTTTGCAGCCAGACTCCCTTAACGGATCGTTCTGCCAATATATGGGCCCGATGCTGGCCAACCAGTATTGCCGTGGTGTAGGTTTTGATCGCAATAATTGAATAAATGGTTTTTCGGTCCCCATTTTCAGCCGCAACCAAGCTAGTCTGTTCGGGGGTCAGATCCTTTCTAACCATCAAATAGCCGATATTGTTTTCTCCCACATGTCCCGATAACTTGAGGGCATCCACAGTCGGCAAACGCTCGCTCATGCGCCTGCGGACGGTTATTTCCTCAGTTGCCGTTAAGGAAAGCGAGAGCAAAAACAAACCGGCAAGGAAAAAGACCGCCGTTTTAAAAGAATTTTTCATAACCTGTTTTACTCCGGGTCGCTGATCGTATGCAGGCTAATCGATTCTTCGTCTAATGGGTTGAAAAATTCTTCCAGGAAACCATCGATATAACCGGATAAATCGGCTTGTTTATTCTTTTTACCTCCCAAAATCGAAAAGCAACCTGTAAAAATCAAACTGGCGCCCAGCAAGGCCATTACCGCAAATTTTCGTAATTTCATAACTCAATTATATTTAACCGCTTCGAATTTCTTCTCTTTAATGGCGGTCTTGGCAAGCACAAGTGTTTCATAAAGCTGATTATTGAATTTGGGGCAGGAAAAGGGATTCGATTTGGCGGGCCCACTGGCGTATGATTTTCACATTTTCTGACTGCGGCAAAGCAAGCTCAAAATCGACTGGGCCAGTTCCAGATGCGGGGTTTCCCGCTATCCGCACGTCGATTGGTTTGAGATTTATTTGCGGGTCAGAAAGCTCAATTTCCAGGGAGTGCAGTAAAATATCCGCCAGGTATTCTTGAGCCCGTTTCATTTCCAGAAATTCGGCCGAACCCGGAGCCAAGCCCTTTGACAGCCCGTCCTCCCGCGAATATCGGAGTCTTGCCTGCCGTTCGCCATCCAGTTCAAAAAAGCCTTTCAACAGATGCACCCCTTCCCTCCCTATTTTAAACTCCAGAACGCCCTCCAGGAAGCCCTCCGCCTCGCCCTCAAAACCAGACAACACCCGCGCTGCCTCCTTAATCGGGAGTTCGGAAAATTTCATGGACAGGGTGAATTCAGGATTTCCCGGCACATAAGCAAAGGGTTCGCACTTCACCCTGGCGCCCAGGATATTACCCCAAAGGCGGCCCACCTGAATAATGCCATTTTCACCAACTGCAAACTCAACCTCCACTCCTTCTATTTGCAGCTCGCCGAGATTGAGGAAACTGATTAATACACTTCGGGTCCGGGCCGGAGCAGTCTCGGCAATACCTGCGCCCGGCGACATTAACTCCCCAAAAACCTCTTCCAATACAATCCCCTCTTTTGGAAATTTCAGGTTGGGGATCGAAAATTCCATTTGATTCAAAGCGCCCAGCACTTCGACATCGAATGGCTCCGCCAAATGTCCTAGAAAATTTACCTCCGCCAAATTAAACGAAACTTGAAATGATACCTCATCGGAATCTTCTCTCCCGGCATCGATTTCCATCAAGGCCCCGGCCCGGCCGTGCACCCATTCCCCGTGGGAAAAAGCCGATTCAGATACCTCGCCGCGCAATATTTCATCCTGTCCCTGGTGAAAAACATAATCAAAAGGCCCCACGGACCATGACCGCCAATCCAGCAATTCCGCATGACCCGAGAGGGCGGCCTCGAAATGATCCTTCTTGAAATCTTGGCGCAACCCTATGTGCATCTCCTCGTTGATGAGAAGCCCATCCGGCAATATGCCATCGGCAGATTCAGAAGACCCGACAAGAGCGAGGGAAGTCAGTTTCCCGCCTTCGAATTCACCTCTGCCCTCCCCCGAAAACACAAAAATATCAAGGCCGCTTCCCTCCGGCAGTGATAAATCCAGTATAGGCTGCGCTATTTCCAGCCATTCGCTGAAGTTTTCCCAGTTGAGCGCATAGTTGAAGCCTCCATTGAGGGTATCCGTTTGCAGGCTCACTTCCAGCAAAATGCTCCTTCCCTCCCGGCCAGCCGAAAATGTCGCCTCGACCAGACCCTCCTCATTTTTCAAGACTATTCCCGATAAGGGCAGACTTCTTCGAAATCCCTCCCCCACAAATACAATATCGCCATCTGGAATCAGAATTTTTCGAAAAGGAATCGTAAAATCAGCATCCATACCAGGCATGTTATCCGCCCTATCCTCATTGGCATAAGCCGCCATATCCAACCGGATCGTGGCCCTTTCCAAATAAAGAGTGTCCAACTCGCCTAGGACCAGTTTTAGCGGCGAAAACCGCAAGTAGGCATTCTCCGCGGACAATTGGTGCCTCCCTTTATGCAATTTCAAAGACTTCATATGCAAGTAAAACAGGCTGACCTTGGAAACCTCAAATTGAACTCCCGAATATCCCTTCTCCTGCAAAAACCGCCCCACATACCGGGCCGTCAATCCCGGTGCCAGGCTGCTCAACGCCCAGGCCAGCAATAAAAACGCCAAAGCGATCAAAGCCAGCGTGCTTTTTCCGGAAAGCTTGGATTTCACCATTTCGATTACGCCGTGGATTCAGTAGGATCGATTTGCGACCCCATTCCGGCAATTTAGAGGAACGCCGGTTTTCTAGGCAAACCAATTTCCCAACCACTCGTGACAGAAATATAATCTTTTTCCAATTCATTAATTACTTCTCCTCCTCAGTTACATCGGTCCAGTCCATTTCACGCTCACTTTCAGCGCCCCCTGCCAGGACGATCTTCATCCAATGCCTCCCGGCAATTTTTAATTCCCCGCGGGCCGTGCAGCCCCATTCAATAGCAGACTGATAAACATCACAGGCGCAACTGATTGGACTGGTGGCTGGAAAAGTTATACCCACATCGTTATACCCGTCAGTCTGGTCCCTTGGTTTACCAGAGGTGCCGGGGACGGATTCAACACCGTCCTCGGGTAAAATTGCGTGAGTGGAAAGACCCTGAAACTTCTTCCCATTAACGGATAGGTAGACGTCTTGGGCCGCCCCCAACTGCGCCACAAACGCATCCCGCGCTGCATTGGCGCGATCTTCAAGTCCCGAAGGTATATCTGGTAAAGGCATTGTTTTAATTTTCAAATTGTGAAAAAGCTAAACCGCTTCCACTGTTGTAAAGAGTTGCTAGTTTGTCTCCGCGGATATCGGTTTTCCAGAAATTCACAGGGCCGATAAGTCCATCAAAGTAACTACTTGGGCCAATTCTTGCCCCTATTGCAAAACCATCCGTGCCGGTATATACTCCGGTTGTATGAGCCGCCGTATCCACGGTTCCATCATTAACGCTTATCCATATTGCATTTCCACTTGCCGAGTGGCCGCAAGCGATGTAATACCAAACAGCGTTGGATACGGCCCCAAAAGAATCAGCCTTAATATTCGTAAAAGTAGAGCCGTCATTAGTTACCCTAAATTCCCATCTGTCTGCCGACCTGTTCCAACGGAGCCAATATTCAAATGCTCCTGAATTCCCCTTTTCAAAAACCGTCAACGCCGACGCTCCCGATGTGCTTTCACGTTTTACCCAAACGTCAAAACTGAAATCTATATCCCCGGTTAGCAGCAAAGCCTCACTTGCCCTTGAAAGATATTCTGAATTGATTATCTCAAAATCAGCAACATTAGAGTAAACTTTTCCCGTCCCCTGCCCAACCGTATTATTGTCCGTCAGTGTCAACCCATTGGTATGACTATCCGCCCGGCTTCCACTGGCCTCATCCAGCTTCCAGTGGGCGATCAAATTATTAAGCAACCCGTTGCCAACAGCTTCTTCCACGGCTTTCTTCCTTCTCAGAAACGCCATCCCATAATGGGGTGAAGAAACAGGAATAACGGTTCGACTGGCAAGTCCTCCAAGCATGATTAGAAATCCTCTCCAAGGGCCACCGCGTAGAGTGTCTTCGCCGAAGTAACCGCAGCCAATGCCGCAACTTTAAGCGAATGCCCCGTTTTCAGCATAATATACGGATTTCCCGCGCTATTTTTAGGCAACTGTGGTAAATCCGTCGCATTAAATCCATCCACTCCCGATGTGCTCGCCGCAAACCCGGATGTGATTGGAACATTGACAATACCGATAACGGTATCGTTGCTTCCATCGTTATGGATAACCTGCACGTTGACCGCTGCCGTGTCATCGGTCGTCAGCGCAATGCCCGTTATTTTCGTATCGTCGGCCCCAGCCGTTATGAGTGTTTTTGCCGTTGTGCCATCCGCGTTGACTATCGTCGCCCGCGCGATATTGGCATTTTGTGTAAATACAGCTTCGTTAGTTTTAGCCATGATTTTTCTATATTGCTCCAGTTAGTGTTAAATGATAAGCGGTCCGCAGCTTACGTCCCTGGGCCGCGGTCAATCCCGTGCCTTGGGCGGCGATCGCCTGCCCCACCCGCAACGCCGTCCAAATTCTTTCATCGGTGGCCAAACCCGCTTCCGCATCCACCTGCGAGACGACTGCGAGATTTACCTCCGCCCCAGCCGCAACCCCATTCAGTTTGCTAATCTGCGTAGCGGTTGCCAGACCCTTTTGAGCCGCCGTCGCATCCTGAATGTCATCCGAGCCATCCGTATGACTGGCGGCATGGGCGCTCGGCGCAATAACCGGAATGGTGCTCACTTCCAGTTTTCCGCCCCCGTCCAGCACGGGCGCATCACCCGCTGAAGTCCCCGTATTCAGAGTTGCTGCCGTGCCCAGTCCCAGGTTCGTCCTGGCCGTGCCTGCGCTGCCCAGATCGGACAAATTCAGGGCTGCCTGGGCAAAACGCGCATCACTCTCCGCTGCCGTATAATAAACCTCCTGCGGCGGTGCGGGCGTCGTGGTCAAACCCACCCCATCCTCGGCTGCCACGATAGGGCCGGCCGCCAAAGTAATAGTCCTGCCGGGGGAGTCACTCGTCGTCGCTCGCAAACCCAGCCACAATTTATCCGCCGCCACATTGGCCTCCCCGCCCGTAAAAGCGATAACCCCATGCTCGTCGATGCCGGAATTCCAGTCCGCCAGGACAAGTCCGTTATTAAGCGCCCCCGAACTAATCGTTTTCGACATCAAAGCGGCATCGGCCGGGTCCGGCGGAGCCCCGTTTTCCCCCTCCGCCTTAATCTCCAGCGTTAGGCTGGCAAAGTTCGAAACTTCCATCAAGACGCCGTTATTAAAAACCGCTATCTCGAACTGCAAGTCATTCCCCCGCCAAAAAACCGGGGTAGCATTACTCTGTAAATCGCGCGGCCCGTCAAAACGGGCGGCGTCCCCCGCGATGCGAATTCTCTGTCGTGCCAATGTCGTCATAATAAATATAATTTAAAACAATATTAAAGTAATTCTAATCAATTAATCTTCCTCATCCTCTCTCTCCCACTTAAACTCAATAATTAATAAAACCACAGATTACGCAGATTAACGCAGATAAAATAAAAGAGTTTAGATAACTATCAAAAAGACATCTGTGCTCATCTGCGTAATCTGCGGTTAAAAATAAAGGCCAAATCAATTCAAAAATCATTTTCAAATACCATACTAAAATAATCCGTGTAATCAGTAGTTAAAATCCAGCATCCAGCACCCATCAACCCAAGTCCGTTAAAGCAGGCAAAGTAGCCGAAGTAATAAACGTTAATTCAAACTCATTACGATTGCCCTCGTCCAGGTCTTGAGAAACATCCCACGGGCTCGTCGCATCCAGTGCCAGTGCCGTCTCTATCTCCGGCAGCAATGGCGTCCACTGGTGCAATTGCCGCGATACGATCTCCGCCAGACCCAAGGCGCTTTGCCCCGTATCATTGAGCAAAACATTTTCCACAATGAGCACTGGCGCCTCGATTTCTGAAAAAGACAACCCCGGCGTGGCCACCGCCACCTTCGAAGGCAGCGGCTGCAAAACGACCACGCAAATGCCCAAACCGGTAGTCACAGTCTCCTCCAGCCGACTCTCGAAATCGCTCGCCTGCCGCAGCAAAACAGGAATCCCCCGCAGCTCCAGCTTGCGATTCAAACGGTCCGCCACCGCCGCCTGTAATTCAGTAAAAAATAAATTCTTCATCTGAAATGGACGGGGAAAACTGGACAGTGGAATAAGGTGGTCTTGAACCACTAAATCCGCTAACCTATGAATGTTATTAAATCACGAAAGAGAAGACAATACAGTGTTGAGTTTAAAGCCCGAGTGGCCCTGGAAGCCATCAGGGGCGCTCATACCATCAACGAGATCGCCGGTCGTTTTGAGGTGCATCCCAACCAGGTGACCCAATGGAAGAAGCAGCTTTTGCAGGGAGCAACGGAGCTGTTTTCGCGCCAGCGGCAGACTCTCAGCAAGGACAACGAGACGGAAAAAGATCACCTTTACCAGGAGATTGGAAAGCTGAAAGTAGAATGCGATTGGCTAAAAAAAAAGTCTGAACAACTCGGTTGGTGAGAGGCGCAAGATGGTGCAACCACTTCAAGGAAAAATCAGTATCGGCAGGCAGTGTCAGTTGCTGGGGCTGGCCCGCGGCAGCTATTACTATCGGGCCCGTGCCCAGTGCGAGCAGAACGTTCTCTACATGCATCGCATGGATGAGCTCTACACCCAATATCCGTTTTTTGGTTCTCGCCGGATGACCCAGTGGCTGCGTCGAGAGGGCCATGCAGTGGGACGAGGCCGCATCCAGCGGCTCATGCGCCAAATGGGCCTGGAGGCTATTTATCCGCGTCGAAACTTGAGCCAGGGGCACCGGCAGCACCGCATTTTCCCTTATCTGCTGCGGGGTTTGGCGGTCGAGCGGCCCGACCAGGTATGGTGCAGCGACATCACTTACCTGCGGCTGAGCCGAGGATTCCTTTTCTTGACCGTGGTGTTGGACTGGTTCAGCCGCTACGTGTTGAGCTGGCAGCTTTCCAACACCCTGGAGAGCCGCTTCTGTGTGCTCGCCCTGGAGGAAGCTCTGAGGCGGGCCCAACCTCAAATCTTCAACACCGATCAAGGCAGCCAGTTTACCGGCAGCGAGTTCACCTCGGTGCTGGGGCAAGCCGGGGTGCGCATCAGCATGGACGGGCGTGGCCGCTACCTGGACAACATATTTGTTGAACGCTTTTGGAGAACCCTCAAGTATGAAGACATTTACCTGCGCGAATACGCCACGGCAAAGGAAGCCAGCGAAGGGATAGCCCGCTACCTGGACTTCTACAACCACCTGCGCCCCCACCAAGCCCTGGGCTACCGGACCCCGGCCGAAGTCCATGCAATCGGAGCAAAACCAACCTCCCCGCCAATACAGCTTGCGGGCACCTGCGTGCCCGTCTTTGGCTAAGGACAAAATATATTTTTAAAAAATAATATGAACACGATTTCCACCTTAATCCCACGTCAAAATTGTCCAAACAACCCCGTCCACTTCAATCATCATATCACCTACCTATATATAAAGAGTCATTAATTAATATTTAAATTTTAATCCCAACGTTAAATAAATCCACCATCTCTTCCCCTGACACCCGAAACCTGAAACCCTTATCTCCCATCCACCACCCAGCATCCATTCAAAGCTCACCCAAACTCTTCCCACTAAGCGGATTGCTCCGCGAAGCCACCACCTCGATTCGCCCGCCCCGCTGCTCCGTGGGCGGCTCCTGCGGATTATCCGGCGCGCTCACCGGCACCTCGCAACGCGCGATGCGCAAAAGATAGCTCCGTCCATGATCGGCCGCCCGCTTCTGCCCCTCGGACAATTTCAACCCCGGCAGCCGCGTCTGCGCGGCCTCCACGATAAGCGCGATAGCGGTGCTCTTAAGCTCCGGCGGAACGGCCTCATCGGTGGCGCTCACCCGGTTGCTCGGGCAACCCCGAATCTCCGTCCGTATTCGCCGCGTCACATCGGTGATAATCTCCACCAATGGATCGCTCTGCCCAACGGCCAAAGCCTTCGTGCGAATGGCATCGACCTGCGCCGCCGCCAAATAATCATTCAAATCAACAGGTAATAGTGTAGGTAGTGTATTAAGTAGGAATGGTGGCTAATTCTTGATTATATTGATGAATGAAAAGTCTCAGACAGGTTTCATGCATACTCTTAAGCTTGGAAAAGGAGAGGGTTTTGCGTGTGAAACGACCCAGTCGTTGGCGCAGGGTATTGTTCCATCGTTCCACATGGGCCGTTTCACCGGTTTCTTTTCCCACGGATCGGTTATGAGGAAAGACTTCATCATAAGTGGACCAAAAGTCGCTGTAGGTGGCACATCTTTTGTAGGCCCGTGGCAGGCGCTCGTAAAGTTCCCGGCAACGATACCAATCCCGAGGCCCAATGGCATAGGAGAGGATTTGACGGGTGCGTCGGCAAAGAGCGATCCAAACCCATTGGGCATCGCTCTTGCGCCCCACAAAAGACCACAGTTCGTCCAGTTCAATGACATCATGACGGCGGGCCGCAAGAATCGTGCTTTTGAGCGATCGCAGCGATTGTCGTTTTTTTTAACCAACTCAAAACGGTGTTGGGACTCACCCCGAAGGCGCGCTGTAAACCGCGTAGACTGCTGCGTTCCTGATAGACTCGAAGGATCATTTCTTTTTGCTCTTCGGTGTATTTCACTGTGGGGTTTTCGCGGCTTTGTTTACCACAATCATGGCAGCGGTAGCGCTGTTTATGGTTGGGCGTCTTGCCAAATTTAATGATATTTTCACTTCCACAGTGCCGACAATTAATAATTTTAGTAACCATGCACTAAGAATAAACTGCCTAACGCTATTTGTACAGCTAAAAATACAAAATAACATTCTTTTTTTATACACTACCATAGTGTAATCCAAGCAGTCATGTCGGAGCCACCATAACATAATTCCCAAAAAATTGCAATAGATAGGTTGGCTGCGTTTGATTAAACACCAAAAAAAAACGCATTTTTCTCAAAAAAACACGTAAATTTACCCCAAAATACTCAAAAAACACGCATAACGCCAACAAACATAGTTTGACCAAAAATCATCCCTCCCAATCCAGATAATCAGTGGTCAAAAATCCCTCTTCCATCAACCCGATCAACAATTATACCCTCATTTTATCCAATTTCAAACATTTCAGGTTTCAGGATAACCTTAAACAGCCGTTCTAAGATAGAGGCTGTCCCAAAAGGGTGATTTTTGCGAGGGGATTTTGAAGAGTGTTCATTTTAGAGGTATTTTCTTTTGGGAGGGGGTGACTTTGCTCTCCTATGACGTTAGGATTCTGGTTTTGGGGTCCGTTTGCCTGGTTTTCTTTGTATGGGCCGACAGTAGGCCTGTGAAAAAGTATTGTCCTTGCTTTTCCGCTCTTTATTTAGGCCGCCGCTTTGGTTTTTAGTTCATCTTGCTGGGCCAGCATCTTGGCCACTTTCCATAGATTGTGCGAGAGGACCGACCAGGCTACGCTGATCGAGCGGTTGGCAAAGCCTTTGCTGCGCAATCGCCCGGCCTGCCAGCGATTCTTCAATACCCCGATCCGCCCTTCGGTGCTGGCCCGGCGCTTTTGCAATTGCCTGAAGTGTGGTTCCTCCATCCGTTTTTTCAACTGCTTCGGATCGCGTGGACAGAGCGCATCGTAGATGCCCTCCTGGGCTAACTGCCGGCGGGCCCGCTGGGAGGCGAATCCCCGGTCCGCGCACATGGCCGCTATGGGTTCGGCTAGGTTGAAGCGGTTCTGTGTTTGCAAACTCTCTTGCATTTGTTCATTTTCGCTTGGCGTCCGGCTGCCGTAGAGTTTCCAGTCCAGCAGGTATCCTTCAACGCTTTCACCCAAAAACAGGGTGTTGCCAAACTCAACCTCTTGGCCCGCTTTGCCTCGCACAATCACCTGCGCATCGGGTTCGTAAACACTCAAAACTTTCTCTGCGTTTTTCACCTGGCGGCCGCCAATGATTCGCTCGTGCGCTTGCTTGATGACCACCGGGATTAGCTCGCTCATGCGCTCCATCCGGGTAAGGATCTGTTGGACCTGTTTTTCGCTGTAATCGCTTTGCTCCCAGCAGGCTTGCAATAATTCCCGGTGACTGCGGGCATGCTCCCCGATCCGTTTGAGCAGCTTTTTCATCTGCCTCAAGATACCCTTGCGTTGCCGCGCGCTGTCCTTTCGCCGCCGGCTGTGGGTCATCTGTATGCACAGCCGATTCATCTGCCGAGCCAAGGGCTCCGGTTCGATCGGCATGCGATGGCGCAAACCGGCCTTCTCACGGATCAGCCGGATCGCTTTGAGCAGCGTGCCCGCTACATCCTTGAGCAGCACCCAGTCCGTCGGCCAATGAATGTTGACCTCCAAACAGGTGCCGTCGATCAGGCAAATGGTGGTGTCTATCGGCTTGTCCAATCCCACCACCTGCCGGGCCAGATCGGCATCGCCCACAACTTCAGTCAAGGTCCGGTGCAAGGCCCTCAACTGCTCTTCGCTGAAAAACTTCGAGGCCCGTTCCAGGGTGCTCTTGGAGATGCCCCTTATGCCGTCGATATGGCGGACACGACAAAAGTCAGCCAACAGATCGCTGCTGCCCAGAGCCCTCGACAAATGCCGAAACGAAATCCCACCGAGCAGATAACGCAGCGTTTCCATACGCAACGCCTTGAGGGCAAAATTAGCCCGCTTTTGCCGGGCCTTTACACTCATTGGCTGGCCTCTTTCCAAGGCCAGATCAACGCCCTGCGATTCCACCTCCGAATCGATCAACAGCCGGTCGATACGCTCGATGGTGGCGCGAAAGTTATCGTAATCGAGGCAACGGTCGACCACAGTTAAAGCTGGACGCAGGAGGCATTGGATGGCTATATTTTTCATAGAAAGGGCTATTCATAGAAAGGGCTATTCATAGAAAGGGCTATATTGATTTTCGCTAACGCAATTATAGAACCCTTTTTTAGCCGGATCGAGCAAAAAAATGCTCTTTCCGGCTATTTTTATAAACGTCATCCAGTTGACTACAAAATCTTTATATTTTTGGGACAGCCTCTAAGATAATGACCCGCTGGCGGGCCCACCCTTCCGGCTTGTCATTGTATCCTCAAACGCTACGGTGGAATCCTCTCAGTGGTAATGTTGGAGGACAAATAGATTAGAACCTATCTCAAAATCGCGGATGAATGATGTTTGTAGCGCCACGGTGGCAGATGCCAGGCGGCTTCGGGGCCGATGGGCTGGGAGCCCCTCGGGCGCGAACCGACGCCGCAGGGGCTGCCGTGCCGCACAAATCCTTCGGACAGAGGCTATTATGAGTTTGAGCGGCGTTCCGTCGGGGCCGCAGGGCTTCCAGCCCGGCAAACCCCGGCGCGCCTTGCTCAAACACATAATGGCGCTCTGCATCGTCATCATCGAATTTGAGATAGGTTCTAAGGAGGCTGGTTTATGAATAATTCCGGATTCGATTCGATTTTAAATGCTGACCTCATCGATCAGTATTATGAACGCTGGCGGCAAGCACCCGATTCCGTCGAGGAAAGCTGGCAAACATTCTTCCGCCATTACGACGCCGAAAATGCCGATGGCGCCCCCGGCCCAATAGCCGCAACCGCAACCACAACCACAGTTACAACCGAACTCCAGCCCCAAACCCCACCTCAAACACTAACACAGCCCGAAATCGCCACAACCACGCCCACCGGCCCCATCGACCCCAAAAAGCAAGCCCGCTTCACCGGCGCCCTATACGCCTACCGCTCCATCGGGCACACCCAGGCCCATTTCAACCCCATCAAAAAAATCCAGAAAAACCCCCGCCTCTCCCTCCACCGCCTCGGTTACGAACCCCAGGACCTCGACAACGTTTACGATACCGGCAACTACCTCGGCGGCCTCAACATGACCCTGCGCCAATTGCTCGAAGACCTCTCCGCCACCTATTGCGGACCCATCGGCGTCGAATACCTGCACATCCAGAAAACCGAAATGCGCCGCTGGCTGCAGGCCAAAATGGAACCCACCCTCAACCGCCCCGCCTACAGCCGCAAAAAAAAGATCCGCATCCTCGAAAAAGTCCTCGAAGCCGAAATATTCGAAAAATTCCTCCACCGCCGCTACGTCGGCCAAAAACGCTTCGGCCTCGAAGGCGGCGAAACCCTCATCCCCTGCCTCGACGCCCTCATCGAAAAATGCCCCTCCGCCGGCATCAAAGAAATCGTCATGGGCATGGCCCACCGCGGCCGCCTCAACGTCCTCGCCAACATCCTCGGCAAATCCTACGAATTCCTCTTTCACGAATTCTCCCAAAACTACGTCCCCGATTCCCTCCACGGAGACGGCGACGTAAAATACCACCTCGGCTACGATGCCGAAATCGGCGTCTCCAGCGGGCAGCTCGTCGGCATGCGCCTGGCCGCCAACCCCAGCCACCTCGAAGCCGTCAACCCCGTCGTGGAAGGCCGCGTCCGCGCCCTCCAGCGCATATTCGGTGATACCCAACGCAAACAAGTCCTCCCCATCCTCATCCACGGAGACGCCGCCTTTGCCGGCCAAGGCCTCGTCAGCGAAGTCCTCAACCTCTCCCAACTCAAAGGCTACACCACCGGCGGCACCATCCACATCGTCATCAACAACCAAATCGGCTTCACCACCGACCCCACCGAAGCACGCTCCAGCCTCTACTGCACCGACGCCGCTAAAATCGTCGAAGCCCCCATCTTCCACGTCAACGGCGACGACCCCATCTCCACCGTCTATATCACCGAACTAGCCCTCCAATACCGCCAAAAATTCGGCGCGGACGTCGTCATCGACATGTATTGCTACCGCCGCCACGGCCACAACGAATCCGACGAACCCTCCTTCACCCAACCCAAACTCTACAAACAAATCTCCACCCACCCCCTCATCAGCGAAACCTACGCCAACCGCCTCATCGCAGACGGCGACCTCACCAAAAAAGAAGCCCAAAGCCTCCAACAACAAATACACCAAACCCTCGAAGAAGCCTTCCAAAGGCAGCAGCAAACATCTGCCCAACAAAACAAAGCCAACAAAGAAGCCTTCATCGGCTCCAGCGCCATATTTCAACCCCCCTACTCATTCCGCTCCGTCAAAACCAGCGTCAGCCCCGACATCCTCGCCAAAATAGCCCAATCCCTCACCACCCTCCCCGCCAACTTCACCCCCAACCCCAAAATCAAACGCCAACTCCAGACCAAGTGGAAACAATTCCAAAAAGACCGCCTCATCGACTGGGCCTTCGCCGAATCCCTCGCCTGGGGCGCCCTCATGCTCAACGGCACACCCGTGCGCCTCTCCGGCCAGGACTGCGCCAGAGGCACCTTCAGCCAACGCCACGCCGTCCTCTACGACATGAAAACACGGGAACCCTACATCCCACTCATGGACCTCGAAAACCGCCGCTCCATCTTCTGCGTCCACAACTCCCTCCTCTCAGAAGCCGCCGTCCTCGGCTTCGACTTCGGCTACTCCATCGACTACTCGCAAATGCTCTGCATCTGGGAAGCCCAATTCGGCGACTTCGCCAACGGTGCCCAAGTCATCATCGACCAATTCATCGCCGGCAGCGAATCCAAATGGCAACTCGTCAGCGGCATCATCCTGCTCCTCCCCCACGGCTACGAAGGGCAAGGCCCCGAACACTCCTCCGCCCGCCTCGAACGCTACCTCCAACTCTGCGCAGAAGACAACATGCAAGTCTGCAACCTCACCACCCCCGCCCAATACTTCCACATCATGCGCCGCCAGATGAAACGCGACTTCCGCAAACCCCTCATCATCATGGCCCCCAAAAGCCTCCTCAGGAGCAAACAAGCCCTCTCCCCCCTCGACCAATTCACCAACGGCAGCTTCCACGAAATACTCGACGACCCCCAGCCACCCACAAAAACCAAAACCACCCGCATCATCCTCTGCTCCGGCAAAGTCTACTACGACCTCATCAACTACCGCCGGGAAAACAAAATAACCAACGCCGCCATCCTGCGAATAGAACAACTCTACCCCCTGCACAAAACACGCCTGCAAAAACTCATCCAAAAATACCAAAACCAAGGCCAACAAAACAAAACCGGAAAAGAAAAAAGTAAAACCAACACCCACCCCAACATCGAAATCATCTGGTGTCAGGAAGAATCCCAAAACATGGGCGCCTGGAGCTACATCGCCCCCCAAATCGAAGAAATCACCGGCCACAAACCCACCTACGCCGGCCGCGACGCCAGCGCCAGCACCGCCGTAGGCGTCCTCACCCTCCACAAACTAGAGCAACAAAACCTAGTCAAAGCCGCCCTCACCAGCTAAACGCCCAACCAACCACCTGACCCAAAAGCAAAATTCACTGATTCAGCCCACTATATATAGATATATGTATTTGTTTAGCGTAGACGGCAAGCTTTCAAGACGCCCTGAAAGGGCCACATTAACCAGCCAAAGGTGAGTATCTGTTTAGCCATATTCGCCAAGTATATACAACGCCCTGAAAGGGCTATATTCGCCAGCCAGGGGTGAAACCCCTGGACAAATGAAGTCATGTCATATTCTCAAAAAACCCTGAACGGGTTTCATTCTTTATTCGTCGGAAATTGCCGCCAACCGCACCGCCGAATCACGACCCCTTCTTCGGCACCTCATAAACAACCCGATTATTCTTCCAAATCGGAATCGCTCGATTCTCTTTCCGCGCTTTCTCCGCAACCTTCTCCGCCGCCCGATTCAAAGCGGCGGAAACACCCTCCACAAAATCACTCTTCTCAACCGTTTTTTCCATGATCCATAAAAATAGGTTCAATTCCTGCATTATCATATATCACCCACTCATCGACAAGCTTTTCGTGCAAAAGAGAACAGAAACGAATAAAATACCCCTCGATTACCAGAAAAAATAGCAACAAACGGTTGTTGATTATATACTTGACGCAGGTACAGGGTCTGTCCTAAGGACTGTCAAGAGCAGGAAACTAGTGTATATTTGAATAGTATTGGTGTAAATTTGATTGTCTCGCCTTCCAAACTTTAATAAGCCACGCGGATGATCGAGGACACCGAAGAAGTGGACACCGAAGAAGTGGACACCGAAGAAGTGGACACCGAAGAAGTGGACACCGAAGAAGTGGACACCGAAGAAGTGAGTAAAGAAAATCTAAAAATCCGATTTGATGGCCCAGCCTTAGGGGAACACTCTATGGATGTGACCGTTTTAGGCCCATCACTTACCGCATTTGGGGAACTGTTACGGGACGCGAACCGAAAGATTAATGGGAACGATACAAATGTGCGTGTTCAGCTGAAGTGGACGGGGTTGTTTGGACAATTTTGACGTGGGATTAAGGTGGAAATCGTGTTCATATTATTTTTTAAAAATATATTTTGTCCTTAGCCAAAGACGGGCACGCAGGTGCCCGCAAGCTGTATTGGCGGGGAGGTTGGTTTTGCTCCGATTGCATGGACTTCGGCCGGGGTCCGGTAGCCCAGGGCTTGGTGGGGGCGCAGGTGGTTGTAGAAGTCCAGGTAGCGGGCTATCCCTTCGCTGGCTTCCTTTGCCGTGGCGTATTCGCGCAGGTAAATGTCTTCATACTTGAGGGTTCTCCAAAAGCGTTCAACAAATATGTTGTCCAGGTAGCGGCCACGCCCGTCCATGCTGATGCGCACCCCGGCTTGCCCCAGCACCGAGGTGAACTCGCTGCCGGTAAACTGGCTGCCTTGATCGGTGTTGAAGATTTGAGGTTGGGCCCGCCTCAGAGCTTCCTCCAGGGCGAGCACACAGAAGCGGCTCTCCAGGGTGTTGGAAAGCTGCCAGCTCAACACGTAGCGGCTGAACCAGTCCAACACCACGGTCAAGAAAAGGAATCCTCGGCTCAGCCGCAGGTAAGTGATGTCGCTGCACCATACCTGGTCGGGCCGCTCGACCGCCAAACCCCGCAGCAGATAAGGGAAAATGCGGTGCTGCCGGTGCCCCTGGCTCAAGTTTCGACGCGGATAAATAGCCTCCAGGCCCATTTGGCGCATGAGCCGCTGGATGCGGCCTCGTCCCACTGCATGGCCCTCTCGACGCAGCCACTGGGTCATCCGGCGAGAACCAAAAAACGGATATTGGGTGTAGAGCTCATCCATGCGATGCATGTAGAGAACGTTCTGCTCGCACTGGGCACGGGCCCGATAGTAATAGCTGCCGCGGGCCAGCCCCAGCAACTGACACTGCCTGCCGATACTGATTTTTCCTTGAAGTGGTTGCACCATCTTGCGCCTCTCACCAACCGAGTTGTTCAGACTTTTTTTTTAGCCAATCGCATTCTACTTTCAGCTTTCCAATCTCCTGGTAAAGGTGATCTTTTTCCGTCTCGTTGTCCTTGCTGAGAGTCTGCCGCTGGCGCGAAAACAGCTCCGTTGCTCCCTGCAAAAGCTGCTTCTTCCATTGGGTCACCTGGTTGGGATGCACCTCAAAACGACCGGCGATCTCGTTGATGGTATGAGCGCCCCTGATGGCTTCCAGGGCCACTCGGGCTTTAAACTCAACACTGTATTGTCTTCTCTTTCGTGATTTAATAACATTCATAGGTTAGCGGATTTAGTGGTTCAAGACCACCTTATTCCACTGTCCAGTTTTCCCCGTCCATTTCAAGCATCCAACACCGACCCTCCACTCCCCCTGACACCTGACACCTTTATCTCCCATCCAACACCGACCATCCAGCAATTACCAGCTTTTCGGGCGCTTTTGGAAAATAATGAAAAATTTGTTGGCAAACAACCGATAACTAAATTTTATATCTAAATATACGGATATTTTGATGCAATGATTTCCTCTCCCCATAATGATGAAACTCCCCCTGGCTCCCGGCCTTCGCCGTCGCAGCGGGAGATTGTCCTCAAAAAGCTGCTCGCCGAGCGCATTTTGCTGCTGGACGGGGCCATGGGAACGATGATCCAGAACTGCGATTTCACGGAGGAGGATTTCCGGGGCGAGCGTTTCAAGGACCACCCGAAGGACTTGAAGGGCGACAACGACCTGCTTTGCATCACGCGCCCGGAGGCCATCGAGCGCATCCACCGCGGTTTTCTGGAGGCCGGTTCGGATATTATCGAGACGAGCACTTTCAACGGCACGAGCATCGCCCAGGCCGATTATGGGTTGGAGGGTCTGGCTTATGAAATCAATCGCCGCGCGGCCGAGGTGGCCCGGAAAACGGTCGATAAGTTCATGGCGGAAAACCCCGGACGCGAGTGTTTCGTGGCGGGGGCGCTGGGGCCGACCAACAAGACGGCCTCCCTCTCGCCGGATGTGAATAACCCGGGGTTCCGGGCAGTGACTTTCGACCAACTGGTGGAATCCTACGACGAACAGGCCCGTGGACTGGTCGATGGCGGCGTAGATATCCTGCTGCCGGAAACGGTTTTTGACACCCTTAATTTAAAGGCGGCCCTGTTCGCCATCGAGCAATTGTGGGATAACGGCCGGGAGCGCCTGCCGCTGATGATTTCGGTTACCATTACGGACGCCTCGGGGCGCACCCTGTCGGGCCAGACGGTGGAGGCCTTCTGGAACTCGGTGGCCCATGCCAGGCCGGTCAGCGTGGGGATCAATTGCGCTCTGGGAGCCGATGAGATGCGGCCCTACATCGAGGAGTTGTCCTGGATCGCGGACACCTCTGTAAGTTGTTATCCCAATGCCGGTTTGCCCAACGCTTTCGGCGAATATGACGACACCCCTGAGCACATGGCGGTCGTGCTGGCCGATTTCGCCAGGGAGGGCTGGCTGAACCTGGTGGGGGGCTGCTGCGGGAGCACTCCGGACCATATCCGGGCCATCGCCAGGGCGGTCGGGGCTTTCAAACCCAGGCAGGTTCGCGAGATGGCCCCCGCCTCCCGTTACAGCGGCCTGGAGGCGCTCAATTTAAAGGGTTCCTATGCGCCTTTTTTGATGATCGGGGAGCGCACCAACGTGACCGGTTCGGCCCGTTTCCGCAAGCTCATCAAAAAGGAGGATTTTGAAGCCGCCCTGGATGTGGCCCGCCAACAGGTGGAAAACGGGGCCAACATGATCGATGTCAATTTCGACGATGGTCTGCTCAACGGCCCGGATTGCATGACGACTTTTTTGAACCAGATCGCGGCCGAGCCGGATATTTCCAAAGTCCCCATCATGATCGACAGTTCCAGTTGGGAGGTCATCGAGGCGGGCCTCAAATGCGCGCAGGGCAAATGCGTGGTCAACTCCATCAGTTTGAAGGGCGGGGAGGAGGAATTTCTGCGGCAGGCCCGTTTGGCCCGGCGTTACGGGGCGGCCGTCGTGGTCATGGCTTTCGACGAAAATGGCCAGGCCGCAAGCAAGGAGGACAAGGTGAAAATCTGCCAGCGCGCCTACCGGTTGTTGACAGAAAAAGCCGGTCTTTCGCCCATCGACATCATTTTCGATCCCAACATCCTGACCGTGGCCACGGGCATGGAGGAGCATAACGATTACGCCAAAAACTACCTCGAGGCGATCCCGCGGATCAAGGCCGCCTGCCCCCATGTGCGGGTCAGCGGCGGCCTCAGCAACGTATCGTTTTCCTTTCGCGGCAACAATGTCATCCGCGAGGCCATGCATTCGTCTTTTCTTTACCACGGCATCCAGGCCGGGCTGGACATGGCCATCGTCAATGCCGGGATGCTGGCCGTTTACCAGGAAATCCCCAAAGACCTTCTGGAAAGAGTGGAGGATGTCCTTTTCAACCGGCGGGAGGACGCCACCGACCGGCTTCTCGAATTTGCCGCGCAGGTCAAGGGCGAAGGCAAAAAAATCGACCAGAAGGAGCGGCTGGCCTGGAGGGAGGAAACGGTCGAAAAGCGCCTTAGCCACTCTCTGGTGCGGGGAATCACCGCATTTATCGATGAGGATACGGAGGAGGCGCGGGTAAAATACGACCGCCCTTTACACGTTATTGAGGGGCCGCTCATGGATGGCATGAGGATCGTGGGCGATCTTTTCGGGGCCGGAAAAATGTTTCTTCCCCAGGTCGTCAAAAGCGCCCGCGTGATGAAAAAAGCGGTGGCCTGCCTGCTGCCTTATATGGAGGCCGAAAAAAAGACCTCGCAGAAAAGCCTGTCGCGGGGAAAAATCGTCCTCGCCACGGTGCGGGGCGACGTGCACGACATCGGCAAGAAAATCGTGGAGGTGATTCTCTCCTGCAACAACTACGAGGTGATCGATCTCGGCGTCATGGTCCCGTGCGAGAAAATCCTGGAAACGGCCCGCCGCCAGGCGGCCGACCTGGTCGGCCTGAGCGGCCTGATCACGCCCTCCCTGGGAGAAATGGAGCATGTGGCTGAGGAAATGGCCCGGCTGGGCATGGACACCCCCCTGCTCATCGGCGGCGCCACAACGAGTAAGCTGCACACCGCCATTAAAATTGCCCCCCTCTACACCGGGCCGGTCCATCATGTCATCGACGCTTCCAGGGTGACGGAGGTTTGCAGCCATTTGCTCAACGAGGAAAAAAAGGAGGCCTACGTCCAAAACACACGGCAGGAATACGAAAGGCTGCGCATCCGCCAGGGCAAAAAGGACCCCGTCCCATTGGTTTCACTGGCAGAGGCGCGGGAAGAAAAAATCCGCATCGATTGGGAAAACGCCGATCTGACCGAACCAGCATCATACGGGGTGCAGGTTTTCAACAATTATCCGCTGGAGGAGATTGCCGATTACGTCGATTGGTCGCCGTTTTTCTGGGCCTGGGATTTGAGGGGCGTTTTTCCTAAAATTCTCGATCACCCCAGGCATGGTGAGCAGGCCCGCGAACTCTATGCCGAAGCCCAGGAGATGTTTGACGATATTATTCGCAATAAACGCATGAGGGCCAACGCCGTCATCGGTCTGTGGTCCGCCAACAGCGATGGGGACGACATCAACATTTACTCAGACACTACCCGGGATAAGACGCTGGGCACGCTGCCCATGCTCCGGCAGCAGCAGGAAAAATTGGGCGGCTCTCCCTATCTCTGCCTGGCCGACTTCGTGGCCCCCGGGGAAACCGGAAAAACCGACACGGTGGGCGCTTTCGCCGTCACCGCCGGTGGTGAACTGGACGAATGGGCGGCCTCTTTCGAGAGAGACAAGGACGACTACCGGTCCATCATGGTGAAAGCCATCGGCGACCGGATGGCCGAGGCGCTGGCCGAACTGATGCACAAAAAAGTCCGCAACCTGCTCGGATACGGCAAGGAGGAAGAGTTCTCGCTGGAAGACCTCATCAAGGAAAAATACCGCGGCATCCGCCCGGCGGCCGGTTACCCCACCTGCCCGGACCATACCCAAAAACAGGTTATCTGGGACCTTTTGCAGGCCGAAAAAAATACCGGCATCCGCCTCACGGAAACTTACGCCATGTATCCGGCCTCATCGGTTTCGGGCCTTTATTTCGCCAATCCCGAATCGAAGTATTTCCGCGTCGGCCCCATCGGCCTGGACCAGGTCGAGGACTACGCCCGGCGCAAAGGCGTTACCCTGCAAGAAGCTGAAAAATGGCTGGCCCCCAATCTGGCTTTCAACACCACCCTGACACCGGCTTGAGCGAAAATTTTGTCGCTGCCAAGGATGGCGGTTGACACGACTGCCGCGCCTTCGGTTGACACGACTGCCGCGCCTTCCTTTGTTAAGAAAAAGCCGGGTTGAAAATAGCCGGTCACCTATTTTTCGGAGAAACTTAATCACCCTGATGCCCATCACTTCACTTCATTTCCGGGGAAAACCACGCCCATGCTAAACGATCTTTGTAAAACGTTGATAACGGAGGAGGAAATCAAAACGCGGGTGAAGGAGATGGCGGCGGAAATTTCCGGGCATTACGGGGACGAAGAAGTAACCGTTATCTCGATCATCAACGGGGCCATATTATTCACCGCGGATTTGGTTCGCAACATGCCGGGGCCGGTCAGGATCGACTGCATTCGCGTTTCCAGTTACGAAAATTCGAGCACCCCGGTGGGCGCTCCGCAGATCACCAGCACATTGTCGCTCGATCTCGGCGGACGGCATGTGCTTCTGGTGGATGATATTTTCGATACCGGAAAGACCATCACCAAAGTCGTCCAATATGTGGAAGAGATGGAGCCGGCCTCCCTGCGGACCTGCGTATTGCTGGAGAAAAAAGCCCGCCGCATAGTCGAGTTTTCCGTCGATTGGGTGGGATTCCAGATACCGGACGAGTTTGGCATCGGCTACGGGCTCGATTATGCCCAGCGCTACCGCAATTTGCGGTGCATCGGCGTTCTTAAACCGGAATTGCAGCCGACTTGAGGTATGGCCTCATGACCGTTTTCCAACTCACTGAGAGCCGACAAGAATTATTTCCCTATAATCGCTGGGTTGACCAGCTAGACGAACTGGCCGGACGTTATCAAAAAGGCGATCCTTTTCCCCACATATTTCTGGACAATTTCCATGATGAAGAAGTTTTGCGCCAGGTATTAAAGGAGTTTCCCTCGCCGCAGGACAAAGCCTGGATAAAATACCGGCATTTTAATGAAAACAAGCCCGGCCTGAGTAAAGGCAGCCAGTTTCCGCAAGCGATCGGCAAAGTCATCGACGATTTCCATTCCCCCCGGTTCGTCGATTTCTTGTCCCGGCCTGGAAGGCGGCGGCATGCACCAAAGCGGCCGGGGAGGCTTTTTAAACATGCATGCGGACTTTACCATGCACCACAAAAAGCCGCATTGGCAAAGGCGCTGCAACCTCATCCTCTACCTCAATGAAGGCTGGGAAGAATCTTGGGGCGGCAGCCTCGAACTATGGGACCGGCAAATGAAAGAGATGAAAGCTAAAATCCCGCCTTTTTTCAACCGGGCCGTGATTTTTTCAACCACCGAACACTCCTATCACGGCCATCCCGATGCCATGACTTGCCCCGAAGACCGCTACCGGCGCAGCCTGGCCCTTTATTATTACACCTTGAATGAAGATACCGCCCAAAAAGGGCGTTCCACCGACTACAGAACCCGCCCCGGCGAAACCTGGAAAGCCCCCTTCGTCTGGATCGATAAAAAACTCGTCCAGATCTATTCAAAATTAAAATCCAGATTCGGCCTCTCCGACGATTTGGCGGGAAAAATCCTGGGAATCTTCTCCCGCCACTTCTCCCGCCACAAAGGAAAAAAATAAAAAACAGAGCAGGAGGGCCGCCCGCCGGGAAACGTCCAATTTTTTTACTTGGAAAAATCGATCTTTGCCTGCTTATCTCTGCCAAATGCCCTTTGCGCCCTCTTGATCCCTTCGATTCCCATGCCCAGGGTCGGCGGTAATTCAAACTGCTTGCCTGAAAACAAATCTTTGATTGTTCTGATTTGATAGCGGGGTATTTTTCGATCTGGAAACAAATGCGAGGTGAAAAAACTCATTTTATCAGCCTCTAAGGACATTTTAGCTGTCGGATTTTCGAGAGAGATAAAAAAGCCAAGCGCGGCCTCTTCACGATCAATAACGTGCCCAAAGTCCCTGATCGCGCTCAAAGTCAATTTCCCGCTTTTTACCTGAATGACGATTTTTCTGCGTCCAATTTTCTGTTCATCCGTGATTTCCGGGAAGCTTGCCCGCCCATCGATTCCCTCATCGGCGCCCTTACTTTCTAGCGGGTAAGCATTTGGGACCAGTGAAACGGCCCACTTTTGAAACTCAAAGCGATCCTGTTTGGCCAGAACACGCGCCGCGCTCTCCGTCACGGGAACACCCTCAACATGATAATCAGCGCCCGGAACAAGGGAAAACATATCGCGCAGCCGCGCCTGAACCAAGGCGACGGCCAAGTGGGTGATGTCTATTCCTATCCAGAGTCTATTAAGACTTTCAGCCGCAACTACAGCAGTTCCACAACCGCAAAAAGGGTCTAAAACCAAATCACCTTTGTTTGTTGAAGCCATGACAATGCGCTCAAGCAATGTTTGAGGCTTCTGGGTTGGATAGCCCAGTCTTTCAGCGGATTGAGCTTGAACAGGTCGAATATCGCTCCAAATATCGTCAATTGGATTTCCCTGTTGTTCGTCCAGGTATCGTTTAAACCGCGGAACTGCACCGGGGGTTTTTTGAATTATAACTCCTTTATCATAAGATTCTTGCATTCGTTCTCTAGTCCATCTCCATACTCTGGTCACACCTAAAAACTCGTAGGTTAAATTTGGGCGATTCTTACTAGGATTTGTTAGATCGGACAATCGGTATAAGCGTCCACTTTCGTCTGAATATTTATAAAATTTTCGCACATATTCTTTGTCATGTGGAAGGTACAAAGGATTCCAGAGCCATTTGTTGGTTTTTGAGTATCTAAAGATTGTATCGTGATTTTTTGCGAAACTCGTGAACGCAAGCCCTTTGGCGTTTGTTCTTCTCCATATAATTTCATTCCGAAAATTCACCGGCCCGAAAACGCAATCGAGCAACACCTTCAAGTAATGGCTCGCCGTGGGGTCGCAGTGCAAATATAGGCTGCCGGTGGGTTTCAGCGCCCTGTGCAATTCCTCAAGGCGCGGGGCCATCATGGTCAGATAAGCCGTAACGTCGTTGCGGCCGATGGTGTTCACGAATCCTTCCACGAGAGAACACAGCCTTTCATTCTGGCACTCGTTAATAAACTCGGTGTAGGCGCCCTCAGACCATTTCCAGGTATCCGTAAAAGCTTTTATCTGGCCTTGGGAGGGTTCCCCGCCTTGCTCCTTGAAAAGGATATTATAATCCGCCTTGGAATTGAATGGCGGATCAAGATAGATGAGATCGACCGATTCGTCAGCCAGGTGATTTTTAAGGATTCCGAGGTTGTCCCCGTAATAAAGAGCATTTCCTGAATCAGTCATGACTTATAAATGCCGCTTTCACAGCGCTTTTTCATACCATCTCACTAATCAGAAGATACTTCCAATCAAAAAAGTTTTTCAATTTCAGACATTATCGCCCGCCATACGGCGATTCTCATTTTTTGTGGCAATTTTAGTGTGTCAATATGGCGCACTTGGGTGCGATGTCACCAAAAATGGCACAGGATCGCCGGTCCGGTAGCGGTGCTATATTTTCATTGGGGCCTGAGAATCCCCATAGCCAAGCGGTTTGTGGGGCCTTTTTCCGCTTGGGGGCAGGTTTGCGGAATTTGGAACGATTTATGCAACTATTGATAATTTGTATGAATATCGATCTCAATAAATTTACCGAAAAGTCCCGCCAGGCTATTTTGGAGGCACAGAATATCGCCCGCCGCCGCAATCATCAGCAGACGGACGGCTGGCATTTGCTGCGGGCGCTCGTGGGGCAGGAAGATGGCGTGGCGGCCGCCCTGCTGGAGCGCATGTCGGTCACTCCAGACGCAGTGGAACTGGCCCTGGAGCGCGAGCTCGACCGGCTGCCCGCGGTCACCGGCAGCGTGGACGCCGGGCGCATGATGATCACCCAGGCTTTCCAGAACGCCGTCAACCAGGCGGAGCAGGTGGCGGGGGAACTGCGCGACGAATTTATCAGCGCGGAGCACCTTTTTCTCGGATTGTTGAAAACCACCGGCCATCGGGAATTGAAGAAATTTTTCGATAATTTTGAAATCACCGAAAAGAAGGCACTGGAAGCCCTCAGGGACCTTCGAGGCAACCAGCGGGTGACCTCGCAAAACCCGGAGTCCACCTATCAGGCGCTGGAAAAATACGGCATCGATCTGGTCCAGCAGGCGCGCCGGGGAAAACTGGACCCGGTCATCGGGCGCGATGCGGAGATTCGCCGGGTCATCCGCATTTTGTCCCGCAAGACCAAGAACAATCCGGTCCTCATCGGGGAGCCGGGGGTGGGCAAGACGGCAATCGTGGAGGGGTTGGCCCAGCGCATCGTGCGCGGCGATGTGCCCAATGGTCTGAAGGAAAAGACTCTCTTTGCCCTCGATATGAGTTCCCTCGTCGCCGGGGCCAAATACCGGGGCGAGTTTGAAGAAAGACTGAAAGCCGTCTTGAAAGAGATCAAAGACAGTGAAGGGCGCATCATCCTGTTCATCGACGAGCTGCACACCATCGTCGGGGCCGGCAAGACGGAAGGCGCCCTCGACGCCGGCAACATGCTCAAACCGATGCTGGCCCGAGGCGAACTGCATTGCATCGGGGCGACCACTCTGGACGAATACCGCCAATACATCGAAAAAGACGCCGCCCTGGAGAGGCGCTTTCAAACCATTTTGGGTCGATGAGCCCACGGTGGAAGACACCATCTCCATCCTCAGGGGACTCAGGGAACGCTACGAAGCGCATCACGGGGTCCGTATTCAGGACAACGCCCTGGTCGATGCCGCCGTGCTCTCCAACCGCTACCTGAGCGAGCGTTTTTTACCGGACAAGGCCATCGACCTGATCGATGAAGCCTGCGCCCTCATCCGCACGGAAATGGACAGCCTGCCGGCGGATCTGGATGAATTGAACCGCCGGGCCCTGCAACTGGAAATCGAGGAGGCCGCCCTGCTCAAGGAAAAGGACGACGCCAGCCACCGCCGCCTGGAGGACCTCCGGCGAGAACTGGCCGACAAACGGGAAAAGGCGGACACCCTCCGCCGCAAATGGGAAAGGGAAAAGCAATCGGTGGACGATGCGCGTAAAATCCGCCGGGAAATCGAGGCCGCCAAACTGGCCATGGAAGAGGCGGAGCGCCATTACGATTTTGAACAAACTGGCCGAATTGCGCCACGGCCGCCTGCCGCTTCTGGAGGAGCAAATGGCCGCCCTGGAGGCGAAATGCGGCCGCGGCGATTTGATTGAGGAGGAAGTCTCCGCGGACGAGGTTGCCGAGATCGTTTCCAAGTGGTCCGGCGTCCCCGTGACGCGCCTGCTGGAAGGCGAAAAGGAGAAGCTGCTGCGGCTCGAAGAAACGCTGCGCGAACGCGTTATCGGGCAGGACGAGGCCGTGCGGGCAGTGGCCGACGCGATTTTGCGGGCCCGCTCCGGCATCAAAGATCCCAACCGTCCGATTGGCAGTTTTCTATTTCCCGGACCCACCGGGGTGGGCAAGACCGAACTGGCCAAAACCCTCGCCCCAGTCTCTCTTTGACAGCGAACCAAAACCTGGTGCGGCTGGACATGTCCGAATACATGGAAAAACACAGCGGTGTCGCGTTTGCTGGGGGCCCCGCCGGGCTATATCGGCTACGAGGAAGGGGGCCAGTTGACGGAGGCGGTGCGCCGCAAACCCTATGCGGTCATTCTTTTTGACGAAATCGAAAAAGCCCACCCGGATGTCTTCAACGTCCTGCTGCAAATCATGGACGACGGCCGCATCACTGATGCGCAAGGGCACACCGTTGATTTTAAAAACACCGTTATTATAATGACCTCCAATACGGGCAGCCGCTATTTGCAGGAAGGGGTTATGGGGGATGAAATTCTTCATTCCGTAAGAGAAGCGGTATGGAGCGAGCTGCGGCAAATTTTCCGGCCCGAATTTTTGAACCGGGTGGATGACATCGTTATTTTCAAACCGCTCTCTCTGGATGAAATCGCGCAAATAACGGATTTGCTGATCAAGGACCTGAACCGTCGCCTGCGGGACCGGAACATGCAAATCAAGCTTGCTAACGGCGCCCGCCAATGGATTGCGGAACGCGGCTACGATCCTGTTTACGGGGCCCGCCCACTGAAACGTTTTTTACAAAAACAGGTGGAAAACCCGTTAGCCCGGGCCCTCCTCGACGAGCAATTCGGGGAGGGAGAAATCGTCACGCTCAAGGTCGTCGATGACAGCCTGGAAATTATTTCAAAAAAAGTTCAACTAACGAATTAATTTCTTCCCATTTCAGCCTATATATAGAAGCAGGAATCAAATTATGGGTCATTACGGGTCTCATATAATATGGCGCTATGAAACTAGAGAATATCATTGAAAATGTACACAAACTGTCGGCCTCCCCGCAAGTTCTGCCTAAACTGCAGAAAATGCTTCTCAACGACTCGGTCGGGGTGGACGATATCGGGGCGCTCATCAAGATGGATGCCAATCTCACGGCCGAAGTCATTCGGCTGGGCAACTGCGCCAGTTTTGGCGGTCCCAATCCTTGCCTGAGCCTGGAGGAGGCGATTGGGCGAATTGGCTACGAAGAGGTCTATAAGGTGGTTTGCCTTGCCGCCGCCATGATGCTGCTGGAAGATGGGGCGCCAGTCTATAATTTAAATGCCGGAGATTTATGGGATCAATCCATTGCCTGCGCAGCCGCAATGGAAACCGTTATGATCGTTCTGGACGGCACGGATACAGCCAGCCACAACGCCGGTTATACCATCGGCCTGCTGCACGGCTTGGGAAAGGTCGTCATCAACAAATACTGCCTGGAGAACGGCATCGATTTCTACGGCAACGACGAAAGCGATCTGATTCTGCCCAAATGGGAAAAATGCCTGCTCGGTTTCGACCATGGTGAAGCCGGCGCCGCCCTCATGCGGAAATGGAATTTTCCGGATTCTTTTTACATTCCCGTGCAATACCAGTTTGCCCCCTTGCAAGCGCCCTCGCAGAAGAAGTTATCCTGCCTTTTGCACTTGTCCCTCTGGGCGGCCCACAAAATCATAGACCAAACCGACCTCAGCGCATGCCGGTTCGATGGCGGCGCCACCGTTCTGGAAAAGGCGGGCATGGCAGAAGAAGAATTGATTAAAAGCATTGCCAAAGCCAAAACCCGGCTATGGGAAATTCGCGATCTGTTCACATTGGTTTAATCAGGCACTGAAACGGCAGGCAATGAAACGTCCCCTGCCGGTTTCTTTATTTTTCTTTTGACCCCGCAATTATTCCGGCGTTGGAATCCTTGCCGTTTCCCGCTCATGGATCGAGAGGACCCCATACAGTTTTTCAACCGCTACACGCAGTGCGTGGAAAGTGAGCGGATTTATGGTGAAAAATGGCTGCGGCGGGTTTACCAAAAACCGGCCGGCCAACTGCTTCTGTCGGCGGTGGTAAAAAGGCTCTGGTTTTCACGCTTCTATGGCTGGAGAATGAATCAACCCGCCAGCCGTAAAAAAGTGCTCCCCTTTTGCCGGGCTTACCAACTGGACACTTCGCATTTTGAACTGCCGGTTGAAAATTTTAATACTTTCAACGATTTTTTTTCGCGCCGCCTGACACCGCAATCGCGCCCCGTCGAACCGCGCGGCGATGCGATCCTATTCCCGGTGGACGGGCGCCATCTGGGTTTCCAGGATATCTCAAAAATCAATGGCTTGCATCTCAAAGGCCAGACTTTCAACCTGCCCGCCCTTTTGCGCGATGACGCCCTGGCCCATCGATTCCGCAACGCATCCCTCGTCGTATCGCGCCTCTGCCCCGTTGACTGTCATCGGATTTACTTTCCGGTTCCGGGAAATCCCGGCAAAACACGATGGCTCAATGGTTTCCTCTATTCCGTCAACCCCATTGCCTTGAAAAAAAATCCGGCCATTTTGTGGGAAAACAAACGCTGCCTGACGATCATCCTGACCGAACGATTTGGAAAGGTCCTGCTGATGGAAGTGGGCGCCACCTGCGTGGGAACGATCCGGCAAACCTATGTCCCGGGCAAAAGCGTATCGAGCGGCGCCGAAAAAGGGTATTTTCGCTTCGGCGGCTCCATGCTCCTGACTTTTTTTGAAAAAGGCCGTGTAAAACTGGCCCATGATCTTCTTGAAAACACCCTTCAAGGCCGCGAACTCTACGCCCATTTGTGCGACTTCATGGGCGCCGCCCGAGTTCACGTTCAGGGTCAATCCGGCAGCCCATAGCGGGCTCGATCGAAGCCTCGCGCCCGCAGGGCCTCGGAGACCGCCTGCAAATCCATTTTCGCCCCCGGCCCAACACCGTTTTCCCGGTGCCAGCCGGCATTGGTTTCGAGGGCGAACTGAATATTCCCGTCTTTCGAGCGGACCGAGGTTTCGTCATGCGGATACATGCGGCGGATTTCCCTCAAAACCCCATCGGCATCGAAAAATCCGATATCCAGAGGGATAAAGGTATTGCGCATCCAGAAACCGATCTGTCCCTCCTGTTCATAGACAAAAAGCATCCCGCGGTCTGAGCCCATCGATTCTCGATACATCAGGCCGCGTTTCATCTCGGAATCCTTGACGGCCAATTGGGCCTTGATGCGGGCGCCGCCAATGGCGATCGAAAAATAGGTGTCTTTATCTCTTGGCCCGGCGGGTTCAACCACCGCCTTTTCCTCCGCCGCGCAGGAGGTAAGAAGGATCAAAGCGGCCGTCATCGCTGCCCAGCCCTGAATGGGAGCTTTTATCATACCGGGAATTTTCTAGACAATTTTATGGGATTCACAATGTTTAAGGCGGCATGAGTCCTGGAAAAAAGACTAAAAACCCCTCACCCCTTCTATACGCGGATTCTGATATTAATGCCGATCAGCTTTACTTCGGCAGGGTTTTCGTGCCCGATCCATTTCTCTCATTTGCCGTCAACGGCAAAAAATTCGCCCTCGTCAGCTCCCTGGAAATTTTCCGTTTAAAAACCGAATCTTCATTCGATGTCGTCCTTTCACTGGAAGAATGGCACAAAAAAGCGGCCCGGCGTTATCGTAAAAAAACGGCCGCCGTGGCGGATATCGTGCGTCTCGTGGCGAGCGAATACAAAATTTCCGAATTTCTCGTGGCTTCCGATTTTCCAGCCGGTCTGGCTTTTAAATTGCGGGCCGCCCGCGTGCCCCTGCAAATTACCCAAGGCCCCCTCTTTCCGGGCCGCATGATCAAGGACGAGGCCGAGGCCAAAGCCATCCGGGAGGGCAGCGCGGCCAGCGCGGCCGGTATTCGGGCCGCCGAAAAGATGCTGCGGAAAGCAAAAATTAAAAGCGGCAAATTGACGCTTGATGGCCGCCCCTTAACGAGCGAAAGGGTCCGCCATGCTATTGAGATCGCCTGTCTGGAAAAAGGGGCCCAGGCCAGGCAAACAATCGTTGCGGGCGGAGAACAGGCCTGCGATCCCCATTGCCAGGGAACGGGCCCGCTGCGCCCCAACGAGTTGATCGTTATCGATGTTTTCCCGAGGGTCGCCCGCACCGGCTATTTCGGCGATATGACGCGCACGTTTTTAAAAGGCCGCGCCAGCCCGCAGCAGCGCCGCCTGGTCAACACCGTTCGGCAAGCCCAGCAAAAGGCGCTCGAAACCATAAAGGCAGGCGTTACCGGAGGGAGGATTCATGCCATAGTGGAAAACCATTTCAAAGCCGCCGGTTACCGCACGAATAGGTCGAATGGCAGGCCGGAAGGGTTTATTCACGGCACCGGACACGGATTGGGACTGGAAATCCACGAACCACCACGCCTCAACAGAACGGGCCCTCGCTTGAAGGCGGGCAGTGTCATCACCGTCGAACCGGGCCTTTACTACCGGGGGCTAGGCGGCTGCCGCATAGAAGACGTGGTGCGGGTGACAAAAACCGGCTGCCAAATGCTTTCCAAATGCCACTACCGCTGGGAGTTGCCCTGAGACCTAAGAGGGTTTCCGAAGACAGAATTTTGATCAACATTACGACAATTATATGGAAAACAAATGTAAGGTTTCAGGGGGGATTAGACAAATCCTGACACCTGACACCTGACACCTGCATCCCTTTTTAAAAAATTCACTCAGTCATGAAAGCGCTTCTCCATAAAATCGCCGGTTTAAAAATCCTCGTCGTCGGCGATATCATACTGGACCACTATATTTGGGGCGACGCCTCGCGCATCTCGCCCGAGGCCCCCGTGCCCGTGGTCGAGGTGGAGCGCGACAGCTATGTGGCCGGAGGGGCCGCCAACGTGGCCTTGAACCTGGTGGCCCTGGGGGCCAAGGCCGAGCTTTGCGGCGTGACCGGCAAGGATGACGCCGGCATCATGCTGCGCGGGCTCCTGCTGGAACATTCCGTCGCCTACGACGATGCCTTTGGCGATTACGAAATTCCCACCATTCTGAAAACCCGCGTCATTGTGCGCCAGCAACAACTCTGCCGGCTGGACCGGGAGCGAAAACCGGACGCCTATGCCTCGATTTTAAAAGAGCGCACGCCCGAAATTTTAGCGAAAATAGGAAACCACAATGCGATAATTTTATCCGATTACGCCAAGGGCGCGCTGACCGCCGATTTGATTGAAGAGATAAAAAATCGGGCCGCCTCCCAAGGGACCTTGGTCGCTTACGACCCCAAGCCCAAACGCCGCCTGGCCCACCGGGGTTTGGGCCTTTTAACCCCCAACCGGAGCGAATCCCTGGCATTGGCCGGTCTGGAACTGGAGCCCCACCAGCCCTACCCGGCGGAAGAGGTTTGCAGGCGCATCTGGGAACTCCATGAGCCCCGCCACCTGATCATCACTTTGGGGGCGGAGGGAATGCTCTTGAGCGAAAAAGGCAGCGTCTTAAAAATCATACCTACCTATGCCCGCGAGGTGTTCGATGTGTCGGGTGCCGGAGACACCGTCATCGCCGCCCTGACGGCCTCTCTGGCGGCGGGAGCGAAGCTGGAGGAAGCAACCCACTTTGCCAACACCGCCGCCGGCGTGGTAGTGGCCAAGCTCGGCACGGCCACCGCCTCCCCCCTGGAGATTCTCCATTACGAGGCGGCCAATGAATAAAGCCCTCTTCCTCGACCGCGACGGAACCATCATCCGCGAAAAAAATTATCTTTCCGACCCCGCCGGAGTGGAATTGATGCCGGGGGCGGCGGAAGGGCTCAAAAAAGCCCTCCAACGCGGCTACCGGTTATTTTTGCTCACCAACCAAAGCGGGGTGGGCCGGGGATGGTTCGGCATGGAGGCGGTCCACGCTTGCAACCAGCGAATGCTGGATCTTCTGCATCTTCCCGAGCCGGGCTTCACGGCCATCTGCATCGCCCCCGAAAGCCCGCGCGAGCCGGCCGTTTATCGAAAACCCTCTCCCCGCTTCATCAATGAAATGATCGGCCAGCATCGTTTAAAAACGGAAGATTGTTTCATGGCCGGAGACCGTATCGGAGACCTGAAAACCGCCCTCAACGCCGGAATCACCCCGGTAATGACAAAAAAAACGCCTCCCGGCCTGACCGCCGAAGAAAAAACCTTCGTTCAGCAACATCGAATCGCAGTCAGGGAAAACCTCTCCAAACTCGCCGCCAACCTCCCCTGAAATTGCGCCCCCATGTCCCCTTATTTCATTTTCCAGATATTTATGGCAATAATCTTTGAAAATTCCGTAAAGTCCTTATCGCCGGTGAGAATAGGCATGGCTTTTCCCTCTGCCTGGGCGCATATTAGAAAGTCAACAAATGAGCCTTAAACCCCGGCTTTTTTGCAGGAATTGTATAGGGACGCCGCGCGTATGTGGTCTTTTTCTGTAGCCAGCAGGCATTTGAATCCCGATAGCAATCCCCTCAGCTTCTCAAACCTGTCCTTTTCTCTCATCCCGGAGAGTATTTCCTGTTTGACGATTCCCGGCATTACCGCTCGTCCCTCCTTAATAAGCGTTTTCAAGACCTCGACGTTTTCAGTCTTTCCCTCTTTCCTTCTCCGGAAAAATTCTGACCAGACCGACGTATCGATGATAATCTTCATTCTCTAATTCTGTTTCTAAATTTTTTATAGTCATAATCATCGAACTCTTCAAAGGCGCCTTCGAAGGTTAGAATCTTAAGCTGTTTGAGGTGATGGATATACCCGCGCAATGCTTCATTTACCGTTTCCCTCTTAGACGGAAGTCCGCTCAAATGCTTCGCTTCCCAAAGAAGTTTATCGTCAATCTTCAAATTTGATGGCATGTGTCAATATCGACACAATACCTGCGCTTCGTCAAGCTAATGAAAGCGGTTTTTCCGCAGGTTTTCTGTCAAGCCCCCGATTCCTCGGATTTCAGGAAATCTAAATCTTCCCTCATTTATCCCCTGATAGCGCGAATACGATGCTTTTCTCAATCAATGATTTAATTTTAGAGGAATCGTTGACTATATCATTCGAAACTAACGCATACTGCTTTTTTACCGGAGCATTAGGAAAATAGCGCAGCTTCCGCCCGTCTCCCGATCGAAACAACCGTAATCGATCCTCCGGCGGAAGCTTCAGAGCCAGTCCCGCCTTGGTCAAGGACATGAAAATTCGCTTGTCGGCATAGGCGGCTGCACCGCCGAAAAAATGCCTTACGGCGATGGTGACACCAGAGGGGCAAGCGGGCCCAACGCGATCGAGTAATTCCGGCAATTGACAAAAATAATCCTCAACCAGCCCATCGTTATTTGAGTGGATTTCGCTTGCCATAGTACACCCATCCACCCACCCACCCACCCACGGGGTCCGAATTTACCCGCCGGTATTATTCTGCCTGAAGTGGACGGGGTTGTTTGGACAATTTTGACGTGGGATTAAGGTGGAAATCGTGTTCATATTATTTTTTAAAAATATATTTTGTCCTTAGCCAAAGACGGGCACGCAGGTGCCCGCAAGCTGTATTGGCGGGGAGGTTGGTTTTGCTCCGATTGCATGGACTTCGGCCGGGGTCCGGTAGCCCAGGGCTTGGTGGGGGCGCAGGTGGTTGTAGAAGTCCAGGTAGCGGGCTATCCCTTCGCTGGCTTCCTTTGCCGTGGCGTATTCGCGCAGGTAAATGTCTTCATACTTGAGGGTTCTCCAAAAGCGTTCAACAAATATGTTGTCCAGGTAGCGGCCACGCCCGTCCATGCTGATGCGCACCCCGGCTTGCCCCAGCACCGAGGTGAACTCGCTGCCGGTAAACTGGCTGCCTTGATCGGTGTTGAAGATTTGAGGTTGGGCCCGCCTCAGAGCTTCCTCCAGGGCGAGCACACAGAAGCGGCTCTCCAGGGTGTTGGAAAGCTGCCAGCTCAACACGTAGCGGCTGAACCAGTCCAACACCACGGTCAAGAAAAGGAATCCTCGGCTCAGCCGCAGGTAAGTGATGTCGCTGCACCATACCTGGTCGGGCCGCTCGACCGCCAAACCCCGCAGCAGATAAGGGAAAATGCGGTGCTGCCGGTGCCCCTGGCTCAAGTTTCGACGCGGATAAATAGCCTCCAGGCCCATTTGGCGCATGAGCCGCTGGATGCGGCCTCGTCCCACTGCATGGCCCTCTCGACGCAGCCACTGGGTCATCCGGCGAGAACCAAAAAACGGATATTGGGTGTAGAGCTCATCCATGCGATGCATGTAGAGAACGTTCTGCTCGCACTGGGCACGGGCCCGATAGTAATAGCTGCCGCGGGCCAGCCCCAGCAACTGACATTGCCTGCCGATACTGATTTTTCCTTGAAGTGGTTGCACCATCTTGCGCCTCTCACCAACCGAGTTGTTCAGACTTTTTTTTTAGCCAATCGCATTCTACTTTCAGCTTTCCAATCTCCTGGTAAAGGTGATCTTTTTCCGTCTCGTTGTCCTTGCTGAGAGTCTGCCGCTGGCGCGAAAACAGCTCCGTTGCTCCCTGCAAAAGCTGCTTCTTCCATTGGGTCACCTGGTTGGGATGCACCTCAAAACGATCGGCGATCTCGTTGATGGTATGAGCGCCCCTGATGGCTTCCAGGGCCACCCGGGCTTTAAACTCAGCACTGTATTGTCTTCTCTTTCGTGATTTAATAACATTCATAGGTTAGCGGATTTAGTGGTTCAAGACCACCTTATTCCACTGTCCAGTTTTCCCCGTCCATTTCAGCCATCGGCTGCCAAAGCCCAAATACGGCTCCGGTGGGGTCTTGAACTACGCCAAACCAGCCGTAGTCGGGGATTTCATGCCTTTCATGCAAGACACTGCCACCCAATGATTTTGCTTTTTCCAGAGAGGCCGCCACGTCGTCCACCAAGATATAAGACAGCCAGTGGGAAGGAACATTGGGAACGGGATTTTTCATTATGCCGCCGCCGGTCCCCCCGCCTACGTCGATCATCGTATAGGTCTCTTCGCCCATCGGCATGTCTTGCAGTTTCCAGTCGAATAATTGACCGTAAAACTCTTTCGCTTTATCGGGATCGGTGGTGCTCAGTTCAATATGACAAAAGGGATTGGCCATAATTTTTATCTCCTGATTGAAATTAGTTTTTTTGTTAAAAAGAAGAGAATGGTATAGATAAATGACGGGCTAGCTGTCAACGGTGGCAAGAAACTTTCTCCCATGGAAAGTTCACATTCTTTGCAGGGTGTCCAGGCCCAGCAGGTGGAGCCCGGTTTCCAAAATAAGCAGGGTGCGGGCACAGAGGACTAGACGGCGCGACTGAGTTGGGGAATGGTTATCAAATGAATAAATCAAAGTAGGGTTTGAAAAAGAAAATGCGATTACGTCGATAACCGGTAATTTCGTGAACTATTCCAAGCCGGATAAACTCACGCAATAACCTGTCAATAGTGGCCGGCGTCAAATTTAGCTGTTTCGCGGCAAACCTAGTACTTAAACCAGGGTGTGAGTAAAAGAGTTCCAGCAAACGCGCCCCGTTGGTGGCTCGGCCTCCCATGGAAAATACCAACTGCTGCATTTCTTCCTTTAGCTCGACAATTTTCCGAAAAGTTTCGACCGCTTCATTTGCAGTGACGTTGATGGCGTTGAGAAAGAATTTTACCCAATTCAAAAGGTCGTGGCGGGTACGCACTGCGGTTAGGGCATCGTAGTAGCTTGCGCGGTTCTTCTCCAAAAAACTGGACACATAAAGACAAGGTTTCGTCAGAAGACCATGGCTCATCAGGTAAAGCGTAATCAGTAGGCGCCCGATACGCCCATTCCCATCCTGAAAAGGATGTATTGTTTCAAATTGATAATGGCTCAATGCGATGCGAATGAGATGAGGAACCTCAATACGGTCATTGTGCCAAAATTTTTCCAAATCGCTCATCAATTCTGGCACTTCATCCTGATGGGGTGGAATGAATGCTGCATCAGTCAGGTTGGAACCTCCGATCCAGTTCTGGCTTTTGCGAAATTCACCTGGTGTTTTGTGTTCACCGCGAACTCCGCGCAGTAGAATGGCATGGGCTTCTTTGAGCAGACGGTTTGATAAAGATAGATTCTCAAGCCGGTCCACGCCATTGTTCATCGCGGCGACATAATTCTGCACCTCCTGCCAGTCGTCTCGCCCTTCCGGATCAATCTCCTCCAACGGCAAGGCCGCGGTTTCCATACTCGTTTGAGTTCCTTCAATCCGGCTCGATGCGTTGGCCTCTTTTAGCACATGCATCTTGATGTAGAGGTCCACATCGGGAAGAATTTTGCTGTAGGCGTTAAGTTCTCCAACCCAACGATTGGCTTCCGCAAGAAGGCTGTTCACCGCCGCATCTTCCCATGTCCACTCGTGGTTAATGTAGGTGGGATTGAAACTGCGGTATTGATACTGTTGGCGATAATTGCCCGACTGAAATTCCTCGATTCGCATTGAAAGGATTCAGTTTCAGGTTCTTATTTTAATTAAGTGCATGAAATTGAATTAAGGATTTTTATATTTTAATCAAATGTAAAAAATTAAAATAAGGGTTTTTATACTTTAATTTCCTTGGTCAAATTCACATAATGACCGGTTCTGAGACCACAGCCATGAAATCGGATGAAATGCCGCTGTTGGCCGGGCTGGGCTCTGCCCCCCACCCCTACATTCTTTCCAGGGTGTCCAGGCCCAGCAGGTGGAGCCCGATTTCCAAAATAAGCAGGGTGCGGGCACAGAGGATGAGGCGGCGCGCCTGCGTGGGCGGATTTTCGCCGATTACCTTGTCGGAGTTGTAAAAGCCGCTGAAGACGCCGGCCAATTCATATAAATAGGTGCACAGAAAATGAGGCCGCCAATCGTTGAGCGTTTGTTTGAGCACGCTGGCGAACTCAACCAGTTTGCGGGCCAGGGCCATCTCCGCCGCGGTTTCGAAATCGGAGGCTTTTTCCTCGCCCTCGCCCGGCCGTAGATCGGCTTTGCGGAAAATGCTGTGGATGCGGGCCACGGCATAGAGCAGGTAAGGGGCCGTGTTTCCTTCGAAGCTGAGCATTTTGGCCCAGGAAAAAAGGTAATCACTGGTTCGGTTTTGCATCAGGTCGGCATATTTAACCGCTCCCAAACCCACCACCGCGGCTACCCTGCGACGTTCGTCTTCACCCAGACCGGGGTTTTTTTCCGAAACAATCGCGTAGGACCGCTCGACGGCCTCATCGAGCAGGTCCTTGAGCTTGACGGGCTCCCCATCGCGGGTGCGGATGGCCTTGCCGTCTTTGCCCAATATGGTGCCGAAGCTGATGTGTCGAAGCCTCGGAACGAGCCTGTTTTTTTGGGGAAACCATTTTCGGACTGTCAGGAAGAGTTGCTCGAAGTGATCGCTTTGGCGGGAATCAACCACGTAAAGAATGTCGGTCGCTTTTTTCTCTTCCACCCGGTGCAGGATGGTGGCCAGGTCGGTCGTGCCGTAATTACTGGCCCCATCCGTTTTGCGAATAATAAAAGGCTGCTCCCGAAAGCGGGGGTGCTCGGGGTGAAAGACGACCAAGGCGCCCCGGCTTTCTTCGGCTACCCCGGTTTCCAGCAATTCCCGGTAGATACGTTCCACCTTGTCCCGATAAAAGCTCTCCCCCAGGACCACGTCGAAGCGGATGCCGAGCCTCTCGTAAATCTCTTCGAAAGCGCCAATGCTGACCGCGTTGATAGTCTTCCACAGGGCCAGATTTTTTTTGTCACCGTTTTGCAGTTCGACCAGTTCCTGCCGCGCTTCCTCCAGAAAGGCCGGTTCATCATGGGTCAAAGCCACCCCTTTTTTGTATAAATCCTCCAGTTCCGCCAGCGGGTCGGAGGAAGTTCGTAAAGGATCGAATGCGTTTCTTTTAAGACTCCACAATAGAATGCCGAACTGCGTCCCCCAATCGCCCACATGGTTATCGCGCACAACGGAAGCCCCGCAAAACTCCAGCAAGCGGCATAGGGATTCGCCGATGACCGTGGAGCGGATGTGTCCGACATGCATTTGCTTGGCCGTGTTGGGTGAACTGAAATCGACGACGAATTCTCGGTCCGCAAAGAGGCCGCCGGCAGCATTTTTAAGCTCTTTCCCGCAGTTGTGTATATTCAGCCACTTTTTCAGAAAAGGCGCCTTGAAGCGAAAGTTGATGAATCCCGGCCCGGCCACTGACAGGGCCACCAGGTCCTCGTCAAAATTTCCCGATAACAGGAGGGCATCGATTAGCTGTGCAGCCACCTGGCGGGGGTTGAGGCCCTTTTTCCGGGCCAGGGGCAGCGCCCCATTGGCCTGATAATCGCCGTGGCGCGGATCCGAGGGGCGGATTTGGGGGTCGAATGAATCGTCGAAAAGACCGCCGTGGGCAGCGGCTTTTCGCAATTGCCGGTCGAGGTATTGGGAGGGATTAAAAAATATTTCCATGCCTGAAGCTCTTATGGAATGGCCAGACGAAGGGTTGGGGCAAGCGCTGAATGGCGAAAATTTTTATCTTTCGGAATAAAAAAACGCAAACACAACTATCTTCTGAAATCGTTGCCTCTAACCAGTTTATCCAACTTGGAAACGGAACGGGAAGCGCTCAAAAACAGAAAAGACTCGACATGCCTATCCTTAATGGCCTAATAATTAAAGGCTTACGGCCTTGCCAGAATGCAATGCCGGGAACCGATTGATAAAAAATGAGGAAAAAACTGTTCTCACCGCGAAAGTTCATCAAACCCTCTTTCAAGTATTTAATTGAAAAAAAGAGGGATGGTGGCGAATTCACGCATGAAGAGATTCGGCATGTTGTCGATTCGATCATGGATTGCAAATTGCCCGATTTTCAATTGGCCGCTTTGACCATGGCCATTTATTTTCAGGGAATGTCCGCCCAGGAAACAGCGTCCCTGGCCGAGGAGATGATGTTGTCTGGGGAGGTCGTCGATTTATCCAAAATCACCAAACCCAAGATCGATAAATACTCGACCGGTGGAGTGGGTGACAAAACCTCCCTCGTGCTGGCTCCGCTGGCCGCCGCCTGCGGTGTCGTCATGCCCATGATGAATGGCGTGGATGAGGAGTTCGTGATCAGCAACCTGGACAAGCTATCCTCCATTTCCGGCTATAACCCGGATGTCGATCTGGATAGATTCGTCGAACTGCTGTCCACCGTTAATTGCACGATAGTCAAGCAAAGTCCGGAGATTGCTCCGGTCGATGAAGTTATATACGCCATGAGGCGGAAAACGGCCACCATTCCGAGCCTCCCGCTCATTACCGGAAGTGTCCTCAGCCGCAAATTGGCCCAGGGGGCCGAGGGATTGGTCGTAGATGTGAAGTGGGGCAACGGCTCCTTCATCAGAGATGTGGAACAAGCCCGGCAGTTGGCCCGGTCCATTACCAGGGTCGGCCGCTCCATGAAAAGGCGCTGCGTGGCCTTGGTGACCGATATGAACCAACCTTTGGGCGATACCGTCGGGACCGGCCTCGAAATACGGGAAACCCTGCAATTGCTCCGCGGGGAAGGCCCTGAAGATTTAAAGGAACTCGTCCTCAAGCTCGGTATGGAAATCGTCCGCCTGGCCGGAGTGGCTGGTTCCACTCTATCCGCCAAGCAAACCGTATTGAGGCACCTCAATGACGGCTCCGCCCTCATTAAATTCAAAGAAATGGTTGCCGCCCTCGGCGGCAATACCGAATGGCTGGAAGATGAAGACAAACTTCCCAAAGCCAAGTACGTGCGCAAACTGCCCACCCCCAAAAGAGGCTATGTCCACACCATCAACGCCGGCATGATCGCGCGTGGCGTGCAGATGTTGGCCACAGACAAAAAGGGTATTTACGACCCCGCCGTAGGGGTTTCCGAAATTCGCAAAGTAGGCGCGCAAGTCAAACAAGGGGAGCCCCTCATGATGATTCATTACAACGACGAATCGCGCCTCGACACTGCCCTCGATTACCTGCGTTCCGCCTATCGGCTGGCCCCCAAGCGCCCGAATCCGCCGCAACTTATTGTCGAGCGGGTGGCTTGATTTTTTTTTAAAAAAAAAGCGGACCAAGGACCGAGGGCCGAAGACCCCGGACCTCAAACCCGGCCCAGGTAAGAATTATCCGCCGTGCTGACCTTTATAATGTCCCCCACATTAATGAAAAGCGGGGTTTGCACGACAAAGCCCGTCTTTACCGTGACCGGCTTGAGGACCGCCCCCGAAGTATCGCCCCGGATGGCCGGCGGCGCCTCCACCACCTCCAGTTCCACGGAGGATGGCAACTGAATCTGGACGGCCTGATCTTCCACAAATAAAACTTCGTAGGCATTGCCCTCGGAAAGGAATTTGCGGGCGTCCGAAACCAGGTTTTCATCCAGGATAAAGTCCTCGAATGTTTCCGGGTGCATGAAATGGCAGCCCTCCCGGTCATTGTAGCTGTATTCCAGCCGCTGCGTGTCGGTGGTGAGTATTTCTATATGGTCGGTGCCGCGAAACTTGGTCGTGGTGGTGGAGCGGGTCCTCAAGTTTCTCAAAGTGGCCTGGACGAATCCGGCCTGCCGGCCCTGGGTGCGGTGGATCATTTCCAGCACCACATGGGGAATGCCATTGTAATTGATCACCCTTCCTTTGCGAATATCTTTGGGAGAAGCCATAACAAGAGGATTATGTGTGGAGAGCCCTCATTTCAGTATTGATTAATAAAACCGCTTAATATGCGATTGACCGCTCTGCTGTCAATAATCCCGAAGCAAATTTCCACTCTTTACAATCGGGAAAGGGGGCCTAAGGTGAAGTTTTTTTAGCCCTCATCATCTAATATGAAACAGCGCTCCATCTTGCGAGAAGCCTCCATCAAAGGCAAAGGCCTCCATTCAGGGGAAGAGGTGCGCATCAGTTTTAAACCCGCCCCGGTCAACCAAGGCATCGTTTTCCGAAGGATCGATCTTTACGGAAAACCGGAAATCCAGGCCAATGTAGAGTTGGTGACCGACCTTTTTCGCAACACCGGGATGGCCTCCGGTCATGCCAAGTTGTTGACCGTGGAGCACGTCCTGAGCGCCTTGAACGGATTCGGCGTGGACAATGTGACCATCGAGCTGGACGGGTTGGAACCGCCCATCCTGGACGGATCGGCCCGGCCTTATGTCAAATTATTGCAGAAAGCCGAACCGGTCGAGCAAGAGAAGGATCGCTCCTTCATCCAGTTGGAGGAACCTCTCTCGGTGGGCGATGGCAGCCGCTCTCTCATCGCCCTGCCCTATGACGGCTTTAAAATCACCTGCACCTCGACCGACGACCGCGGGATTCACACCCAGCACCTTTCCCTCGATATCGATCCAGACACCTATTTTAGTGAGATTGCTCCGGCCCGTACCTTCACCTTTTACGAAGAAATCGAAGAACTCATCAACCGGGGCAAGATTCGGGGCGGCAGCCTCGATTCCGCCATCGTGATCAAAGGCGACAAGATACTTTCCAAAGAGCCGCTGCGCTTCAAAGACGAATTTGTGCGGCACAAAATCCTCGATATCATCGGAGATTTATGCCTCCTGGGCCAACCGCTCAAAGCGCACATCGTGGCGGTCCGCCCCGGCCATGCCCTCAACTCGAAACTGGCTTCCGCCATCCTCGCCCGCTCTAACGGCAAAAAAACCGCTCGCCGCCCTGCCAAAAAGAAGAAACCCGATGCCCCCCAAACCTATGTTTCGGCGCACGAGACAGCCCTCGATATTCGCCGGGTTCTGGATATTCTTCCACACCGTTATCCCTTTCTGCTCATCGACCGGGTCATTGAAATTGTTAATGACCGCGAACTGGTGGCCTTGAAAAATGTGACCTTCAACGAGCCTTATTTTAAAGGGCATTTTCCCGGCCTGCCTGTTATGCCTGGGGTTTTACAAATCGAAGCCATGGCCCAGGCGGCCGGTGTGCTCATGCTGCGCCAGGTCGCCAGCGAAGGCAAAGTGGCCTTCTTCATGAGTTGCGACAAAGTCAAATTCCGCCGCGCCGTCAGCCCTGGCGACCAGATTCTCATCCATGTCAAAATTACCAAAACGAGGGGCCATAAAATCGCCGCCGCATCCTGTTCCTGCCAGGTGGGCGGCAACGTCGTTTCCTCGGCCGACCTCATGTTCACAATCATGGACGCCCCCGACTAATACTAAAACGTCGCCCTCCCCTTATCCAGAACCCATCATCCCGCATCCAGTATCCAGCATCCAGTTTCCTGACACCTGAAACCCGCATCCCGCCATTGGCTACCCAAATACATCCGACCGCATTTGTCGAAAAAGGCGCCCAAATTGACGATGGCGTAACGGTCGGCCCCTATACCTATATCGGGCCCAGGGCGCGCCTCGGCCCCACCACGCGGGTCCACCACCATGCCACCGTGGAGGGCGACACCTCCCTCGGGCCGGAATGCGAAATTTTTCCCTACGCTCTGATCGGCGGCAAATCGCAGGACTTGAAATACGCCGGCGGCCACCCCCCCCTGAAAATTGGCGCCCGCAACATATTCCGTGAATTTTGCACCGTCCACGCGGCCACTACAGAGGAAGGCTGCACCGTCATCGGCAATGACAACTTGTTTCTCGCCTACGCCCATATCGCCCACGAATGCGCCATTGGCAGCCACGTCGTAATGAGTAACAACGCAACCCTCGCCGGCCATGTTGACATTGAAGATTATGCCATCATTGGCGGATTGACGGCCATTCATCAATTTTGCCGTATCGGCCGTCATGCCTTTCTGGGAGGCTGCGCCAAAGTCGTGCAGGACGTTCCCCCCTTCATGATTGCTGATGGCCACCCGGCCAAAGTGCGCGCCGTCAACAAAATCGGAATGGAGCGCAGCGGCTATTCGGCGGAAGACATCCGGCAGGCCCATTCGGTCTTTAAATGGCTCTACCGCAGCGGATTAAATCGCACCCAGGCGCTCCAAAAGCTATACTCGGAGGAAAACGCGAACTCACCCATAGTGAAAAATATAGTCGAATTCATCCAAACCAGCCAAAGAGGCCTGGCCTGACAAACGCCCCGGCTGCCTCCGCTGGGTAGAATCTAATTGGCAATAGTGAGGGGAAAATAATCTGCGATTCGTTTAAAATCCCTGTCTTTATGCAATATGGTGGCATTGGATTCCAAAGCCAGCGCTGCAATCAAGCAGTCGATAACGCTGCGTATGGTATGCCCTTCCCTTCTTGTCTTTTGATAGATTTCCGCGGCCAAACGATAACTTGTGCGTTGGGGATGCAATTCGATTAATGGGTCAAACTTTGATTCGATTTTTTCTCTGTCCGCCGGTCTTTCAATTCCTTGCAGTATTTCCAACAAAATCAATCCCGTGAAAGCCAAAGATTCCCTCTCATCTATTTTTTTCTTGAGCAGCCTGGTGGCTGAATTTTCCGCGCCCTGGAGGAAGTCGATCCACACGCTGGTATCGACCAAAATCATCGCTTGAAACGATTCTCGCGCATTTCATCGAGATTTCCAGCCCAATTAAAGCGCCCCTCCAGCTCCAACAATCCCTTTTGTTCTTCCATGCGAAGAAGCTCCTCAAGGGCGAAATTTACCAGTTCTTTTTTCGTTCGGAAACCGGTAATGCTCAAGCCTCTGCGGACGAGCTTATCATCTAAATCTATATTGGTCCTGCTCATACACCAATTTCACCAATTCAGGTGTATTTGTCAAGCTGTTTGCGTTTTCCCGCCTTAGAGTCGGGACGAGGCGAGCAGTCGTTTCGATTCAACGCCTCTACCTGCCACCCTCACCCCTTTGCTCTACCTCGATCATCTTGGTAATTTCAATTTTCAGGTTTGGAATATCTGTTATAACGGTGTCCCAAACCAAGGGATAATCCACCCCGAAATAGTGGTGGATAAGTTTATCTCTCATTCTGGCAATAGGCTTCCACTCAATTTGAGAATGATGCGCCTTAAAATTACCGGGTAATTTCTTGGAAGCTTCTCCTATGATTTCGATGCTGCGAGTAAAGGCTCTTTTGCTTATTTCGTCCGATAAAAATGAGTCTTCATCTAGTAATGCAGATTCAGTGAGCAGAAAATTCACTTCATCTAGAATGTGACGAAGCAGTTCAAGTGGCGAGTGCGGCATAAACAACTTCTTCCAATATTTTCACACCCAGGTAAGGGCTAAGCCCCTCTACGGTGACTAAATCATATTGTTCCTCAAAAACTCCGTCGAGAAGGTCGCATAATCGATTAAAATTTTTGAATTTGTGACATTCGGGCGAGAACTGCACCAGAATATCGATATCGCTGTTTTCAGAATCTTCACCTCTGGCCACCGAACCAAAAATACCAATCTTGGACACCCCAATATCCTTTAGCTCCTGTTCGTTTCTCCGCAAAGCATTGAGGGCTATATTTTTACGGCTGGTCATGGATAGTATTGTGAAGGTCCTCTCGAATACCGCAACATTTTTCGCAGGGCCATTGTTATGGCCCCAGTTAAGAATATGAATTATAAATCCTCTTAAATAAGAGGTGATAGAAGCCAATCGAGTCGAGGCCGCCGCCGGCAGGCTAAAACAGTTCTTTGGCTACCTGGGCCATGGCGTCGCCGACTTTTTCCAGGTCTTCCTGGCTGTGGCGGGCCGAGATCGAGGTGCGGATGAGGTCTTTGCCCGGCGCCACCCCAGGAGAGACCGCCATCACCGTGAAGACGCCTTTGTCCATCAGCGATTTCCAGAAGCGAAAGGTGAGCGCTTTGCTGCCTAGCACGATGGGCACCGCGGGCGATTCGCTGCCCCAGGTGTCCAGCCCCAGCCCGGTCAGTATTTCGATGTATTGGCGGGTGTTTTCCCACAGCCGCTGGAGGTGCTCCGGCTCCGTTTGGAGGATTTCCAGGGAGGCTTGGGCGCAGGCCGCCTGGCAAGGGCTGATGGCCGCGCTGAACACCGTCTGCTTCGAATTGGTGCGTAAATAATCGATCACTTCTTTCGACCCGGCCACGAAGCCGCCCGTGCTGGAGAGCGCTTTGGACATGCTTCCGGCGATCACATCGATCGATCCGGTCACCCCCAGGTGGTCGGCCGTGCCGCGCCCTTCGCGCCCCAGCACCCCCAGCCCGTGGGCGTCGTCCATCACGATGAAGCAGTTTTTGCCTTTGGTGATGTTGAGAAATGCGGGGATTTGCGCGATGTGCCCTTCCATCGAGTAAACTCCCTCAATGATGAGTAGTTTGGGCGCTTGGGGCGGCTCCAGCGAGAGGATGTCCTGCAAATCGGCTGGGTTGTTATGGCTGAAACGCTCCACCCGGGCGCCCGACACGCTGATGCCCGACCAGAGCGAGGAGTGGGCGTTGCGGTCCACCAAAATCAAGTCCCCCTTGCAGGCGAAGGTGGCCACCCCGGACATGCACGAGAGGTAGCCGGCGGCGCTCACATGGCAGGCCTCTTTGCCCAAAAAGTCCGCCAGCATCTCCTCCAGGGCCAGATGGTAGGGGCGGCTGCCGTTGGCCAGGCGGGCCCCGGTGGTGCTGCTGCCCCATTTTTCGAGCGCATTCTTGCCCGCCTCGATGACCTTGGGATGATGGCTCAAGCCCAGGTAATCGTTGCTGCTGAGCATGATCAGCTCCTGCCCGTGGACGTGGACATGGGCACCGTTTTGCCGCTCGATAGTGTGGTAGTAGGGGTTGTATTTGAGGCGCAGGCGGGTTGCCTCATCCTCCCGGCAACGCCGGCGGATGGAGTTGCCCTTCCCCTTTACCGTAAAAGTCGATAATTTTTCCAGTTTGATATTATTACCTCAGCAATGGTTATTGGAGAAGAAGGTTGGGAAACCTTTTGGGTTGCAATATAAAAACAGGTTACGGAACCAATAAGAAGTTCATAAAGCACTAACAGAAAGTATATTTACCAGGCTCAAGGCAAGAAAAAATGCATAGTATCCGCTAGGAATTTAAAAAGATATATATTCCATCTCATAGGCAAGGCGCGATAACCAAACCATCGTCTAACCAATTTAACTACTCTTACCTTTTTGTAAAGTCAGAAGATTAAGTTTGCGATTTCTTAATTTATCCGGGCGCTCCGGCGCCATAACCTTTCGTTTGAATACCTACCGCTCATACCCTTTGAAGAGGGCGTTTACATTGTGTTTCCAGGTAAATCGCGCGGTATGGGCCCTGCCTCCATTTCCCAGTTTTTGACGCAATGTTTTATCTTCGCATAATTTTTGAATGACTTTGGCCAATTCCCTGGAGTCGCCCGGCGTGACCAATATCCCTGTTTCCCCGTCCAAAACGGACTCCTCCATTCCCCCGCTGCGGGTGGCCACGACGGGAAGCCCCTGCCCGGATGCCTCCAGACAGACGAGACCGAAGCCCTCGACGCTTTTTTTATGTAATTGACTGGCTATAAGAAAGATATCCGCTCCCGCATAGATCTCTCCAAGCTCTGAATCATCGACTTCTCCCCATCTTCTGATTCTAATGCCGTGCCCTGAAGAATAGCGCTCAATTTCACGCAGATAGCTTTTCTGGGCACGGGACCGGGCGGGACCGGCAAGCCAATATTCGATCTTCTCAAGCACATCTATGGGCAGCAGGCCGAGCCCTTGTAAGACCCTCAATTGCCCTTTGCGGGGCGTAATTCTTCCCACGGTCAAGAGGATAATCCGATTGTTTTGCGGTTGTTTAATTTCCGATGAAATCTTCAAATCGCTCCGCAAAGCGCCGCATGTAAGGACTGTTTTGGCCATTGACGGGGGAAATTTTTCGACTAGCAAATTGCGGCAAAACCGGGACACCACCCCAATTTTGTCCACTTTTTGCAGGAGTTTTAAAAATAACCAGCGCCGGTGAAATGGGACTGAAAATCGCAATATTTCCGATCCGTGGAGAGTGATTATCAATTTTTTCCAGGAAATGGCCGGAATCCATTGTAGATACATCATGGCCCGCAATGGGCCCGGTTCCGGCAGATAGAGAATTTTATCGGCCAAAAATTTCCGGTGCCGCCAGAAGAAGAAACCCAATTTTATCCTGTCCATCCACCCTTGGCCGCCCTTCAGGGGAAGTTCCCTTATCCCATAGGGGAAGGACTTTTCCCGCAATCGATCATGCCTGGGAGCCCAAACCTCCACCTGGAAACCCATTTCGGCCGCGCATCGGGCCATTTCTTGCGCATAAGTCGAGATGCCTGCCTTGCGCGGGAAAAATTCATGCGTCACCATCACGATTTGAGCATTTTGCAATTCCTCGCTTTCCATGAGAGATAAATTAAATGCTCAATTAATGGGTTGATTGCAACCCAATGCAAGGCACACAATTTCAATTCAATCCATTCCATTTATAATAATGAAAATAATGATTCTCCAGGATTTTCTGCGTTCGGGGGGAACCGAACGGCAAACGATTTTCCTGGCGGAGCGCTTCCGGCGAAGCGGGCATGAAGTATCGCTGATCACTTTTCGCCCCGGTGGTCGATTGCGGCAGGGATGGCCAAAAAATCGCCAAAAAGAAATACGATGCCAAACATTGCAGAAATGGGATACAGGATTGTCGTTTTACGCTCCCGGTTTGATAAAAGAAATCGCGCGCCAATCCCCTCATGCCGTCATCTGCATGGGCCGCATGGCCAACCTCTACGGCGGAAGAATCCAAATAAAATTCCCTCAAATTCGAGTTGTCGGCACATTGCGCACCGGCAAAAAATTGTCCTTCTTATCCACCAGATTGCTGAGGGGAGTGGCGGGGATTATCGTCAACAGCCGCTGGTGGAAACGGCAACTTGTCAGCAGTGGGTTCCAGCGGCATAAAATCAAAATCATCCACAATTCCATGACTTTGACCGGGGCCAAGGACGAATCGACCCTCGATCGAGAAGCTGGCCCTGGTCATTCCGGCTGCGTTTTCCTCAGCGTGACGGCATTTCGGGCGGGAAAAGGGCAGCATGATTTGCTCAAAATTTTTTCCCGGCTCGACCCCTCGCTGAAATGGAAACTTTGGTTTGCCGGGGACGGCCCGAAATTACGCCGTTGCCAACGATTGGCGGCGCGCCTCGGAATGGGCGATCGAGTTGCCTTCCTGGGCTATATCGACGACCCCGGCAGCCTTTACCGGCAAGCGGATATCGCCGTATCGGCCTCGCGGGAGGATTCCCTGCCCAATTTCCTGATCGAAGCCCAATGGTATGGTTTGCCCGTCGTGGCCATGAAATACAGGGGCATTGAGGAGACTTTCAAGGACGGCAGGACCGGCCATCTCATTGCCCGGGGAGATCAAAACGCTTTTAGGGAAGCCCTCCAAAAAATGATCCTCCAGCGGGAAATGCGGAAACAATTTGGCATTGAGGCCAAAGAACATGCCCGAAAACATTTTCCCCCGCAAAAACAGGCGGAAAAAACACTCAGGTTTTTGCTGGGAAATTAGAACCTATCTCAAAATCGCGGATGAATGATGTTTGTAGCGCCACGGTGGCAGATGCCAGGCGGCTTCGCGTCCGATGGGCTGGGAGCCCCTCGGGCGCGAACCAACGCCGCAGGGGCTGCCGTGCCGCACAAATCCTGCGGACAGAGGCTATTATGAGTTTGAGCGGCGTTCCGTCGGGGCACCAGGGCTTCCAGCCCCGGCAAACCCCGGCGCGCATTGCTCGAACACATAATGGCTCTCTGCATCGTCATCATCGAATTTGAGATAGGTTCTAATGACCTTGCAGAATCTTTTGCAAATAATCCCGATAGGGCGATTGCCCCAAAGATTCGATCTGCCGTTGCAAAGTCCCGGCATCAATCCAACCCTTGCGGTAGGCGATTTCCTCCGGACAGGAGATTTTCATCCCTTGCCGTCTTTCGATAACCTGGACGAAGTTGGAGGCGTCCAAAAGGCTGTCCTGCGTTCCGGTATCCAGCCAGGCCGTTCCGCGCCCGAGAAGCTCCACCCGCAGTTGCCCTTTTTCCATATAGGCCCGGTTCAAGTCGGTGATTTCCAACTCACCGCGGGCGGAAGGTTTTAATTGCGCGGCCATGCGGGGAGCCTGGTTGTCGTAAAAATAAATCCCCGGCACGGCATAGGGCGAGCGCGGACGACCCGGTTTTTCCTCGATCGATACGGCTTTCCCGGTAGCCGAGATTTCGACTACCCCGTAGCGCCCGGGATCGGATACATGATAACCGAATATAGTGGCCCCCGCCTGCCTGCCATCGGCGGCCAATAGTTTTTTTGGCAAATCGTGCCCATAAAAAAGATTGTCGCCTAAAATGAGGGCCGAGGGATGCCCCTGGAGAAACTCTTCAGCGATGACAAGGGCCTGGGCGAGCCCCTCCGGGCGGGGTTGTTCGGCATAGCAAAAGCGAATCCCGAATTGACGGCCATCTTGCAGTAAATGGCGAAATAAGGGCAAATCGGTGGGCGTCGAGATGACTAAAACCTTCCTCATATTCGCAAGCATCAGGACGGACAAGGGGTAATAAATCATCGGCTTGTCGTAGATCGGCATCAACTGCTTGCTCACGGCGAGGGTCAGCGGATACAATCGCGTCCCCGAACCGCCTGCCAACAGTATCCCTTTTCTCTCTTTCATTTATCCGATTTCCGATACCCCATTTTTCAACCGCCATTGTTTGCCGGCGCATGAAAGGTCAAATTTCATGTCCTGACATTACCCGAAAATAGATTTTTACCTCTCCTGACACCCGAAACCTGACACCTGTTTCTTCCCCTCCCGTCACCCTTTCGGCTGAACGATCGAAACATAGGCATCGGTGTCGCGGACCGAGGCAAAGTCGCTTTCATGGCGCAGGTCGTCGATAGTCCAGGAAACGACATTGGGAAAGTTTTGCGTAAAAGCATCCTGGAGCAAAGAAGCGGCCTGTTCCTTGTCGTAGATAAGGGCGGCGATGCGGGCCCGCATATAGCTGTCCCAGCCATAGGATTCCGGATAGTTGGCGGTGCGCATGTCATTAAAGATTTCCAACGCTTCCCTCGTTTCGGCCAGGCGGGCTGCGCATAATTCCACATAACCGATGGGAACGGGATACTCAGAGTATTCGCCGGCCAGGGTGGAGAAGATTTTTTTAGCCTCATCATATTTACCGGCCCGGTAGAGAAGCTCCCCATAAAAAAACCGGTGTTGATCGGTTTCCACCATCTTGCCGGGCAGTTTATCAACCCAATTAAAGGCCTGGTCGTAGAGTTCCGCGGCCGCTGAATCATTGCCTTTTGCCGCCAGCACCATGCCCGTGTCGAGAAGCAGCCGCCCGGTCGTCAATTCTCCCAAGGGCGTAAATCGATAAGAGGAACTGATGCGCCGGTTGACTTCGTTCAATTGGCCCAATTCGGCCCGCAGAGCGATAAAATTGTATGGAAATTCTTTAACCCCCTCCTCGGCTACTTTGAGGGCTTCCTCATAGTGGCCCAACTGCCTCTGAGCCACGGCATGAAAATGGTAGGTATAAGCGTCCAACGGAGTCATGCGCAGTTCGGGATCCGTTTTCTGGAAAATTTCCAGGGCTTCATTGGGCCGGTTCAACCAGAGCGCCCGTAGCCCGGCATTGACAAGGGTCCGGTGGGAGGACTCCAGGTCAACCAACTCCCTGGCGAACCGGTAGGAGTTCAAAACGTCTCCATTGTTCGAGGCTAAAGCAAAGTCCACATACAACTGGTCCAGTTCGTTGAGCTGAGTGCCTTTTTTCCTTAAATTCTCGAATAGGCCATTGGCTTGCTGAATTTTATCCAGATTAGACATGGCGGCCGCTTTCATCACAGTCGGGGTCATAAATTGAGGATCCTTTTTCTGGGCTTCATTGAAATTATCGAAAGCTTCCTGGTAATCGCCATGCCCGAAGCTTTTCATGCCCTCATCATAGAGTTTATAAGCGCTGTACAACGGGGGCCAGCTTTTCATCTCCTCAGCCAGATTACGATAGGTGGAATAATAGAGGGACATGGCGCTGGCCACCCGCTCCTGCAATTCGCCCACTACTTTGCGCGGCGACATCAACGGGCCGCTCACCGGATCCATCGAATTGAGCACTTCTCCGGTCTCCACCAGAATAATCTTGGTTTGTATTTTGAGATCGTAGGTTTGCCAGAAATAGGAGCCGTAGATGGCAATACCGGCCCCGTTCTGCTCCGCCTGCCCGATGATGGAACCGCTCGCTCCGCCGTCCACTCCCTGGTCGAGAATTAAATCCGCCGCCACCCGGTTGATAGTGGCCGGGATGACCGCCACCAGCTTGGTTCCCTCAAGCCCCTGGGAGATGGAATCGCAGATCACATTGCCCAGTTTTTGCTCTGCCGGATCGCCCGTCAGGTTTTCGAAAATGGCCACATAAACACGCTTCATGTCCAGCGCGGGGGCCGTCGCTTCCAGGGCCGTTATTTTTGCCGCCTCGACCGCCGCCTCGATGGCCGCCTCGGATTCTTCAGTCACTTTGGCCGTCTCTTCCTCTGCTTTGGCGACGGCTTCCTCCTGCTGCTTCAAGGCGGTCTCGAATTGGTCCAAAACAGCCGCCAACTGGCTGGCGGTTTCATCCTGCTCCTGGGCCACCCTGGCGGAATCTGCGGTTGGGGCGGCCGGTTCTGTTGTTGCCCCGGCAGCCGCCCTTTCTTCCCTCACCGGTTCTTTCTTGATTAACATCGGATAGATGACGAAGGCAGCCACGGCGGCAATCGCCACGGCGCCGGCCAACACCAGGGCCAGGTTTTTCTGCTTTTTCTTTTTCGGAACCGAGCCTCTTCTTTTCTTGACCCCGTCTTCACCCAGGTGCGCCTCCAGCAGCAACTGGTAAACAGGCACTTTTTCGCGGATGTTTTTCAGTTCAATGGGGCCCAGGTAGGTGGTGTCCAGCTTGATGCTGTTTTTCACCACATCGTAAACGGTTTGGGAAATGCAGATTCCCCCAGGCTCCGCTTTGGATTCCAGGCGCGAGGCGATGTTCACCCCGTCGCCCATGACATCGGACTGGTTGAAATAGACGTCCCCAATATGGATGCCGATGCGGTGCAGGAGCCTTTTCTCATTGGGTTCCTTTCTCGCCCGGTCGTGGTTGGTGTTCTGGATTTCCATGGCGCAGGAAACGGCCTGGGAGGCGCTGTCGAAATACATGAGCAACCCGTCGCCCATCGATTTGAGGACTCTACCTCCTTTTTTCTCACAGATTTCGCGCATCATGGTGAAGTCCCGATTGACCCGGTTCAGAGTGCCCGCTTCGTCCTCATTCATTTGGGCGCTGAAACTGGCCACATCTGTAAAAACAATCGTGGCTAGGGTGCGTTTGGTAGTGATTTCGGGGGGCAGAGTGGCTTCGTCGCTCATTTCAGATCAATAATTAATAATTTATATTAAGGGGATCGAATTTCCGCTAAAGATTATAGGGTCCAATTTTTCACCAATTTCAACTTAAAGCAATGTGCGGGCAAATGGCAAGCGGGATTGCACGGTCATTTTGGCATGATCTCCAGGTTTAGACTTTCCCCATTGCCTCTTGCGCGGCAGGTGGAAAGATAGCGGCCACATCGCCCTCAAGCCGCAGGGTGACCGATGGATCGCCGTCATGATCGGTGGGGCCGCGGTTGATGATGATGTAGGGGACGCCCCTTTGGGCAGCGATGAGCGGCATGGAGGCGGCGGGATAAACCGACAAGGTGGTGCCCAAAGCTATAACCAGGTCCGTCTCCAGAGCGGCTTTTTCCGCCCCGCGAATATCTTCCACCCTCAGGTTTTGACCGAAACTGATGGTGGCCGGTTTTAAAAAACCGCCGCATTCGCAACGGGGCGGCTTGCGTGTCCGGCGAAAATAATCGAAATGCGGGCCGGGTTGGGAACGGCGCTGGCAGCTTTGGCACTCGATTTCGGCATTGGTGCCGTGCATTTCTATGACCAGCCCCGGCGGGGCCCCGGCTTTTTGGTGCAGCCCATCGATGTTTTGGGTGACCACCTTGAGGATTTTTCCCGCTTTCTGCAAAGACACAATGGATTCGTGCACGCTGTTGGGGCGGGCATCCTTAAAATCATCCCACGCCTCCAGCTTGTAGTCCCAATGCTCGATCCGCGCCTCTTCCGAACGCATAAAATCCTGGTAATAGATGGGTTTGCGGCGGCTCCAGACGCCCCCCGGCCCCCGAAAATCCGGAATCCCGCTGCCGGTCGATATCCCCGCTCCCGTAAAAATCAAAATCTTCCCACTGCGCCGCAGCAGTTCGCTCAATGATTCCGGGGATTCTTTGGTCTTGGTCATATTTATGGTCTTTTTTTCAATTAATGACCCGATTCACGGTATTTTTTTTCACCGGCGGTTATTCTGACAGTGAGGCGGTTCTGGGCCGCTGGCAGTGGGCATGTGGCGAAATCGGTAAAGGCGCAGGGTGGATTATAAGCCCGGTTGAAGTCGATTGCGTAATGGTCCGAATCGGAGGACTTTTTTACATACAGGTATCTTCCGCCGCCGTAGGTTTCTTCTCCATTGGTCGCGTCGCCAAAGATTACGTAAAGCATTTCATCGGCAGGATGGCCGACCAATGAGGCTTCCAGGCGGTAGGTCTGGTCATCGACCCGGAAAACGAGAGTCCCCTTGGAAAGCATATTGATTTGAGTCCCCAGAACTGTCGGAATGGACAAGGTTTTCGGCGTTTTATATGCCTCGAATTGAGCGTCGATGCGCCAGGCCGGATCCACCGGAAATCGCTCCAACCCTTTAAAAGCGAGCAGGCCGGGGCTTTCGTAATCGCGCAAACGAACGCCATACCTGCCGCCGCGCTGGATCACAAACCAACTCAGGGAACCATGGGAAAGCACCGTCGGCTCCCCGCTTTGGTCATTTTTGAGAACCTGAGCGGCGACGTTTTTTTCACCATTTAATAAAACCGGGATGCCAGCATTTACCCGCATCGTGACCTCCCCGTTCTCAAGGAAAAACGAACCCATGAATTCAGGGCATTTCCCCGTCGGGAAGACAATATCGTTGGCCGGACCGGAGCCGAAGCTGTTTTTGCCATTCTCCAGCCAATGAAGCCCGGCCAGGTTCAGCCATCCGGTGGGAGAAATTAAGGATTTTTCACGCTCCTGCCGCCAATTTTTGATTTCAACGGCATAGGCATCCGCAACGGCAGCTTCTCCATCCGCCGCCGCAAATCCAATAAAAGGGCTAAGAAATATCAATAAGGAGCTGAACAGACAGGACGTGAAATTTATCACGGAAAGAGCTTAGACCCACTTGTCTGCGTCAGGCAACAAGGAAGATTTTAGAGGGCCAATCGATTTTGCCTAGTCCAAAGGCCGATTATGCCTCGTCTTCGTCATCTTCCTCATCGTCGTCGTCATCTTCGTCATCTTCGTCGTCGTCATTTTCGTCGTCGTCATTTTCTATTTCCACCTCGATTACATCGCCCTCGGGAGTGATCTCAATCTCGTATTCCGTGTCATCGACATAGCCCTCGATTTCATAGATCAGCCCCTTCCTGGTTTCTTCGACTTCAGCTTCGGTCAGGATAATTCCTGCCACCGCCGCCTTTGCCGCCGCAATTACTTGCTCCGGAACCTCCGAGAGCGGGATTTCCCTCTCTTTTTCTTTAAACCAGGAGGCCGAAGCAGTGATGCACAAGACTCCCAATATTATGATGATTAATGCCTTCAATGCTGGATATATTTTTGTTTTCATAGGCTGTGGTGACCCTCTATATTTATTACCTTTGAACAATCTTAATTTTTATAGCGGAATCCAGTATTATAGCCCAGCCTTGAATTTTTCAAGCCTAATATGAACACTGTTGCCACATACATTAAATGATCCCGATTCCCTTAAAACTGCTACTCCCCGCCGCGAGCGACGGGTGAATGATCAAGTTCAATTACGTTTTGGAGGGTGGATATCCGTTTATTTGCCGATCGCTCACACATAAACAGACCGCATTTCTAACCAATTGTTGTTCATTGATTTTTAACCGGTCAGTATTGATCCGGCATACAGCATCAGACCGGGGTGACTTTGGGAATTTCCGTGGTGAGATCAATTTCGTGGATGTTTTTCCGCTTGACGGTCCGCAGTCGCGAGCGGCGCCGCAGCAGCCGGTCCAGGCCCTGCGCCATCTGGTCGATGGATTTATATAGATCGTCGGTGGAGGCTGACAGGATCAAGGGCGGCCCTTTGATTTCGATGTGCCCCTTGGCCGTAAATTCATTTCGTTTTGAGTTGTTCGCATTGTACTCCAGTTCTACTCTTAATCGTATTATGTGGCTTTCGTGTTTGAATAATTTTTCGACTTTTTCTTGCAACGCGCTTTTCAGGGCGTCGGTCAGGTCGAGGTGAACTCCGGATATTATCAAGGCGTCACTCATGCTCATATGTATTTCCTTTCGGTTGATTTTTTTAATGGAAATTGGCAGCGGTACTGCGCAAAACCGCTCACGCCACCGGGTAATGGATAAATGATAAAAGCCTCAGCCTCATCATCATCACCCCTCAGCCGCGTCTCCGCAGTAGTCATCACCGGAGCCTCCTCCGGAATTGGATATAGCCTAATCAAAGCTGCCCATAATATAAATCGAAACCTTTTTTATTGCAACCTTTCTCGAACAAAACCCAAAGATTTGCCCAACAACCTGCGCTGGAAGCACTTCCCATGCGACCTGGCGGAGCCCGGGCAGTTAGCCGCGGCAGCCCGCGAAGTCCGGGCCGCAATCAATGAAAACGGCGGCCAGGGCGAGGTTTTATTGATCAACAACAGCGGTTTCGGCTCCTACGGCCCTTTCCCCCAACCGGGCCTCGAACACCAGTTGGGCATCGTAGAGGTCAACATGAGGGCCGTCGTCCACCTCACCGGGCTGCTCCTGCCTCTTTTAAAAGAACGCGGGGGCCTCATCATGAATATCGCCTCGACGGCCGCTTTTCAGCCGACGCCTTTTTTGACCACCTACGGGGCGTCCAAGGCTTTTTTGCTCAACTGGAGCCTGGCTTTGCACGAGGACCTCAAGGGAACCGGGGTGCGCGCCCTCGCCGTTTGCCCCGGACCGACCGCGACCAATTTTTTCAAAAGAGCGGGATTCACCACGCCGCCCACGGACGCTCATTTGAAACAAACCTCGGAAGAAGTGGCCGAAATCGCCATCAAGGCCCTGCAACGGGGGAAAACGCTCGTCGTCTGCGGCTGGAAAAACCGCCTCATGTCCACAATGGGTTCCCTCCTGCCCCCTAAAATAGAGGCTGTCCCAAAAGGGTGATTTTTGCGAGGGGATTTTGAAGAGTGTTCATTTTAGTGGTATTTTCTTTTGGGAGGGGGTGACTTTGCTCTCCTATGACGTTAGGATTCTGGTTTTGGGGTCCGTTTGCCTGGTTTTTTTTGTATGGGCCGACAGTAGGCCTGTGAAAAAGTATTGTCCTTGCTTTTCCGCTCTTTATTTAGGCCGCCGCTTTGGTTTTTAGTTCATCTTGCTGGGCCAGCATCTTGGCCACTTTCCATAGATTGTGCGAGAGGACCGACCAGGCTACGCTGATCGAGCGGTTGGCAAAGCCTTTGCTGCGCAATCGCCCGGCCTGCCAGCGATTCTTCAATACCCCGATCCGCCCTTCGGTGCTGGCCCGGCGCTTTTGCAATTGCCTGAAGTGTGGTTCCTCCATCCGTTTTTTCAACTGCTTCGGATCGCGTGGACAGAGCGCATCGTAGATGCCCTCCTGGGCTAACTGCCGGCGGGCCCGCTGGGAGGCGAATCCCCGGTCCGCGCACATGGCCGCTATGGGTTCGGCTAGGTTGAAGCGGTTCTGTCTTTGCAAACTCTCTTGCATTTGTTCATTTTCGCTTGGCGTCCGGCTGCCGTAGAGTTTCCAGTCCAGCAGGTATCCTTCAACGCTTTCACCCAAAAACAGGGTGTTGCCAAACTCAACCTCTTGGCCCGCTTTGCCTCGCACAATCACCTGCGCATTGGGTTCGTAAACACTCAAAACTTTCTCTGCGTTTTTCACCTGGCGGCCGCCAATGATTCGCTCGTGCGCTTGCTTGATGACCACCGGGATTAGCTCGCTCATGCGCTCCATCCGGGTAAGGATCTGTTGGACCTGTTTTTCGCTGTAATCGCTTTGCTCCCAGCAGGCTTGCAATAATTCCCGGTGACTGCGGGCATGCTCCCCGATCCGTTTGAGCAGCTTTTTCATCTGCCTCAAGATACCCTTGCGTTGCCGCGCGCTGTCCTTTCGCCGCCGGCTGTGGGTCATCTGTATGCACAGCCGATTCATCTGCCGAGCCAAGGGCTCCGGTTCGATCGGCATGCGATGGCGCAAACCGGCCTTCTCACGGATCAGCCGGATCGCTTTGAGCAGCGTGCCCGCTACATCCTTGAGCAGCACCCAGTCCGTCGGCCAATGAATGTTGACCTCCAAACAGGTGCCGTCGATCAGGCAAATGGTGGTGTCTATCGGCTTGTCCAATCCCACCACCTGCCGGGCCAGATCGGCATCGCCCACAACCTCAGTCAAGGTCCGGTGCAAGGCCCTCAACTGCTCTTCGCTGAAAAACTTCGAGGCCCGTTCCAGGGTGCTCTTGGAGATGCCCCTTATGCCGTCGATATGGCGGACACGACAAAAGTCAGCCAACAGATCGCTGCTGCCCAGAGCCCTCGACAAATGCCGAAACGAAATCCCACCGAGCAGATAACGCAGCGTTTCCATACGCAACGCCTTGAGGGCAAAATTAGCCCGCTTTTGCCGGGCCTTTACACTCATTGGCTGGCCTCTTTCCAAGGCCAGATCAACGCCCTGCGATTCCACCTCCGAATCGATCAGCAGCCGGTCGATACGCTCGATGGTGGCGCGAAAGTTATCGTAATCGAGGCAACGGTCGACCACAGTTAAAGCTGGACGCAGGAGGCATTGGATGGCTATATTTTTCATAGAAAGGGCTATATTGATTTTCGCTAACGCAATTATAGAACCCTTTTTTAGCCGGATCGAGCAAAAAAATGCTCTTTCCGGCTATTTTTATAAACGTCATCCAGTTGACTACAAAATCTTTATATTTTTGGGACAGCCTCTAGGTAAAGTCCTCGCTTTGAAAATTTGCCGTATAAACACCGGAGGTAGGGTAGCTCGTTGCCGCGAAATCGACGGTAGGGGAATTGGCGGAAATATTGCCAGCGGAGAAATCCACGAACACGGCCGCCGTATTGTTCAGATCGGTTCCCGTGGGGTCGGAGAAAAGGATATCGCTCAATTGCGGCAAAGAGGATCCGAAGGTGAAAAATTGCAGGTTATAACCCAGGGGCACGGGATAGGAAAACGATTCCAAATCTACCGTGTTGCCCACGGGCGCGGCGAACAGGATCGGGCTGTTGACGAAAAATACCATATCCAGCGGGGGTTCCGTGGCGAAGACCGAATTACCGTAGTTATTGCCATCGAAATCGCTATAACTAAAGAAGAATTGCTCCACCTCGCTCATAGTGATTCCGGGATCGAGAAAACTGAGGTCCAGGGTGGTGGTGACTGGAATATCGAACTCTCCGAGCTGCATGTTTCCATCTTGCCAGAAGATTTCATAGGTAATTTTTTCGATAAAACCTGTGGTTCCCGGCGTTGTGCCGTCGGGTAGCTTGAATTCGATAGTTATACTGTCCAAAGTGGTGTCATCGTCCCCCAGGTGGAATGTGGGAACGGCCACAAGCTGGTGGGCCAGGGCCGTCGCGAGGTCGAAGGTTTTACTGAAATCAAGAGTACTGCTAATACTCACGGTATAGGTGTCGGCGCTGGTCGCGGATTCCGGGGTCGCCACCTGAGGCGATAGGTAAGTCCCGAATCCAAGGATGCCCGAAGCGGGACCGGAAAAAAAATCGGCGGCCAGGCCGGTGATATTGGAACCGGCCGGTCCATCGAAGGTGACCGTTGAAATATCGGGAAAATTCGCCCCATCGTCCTCGAAAGTGTAGTTGAGGCTATAACTTGTGATCAACGGGAAAACATGCTCCGCGGTCGATTGCAGGCTGCCCGTCATGCCGGTGGGTTGACCGAAAAAAACCATCGTTATTAGTGAGATTGAGAATCTTTATTTCGCCCACCTCCAAACAAGTTTCCGATAGGTATCCGCCGATGGCCTGCGCCCCGCCGATGTCTTTGCCCTCGGTAACTTTAATGAAAGTTATGCAAATCTCATAGGCGCCATCGGCGGCCAGGGTGCTTGCCGGTATGGAGAACGTGGTCGCAGATCCGATTATATCCCCTGGCTCCGCCCCCGTCAATGGGACTTCCGATCCGGAGCCGCGGTCTTCGATTTCAATAATAATCAAATCGTCGGCGGTTCCGGCATCTTCGCCCACCGTGAATGAATTCCAGGTAAGGCTAACCCCCTGGCTCAAATCGGCTGCTTGCAATGCGTTGAAGCTGGTCTGGGTTAATTGTGGCGCGTCCGGGTAGAGGTCGCCGGTTATACTGAGGGTCCCTGAGACCGCTCCGTCATTTACCCCGGTGTAATTTAAAGTATAGACGCCATTGGGGAAGAAAGTGTCGAGATCGGATTGGGTAGCTAGAGGCTGTCCCAAAAGGGTGATTTTTGCGAGGGGATTTTGAAGAGTGTTCATTTTAGTGGTATTTTCTTTTGGGAGGGGGTGACTTTGCTCTCCTATGACGTTAGGATTCTGGTTTTGGGGTCCGTTTGCCTGGTTTTCTTTGTATGGGCCGACAGTAGGCCTGTGAAAAAGTATTGTCCTTGCTTTTCCGCTCTTTATTTAGGCCGCCGCTTTGGTTTTTAGTTCATCTTGCTGGGCCAGCATCTTGGCCACTTTCCATAGATTGTGCGAGAGGACCGACCAGGCTACGCTGATCGAGCGATTGGCAAAGCCTTTGCTGCGCAATCGCCCGGCCTGCCAGCGATTCTTCAATACCCCGATCCGCCCTTCGGTGCTGGCCCGGCGCTTTTGCAATTGCCTGAAGTGTGGTTCCTCCATCCGTTTTTTCAACTGCTTCGGATCGCGTGGACAGAGCGCATCGTAGATGCCCTCCTGGGCTAACTGCCGGCGGGCCCGCTGGGAGGCGAATCCCCGATCCGCGCACATGGCCGCTATGGGTTCGGCTAGGTTGAAGCGGTTCTGTCTTTGCAAACTCTCTTGCATTTGTTCATTTTCGCTTGGCGTCCGGCTGCCGTAGAGTTTCCAGTCCAGCAGGTATCCTTCAACGCTTTCACCCAAAAACAGGGTGTTGCCAAACTCAACCTCTTGGCCCGCTTTGCCTCGCACAATCACCTGCGCATCGGGTTCGTAAACACTCAAAACTTTCTCTGCGTTTTTCACCTGGCGGCCGCCAATGATTCGCTCGTGCGCTTGCTTGATGACCACCGGGATTAGCTCGCTCATGCGCTCCATCCGGGTAAGGATCTGTTGGACCTGTTTTTCGCTGTAATCGCTTTGCTCCCAGCAGGCTTGCAATAATTCCCGGTGACTGCGGGCATGCTCCCCGATCCGTTTGAGCAGCTTTTTCATCTGCCTCAAGATACCCTTGCGTTGCCGCGCGCTGTCCTTTCGCCGCCGGCTGTGGGTCATCTGTATGCACAGCCGATTCATCTGCCGAGCCAAGGGCTCCGGTTCGATCGGCATGCGATGGCGCAAACCGGCCTTCTCACGGATCAGCCGGATCGCTTTGAGCAGCGTGCCCGCTACATCCTTGAGCAGCACCCAGTCCGTCGGCCAATGAATGTTGACCTCCAAACAGGTGCCGTCGATCAGGCAAATGGTGGTGTCTATCGGCTTGTCCAATCCCACCACCTGCCGGGCCAGATCGGCATCGCCCACAACCTCAGTCAAGGTCCGGTGCAAGGCCCTCAACTGCTCTTCGCTGAAAAACTTCGAGGCCCGTTCCAGGGTGCTCTTGGAGATGCCCCTTATGCCGTCGATATGGCGGACACGACAAAAGTCAGCCAACAGATCGCTGCTGCCCAGAGCCCTCGACAAATGCCGAAACGAAATCCCACCGAGCAGATAACGCAGCGTTTTCATACGCAACGCCTTGAGGGCAAAATTAGCCCGCTTTTGCCGGGCCTTTACACTCATTGGCTGGCCTCTTTCCAAGGCCAGATCAACGCCCTGCGATTCCACCTCCGAATCGATCAGCAGCCGGTCGATACGCTCGATGGTGGCGCGAAAGTTATCGTAATCGAGGCAACGGTCGACCACAGTTAAAGCTGGACGCAGGAGGCATTGGATGGCTATATTTTTCATAGAAAGGGCTATATTGATTTTCGCTAACGCAATTATAGAACCCTTTTTTAGCCGGATCGAGCAAAAAAATGCTCTTTCCGGCTATTTTTATAAACGTCATCCAGTTGACTACAAAATCTTTATATTTTTGGGACAGCCTCTAGCTATTGCGTCATTTTCAATTACCCAAAAACCGCTTTCCGGCTGTTGAAATGATAAGGGAGGGCCGGATGGAGGAATTGTCAGGGTAGGAGTGGCATTAATGGTGCCCGGAGAACTCTCCTCGATGAAGGCCACGGCCCCGAAGGCGTCTTGGCTATCGGGCATCACGCTGGTGGCGGAATCCTGGAAAAAAAACTTCTGCTTGAACACAACAATCAGGCTGGCGTCCTGAGCTGATACCGGTTGCGTCAGGATGAAAAAAGCTCCAAAAAAGAAGAAACAATGGCATGGGCATGGCAGGCTGCCTGTCTCAAACGCTTCCGGTCAATTTTTACTTTTACTGGCTGCGGGCTGCAAGTCTTCCTTCTGTGTGAAATTACATATACCAGAATCGGCCTCTATGTTCAAGATAGAAAAGTACCGGCCCCGGAATAGAAATGTTTGTTGCTGGGAAAACTTGCCAGTTCCACGGTCATCCCTACTGTATTCAGCCGTTATGACGCATCAAGAATTGGAGGAAGGGCAGGAGCTGCGGCTCGATTTTAAAAAAATGGCCAAGGCCGCGGCCTGCGGGGAGGACCTCGTGCCCGCCGTGGCCCAGGATGCCGAAACGGGGGAAGTCCTCATTGTCGGCTACGCCAGCCGCCTGGCCCTGGAAACGACTTTAAAAGAAGGCAAAGCCGTCTTCTGGAGCACATCGCGCAACGAGCTTTGGATCAAAGGGGCCACCAGCGGCGATTATCTGGAAATCAAACAAGTGCTGGTCAACTGCGAACAAAACGCCATCCTCTACCGCGTGCGCCCGGCCGGAAAAGGCGCCTGCCACACAAAAGGCCCCGGCGGGCAAGCCCGCAAAAGCTGCTATTATCGCCAAATCCAGCCCAACGGCACTCTGGAGCACCTTTGATGTGATTGGTTGGTGGCCGCAAATACCACTAGCAAAACAATACCTGTGAAAGGACTGGTCCCGATCGATTGGCTGATTATTGTGCTCTACGGGTGCGGCACCCTCGGACTGGGTTGGTACCATGGGCGGAGGCAGAGGACGACGCAGGAATATTTTAAAGGCTCGGGAAGGATGAACCCTGTTTTGATCGGGGTTTCGCTTTTTGCCACTCTACTCAGGATGGTCGGCTTTGCACTGCTCGGCTATTATCAGGCGAACCCGCATTTGATTCCGTCAGGCATGGACCTAAAGACAGATGCGGACAAGATTTTCCCTAATTTTATCGCATTTCACCTGCCGCCCATTGTGTCAGGATTAGTGGTGTCGGGATTGTTTGCGGCATCCATGTCGAGTCTCGATTCCGGAATCAATTCGATCACCGCAGTTGTCATGACAGACTTTTTAGATCGATTCAGGCATCGGCCGGTTACAGAAAGGGAACATGTTTTATACGCCCGCATTCTGGCATTTGGGATTGGGTCTATCGTTGTAATGGCCAGTTCATTGATAAAATATGTTCCGGGCAACATCAACGAAATTACCACAAAAATACTTGGCCTCTTAACCGTTCCCATATTTTGCCTATTCTATTTCGCTCTATTCTTCAAACGCTCTTCACCCGCTGGGGTCTGGATCGGCGCCATCTGTGGGGTGGCTACGTCTATCCTGATCGCATTTGCTCAGCCAATCTTCCACCTGGACCACGATCCTGTCAGTTTTCAGTGGATGGGGTCAACGGCGCTTGCCGTAAATATAGTGGTAGGGATTCTGGCCAGCCTTCTTCTGCCCGCCACCCCAAAGTCTCAACCGCATGCATCAGGTTGAACTTGATTCATTTACTATCACTAACGGCGTAATACAGCTTGAGCTAACAAATATCGGGCATGGAACTAAGCAACGCCTTAAACTCCCATTGAGTGAACTCCCTCTTTACGACTTTAACGCATCCGCATACACAACGCTCTTGAAACGTGCGTCTTCAAAAATATCCGTCTCGCTCCGCACATTTCCCGTTGCCCAATGGGTCGCATACGCCCGGCGCCAGCGTTTCGACTCGTTGCGGTGCGACGTGTGCAAGGTATAACCATGATGAAACACCACGCCGCCCCTTTTCACCAGCGCCGGTGTTTCTTTGCTGAAATCGATATCCTCATCTAACGGCGCTTTGTTATGCTCCTCACCCGGTATCGGCATATGCGGCAGCAACCCCGTTTTATGTGAACCGTCGATATACCGCAGGCAACCGTTCTCCTCATCCACATCATCCAGAGCGATCCACGCCGTGATCAACTCATCTACCGGGAAACAACAAAAATAAGCGTTATCCTGATGATAAGGTTTGGCCGAGCCAAACTTCGGGGGCTTCATGAAAATCTGGTCCGTCAGGAGCAACGGAGGATGTCCCAGCAAAACCTCAAGAATTTCCCTCAGCCGCCGATCCAGAACAACCCTCCTGAAGTGCTCACTCTTGAAAAACGGCTTGTCTATCTTGCGCGGCACTAATTGCCCATCCGCTGAACGGTCCGCAGCGTAATTCGAGGAAGCCTCATTCAGTTCGCCCAGGCTGATCGCCATCGCCTCATCCGCTATCCGCTCGGTCTCTTTTCTACCAAGAACACCTTCGACAACAACCCAACCTTGCTCCCGGTATTTCCCTATTTCTTCTTCACTGATCATCGTAAAAAATCTCTTCCCAATTGTTGTAGACGGCATTATGAAACCGTTTCATTAATACATTCTGCATATCGTTGCTTTTTTTCTGGTTCGAATTATTCATAGTAAACCCCATTGTTTCATAAATATTGAGTAAAAACCTTCTGAATGCGGCATAAACAACCATAATAACGCTCTATCAATCCATTTTTGTATCTTCACTTTTTGTGAAGTTCAGCAATATACCTTTTTTGCACGTTAGTCCCTTTGTTTATGCGGATCACAGTCTTGAATCTGATTGAATTTATGAAACAATGGGGTAAACAATAAAGAGTTTCGCTATAATTAACCCTATTGTTTCATAAATTTACGTTTGGGAAGGTAAATAACTTAGTAGGAGGCGCTCGACCGAAGCGTTTTTATTGAAGGTTAGGGTCCATCTTCCATTTGGTCGATTCAATCGGCCTGCTTTGAGCAGGAGGTTCCTTCGCAGGGTGTGCCAGTTTTCAAATTTCCACAGCGCGCTGCGCTTTTCGTTGGTGTGCCGGCGGGTGGCCGCGCGTTCCATTTGCAATTCCCGGGTCAGGTTGTGAGCCAGCAGGTTGGCCAGTAAAAAGACTTTGTTGACGTTCCACCGGCGGGCCGGAATGTAGTCCATCTGTCCGTGGTTTTTCAATTCCCCGAAGATGCTTTCCTGTGCTCCGCGCCCTTCATGAAAGCGCACCACTTTTCTGGTTATGCACTTCTTGTTCGTTACGATTGCCTTGAACTGATAGCCGCGTTGGCGAGGCTCGAATAAATCCAGTTGCAAGGGCCCCTTAATCTGTTCATTGACTTCGGCGCGGATAAACACAAAACGGTTTCTTCGGTCCCAGCTCTTCGGTTTCCACCGTTTCTCGAAATAGCCCAGCTCTTTTTCTGCGCTGCTCAGATGCCTCCACAGCCGTCTGTTTTTGATCAAATCCTTCAGGGCCACTAACCGCGCAAAGGGAACCGATATGGTGTATTCGAGCTTTAGCGATTCCAGCGTTTGCACCATCTCATCGCTGAAGAAGGCACTGTCCATGCGGGTTTCCACCTTCGCTGAGGGCAAGACCTCCCGCACCATTTGCACACACCGGCGCATAAACTCGATGGCTCCATGGGAGTCGTGCACGTTGCCACTGCGATGCAAAACCGCTAAGACTTGTCCGGTTTGCCCCACGGTGCAAAAGAGCGGGTAGTAACTGCGCTGCCCTTTCTTTTTGCGGTTGAATCCAACGGCCGTCCCTTCGGCCCGCCGGCGGGCGCTCAGCACACTGCCGTCAAAGTCCAGCGTAATGCGCGCCAAACCCTCCTGTGCAAGCCGCTGCAACACTAACTGGGCATTGATTTTTTCCAGCCCCAGCAGGCTGCGCCCGTCGAATTGCTCCAACATCCGGCTTATCGTCGGCACGCTGGGCAACCGCTTCATTCCGGCCATCTGTCGCACCAGCGGATCCTCCTTATAGAAATCGATGTCGCGCAAGGGCCGAAACCCAAGCACAATGTGGATGACCAACAGTTGCACTATCCGGCCAAAGCGGTAATGGCTGCCGACTTGCAGGTGACGGCAGCAACGGTCCAGTTTTTGCGCTAATTGCAATCTCTCCAATAACGGTTTGAAAATGACCAATCCGCCATAAGAGGTCATTTGCTCCTTGGCGAATTTGATCTGAGGCAGACACCATTTTCTTGCCTTAATATCCCTTTTTGCTATCTTCACATTTAGTGGCTGGTTAAGAGTTTGGAATTTTAGTTATGAAAAATCCATAATATACTCTTAATCAGCCATATACAACTTATTTATACCCTCTATAAATACTTTTTTAGTAGAGTCGGGAGGTGGCGCGGTGGACGTAGGTTAGGCCATGGCTGAGACCGACCCTTTCGGTTGCCGGTGCCTGAATATCCTTCCATATCTCCGTTTCCACTCTCCCGCTCATCAAACCGGACGTGCGGTTTGGAGGATGTCGCGTTGCTCGGTACCCGCATCCGGCTTTCGGACAAGGGTATTTTCATGTTTTCGCCCACGGGAGGTTGCCTGTTGTTAACCCCAAACAGACCAGGCCGAGCGTATCATGCAGATATTCATCTGGATACTGTTTCGTGCCCGCTCCTTTGCGCTTGTGTTTCTTGCGCAACCACTGGCGTAGCCGATACCGGCTGTGGCTGTCCACCGCCCGGTAGGCTTTGCTCACCGATCCCAGACAGAAGTAGTGGCCCCAGCCGCGCAATTGACGGTTGATTGCTGTTACCATCTGCCCGGTTTCTCGCCACTGGGTGTTCGCTCGCGTCATTTCACTGATTCGCCGATTGACTCGTTGGACCTTCGTCTTGGACGGTTTTGTGCCTAGGTAGGCTTTGCCCGTTCGAGGCGAATGACAACGCCCTATGGTGTAGCCAAGGAACTCGAAAGATTCCTCGGGTATTCGGCACAACCGCGTCTTCTTTTCGTTGACCGTCAGTTTCACCCGCTTCATAATATGACGCATGGCTTCGAGAGCCTCCACGCCGGTTCCCCGGCACAGGATGACGAAGTCGTCTGCGTAGTTCACAATATGCGAGCGCAACTGCCCGGCATAACCGAGCGTTTTCCAGCCGAAAATAAAACGGCGCATATACAGGTTGGCCAGAAGCGGCGATATGGGCGCCCCCTGCGGGGTGCCTCGCCGCCACTTGCGGGCCGGGTTGCTCCGGCCCTTTCCCCCTTGGCCGTTTTCCTCGATCGGCATTTCCAACCACTGCTTGAGTAGTTTGAGCATGGCCCCGTCACTGATGCGACGCGACAGGCACTTGAGCAGCTCCGGGTGCGGGATGGTGTCGAAGTAACCTTTCAGGTCTGCATCCACTACCTCCCCATAGCCCCGGTTCCACCACCGATGCACTTCTCGCACCGCATCATGGGCGCTGCGGCTTGGCCGGTAGGCGTATTGCTCCGGCTGCAGGTCTACCTCAAAGATCGGTTCGAGCACCAGCACCGCGGCCATTGGCACCACCCGGTTTTTCCGGTTTGCCTACCAGCCGTAAACGCGCTTCGCGTCCCCCTCGCAGCGGCGCCACCACGTCCATTGAGCGTAGATTCTCCAGTTCGTGCAACACTTGCCGCGCACAGGTGCCGAGGCCTTTGGCCTGCAGCCAGCTTTCCAGGGCGCGCCACATCGCCAGAGCCAGAAAACAGATCAGAATGTGCGCTTGCACACGCTTTTCTTTGTGGTGATAGACCGGCCGCAGCCCCAAGTCGCTTTTGGCGCAACGAAAGGCTGCCTCGGCCTGTGTCAGTTGTATATACCACCGCCACAGCTTTTGTGGGTCTTCCTCCTGGCAGTTGGTTCGCAGCAGATAGGTCCCGTGGGCCAGTTGGGCCCAATCGGCTTTGCTCTCGTCTTCGGTGATTTGCAATGCGCAGGCCCGTCCGGCGGCGTCGATTTGCACTTCTACGGTGAATATTTTTTCGGCCAGGGTGTGGCGGCCCAGCCAGCGGCCGATACGGCGTTCAACCGGATCGAGTTTCTGCCCTCGCCGACGCAAACTCAGGTCGATCTGGTCGAGCTTTTTGCGCAAACGCTCCTTTTGCTTGCTCAGCATGGCGGCTTCTTTTTGACCCCGTCCCTGGCTGCGGCAAAGCACATATTGCTCGATCTGGGGGCAGTCGGGATGTTTCACCAGTTTGACCTCCACCCCCGCCCGCACCTCGCTCCAATCGCCTTGCTCGAGCAGATCGAGGGCAAAGTTTTTGAGCTGGCTCTTGGGCGAGCCCACGATGTAGCGGGCCCCTTTGCCGCGCAGGTATTCGAGGTTGGCCTCGCTCACCATGCCGCGGTCCAGCACCCAGATGCGATCGGCCACCCCGTAATGCGATTCCATCAACTCGACCCTCTCCTGCACCGTGGTCACATCGGCGCGGTTGCCGTCGAAAACCTCATAGGCCAGGGGCAGCCCTTCGGGTGTCACCACCAGTCCAAGACATACCTGCTTGCAATCCGGCCGCTGGTCCCGGCTGTAGCCGCGCTGGGCCTGGGCATTGCCCTCGCACCGGCCCTCAAAATAGGTGCTCGTTATGTCGTATAAAAGAAACTCGAAACGCGTCCCAAACCAGCTTTCATAGCGTCCTTTAAGATGACTGAACAGTTCCCGGCGCAAGGGCAAGACACGATCCAGTCCGCGATACAAACGGTTGTCATAGACCTCATCCACATCCACCGCCATCAAATCCTCCAGCGCCGTCGAGCCATACCAGCGCTCGGCCAGAACCAGCTCCGAGGCCTGTTCGCAAAAACGCCCCAGCGCCAGAATCGAGGCCACCTGGGCCCAGCCCACCGACTCCCGGCCCGGCGGCAAATGCTCCTCGAAGAAACGATGCAGCCCCAGCCGCCGCCACAGCGCCAGAGCCACATACACTTTGCCAAATTGACGCACCCGCTCCACCCGTATCCGACCCAGATTCACCTGCGCCCACAACGGAGCCTCCGGTTTATCCTCGGCAAATAAATCCAACTGCTCGGCCCCCGCAGCCTCATCATCGCCATCGAGGAGCCGACCGATCTGCTCCCAACCCAACCGCTCATCCTCATCGAGCCCCGGCTCCTTGCCAATGTGGGCCACGATGCGCTGGCGCGGCCCCTTGGCTGTGCGCACCGACTCCACCAGCGTCCAGTAATCATAATCCTGGCCCTTCTTACGACGACGATGGCGACGCAAATACATCAACACCGACCCTGCACTACTTCTCCGAAAAGGCAATAGAGTGGTCTGCACTACACGGCATATTCACACCCCAACCCTGACAACCATACGCCCTACAGCACGAAAAACCCTAAAAATAATCGATTTACCCCCCCAACTGTCGAACTCAGGTTAACGCTTTGTGGAGTTACTAGACTCATGTCAATCTCTGCGCTTTCTTTCCTTTATTCATTGCCCTTGAACTGAGGCCCCTTGGCTCCGCGGGGATTAGCCGCCTCCTCACTACTACGGGCCTCTCCGCCACCCGGCTCGACCCGCTCCCACTCTCACGAGCTAGCCGTTGAGGACTTCCACCCCATCGAACCGGGTTTCCCGTGTTCCTCCAAGACTCCTGCTGCCAACATGCCGTCACCATTACCCCGGCGAACCTGCAGGGCGCTCTCGTCGCTCTCTTCACCTGCAGTAGCAGCCTTCCCCCTGTTTCAACGGGGTCGGCGTTCGCATTACCCTTTTCGAGGCTTGCTCGGTGTTCACTCATATTACGGCCTGCTCGCTCGCTGACCCCCTTGCGGGGCCTTTTACATCGCAGTACTTGAACGGCTTCGTTACCTCCACCGTCCCTGCCATTGCTACCGGGTGGAACGACAGTTCCCGGGTGGGTTTTATTGGACTCTCCCACTGAAGTCTTGTGGCTTTACACGGCATACTGAAACAATAGGGTAAACAAGCCATGGTATCAAAGACAACTCTTACTTCAACGGCTGCTCAGGTAGCTTGAGGCTGTCCCAAAAACCCGAATTTTGCGAATTGAGATATTCGACTCCGAACTGTAAGGGAACGTAAGTCATTCAATTCCGTCAAAAACGCTGTATAAGGCCTCTATTCGTTATAAATATAATCGCGTCAGACAGAGGTCTATGGTAGAATTGTATTTGAATATGCAAAACAAGAGAAAGGCTGACGGTGTTATAGACATCGAATTTGCCCAAAATCCCCTAAAAACGGTCTTTATGACAGCTTTATAAACAAGTTAACTTACTTTAAAACAAATGGTTATAACTTTGGGACAGCCTCTAGCTACTGCCTATCGTTATTGGCGTTACCGTATATTTGGTGTCATGTGGCTCTTATACGCCGGTTACTATCTTTGCCGGAAAAACTACGCGGTGGCGCAACCTGTTATCATGGAGGAATTTGGTTGGGATCAACAGGATGCCGGTATTATTATCACCTCTTATCTCACTATGTATGCCATCGGCCAATTCATTTCCGGTCCATTGGGAGACAAAGTTGGCGCAAGAAGAATTATCACGTGTGGAATATGTCTCAGCGTGGCCATGAATCTCTACTTTTCATTCAGTAATTCCATTCTCATGATGGCAATAATCATGGCCGCAAACGGGCTGGCCCAATCCACTGGTTGGCCTGGCGCCATCAAAACGATGTCGAATTGGTTTCCTATCGACAACAGGGGTAGAATGATGGCGTGGTGGGGAACAAACTACCAAGCTGGAGACTTGGTTTCCACCGCTCTTGCAGCCTTCATAATAGGTTTTGCTTCATGGCAAACAGCATTTTGGATTTCGGCCCTGGTCCTGGCCGGAGTAGGCGCTGTCTTTCTGTGGGGACAGCGGAACCACCCTGAGGATGTGGGCCTGCCAAATCTGACGGAAATAGCGAAAATTCAATCAACCGGAACTGAGGAAAATACGGCGCCACTCTCAGGTGAAGAACATTCATTTTCCGAGATTCTCAAGGAAATTATTTGGAACAAGCACATCCTTAATCTCGGCGCATCCTATTTCCTATTAAAACTCGTTCGATATACGCTCCTTTTTTGGCTAAGCACATACCTGGTTAATGTTATAGGTTATCGCCCGGATAAAGCCGGTTACATGAGCGCCATTTTTCCCCTGGCGGGATTTATGGGAACGGTCGCTGCGGGATACGCCTCAGATAAACTTTTTTCTGCAAGACGCGGTCCAATAAGCGTCATCATGCTTTTGCTGCTAGTGGTATCATTATATTGCTATAATCTTTTTGCCGCCGATCCTCTCATCGGCCCTATTGTACTTGCCTGCATTGGATTCATGACCTTCGGTCCAGATACGCTTATCTCAGCAACTTCGGCCATGGATTTTGGATCGCAAAGATACGCTTCGACGGCGGCGGGCTTTATAAATGGACTCGGTTCAATAGGTGCGGCTTTGAGTGGAGTTTTGGTAGGGTGGATATCCACTGTTTGGGGTTGGGAGGCGGTATTTTATTTTTTAATGGCGATTGCCTTCGCCTGCGCTTGCCTTCAAATGTTTATGTGGAATGCCCGTGGAGTAAATTAACATTCTAAAATACTAGTGGTTAATGAATTTTTTTTAATATAAAGAAAGTGCTAACATGAGGAAAACTGTAATTTTAATTCTAATAGTAGTAACTTTTTTATCAGGTATTGCCTATGGGCAGCAAAATACCGAAAATGTTTTTCTAATTACAATAGATGGACTTCGATGGCAGGAACTGTTCACGGGCGTTGAGAAACGCATGATAGATGAAGAAAAAGGCTGGGTAAAAGACGCACAGGATGTCGAAGCGAAATTTTGGAGAAAATCACCTCAAGAACGGCGAGAAGCCTTAATGCCATTCTTCTGGCAAGAACTCGTCAAACACGGAATTGTCTACGGAAACAGGCTTCTTGAAAGCGATGTGAAAGTTACGAACGATCAGTAGTGTCCGGTTAAAAGTAGTTGAAGGTCAACTGGTTAGAGTGATCGCTGCTCGCACTGCTGTGATCCGGTTTTGTAAGTAGTTCATAGAGAGGGACTTTTTCAAAAACGCTCAAGCTCAATACCTGTGATATTCGGTGAAGACTCAATTCCAATTGCCACTGTTTTTTTAGGATCGCCATCAACACGTAAGCACTGATGGCAATCCATACTTGCGTCTTTACTGCGTTGGGCGAAGTGCCAAAGAATTTTTTGATCCGTAAGTGCTGCTTAATCCACTTGAAAAACAATTCGATTTTCCAACGCCCTTTATACATCTGGCAGATAATCAAGGCTGGAAGGGTAAAATTATTGGTCAAATAGATGAAATGCCTACCGTTATCTGCATCGTAAAAGCGTATACGCCTGAGCTTCTGGGGATAATCTTTGGAGGCATAGAATCCTCTAAAGTGAATTACTTGGTCACTGCAAACACCACTGCCGTGGACTACTTTGAGGGAACGCAAACGTATATAATTCAAATGGCTTTTGGCGCGGATGACAAAGTAGGCCATCGCTTCGCTAAAGAGGAACAAGCGGGCAAAATCGACATAGCCGCGATCAAGCACATAATAGGCTCCAGGCTCAAGAACAAGGGCATCAAGCATGTTTACGTCGTGAACTTTTCCCGGAGTGATCTCGATAAAGGTCGGAATCGAACCGCGCAAATCGATCTGCGTGTGCAGCTTTACCGCCGCTTTGGTTGTACGAAAATGGGCCCATGGAAAGAGGCTCAAACACAAGTCAATGGTCGTGGCGTCTAAAGCATAAACGGTCTCTTCGAGTTCAAAGTCCAACGCTTCATCGGCATAGAGCCTGCGAGCCTTTTTAATGAGCACGTATGCCAAGTCCGCATAGATGCGCCAGTTGCGTTGTTCATTGGCATCGGCCAAAGTACTCTTGGCGATATTACTGCGAATGCCCATAGAAAAGAGTTTGTCACTATGGGCACACAAACAGGTAACGATATCGTTGAGACTTTCACGTCGAGTCAATTGAGCGAAGGCCATGCACAAGAATTGATCCCGGCAGGAAAAGGAACGGACACGCTTGTCCCCACTATAGCGTTTGACGCATCGTTGAAACTGTTCACGATGCAAAAGGTCAAAAATTTGGGAGAAAACCATACGTTGTTGATTCATGATCAACAAGATACAGAATTTATACCCCAAAATATAGTGAAATTGATGGAAGTTCAAATGCGTCACACTAAAAATAACTCACAAGTTTATAAAAATTAACGATTTACAAAGTTTTAAATTCAGGTTAACCGGACAACTGTGACGAACGATATATTTGTATCTTACCCCGGTTATGCCGAGATTCTAACGGGTTTCCCGCAAAAGGAAATCATAAATAATGGGAGGATACAAAATCCATCCACCACCATATTGGAATTTCTAAAGAACGAACTGGAATTGGAAGAAGACAAGATTGCCGCTTTTGCTTCGTGGGATGTTTTTCAATACATTGTCAGCAAAGAGCCAGGAGCAATCTACTGCAACGCCGGGTTTCAACCAGTTGACGATGACCCGTTGAACGAAACCCAGCAAATGTTAAACATCCTGCAGAGGGAGATGCCGCGAATGTGGAAGACGGTGCGTTATGATGCGTTTACCTATTATCAGGGAATGGAATACATCAAAAAGCATAAGCCCCGGGTATTTTATTTTAGTTTCGGTGAAACTGATGATTTAGCACATGACAAAAGATATGACCAAGTCTTGGAAGCCGCACATCGAACCGATAAATATTTGATGGAATTGTGGCGCTTTGTTCAGACTGATAAGCAGTACCGAAACAAAACCACATTGGTTATTACCTCCGATCACGGACGTGGCAGTGGTGAGTCAGAAGAATGGGCGAGCCACCGTAAAAATATTGAAGGATCGGAATTCATATGGATCGCGGTTTTTGGCCCGGATACGCCGAACAAGGGTGAATTGTCCAAAACTGCTACAGTGTATCAAAAAGACATCGCATCGACAATTGCCGGGTTGTTCGGATTGGACTTTAGGAAGGTTGCGCCCGATTGCGGACCTCAATTACCTTTGGCAATATCGGAGAGAAGCGAATAGAGAATCCGTAAACCTGGTGACCTTATACCATCTTCACCAACTCAACTTAAGGCTCAAAACCTTTACAGAAACACATGCCTGACATTAGCCCGGATCCCAAGCGTACAGTTTAGGAATTTTAAATAATTCATCATTTAATTTCAGATACCCCGTAGCTTGCTACGGGGAGCGGTAACTTTATAACAGAGATGAATGAGCGAAGAAAAACGGGAGCATTTGAGGCGCGCGAGCCATTGCGTGTGGCAGATCCACTACCATATGGTGTTCCCTGTGAAGTATCGGAAGATGCTCTTGGAAAGGCGGGTGCAAGAGGTGCTGAAAGAAACAAGCGTTGGGATAGCCGAGCGCTATGAAATAGAGATGGAAGCACTGGGAATGGATGGAGACCATGTGCATTTGCTGTGTGGAGCGCATCCGAAAGAAGCACCCGGGCGAATCGTTCAGAAATATAAGAGCATAACGGCGCGGGAGATCTTTCGGCGCGAACCTTGGGTGAAGGAGAAGCTGTGGGGAGGGGAGTTTTGGAGTGACGGGTATTATGTTGGAACGGTAGGGGAGCGTGGGGATTGGGCCAGTGTGGAGGCCTACGTAAGAAAACAGGGCAAACCGAAGAAGCAGTTGCAACAATTGATGCTGTGGTGATCATGAATTTCTTTCTTAGATACCCCGTAGCTTGCTACGGGGAGTTTCATTTGATTTCTATCTTGCTATGCCGATGAGGGCAGGCATATTGGCTCGTCTTTGGTTTATAGCCAGCGATAAGATTTCAGATGCCTGTTTCCTGCCAACGAACGAATCAATACAAACCCGGCCTTGCCTGGTTCTGCGCGGTCCCGCTGGTGGCGGCCATCGGGCTGCTCTACGCGGGCGGGTTCACCACCAGTATCGAGGCTGGCATGGCATTCCTCGATTGGCCGCTTTCCAACGGTACGCTTAACCCTGAAGGTTGGCTCCAGAACCGGGAAATGCGGGCCGAGCACAGCCACCGTTTACTGGGCATGGCAGTGGGGTTTTTAACGATAATATTGGTAGGCTGGGTCTGGCTAAAAGAGGAACGCGCCTGGATTCGATACCTCATTTTAACCTGTCTTTTGGCCGTCATTGCGCAGGGCATACTGGGTGGCATGCGAGTGCGTTTCGACACACTCAATACGGGCGCGGAAAGTAATCACCTAGCCCAAGCATTCGTCCTCATCCATGCGATGGGCGCCCCGGTAGTGCTCTGCCTGTTGGTCAGCATCGCCCTGGCCCAATCAAGAAACTGGATCGAGCGGCAGGCCGGGCTGCAATCACCCGCCGGAAGGCTGCTACGCGGGTTGGGTTTAGGCGTCTGCCTGTTATTGCTCCTGCAAATACTGGCCGGAGCCATAGTGAGGCATAGCGATGCCGGACTGGCCCTGATTTCTTTCCCCTACTCCACTCCCAACGGCGATTGGCTGCCCACCTACTGGAATTGGGCCGTGGTGGTAAATTTCATTCATCGCATCGGGGCATTGCTATCGGTAATTTCCATCCTGGCGTTCATTTCATTGGTCTGGGCCGATAAAAACACCCGCCATGCTTTTGGGCAGTTCGCCTTTCTCCCCCTTGTTTTGTTGGCCCTACAGATATTTCTCGGGGCCACGGTGGTCTGGAGCCGCCTCAACGAACACGCCGCCACACTCCATACGCTGGTAGGCGCTTTTCTGCTTGCGAGTTGCTGGATGCTTACTTTTTTATCATTCCGCTTGCCTTTTCGGGGCATGCAATCCGAATCTTTCACCGCGGCAGTCAATCCAACTCGAATTAGAAAAGATACCGCGCCCTTCCCGAAGAATCCATGAACTTGAAACCAAGCAGCTTTCAATACGAATCGAAAACCGAGACCGGACTCCTGTTGGCGGAATCAGTAAGGGAAAAATCCCGCTACCTCGAATATTGGGAATTGACTAAGCCCCGCCTCACCATGCTCTCGGTCATTACCGCTATCGTTGGTTATCTGGCCGCCCTACCCGCCCGCGATTCCTATTTGCTGTCGATTCTCATCCTCGGAACCTCCTTGGCCGCAGGCGGAGCAGCCGCCCTCAATCAGTGGATGGAGCGCGCCGCAGACGCCAAAATGGTTCGCACCCGCGGGCGGCCCATACCGGCGGGCCAGGTCACTCCTGAGGCCGCCCTGGTCTTTGGATTAGTCCTTTGCCTGTCGGGAGACCTGCTCCTTTATCTAGGGGTAAATGGGCTCGCCGCATTGCTGGCATTGGTAACGCAAGTTGCATACCTGCTGGCCTACACCCCGTTGAAAAAGCACACCCCCTGGTGCACGGAGGTCGGTGCCATCCCCGGCGCCTTGCCACCGCTCATCGGCTGGGCAGCGGCGGAATCAGGCATCTCGACTCTTGGCTGGATTTTATTTGCCATTCTGCTTTTCTGGCAAATTCCGCATTTTATGGCCCTGGCCTGGACTTTCCGTGACGATTACGCAAAAGCCGGTTTCCCCATGGGCTCGGTCGTCGATCCAACGGGCGGCAGGATTGCTCGCCAGGCATTTCTTTTCACCCTCCTGCTAACAACCAGCAGCCTATTGCCCGCTTTTTGGGGATTCACAACGATTTTTTACACCTCCCTGGCTGCCGTGCTTGGACTATGGTTTCTATTTACGGCCACGCGCTTTCTCCTCGCCATCGACAGGGACATGGCCGCTAAAAAATTGTTTTGGGCCTCTATCGCCTATCTCCCCATTCTGCTGGGGGGCCTCGTCTTCGATCGTCTTTTGCTGATTTAAAACATCAACCGGAAAACAAGGTTGAAAACCGGAGGATCGGACCGTAGAGTGGCCGATTTGATTTTCCAGAACATCGATTCAACTGCCCGATGGTGTAATGGTAGCACGGCGGATTCTGGTTCCGTCTGTCAAGGTTCGAATCCTTGTCGGGCAGCCATGCTTTATGCTATTAAATATCAATATCTTATGAATTATTTCATCTGATATTGCATCAATTACCTCAATCCAGGGGCCAAAGTCATCCGTCCGGGTGTAAGGCTCCCATACCTGCACCTGATATTCCCTTGAATTATCCCACAGGGTCAGCCTGAATTGTTCGCCATCAAGGGATGCTGTCGGGTAATCTTGACACTGCCTTGGTATCCCCTCTGCCACAATATCGATGTCACTGAAATTGCCATTGTCTGGCTACAGATGCTCATTGCCAATTCCTTGGCCCAACGGGGAATGCATCTGACAAAAAAAGCTGTGTCAGTCTGTTTCGAATCCAATTGACGAAATCGCTGAAATTCCGTACATTTGGTGGCGTTTGTCGGTGATCGCTGAACGATTTCATCTGCTAACCTGTAGGACCGAAGACGGGATTTCGCCGTCATGGTCCGGCGCAAGTCATATTCAAGCAAGGAGAAATAGATATGGGTTTCAAAGGGAAAAAAGATAAGGGCAAAAGGGAAAAACAAAAAAAGGCCCTGCTTAGTCCAAAGGAAAAACGAAAATTGAAAAAAGAAAAGAAGAAATAAATGCGCAGTGCAACCCGTTGCAGATAGCGGCCAGACATTGCCGCTTTATGGTCTTTTAAGCCCATAAAAGCTCAGGCTTGTTCATTTTCCAGGCGGCAGCACCAGCCAGCAGGGTCATCAATACGATGATACCCCACTCGTTTAGTGTTGGAATGACACTTGCGCCCGCACCTGCCGGAATGGAATCGCCGGGCACATCTTCCTAGGCCCGGCTCAGTATAGATACACAACAGTGAGAATGAAAGACACGATCAACCAGATCAAAACCCACCGTGCACTGCTCCGAACAGATTCTCGCTCATCGTTGAGAGCATCCGCACCGTTCCCAAACCAGAGGAGCGAGTCTGAACCAAGCTCGAAGTGAACAGATCCTTCTTGGACCGTGTACGAGCCCAGTAGGAAAACATCATTCCCAAACTCCTTGAGAATGCTCACCTCCCACGAGAGATCCTGATGGGGCGGGTGCCATCGTTCCTTCGGCAAGCACTGATAACCATAGTGCGAGATTACGCGGTCGAGGTATTGTGGGGTGTTTTTGAACGTGTCCCCTACGATTTCTCTTCCTGGCCAATAAAACGGCAATGACTTCAGCCGTTCGAATGGATTAAAGGGAGCCAGGGCGAGTCCTGTACCATCATCGACCGCCCACTGCACCCCCTTGGAGTCCTTGATGTAATACTCTGGGTCTTCCACACCCGGATCCCAAAATATACCGACCTTATAGGCAACGCAGGAGCTACCAGTGAGCGGAGCCGTCAAACGTGTCGTCTCTCTTGCCACGACGCTGCCTTGCACCGCTGCATAGATTCGGGTGGGAGGGTCAGAGTGCGCCGTGAAGGTCTGGAGCAAGTCGGCGATGGTAGTAACTGAGGTCTGATAAATCAGGCGGACTGCCTTCTTGTGTCGCGCCTTTGCCAGAAGCACAACGACCGCCAGTAGCAATGCAAGAACAGCATCTATCCCGATGAATGCCATGTGCCTCTTTTATTCCGAGCAATTAATATGTCAACATTAGCTGCACTACGAGGTTTCTGGCATGTCAGGTACAACCCCAATTCAGGGGTTCATTCCCCCCTTTCAGAAAAAATTTTGATCGGCATTTGACTAATACGTCGGCCTTGAAAAACACCTTAAACCTTTGGATATTAATGAATTAAGTTGAATTAATGGTTGACATATTTGCAAGATAACGCTATGAATGTAGCCGAAACCTTGCAAATTATGAAACCTATTAGACCCTCCAATGAAGTTCCTCAGGGAGATCTCTTTAAAGTAGATCTCGATCGTATCGTGGATGCCAAACATCCACTGGTCAAGTTGTCGGCGGTGATTGACTGGGAACAGTTTGATCACACTTTTGAACCGTTGTTCGACCCCCGGATGGGTCGGCCCGCTATTGCAACCCGCTTGATGGTGGGGTTGCATTACCTCAAATACACCTATGATTTAAGCGATGAACAGATCGTTAGGGGCTACACCGAGAATCCTTATTGGCAGTATTTTTGTGGAGGAAGGTATTTTGAGCATGAGCTTCCCTTCGATCCCTCTTCAATGAGTTACTGGCGCAAGCGGGTGAAGGAGGCCGGAGCCGAACGGATGCTCAGTGAGAGTATCAAAAGCGGGATGAGGTTGAAGATGATTGGGGCCCATCAATTGAAACGGGTCAATGTGGACACTACGGTGCAGCCCAAGAACATCCGCTTTCCGACCGATGCGCGTTTGTATGAGCGGATGCGAGAGAGATTAGTCAAGGAGGCCAAAAAGGAAGGGATCGCTTTGCGCCAAGGTTATAATCGGGTAGCGAAGAAACACCTTCACCGCCAGAGTGGATACGCACGGGCCAAGCAGATGAAACGAGCTCGTAAAGAAACCAAAAAACTGAAGGGGATATTGGGCCGAGTGGTGCGGGATATCCAGCGTAAGGGGTCCAGCATAAGTGAAAAGATGAAGGGGTTGCTGGAGTTGGCCGAACGCTTGCTGGTCCAACAGCGCCACGACAAAAATAAACTCTACAGTATCCACCAACCGCTGGTAGAATGCATTGCCAAGGGCAAGCCGCATAAACCTTACGAGTTTGGGTGTAAGATAAGTTTGGCCACGACAGCCAAGGGCAACTGGGTCATCGGTTCGCTGGCATTGCATCAGAATCCCTGGGATGGGCACACCCTGGGGAAGACCCTTGATCAAGTCGAGCGCCTGAAGCGGGATAAGCCCGCTTCAGGCCACCGTGGACTTGGGCTATCGTGGAAACGATTACGGCGGCCCGTGCCAGATTGTGGTGGCCAACCGCTATCGCAAGAAAATCCCCAAAGCGTTGCGTTACTGGATGAAACGTCGCAGTGCGATTGAACCGATAATCGGTCACGCAAAGAAAGAGCATCGCATGGGATGCAATTACCTCAAAGGAATAGAAGGCGACAAGTTCAATGCAATATTGGCAGCGGCTGGCATGAATCTGAGCAAAATCCTCACATTGCTCATTTTTTTGCGCTGTTTATGGAGCTCTATGGTATTGGCCAACAGGGCCAACAGGGCCAACAGGGCCGAATGGCGTTCAAAGGGTCTTAATATGCGTAAACGGCTTTGCCAAACATCAAGCAACGGTTTACTCTTTCAATTTAATTGCCTCCAATTACCTTGAATTGAGCCGAAAACCCACTTTTTCAAGATCGACTATCTAAGGATTGTCCCATGCCCCTAACAATGGAAAAAATGAATGAATTAACTATATGGAACAGTCAGGCAGTACTTACACCTCGTTCGCATAAAAATATATATAATACTACAAAACTCTTACAATAAGCGCTATGCGAAAATCTAAAGTTCTCTCTAAACTAAGGGCTGGAAAAGTAGCCCGTATTTGCTGTCTTTATCACCCCGCCAACATGTTCCCCACGCATGCGGCTGATGCGGGTTACGATGGCATTTGGCTGGAATGTGAGCATAATACATGGGATATGAGGGAATTGCAGCGCCTTCTGGCTCTTCATAAAATGGCGGATATCGATTGTATTTTGCGCCCGTCCACATTGGAAAAAATAAAACTCTACAACCTTTTGGAAAATGGCGCAACGGGCGTTTTAGTGCCTCATGTTTCCACCGTTGAGCGGGCTCAATTTCTGGTCGATTCTTTAAAATTTCCGCCCCTGGGCGAGCGTGGATTGGACGGCGCGGGACTCGATAACAATTATTTTCTATCGGGAACCAATGGTTATCCCGAAGCCGCCAACAAAGAAACCCTGATCGGAATTCAGATCGAAACGCCGGAAGCCCTCGATAATGTGGAAGAAATATCCAAAGTAAAGGGGATCGACGTGTTGTTTATTGGTCCCGGAGACCTGGCCCTGCGACTTGGCTGCGAAATGAATTGGCAAGAACCGCAGATGATCGCCGCCCAAGACCGGATCGCCAAGGCCGCCCAAACCGCTGGCATCGCATGGGGGAGGCCCTCTGGAACCGTCGAGGACATGACGGATATGATACGGTTGGGGGCTCGTTTTATTGCTCACGGGAGTGACTTTGAATCTGTCCTTTGGTCCATGAAAAATCGATATGAGGTTAATTTCGATATGGCTATAGCCGAAGCCGAAAAAGAAAACACGGCTTCCGCAAACCCATGAGAGTTGCGGTTACGGGTGGGGCCACTAATATTGGTCGCGCCATTACGGAGTGTTTCCTGGCCCAAGGCGCTTCGGTGGCAGTGGGGCAGCACCGCACCTTGGCTACTTCTCTTATTGAGAAATACGGCGAAAGGCTAAAAGCGGTCCAACTCGATCAGGGCAGCCCGGAATCTTGCCATGCGTTTATCGCCGAATCCGCCGGACGGCTGGGGGGGCTTGATGTCCTTGTCAACAATGCCGCCATCACCGGCCCGAGCTCGTCCCGTGCCTTCATCGACCTGGATACTCATTTTGTAAATCACGTGGTGGATATTAACCTCAAAGGCGTGATTTACTGCTCCGTGGCAGCCGCCCGGATAATGCGCGAGCAAGGCTCCGGCGTCATCATCAATATATCCTCAATCAATGCCTTCAGGCCGCAATCCAATGCCTCCGTATATGCCGCCACCAAAGCCGCACTCAACAATCTCACCCAATCCATGGCCAAGGAATTGGGAACGTCCGGGATTCGCGTAGTGGCCGTTGCGCCGGGGGATATCTGGACCGATACCTATGAACAAGTGATTGCGGAGCAGCGAGAGCGCGGGGAAGGCGATGAGATAGCCGGACAGGCTGTTCTCGGCCAGGGACAACCTTTGGAAATCGCGGAAACGGTTTGTTTCCTGGCCTCGGAAAAAGCCAAATACGTGACAGGGGTCACCTGGATCGTCGATGGCGGCTTGTTGGCCTGATAATTCCGAATCCAGCAACAGAAATGGATTGATGGATCTCCGCTAGTCCTGTCTAACGCCAATACTTAAGCATTGATGGGGGCCACGGCGGCCAGAGTATGACCCTTTATAACGGAACGCTGCCAGCACAGGCAAACCAGGGCGCCTCCCCGCTCGGCAACAACTGAGACACAGGAGTCTCCTGAAAGCGAACGAACAGTTCCGATTTTATCGCCTTTCTCAACTACATCGCCAATTGAAACTTCGGGGATGAAAATCCCTTCAAGCGGACTGGGATGATGCATTTGAAGGTGGGCTTCATCCGCATCGCTTGAAATGTATATTGCCGGGTTATGTAAAACCGGTGTGAGTCCCGGTATAAAATCAAAGGTTCTTAGGAAATTAAACAGGCCGTTATGAAGTGCGGAAAGGTCCTCGCTACGGACTCCTCCGCACCCCCGGGATTCTGTGTAAATGGCCGGTATGCCCAGATCGAAGGCGGCGCTCAATGTACGGCCCCCAATGTAGAGGCTGTCCCAAAGTTATAACCATTTGTTTTAAAGTAAGTTAACTTGTTTATAAAGCTGTCATAAAGACCGTTTTTAGGGGATTTTGGGCAATTTCGATGTCTATAACACCGTCAGCCTTTCTCTTGTTTTGCATATTCAAATACAATTCTACCATAGACCTCTGTCTGACGCGATTATATTTATAACGAATAGAGGCCTTATACAGCGTTTTTGACGGAATTGAATGACTTACGTTCCCTTACAGTTCGGAGTCGAATATCTCAATTCGCAAAATTCGGGTTTTTGGGACAGCCTCCAATGTAGGGGCATCCCCAACATCAATAATCACCGAAACAAGCGGCTATGCGGGCTTGTGTCTCATCCACTGCTTTATCTTCCGAGCTCATGTAGCCCACCCAGGGAAGAAGTTCGTAAGTCACTCCGCCGCTGTGAAAATCCAGATAATAATCCGCATACTTCAAAACGCTGTTCAAAAAGAGGTCGGCCAGCTTTTCACACGGCGATCCTGCCGGGTTGCCGGGAAATGTGCGGGCCAGGTTGACTCCATCTTGCGGATGGCAGCGCTGACCAGCGAAAAAGGCCGCCTCATTTAGAACCGGGATGGCAACTATGGTTCCTCGGAGATCCTCCGGCCGCCAGGTGGTTGCCAGGTTTGTCAGCATGGTCGGCCCCTCGTATTCGTCACCGTGAGTGGCGCCATTCAACAAAGCCATCCGGCCCGCTTCCCCTTTCCAGATAAAGGCCTCAAAACCGCCTTCTTCGGGCCCGATTCGGAGTTGATGAAAACCTTTTGCAAGGGATTCCCAGGGAGCTTGATTTTTGGGTTTTTCAATCATGAATTGGTGGGAAAAAGATGGCGTCGAAAAAAGGTGCGGTCAAATATTCAAAACTGGATAAATTTCTTTTCCAACGAAGTGACATTGTCGAGTTCGCACCTTTTTTTCATCTTCCAGCATGAGGCCCATCAAAGCTGCTCTTATCGGCGCTTCCCACCCGCACTTTTCCGTTTATTTAAAAACGCTTCAAATCAGTTCCCTGGTTTCCGGTATAGTTGTTTGCGACGAGGATCCCGTTGCTTTGAAAATATTGTTGAAAAATGGCGCGGAGAAATTTGGAGGAACATTCAACAGCCTGCCCGCTCTTTTGCAAAGTGGTGGTATTGAATTTGGCTTAGCCGCCTTGCCCACGGATTTGAATGCATCGCTTTGCGAACGGCTTTTGGAGGCGGGTATTCACGTTTTTAGTGACAAACCGATTGCCAAAACGGCCCGTCAAATCAAAAAATTAATTTCGATCTCCCGGAAACCGATGGTTATTGTGGAGCGATAGGCCTGTCCACCATAGAACGGTTTATCCGGTCCCTCGACGGGGAAGGCGAACCCGCAGCGACCGGAAGGGATGCTCTACAAATGGCTCGCATTGTGGAAGCCGCTTATCAATCCAATGCTAGCGGGCAAAGAGTGGAAATAGCGAATACACAACGCAGATTGCTTCCCGAATAATTTTTGTTCATTATTGTAAAACGATGCATATTCATAATAAAGCACAACCGAAAGCTAACTGGATTAAAGATAAGGGCAGGGATTTGCTGGTCCTGGAAAATGACTGCATCCGAGTCACCGCCTGGCCCGCTTTTGGCGGCGCGGTATTGGAATTTGTGGACAGCGAGTCCGGCATAGACGTTATGTGGCATAACCCGCTTCTGGAAACATTGCAACTGAACCTGCCTGCCCAGCCCGTGGTGGGCAATAGCGATTTGTATGATTTTCTGGATGGTTCCTGGTTTCTGTCTCTGCCAACCGGATTTTTTCCGACCTCCTATTATGGAGCGCCCATTGGCGCGCATGGGGAATTGCGCTCGGTATGCTGGGAGGTCACGGAAATTGCCGAAACGGAGTCCCGCCTCAATGTGCGGCTGGTGGGAAACTCGGTCCGCACCCCATTTCGGGTGGAGCGAACCTGGACACTGTTCTCCGGCAGCAAGTCCTTGATCTGGAAAGAGCGAATCATCAATCGGAGCACCAGGGAACGACCGGTGTCCTGGCTGCATCACCCTGCTTTTGGAGGTCCCCTTGTGGAGGGCGCGGAATTGCGGGTGGCCTGCCGGGAGGTGGCGGTATATCATGGTTTTGATCCTGAAAAAACCCAGCTCCAGCCGGGGTATCGCGGGAAATGGCCCTGGGTTCCCGAAACACCGCTAGGCGGCAGACAGCAGCGGAATTGCAGCCGGGTGCCGGAAGCGGGCAGCGGCAAGGATCATTCGATTATGGTTACGGGTTTTGATGCCGGGTGGGGCTGCCTATGGAACCCAAAATTACAATTGGGGTTTGGTCTTCGCTGGGATGAAACTGTTTTCCCCTGGGCCTGGAGTTGGATGAACGCCGGAGGACCTGATGACTACCCTCTTTGGGGGCGGGGACACCTGGCCACCCTACAGCCGGGAACTTCGCCTGTCGCTCCCTTTCCGGAACTTTTGGAATCCGGACAGGTTTTGACCATTCCGGCGGGAGGTTTCCGGGAAACAGCCTTTGCCAGCGGTTTTATATCCGATCCCGGCGATCCTTTAGACCTTCCTGAGTTAGCATGAGTATTTGGAAGTATGAGAACCTGTTATTCCAAATTGCCCGGAAACATCAATTATCCACATGCAAGCCACTGCGGGGGGAAGGGTTGCGTTACTCAAATTCAGCATTCCACTCTAGTTTTCCGATAAGTAAAGGATTGGAGCATATAACGTATTAGGTATCAGGAATCGGTAGATTTCTTGGGGAAAACCAGGCTCATTAGCCAGGAAACGGCAAAGCTGGTGAAAAAAGACCCGGGAAGGATCCAGATAAATCCAATGGGGTTTTCCATCTCAAAGAGTTCCTTGCTGAATCCGACAGATATACTGACGGCGACACCCGCGAAGAATCCTGCCAGGGCGGCTCGCGAATCAACCTTGGGTAAAAGAAAACCGACAAAGAAAAGGACTGCCAGCGGAGCTACAAACAAATGGTTGGCACGCTCCGTAAGTTCCAGGAGGTTCCACTCTCCCGATTCCATGAACTGATTTACGGTCAGAGCGGATGCTATCCCGAGCAAACCGCTTAAAACGGCCATGCCCACCGCCAGATAAAGATGGTCCTGGTATTTTTTGAGGAAATTGAAACGGTCCAGAAAATCCGTTACCGCCACTGCCGAGATGGAGTTGATGGCCGAACTCAGGCTGGACATGGCGGCGGCCAGAAGCGCCGCCAAAACTAGCCCAGATATCCCCGGAGGAAGCTCGGTCGCGATAAATCGGGGAAATACCTGATCGGCATGCAGCACGATGCTTTCCTGAAATTCTTGAACTGGAAGCCCGGATTGGAGAAAGAAAAAGTAAAAAAGGGCCAGCCCGATTACCATCAGAAGTAAAATCATGCCTACGTTTCCCATGGAAAAAATCCAGACCGAACGGCGGGCGGCGGCTGCTGAAGGTGTGCTCAGGTAGCGTTGCGCAGCCACCTGATCGGCCCCGTGAGTGCAAATATTCCAGAGAAACATAACTACTATCATTCCTACCACGGTCAACCGCACCTCGGGATCCATGCTGAAAACCGGTACCTCGGCTCTGCCTGCTGTGGAAAACGTATCCCACCATACCAGGGGTCCCGAATCGGTGGTAATGGCCACATACGCGAGGACGAACAAGGCCCCGCCGAACAAGATGACGAATAGGGCGAAATCAGTCCAGATAACGGCCTTCATTCCACCTGCGGAGGCATATATGGTTGTAATAATTCCAATGGAAAGGATCACCAGTGGCTTATTCCAGCCGGTCATGGACGCAATGGCAAAGGAAGCCGTGTAAATGATCAGCCCAGACCAGATAATCCGGGAAAAGATGAAGGCCGAGGCCGCCAGTAAGCGGGCCTGCACATTGAAGCGCTGTTCGATATATTCGTAAACGCTCGTGACCCGCAGGTTCATGAGGAACGGAATGATAATTCGGTTCACTACCGGGATAATAAAAACGAAAGAAAGTACGGAGGCCCCGAACCCGATTCCATAACGGATCATTTCCCCCGGAACGGCCAGGTAGGATACGGTCGAAAGTAGAGTTGCGACAACGCTGATTCCGGCCAAAAACCAGGGCATTTTACGATTCCCGAGGTAGTAGTCTTCTTTGCTCTTCTGACGGCCGGCAAAGTAAAAACCGACCCACAAGAGGCCGCTTAAGTAAATGGCGATGACTACGAAATCAAGAATGTGCAGGTGCATATATTAGCGATAGGGGGTTCGCTTGAAGGATATCAAACTACTTAGAAGATTAATCAGGGTTTCAGGTTTAGCTCAACGCTATCCACTGTGGGATAGATATCACCGTATTTTGAGTGAAATACAAGCCGGTACTGCAGTGCTCTGTCCTCCGGATCGAGGATGAGGGTATTTTTGTAAACCTTACGCCATTCGGCGCTTTCCAGAGCCTCGCTATTTTTGGCCAACCGGGCCTCCGGTTCGAGGTAGCCTCCCATTACTTTTTTCGTTTTGACGACCAGTTTCTCTTTACCCATGGACCGGTCCCATGAAAAAACTTGGGAGGTGTAGGTTTCTTCAAATCGGCGGTTGTAGAGGTTTCCCATATCCTGCTGCCACATCCAATGAGTGCCGATGGTGGGCAGCGAGGCCGTTTCCGGATCGGAAAAGCGATTCCCGTCATTATAAAAAAATTCCGATTCGATGACATGTCCATTGTTGATTGAGTGCTCGGAAACCGTAAAATGCCCTGGTTTTTGACCGAATCAACGTAAGTTTGCGCCTCTTCCGGCGATTCCACATGGGGAATCATGACACCGGTTGCGCCACTATCAAGAAGCCTGTAGGTTTCACTTTCGGACCGGCTGGCCGGTCGCACCATGCAATCGATATCGCAGGATTGGTGCCTTGAGAGGTAGGACTGAATTTCGCGGTTGTCCCACATGTGGTGTTCGGTTTCCAGCCAAATCCCATCGTATCCATTCTTCTTGGCGAAATGGGGAAACCAGGGAATGGGGGTGCAGAGACTAGCCAACAAGGCGGGCTGCCCGGCCCTGATACGTTTCATGATGCGCGATTTTCTCATGGTTATTGTCTTTACTACAGAATCGGAACCTCAGAGTCTTTGCCATTCGTTTTTTCAACCATCCGCCGGCGTTTCCCGGGTTCCCTGTTTCAGGAGATTGAGGTTCATTCACCAGGGCGCGTAGCGCACGATTACCCCGGAACGGTCCTGGTCGCTGATGTTTGGAGCGATGGCATACCAGGCGCAATAACTGGACTTGTTGACTTTTTCTTCTTCTACACATTCTCTTTATAATTCACCTATCCCCGACCCAAGCGTCGCAAAATTTACAAGTTAAAAAAGGACACAAATGGCTTATACAACGATTGATCCTATGCTGGCGGATCTTTCCACCCGGCGCACACCGGATGCCGACTGGTCCAACTTGACCCTCGGCCAACAAATCAGGCATATCGAAGTGGAAGGTTATCTCGTCAGGCCAGGGATGCTCGATGCGAACCTTCTCAAGCGCTTGAAGGGGCAAACCGCGGCCTTTGCGACCAGAGCGGTAAGCTACAGCGATAAACAGCGTGGAAACAGGGAGGTGCAGTGGACCGGTGGGGCCGTGACCGGTCTCATCGCCCATCCTCCCATGATTAAGTTCCTCAAAGCGCTTTTTGGCCAGGAGATTGTCATGATGGGCTACGATTATGCCCGGTCCGAGCCGGGACATCCCGGCATCAGCCTGCACAGTGACGGACAACCCTGGGGTTCGAAAATTTTCGGATTTGAGCACAGTTGCCCACGCCTGATCCGCTGTTTATATTACCTGGATGACCTGACCCCTGAAATTTCGCCTTTTCGAGTCGTGCCGCGTTCACACTTGAGTTTTCACAATGAAGGAAATCCCTACCTCCGCTATGAGCGGCATCCAGAGGAAGTCATGGTAACGGCAAAGGCGGGCGACGCCGTCCTCATCAATCAAAATGTCATTCCCGGAAATTATCCTAACATTGGAACATCGGATCGTGAGATGCTGGCCATCGCCTATCGGCCCTCATGGGCGGGACCCGCGAGTAAAATTCAGAACTGGCCAGCGGAAAAAGTGGCCCAATGTCCGTCCGAAGTGCAAGTCCTTATGGGTGACCGCAATCAACGTAATTGGGCTTTCGATGCAGTGGACAAACCTGACAACATGCCAGTCAATGCGCCGGGAATCAACCCGAGCCGTTGGGATTTAGAGTGATTTTACTTATTATTTCCAAAGTATGAAAATCACATCTGTCAACGCGACGCCTGTTAGCATTTTATTCAGGGAGCCGGAAATCATTGAGATGGATCAAATAAAAGTTCGAACCAAGCTCGGACTCGGCCTCGAACTTGATCGAGAGAAGATGCGAAAATATAATAGAGCCTACCGTGAGGGCGGATATCCAAGCGCCTACGATAACAATAATGTTCTTGAAGGAAAAAGCTTCACGCTTCCTAATCAATAATAATAATTGGGGTGGGCGGGACTTTGCAGATTTGCATCCAGCCAGCCACCAATGAAAATTGAATCCATTAAAATCGTGAGGGTTGCCCTACCCTTGATCTACCCATTTAGAACCGCCTATGGAAATGACTATGTTATAGAATCGATTTTGATAAGACTTCCAAATGGCAGCAATCAGGGCTGGGGGGAGGGAACATGTTTCACTGTTCCGGCGTATTGTTCTGAATGCGCTGCCACCCAATTTATCATTTCCCGGGATATTATTGCGCCCTTGCTACTTAATCAGGAGATTGCCAGCGGGATAATGCTGCAAGACAAACTTAAAGGTATTAAAGGAAATTATTTTGCCAAAGGAGCTTTCGACCTGGCTTGGTGGGATCTCTACAGCCGGGAGCAAAACCAGCCTCTGTGGAAAATCCTTGGTGGCCGCAGCCCAGTTGTAGAGGTAGGCGCTGACTTTGGGGCCATGGATAGCATTGCCGATTTAATTAATGCAATTTCTGAGGTAAATTCGCTGGGTTACAAACGTGTTAAACTAAAATATCGCCCAGGATGGGACCTGGACATGATCAAAGCAGTCCGGTCTGAATTTCCGGATACAATCTTTCATATCGATTGCAACAGCGCTTATTCCTTGGATGATTTGGAAATGTTCAAGGAACTGGACAACTACAGTTTGGCCATGATTGAGCAACCTTTGGCTCATGATGACTTGATCGATCACGCCGCCCTGCAAAGCCAACTGAAAACACCCATCTGCCTTGACGAAAGTATAACTTCACTTGATAAAGTTCGCAAAGCTATCAATATCGGGGCTTGCCGTTGGGTAAATATAAAACCGGGAAGGGTCGGGGGAATAACCAACGCACTCGAAATACATAATCATTGCGAAAAAAAGCAAATACCATGCTGGGTGGGCGGTATACTTGAATCCGCCATCGGCGCATCCCCATCGGCGCATCCCATTGTATAGCTTTGGCCACACTTTCAAATATTAAATACCCATCGGATATCTTCCCTTCTTCGAGATTTTACAAACAGGATCTGACAATTCTTCCGATAGAGCATTCAGCGCCCTCCCAGTTAAAAGCTTCAGGAAATCCCGGCATTGGCGTGAAACCTGATGAGGAAATGCTCAATAAGTTTACCCTGGAGAAAATAGAACTATAGCGTGCGTGATGTTTTCAACTCCGCGATTTATTAAATTGAATAATCTTTGTCTAATTGGAGACTAAATTTTATGACTATAGCTATGGATAAGATCGAGGCGATTCCGGCCTTTTCACCTTATTTTCCAAGGCCTCCGGCACGGTATCGAAACAACAAATCGCAGTTAGTTTTTTTTTGTGCGGATTCACGGGCAATCGATCGCGTGTTGCCCGCCTGTTTTGAGCTTTCCGATAGTGGTTCGTGCATCGCCCACGGCATTTCTGTCGAGTGGTCGGCCCACTATGGAAAATTTGAAGCCTGCAACCTGTATGTTGAATGCAAATTCCAGGGCAAAGCCGGCTATTTCTGCATTGTGTCCTTTCTCAATACACAATGCAGCATACCGGCGGGTCGTGAAATTTATGGCACACCCAAAGTTTATGCTAATGTGAATGTTGGCATGGCGGAACGCGTAATGCATACCGAAGCCAATTTGGTAGTGTATTAAGTAGGAATGGTGGCTAATTCTTGATTATATTGATGAATGAAAAGTCTCAGACAGGTTTCATGCATACTCTTAAGCTTGGAAAAGGAGAGGGTTTTGCGTGTGAAACGACCCAGTCGTTGGCGCAGGGTATTGTTCCATCGTTCCACATGGGCCGTTTCACCGGTTTCTTTTCCCACGGATCGGTTATGAGGAAAGACTTCATCATAAGTAGACCAAAAGTCGCTGTAGGTGGCACATCTTTTGTAGGCCCGTGGCAGGCGCTCGTAAAGTTCCCGGCAACGATACCAATCCCGAGGCCCAATGGCATAGGAGAGGATTTGACGGGTGCGTCGGCAAAGAGCGATCCAAACCCATTGGGCATCGCTCTTGCGCCCCACAAAAGACCACAGTTCGTCCAGTTCAATGACATCATGACGGCGGGCCGCAAGAATCGTGCTTTTGAGCGGTCGCAGCGATTGTCGTTTTTTTTAACCAACTCAAAACGGTGTTGGGACTCACCCCGAAGGCGCGCTGTAAACCGCGTAGACTGCTGCGTTCCTGATAGACTCGAAGGATCATTTCTTTTTGCTCTTCGATGTATTTCACTGTGGGGTTTTCTCGGCTTTGTTTACCACAATCATGGCAGCGGTAGCGCTGTTTATGGTTGGGCGTCTTGCCAAATTTAATGATATTTTCACTTCCACAGTGCCGACAATTAATAATTTTAGTAACCATGCACTAAAAATAAACTGCCTAACGCTATTTGTACAGCTAAAAATACAAAATAACATTCTTTTTTTATACACTACCATTAAATTTGGCAAGACGCCCAACCATAAACAGCGCTACCGCTGCCATGATTGTGGTAAACAAAGCCGCGAAAACCCCACAGTGAAATACACCGAAGAGCAAAAAGAAATGATCCTTCGAGTCTATCAGGAACGCAGCAGTCTACGCGGTTTACAGCGCGCCTTCGGGGTGAGTCCCAACACCGTTTTGAGTTGGTTAAAAAAAACGACAATCGCTGCGACCGCTCAAAAGCACGATTCTTGCGGCCCGCCGCCATGATGTCATTGAACTGGACGAACTGTGGTCTTTTGTGGGGCGCAAGAGCGATGCCCAATGGGTTTGGATCGCTCTTTGCCGACGCACCCGTCAAATCCTCTCCTATGCCATTGGGCCTCGGGATTGGTATCGTTGCCGAGAACTTTACGAGCGCCTGCCACGGGCCTACAAAAGATGTGCCACCTACAGCGACTTTTGGTCCACTTATGATGAAGTCTTTCCTCATAACCGATCCGTGGGAAAAGAAACCGGTGAAACGGCCCATGTGGAACGATGGAACAATACCCTGCGCCAACGACTGGGTCGTTTCACACGCAAAACCCTCTCCTTTTCCAAGCTTAAGAGTATGCATGAAACCTGTCTGAGACTTTTCATTCATCAATATAATCAAGAATTAGCCACCATTCCTACTTAATACACTACCAATTTAATGATATTTTCACTTCCACAGTGCCGACAATTAATAATTTTAGTAACCATGCACTAAGAATAAACTGCCTAACGCTATTTGTACAGCTAAAAATACAAAATAACATTCTTTTTTTATACACTACCGCCAATTTGAGCGGGACCGAGGTAATGAGCATTCGTTCAACCATGCACAAGGAATCTAACGTAAGTGACATCCCCGCTATACAACCGGTTTGGATGCTGAAGGTTATCCCGAGAGCCGACGGGAATGGTGTCGATATTATGCAGCTTGTCGATAATACCAACGTGCAAAGTGACGTAACCGTCCATATTTGCATGGCTGGAGATGGCATCGTGCAGTTCAATCCTTCACCCACCTACAATCTCTTCGATTTCACACCCGTGGAGTATTTTGGCGCCTACTATCTGGAAAAAAACCACACCGATGGGTTTGGGGAAATCGTCCACGACTTTAAGAAAGACTCATTGTAAATCCGGAAAATCGGATCGGGTGATGGGAATGTTGAAATGGACGGGGAAAACTGGACAGTGGAATAAGGTGGTCTTGAACCACTAAATTCGCTAACCTAGAGGCTGTCCCAAAAACCCGAATTTTGCGAATTGAGATATTCGACTCCGAACTGTAAGGGAACGTAAGTCATTCAATTCCGTCAAAAACGCTGTATAAGGCCTCTATTCGTTATAAATATAATCGCGTCAGACAGAGGTCTATGGTAGAATTGTATTTGAATATGCAAAACAAGAGAAAGGCTGACGGTGTTATAGACATCGAATTTGCCCAAAATCCCCTAAAAACGGTCTTTATGACAGCTTTATTAACAAGTTAACTTACTGTAAAACAAATGGTTATAACTTTGGGACAGCCTCTAACTTACTGTAAAACAAATGGTTATAACTTTGGGACAGCCTCTAACCTATGAATGTTATTAAATCACGAAAGAGAAGACAATACAGTGCTGAGTTTAAAGCCCGGGTGGCCCTGGAAGCCATCAGGGGCGCTCATACCATCAACGAGATCGCCGGTCGTTTTGAGGTGCATCCCAACCAGGTGACCCAATGGAAGAAGCAGCTTTTGCAGGGAGCAACGGAGCTGTTTTCGCGCCAGCGGCAGACTCTCAGCAAGGACAACGAGACGGAAAAAGATCACCTTTACCAGGAGATTGGAAAGCTGAAAGTAGAATGCGATTGGCTAAAAAAAAAGTCTGAACAACTCGGTTGGTGAGAGGCGCAAGATGGTGCAACCACTTCAAGGAAAAATCAGTATCGGCAGGCAATGTCAGTTGCTGGGGCTGGCCCGCGGCAGCTATTACTATCGGGCCCGTGCCCAGTGCGAGCAGAACGTTCTCTACATGCATCGCATGGATGAGCTCTACACCCAATATCCGTTTTTTGGTTCTCGCCGGATGACCCAGTGGCTGCGTCGAGAGGGCCATGCAGTGGGACGAGGCCGCATCCAGCGGCTCATGCGCCAAATGGGCCTGGAGGCTATTTATCCGCGTCGAAACTTGAGCCAGGGGCACCGGCAGCACCGCATTTTCCCTTATCTGCTGCGGGGTTTGGCGGTCGAGCGGCCCGACCAGGTATGGTGCAGCGACATCACTTACCTGCGGCTGAGCCGAGGATTCCTTTTCTTGACCGTGGTGTTGGACTGGTTCAGCCGCTACGTGTTGAGCTGGCAGCTTTCCAACACCCTGGAGAGCCGCTTCTGTGTGCTCGCCCTGGAGGAAGCTCTGAGGCGGGCCCAACCTCAAATCTTCAACACCGATCAAGGCAGCCAGTTTACCGGCAGCGAGTTCACCTCGGTGCTGGGGCAAGCCGGGGTGCGCATCAGCATGGACGGGCGTGGCCGCTACCTGGACAACATATTTGTTGAACGCTTTTGGAGAACCCTCAAGTATGAAGACATTTACCTGCGCGAATACGCCACGGCAAAGGAAGCCAGCGAAGGGATAGCCCGCTACCTGGACTTCTACAACCACCTGCGCCCCCACCAAGCCCTGGGCTACCGGACCCCGGCCGAAGTCCATGCAATCGGAGCAAAACCAACCTCCCCGCCAATACAGCTTGCGGGCACCTGCGTGCCCGTCTTTGGCTAAGGACAAAATATATTTTTAAAAAATAATATGAACACGATTTCCACCTTAATCCCACGTCAAAATTGTCCAAACAACCCCGTCCACTTCATGTAATGGCTAAAGCGACTTGTATGGCGGAGGTATTCGCCGAAGAACGGATCCGGGATAGAACAATTTCCTTGACCCGGCGAACGACAAGATGGGGCAACCGGACATACTGCCAAATTCGTTCGCGGCAACGAATTAAAATTTAAGGAATGCGGAAGCGGGTGTGCAGATCGCACCCGAGTTTCACTACGATCTGATATTTCCCAAATCAAAAGCATTTTCTCTTTGTTATTTGAACAGCAGGAACCGACCAAGCTGACTTTCGACGGGGGAATGATGGTGCGGAAATTCACGGAGTTGATCGAGATCATTCTGGGTTTTCCGCAATTCCTTCAAAACGCCGGTAAATTGCCGTTGACCCGGAGCGGTATCCGCACAAATACTGGAATTCAACAGGATTTGCGGTTAAATCCAAATCGGGATTACTTACACCTTTTTTGGAACTTAACCCTTTAAGTTATTGATGGTCAGAAAATAATCTAGCTTATGAGCCTCATTAACGACGCCCTCAAAAAAGCTCAGAAGGCGCATTCTGTGGATATGCCTCCGCCTCCTATGGGACACAGCCATGCCCCTTCCCATTCCGTGGGGAAAGGACAATTGGTAAAAATCTTTTTCGCCGCGGTCATGATTCTTGGGATCTTCGGCAGCGCGGCGACCTTTATGATCGTGGGTCTGATCAGCGATACAGAGCAAGAGCCAGATGCCGGCCAAGCCTCAATAGCTGCCGCTTCCGACGTTGCGCCACCTGCGCCAGTCCGATCTGCGTCAACTCAGGACGTTATCCCCGTCAACGAACCGAAACCGGCGCAACCCCTGCCCTTGCCGAAAGCAAATACCGCGCCGGCCTCCATCGAGCCGATAGCGCAATCTGCGCCTCCGCTCCCCGAACCTGCGCCCGCACCACCCCAGCCAAAGGAAATTCCCAAGGCTCCATTAAGGGGATTCGCGCTTGTCAGGGAAACCGTGGCCAAGGGCAGCGCCAATGCCAGCATCGTTGACAGCGTGGTTGAAAGCGCGAACAAAGCGCCTCCGCCCGCCGCGCCCAAGCCAGTCCCGGTGGCTACCGCCGGTCCGCAGCCCCCCCCAGCCCAGGCCCAGATTTCCTCTACCCCGATACCGGCGTCTCAACCAGCTATCGTCACCCCTAAGCCGGTTGTCAGGCCGCGGCCGCAGCCATCCGCCCCCCCGGCGGCATCCATCAAAAACCCGGCCATCCTGGAATACATTGAAAAAATGGTGATTCAGGGTGTTCGACTTTCGGGGACCAACAGCAAGGTTCTTATGGACAACAAGGTTTACAGGCTCAATTCTTTTGTAAACCGCGACTTGAAATTAAGAATAATTTCGATTAACAAGGAACGAATCATTTTTGCTGACTATGCCGGAGTCCAATACGCCAAATTCTACTGATGGTTCTGGAGACGAGGGATCTAAAAATCCCGAAAGCCCTCCCAAGCTCCGTTTTTCCCTCCGAAAACCGGCTCAAGCCCCTGTGGAGCAGGTTCCCGGCGAGGAAAAACCTCCTCCTCCAAAACCTCCTCCTCCTACAGAACAGGAAAAAGCGGAAGAAGCGAAACCGGAAACTCCGGCATCAGAATCCGGAAGTGGAGGGAAGCTTAAACTTTCACTGGGCCCCAAAAAAGTAGAGCCACCCAAAAAGTAGAGCCACCCAAGCAGAAAGAAGAAAAAAACGAAGAAGAAGCTCTGGCCGCCGATCCCTTCGATATTAAGTCAGAGCCCATTGAGGGCGGCCCTCCGGCTAAATTAGAGGCTGTCCCAAAAACCCGAATTTTGCGAATTGAGATATTCGACTCCGAACTGTAAGGGAACGTAAGTCATTCAATTCCGTCAAAAACGCTGTATAAGGCCTCTATTCGTTATAAATATAATCGCGTCAGACAGAGGTCTATGGTAGAATTGTATTTGAATATGCAAAACAAGAGAAAGGCTGACGGTGTTATAGACATCGAAATTGCCCAAAATCCCCTAAAAACGGTCTTTATGACAGCTTTATAAACAAGTTAACTTACTTTAAAACAAATGGTTATAACTTTGGGACAGCCTCTAAATTAGAGGCTGTCCCAAAAACCCGAATTTTGCGAATTGAGATATTCGACTCCGAACTGTAAGGGAACGTAAGTCATTCAATTCCGTCAAAAACGCTGTATAAGGCCTCTATTCGTTATAAATATAATCGCGTTAGACAGAGGTCTATGGTAGAATTGTATTTGAATATGCAAAACAAGAGAAAGGCTGACGGTGTTATAGACATCGAATTTGCCCAAAATCCCCTAAAAACGGTCTTTATGACAGCTTTATAAACAAGTTAACTTACTGTAAAACAAATGGTTATAACTTTGGGACAGCCTCTAAATTAAGCATCAAGCCCAAAGCGCCCTCCGCGGAAGAAAAACCAAAACCAGCCACTCCACCTCCTGCGGAGGAAAAACCAAAACTGCCCACGCCACCACGTGCCCGAAAGAAAAAGACTTCCGGTATTTCCATCAGAGGGCTTTCAACACAACCTTTTGAAGCGAAAGACTCGTCAGGGATCGAAATAAATGAACCCGAAACCCCGGTAGCGGAGAAACCGGTTGTCGAAAGTGAGCCATCTCCTCCAGTTGAAAAGGCTCCTCCGCCAGTAAGTAAAGCGCCACCTCCACCTGTAAAAAAGAAGCCGGTCCCGGCGCCGCCCCCGCCTGGAAAAAAGAAACCCGTCCCAGCCCCTCCCCCCAAGGGCAAAGTAAAACTTTCCAAACCGGCTGCGCCAGAGGGAAAAAAAGAAAAAGGCCGAAGCCAAATCAAAAAAGGCTCCCAAGAAGCCTGGAGCCGCCAAGGCGTCACCGAAAAAAATGATTCTCGCGGTGCTGTTTATGGGCTTATTTTTTCTAGCCGCTGGTTATTTTGCCATATCCGCTTTTATCGGCACTCCCGGCGAGGCGCCCATCAGACCGGTCGCCACCGCCCCTGATGCAGGCAACACCCCACCTCCAACCGCTCCAGGCCCACAATCACAACCTCACCCACAGACAGAGACACAACCAATACAGACAGTGACCGATGCCGAGGCTAAGGCATCCGAGATGGAGACGGTCAAATTCACTTTGCCCGCGCCGCAACCTTCCACAGCGGATGAATCCGATATTGTTGAGGCCGAGCCAAAAGCTCCCATATTTCAGTTTGAAGTCCAGGAAACGGCGGATGATTCTGAACCGCTGGTGATGGAAACAGAAACCGTGCCTGAACCGGAAATTTATCAGCCTCCCCCCCGGAACAGGACTCGAACATTATCGCGTTAGTGGAAAGCCTGGTTTACAAAAGTGCCAGAGGAGACGGCAGCACAGCCAGAATACTGTTAGGCGAATACCAATACGACGTGGGAGACTTTGTCGATGAAGACCTTGGTGTGCGCTTTTCAGACATCAATAATTCGACCCGGCAAATAGTATTTACAGACAGCGAAGGGGCCATCTATTACAAACCGTTTTAATATGTATGATCCTTGGCAAGTTTGTTAGAAAGTATTCCTTGTCGGCATGGATTTTTTTGACGAGGACCTAATCAATTCCTTAGAACTGTATTTTTTCTTTAAGAATGAATCTCAATGAATTTTCTAATCAGTGATATATTCTTCAAATATTATATTTAATGCAGCGGCTTTTTCGACTATCTCTGTGCCGCAAAAATCAGATATTTGAAGCAGTTGGATGAAGTGGACGGGGTTGTTTGGACAATTTTGACGTGGGATTAAGGTGGAAATCGTGTTCATATTATTTTTTAAAAATATATTTTGTCCTTAGCCAAAGACGGGCACGCAGGTGCCCGCAAGCTGTATTGGCGGGGAGGTTGGTTTTGCTCCGATTGCATGGACTTCGGCCGGGGTCCAGTAGCCCAGGGCTTGGTGGGGGCGCAGGTGGTTGTAGAAGTCCAGGTAGCGGGCTATCCCTTCGCTGGCTTCCTTTGCCGTGGCGTATTCGCGCAGGTAAATGTCTTCATACTTGAGGGTTCTCCAAAAGCGTTCAACAAATATGTTGTCCAGGTAGCGGCCACGCCCGTCCATGCTGATGCGCACCCCGGCTTGCCGCAGCACCGAGGTGAACTCGCTGCCGGTAAACTGGCTGCCTTGATCGGTGTTGAAGATTTGAGGTTGGGCCCGCCTCAGAGCTTCCTCCAGGGCGAGCACACAGAAGCGGCTCTCCAGGGTGTTGGAAAGCTGCCAGCTCAACACGTAGCGGCTGAACCAGTCCAACACCACGGTCAAGAAAAGGAATCCTCGGCTCAGCCGCAGGTAAGTGATGTCGCTGCACCATACCTGGTCGGGCCGCTCGACCGCCAAACCCCGCAGCAGATAAGGGAAAATGCGGTGCTGCCGGTGCCCCTGGCTCAAGTTTCGACGCGGATAAATAGCCTCCAGGCCCATTTGGCGCATGAGCCGCTGGATGCGGCCTCGTCCCACTGCATGGCCCTCTCGACGCAGCCACTGGGTCATCCGGCGAGAACCAAAAAACGGATATTGGGTGTAGAGCTCATCCATGCGATGCATGTAGAGAACGTTCTGCTCGCACTGGGCACGGGCCCGATAGTAATAGCTGCCGCGGGCCAGCCCCAGCAACTGACATTGCCTGCCGATACTGATTTTTCCTTGAAGTGGTTGCACCATCTTGCGCCTCTCACCAACCGAGTTGTTCAGACTTTTTTTTTAGCCAATCGCATTCTACTTTCAGCTTTCCAATCTCCTGGTAAAGGTGATCTTTTTCCGTCTCGTTGTCCTTGCTGAGAGTCTGCCGCTGGCGCGAAAACAGCTCCGTTGCTCCCTGCAAAAGCTGCTTCTTCCATTGGGTCACCTGGTTGGGATGCACCTCAAAACGACCGGCGATCTCGTTGATGGTATGAGCGCCCCTGATGGCTTCCAGGGCCACCCGGGCTTTAAACTCAGCACCGTGTTGTCTTCTCTTTCGTGATTTAATAACATTCATAGGTTAGAGGATTTAGTGGTTCAAGACCACCTTATTCCACTGTCCAGTTTTCCCCGTCCATTTCAGGATCAGCTTGGGATAAAGATGTTTGAGGCCTAGAATTTCCACAATTTGCTCATGTATCCATTTATCATAGCATAATGGATAGGTGCGGTGAAATATGAATAAAGCCTGGAGAAATTCTTCGAAAGCTTGATACAACCGTTTAAATGCCTGGAAATGAAGGCCTCTGGCAATATAAGGCTGAATATGGGCTATATCATTAATCCGGCAATTGAATAGTAACAGTTAAGCGGCGTATTGAACATCTGGATGATGGAAGAGTTTTTTAATCAGAATTGGTTTTCGTTGCCTGCTGCGCAGGTGGGTTCACAGACTTCCCTGCAACTCAATGTGTGTAGGCATCTAATTAAAATTTCAGGCAACGTTCACGCTTCATTAAAATGGGCGGTCAATTGCGGAAAACGAATACAGCCTCTTCTCCGCCAAAGAATTACAAACTCACTTGCAAAAACCACTAAAAATTTCATGATACCCAATCACAGTCTGCCTAAACGCTGCCTACAATAGGTTAGGCAAGAGATGGATATTCAAATACGCACGCTAGCTTCCGAGGAAAATTTGCTGACTGGCCGGAAGTGGCATTGGAGGAAATTCGGCTCGCTACAGTACTGGTGGATTGTCGCTGGTACCGTATTTATCTTAACAGGCATCGCCGCGATTTCATTTAATTTCAGATACCCCGTAGCTTGCTACGGGGAGCGGTAACTTTATAACAGAGATGAATGAGCGAAGAGAAACGGGAGCATTTGAGGCGCGCGAGCCATTGCGTGTGGCAGATCCACTACCATATGGTGTTCCCTGTGAAGTATCGGAAGATGCTCTTGGAAAGGCGGGTGCAAGAGGTGCTGAAAGAAACAAGCGTTGGGATAGCCGAGCGCTATGAAATAGAGATGGAAGCACTGGGAATGGATGGAGACCATGTGCATTTGCTGTGTGGAGCGCATCCGAAAGAAGCACCCGGGCGAATCGTTCAGAAATATAAGAGCATAACGGCGCGGGAGATCTTTCGGCGCGAACCTTGGGTGAAGGAGAAGCTGTGGGGAGGGGAGTTTTGGAGTGACGGGTATTATGTTGGAACGGTAGGGGAGCGTGGGGATTGGGCCAGTGTGGAGGCCTACGTAAGAAAACAGGGCAAACCGAAGAAGCAGTTGCAACAATTGATGCTGTGGTGATCATGAATTTCTTTCTTAGATACCCCGTAGCTTGCTACGGGGTGTTTCATTGAACGACAAGCCCATTGGATCAATGCTTCTCATATTTGGCGTTTACTGCATCATCAGGAAGAAAATATTGGAATTGCAGTTTCGAAAGAACATCAGGGCAGCTCCCGGATTCGGCATTGAAGTCGAATGGAATTTTTTTGATCATGGCTTGACTCAAAAATCAATAATTGGAAATGCAGAGGTCAAGTGGGATGGGGTTTATGAGACGGTAACGACACCCCAAGGTTTTCTAATCTACCTATAAAAGAACCTATACTATTGGGTGCCTATTTCTGACATCTCGGAGACACGCGAATCTGAGGAGTTGAAAAAGATCCTAGAAGAGAAAACCAAGAACAAAATATTAGCTTAACAAAGCATTAAATAACAACTCAGGTTGAACGCCCATCGCCTAACTCATGCATGGATACTTTAAAAACGCTCAAACCTCATTGCAAAACCCCGTAAATCGATAAAGAAATAGTGCCCAACCCCATTGCGAACATCTGAATGCACCCAGCCCTCGAACGCTCATTGCGGGAAAACCAGGAGGAGATGCTCTCCTTTCTGACGCAGTTGATCAACTTTGCCACGGTCAATCCTCCCGGAGAAAATTACCGCCCCTGCGCCACCTTTCTGCACTCGGCACTGACAAAGCTTGGTTTTAAATCCGAACTACTGGAAGTCTCTCCCGAGAAAGCCGAATACCCCCGCTATAATGTATTGGGGTTTCTCGATGTGGGCGCTCCCCAAACGGTCCATTTCAACGCCCACTACGATGTCGTGCCGGTCTCCTCCGGCTGGACCTACCCGCCTTTTTCCGGCTATTGCACCGACGGAAAAATTTTCGGTCGAGGCGCAGCCGACATGAAGGGCGCCATAGCGGCCTTTATCCATTCCATAAAAGCATTTCAACGCGCCGGATTGCACCCGGCCCACAATGTCGAAGTTTCCTTCGTCTGCGATGAAGAAACGGGCGGAAAACTAGGGGCCGGATACCTCGCCGAAAACAAACTGCCCAAGGCCGGCTTTGTCATCGTTGGGGAAGGGGCCTCCGGGCATCGCGTCGGGGTCGGCCATAACGGAGTGATCTGGCTGCAAGTGAAAATTAAAGGCCGGGCGGCTCACGCCTCCACGCCCAATCAAGGCCTCAATGCCTTTGCCATCATGGCCGAACTGGTTGCGGACCTGCAAATTTTTGGGAAGGAACTGCGCAAACGGGAATTTCATCCACCCGACGGAAAAATCATGCGGCCTACCCTCAACCTCGGCGGAACCTTCGGACAAGGTAAAGGCGCAAAAATCAACACCGTTCCGGAAAACGCCTGGTTCACCATCGACCGCCGGGTCCTGCCCAACGAAAACTGCGATGTGGCGGAGCGGGAACTATGCCAACGAATACAATCTTTCGCCGAAAAAAATCCCAAATTCGAGTTCGAAATTAAACGGTTATTTTTCGCCCAACCCTATCTGATTTCGGAAAACCATCCACTGCCAAAATCATTCGCCAAAGCCATCCAGGCGATTTATCCCGAAAAAGTGGAATACTCCGTCTCCACCGGATTCAACGACTCAAGATTTTTCGGTCTGGACCTGAAAATCCCCACCATCGGCTACGGCCCCCTAGGGCACAACCACCACGCCGCCAACGAACACACCACCACCAAAAACCTCCACCGCGCCAGCCAAGTCTACACCACATTTCTGGAAACCAGCCTCTAAATTTCCATTCGGCGGTGGTCGCTGATCGATTTTAACAACCGGGGCCGGGTAAATTCTTCCAACCGCCACCGCAGGATGCCCATATGATAGCCACTATAGTCTCCTACCCGATCCGAATAATAGGCCGTCACCAAGCCTCCGTCCTCCGTCCGGATACTTGAGGGGTAGCCGCAATCGGCAGCGTCGCCGAATTGGGTCAGGACAAAAGGCGCGCTCCAGGTTAATCCCTGGTTTTCACTGATGCGCCCGCCGATACCGAAAAGTCCCCGGTTGCGTAGGCCAAAAGTCAATAAAATCACGCCGTTAGGAAGAAGCATGAGGTCCGCCGGATGCTGCATGGGCAGGGTCAGCGGCCCGGACTGCCTCCAGGATTTTCCGCCATCATCGCTGCGGTAAAGCTCCACATGATGATCGACATGGGTCCGGGCGGCCGCCAGCCATAGGTTATCGGACAGCCGTAAAAGCGCAGTTTCATTGGTGTCACCATTACCGATTTGCGACAGGATGCTCCAGCTCTCTCCGTCATCGTCGCTCTGCAAAAACCAGGTGCGGCTCGGGCGGCCCTTTCCCTCACTCAAATAGGCCGCCGCGTTCAGCTTTCCATAGGGGATCATCAAAGGCTGCCCGCCCGGTAAGCCGGGAGTTTTGTTGACGGTCCAATTACGTCCTTCATCCATTGACCGCGAAAACCACATGCCCTCCAATGGACCCAATTTCCCATCCACCAGCTCGAAACCCGTGGAAAGCACGATTGGGTTTCCCTTCCGGTCGATACCAAACGCGCAATGCATACGGTTTTTGCCTCCTTCATGGGGAGCGGCAACCCCTTTTTTGAACCAAGCCTTCCCCCCATCGGGGCTGTGCCAACATTCCAGGCTCCCCTCATCAAGCCCATGACTCGGTTGATTGAAAATAACGGCCAGCAATTCTCCACTCGGCAAACCCGCCAGGTTAGGCCATGCGCAAACGTTTTTTATGGCAATTGAAGGATTCACTCGAAAGGGCATTGAGTCTTAAATCAGATTTATCGGCAAACCCTTATGCGCCTTGACCTTTCCGCTCCACTTTCCCCAAATGGGGTCCGATCCAAATGCGGTGGAAATGCACAGTGGCTTACGATGGAACAGGCTTTTACGGATGGCAGAGCCAGCCCGGCGGCAACACCATCCAGGATCTTCTCGAAAAACGCTTGAAAACCCTTTTCGGCCAACCCATACGCATCCACGGCAGTGGGCGCACCGACAGCGGCGTTCATGCCAAAGGCCAGATTTTTCATTTTGACGGATCGTGGACGAATCCCTGCACCGATTTGCTCAACGCCCTCCACAGCGGACTGCCGGAAAGCATCCAGGTAACCGCCGTCAGCAAGATTTCAAATAATTTTCACGCCCGCCACTCAGCCACTGGCAAACGTTATGTTTACCTCCTCTGCGAAGGTTTCGCCCCGCCCACGGAAACCCGCTTCTACTGGTCTCTGGGACGGCGGAAATTGGACCTTGATCGCATGAATTTGGCTGCCGCTCACCTCTTGGGAACTCATGATTTTTCCGCCTTCGGGGCTGCCACAGGCGATGATTCCACGGAAAACCCGGTCAAGGACATGCGGCGGCTGGAAATCACCCGCCGGGGCCGCCGCATCCGCATAACGGCCGAAGCGAGCGGTTTCCTCTACAAAATGGTCCGCAGTCTCGTCGGCAGCCTCGTCCATGTAGGCACAGGCAAACTATCACCAGCCGAGGTGCGGCAAATACTAAAATCGAGAAAACGAACCACACGAGTAGTCACCGCCCCCGCCCGGGGATTAAGTCTCCAAAAAGTCTTTTACTAACGAACCCCAAAAACTACTCAGCCCACCATCCAAAATCAAGCATCCAGCATCCAGCATCCAGCATCCAGCATCAAGCATCAATATCTTCATTCCACAAGTCGGCATTGTCTTTTATGAATGTTCCCATGAGATCGATGCAATCCTCATCATTGAGCAGGACGACCTCCACCCCCCGCGATTCCAAAAAAGCCTCATTGCCGCCGAAATTGACATTCTCGCCAATCACCACGCGCGGTATTTTGAACTGTGCGATGGTTCCGCTGCACATCATGCAAGGGCTCAAGGTGGTGTAAAGAACCGTATCGCGGTAGGAACCCTGCCTTCCAGCCCGCCGCAAGCAATCCATTTCACCATGAGCGATGGGATCGCCCTCCTGCACGCGGCGATTATGTCCCTGGGCCACAATTTCACCATTCCGCACCAGAACCGCCCCGATCGGTAGGCCGCCTTCATCGACTCCCCTGCGCGCTTCCTCCAGGGCCAGGCGCATAAACTTCCCATCTTCCTCTCGTTGCATGGGGAAAATATTAAAAATCAGGCGATCAGTTGTCAAACCGCTCAGAGGAACCTTTTCACGGCCACCGCGGAGCGATCCGGTCCGGTCGCCCCCAAACGTTTTCGAAATGTAGATATCGTCGGCCGTCTGGAAAAATAAAACAAATGCGCTTGGCACTGGCAATCGGAAGAACCGAAGCCTGCCAGCGGGACCTCCGAACTTCTCCATTCCCTCAACACCTCAGCCCAGCGATGCTCCCATTTTTCCTCATCGTTTATAACCCATGCCTCCTGCCAGCAAAGATGCGGACGCAAATAATCGATATGCCACCGCGCCGGTTTGGAGATTTTTTGATGACGCCCTACCCTCGCAGCCAACCCCCCAGGACCAAATGCGCTCCCCACATAAACATAAAATCCCTGCCGCAACTTCATCACGCCAAGCTTGCCAACGCATACATTCTTCCGTTCTAAAGAAGAAAAAAGAAGCGCATAAGTGCCGGATTTTCGATTCATTTTATTAAAATTCATGCCTGCGATTAGAAATTCAAACAATGGCATCCTTTTTTGATTGTGGACACTTTAAGTTTTCTGGAAACTGCCAAATTGAAATCAAAAGACGGAGCTTTTTATGGACGCAAATATTTATAAATTGATTCACATTGTAGGGGCGCTGATGATTTTTCTGGCTTTTGGAGGATTGATCGGGCGGAGCTTGCTCGGCGTGGAGGGCGCCCGGCTGAAGAAGCTGGGGGGCATTTCATCCGGCCTTGGCCTGATATTGATCTTGATTGGCGGCTTTGGGATGCTGGCTAAACTGGGCTATGGATTTCCCGGCTGGGCCATTGCAAAATTCGTTATCTGGATTGCCTTCGGCGGATTGATCGCGGCTATCAATAGAAAACCGGCCCTGGCTATTCCTCTATGGTGGAGTGTTTTGGTTCTCGGTTTTATCGCCGCCTACCTGGCCCTATGGAAGCCGTTTTAAAAATAATTTAACCACTCATCCGTGGTTCGATTGAAATCGGCATACACTTATTTCATGAATGCAAGCGAATCGTTAGCACAATCAGACGGTTCCGGCCGGGGGGGAGAGGCCCAGCCCTTTAAAAGCGGCCAAGTTTACCGCATCCGGGGTTGGCGGCTGTTGTTCTTTTGGCCGGCCTGTCTTTTTGTTCGTCTCTGGCACGCCACCCTCAGGCTGCGCATCGACTCGCGGGAGGAGGCCTGGCTGCGCAGCACCGAAATCCCCAAGCTGCTCATCGGCTGGCACAACCGGTCTTTCATTTTCTCTGAAATATTCCGGCGGTTTCATGATCCGCGCAAAATCCATGTGCTGGTCAGCCCCAGCCGTATGGCCGCATGGGAGGCTGATTTTTTCTCAACCCTAGGCATCCAGTCCATTCGCGGCTCCAGCAGCCGCCGTTCCATCAACGCGACCCGTGAGCTGCTGGCCATCCGGAAATCCGGCCAGGACATCGGGATCAGCCCGGACGGGCCCAGCGGGCCGCTTTACGATTTTAAGCGCGGCGCGGTATTTCTGGCCCGCGTAACCGACGCGCCCATGGCCCTGATTTCAGCAAACTTCCGCATGGCCTGGCGCCTGAATTCCTGGGACCGGCATTTTTTCCCCTTTCCATTTTCAAGGGTGGATGTGCGCATTGGCCGGTTGCCGCCCTACTCCCAACTCGATTGCGAAAACGAGGAGGAGGCGGCCATCAAGATGAAAGCTGCCTTGATGGACATTACCGTGGATACCCGATAGGATAATTCAGGAAAAAGACTTGCCCAAAGCCTGCTCGATATCCTCCATCAAATCGCCGGGGTCTTCAATGCCCAGGGAAAGCCTCACGGTTGTATCTCCAATGCCGCCCCGTTTCCGTTCTTCCGGTTCGAGGTCGGAAGCGAAAAACAGTTTGGCCGGAGTAACCATCGATTCGGTTGAGCCAAGACTGGCCGCCAGGCGGAACAAGCGCAGGGCATCGATAAAGGCGTGCATTTGCCTCTCACTTCCGCACAGGTGAAAGGTGACAATGCCGCCGAAATCCTGCATTTGCTTTTTGGCCAATGGGTGGTCCGGGTGGGATTCCAGGCCGGGATAAAAAACCCTTGCCACACGTTCGTGCCCTTCCAGAAAAACCGCTATTTGCTGGGCGTTTTCGCATTGCCGGCGATAACGCAGAAAATACGTCTTCAGCCCGCGCAAAATGAGATAAGCGGAGTCCGGGGCAAGTGCCGCTCCGGTATTGGAATAATCGGGCCGCATGGCAGAAATGAGCGCTTTGCTGCCGATAACGGCCCCGCCCAATACGTCCCCATGGCCAGACGCATATTTGGTCAAGCTGTGCAGAAAGAGATCAATGCCGTAATGCCCATAGTTGTGCAAACCGGCAAAGGTGCTGTCCAGCAAGGTCAGGACGTGGTTTTTTTTGGCTTTCTCGATAATGAAATCGAGGTCCGCGATACAGGTCATGGGGTTGGTGGGAGTTTCGAAAATGATCAGCCGAGTTTTTTCCCGCGCCATTTGCCGGGCGATTCCCAGGTGGTCTTTCATTGACAGTAGCGAATGGGTTACGCCGAACCTGGCCAGTAAATTGCGAACGATATAACGGGTTGGACGATAGGATTCGATAAACATCACCACATGGTCTCCCTGCTTAAGCAAGGACAGGAGGCAAACAGTGATGGCCGTTACCCCGCTGCTGGTGGCCAGGGCATCCCCGCGCTCCTGCAAACGGCACAGCAGCGCTTCCAACTGACGCAGCGTGGGATTGGCATAGCGTGAATAAAAATAGCCCTCCCTTTCCCCCCGGAAAAGCTTTGCCATTTCCTCCACCGAAGGGAAAGTAAATTTGACCGACCGGTGAATCGGCTCCACCAGAGGCGCGTTTTCGGGTTCTGGCCGCACCGGGGGTTGATGGTTGACCAGCGTTTCCTTTTTCATTTCAGGCCGGCCCCTCAGCTTAGGTAATGCTCGGTCATTTCCTTGACAATGAATTCATAGGCTTCATCCACCGAATCCATCATCTGAAACAGGTCCAGGTCTTTTTCCGAAATGACCCCCCACCGGCAAAGGGACTTAAAATTGACCACCTCGTTCCAAAACTCCGACCCGAAAAGAATAATGGGAATACGTTTCTCAATTTTCCTGGTCTGGATAAGGGTCAAAACCTCGAACAATTCGTCAAAAGTGCCGAAACCGCCCGGGAAAACCAGGAGGACTTTAGCCAGGTATAGGAACCAGTATTTACGCACGAAAAAATAGTGAAATTCAAAATTCAAGTCACGCGTAATGTAGGGATTGTTTCCCTGCTCATGGGGCAGGCTGATACCCAGCCCGATGGAGCGCCCCCCCGCCTCCGAAGCGCCCCGATTGGCCGCTTCCATAATTCCGGGACCGCCGCCGGAGCAAATCAAAAAGCGTTCCAAGGGGTCGCGGATGGTGAGGGACCACCGGGTGATTTTGTTGGCCAATTCGGTCGCTGCCTTGTAATAGACCGAGTTGCGCGCATCCCGCTTGGCAGCCGAAAGCTTTTCCTCCCATTCCTCGCTTAGGGATTCCAGTTTTTCGATCTTCCCCTGCAACGCATCGAGGTTTTTCTTGGCCACTTCAGGCGATTTCAAACGGGCGGAGCCAAAAAAGACGATGGTGTTGCGAATCCCCAGCATTTCCAGCCGGTATTCAGGCTCCAGCAGTTCGCACTGCACACGGATGGAGCGAGCGTCGGAACCATTCAGGAAATCCCGGTTATTATAGGCCTTGACCGGCCATTTCTCAGAATAAAAGTGGGAAGATTCAGTCATCGAAATTTACTGGTTAAGGGTTAGGGTATCAAAAAGAGGATCACCAATTTATTTTATATCGGTTCTCATCCGTGTAATCCGTAGTTAAAAATTCATCATCCAGTATCCAGCATCCATCCCTTCATTCAGCCGCATCCAGTCTTTGCAGTTTGGCTTCATAATATGTTTTGATATCTTTTCTATCCGCCGTTATACGCAAGGCGCGCTCCCAACTGCCATAAGTGGGATTGGGAAGGAGAAACCAGCGCGCCCCCCAAAGCCCGGCGGCATCTTCAACCTTTTTTTTGCGCTCCTCCCTGGAGGATTCGCGCACGGGTGCGAAATCGTTAAAATTGTCACCGAAAAGCAAAAGCACTCTGTAATTCTTCCCCACATGCCTGCGGCGTTCCACCTTGGAAGAACTCCAATTCGGGTTTTCCCCCTTGGTCAACACGGTATCCACATTGGGATCCAAGGGAAAACCCTTGTTTTCAAGGTTTTGCCGGGTGCTCCCCTCGAGAGAGGAATCCCGGTTGGTAATGTAGAAAACGGCGACCCCGTTTTTGGCCGCAAACCGGGTGAACTCCAATGCGCCGGGAACCGCCTCGGCCTGCGCCTCATGGCACCATTGAGCCCAGGAGTCCGGCGAGAAACTTTCTCTCTTGCGAATATTGCGGGCGGCGTAAGGTGAGTTGTCCAACACCGTTTCGTCCACGTCCAGGATTACAGCTGGCGGTAAATCCTGATAATCGCCCGTTTGCTCGCCCGAGGCCGTCCAATCGGCATCCTGCAAAGCCAGCACCAGTTTTTCCCTCGCGGAATTGTAAATGCCGGTAGTCACGGCCACATATTCCGCTGAGGTTTGCATCCACAAAGTAGCCTGCAAGGAATCATGGCTATAACTATTTGCGGCCTTTTTTCCCGCCATCAATGCCGGCAGGAACAGAGTTGGGCAAAACAGGAGCAGGTAAAAAGCGGTGGATGATTTCATAACCTGAATCAATGGCTAATCTTCTGCCGAAAACAAGCCTCAAACGCAAGCCCCCAATACAACCACGGCAATCCTGAATCTAACATCATGTATCCAGTATCCAGCTTCCCCCCACCCCTGCCGCCAAAAACACACAGGGTGTCATCATCGCGAAGGAGGTAGAGGGCGAAACAGGCCGCCAGCATCGGCCACGCGGCGAAAAAGAGCAAATGGTCGAAGGGCTCCAGGTACATGGCATACTGGAAAGAGTGGAAACGGCGTGAAATAGCAACATCGCCCCGTAGGTAAACCGTTTGGCAAACCCAATGACAAAACCTAGAATAAGAAGCAATTCCAGCCCGGCCACAATCGAAAGCGCCGTCGGTCCCATGCCGGGTATAAAATAAAATTTCTCATAAACCCTTCCCGCATGATCGGGGTTGACGACTTTATCCAGAGTCCACACGAGCATGACCAGAAACACGCTCAAGCGAATTAATAGCAGAACAAGGGGCAAACCGATCTTTGTGCTTCATAAACGATTCCTTGCAATGAGATTAAGTTTTCAGGTGGGATGGGACGTTGGGACTTCTTTTAAAAAACCGTAAATTGACATAGTGGTGGACACAAACTTTTTTATTAAACCCTGCAACTCATGACCGGGAAAATGTCACTCTCGAATGGCACTGACCGAGGGCGGATTCTGTTCAAACCGCCATTGACATAGGACTATTTTGGTCCTATATCCTCTTTGTCAACACCATAACAGGGCTTGTCACAAACATCCGGCTGGCAACGCGCAAACTCCCAAACCAAGGCTCTCCCAATGCCGAAAAAATACCACATCTGACTCATTTCCATCACACGTATCCGCATTCGCAACTCCCTCCTGGCCTCCGTCCTTCTGACTCTGAGCGCCACAACCGCCCTCCCCGTCGAGATACCGGACCCTGAACTGGAAGCAAAAATCCGCAGCGCCTTGGACAAGCCCATCGGCGAGATTACCCAAGCGGACATGGAATTCCTGACAATCCTGAATGCCACGGCCTCACCTGCTCACTATATTGTTGACCTGACAGGATTGGAGGCCGCGGTGAATTTAACGATCTTGGAATTGTCCTTCAATCAAATCAGCGATCTGAGCCCCTTGAGCGGATTGACCGCCCTGACCAGCCTTGATATTACCGGCAACCAAATCAGCGACCTGAGCCCCTTGAGCGGTTTGTCTGGCTTGACAAATTTAGAGGTTGCTCAAAATCCAATCACTGATTGGAGCCCTTTGAGCAATTTCAAGAACCTTATCTCCCTCGTGCTGTCCCTCAACCAGATCAGCGACCTGAGCCCCTTGAGCGGATTGACCGCCCTGACCAGCCTTGATATTACTGGCAACCAGATCAGCGACTTGAGCCCCTTGAGCGAATTGACCAACCTGACCCAGCTCATACTTTTGGGCAACCAGATCAGCGACCTGAGCCCCTTGAGCGGTTTGACTTCTTTGACTCGCCTCATCCTATCCTTCAACCAGATCAGCGACTTGAGCCCATTAACCGGATTAACCAGCTTGAGCGACTTGGATCTTTGGCGCAACCAAATCAGCGACCTGAGCCCTTTAAGCGGTTTAACCGCCTTGGCCATCCTTGATCTTAGCGGCAACCAGATCAGCGACCTGAGCCCTTTAATTGGCTTTCCCTTCTTGGCCCATTTGAGTATTGCCAACAATCAGGTCAGCGATTTCACCCCCCTGAGCGGGATTTCGGCCCTTACCTCCCTCTCCATTCCAGGTACTGGAATTAGCGACCTGAGCCCCTTTAGCGGATTAACCTCCCTCACTAACCTCCAAATTTACAACAACCAAATCAGCGACCTGAGTCCCATTAGCGGATTGACTGCCTTGACCGACCTCGGCCTTCGAAACAACCAAATCAGCGACTTGAGCCCCTTAAGTGGAATGACCGCCATGAACATCCTGGGTCTTGATGGTAACCAGATCATCGATTTGAGTCCCTTGAGTGGAATGACCGCCATGAACATCCTGAGTCTTAGGAACAACCAGATAATTGATATCCGGCCTCTGGAAAACCTCAACGATTTGCGGAAAATTTTCCTTTCCAACAACAATATATTATCCATTGGCGCCCTCGCTGGTCTGACGAATCCCGAGAGAGTATTTTTACACAATAATTTCATTGATACACGGCCCGGTTCGGAGGCATTCCAGGTGATCGCCCAAATCCAGGCTGCCGGCGCCACAAACCTTCGATATGAGCCCCAGAAAAATGTAATGGCCGGATTATCATTAATGGACGATTTGCAAGGCGTCCTCAATTCGTCTGTTTGGCAATCCGAAACTATCAGCGAAAACCCCGACCTTTTCAACCTCGTGCAAAACCCGGCCGGTTTCACTTTTATACAGCATGGTCCCATCGATAATCCAGAAGAGCGTCAGGTTTTCAAAAAATTGAATGGAATCGCTCATTCCGTTATCGATTGGAGTGTTTCCGTTGAGATCACTCTTGATGATGCGGATCTCGTTAATACCGGGGTAAATATCGGATTGGGATTTCTTTTGACCAACGGTTCCAACCCTGGGGACAAGCTATATCACTCGGTTAATCTGGGGGCCGGGATTGATGAAACTGGCAATCCGGTACTTCAGCGAAGGATAGAAACGAGTTCTTCTTTGAACGATTCGGATTTACCGGGATCGGATCAAAGTCCCGCTTTCAGCCGCACCGTGGAGGGCAATCATTTTAGGCTGTTTCTGTTTTGGTTGGCCGAAAGGCAAACTCTTTTAGCCGCTTATGCTTCAAGCGATGGCCAATTGGATGGGATTGCCCTGGACTTGGGAACTATTTGGGCGAGGAACCCCGGAGATTCTTTCGGCCTCAGCCTATACGGTTTTACATCGTCCGATGTTCCTGTAGGCGTGAATAAGCTCTATTTCACCAATTTCAAGGCGGGAGATGGCCTGGACACCTTCCCCGTAAATGACTATGCGCCCGTCGCTAACCCGGATGCCCTCAGGGTTGGAGAAGGCCGATTTATTACTCGGCCCAATTTGTTGAACAACGACACCGATGGGGACCTGCCCGCAGATCAATTGATGGTCAACACCATTCCAGTAAGTGGACCTACCTACGGGTCTCTCACGCTCTCGGCCGATGGCTCCTTTACCTACTGGCACGACGATAGCGAAAACTTTTCCGACAGCTTTATATATGAAATCAGCGACAGCTTCGGAGAGACGGATACGGCGATCGTAACCATAACGATTCGCCCCATAGATGAAACCGGTTTATTAGGCTTAAGTGTCACAAGTTTAGATAACATCGATTTCGCTGGCCCGGCCGATATCGCCCTGCTGCGTGATCCGGAAATCCCAGGTTCCAGAGTTTCCCCCTGGTACTTAAACTATAACATCACCTATTGGCCCTGGATCGAACACGAGGAACACGGCTGGCAATATATTTTCGAGAACGAGGCGGAGGAGGGCATTTTCATCTGGGACCTCGGCTTGGACGCATGGCTATTCCTCAACGCCGAAACCTACCGCTGGATATACCTCTACGGCGAAAACCCCGGCTGGGTCTGGACCTTCGAGGACAATAATCCCAACCGCCGTTTCTTCCAAAGAGCCAGCGCCGGCAGCCTCTTCAGCCTCCCCGCGGACTTGCCCGTAAATTGACTGCTTGTTCCAAGTTCACAATCTCTCATCAGTCAGGAATAACATTGGTAATTCCTTTTATCACCGGCATTCGGCATTTCATCTTATCAATCCTGCCGTATGTGAAATAGGAGTTGGGATTGGCCGAAAACCAAAATCAGAATCGAAATATGATAAAATTTTGTCTATCATTCCGTTCACAATCCATTCGTCATCTGGTAGCGGCAGTAATCGGGCTGCTTTTAATTTTCCTTATCTCTTTGCCAAGTGCAACTGGGGCTGAACCGAAATCAAGAGGTCCGATAATAGACATGCATTTGCATGCATTTCCGGCGGATTTCCTGGGACCACCGGGCAAACTCAATCCCGTTACCGGCAAACCCTCGGCGGCGGTCACCACAGAGGAAATTATGACCGCCACTCTAGCCAATTTGAAACGGTTCAACATCGTTCAAGCCATTCTATGCGGACCGGACCGTGAACTTCTTGATAAATGGAAGGCAGCGGCGCCCGAAAGAATTATAGCTTCGCCCATGATCAATGGCAAAACCTCCCCCCAAGACCCGCACTATAATATTATCTCCCTTCGAGCCGATTACCTGGCTGGGAAACTGGGAGCGATGGGTGAAATAACGACCCAATTCCAGGGGCTTTCTCCCAACGAACCTGCTTTGGAGCCCTATTTCGCCCTGGCTGAGGAATTAGACCTGCCCGTAGGTGTGCACATGGGACCCGGAACTCAACGTGGTGCATCGCCCTTGCGTATGTCCCTCGCCAACCCTCTGGAGTTGGAGGAAGTGCTGGTCCGCCACCCCAAGTTACGCCTCTACGTCATGCACGCGGGCTGGCCCTACTTGCAGGAAATCAAGGCCCTGTTGCACAATTATCCCCAGGTTTATGTTGACCTGGCGACCCTCCCGTGGATGTGGCCGCGGGAAGAGTTTAACTACTACCTCAAGGGCCTTTTGCGGGCCGGTTATGGCAAGCGCCTCATGTTTGGCTCAGACCAATTGTTTTGGCCAGAAGCCATTGAAATGGCGATCGAAGGCATCGAATCGGCCGATTTCCTGACAGAGGAGCAAAAACGCGACATCTTTTACAACAACGCCGCCCGCTTCCTTCGCCTGAAACAGTGAGAAAACCCAAACTTCCCAATCAAGTGTTCCACTCGTAAGAGGAAAAAGTCTTCCCTGTTTTATGACACGCTTTTTGGGAATGTATCTTGACTAGACAGTCTCTTAGACGATAAATACTACCGTATAAAAATTTAAACATGTCTATTGGCGCACATCGTTCCGGATTCATTGAAATCCCCTTCTTATCAAGGTCGGGGGCGTGGATTTGTATAATTATGATTAATATGTGCTGTTGCATCAACCACAACAGGAGAATGGCTGCGCCATGACATGAAATAGTGGAATAAGGTAATTTTTTAATTAATATACCTAAATTTTTTTTAAAACCCGGCAGCCTTCAAAAGCTGCCGGGTTTTTTTGTTTTTTCTCAAATCATACCCCCTGATTCACTTTAATCTATATAAATCCCGCAAATCCAAAATGGAAATCGATTACCCGAAAACCTTGAGGATATCTATTGATAATCCTAACCATCACCTGTGGAACAATAACGGCACATGGTTCATTCACTACACCATTCATCCCACCTTTCTCACGAAAAAACGGATTCGCCATTCTTTGCGCACCAAATCCCTGGCTGACGCCCGCCGCCGCCGGGACGAAATTTTCGCGGATTTAGGCGTGAACGGCGTTAGCCGCAATCCGTAATTAACCCCTAACCGTAATCTACATAATTCCTTTGAAAACAAAATATTTCGAGCCTAATTTCCTGACTCCCGAGTACGATCACTCGCGGGAAGAGCGCAACAAAGCGGCTTCCAACGGGATGCGAGGCGACCTTTACGAAGAGCTTCGCCAGGACAATCCCAAGCTGGCCTGGGAGGCCGAGCAACTGAGCAAGTCCTACGGCATATACCTCGAATACAACCGGGCCAGGACGGGCCGGGAGAAAGATTGGGTTTACATGGTGCGCATCTCCATTCCCGGCGGCGGGCCCATCACCCGTGAACAATGGCGGACGCTTGACGATCTTTCCGACCGCTATGCATACACCGCCGAACACCGGCCCTCGCTACGCATTACCACACGGCAAAACCTCCAGTTCCACTGGGTCAGGAAACGTGATGTCATTGAAATTGTTCGCAGGCTGGCCCAAAGCGGGCTCTACAGCCTCAACGGCTGCGGCGACAATGTCCGCAACATCATGGCCTGCCCTCTGGCTTCGTTCAACGATGTTTTCAATGGCAACAAGCTGGCCCATCAAATGGCTAGTTTTTTCCGTCTACCGCCGGGTCCTTTTGTCAAAATTTTCGCCATCGATCCAGAAGCCGTTCGCGATGACAGCAAAACCTTCAAATACGGCAAACAGCTTCTCAATCGGAAATTCAAAATTGCCATTTCCTCGACTATCCGCGACATAAACACCGGTTTATTGATTCCAGACAATTGCGTCGAACTGCTCACGCACGACCTCGGAATCGCCCCCCTGGTGAACGAGGAAAAACTGCAAGGTTTTCAAATCTACATCGGCGGGGGCCAAGGCGAGAAAAACGGCAAACCCACCATGTCTGCCTTTGCCAAGCCCTTCGCCCAGGCTTCCGAGGCAAACCTCCTGCCTATTCTCGATGCCATCGTGCAGGTCCATCAATCCTGGGGAGACCGCCAAAACAGGCATTGGGCGCGCCTCAAATACGTCGTCAAAGCCCAGGGGATCGATTGGTACCGCAGCCAGGTCGAGAATATTGTCGGGTTTTCCCTGGAAACGCCAGACCCCCGCCACGATATCGGCAAACGTCACCTACACCACGGCTGGCTGGTTCATCCGGAAAAAGATAAGGTCAATTACGGATTATTCATCGAAAACGGGCGCTTGACGGACGAAAGTCCCAACGGCCGTTTGAAAACGCTTATTCGTTTCATCGTCGAAAAGTATCCTGTGGAACTGCGTTTCACACCCAACCAGGACCTCATCTTCACGGGCCTTCCATCGAAATCCAAAGAAGAGTTTACATCCGATCTACGGGAGCATGGCTACGGCTCGCGCCACGGGTCGGCCTACTCGGCGCTTAGGTTGCGCTCAGGCGCATGCGTCGGGCTGGACACCTGCCGCCTGGCCTACACCGAATCGGAAAAAATCGAGCCCATCATCATCGACCAATTGGAGAGACTCGGCTGGGGCGGCATGACCGAATCAATAGGCGTGACCGGGTGCGAGCGGCAATGCTTCCGCCCGGCCACCAAAACCATCGGCTTGATCGGCTCCGGGCGGGGCCGCTATCAATTCAAGCTCCTCGGCTCGGAAAACGGGCGATTTCAGGGAGTGCCCGTCCTCTCCACCGATGGATCACAGATTTACCTCAGAAAAGTCCCTCTCGACCAAATCCCGGTAGTCATCGATGCCCTCTTCCGTTACTACACTGAAAACCGAATCGATGAAGAGGATTTGGGCGCCTTCCTGCGGCACATCGGAATGCCGGGAATTATCCGGTTTTTGAAAGAAAATCCGGCCACCGCCGGCCTCATGGATCCCGAACCGGTAACAACCTCAATGGAATCAAAATCGGATCCATCTCCCGAGAAAGACCTCGTTCCCGCCTGAACCATGCCTGAAACAAAGCAATATTTTCCCATCTACCTCGATTTGGCAGGCCGCCAATGCCTCGTCGTGGGCGGTGGCCAGGTGGCCGTTTCCCGAATCGAAAGCTTCCTCCATTGCGGCGCTGAAGTAACCGTCGTTGCCGAACAGGCGCACACCCAAATCAAGTTGTGGGCTGAAACCGGCCGGATCCGTTGGTTGCGGCGAAAAGTTCGGGCCACCGATGCGGATAACGCTTTTCTCGTCGTTGCGACGACGGACGAGGATACGGAAAATTATAAGGTTTGCTCAACCTCCAGGATGTCCCGACAGCTTGTTAATTCCCATGACGATGCGGCCAACAGCAATTTCATCTACCCCGCCGTGGCCCACTCCGGCCCGATCCAGGTGGCGGTCACTTCTTCCGGGAAAAGCCCCGCCATGGCCCAACGGCTGCGCGACCGCATAGAAAGAGAATTACTCTCCGATTCTCTCGGTCAACTGGCCGATTTCCTGGGATCGAAACGCCCTTTGGTCATCAAGACCTTGCCTACCTACGAAACTCGCAAACATTTTTGGAGCGCACTCCTCGAATCGTCAGTGCCCGGCCTCCTGAAGGAAAATGAAGGAGCGGCGGAAACACGGTTCAATGAATTGCTGGAATCATTCAAAAACGAGAAGACGCTGGCCCGGGAAGAACCCGTCCCGGTTTAAATTATTTTATTAAAATGACGGCGACAGGAAAAGTGATAATCGCGGGAGCGGGCCCAGGAGACCCGTCATTGATTACGGTGGGCGCGGCGGAAGCCCTCAAGCAGGCGGATGTCGTCCTTTACGACCGGCTCGTCAATCCCGAATTGCTCGCTTACGCTCCCCAGGCGGAGCGCATTTATGTCGGCAAACGGAGCGATCATACGCCATTCAGCGAGCAGAAACGTATAGCCCGTTTGATGATCGCCTACGCTCGCCAGGGGAAAACCGTGGTGCGGCTGAAAGGCGGCGACCCGTTCATATTCGGGCGCGGCTCGGAGGAGTGCCTGGAACTGCGGCAGGCGGGCATTGAATTTCAGCTCATACCGGGCATCAGTTCCTGCAGCGGGGTGCCGGGCATGTCGGGCATTCCCCTCACCCATCGCGGCAAAGCGGCTAATTTCGCCGTATTTACCGGGCATGCCGCCGGGGGTTCACTATTCGAAATCGATTGGGAACTGGCCGCTCGGGTGGACACCGCTGTCTTTCTCATGGGGGTGCGCCATCTGCGAGAAATCGTTTCCAACCTGATCGCGTTTGGGCGAAGCCCGCAAACACCGGTCGCCATTATCGAGCGCGGAACCATGCCGGACCAGAAAACATACACCGGAAATCTTGCCGATATCGTTGAAAAAGCGGCAGAGGCGCAGCCTCCCGCCATAATCATCATCGGCGCTGTGGTCGAAATCGGTGAAGCCATCGGGAATCTAGATTGCGCCGGGAACCAGAAAATTGTGGCCCAATCCCCACCTTGCATAGTCAACGCCTGATCTTGAAAACCATACTTACAGTCGAAATCAATAAAGCGGAATTCGCCGCCGCCAGTGCCCTGGACAGGATTCGAATGATCGACGCCATTTACGACGCGCGAGCGATCCATCTATCCAGTATGCAGAAAACGGCCGGCGTCCTCATGCACATGATTTACCGAGCCGGGGCGCAGGCCAACATTGTTTTTATCGATACCCAATTGCACTTTCCCGAAACCCTGGCCATCCGGGATCAATTTCAGGAAAAATACGGACTGAATATTACCACTGTGCAACCGGATCTGACTCCCCTCGAACAGAACAAATGGTTTTCAGCGGAACTTCACCGTTATGTAGACGGCCAACCTCTCTGCTGCCATCTACGCAAGGAATTACCTCTTTTTCAAGCGGTTAAACGCTTTCAGGCCAAGGCACTCATTACCGGGCTCATGCGCGCCGAAGGCAACGGGCGCACCGATGTGCCGGCCATCAGCAGGGACCCCAGCATCAAGTGTGCCGTTTTCAACCCGCTTTTTGACTGGAACTCTGATCGACTGGAGTCCTATATACGTGAGTATGATCTCCCCGTTCACCCCCTTTATGCTCAATCTTATGCCAGTATCGGCTGCGCTGTCTGCACGACTCCCATAAAACCAGGCGAAGACAGCCGGGCCGGGAGATGGCGTCACTTAAGGGCTTCCAACGGCAACCGGCCCATTTACTGCAACATCAATTACAGCGATAAAATCAACCCTTCAAAAATAAATACCTAAGATAAGATAACATAAACTAATCTAACCTAACATGAAATTTGAAACCACATGCCTTCACGGGGGGACGGAGCCCGATCCCACCACCAATTCACGCGCCGTTCCCGTTTATCGGACCAGTTCCTATGTGTTCAGGGACACCGAGCACGCGGCCAATCTTTTTGCCCTCAAAGAGCTGGGAAATATTTACAGCCGCATCATGAACCCGACCCATGATGTCCTTGAGCAACGCATTGCCGCCCTCGACGGCGGAGCGGCCGCCCTCCTCACGGCCTCGGGCACCAGCGCCGTTTTCTACTCGGTTGTCAACCTTTGCAAAAACGGCGATGAGCTTATTTCGGCCAACAATCTCTACGGGGGCACTTACACCCAGTTTAACGACATTCTGCCCCAATTCGGCATCAAGACGCGCTTCGTCGATCCCAATAATCCCGAAAATTTTGCCGCTGCCATTACAGATAAAACCAAGCTCCTCTTTTGCGAATCGGTCAGCAATCCCGGCCTCGATGTGGCCGATATCGAGGCCATTGCCGATATCGCTCACGCCCACGGGATTCCACTCGTGGTGGACAGCACTTTTTCCACTCCCTACCTCGAGCGGCCCATAGAGTTTGGCGCGGATATCTCCATCCATTCCCTCACTAAGTGGCTTGGCGGCCACGGCACCGGCATCGGCGGGGTGGTCGTGGATTCCGGCAAGTTTGACTGGACCAGCGGTAAATTTCCCCTCCTTTCCGATCCCGACCCGAGCTACCACGGCATTCGCTGGGCCCATGACCTGGGCGACCTCAGTCCCTTGGCTTTCATTCTCCGCATGAGGGTAGTTCCCCTGCGCAACCTGGGCGCCTGCATTTCCCCGGACAATGCCTGGATTTTTCTGCAAGGGGTGGAAACCCTACCTTTGCGCATGGACCGGCATTGTGAAAATGCCCTCGCGGTAGCCAAACATCTTGGCAAGAAAGATGCCGTCAAATGGGTGCGCTTTCCCGGTCTGGAAACCGATCCAAACTATGCCCTGAACCAGAAATACCTGGACGGCAAGGGCGGCGCCATGGGTCGTCTTCGGAATCGAGGGTGGCAAAGAGGCGGGCAGCCGGTTTATTGAAGGCCTCGAACTCTTTTCGCATCTGGCCAATGTCGGTGACGCCAAAAGCCTGGCCATTCACCCGGCCAGCACCACCCATTCGCAAATGACCGAGGAACAGCAGGCAGCAGGCGGCATAACTGAGGACCTCATCCCGCTTGTCAGTCGGCATCGAAAATATTGACGACATTCTCGAAGACCTCGACCTGGCCTTCATCAAAGCCCTGCCGAAAGGCTCATCCGTCCTCGCGTGAGGCGGCTGAAAATAACGGTATGATTTCCGAAAGGACCGAAACCTTGAGCAATGGAAAAGCCAGCATTTCCGTTTCCAGCAATGGCCGCGCCACAACCCGGTGGGCGTCTATCGCAAAGGCCTCCAATCCTCTTTTATTGAAGTCGGGTGAATCCCTGTTGGAAAGCCTCTCTGAGCTACGAAACCTACGGCCATCTCAACCAACGGCGGGATAACGCCATCCTTCTTTTTCACGCTTTGACCGGTAGCCAGCACGCCGCCGGGTTCAATCCCGCTATCGAGGGAGTGGGCGATCTTTGGACAAAAGACTGCCACACGGGTTGGTGGGACCGCTTTATTGGTCCCGGAAAGGCCCTCGACACCGATCAATATTTCGTCATTTGCGCCAATTACCTGGGCGGCTGCTATGGTTCCACCGGGCCCGCTTCCATCGATCCGCAAACAGCGGTTCCCTATGGCCCCCCTCTTTCCCCGCATCAGTTTTTCCGACATAGTGGATTCTCAGGTAAAAATTGCTGGATGATCTCGGTATCGAAACTGCCCACGCCGTTCTGGGCAGCTCGACCGGCGGCCAGTTGTCCCTCGACTTCGCCGTTCGTTATCCCGAACGGGTGCGCAATGTCATCCTCCTCGCCACCGGACTGGAAACAACGCCGCGGCAAAAGATTCTCATTTTCGAGCAAATCTACGCCATCGAAAAGGACGCCAATTTCCAGGGCGGCCACTATATTGGAAAAGACACCCCCGATTCTGGCATGGCGCACGCCCGCATCATCAGCCATAAAACCTTTGTCGCCCCGGATTTGCTCGAAACCCGAGTTGAATCGAACGCGCCCAATGCAAAAAAATCATTCGGCTGGTATCGATTCAATCACGACCTGGAGGCTTACATGCTGCACCAGGGGGATAAATTCGCCCGCCGTTTCGACGCCAATGCCTACCTCAGAATTTCTCGACGCCTGGTCCAGTTTCAACTTTCTCGCCGATACCGGAACCAACGATTACGCGGAACTATTCAGCCGCTGCCGCAACCAGCGGCACCTCATATTCAGCATCGACTCCGATTCCTGCTATTTCCCCAAAGAACAAAAACGGCTCGAAGCTCAATTAATGAAGGCAAAAGTGCCAACCACCCGAATCACCGTTCATTCGGAAAAAGGCCACGACTCCTTCCTCCTCGAACCAAACCTCTATTCACCCCACATCCGCCACGCCCTCGGCTCGATGACGTAGAGACAGTTTCCGCACCAGCCAATTCATTCAGGTGGCGAGAAAATTCCTTTTCTCCAACTGCCAGGCGTGGTAATTTGTCAATAAGCGCTTTTTCTGTGGAGCGTTTTTCAACGACAAACCGTTTTCGCGAAAAATGAAAATTATCAAAATCTCTTTGTCCGCGCCCATTCTCTTGATTGCTGGATGGGCTTTTTCATTAAATGCTGATGAATTGCCGGGTTATCCGCGGTTTATGCAAGGCCCTATGGTGGACGCGGTGACGCCCCATGAAATCACCATCTGGGGCCGCCTGAGCGGGCCTTTTACGGGCGAAATCGAGCTTTCCACGACCAACACATTTACCGATTCGCGCCGCCTCTCCCTGACCACCACCAAAGCGGAGGATTATGTTTTAAAATGGCATTTGAGCGGCCTTGAGCCCGCCACCCGCTACTATTACCGTTTCAAAGTCGAGGGAGAGACGCCCCGCTATCAGGAGCGTGTTCCCCCATTTCACACCAAGACGGCTCCGCCCGAGGGCGCGCGTTTGCGGTTCACGGTGGCATTTGGTTCCTGCACCCGCATTCTTCATGATCGCGTGCAAAACATCTGGCCAACGCTTTACCGGGTGCAGCCGGACCTCTTTTTCTGGCTGGGCGACGCCATTTACGGCGACTCGCTGGACCCGGACATTCTGGCTGAAGAATGGCGCAGGCAGCGCGGCGTGGCCAGCTTGCAGCCCGTCAACCATGCCATTCCGCAGTTGGCGACCTGGGACGACCACGATTTCGGCCTCAACAATTACGACCGCAGGCATCCCGGCAAAGCGGAAGCGCTGGAAGTTTTCAAACGCTACTGGGCGAACCCATCCTACGGCCTGCCGGACGCTCCCGGAGTGTTTTTCCAATACCGCTACGGGGGAATCGACTTTTTCTTTCTCGATGTGCGCTACCACCGCGACCCAAACAAAGAACCCGACCACCCGGAGAAAACCATGCTGGGCAAACAGCAGTTGAAATGGCTCCAGGAATCCCTTGCCGCCAGTGATTCGCCCTTCAAAGTCCTCATATCGGGGAGCGGCTGGTCAAAAGGCAAAGGTCCGGCGGGCGACGCCTGGTCCGCCTTCCTGCACGAGCGCAACAAATTGTTCGAATATATCCGCAAAAATGAAATCAGCGGCGTCATCCTGCTCTCCGGGAACACCCACATGGGTGAATTGAATGCCATCCCCTGGTCCGAAAAAGGCGGCTATGACTTTTACGACCTTGTCAGTTCACCCCTCGCCCAGACCGCCAACGAGCCCAACTACTCGAGAGTGCCCGAAATACGCATCCGCCCCATGTTTACCAGGGAAGACAATTTCGGGCTCCTCCAATTCGACCTCACCGGCGACCCCGTTTTGCGGTTCAACCTCATCGGCGCCAGCGGCCGCCAAGCCTGGACGCCCTTCGTTATCCACGCCTCGGAACTCTTCAACGGCGTAACTTCCTGGAAGGATAAAATCAGCAAATATTGAGATTTCATTACAATTCAAGAAGTCCCAATATATGCTTGCCGGTTTATATTATTGGGGCTATTATTCTCATTATTTCATTTAATTTCAGATACCCCGTAGCTTGCTACGGGGAGCGGTAACTTTATAACAGAGATGAATGAGCGAAGAGAAACGGGAGCATTTGAGGCGCGCGAGCCATTGCGTGTGGCAGATCCACTACCATATGGTGTTCCCTGTGAAGTGGTGTTCCCTGTGAAGTATCGGAAGATGCTCTTGGAAAGGCGGGTGCAAGAGGTGCTGAAAGAAACAAGCGTTGGGATAGCCGAGCGCTATGAAATAGAGATGGAAGCACTGGGAATGGATGGAGACCATGCGCATTTGCTGTGTGGAGCGCATCCGAAAGAAGCACCCGGGCGAATCGTTCAGAAATATAAGAGCATAACGGCGCGGGAGATCTTTCGGCGCGAACCTTGGGTGAAGGAGAAGCTGTGGGGAGGGGAGTTTTGGAGTGACGGGTATTATGTTGGAACGGTAGGGGAGCGTGGGGATTGGGCCAGTGTGGAGGCCTACGTAAGAAAACAGGGCAAACCGAAGAAGCAGTTGCAACAATTGATGCTGTGGTGATCATGAATTTCTTTCTTAGATACCCCGTAGCTTGCTACGGGGAGTTTCATTTATCACCGTGTCTAAGTAATTTGTAAATGAAGGTTAGGCTTTCTTTTCTGTCGGGGGGTTTCGAATTGGGAAATCCTGTCCTGACCGCATCCTGACACCTTGATAGCTCCAATATAAAGATCGCCTTGATGGACATTACACACACCTCAAAAAAAATTACCCCATACCGCATGGCAAACCTGGCGGCCCTAGCCCTTATTCTGTTTTTTGTTAACCTGCAACAGCGCCTCGCAGCCCAGACACCGCCGCCTTTCGAACTCAAATGGGGAACCATCGGCAGCGGCAATGGGGAGTTTGATGATCCGCGAGGCGTAGCGGTAGATAGAGGCTGTCCCAAAAACCCGAATTTTGCGAATTGAGATATTCGACTCCGAACTGTAAGGGAACGTAAGTCATTCAATTCCGTCAAAAACGCTGTATAAGGCCTCTATTCGTTATAAATATAATCGCGTCAGACAGAGGTCTATGGTAGAATTGTATTTGAATATGCAAAACAAGAGAAAGGCTGACGGTGTTATAGACATCGAATTTGCCCAAAATCCCCTAAAAACGGTCTTTATGACAGCTTTATTAACAAGTTAACTTACTGTAAAACAAATGGTTATAACTTTGGGACAGCCTCTAGATAGAGGCTGTCCCAAAAGGGTGATTTTTGCGAGGGGATTTTGAAGAGTGTTCATTTTAGTGGTATTTTCTTTTGGGAGGGGGTGACTTTGCTCTCCTATGACGTTAGGATTCTGGTTTTGGGGTCCGTTTGCCTGGTTTTCTTTGTATGGGCCGACAGTAGGCCTGTGAAAAAGTATTGTCCTTGCTTTTCCGCTCTTTATTTAGGCCGCCGCTTTGGTTTTTAGTTCATCTTGCTGGGCCAGCATCTTGGCCACTTTCCATAGATTGTGCGAGAGGACCGACCAGGCTACGCTGATCGAGCGGTTGGCAAAGCCTTTGCTGCGCAATCGCCCGGCCTGCCAGCGATTCTTCAATACCCCGATCCGCCCTTCGGTGCTGGCCCGGCGCTTTTGCAATTGCCTGAAGTGTGGTTCCTCCATCCGTTTTTTCAACTGCTTCGGATCGCGTGGACAGAGCGCATCGTAGATGCCCTCCTGGGCTAACTGCCGGCGGGCCCGCTGGGAGGCGAATCCCCGGTCCGCGCACATGGCCGCTATGGGTTCGGCTAGGTTGAAGCGGTTCTGTCTTTGCAAACTCTCTTGCATTTGTTCATTTTCGCTTGGCGTCCGGCTGCCGTAGAGTTTCCAGTCCAGCAGGTATCCTTCAACGCTTTCACCCAAAAACAGGGTGTTGCCAAACTCAGCCTCTTGGCCCGCTTTGCCTCGCACAATCACCTGCGCATCGGGTTCGTAAACACTCAAAACTTTCTCTGCGTTTTTCACCTGGCGGCCGCCAATGATTCGCTCGTGCGCTTGCTTGATGACCACCGGGATTAGCTCGCTCATGCGCTCCATCCGGGTAAGGATCTGTTGGACCTGTTTTTCGCTGTAATCGCTTTGCTCCCAGCAGGCTTGCAATAATTCCCGGTGACTGCGGGCATGCTCCCCGATCCGTTTGAGCAGCTTTTTCATCTGCCTCAAGATACCCTTGCGTTGCCGCGCGCTGTCCTTTCGCCGCCGGCTGTGGGTCATCTGTATGCACAGCCGATTCATCTGCCGAGCCAAGGGCTCCGGTTCGATCGGCATGCGATGGCGCAAACCGGCCTTCTCACGGATCAGCCGGATCGCTTTGAGCAGCGTGCCCGCTACATCCTTGAGCAGCACCCAGTCCGTCGGCCAATGAATGTTGACCTCCAAACAGGTGCCGTCGATCAGGCAAATGGTGGTGTCTATCGGCTTGTCCAATCCCACCACCTGCCGGGCCAGATCGGCATCGCCCACAACCTCAGTCAAGGTCCGGTGCAAGGCCCTCAACTGCTCTTCGCTGAAAAACTTCGAGGCCCGTTCCAGGGTGCTCTTGGAGATGCCCCTTATGCCGTCGATATGGCGGACACGACAAAAGTCAGCCAACAGATCGCTGCTGCCCAGAGCCCTCGACAAATGCCGAAACGAAATCCCACCGAGCAGATAACGCAGCGTTTCCATACGCAACGCCTTGAGGGCAAAATTAGCCCGCTTTTGCCGGGCCTTTACACTCATTGGCTGGCCTCTTTCCAAGGCCAGATCAACGCCCTGCGATTCCACCTCCGAATCGATCAGCAGCCGGTCGATACGCTCGATGGTGGCGCGAAAGTTATCGTAATCGAGGCAACGGTCGACCACAGTTAAAGCTGGACGCAGGAGGCATTGGATGGCTATATTTTTCATAGAAAGGGCTATATTGATTTTCGCTAACGCAATTATAGAACCCTTTTTTAGCCGGATCGAGCAAAAAAATGCTCTTTCCGGCTATTTTTATAAACGTCATCCAGTTGACTACAAAATCTTTATATTTTTGGGACAGCCTCTATTCTACGAACCAGACCAACTCGAACCATTTTCAGGAATGGCGCAAAAACTTTTTGATAACGGGACATTGCATACAGCGTTATCCTTCAAAAACGGATTGCTGCACGGAGATGAAACCCGTTATTTCCATAATGGCCGCAAAGGATATGTGCGCCGATGGCAAGATGGCAAAATGGATGGATTATGGGAGGAGTGGCATCGCAATGCGCGAAAAGATTTTGAAATCTATTTCAAGGATGGAGTTCGCCACGGTAACGAAACCTATTTTTCACGTAACGGACGGGAGGCTCAGGTGCGAATCTGGGAAAATGGCAAAATGATCTCCGGCTGGTCTAACTACGCCCTTGGCGAAATTCTACCCAATTCTGAAATGGACACTGGGGTCATGGAATAATAAACGGCCCGCCGACGCAACAAATCCAGCATACTTCAAACCGCCTGAAATACGAAAATGATATACTTACAAAGGAATAAGACTTTTATTCTCAACAATCTAATGTTTATTACAAATCGGATTCGAAAATGCCAGTTTTTTAACGGGATAGCGGCAGCGCTGCTGACTCTTTCGGCGGGAAATATAACCGCAGCCAAAGAGCTGGTTGCCGGTCCGCCAAGCATCGCCTACCGGGTCGTGCCAGGATTCCCGCAACTCCCTTCCGGGTGGCAATTCGGGGCCGTCTCCGCCGTGGCCACGGATTCTCAAGGTAATGTAATTGTTTTCCACCGGGGCGATCATCCGATTATAGTTTTTGATAGAAACGGAAAATTTCTGCGTTCATTTGGCCAAGGGTTGTTTACCTCACCCCATGGTTTGAGAGTGGATCGGGAAGACAACATTTGGGTAACCGACAACGCCAACCACACGGTCATAAAGTTTACCCCGGGGGGAGACATCCTCATGTCGCTTGGGGAAAAAGATGTGGCTGGTGAAAATGAACACCTGTTCAACCGTCCCGCCGACATCGCCTTTGCCCCCAATGGCGGCTTTTACATCGCCGACGGTTATGGAAATTCACGGATTGTGAAGTTCGACAAAACCGGCAAATTTCTCCTCGCATGGGGTAAAAGAGGCGTCGGTGAGGGCGAATTTAATGTTCCCCACGCCATTCGTCTGGATTCGAAAAATAATGTCTATGTGGCCGACAGGGAAAACAAGCGTGTTCAGGTATTCGACGCCAATGGCAATTTCCTGAGACAGATGACGGGCATGTCACCCTTTGGCCTCTATATCACCGCGGATGACATCCTCTTCCTGGCCGATGGCCTGGCCAACAAGATCTATAAGTCCACACTCGACTGGAAAGTGCTCGCCACCTGGGGCTCTCTAGGTTCCGGGGCCGGTCAATTCGATCTGCCCCACGCCCTAACCGTCAGCGCAAAAGGCGAAGTATATATAACCGAAATCAAAGGCCAACGCATCCAGAAATTTGTGTTAAAATAATTTCAGAGGCAAACTTTTATATCCTAAGAAACTGATTTACGGCTAACGCCATATTTTTGACCGAATCTCCTAATAGTCTTCGGAAATGGTGTTCATTATAAGAGTAAAGGGGAGCGTTAGCATACTTCCTCCATCAATCTTTCTACATTATCCCAAATTCACGAAAGGCATCTGCGGCGGACATCCCGGATTCGATCGCTTTCCTAACTATTTTTTCGCCGCGGGCTTTTTCCAATGCTTTAGTAAAAACCTCCTTGATGGCTGCGCTTGGAATCACGCAGACCCCATCGATATCGCCAAAGAGGATATCTCCGGGCTCAATGAGAACCTCACCAATCGTAATGGAGACACGAAAATCTATAACTCTACCCCTAGGGGCCTGATCCTGGGCATACGGACCGTAGGAGAAAGTGGGAAAGTTAAGGTTCAAGATTTCACGGGTGTCCCTGGAATACCCATCGACAATGGCTCCGGCAGCGCCGCAATGCCTCGCCCTTACGCTCATGAGTTCACCCCATAACGCATAGCAGGGTGAGGCGCCGCTGCACACATAGACTTCGTTGGTCTTGAGATCGTCCAGGGCCTCCAGCATAAGACCAAACGGTTTATCGAGAAGAGGGTCATCTTCGGCTGTCGGGTCGCTGGGGGAAATATCCGCCTCAACCACAGTCATGGCCCGCCCAATGACGACCATATCTTTATTAAGAGGACGTATATTTGGCGGTAGAAATTGCTTCAGCAGACCGGCTTTATCCATGATATCGCCTACTACCGCGGTGAACAGTTCCGCCCGCGCTAGTTGGATGAGTTCCGCGTCGTTATTCCATTGTGCGTTATTCATATAATTTTGTCCCGATACTTTATTATTCTATAGGTTAATGGCCCGGTCCTTGAGCGGAACACGCAAGCAGGGACGCTTCGGCCAACGGAAACAATTCCACGCCGTGAAACTCCCCTCCCCCATAACGGCGATCGACGAAAGTATTTTCGTAATTAAAAGGCATAACGTATTCGAAAGTCTTGAGCGTGAGCTCCTCCCTTACCTGAAGTTTTTCCGGATAAGGCTCCGTCTTCCGCGAGTCCGAGTTCTGAACAGTCATAATTTTTTTCTCTCTCTTTCTATCTATTGTGATTATGTGATCTAGTGATTTTTAACGTAACCAAACGGGGTTTTCACTCCAAATCCATGAAATAATAAACGGCCCACGGGGGGCAAGGCAAAAGGGGTATCCTCGAAAGTGAACGGCTGAGCTGACCCACAAGCTAACGTGAACATTGTTATTATCCTTCGCCCGGTCAGGACTGTTTTACTGGATCGTCGATGCCGAGCTCCTCTAGTCTTCGAGATGCAAGAAGCTCAAGTCTACGGGCTTGGGTTAAAAGAGTACGTCGCAATCCTTGAGAAACACTTCGTTCGCTGATAACCCGTGCAAGATTCGCGATTGTGCTTGCCCGACGAGCAATACGGATGTCCGGGTGCTTGCGGTGTTCGAATACAGCATCCGGTATGATTCGCTTTCGAAACGACTCTTGCAACTCAATTAAGGTTGTAGGTATAACTTCCATTTCGTTGAGAACAGCTCCAAGCGTAGAATTAGTGAGAACCTTCTGAAATACCGTATACTCCGCCCGAGCTAAGAACTCCTTCACGGAAGCGCCTGATGCGAGAGTATCAACTTGGTCATCTAACGGCCAAACCTCAATCTCGGCCACTTCAAAAGGGTCGAGGACATTCATCGCGACAGCATCTGTTCGCTGGTTCGTCAGATGGCGGCCGATACGTCCCCGTAGTTTCTCGTAAGTCTGTCCTACATAGATTGGCTCGGCGTCGTAGTCGTAGAAGGCATAGACACCGTGTTTTGCGCTACCAATTTTCCGACCTTTACTGTCGAGGGTGTTGAAGAAGCGTCCGATTTCGGTCCTGATTCCAGCAACGTCCCCGGGGAGTTCGTCACGCTTCTTTGTGGCTGCCATATTTGAAAGATTTGGAGGTTTGGGTTCGATGTAGCTCCTCCCAAAGAGGATTCAAGTAGTTTTCAGCTATCCATTGGACGACGCTTACGCAAACTGCATCGCCGAACCCGAACAAGGCCTTGTTAAGAGACAGGTTCTTGTCGAGCTTGAAATTGCCAGCACCCATTAGCCGGGCACATTCGCGCGCTGTGAGTAAGCGCACCGCACTTTTGCCGCCGCCAGCAACTAAAAGAATCTGCCGACCACTTCCGCCACGCGGAGTTCGAAGGCATCCAGCAATACCATCTGTGCGCAACTCTGCCATCGACCTGCCATTCCGAACACGACGAAAAACGGTTCCGTAGGAGGTCTTCCGGGATAGGATCATAGCGTCCGCAATAGAGCGGTGGCGTTCACTCATCTGATTGAGGAGGTACTCAACACGCTCCCTACTCCACCAATACTTTGAGTTCGGAGAAAGGTCTTCAATGATATCATCAAGCGTCGTTGCTCGTTTGGGCAACGGAGGCAAATTCCGGACTTCCCAATGAATCTCTGGGTGCCACAATATGAAGTCGGCCAAAGCTGCGGGGCGGCATGACCCTTCGAAAAATGATGCAGACTGTTCCTGAACACAAAGAGAGTGTGGGCGTTTCGAACCAACAACGAAGAGGCGCTGTCGACTATGCGGAACAAAGTGGATGGCATCGACAATAAAGGCATCAACCGTATATCCGAGATTATTCAGGGCCGCACATGCGTCACGAAAGTCGTTTCCATTATGGGAGGACAGGAATCCAGTTACGTTTTCGAGCAAAACCATTGAGGGTTTGCGCTGCCCCATTCCGCCGATGGAATCGATGAAGCCCCAAAATGCTCCTGACCCTGTACCAGCGAGCCCTCTGCGTGCCCCGGCTAGGGACAGATCAGTACATGGAAATGATGCCGTAGCGAGCGATACCGTGGGAATCGATCGGGACTTGAGATGGTGAACGTCCTCGCGGATGAAATGGTCATCTGCATCCTTGAACTGGTAGCGATACATCGCCTCTTTGTCCGGGTCGATGTCATTGGCCCAGATTGTAGTCCATCCGGCCTGGTCGAGTCCAAGCCGCATCAATCCGATTCCTGCAAAGTATTCTGCGACGGTTTTCTCTCTATGTTTCATTTTTTGTCTAATGCTCGTCGAACACGGGCGATGGTTCGTGGCTGATCGACCAAGTGCTCCCAAATCCTTATCACCCGCCAGCCACTTTGTCGAAGAATTCGAGATACCGTGCGGTCTCTCGCCCGATTCCGGTCGATCTTGGTGGCCCAATACTCACGATTGGTTGCGGGCAACCGGCATCGCGTGGGGTGCCCGTGCCAGTAGCAACCGTCAACAAAGACTGCTACACTTTCGAGAGGAAATACGAAATCCGGGTGTCCAAAAAGATCATAGTTTCGGCGCCATCCAGTAACTTTTTCACGGCGGAACACACGAACAAGAGCTTCTTCTGTCGATTCATTCCCTCGCGATTTGATTCGCGACATGATCCACGAACGCCTTTCAGAATCAACCGTATCCATAATTTTTCATCTTAACAATATGTGAGCGGCAAATGCGCCGTCATAATTAAACATATTATCCTGATGACTGGTATTTTCAAGAATATTTGTAATTCTTTGACGAACGACGGGATCACGGGGTGTTTCTTGAAATGAGCAAAATGATTGGTGTCACTTTGGCCTTCTTATGGAAAACAATTACGCCGCCTGTTAATTTATTCAGATGCTTTATAGGTTGCCTAAAAAGATGCAAATTTTCGACTATTCAATCCCACCCCGGCAGTAAATGGCTGCCCGGCAAGGGTTCGAACCTTGACTGGCTGGACCAAAACCAGCTGTGCTACCATTACACCACCGGGCATGGTGGGCAGAAGACCTATCGGCTTCTTTTACCGGTTTTTTAGCAACTTTCCGGGAGTCGTCAAGTTTCCACTTTTAGAGTTAGGGCGGATTTGCCGGAGACGGAGGGCCGGTGGTTGCGTAAATGGAGATTTTGGGCCCAGCATTGGGTTGACGCTGGCGCTTTTCTTCCTCTATTAACTTCAATCATGGGAAATGACTCCGCTGGCGCATCCGGCCTCAAATATAAACGCATCATTCTCAAGCTTAGCGGGGAGGCCTTGCGCAATCCCGAAACTGGCAACCCCATCAGTGGCCGCATCCTGCGGAGAATCTCCTCTGAACTGAAAGACGTGCATGATCTGGGGGTGGAAATAGGGCTGGTTATTGGAGGGGGAAATATCTTTCGCGGGCTCTCTGGAGAACGGACCAGGGGGATCGACCGCACCACGGGGGATTTCATGGGCATGTTGTCAACGGTCGTCAATGGCCTCGCTTTTCTCGATTTTCTGGAGAAAGCAGGGATGGAGGTCCGCCTCGTGAGCGCCATCCCAATGGACAAGGTGGCCGAGCCGTTCATCCGCCGCCGAGCCATACGCCACCTCGAAAAAGGCCGCATTGTCATCCTGGCCGCGGGGACGGGGAACCCTTACTTTTCAACCGACACCTGCGCCGCCTTGCGGGCCAGTGAACTCGGAGCGGATGTGGTGGTCAAGGCAACCAAGGTGGACGGGGTTTACGATAAAGATCCGATGGAGCACCCCGATGCCGTCAAATATGAGGAAATATCATTTGTTGACGCGCTTAGCGATCGGCTTCAGGTTATGGATTCAACCGCTTTTTCGCTTTGTCTGGACAATAACATGCCAGTCCTGGTCTTGAACATGAACGAACCGGGCACCATCAAAAGGGCCGTCCTGGGCGAAAAGGTGGGAACCTTGGTTCATTAAACTCAATATAGCATCCAATAAACCCTTTATCCCCTATCCCCACATGGACTACGAAACGGCGCTTCTGGTAGCCGAGGAAAATATGGAAAAAGCGGTGGAATTCACCGCTCATGAGTTTAACTCCCTGCATACCGGGAAAGCATCTCCGGGTCTGGTCGAGAACCTTCAGGTGCATGTTAAATCCTATGGCAGCAGCATGCGCCTGCGGGAGATCGCAGCCATCACCACGCCGGATGCGCGGACGATTCAAGTGCAGCCTTGGGACAAATCGGTGGTTCAGGATGTGGAAAAGGCCATTCAAACGGCGAAACTGGGGCTGAACCCGACAGTCGCCGGGACGGTCATCCACATACACATTCCGGAGTTGAGCCGGGAGCGGCGGCAAGAGCTGGTAAAAATAGCTCATACCATGGCCGAAGAGGGCCGCATCAGCGTACGCCATGCCCGGCGGGACGCGTTGGAAGCCCTCAAGAAAATGCAAAAAGACAAGGAGATCTCGGAGGACGATTTCAAACGATACGAAAAAGAGGTGCAAAAGGATACCGATTCCCATGTCGAGAAAATCGGGGAGCACCTGGCCCGAAAAGAAAACGAGTTGACGACGCTTTGATTGAGCACACCCGCCGGGCAAAGGATGAGGGGGGGATAGGTTTCAGGTGTCTGTACTCGACAAATCCATCCTGCGTTGCGCATCATATCTCCTGAAAACTGACACCTTTTTCCTCTATAACCTGTTAAGCCGTAGTAGTCATGCACTCTCTTCTTGAAAAAACCCGGCGCGTGGTCATCAAGCTGGGCACGAGACTTCTGACCACGGAAGAAGGCTCCGTTGATGTGGAGCGCATCAATGGCATTTGCCGGCAGGTCAGCCAGCTTCGCTCCCGCGGCCTTGAAGTCATTGTGGTGAGTTCGGGCGCTGTCGGGCTGGGCATGAACAAACTTGGCTATCATAAACGCCCCACCGGCTTGACGGACTTGCAGGCATGCGCCGCGGTGGGGCAGAGCATATTGACCGATACCTGGCAAACCGGTTTCAACCCATTTGAGATTACGGTGGCCCAGCTCTTGCTGACCCGCGAAGATGTGCGCAGCAGAAAACGCCATGTGACAGTGAAAGATCTTTTCGAGAAATTGTTGGCCTCCGGGGTGGCGCCGATTGTCAATGAAAACGATTCAGTCAGCTCGGAAGAATTGTGCCACCGGTTTGGAGACAATGACATTTTATCGGCCTTGGTGGCCAGCCTGACAAAATCCGAAATGCTGGTTATCTTGACCACCATTGACGGGCTTATGAATTTGAACGATTCGAACGGGATTGTCCCGGTAGTGGAAAAAATCACCCAAAAAATCGAAAGTATGGCCAGGGGCACCGACAGCGCCACCTCCGTGGGGGGCATGAAGACCAAGATAGAAGCGGCCAAAATCGCCACCCGCTCGGGATGCGGGGTATTTCTCGGATGCGGCCAAAACCCGGATATACTGGCCCGGATATTTCACGGAAAAGCCAAGGGCACATTTTTTATTCCGCACAAAATACCGCTTGTTTCAAAGAAACGGTGGTTGGCATTTTTTGAACAATCGGAAGGCTCGGTGCGGGTTGACGAAGGGGCCCGTGATGCCTTGCTGCACAAGGGCGGCAGCCTTTTGCCCAAAGGGGTGACCGGTTATAGCGGTAAATTCCGGGCCGGCGCCATTATCAGCATCGAACAGCCCGACGGGGCCAATTTCGCGCGCGGCATATGCCAGTTCGATAGCTCGGACCTGGCCCATGTGGCTGGCCGGGACACGGACCAGATACGGTCGCAATTTCCAGGCCGCAAGCGGCTCGAAGTGGTGCACCGGGACTCCCTCGTGACACTGGCCTGAAGATGTCATTTCCATTATTTTTCGCATCGGGGAAAAGAAGGTTTCCCATTGAGCATCTTATGCTTTAAGGCCATCAGTTCGAGCATGGAAACCTTTGACCAAAGCATGGCAAAGCTGGATGAGTTTTGTCCCATCGATTACGAGAAAGCGCTTAACCCTGAGCAATTCCAGGTGGTTACGGCGGAGCCCGGCCCGGCTCTGGTTCTGGCGGGGGCTGGTTCCGGCAAGACGCGCGCGCTCACCTACCGCGTGGCCTGGCTGCTGGAGCAAGGCATGCGCCCCTGGAATATTTTGCTTTTGACTTTTACCAACAAGGCGGCCCGGGAAATGCTGGAACGAGTTGAGGACCTTACGGGAATAGAGAAGAGTAAATTCTGGGGAGGCACTTTTCACAGCATTGGTCAGAAAATCCTGCGGATTCATGGCGGCAGCCTCGGTTTGGAGCCGAATTTCACCATTATGGACCAGAGCGAGGCGGAGTCTATTCTCAAGGACACTATCAGGGGCGTTGACGGTTCGTTCCTCAAGATCAAGGACAACCCCAAGGCCAAAGTCATTGCCAACATCATCAGCCTGGCCCGCAATACCCAAATCGGTTTAAGGGAAACCATTGAGAGCCGCTACGCCGGTTTTAAAGTATTGGCGGACCCGATGGAGGAGTTTTTCAATGCTTACACCTTGCGAAAGAGGAAAGCGCAGGTCGTCGATTTTGACGATTTGCTCGTTCTGTGGCTGGAATTGTTGCGCACGGACATGGTGGCGGCAGCTTATTGCACGGATCGTTTTAAATACCTTCTGGTGGACGAATATCAGGACACCAACCGCTTGCAGGCGGAAATTATCGACCGGATCGGCTCGCACCACCGGATCATGGCGGTGGGGGACGACGCCCAGTGCATATATACCTGGAGGGGCGCCAGTTATGACAATATCATGGCCTTTCCCAAACGGCATCCGGGCACGAAAATTTACAAGATCGAAACAAATTACCGTAGCTCGCCGCAAATCCTCGACCTGGCCAACAGCGTACTCCACGCCCAAAATATCGATCCAGCCTATCGCAAGGAATTGCTGGCGGTGCGGCCTCAGCGGGAAGTTCCCTACCTGCTTCAGGTCATGGATGGGCGCCAGCAGGCCCACATCATCATCAAACGCATCGATGCCTTGGTTGAGGATGAGTGTTTGAGGCTTTCCGACATCGCGATTCTCTACCGGGCCCATTACCAGTCTCTCGATTTGCAAATCGAGCTATCGCGGCAAGGGATACCCTTTGTCATCACCAGTGGGGTGCGTTTCTTCGAGCAGGCCCACATCCGCGATCTGGTGGCGCAACTGAGGTTTATGGTCAATCCGGGCGATAGCGCGGCTTTTTCCCGAATTGCCTGCCTCTTGCCGAAAATCGGTGAAAAAACGGCATTCCGGGTGTTCAATAAGCTTCATCGAATCGCCCAGGATGAAAAGATTTCCTTGATCCAGGCGCTTTTTTCCAAAGATCTCAAAATTCCGGCGGCAGCCCAGGAAGACTGGGCGGAACTGGCCCTGACCCTGGTCGATATCGAGGAGGCGATGCGAACCCGCTCACCCCAGGAAACAGTGCGCGTGGCCGTGGAGGGTTGGTATGAGGGTTTCGGAAAAAACCATTGGCCTAACTGGTCCAGCCGTTCCGAGGACTTGGAAAGCCTCATTTCATTTGCCGGACGCTTCGATGAAATCAACGAACTACTGGCCCAACTGGCCCTCCTCAGTTCCGAAACGGGCGACCGATCCGTCGATCTGGCGGAGGATTGTCTGCGCCTGACCACCATTCATCAGGCCAAGGGTCTGGAGTATCCGGTGGTATTCGTCATCGGTCTGGCGGATGGTCTTTTTCCGCTGCGAAGGGCCATCGAGGAGGACAATCTGGAGGAGGAGCGGAGGCTTTTTTACGTGGCCGTGACCCGGGCCAGGGACGAGCTTTATTTGAGCTATCCCATGGTCAGCACCCAGGGCAGCGGGCCTATACGATTGAAACGGAGCCGTTTCCTTGAGGAAATCCCGGAGGATCGCTACGAAGCCCTCCACATTCGCATGAGACCCCAGTGGTAGGCCGAGGCCGGTTTATGGCCAGACTTTGATCAGTGGGGCTGGAGAGCTTTCGCAAAGCCTTGCTTTTTTCCCAAAAAATTTGCAATATTTTCAATGCCAGCCTCACAGTTTCCAAATTGGCAGCGTATTTGACAACTGTGGGATACCCATTGGAAGAGTCAAAAATTACTTGAAAATCCGCCTAGGAAAGGGCTTTAGAGAAGCATGATTCAATACGGACAGCTTCACGAAGAGCAGATGGAAAACCGCCATTTGCGGGAGACCATTGACCGTATTCGCGAAGAATTGGAGAAATCGCGGATTGGTATGGATGACCGCATACAGAAATCCGTGGCCCAATCCCAAATCGAGATCAGGGAACTTATAAGCCAGGTAAATGCCCTCCGCGATAATATGGAAATGGAGCGCATCGGGGAGGATAAACGCAAGCAGAAAGCGATCGCCGGTGCCCACAACGAAGTGAAAGGGATGAAGGGCATCGTTGATTCACTGCGCGGATGAACTGGAAAAAGCCCATATCATTGTGGACGAGCGAGTCCAGGAGGCCGTGGCTTCCCTGACATCCGAAAACAGACTCATCAAGCAAACCATAAACGCGCTCCGTGATGAGCACGAAAAAGCCCGCATTGGCGAGGACCAGCGAATCCAGAAAGCCATTTCCAAATTGACGGCCGAAAACAAACAGCTCAAGGAAACCGTAAATGCCCTGCGCGAAGAATTGGAAAATTCCCGCATCGGGGTGGATGAGCGCATTCAGAAAGCAGTGGCGGAATCAACCACGGAAATCAAGCAGCAGCTCGGAACCATCCATACGCTCCGCGACGCGTTGGAAGAATTGCATATCGAACAAGATAGCCAAATGCAAAAAGCGGTGGCCGCCCTGACCGAGAAAAACCGGCAGCTCAAATCCCTTTCCCATGCCTTGAGGGATGAAATGGATAAAGCCTATTTCGGCAAAAAGGAACGTATTCAAAAACATCTTTCCTCCGTCAATAATGAAAACAAGCAGTTAAGTGAAACGGTAAATTCCCTTAGGGACAATCTGGAAGCAATGAAATTCGAATGCGACGAACGCATTCAAAAAATGATCGCCACAACCAACAATCAATGCAATCAATTCAAGGATACTATAGGTAGCCTTCGAGCAAAACTGGATCAGCAGAATGCAAAGTGAAACATTGAAAGAACCTCGTATTGAACGAAGAGACACGACACCTTTGAAGGAGCCCGAAGAGAAAAATAAAAATTCGACTGAAAACGGTTCTCCTAAAAAGCCCAGTAAAAATATGAGTCGTTTGAAGAGGACTCGCGGGTTCGCCCAAATGCTCCTCAAAGTGACGAACGACCTGGCGGTTTCCAAAACATTGGACGACGCCCTGGAAACCCTGGTGGACATAACGACTTCGGCCATCGGCGCGGAAAGGGGCTCCATCTTTCTCAACGACAGCCAGACCGGCGAGTTGTATTCGCGGGTGGCCCAGGGAAATTTCAGAAGGGAAATCAATACCATCCCATAGGGGCGAGGCAAGCTTCGTAACACATTGATAATCAATGTGAGTTTTTGACTTTTGGGGGAATCGAATTTTTGAAATTTTATCACATGTTTCTCTTTTATTGCTTTTGCCACCTTGTGCTGTCCCATAGGTTTTCAACCAAACCCAGGGAAATAAGCCTGTTGGGGTGTCGCTCGCATTCTAAATCGTCCACCGGCTGTCCCATAGAAATCGAGCAAATCTCGCAGGTTAAAGCGATCCCAAAGCACGCCTCTGACAAGTGTGAACAGGCGGACAAAACTATGCTCCCAACGGCTCAACCAGGCCTGGAAGCGGAGCAGCACATAGAGCAGCAAAGCGCTCCAAATCTGCCAGCGCACGGCATTGGCGCTATGGCCGAGGAAATCGCACAAGTTGAGCGTTTGTTTGATTTGGCGGAAGAAGGTTTAAATGGACCAGCGGCAGCGATACAGTTCGCTGATCGTATGGGGCGACCACTGCAAATTATTAGTCAAAAAAACCATCACTCGCCACTGGCCATCAATCTCCACCCATGCCGTTACCCGGCGCATCGGCTGGGGATAATCCTGACGGGATTTTTTGTTCTTAAGGACCACCAGATCATCGCGCAAAATATTGCCCTTGGGCTTCTTGAGCAGCCTCTTGACACAGCGTAAGGCCATGTTCTTTTTGGCCCGGGTGACAAAGTAAATGCCCCTCGAGGACAAGTCAAAGAGGTGGGCCAAATCGATGTAGGCCTTGTCAAACAATACGATTTCACCGGCTTTGAGGGCGGCGCACATTTCACGGGCTCGTTTGGCGTCATTGTCCCTGGCCGTGTCGATCATTGTCCCTGGCCGTGTCGATGATGGCAAACCGGGGCAGAAAACTTTTCAAATCCAGGCGCAAGTGACATTTGGCAGCCGCCTTTCGCCGACGATGTTTGGCCCAATCCATGCAGTTGGCGACCAAACCGATAGTGGACGAATCGACGATGTTGATAACACGTTTGAAACGTCGGGGAAACCCCTTGAATTTACCACCCGCAAACCCCGGAGACAATGATTGCGAGTGCTTGAGCACCGGCCAAAACAGTTCTCCCGCCATACTGGCATCGCGATGCTTGTTGGCGTAGGAAAGCCCGTTGCGGCTGGGAGCGCTGGCCCCCCGGATACTGGCCAGCAGCCCTCTGTGATGAGCGAGCCCGTCACAGACATCATTAAGCCCAATAGCATGAGTGATCTGAGCATAGAGCAAACTAACGATATGGCTCCATGGACTGAAACTGCGAGCTTTCTTATCGACACCCTATTGGCGGGCCAACTTGGCCACCAGATGTCCCGGAATAAAATTGCAAAGCTGCTGCAGAACGCACACTTTACACTTGGCTGGATTTGCTTTTTGTTTTTTCATAATAACCTGCTTCTAGTGAAACAGGCGAACAAGAGCAATTCCAGCCGTTTTGCGTTATTTCCTATGGGATGCTAATGAAGGGAAATAAGGATTTTAAACACCAGCGGGGTCATTGGCTGGTGCTTTTCCCAGGACACTGGAGTCATCATCCATGACGCCTATAAAGACGATCGCTTTAATCATGAAATTGATGATCGCACCGGTTTTAAAACCAGTAACATTCTGTGCGCTCCGCTTAAATCATTAAGCGGTGAGAAAATCGGCGTTACCCAGATTTTAAACAAGATCGACGGTGAATTTACGGAAAACGATCTCGAGTTGCTGGGAGCCATGACCGACCAGGCGGCCTTCGCCCTGCAAGGCAACCTAGTGATCGAACAAATGAAGGAGACCCGGCGGCAGGAGATGGAGTTCCTTGATCTTGTGGCACAGGTCTCATCCGAGCTCAAACTCGGTCCGCTCCTGCAAAAGATCATTAAAACCATCACCAAGATGCTCGATGCGGAGCGCTCCACCCTCTTTATCAATGATGAGAAGACGAAAGAGCTTTTCACGGAAGTGGGAGAGGGCCTCGGGGTCACCCAGATCCGCCTGCCCAACCACCTGGGCATTGCCGGTACGGTTTTCACCAGTGGGGATACCATTAATATTCCGCACGCCTATGCCGACCTCAGGTTCAATCCGGCCTTTGACCGTCAGACGGAGTTTTTCACCCGTTCCATTCTTTGCATTCCGGTTCTCAACAAGGAGGGCAAAACCATAGGCGTGACCCAAGTTTTGAATAAAAGAGGCGGTCCTTTTACGAAAGAGGACGCAGCCCGGTTGGCCGCATTTACCTCCCAGATTTCAATCGGCATCGAAAACGCCAAACTATTCGACGATGTGCAGAACATCAAGAATTACAACGAGGGCATCCTCGAGAGCATGTCCAACGGTGTTATAATCGTGAATGAGGATGGCAACATCGTGACCTGCAACGCCTGTGGGTTGAAAATCCTGAGTGTGTCCGATTTTTCCGAAATTCTGAACAAAAAGGCCAAGGAGTTTTTTACCGGCCCAAACCAATGGATTATCGAACAACTGGAAATGGTCGAAAAGCAAAGCGAAGTACTCGAATTTATTGATTCGGAGCTGGAATTCGGCGGCGAAAAACTTTCCGTCAACGTCAGTTTTCACCCCCTCATGAACGTGAAGCAAGAAAAGCTGGGGTTCATGATCATGATCGAGGACATCAGCAGCGAGAAACGCATGAAATCGACCATGTCGCGCTATATGGACTCCGGCCTGGCGGACAAATTGCTGGAGGGCGGCGAAGATGTCCTGGGCGGCAAAAGCAGTATCGCCACCGTCCTGTTTTCGGATATCCGCAGTTTCACCACTTTGACGGAGGAACTCGGAGCCCAGGAAACCGTCAGTCTGCTGAATGAATATTTCACCATTATGGTGGACTGCATTCAGAACGAAGGTGGCATGCTGGATAAATTTATCGGAGACGCCATCATGGCCGTCTTCGGAATGCCTTTTCCTCACGATGACGACCCGGACCGGGGACTGCGCACAGCCATTTCCATGATGACGGAGTTGAACGACTTTAATTATCTCCGTATTAAAGCGGGAAAAAGAACCATCGACCACGGGGTGGGGTTAAACACCGACTTTGTGGTGTCCGGCAATATCGGTTCACCCAAGAGAATGGATTACACCGTGATCGGCGACGGGGTGAACCTGGCGGCCCGTCTGGAAAGCGCCTGCAAGCAGTACGGGGCCAGGATTCTGGTCAGTGAACATACGATGAAGAATTTAAAATCCACCTATCGCACACGCGAGGTGGACAAGGTTATCGTGAAAGGTAAAACGAAACCGGTGGGCGTATTTGAAGTCCTCGATTATCATAAGGAAGATACCTTTCCCAATATGATCGAAACCCTGGAATGTTTTAATAACGGGGTAAGTTATTACAAAAAAGGAGATTGGGCGGCATCTAAAAAGATGTTTCAAAAGGCGTTGAAGCTCAATCCCGACGACAAATGTTCGAAGATGTATTTAGAACGCTGCGATTACCTGGCAAAAAATAGGCCCGAAGGCAAATGGGATGGCGTCTGGGTGATGAAGACTAAATAAGCCAACGGCAGTTCCGTCATTCTGGACGGAGGGATCACGACCCAGCATGTAAATCACCGCCTGATGAAAATGCTAACTTGCCTCGCGACTCAATACTAACGAAGCGTATAAGAAATGGGCTGCAAACGGCGGACCTTGACCGGTTTGCCATTGCGTGTGCCCGGCTCGAACCTCCATTGCATAATCGCATCTATGCTCGGCTGCTCAAATTCCCGGTGGGAGGAGGATTCCACATCCGCTTTGATGACCCTGCCTTTTTCGTTGATGACAATGATCAACTTTACCCAACCGCTTATGCCTTCGCGCTTGAATTGGAAAGGATAAATCGGCGCGACGGCCACCATTCGTTGAGGATCATTATCGAGGTCTTTGAGTTCAAAAATATCCATCTGGGCAATGGTGTCAGGAGTGACACCGAATCCGAGAATGGCGCTGCCCATGTTGAGAGCGTCTCCAACTCCCGGGTTGAGGGCGACATCCAGTTGGCTCAAGTCCAATGGTTGTAGCTCCTTTTCCATTTCCGGGACGTCTTCCTCGGCCACTTCCTCTTCCTCGGGTGGTGGTTCGGGAGGAGGGGCCGGAGGCGGAGGCATGGCGGCCGCGTCAAGAAGGATGTGGCTGAAAGCAGCTGCTTTTTCAGAAAGCAATTGAGTAATCGGTAAAGCCAGGAAAATGAATAAAGCCAGACCAAATGCGCTAATATAGGAAAGGACACGGGCACCGCCGTCGCTAAGGGGCGGAGTCTGATAGGGACGCCAATCGGAATTGGGGGTGGATACCAGATCAGGATAATTCACAGGATCACTTGATACGCTTTCACTGAGTTGTGGAAAATCATGATGCTTCTCTTCTCTGTGGGTTGGGTGGGAATTTTCCATCATTTCTATGGTTGGTCTTCCCCTTTTGGCTGAGGGTTCAATTAATGTGTTCATAATTTTAATCAGTCCAGATTAATTTAGCGCGCAAGGTTGAAATTAATGTGGTTGTGGGGAAGGACTGTTTATTTCGTTATCAAAGTTTCCTTTATTCGGTATTTATAATACGGCATAATTAAAAACAAAACAGATACAGAATTTATAAATTGTAATCATTACAGTATATTTTAATAAAACTGTATTGTATGCTTTTGGCTCGAGTTGTACTGGAACGGCATCATTCATCGTTTGTTTTATAGATAGACGGAAGAAGGGAAGTCTTGGATTCAGTTAATTTTTCGTTTTTGAATATTAATGGTCCCCTAAAAGCGAGGATGGTTGAAATTCTTTTTTATTATCCGTGTAATCCGTGATTCTATTATATTCATTTGCATTCGAATAATCATTAACCGTGCCAATTCGATTTTTATTCAATCTAACCAGTTGATAATAAGATAGATATAATTTTATTTACTTCTGGAAGTTCTCTCCGATGTTCCACTTGTGGTACAGGCCATGTCCCATTTTCGAGACAGTTTCATATACGCTTAATTTTGTGATGAGCATTCATCTCATTATCCGTAAAGAATAACTCCGATTTGTTTTAAGGGATGAAAGCTTGGGGCCAGGCAGCGCGGCATGCTCCACAATCCGCCAACCACTTTCTCTGGGCGTAATTGACCTTAGTGGGCCGGGCCAAAGCGGCTGGTAAATGGGTAATAGATAAAGATGGCTTTGCCCACAACTTCCCTTTCCGGCACATAACCCCAGGCACGACTGTCGGAGCTCTGGTCAGAATTATCCCCCATGGCATAATAATGATGTTCCGGAATCGTGTCTTCAAGACCGGTGTCGAGCCGCCAACGGTTGGTGTAACCCTCGTATTCCCCCTCCTGGTTAGCATTCTTTTCGAATGCGCCAGCCCCCTCAATGGGCTTACCGTTGCGGTAGAGGCCCGATTTTTTAACGCTCAGGGTGTCGCCCCCATTGCCGACCAGCCGCTTGATATAATATTTTCCCCGGTTCGATTTGGAGATGCCCACAATATTGTCGGTGCGGAAAACAAAGGGATCGCCAATCTTGGGGGGGAAAAAATGGTAGGAGAAGCGGTCCACGAAAAGAGCGTCACCGGTTAATATCTCGAAACTCAAAACCCGTTCCCCTTTTTTAAAATGCAGGCCAGTGTTCAACACCCGGCCCAGGTTCGGGTCCGTCACGGGATGGTTGAAAGACTTTGCAAAAAGGTCCTGCACCACTCTGTCGAAAACGAAATCGGGAGGCACACGAACGGTTGCGGGTTGATCGCCGATATAAAATTTGAATTCCTTCAAAGTGGTGGGGAAAAGAAGCCATTTGCGCCCGCCAACCATTTGATAGTAAAAATTGCTGTTGGGCCCCAAGGCTTCCCTGCTGGAACGAAAGGTGGGCAGAGCGATGCGCAATTCGCCATCCGCAGGAGCGACGATCTCTTTGTAAGAAGCGCCCAGAACCAGTTTTCTGAAAAATCGATTCACCATCCCCGGAGGTTCTTCCGGCTCGGAGTTTTCAACGCCATAAAGTTTATAGGTCAAGCCATTGTAAGTGGGATACATGGAATTGGTCGGAATTTTGAATGGCTGAATGAAATAGGTGCGGATGCCGATAGCCAGGATCGCGGCGACGAGAAACATCTCCACGTTTTCAACCCAATGGCTGTGGGGGTAATAACAGCCGCCGCATTTGCGTAGAATCTTTTCCAGCCGCGAGATCGAATCGGTGAGCATTTTTTCCTCATCCTCCCTCGCCGCCTCCTCGAGTTCGGCCATTGCTAGGCTCAATTTTTCCACATCGCCGGCCCTCATGACATCACAGCGATAAGCTTTCACCTTATGCCCCAAACGAAGCCAATGCCCGGCCTCTTTACGAAGCTTTTTTTTCGATGATTTGGATGTTTTCAGAAATGGCATCATTAATTGGATTTGCAGTTAGACAATCATTCCCACGGGTCCGGTTGCACAATAAATCAGGTCGATTTAAGAATATTGATAAAGGCTTCTTGGGGTATGCTGATTTTTCCGATTTGTTTCATCCGTTTCTTGCCCTCTTTCTGCCTTTCCAGCAGTTTCTTTTTGCGTGTTATATCGCCGCCGTAGCATTTGGCGGTCACATCCTTGCGCAGTACCCCCAATGTCTCTCGGGCCACCACGTTTCCTCCCACCGCCGCCTGAATGGCTACTTTGTAGAGTTGCCGGGGCAGTATTTCCTTGAGTTTTTGGCAAAGGTTACGCCCTTTTCCAACCGCCTTTTTGCTGTTGGTTATGGAAGAAAAGGCATCGACCAACTCCCCATTGACGAGTATATCGAGCTTCACCATGTCCCCCTTGCGGTAATCGGCCAGATCGTAATCCATGGAGCCGTAGCCGCGCGTTATGCTTTTCAGGCGGTCGTTAAAATCGACCAGGATTTCATTCAAAGGCAACAGGCACCGCAAGATGAGGCGGCTTTCGTCCACGCTCTCGGTATGCTCACAGGCACCCCGCCGATCCAGGATGAGCCCGAGAATATCGCCCACGCTGGTGGTCGGTATATGCAAATTGGCGCGGATAAATGGCTCTTCGATGAACTCGATTTCGGTAATTTCCGGTAGGTGGGCGGGATTGTCGATTTCGATCTGCCGCCCATCGGTCAGGTTGATCCGATACACCACGCTGGGGTAAGTGGAGATGATGTCCAGGTCGTACTCCCGCCGGATTCGCTCCATGATTATCTCCATGTGCAGCAACCCGAGAAAACCGCAGCGAAAGCCGAAACCGAGAGCGGTTGACGTTTCCGGCTGATAAACGAAGGCGGCATCGTTAAGCCGCAATTTACCCACGCTGGATTTGAGCTTTTCGTAAGAAGTGGTATCCAGGGGATAGATTCCGCTAAAAACCATGGGGCGCACTTCGTGATAGCCGGGAAGCATCTCCGTGGCGGGTTCATTGGCCAGCGTTACGGTGTCGCCCAGTTTGACATCGGAAACTTCTTTCAAATTGGTCACGATATAACCCACACTGCCGCTTGCCAGTGTATCCACCGCCTTCATTTGGGGGGTAAACAAGCCAACCTCCTTTATTTCCACCCGCACACCTTCGCTCATCAAGAGCGCATGATCGCCCCGTTTTAATGAGCCCGAGAATACCCGCACATAGCAAATAACCCCCTTGAAGGTATCGTATACGCAATCGAATATGAGCCCACGGGTCTCTTTTTGATCGGCCCAACGGGGCTCGGGCACCCGCTCGACCACGCTCTCCAGAATCTCTTCGATGCCCAGGCCGTTTTTGGCGCTGGCCTGCAAGGTTTCATCCGCCGGGATGGCCAGGATTTCCTCCAACTGGTGCTGCACAGCGGGTATGTCCGCCCCCGGCAGGTCTATTTTATTGATGACCGGAATAATCGTCAGACCCTGCTCGATGGCCAGATGGGCATTGGCCACCGTTTGCGCTTCGATACCCTGGGCCGCATCCACCAGCAGCAGCGCCCCTTCGCAGGCGGCCAGGCTGCGCGAAACTTCATAGGAAAAATCCACATGCCCAGGCGTATCGATCAGGTTCAACGTATAATCTTCCCCGGCGGGACTGTGGTAATGAATCGTAACCGGGTGGCTCTTGATGGTGATGCCCCTCTCCCGCTCCAGGTCCATGGAGTCCAGTAATTGATCCTTCATGACCCTTTTTTCGACTGCGTGGGTAATCTCCAGAAGCCGGTCAGACAAAGTCGTCTTGCCATGATCGATATGGGCAATGATGCAAAAATTCCTGATATGAGAAACCGAAAACATAAATAAAATAAAGACTAAGGGAGAAAGTGCCGGAAGCGGTTTATTGCAATCATTAAAATAAGGCCAAAGGGAAGGATACAGGATAGTTTATTCATTAAACGGTGATTTATATGTCGAGTTCTGAAACCTGACACCATCTTCCCCTATCTCTCATCCAGCATCAAGCATCCAGCATCAAGTATCCAGCATCCCTTCCATACTGGTCACATTCCAGGTTCTATCGATTCTGCGGGCCAAGCCGCTGAGCACCTTTCCCGGTCCGCATTCATAAAAGTCATTAATGCCGAGGGCGGCCGCATGGCGCATGCAATCCTCCCATCGAACGGGCGACACTATTTGCCGGGTCAAAGCCGACCGGATGGCCCCCGCATCTTCCAAAACTTCGGCCCGCGTGTTCGAATAGACCGGTATGGAGGGCTTTCTAACATCGCATTTCGCCAGGAACCGGGCAAAGCCCTCCCGCGCTGGCTCCATCAATCGGCTGTGATACGCGCCCGCCACCTTGAGAGGGGCCACCATCCGATACAACCCGCGTTCTTTCGCCGCGACCGTGGCCCCCTCGATCCGGTCCGCCGCGCCCGACACCACGGTTTGCCCAGGGCAATTGAGGTTGGCCAGATCGATATCGAATTCGGCGCAAAGCCTTTCCGCATCCTCGACCGTTCCCCCGATCAGGCAGGCCATGCCTCCCCTGGTTTCTTCACAAGCTTGCTGCATGAGCCGCCCCCTCTCCGTCACCAGCCGCAAACCGGTCTCGAAGTCGAAAGCCTCCGCCGCCGCCAGGGCCGTCAATTCTCCCAGACTGAGCCCCAGCGCGACCCTCAAGCCACCGCCATCGAGTTTGCCAGTCTCTTTCAAAATGGAATAAATGGCATAACCCATGACAAACAAAGCCGGCTGGCAGACGCGCGTTTCCGTCAGCAATTCCTCGGGTCCCCGAAAAGAAACCTCACTCACCCTCCAGCCCAGGATTTCATCGGCCCGCCCATAAAGATCGCGCGCCAAGGGAGAGTTCTCATGCAAACGGCTCCCCATGCCAACCCTCTGGGCCCCCTGCCCGGAAAAAAGCAAAGCAATATATCTAGTGTTGGTCATAGAAATAAGCCCCCCTGGTAAACCTCATAGTTTCTAAAAAAAAGTTCACTACTGAATAAAACGGATTTTGGATAAAAGATGCTAGATATTTAACCATCCAGCATCCTGCATCCAGTATCCAGTATTTGCGTTTATCCGCGAAATCTGCGATTTCAGGTATTATTTGGTCAGGAAACGGTTCTACTGAAGTTTTTTGAAACATAGCCAACATTATATAGCAAAATGCAAAAAACGTCAATGGATAGGTTGGCTGCGTTTGATGCGTTTGATTAAACTTCAAAAAAACCTCATACCATCACAGATAAACGCAGATAAAAAAGCATATTAACCACTACTTCAAAATTAGGTAGTGTATTAAGTAGGAATGGTGGCTAATTCTTGATTATATTGATGAATGAAAAGTCTCAGACAGGTTTCATGCATACTCTTAAGCTTGGAAAAGGAGAGGGTTTTGCGTGTGAAACGACCCAGTCGTTGGCGCAGGGTATTGTTCCATCGTTCCACATGGGCCGTTTCACCGGTTTCTTTTCCCACGGATCGGTTATGAGGAAAGACTTCATCATAAGTGGACCAAAAGTCGCTGTAGGTGGCACATCTTTTGTAGGCCCGTGGCAGGCGCTCGTAAAGTTCCCGGCAACGATACCAATCCCGAGGCCCAATGGCATAGGAGAGGATTTGACGGGTGCGTCGGCAAAGAGCGATCCAAACCCATTGGGCATCGCTCTTGCGTCCCACAAAAGACCACAGTTCGTCCAGTTCAATGACATCATGGCGGCGGGCCGCAAGAATCGTGCTTTTGAGCGGTCGCAGCGATTGTCGTTTTTTTTAACCAACTCAAAACGGTGTTGGGACTCACCCCGAAGGCGCGCTGTAAACCGCGTAGACTGCTGCGTTCCTGATAGACTCGAAGGATCATTTCTTTTTGCTCTTCGGTGTATTTCACTGTGGGGTTTTCGCGGCTTTGTTTACCACAATCATGGCAGCGGTAGCGCTGTTTATGGTTGGGCGTCTTGCCAAATTTAATGATATTTTCACTTCCACAGTGCCGACAATTAATAATTTTAGTAACCATGCACTAAAAATAAACTGCCTAACGCTATTTGTACAGCTAAAAATACAAAATAACATTCTTTTTTTATACACTACCCAAAATTATCTGTGTCCATCTGCGTAATCTGTGGTTAAAAATATTCCTCGTCCACAGACCCGAATCCAATATCCGTGGTTTAAAAATTCGTTGGACAACAATTGGAGGCGGGACCCTTGTTAGTGCTAGAATTTCTGGATAACAAGGGTGGGCGCTTTAATGAGCAACCACCCCTAGAAGCTGACATCAAGATTCGCTATCAATTGGTATCTCCACTGCTGCGGTGTGCCCTCTATTCAAACTCTCAGCCGGGGGGCCAGGTCATGGGGCGACCGGCTAGGAGGTGGACGTGCAAATGCGGAACGCTTTCGCCTCCGTGGGGGCCGTTGTTGATGGCGATGCGGAAGCCTTTGCTGAGTTTTCTTTTTTTAGCAATATCTCGAGCCACCAGCAGGAGGTGGCCGAGCAGGGCTTCGTCTCCATCCCCGGCTTCACCGACGCGGGGTATCAGCTTTTTGGGGATAATCAGCAGATGCAGCGGCGCCTGCGGGTTGAGGTCGTGTATGGCGATGCAGCGGTCGTCCTCGTACTCGATCCGGGCCGGTATTTCACGGTCGATTATTTTTTCAAAAATGGTTTTTTCGTCCGGCATCGGCATCAGTCTTTTTTTTGCCGTCAGGCTTGCATAATTAATGGAGAGATTGATTGATTTACAAGCAAAGAACCGTCAGGGCCGTGTTGGGGGTGGACCACCTCGCGGCCAAATCGTCGATATAGGCCAAGGCGTCCCCATAGCGTTCCTGCATGCGCCGCGTCCAATACTTGCCCGGCGGGCAGAGAGTTCCCCGCAACCCGGTTATGACAAGGAGATTTTCGTTAAAACCGGCCAGGCATTTCAGGCTTTTAATAAATTCCTCCCGCACCCACAGGGGGTCGAATGGGTTTTGGCTCAGGTCCAGGTGGGCAAACCCCCACGATGGCGGCAGCGGGTGCTGCTTTTTAAAAAGCTCCCGGGCCGCTTCGGTGAAGGTGTTGAGCGGCGCTTTCCGGTCATTGGAACCGGTCAGGGAAAACTCGATGGCATATTTGATCTGCCCCGTGAGGTAGGGATCGCGGCCGGTCAACCTGCCGAAAAGGGAATGCAGGCAATGCGCTTTGGCCAGTTCGTTATGAGTTTTCACGGATTCTTTTTGAGTTCGGAAATCTCTTTGGCCATCTCCGAAATATCGCCGAAATCTTTATAAACACTGGCAAATCGAACATAGGCGATCTGGTCAATATTTTTCAGCTTTTCCATCACCAGTTCACCGACCGCGCGGCTCGGAATTTCGGCCTCGTGCTCCTCCTCCAGGGCCAGCATAACGTCGGAAATGAGCATATTGATCTGTTCCAGGTCGATGGGCCGTTTTTCACAGGCGCGCCGGATGCCGCTGAGGATTTTGTTGCGGTCGAAATCCTCCCTCCGCCCGTCCCGTTTGATCACCAAAAGATTTTCGCACAAAACCTCCTCGATGGTGTTAAACCGGAATTGGCACTGGGTGCATTGGCGGCGGCGGCGAATGGTGCGGCCATTTTTTCCGACCCGTGAATCGATCACCCTGGTGTCCTGATCGCTGCATTTAGGGCATTGCATAAGTTAATAAAAAATTATTTAAAGCCGCAAAAAATTCTTCAAAATTTCCATCCCGCACTTGGTGGCATAGGATTCGGGATGAAACTGCACGCCCCAAAGCGGCAGTTCCCGATGTTTGATTCCCATTATCTCGTTTTCCGCCGTCTCCGCCGTTATCTCGAAACAATCGGGCAAGGTGGGCCGGTCCAGGATCAGGGAATGATAACGGGCGGCCGTAAACTGGGCATCCAGCCCCTCGAACAAAGGCCCCCCGTTATGCTTGATGGTGGATGTTTTTCCATGCATCAGCCGGTCGGCCCTAACCGCCAGGCCCCCGAAATACTGCCCGATGCATTGATGCCCCAGGCAGACCCCCAAAACAGGTTTTTTCCCGGCAAAAGCGCCCACCAGGTCGAGACTCTTTCCAGCCTCATCGGGTGTGCAGGGGCCCGGCGAAATAACCACTCGATCAGGATTCAGGGCGAGCGCTTCGGCGGCGGATAGGTCATTGTTGCGAACAACTTTTTGCACGACCCCCAGAGCGCCGAAATATTGCACAAGATTGTAGGTAAACGAATCGTAGTTGTCGATCACCAGCATCATAACAATTGCCTATCATGCCGCCGCGCGCCGCAGGGTCAAGCCCTTCGCCGATTGAAAATGCCGCCCCGGTATTTAAGTTTTGATTTCCGCCGATGGCCAAGGCAAGGTGGCGGCAAAGAGGATTTACGATTCACAAACGGATATGAGCGGTTTTTTTCAAACAATTCCCTGCCAGACAAAAACGGCGGCCCGCCTCGGCTCAATGCGCACCGCCCATGGAAAAATCGAGACGCCCATCTTCATGCCGGTGGGCACCCAGGCCACCGTCAAGGCGACCACCCCCGCCCAACTGCGGGAAATCGGCTGCCAGGTTCTTCTCGCCAACACCTACCACCTCCATTTGCGGCCCGGCTCCGATCTCATCCGCGGCCTCGGCGGACTGCATCGCTTCATGAGTTGGGATGGGCCCATATTGACGGACAGCGGCGGCTTCCAGGTTTTCAGTCTGGCCAAACTCCGAAAAATTACCCCCCAAGGCATCCATTTTCGCTCTCACCTCAGTGGAGAAAAAAATTTTCTGGGACCCGCCGAATCGATCAACATCCAGCAAAACCTGGGCTCCGACATCGCCATGGTTCTCGATGAATGCCCGCCCTACCCCTGCCCGGAAGAGGCCTGCCGCCAGGCTAACGAACGCACCGTCCGCTGGGCGGAGCAGAGCCTGCTAACCGCCCGCGAAAACGGCTTCCTTGATACCGGTCACCATCTTTTCGGCATTGTGCAAGGCTCCGTTTATGAGCTTTTAAGAAAAGAATGCGCCCAGGCCATTACCGCCATGGATTTTTGCGGCTTCGCGGTCGGCGGGGTGGCGGTGGGCGAACCGGAGCCGATGATGCTGGAACAGGTTTCCTGGACAACCCCGCTATTGCCAAAGGACAAACCCCGCTACGTCATGGGCGTGGGAACCCCTCCCCAACTTCTAAAAATGATCGCCCTGGGAGTCGATATGTTCGATTGCGTTATACCCACCCGGGCCGCCCGCCACGGCACGGCATACACTCCCTTTGGAAAAATCAATCTCCGCAACCAACGTTTCCGGGATGACCGCCGCCCCTTGGTCGAAGGCCTGCCCAACTACACCTGTCAAAACTTCACCCGCGCCTACCTGCGGCATCTTCTGGTCGCCAAAGAAATCCTCGCCGCCACCCTCCTGACCATCCACAACCTCCATTTTTACCTCGATTTAATGAACCAAGCCCGCCACCACCTGCAAAAAGGAGATTACGACACCTGGCATCTTAAATGGATCGCAACCTACGAACAAGGAGACCCCGGCAACTCCCGTTAAAACTGCGCGCCAACAACATTCCGGTATCAGCCAGCCGCTTCTTCTGCCATCCTGATTATCTTTTTGGCGTAGGCCAAAGATATAATGGCCGCGGTCCAGTTGATTCCAAATATTCCCCACCATATTCCAGGCAAACCGGTTTCGATCACATAACAAACCGGTTTCGATCACATAAATGAAAAAATAAAAAACGACAATGGGCGCCACAATTTGCCTGCCAAGTCCAATCCATAGGGCAAACATGGGCCGCTTCATTCCCTGCAAGGCCGAGACGTTGATAAACATAATCACATAAGACCAAAGCAAAAATGCCGCTATCTTTAAATAACCGCTCCCGATAGTAATAACCGCTTCATCGCCGGTAAATATACCCATCAACTGTTTGGAGAAAATAAAGAGAAAAAGCAGGCCAAAGAGTGAAATAAAAGCCCCGTACTTCAAGGTCGTGTTCAAGGTTTCACGTACCCTATGGCATTTATTGGCCCCCATATTTTGCCCCACCAGGGATAGAGTGGCTATGTTTAAACCGATAGTTGGGAGCAGAGCGATTTGTTCAATTCTCGTCGCAATACCGTAGGCCGCCACCGCCTCCTTTCCAAATCTACTGATAAAATAAGTTATAACAAATATTCCAATGGCAACGGTTGCCATGTTCATGCTGGCGAGAAATCCTTGCTGCGTTAAATCTTTAAACGATTTATATTCAGGTCTTAATAATTTCCTGCTGCCCGCGTTAAGCAAACCAGATTTAATCAAATTATAACAATACCATCCCATAGGGGTGAGGCAAGCTTCGTAACCCATTGATAATCAATGTGAGTTTTTGACTTTTGGGGGAATCGAATTTTTGAAATTTTATCACATGTTTCTCTTTTATTGCTTTTGCCACCTTGTGCTGTCCCATAGGTTTTCAACCAAACCCAGGGAAATAAGCCTGCTGGGGAGTCGCTCGCATTCTAAAGCGTCCACCGGCTGTCCCATAGAAATCGAGCAAGTCCCGCAGGTTAAAGCGATCCCAAAGCACGCCTCTGACAAGTGTGAACAGGCGGACAAAACTATGCTCCCAGCGGCTCAACCAGGCCTGGAACCGGAGCAGCACATAGAGCAGCAAAGCGCTCCAAATCTGCCAGCGCACGGCATTGGCGCTATGGCCGAGGAAATCGCACAAGTTGAGCGTTTGTTTGATCTGGCGGAAGAAGGTTTCAATGGACCAGCGGCAGCGATACAGTTCGCTGATCGTATGGGGCGACCACTGCAAATTATTAGTCAAAAATTCCATCACTCGCCACTGGCCATCAATCTCCACCCATGCCGTTACCCGGCGCATCGGTTGAGGGTAATCCTGACGGGATTTTTTGTTCTTAAGGACCACCAGATCATCGCGCAAAATATTGCCCTTGGGCTTCTTGAGCAGCCTCTTGACACAGCGTAAGGCCATGTTCTCTTTGGCCCGGGTGACAAAGTAAATGCCCCTCGAGGACAAGTCAAAGAGGTGGGCCAAATCGATGTAGGCCTTGTCAAACAATACGATTTCACCGGCTTTGAGGGCGGCGCACATTTCACGGGCTCGTTTGGCGTCATTGTCCCTGGCCGTGTCGATGATGGCAAACCGGAGCAGAAAACTTTTCAAATCCAGGCGCAAGTGACATTTGGCGGCCGCCTTTCGCCGACGATGTTTAGCCCAATCCATGCAGTTGGCGACCAAACCGATAGTGGACGAATCGACGATGTTGATAACGCGTTTGAAACGTCGGGGAAACCCCTTGAATTTACCACCCGCAAACCCCGGAGACAACGACTGCAAGTGCTTGAGCACCGACCAAAACAGTTCTCCCGACATCGCGGCATCGCGATGCTTGTTGGCGTAGGAAAGCCCGTTGCGACTGGGAGCGCTGGCCCCCCGGATACTGGCCAGCAACCCTCTGTGATGAGCGAGTCCGTCACAGACATCATTAAGCCCAATAGCATGAGTGATCTGAGCATAGAGCAAACTAACGATATGGCTCCATGGACTGAAACTGCGAGCTTTCTTATCGACACCATACTGGCGGGCCAACTTGGCCACCAGATGTCCCGGAATAAAATTGCAAAGCTGTCGCAGAACGCACACCTTGCATTTGGCTGGATTTGCTTTTTGTTTTTTCATAGTAACCTGCTTCTAGTGAAACAGGCGAACAAGAGCAATTCCAGCCGTTTTGCGTTATTTCCTATGGGATGCTATTGAAATTATAACCAAGATAAACACACCCCAATAATTCAATAACCACGGTAGCTAGAGGCTGTCCCAAAAACCCGAATTTTGCGAATTGAAATATTCGACTCCGAACTGTATGGGAACGTAAGTCATTCAATTCCGTCAAAAACGCTGTATAAGGCCTCTTTTCGTTATAAATATAATCGCGTCAGACAGAGGTCTATGGTAGAATTGTATTTGAATATGCAAAACAAGAGAAAGGCTGACGGTGTTATAGACATCGAAATTGCCCAAAATCCTCTAAAAACGGTCTTTATAACAGCTTTATAAACAAGTTAACTCACTGTAAAACAAATGGTTATAACTTTGGGACAGCCTCTAGCTAATGCGATGCCGGTCAGTCCAAGGGCCGGGAATCCCATCCAGCCAAACATAAACAACGGGTTTAGTGCTAAGTTAGAGGCTGTTCCAAAAACCCGAATTTTGCGAATTGAGATATTCGACTCCGAACTGTAAGGGAACGTAAGTCATTCAATTCCGTCAAAAACGCTGTATAAGGCCTCTATTCGTTATAAATATAATCGCGTCAGACAGAGGTCTATGGTAGAATTGTATTTGAATATGCAAAACAAGAGAAAGGCTGACGGTGTTATAGACATCGAAATTGCCCAAAATCCCCTAAAAACGGTCTTTATGACAGCTTTATAAACAAGTTAACTTACTGTAAAACAAATGGTTATAACTTTGGGACAGCCTCTAGATAAGCCATAACCAAAGGCTATGACTAAAAAGAAAACCGGGAAAGACAATGAGAGGGCCGCCAATGCCTGGGTGAAAACAAGACCCGCATAAAAAGTATCCACCACATTATACATGGTGTTAAAGAAAAACCCGACACTGGCCGGAATCGCCAACCGCCTGACCAGGACCGGAATGGAACCCACTGTCAAATCCTGATTATCGTCACGTACCGTATCGGCCATATATTTTTAAGTTAGGTATGGGTAAACTCCATAGTTTCATAAAAAAGTATTTATAGAGGGTATAAATAAGTTGTATATGGCTGATTAAGAGTATATTATGGATTTTTCATAACTAAAATTCCAAACTCTTAACCAGCCACTAAATGTGAAGATAGCAAAAAGGGATATTAAGGCAAGAAAATGGTGTCTGCCTCAGATCAAATTCGCCAAGGAGCAAATGACCTCTTATGGCGGATTGGTCATTTTCAAACCGTTATTGGAGAGATTGCAATTAGCGCAAAAACTGGACCGTTGCTGCCGTCACCTGCAAGTCGGCAGCCATTACCGCTTTGGCCGGATAGTGCAACTGTTGGTCATCCACATTGTGCTTGGGTTTCGGCCCTTGCGCGACATCGATTTCTATAAGGAGGATCCGCTGGTGCGACAGATGGCCGGAATGAAGCGGTTGCCCAGCGTGCCGACGATAAGCCGGATGTTGGAGCAATTCGACGGGCGCAGCCTGCTGGGGCTGGAAAAAATCAATGCCCAGTTAGTGTTGCAGCGGCTTGCACAGGAGGGTTTGGCGCGCATTACGCTGGACTTTGACGGCAGTGTGCTGAGCGCCCGCCGGCGGGCCGAAGGGACGGCCGTTGGATTCAACCGCAAAAAGAAAGGGCAGCGCAGTTACTACCCGCTCTTTTGCACCGTGGGGCAAACCGGACAAGTCTTAGCGGTTTTGCATCGCAGTGGCAACGTGCACGACTCCCATGGAGCCATCGAGTTTATGCGCCGGTGTGTGCAAATGGTGCGGGAGGTCTTGCCCTCAGCGAAGGTGGAAACCCGCATGGACAGTGCCTTCTTCAGCGATGAGATGGTGCAAACGCTGGAATTGCTAAAGCTCGAATACACCATATCGGTTCCCTTTGCGCGGTTAGTGGCCCTGAAGGATTTGATCGAAAACAGACGGCTGTGGTGGCATCTAAGCAGCGCAGAAAAAGAGCTGGGCTATTTCGAGAAACGGTGGAAACCGAAGAGCTGGGACCGAAGAAACCGTTTTGTGTTTATCCGCGCCGAAGTCAATGAACAGATTAAGGGGCCCTTGCAACTGGATTTATTCGAGCCTCGCCAACGCGGCTATCAGTTCAAGGCAATCGTAACGAACAAGAAGTGCATAACCAGAAAAGTGGTGCGCTTTCATGGGTAGTGTATAAAAAAAGAATGTTATTTTGTATTTTTAGCTGTACAAATAGCGTTAGGCAGTTTATTCTTAGTGCATGGTTACTAAAATTATTAATTGTCGGCACTGTGGAAGTGAAAATATCATTAAATTTGGCAAGACGCCCAACCATAAACAGCGCTACCGCTGCCATGATTGTGGTAAACAAAGCCGAGAAAACCCCACAGTGAAATACACCGAAGAGCAAAAAGAAATGATCCTTCGAGTCTATCAGGAACGCAGCAGTCTACGCGGTTTACAGCGCGCCTTCGGGGTGAGTCCCAACACCGTTTTGAGTTGGTTAAAAAAAACGACAATCGCTGCGATCGCTCAAAAGCACGATTCTTGCGGCCCGCCGTCATGATGTCATTGAACTGGACGAACTGTGGTCTTTTGTGGGGCGCAAGAGCGATGCCCAATGGGTTTGGATCGCTCTTTGCCGACGCACCCGTCAAATCCTCTCCTATGCCATTGGGCCTCGGGATTGGTATCGTTGCCGGGAACTTTACGAGCGCCTGCCACGGGCCTACAAAAGATGTGCCACCTACAGCGACTTTTGGTCCACTTATGATGAAGTCTTTCCTCATAACCGATCCGTGGGAAAAGAAACCGGTGAAACGGCCCATGTGGAACGATGGAACAATACCCTGCGCCAACGACTGGGTCGTTTCACACGCAAAACCCTCTCCTTTTCCAAGCTTAAGAGTATGCATGAAACCTGTCTGAGACTTTTCATTCATCAATATAATCAAGAATTAGCCACCATTCCTACTTAATACACTACCCTTTCATGAAGGGCGCGGAGCACAGGAAAGCATCTTCGGGGAATTGAAAAACCACGGACAGATGGACTACATTCCGGCCCGCCGGTGGAACGCCAACAAAGTCTTTTTACTGGCCAACCTGCTGGCTCACAACCTGACCCGGGAATTGCAAATGGAACGCGCGGCCACTCGTCGGCACACCAATGAAAAGCGCAGTGCGCTGTGGAAATTTGAAAACTGGCACACCCTGCGAAGGAACCTCCTGCTCAAAGCAGGCCGATTGAATCGACCAAATGGAAGATGGACCCTAACCTTCAATAAAAACGCTTCGGTTGAGCGCCTCCTACTAAGTTTCATGCCTTCCCAAACGTAAATTCAGTAGAGTCGGGAGGTGGCGCGGTGAACGTAGGTTAGGCCATGGCTGAGACCAACCCTTTCGGTTGCCGGTGCCTGAATATCCTTCCGTATCTCCGTTTCCACTCTCCCGCTCATCAAACCGGACGTGCGGTTTGGAGGATGTCGCGTTGCTCGGTACCCGCATCCGGCTTTCGGACAAGGGTATTTTCATGTTTTCGCCCACGGGAGGTTGCCTGTTGTTAACCCCAAACAGACCAGGCCGAGCGTATCATGCAGATATTCATCTGGATACTGTTTCGTGCCCGCTCCTTTGCGCTTGTGTTTCTTGCGCAACCACTGGCGTAGCCGATACCGGCTGTGGCTGTCCACCGCCCGGTAGGCTTTGCTCACCGATCCCAGACAGAAGTAGTGGCCCCAGCCGCGCAATTGACGGTTGATTGCTGTTACCATCTGCCCGGTTTCTCGCCACTGGGTGTTCGCTCGCGTCATTTCACTGATTCGCCGATTGACTCGTTGGACCTTCGTCTTGGACGGTTTTGTGCCTAGGTAGAGGCTGTCCCAAAAGGGTGATTTTTGCGAGGGGATTTTGAAGAGTGTTCATTTTAGTGGTATTTTCTTTTGGGAGGGGGTGACTTTGCTCTCCTATGACGTTAGGATTCTGGTTTTGGGGTCCGTTTGCCTGGTTTTCTTTGTATGGGCCGACAGTAGGCCTGTGAAAAAGTATTGTCCTTGCTTTTCCGCTCTTTATTTAGGCCGCCGCTTTGGTTTTTAGTTCATCTTGCTGGGCCAGCATCTTGGCCACTTTCCATAGATTGTGCGAGAGGACCGACCAGGCTACGCTGATCGAGCGGTTGGCAAAGCCTTTGCTGCGCAATCGCCCGGCCTGCCAGCGATTCTTCAATACCCCGATCCGCCCTTCGGTGCTGGCCCGGCGCTTTTGCAATTGCCTGAAGTGTGGTTCCTCCATCCGTTTTTTCAACTGCTTCGGATCGCGTGGACAGAGCGCATCGTAGATGCCCTCCTGGGCTAACTGCCGGCGGGCCCGCTGGGAGGCGAATCCCCGGTCCGCGCACATGGCCGCTATGGGTTCGGCTAGGTTGAAGCGGTTCTGTCTTTGCAAACTCTCTTGCATTTGTTCATTTTCGCTTGGCGTCCGGCTGCCGTAGAGTTTCCAGTCCAGCAGGTATCCTTCAACGCTTTCACCCAAAAACAGGGTGTTGCCAAACTCAGCCTCTTGGCCCGCTTTGCCTCGCACAATCACCTGCGCATCGGGTTCGTAAACACTCAAAACTTTCTCTGCGTTTTTCACCTGGCGGCCGCCAATGATTCGCTCGTGCGCTTGCTTGATGACCACCGGGATTAGCTCGCTCATGCGCTCCATCCGGGTAAGGATCTGTTGGACCTGTTTTTCGCTGTAATCGCTTTGCTCCCAGCAGGCTTGCAATAATTCCCGGTGACTGCGGGCATGCTCCCCGATCCGTTTGAGCAGCTTTTTCATCTGCCTCAAGATACCCTTGCGTTGCCGCGCGCTGTCCTTTCGCCGCCGGCTGTGGGTCATCTGTATGCACAGCCGATTCATCTGCCGAGCCAAGGGCTCCGGTTCGATCGGCATGCGATGGCGCAAACCGGCCTTCTCACGGATCAGCCGGATCGCTTTGAGCAGCGTGCCCGCTACATCCTTGAGCAGCACCCAGTCCGTCGGCCAATGAATGTTGACCTCCAAACAGGTGCCGTCGATCAGGCAAATGGTGGTGTCTATCGGCTTGTCCAATCCCACCACCTGCCGGGCCAGATCGGCATCGCCCACAACCTCAGTCAAGGTCCGGTGCAAGGCCCTCAACTGCTCTTCGCTGAAAAACTTCGAGGCCCGTTCCAGGGTGCTCTTGGAGATGCCCCTTATGCCGTCGATATGGCGGACACGACAAAAGTCAGCCAACAGATCGCTGCTGCCCAGAGCCCTCGACAAATGCCGAAACGAAATCCCACCGAGCAGATAACGCAGCGTTTCCATACGCAACGCCTTGAGGGCAAAATTAGCCCGCTTTTGCCGGGCCTTTACACTCATTGGCTGGCCTCTTTCCAAGGCCAGATCAACGCCCTGCGATTCCACCTCCGAATCGATCAGCAGCCGGTCGATACGCTCGATGGTGGCGCGAAAGTTATCGTAATCGAGGCAACGGTCGACCACAGTTAAAGCTGGACGCAGGAGGCATTGGATGGCTATATTTTTCATAGAAAGGGCTATATTGATTTTCGCTAACGCAATTATAGAACCCTTTTTTAGCCGGAGCGAGCAAAAAAATGCTCTTTCCGGCTATTTTTATAAACGTCATCCAGTTGACTACAAAATCTTTATATTTTTGGGACAGCCTCTAGGTAGGCTTTGCCCGTTCGAGGCGAATGACAACGCCCTATGGTGTAGCCAAGGAACTCGAAAGATTCCTCGGGTATTCGGCACAACCGCGTCTTCTCTTCGTTGACCGTCAGTTTCACCCGCTTCATAATATGACGCATGGCTTCGAGAGCCTCCTCGCCGGTTCCCCGGCACAGGATGACGAAGTCGTCTGCGTAGTTCACAATATGCGAGTGCAACTGCCCGGCATAACCGAGCGTTTTCCAGCCGAAAATAAAACGGCGCATATACAGGTTGGCCAGAAGCGGCGATATGGGCGCCCCCTGCGGGGTGCCTCGCCGCCACTTGCGGGCCGGGTTGCTCCGGCCCTTTCCCCCTTGGCCGTTTTCCTCGATCGGCATTTCCAACCACTGCTTGAGTAGTTTGAGCATGGCCCCGTCACTGATGCGACGCGACAGGCACTTGAGCAGCTCCGGATGCGGGATGGTGTCGAAGTAACCTTTCAGGTCTGCATCCACTACCTCCCCATAGCCCCGGTTCCACCACCGATGCACTTCTCGCACCGCATCATGGGCGCTGCGGCTTGGCCGGTAGGCGTATTGCTCCGGCTGCAGGTCTACCTCAAAGATCGGTTCGAGCACCAGCACCGCGGCCATTGGCACCACCCGGTCTTTGATCGTCGGTATACCCAGGGGCCGCTGGCCCCCATCGGGCTTTGGCAGGTAGACCCGCCGCACTGCTTCGGGCCGATAACGTTTGGCCCGCAGTTCCTGCGCCAGTTGTTCCAACCATTCCACTTCTCCGGCCCGTTCGATGCTGGCAAAGGTTTCCCCGTCTACCCCGGCTGACCCGCCATTGGCTCGGCACAACCGCCAGGCAAACCGCAGGATATCTTCGCGATACAGCTTGTCATACAGATTGTAGAAGCGGAAGGTCGCTTTTCCCTTCGCTTTGACATGCAATGAATGCGGGAGCTTCCTAACGCTTTGTGGAGTTACTAGACTCATGTCAATCTCTGCGCTTTCTTTCCTTTATTCATCGCCCTTGAACTGAGGCCCCTTGGCTTCGCGGGGATTAGCCGCCTCCTCACTACTACGGGCCTCTCCGCCACCCGGCTCGACCCGCTCCCACTCTCACGAGCTAGCCGTTGAGGACTTCCACCCCATCGAACCGGGTTTCCCGTGTTCCTCCAAGACTCCTGCTGCCAACATGCCGTCACCATTACCCCGGCGAACCTGCAGGGCGCTCTCGTCGCTCTCTTCACCTGCAGTAGCAGCCTTCCCCCTGTTTCAACGGGGTCGGCGTTTGCATTACCCTTTTCGAGGCTTGCTCGGTGTTCCCTTTTCGAGGCTTGCTCGGTGTTCACTCATATTACGGCCTGCTCGCTCGCTGACCCCCCTTGCGGGGCCTTTTACATCGCAGTACTTGAACGGCTTCGTTACCTCCACCGTCCCTGCCATTGCTACCGGGTGGAACGACAGTTCCCGGGTGGGTTTTATTGGACTCTCCCACTGAAGTCTTGTGGCTTTACACGGCATACTGAAATATCCGGGCTAAGTTACCTTGAGCAGGAGAACTTTTCCTACGTCATTCGGCTGAAGAGTAACACGATTTTACAAAAACATATCGCCCCTTTACTCACTCGGCCAGTGGGGCGACCCTCGCGGGCACCCAAGGTGTTTTATGCGAGTTTTCCATATCAAGCCGCCAGTTTGCAGAGACCTCACCTCGTGGTGGCCAAGGTCGAATGGCACGCCGGAGAGTTATTTGCACGGGTCGGTTTCATCGTGACAAATCTGAACTGGCCACCCAGGAAGGTAGTGGATTTTTACAACCACCGGGGCACCGCAGAGCAGTGGATTAAAGAGGGCAAACATGCCATCCACTGGACCCGCTTGTCCTGCCATGACTTTGAGGACAACGCCGTTCGGCTTCAGCTCTTCGGCTTAGCGTACAATCTGGGCAACTTCATGCGCCGGTTGATCCTTCCCCCAAAGGTGAAGCACTGGATGCTGAGCTCCTTACGGGAGAAACTCATCAAAATCGGAGCAAAGGTGGTCCACCATGCCAAGTATATCACCTTCCAGATGGCCGAGGTGGCCATCCCAAGAGAAATGTTTCGAACCATGCTCAAGCGAGTAGAGCGATTGAGACAGACAGACACGTTGACAATATTTATCGAACGATGCACTTGTGTGATAGAATTTTAGATAGATCAAATTAGACACTCGCTCACCAATTTTTTGTATTTTTGCCGAGAAAATTCCACACATTACACCAATCAATCAAAATATATATATGGAAACCGTTCAAGCAGAACTCGTTATTGAAGCCAAGGATATCCTCGGGGAAGGCCCCGCCTGGCATGGTAAGAACAGGAAACTTTATTGGGTCGATATTAACAGAGGATATGTCCATCGATATGATCCCAATACTGGCACTGAGGAAACTTTTGAGGTCGGAGATAAGGTCGCTACCCTGGCTCCCTGTCGATCCGGCGGTTTGATCCTCGGCTTGCGAAAACGCATCGCTCGTTACACTCCCGGGGAAGACAAAATTCACGATTTAATGGAGGTAGAAGCAGATCTGCCCGCCAACCGTTTCAACGATGGCAAATGCGATCCGGCTGGAAGGTTCTGGATAGGTTCCATGGGGCCGGAAAAGACTGGTAATTTATACCGGGTCGATTACTCCTTGAAGTTGGAAAAAGTGCTCTCGGGAATCACAACCTCAAACGGTCTAGCCTGGAATACGGTTAAAAAGAAATTTTATTATATCGATACACCGACCAGGCGGGTAGATATTTTCGATTTCAATACCATCCCATAGGGGCGAGGCAAGCTTCGTAACCCATTGATAATCAATGTGAGTTTTTGACTTTTGGGGGAATCGAATTTTTGAAATTTTATCACATGTTTCTCTTTTATTGCTTTTGTCACCTTGTGCTGTCCCATAGGTTTTCAACCAAACCCAGGGAAATAAGCCTGCTGGGGAGTCGCTCGCATTCTAAAGCGTCCACCGGCTGTCCCATAGAAATCGAGCAAGTCCCGCAGGTTAAAGCGATCCCAAAGCACGCCTCTGACAAGTGTGAACAGGCGGACAAAACTATGCTCCCAGCGGCTCAACCAGGCCTGGAAGCGGAGCAGCACATAGAGCAGCAAAGCGCTCCAAATCTGCCAGCGCACGGCATTGGCGCTATGGCCGAGGAAATCGCACAAGTTGAGCGTTTGTTTGATCTGGCGGAAGAAGGTTTCAATGGACCAGCGGCAGCGATACAGTTCGCTGATCGTATGGGGCGACCACTGCAAATTATTAGTCAAAAATTCCATCACTCGCCACTGGCCATCAATCTCCACCCATGCCGTTACCCGGCGCATCGGCTGGGGATAATCCTGACGGGATTTTTTGTTCTTAAGGACCACCAGATCATCGCGCAAAATATTGCCCTTGGGCTTCTTGAGCAGCCTCTTGACACAGCGTAAGGCCATGTTCTCTTTGGCCCGGGTGACAAAGTAAATGCCCCTCGATGACAAGTCAAAGAGGTGGGTCAAATCGATGTAGGCCTTGTCAAACAATACGATTTCACCGGCTTTGAGGGCGGCGCACATTTCGCGGGCTCGTTTGGCGTCATTGTCCCTGGCCGTGTCGATGATGGCAAACCGGGGCAGAAAACTTTGCAAATCCAGGCGCAAGTGACATTTGGCAGCCGCCTTTCGCCGACGATGTTTAGCCCAATCCATGCAGTTGGCGACCAAACCGATAGTGGACGAATCGACGATGTTGATAACGCGTTTGAAACGTCGGGGAAACCCCTTGAATTTACCACCCGCAAACCCCGGAGACAACGACTGCAAGTGCTTGAGCACCGACCAAAACAGTTCTCCCGACATCGCGGCATCGCGATGCTTGTTGGCGTAGGAAAGCCCGTTGCGACTGGGAGCGCTGGCCCCCCGGATACTGGCCAGCAACCCTCTGTGATGAGCGAGTCCGTCACAGACATCATTAAGCCCAATAGCATGAGTGATCTGAGCATAGAGCAAACTAACGATATGGCTCCATGGACTGAAACTGCGAGCTTTCTTATCGACACCATACTGGCGGGCCAACTTGGCCACCAGATGTCCCGGAATAAAATTGCAAAGCTGTCGCAGAACGCACACCTTGCATTTGGCTGGATTTGCTTTTTGTTTTTTCATAGTAACCTGCTTCTAGTGAAACAGGCGAACAAGAGCAATTCCAGCCGTTTTGCGTTATTTCCTATGGGATGCTATTGATTTCATGAAAATAATGCTTGCTTATCTAATGAGAGTTAGTTTAATCTTGTTTTCATGTCCCTTAAGGCCATTGCATCGCTGCTAAAAGACTACCAACGACTCGAACAGGAGAACCGTTTGTTACGAGCCCGTGTCGATTGGCTGATCAAGCGTTACTTCGGGGGTCAAAAGAGTGAACAGATCGATCCCAAGCAGTTGGAGTTATTGCTGGCGGGGCTGCCGAGCGCCGAACCCGCGCCCATCGCTATTGAGAAGACGACCCTTGAACCGGAACCAACGGCGCAGCCGCCAGTGCGGGAACGCCCAAAGCCCCGGCGGCGGCGTCTGCCCGATCACCTGGAAGTCGAGGAGGTCATCATTGAACCCGAAGAGGTCAAAGCGGAACCGCAAAAATGGCGCTGTATCGGCCAGGAGGTGACCGAGGAACTGGATTTGATTCCACCGAAGTTTATCAAACGCCTTTACATCCGCAAAAAGTATGTCTCCAAGGAACGTCCCGCAGAGGCCCCGGTGATTGGAGCTCTGCCCTCACGGCTGATCGAGAAGGGGATTCCCGGGGTGGGGCTGTAAACGCCGGGATGAAACCGGTACGGGGGTCGGGGTAAAACCGGTACGCTTGGAATAAGGTTTAGGTTGGTAATTGCAGGTACGTCAAGGGTTTGGGAGTTGGTTTTGGGGATTGGCTTGGGGTCGGTGAGGAGGCCGGAGGCCGACGAGCCGGGCCCAAGGCGTTTATTGTTTTCTGCGACGGCCACGGCGTCGGCGTCGAGCATCGCGCAAGCGGTAGCTTTGCCCGTTGGCTTCGAGGATATGCACCCGATGGGTGAGTCGGTCCAGCAGAGCGCCGGTGAGTCGTTCGGAACCGAGCACTTCGATCCAGTTCTCAAAGGGCAGGTTGGTGGTGACGATGAGGCTGGTGCGCTCGTAAGCGCGGCTGACCACGTCGAAGAGCAGTTCGGAACCGGTCTTGGAAAAAGGGACGTAACCGAGTTCGTCGAGGATGAGCACCTCGAGCCTTTCGAGTTGCTTCATGAAGCGCTGCAGGTCGTGGTTGTCGCGTTGCTCGAGCATATGGATAACCAGGGCGGTGCTCCAGCGGCACGAACACTTCCCGCCGCCTCGCTCGCAATTCGGCCACCTCCTCCTTGACCGCCGTGTAGCCCCCTTGGTAGCCCTTCTCCCGGCCCAAACGCTGGTAGATCCGTTTGGCCGTATGGCGCTGCTTCCTGGGCACGTTCCGGTCCGCTTAGAGCACCTCCTCGATCCAGCCCACATACGGATCGATCTTGCGCGCGCGCCTCTTTTTGCACCGGTATCCCGGCGGCTGTGAATAGGCCAGCATCTTTCCCAGGGTCTCCTCAGTGCAGTCCCTCTTCTCGCATCACAGAGCGCTTGCTCTGCTTGTCCTGCAGCACTTTGTGCCGCACTCTCGTCCATTGCTTCATGTCTCGATACACTCCTCCTTTCTAGGATAAGCGTACCGGTTTTAAAGCGCCCTCTTTACCGTACCGGTTTTACCCCGGCGTTTACAGAAGATGCGCCGAACATAACGATAGAAGCGATCGTGGGCTATGCTCAGCGCCTTGGGCCAGTTCCCGGTGTGGTCAAGATTTCCCGGGAAGGTTCAACGGATGATCCCATGGATATCAGACTCACGTTTGATGGAACAGCAATAAATGGAGAAGACTATGTTCAGGTTGAACCGCTCATCAGTTTTAACGCCGGTGAGCAGACGAAACTCTTGAATATTATGCCCGCTTTTTACGACCTGGACAAATCGCAACCGAAACTTGCCGTGGTCAGCCTGCTCCCGGATACAACCAGTTATGCTCTCTACAACCCATGGTCTGCTTCTGTGTTGATTCTTGATCAGTTTGATGATGCGATCAAGGATTATACCTCGTGGCAGGATATTTACTTCCCAGATGCCGGTTCAGATCTAAGCAATGTCGATTCCGAGTCCGACACGATTGTAAATCTCCGCGAGTATGCCCAGGGATTGGACCCGACCGTAGTGAATAACATCGGTGAGACTCACATTGATGGATTTAGTCTGAATGAACGACTGGTCTTGCAACTTCCGAGCGCAAGTGGGCTGAGTGATATCAGGTTATATCCGCAGGGGAGCTCCAATGGAACCGATTTTGTCGATGTATCCGACCAATTTGATCATGACTTCTATGCATTGAGTGATTCACGCGTTATGCACGAATTCACTTCCCGTTTTTCCCTGTCTGCGTTTGAAACTGGACTTTACCGGTTAGTCATCGAACAGATTCCAGCCCTGAATCAAGTCGCTGATGCCAGTGAATTGCTGGGCGCTCTGGATACATCTTCTTTCTTCGCGACAGGGGATTCCGTATGGACGCCTTCAGCTTCGAACGCATGGCTGGCGGCATCTGCTCGAGAGAGCGGCGAAACGTCTTCCATCAAAACGGCTGTTACAGGTCCGGTGAACATTAGTTTTGAATGGAATATCGATCCGCTGTCGAACGCTACCTTACGCTTTAATGTGAATGGGATCGAGAAAACCTCCGTGGCCGTAACATCCGGGTGGCAACTCATTGAGGTGAACGAGACGGAAGCAGGCGTCATCCCGACGCTCAACGAATGGGGCATCATCGTATTGATGACCCTCCTGGCTGGGGCTGCCGCCTGGAAAATGAACAAGCCAGAACTTTTGCAGGCTTAAAAAGATTGGCAAGGCTTTGGCCTATTGCAGGGTAGCAGCACCCTTGCCCGCAGGAACGAGAACCCATACCCGAATGCCTGGCGGCCTGGAAGTCTGTCCAACCGACAAGGACGCATGAGGGCAAAAACGGGCTAGCAGGGCCAAGACGATAATTTTTTACCCGAAATAGCTGGCTTGACCCTTGCCAAACTGTTTCGTATGAAGTTGGTTTAGATATTCCCCACATATATGATGCTAGAGAACATTTTAATTATTGCAAACGTTTCGATTTCGCCGGAAGTGTGCATAGGTTTGGGTGTGATTATCATCGCAATCGGCCTCTGAAATTTTCGCAATGGTAAGGCGACCCTTAAATGGCCAACCGTCGAGGGCAAAGTAACGACTAGCTACGTCGAAACAAAAGTTCACAGGAGCCAGGGACGAACGCATACATCAAAGACGCACTTCCTGGAATATAAATTCGAAGTCAATGGAATCGTCCACCACGGGAGCAGAAAACGGTTTGGGCTGAATTTTTTGGAAAGCGCCAGCACATCCTTTCAGAAATATCATCCCGACCGCGAGGTCCTCGTCAGTTACAGTTCCTCCAAGCCCTCGTTATGTTGCCTCGAACCCGGTGTTGATTGGAGCAATTATATTGTCATGGCGGCGGGCGCGGCGCTCCTTCTATTCGGATTGATCATCCTTTAAATTTCCCCGGGCTAGGACTGGCGTCGGCGCATAACCAATCCATTAGGTTGGTTGGTCAAAGTAACTGGCCAAGAGCCTTTTTTGCCGCCTATATACATTTACACAAACTGAAAAACAGGAACATTAAATCTTTGTGAAGAGAATTCTAGGAAAAATAGCGAAGGGGCTCTACCGATTATCGACGGCCGGATTGACTAAGGGCCCGCATGTTACTCGCTACTACATGTACAAGCGCCTATCAGAATACTCCGAACAGCGATCTGAAGATTTAAAGGTATTATCCATTAGTCATTCTCAACCTTTAGCCAGGTTGTTGGGGTTTAACGATAGGCAAATTACTGATGTGCCTTATCCAGAGTTTAATGTTCTCAGCTTATCCTTTAAAGATGGTGAGTTTGACGCCGTTGTGAGCGACCAAGTGCTTGAGCATGTCGAAGGCGATCCGCACTTAGCGATCAATGAACTATTTCGAGTCTTAAAGCCAAATGGCATCTCTTTGCATACAACCTGCTTCATCAATCCAGTGCATGGGGATCCGAATGACTACTGGAGATTCACGCCAGATGCCTTAAAGCTCTTGACGAGGCAGCACGGAGAAATTTTGGATGTTGGGGGTTGGGGAAATCCCTATGTAGAGGCTGTCCCAAAAATATAAAGATTTTGTAGTCAACTGGATGACGTTTATAAAAATAGCCGGAAAGAGCATTTTTTTGCTCGATCCGGCTAAAAAAGGGTTCTATAATTGCGTTAGCGAAAATCAATATAGCCCTTTCTATGAAAAATATAGCCATCCAATGCCTCCTGCGTCCAGCTTTAACTGTGGTCGACCGTTGCCTCGATTACGATAACTTTCGCGCCACCATCGAGCGTATCGACCGGCTGCTGATCGATTCGGAGGTGGAATCGCAGGGCGTTGATCTGGCCTTGGAAAGAGGCCAGCCAATGAGTGTAAAGGCCCGGCAAAAGCGGGCTAATTTTGCCCTCAAGGCGTTGCGTATGGAAACGCTGCGTTATCTGCTCGGTGGGATTTCGTTTCGGCATTTGTCGAGGGCTCTGGGCAGCAGCGATCTGTTGGCTGACTTTTGTCGTGTCCGCCATATCGACGGCATAAGGGGCATCTCCAAGAGCACTCTGGAACGGGCCTCGAAGTTTTTCAGCGAAGAGCAGTTGAGGGCCTTGCACCGGACCTTGACTGAGGTTGTGGGCGATGCCGATCTGGCCCGGCAGGTGGTGGGATTGGACAAGCCGATAGACACCACCATTTGCCTGATCGACGGCACCTGTTTGGAGGTCAACATTCATTGGCCGACGGACTGGGTGCTGCTCAAGGATGTAGCGGGCACGCTGCTCAAAGCGATCCGGCTGATCCGTGAGAAGGCCGGTTTGCGCCATCGCATGCCAATCGAACCGGAGCCCTTGGCTCGGCAGATGAATCGGCTGTGCATACAGATGACCCACAGCCGGCGGCGAAAGGACAGCGCGCGGCAACGCAAGGGTATCTTGAGGCAGATGAAAAAGCTGCTCAAACGGATCGGGGAGCATGCCCGCAGTCACCGGGAATTATTGCAAGCCTGCTGGGAGCAAAGCGATTACAGCGAAAAACAGGTCCAACAGATCCTTACCCGGATGGAGCGCATGAGCGAGCTAATCCCGGTGGTCATCAAGCAAGCGCACGAGCGAATCATTGGCGGCCGCCAGGTGAAAAACGCAGAGAAAGTTTTGAGTGTTTACGAACCCGATACGCAGGTGATTGTGCGAGGCAAAGCGGGCCAAGAGGTTGAGTTTGGCAACACCCTGTTTTTGGGTGAAAGCGTTGAAGGATACCTGCTGGACTGGAAACTCTACGGCAGCCGGACGCCAAGCGAAAATGAACAAATGCAAGAGAGTTTGCAAAGACAGAACCGCTTCAACCTAGCCGAACCCATAGCGGCCATGTGCGCGGACCGGGGATTCGCCTCCCAGCGGGCCCGCCGGCAGTTAGCCCAGGAGGGCATCTACGATGCGCTCTGTCCACGCGATCCGAAGCAGTTGAAAAAACGGATGGAGGAACCACACTTCAGGCAATTGCAAAAGCGCCGGGCCAGCACCGAAGGGCGGATCGGGGTATTGAAGAATCGCTGGCAGGCCGGGCGATTGCGCAGCAAAGGCTTTGCCAACCGCTCGATCAGCGTAGCCTGGTCGGTCCTCTCGCACAATCTATGGAAAGTGGCCAAGATGCTGGCCCAGCAAGATGAACTAAAAACCAAAGCGGCGGCCTAAATAAAGAGCGGAAAAGCAAGGACAATACTTTTTCACAGGCCTACTGTCGGCCCATACAAAGAAAACCAGGCAACCGGACCCCAAAACCAGAATCCTAACGTCATAGGAGAGCAAAGTCACCCCCTCCCAAAAGAAAATACCACTAAAATGAACACTCTTCAAAATCCCCTCGCAAAAATCACCCTTTTGGGACAGCCTCTCATTAGTAATCAAGAAATAGCTCTAACAGTTCTATCATAGATATCGTTAATATGGTCCTCTTTTATTTTTCCATTAATCGCTTGCCGTAGAAATACAAAAATATCCTTGTCTCTTAATAGAAGTAAAATTGCCCCTTCATGTTGAATCGAAATTCTTTTCAGATGTGAGTAATACCCGCTCTTAATCTTATCCCCACGAAATACAATGATACCAAAGCTACCACTTACCTTATTGAGATAATAACTGCATTGGTGAAAATCATCAGCTTTAAGTTCTCTATAATTCTTGCATTCCCAAACGATTTGTGTTGCTTTATGACGTTGTCGAACCATTTCCCAAAATCCACTTTCCGCACGATTAGAAGCAATCCAATCACGAATTATTATTCCCTCGCTATTTCTTTCTTTTGGTTTTACATTTGTCAGGGTGCGAAAAAAACAAAGCTTTATAATCTCGCCAATCAGTTCTTCATATTTTTTCCATTGTGTTTTTCCAACCGAAATTACTTTTAGTTTTTCAAGGGAAGAACACAAATTCTCCTGATACCTTTCAAAGGTAAAATCCTCCGGAAGATCGTCAAGGATACCCTCGTCCTTTAATATGAAATCATCACTTATTTCAGTGAGTATCGCTTCACGCAGATTAAGAGCATCATAATAAGAGGGGTGAATTACGAAAGTCGTATTTTGAAGAATTTTTTGGACTCGGAGTATCTTCTTCTCCTGTGCCTCGGTAAAATATTTTGTTTCCTTTTCGAAATCCTAAAAATCCAATATTAAATAATAGTCCAACAAAAAGGTGCGGAGTAGTGTAGTTAAAAAACCATTTATTACAATATCTTGCAATTTTCGCATCAACTATCAAACGTTGAATAAAATTATCTATTGCGCTTAAGGTAAGTTCGGCGCCTAAGCCATAAAAATAATTCAAAACTATTCAATAGCATCCCATAGGAAATAACGCAAAACGGCTGGAATTGCTCTTGTTCGCCTGTTTCACTAGAAGCAGGTTACTATGAAAAAACAAAAAGCAAATCCAGCCAAATGCAAGGTGTGCGTTCTGCGACAGCTTTGCAATTTTATTCCGGGACATCTGGTGGCCAAGTTGGCCCGCCAGTAGGGTGTCGATAAGAAAGCTCGCAGTTTCAGTCCATGGAGCCATATCGTTAGTTTGCTCTATGCTCAGATCACTCATGCTATTGGGCTTAATGATGTCTGTGACGGACTCGCTCATCACAGAGGGTTGCTGGCCAGTATCCGGGGGGCCAGCGCTCCCAGTCGCAACGGGCTTTCCTACGCCAACAAGCATCGCGATGCCGCGATGTCGGGAGAACTGTTTTGGTCGGTGCTCAAGCACTTGCAGTCGTTGTCTCCGGGGTTTGCGGGTGGTAATTTCAAGGGGTTTCCCCGACGTTTCAAACGCGTTATCAACATCGTCGATTCGTCCACTATCGGTTTGGTCGCCAACTGCATGGATTGGGCTAAACATCGTCGGCGAAAGGCGGCTGCCAAATGTCACTTGCGCCTGGATTTGCAAAGTTTTCTGCCCCGGTTTGCCATCATCGACACGGCCAGGGACAATGACGCCAAACGAGCCCGTGAAATGTGCGCCGCCCTCAAAGCCGGTGAAATCGTATTGTTTGACAAGGCCTACATCGATTTGGCCCACCTCTTTGACTTGTCCTCGAGGGGCATTTACTTTGTCACCCGGGCCAAAGAGAACATGGCCTTGCGCTGTGTCAAGAGGCTGCTCAAGAAGCCCAAGGGCAATATTTTGCGCGATGATCTGGTGGTCCTTAAGAACAAAAAATCCCGTCAGGATTATCCCCAGCCGATGCGCCGGGTAACGGCATGGGTGGAGATTGATGGCCAGTGGCGAGTGATGGAATTTTTGACTAATAATTTGCAGTGGTCGCCCCATACGATCAGCGAACTGTATCGCTGCCGCTGGTCCATTGAAACCTTCTTCCGCCAGATCAAACAAACGCTCAACTTGTGCGATTTCCTCGGCCATAGCGCCAATGCCGTGCGCTGGCAGATTTGGAGCGCTTTGCTGCTCTATGTGCTGCTCCGCTTCCAGGCCTGGTTGAGCCGCTGGGAGCATAGTTTTGTCCGCCTGTTCACACTTGTCAGAGGCGTGCTTTGGGATCGCTTTAACCTGCGGGACTTGCTCGATTTCTATGGGACAGCCGGTGGACGCTTTAGAATGCGAGCGACTCCCCAGCAGGCTTATTTCCCTGGGTTTGGTTGAAAACCTATGGGACAGCACAAGGTGGCAAAAGCAATAAAAGAGAAACATGTGATAAAATTTCAAAAATTCGATTCCCCCAAAAGTCAAAAACTCACATTGATTATCAATGGGTTACGAAGCTTGCCTCGCGGTTACGAAGCTTGCCTCGCCCCTATGGGATGGTATTGAAAACTATTTGAATATTTGGATAATTTTCTGTATATTCATCACCCAGTTCCTTCAGCCGATTTAGACTAAAGAGCTTTCTTGCTTTAGTAATGTTCGCCTTCGATATTTTACGATCGTTAGATTCGATTGCTGCCCCTAACAGGCTGTTGAAAAAGACTGGCTTACTTAGTGGAAGAAACTAAAGTGTCAGGATGCGTGGTAAGATAAATAAACAAACGGATATGCTGGCCTTGATCAACCTGGAAGATCGCATCCCAGCGAAGCACCCGATCCGCCGCATTAAGGCGATGGTGGACGAAGTGCTCAGGGGGATGAGCGGTACCTTCGATGAGATGTATGAGTCACAGGGACGCGCCTCGATACCGCCGGAGCGTCTGCTCAAAGCGAAGGTACTGATGGCGCTCTATACGGTGCGCAGCGAACGGCAGTTGTGCGAACGATTGCGCTACGACCTGCTCTTCCAGTGGTTTCTGCAGATGAACCCATGCGAGTCCGTTTTCGACCATTCGGTCTTCTCCAAAAACATGACTCGATTGCTCGAACACGGCACCTCTGAAATCTTCTTCGCCGAGGTCGTCGAGTTGGCGCGCCGACACGACTGGGTAAGCAACGAACACTTCAGCGTGGACGGCACGTTGATTGAAGCGTGGGCGTCGATGAAAAGCTTTCGTCCGAAAGAAGAGACTGAGGACGGCACCGATCAGCCCGAGGGCAACGGCTGGCAAGATTACAAAGGACAAAAACGCAGTAACCAAACACACGCCAGTCGCACCGACTCGGAGGCTCACCTGCTCAAAAAAGGCAAAGGCAAGGAAGCCAAACTGTGCTTCAACGCGCACGCGGTAATGGAAAAACGCAACGGACTGTGCGTGCTCATGGACGTGACCGCCTCGGTCGGCAGAACCGAAGCGCAACAAGCCAGCGACCAACTGGACGAACTGTGCATGCGCGGATTCGAGCCACGCACTGTCGGAGCCGATGCCGGCTACCACACCAAAGCCTTTGTGCGGGAGTGCCGAGACCGTGAGATCGAACCTCACGTGGCCCCCCACGGCGGACGTAAAACACCTGGTCTGGACGGCAGGCACCGCCGTGGCCAACGCTACCGTGCCAGCCAAAAAGTGCGCAAGCGGATCGAAGAAATCTTCGGCTGGGTAAAGACCACCGGAGGCTTCCGCAAAAGCCGCTACCGGGGCGTGGCCCGCACCCATCTGAGCGCCCACTTCGTCACCGCCGCATGCAACCTTGTGCGAATGGCCAAACTGGCCGAACAGCCACCACCCATGTTAGCCGGGGCCTAACGGCCCCAAGGCCCCGCTATGCCCCGAGGGGTAATACGGGGCCAGAAATCAACACCAAATCCTTAAAAACGCCTTATAATGAACCGCAAACACACCTTCTCGGGCCTGTCACGACCTGTCGATAGCTCAATAGTGCGTTTTTCAACAACCTGCTAGAGAGCGGAAAAGCAAGGACAATACTTTTTCACAGGCGTACTGTCGGCTCATACAAAGAAAACCAGGCAACCGGACCCCAAAACCAGTATCCTAACGTCATTGAAGAGCAAAGTCGCCCTCTCCCAAATCGAAATACCACTAAAATGAACGCTCTTCAAAATCCCCTCGCAAAAATCACCCTTTTGGGACAGCCTCTAACGTAGTCGAACCTTAAAAAGCCTTAAATGCTGATGCAAAGACTCCGTGATTCTTGATTGATGGTTTGGAATGGATTTTGGCCAGGAGATTTTTGGGCCAAAAAAGTAGTTCGTTGATCCACTTTTTATAGTTAAAGGCGGAGGCCGCCAGCATTACATTGATTTTGTCTCCTAAGGTCCCTTTGAGGTAGTTTCTGGCCATGCGATGATCGTTTTTGAGGTGCCTTATTACCGGTTCGATGGCCGCTCGTCTGGCGAAGCGTTTTTTCTGTTTGTTCCGTTCATAATAGCTGTCCGTTTTGCGGGGATCGTGATTTTGGTCTTTTCGGCTTGTGTGCGCCCTCGATAGCCTCTGTCCACTACGCCGCTGGTTGGTCTTTTGCCCATTAGTCTTTCTACTTGATCGAGCCCCGCGGTGAGGGTGTCTCCGTCATAGGGATTGTTGACAAAACTTTTGGCCCCTACTATCACCATGCTGTTCGCTGTCATCATGATTGAGGCTTTCGCTCCAAACTCATACTTCTTGTGCGCTTTGCCTTTGGCTATGCATTCGACTTGCGGCTCATGCAGGCTGTAGATCTTGTTTTTGTCGTGTTGTTTTTGTTCCAGCACTCGCTTCATTAAACCCAACTCTCCGGCATGGATCGCTCGGTCCGATTCAGTCAGTTTCCTCTGCAACTCCCTTAATAGGCGGCCTGCATAGGTTTTTAACTTGAGCCGTGCTTTGTTTCTTTGTTTCACCAGCCGATTCGAGCGGCTGCGTAATACTTTCAATAACTCCGGCGCTTTGCGCTTGTAACTGTGACTGTATTTCACTGCGTGGGCATCGGCCATTTTCCAACACCGCTCTATGATTTTTCGCCTTAATTTCGTGTCCGTAGGAAAGGTTATGTTCTTTTCCTGGACCGTTGTATCGGCTACCACTTCTTCTTTCCCAATCTTCTCACTGTGTAGTTTTATGGATACTTCCAGTATCTTTTCCGCCCCCCTTTCCCCGATCCGATTCCTGAAGTGCACCAGTTCACTGGGCTCACAGGGCAGCCTCCACTGAAAGTGACTCTCTCCGCAAAAGTATTGGGTAGTGTATAAAAAAAGAATGTTATTTTGTATTTTTAGCTGTACAAATAGCGTTAGGCAGTTTATTCTTAGTGCATGGTTACTAAAATTATTAATTGTCGGCACTGTGGAAGTGAAAATATCATTAAATTTGGCAAGACGCCCAACCATAAACAGCGCTACCGCTGCCATGATTGTGGTAAACAAAGCCGAGAAAACCCCACAGTGAAATACACCGAAGAGCAAAAAGAAATGATCCTTCGAGTCTATCAGGAACGCAGCAGTCTACGCGGTTTACAGCGCGCCTTCGGGGTGAGTCCCAACACCGTTTTGAGTTGGTTAAAAAAAACGACAATCGCTGCGATCGCTCAAAAGCACGATTCTTGCGGCCCGCCGTCATGATGTCATTGAACTGGACGAACTGTGGTCTTTTGTGGGGCGCAAGAGCGATGCCCAATGGGTTTGGATCGCTCTTTGCCGACGCACCCGTCAAATCCTCTCCTATGCCATTGGGCCTCGGGATTGGTATCGTTGCCGGGAACTTTACGAGCGCCTGCCACGGGCCTACAAAAGATGTGCCACCTACAGCGACTTTTGGTCCACTTATGATGAAGTCTTTCCTCATAACCGATCCGTGGGAAAAGAAACCGGTGAAACGGCCCATGTGGAACGATGGAACAATACCCTGCGCCAACGACTGGGTCGTTTCACACGCAAAACCCTCTCCTTTTCCAAGCTTAAGAGTATGCATGAAACCTGTCTGAGACTTTTCATTCATCAATATAATCAAGAATTAGCTACCATTCCTACTTAATACACTACCAAGTATTGATAATAAGGATCCCTTGTCCAATGCTCCACGATGCGCTCATCCGACAGGTTTTCCAACTGCTTTAAGATAAGCAGTCCTACCATCAATCGTATCGGTAATGCGGGACGTCCTATTGGCGCATAGAGCCCTTCAAAGGCTTGCTCGAACTGCTCCCAGGCAATGCGATTGGCTAACTGATACAAGGGTTGTCGTTGATCCAACATCAGCTCAAGTTCTTGTTGGAATAGTTGGGGCTGGGGCAGATTATTTTTACGGCTTTTCATAATTCACAAATGATAAGGTTTTGGGCTTAAAACGCCTTTATCTTATCATTCCAAACACTGCCGTCAACACTTATGCTATTAATTATCAATAAGTTATAATGTTTTTAAGGCCCGACTAAATAAAGAGCGGAAAAGCAAGGACAATACTTTTTCACAGGCGCACTGTCGGCGCATATAAAGAAAACCAGGCGACCGGACCCCAAAACCAGTATCCTAACGTCATTAGAAGGGCAAAGTCGCCCCCTCCCAAATGGAAATGCCACTAAAATGAACGCTCCTCAAAATCCCCTCGCAAAAATCACCCTTTTGGGACAGTCTCTACATATACCCCTTGCTATCGAAGGCCGGATAGTTGGCGCAGACTATGGCACAGCCCCCCGGTCCTCGTGCATACTCGCAAATCAAACCTTCCGGCGTAATCTTCAATATTTCTCCCCCGCCAGCGTGGGCAACGTAGAGATTACCGTACGCATCCACGGCCTGTCCCAGACAACGTTTTGCAGTGACTGCGAACTGCTTGTTGGCGGTATTGTTCTTCAGGTTGATGCGGTAGGCTTGGCAACCGGTACCGGTGGTATAAGCCTCGCCTTGTGGACCGGTGCCGATGGACTCGGGATGGTCCACCCCGCCAATGTGAATAATATCATGCTCGTCATAAGGTATTTTCATCTTAATTACGCCATCTCACTATTTAGGCAGGCACCAGCAGACAAAAGGTTCCTTTGCGTCTGTCATCAATGTGGTCCTGTTTCCGAGAGTTCCAGTTTGGGATAAAGTGGCAATTCAATCGGTTGCCCCCCGGATTCGGCTGACCGGTAGGCCGCCTCCATCAATTCGACACACCGCAGCCCCTCCACCCAAGTGAGGCAGGGCGTTCGATCCTCCTGCACCCAGCGCACAAAATCCCTCGTCTCCAAACTGAAGGCGTGATCGAAGCCCAGGTCGTCAAAGCGCTCATGGTGCATTTCTTCCTCGTCTAACCGCTGCCAGAAAAGATCGATTCGGTCCATCCGTGGCACCAGCTTAAAACCGCCGTTCCGGCACTCGCCCCACGGTCCCTGGGACTCGCGGAACTTGTGCAGCGGATAGGACAATCCGCCATTTAGCGAGGCCAGTGCTCCCGATCGGAATTGAAAGGTGGCGTGCACGATGTCGCAGAAACCGTATCGCTCATCGTGCTGCGGCCCATATAGCGCTATCACCTTCTTGGCATCCCCACACATGTCGCGAAACCAATCTATCACATGTACGCCATGAATATGGAAGAAGCCGCCGCTCAGCTCGGGATTTGACCACCACTTGCCGAAGACGTTCTTAGGGCGATTATCGCAGTACTGGGCCACGTTGATAGCTAGGACATCGCCCAGCAAAGCGTCATCGGTGAGTTCGATCATTCGGGCCCAGGGCGGTCGCAGCCGCCGTTTGTGACCGACCATGAGCTTTACGTCGTTGTCCCGACAGGCGTGCACCATTTGCCAACACTCCGGCACTGAGCGAGCCATAGGCTTTTCGCAGTAGACATGCAGACCGGTCTGTGCCGCTGCAATGGATATCTCGGCGTGAACAAAGTTGGCGGCCGAGACGGCCACCGCATCGAGCCCGGCATTTGCAAACATCTGCCGGTAATCGGTAAAATGCAGCACATCCATCTCCAGTTCCTTCGCCGTATGCTCGACAGCATCTGCATTGACATCGCACAGTGCAGCGATTTCCACCACTTCCTGAAAATAGCGGCCCAATTCCTTGCCAAAGTTTCCACAGCCGACTAACCCTAAACGCAATTTCTGGCTCATAATTACTTTCCCTTCCAGGTCGGGCGTCGGGCCCAGCCTGATCCCTGCAATGTGTACCACCAGTTGATGCGCGGACAAGGAAAAAATCACCCAATCCGAAAATATTTCATTGACTTTGATTAAAATCGAACGATTATTTACAAATATTTGAATAAATTACATGGAGTTTTAAATAACACTGTCACAGAGGACGCGTATCGCCAAATCCGCCAGCTAGTGATAAACGGGAAGATCCGCCCGGGGCAGAAGGTGTCGCAACTTCGCCTGTCACGAGAACTAGGGTGCAGCACCATCCCTGTTGCCGAGGCGATGCGCCTTCTCGAAAGCGAAGGTGTGTTGAACAAGCAGCCACGTAAAATGGCCGTCGTGCGGGAACTTAATAATGAGGAGCTCGAAGGGCTCTATTTGATTCGTGAGGGTCTGGAATCGATCGCAGCACGTTTGTGTGCCCAGAGGATCACCGAGGACCAAGTAGTCGAGCTTCGTCGGCTTGGTCAACGGTTTGAACAGGTCGTCGCCGAACAGGGGGTCACCGATGCATCGATGCTGGATGCGGAGCTTCACATTTTCGTCGTTCACTGCGCCGCATCCCCGCTTTTGAAGGAAGAATTGTGTCGGCTTTTTCTGATCGAGCAAACCGCCGGGAGGACAGATGTCAAGACCATCGATCCGGGAGCATACCGTATCTCGCACCGCACGATCATTGAAGCAATAGCCAACCGTGACGTGGCTTCGGCGGAGTACTACATGAAGCTGCACATTCAAAATGGCTACCGGGAGGTCTCGCAACGATTCAACGCCGACCAGGAAGATTAATGATGGCGACAGCCGATGTGAACTTATTGTCTAGCCGACTCAACGAAGGTTCGGCCATGTTGCAATGGACTCTGGGTGCTGGCATCAACCGTTATGGGAACATGATTCGGTTATTTAGACGGAATAGATTTCCGGTTGAAAACTCTCGTCAGCACGGTCTATTGAAGAGTGACAGAAACGGTCCGTTATGTATACTAGCGTACTGTAACATTGACTTCTAATACACTCGATGCATTATTGCGAGTATGAAAGGTCGATTGATTATTAGCCCTCCAGAACGTCGAGAACTCAACAGCTTGGTCCGCAGTCGGATAGCTCGGGTCGAGGACTCGCGACGAGCCCGCATCATCCTTCAACGCGCCGGTGGTTGCAGCTTACGCAAGGCAGCTCGAGAAGTAGGTTGCAGTGTTAACACGGTGAGGCTGTGGGAACAACGCTTTCGCGATGAAAGACTCGGGGGGCTTTACAGCAGGCACGAAGGGCGGCAACCCGAAGCTGGCAGCGAAAAACTTGAAGCGCGTATCATTAACTGGACCCTACACCGCAAACCAGCAGATGGATCGACTCAGTGGAGCACACGTAGACTGGCCAGGGAACTGGGTAGCACGCACATGAGAATCGCGCGGGTGTGGGCCAAGGCCGGTCTGCAGCCTCACCGATTGCGTCGCTATAAGCTCAGCACCGATCCGGATTTTGAGAGTAAAGCAGCCAAAGTCATTGGTCTGTATCTGAAGCCCCCAGCGCATGCAGCCATCTTCTGTGTCGATGAAAAGACCGCCATCCAAGCACTCGACCGGCTCGATCCGGTCCTGCCGCTTTCGCCCGGAAGAGCCGAACGGCACGGATTCGAGTATTACCGCCACGGGACTGTCTCGCTGTATGCGGCACTGGATACCTCCCGAGGAACCGTCATGGGCAAAACCACCGATCGACATACCAGCGCCGAGTTCGTGGCCTTCCTCACCGACCTGGTGAGTTCTCAGCCGCAAGGTAAACAAATCCATATCATCGCCGACAATCTCTCCGCCCATAAGACCAAACGCGTCGAGCTGTTCCTGAGCGAACACTCCAATGTACACATGCACTATACTCCGACCTACTGTTCCTGGCTCAACCAGATCGAGATATGGTTTTCGAAGATTCAAAGGGACCTTATCACCAGAGGAATCTTCACATCGAAAACAGATATCAAACGAAAAATCATGAAGTATATTCGTCACCACAACAAACAGGCTCGGAGGCTCGGCCGTTCAAGTGGACTTACCGCAATACCGCTAGCCGAATCAAATGAACTGTTCAGTTTTATACGTTACAGTGCACTCGTAGTCGCTGCATCCTAGGTCATTGAGATTTGAAAAAATGACTACCTCGATACCCAATCATCGCAAGCGAATATTAACGAGTTTGAATCATCGATTGCCGGACCGGCTTCCGGTAGATTTCGGAGCCACGTCATTCACCGGTATGCATTGCAGTTGTGTCGAAGCGCTCCGCGAATATTACGGGCTTGAGAGAAAACCTGTTATCGTTCACCAATGCTACGAGATGCTTGGCTATATTGATGAGGACCTGAAGCGAGCCATCGGCGTGGACGCGGAGAGTATCATCCCCCGGAACGCGATGTTTGGTTTTCCCAACAGAGAATGGAAACTATGGCAAACTCCCTGGGGCCAGGAGGTACTCGTTCCCGGCAGCTTTCGAACCACAAAGAACAAAGATGGTGACATTTTCATTTATCCTCAGGGCGACACTTCCGTTCCTGCCAGTGGGCATATGCCGAACAGCAGCTTCTTTTTCGATACTATCATACGACAAGAACCAATTGACGAAACAAAGCTCGATCCTTCGGATAACCTAAAAGAATTTGGACCAATCAGTCAGGATGATTTACAATATTACAAGCGCAACGTCAAAGAAGCGTCTTCCAGAGGACGGGCCGTATGCATTTCTTTGCCGGGTACATCGATCGGAAGCATAGGACTTGTTCCCGCGCCTTTCCTCAAACATCCAAAAGGCATTCGCGACATTACCGAATGGTACATTTCGATCGCTATGCGCCAAGACTATCTTCATCAAGTCTTTGAAAAGCAAGTTGAGTTCGCCCTTGCCAATATGAAGATACTCCACGATGCCATCGGCGACAAGATTGATGTTGTGTCGTTGTGTGGTAATGACTTTGGTACACAATCGTCTCTGTTTTTCTCAGTCGATACCTTCCGGGAGCTATTCAAACCCTACTACAAGCGGCTGACCAGATGGATCCATCAAAACACCCCTTGGAAGATCTTTAAGCACAGCTGTGGCGCTATCGAGCCACTGATGAACGAATTCATCGAATCCGGATTTGATATTCTCAACCCTGTTCAGTGTTCCGCCAGTGGCATGGAGCCAAAGCATCTTCAGGATACTTATGGCCAACACATTTAGTTTTTGGGGAGGCGGGATCGATACACAACGGATCCTACCTTTCGGTACACCTGAAGAGGTGCGGGAACAGGTCTTGAAACGTTGTGAGATATTCTCTCAGGGCGAAGGTTATGTCTTCAGTTCGATCCATAACGTACAAGCTCAAACGCCTACTCAAAACATCGTTGCTATGATCGATGCCGTAAAAGAATTCAATGGCAAACAACATCGATCTATTCACTTTAACTAGCTTGAAAAGTAAAGGAGGGACATACTATGAAACACAGAAATAATCTGTATATCAATTACCCGCTTACCGAGCGACAAGTTATCCCATGCCCAAGCTAGTCCTAGGTCATTCAATATGAACCCAACATTATCAAGCAGGTATCTTTGGGGGAATGGTTTATTTTTCATCCCATTCCTGAATTTTATGGAGGCGTCCCCTGCGAAAAGATCGATTGGGACTGCAATAGGTGGAAGCATTGTCCCTAGGAGTTACCTAGGAACCAGCACCATCAAAACAAGATTTAGGTATAAGCATGAACCCCGATAAAGATTTAGTGAATTTTGACGACGTGCTGCTAACACAGCGTTATCTGGCGAACCCGTATCCGTTTTACGATGCGCTACGCCGCAGCGAACCGGTACACTTCTCACGGCGAATGAATGCATGGGTGTTGACCCGGTACGACGATGTGTATGCGGCGCTTCGCAACCCGCAGTTGATCTCTGGTCAGCGGGTGAAGTCGTATGCGAAAGGCTTGCCACCCGATACACAGATAAGCCTACAACCGCTTTACTACCAAATCGGAAAATGGATTGGCAACATGGACCCGCCAGACCATACGAGGCTGCGTCGATTAGTCAATGTCGCGTTCACGCCGCGCATAATAGAAGGGTTGCGACCGAGAATTAAAGAAGTGGTGAGCGAACTACTAGACAAGGTGGACATTGATAGCCCTACCGATTTTATCGCCGAATTTGCTTATCCCCTTCCAGTTATTGTGATTGCGGAAATGTTGGGTATTCCTGTAGAAGACCGTGATAAATTTTTGGCATGGTCCGGTCCCTTGACTGCTTACACGGGCACAGGCAAACCGCAGCTTAATATTGCTCAAAATGCCAGTGATAGCGCTTCGCAGCTTACTGCGTATTTTAAGGAGATCGTAGATTTACGCCGCAGTGAGCCTCGTGACGACCTAATTAGCGCACTGGTTCTAGTAGAGGAGGAAGGTGATCGGTTGACCGAACACGAAATGCTTTCAATGTGCGGATTCGTGATCGTTGCTGGACACGAGACAACGATGGCGCTTCTCGGTAACGGCCTGCTAGCTCTTTTGCAAAATCCTGAGCAGTTTGAACAATTAACGAAAGATCCTCAATTAACAAAGTCGGCCGTGGAAGAGTGTTTGCGATTCGACAGCCCGATCCAGCATCAGACGCGAGTCGTGGCTGAAGATTTTGAACTGGGCGGCCGGGAGATCAAAGCTGGTCAGCGCGTAATGCCATTTCTTGGCGCCGCCAACCGCGACCCCGCGCAGTTCCCTGAGCCTGACAGGTTTGACTTGGCACGCACTCCAAACAAGCATCTAGCGTTTGGGTATGGACGACACCTTTGCCTCGGTGCGTCACTCGCCCGGCTTGAGGCGATCATTGCTTTCCGTATGATCGCATACCGTTTCCCCAATACACAGATGGCTGTGGATGCAAACGCTCTAGAGTGGCGGCACCACACTTCCAATCGCAACCCAATTAAACTACCGGTCACCTTCCAGCCCTGATCATCTTGGAACCTATCATCCCATGGCACTACCATGCGATCACGAAATTCAGATTTTAACTCAAGACAACTAGCAGAATATATTAATGAAAATGCTGAAACAAATTCAATACCATCCCATAGGGGCGAGGCAAGCTTCGTAACCCATTGATAATCAATGTGAGTTTTTGACTTTTGGGGGAATCGAATTTTTGAAATTTTATCACATGTTTCTCTTTTATTGCTTTTGCCACCTTGTGCTGTCCCATAGGTTTTCAACCAAACCCAGGGAAATAGGCCTGCTGGGGAGTCGCTCGCATTCTAAAGCGTCCACCGGCTGTCCCATAGAAATCGAGCAAGTCCCGCAGGTTAAAGCGATCCCAAAGCACGCCTCTGACAAGTGTGAACAGGCGGACAAAACTATGCTCCCAGCGGCTCAACCAGGCCTGGAAGCGGAGCAGCACATAGAGCAGCAAAGCGCTCCAAATCTGCCAGCGCACGGCATTGGCGCTATGGCCGAGGAAATCGCACAAGTTGAGCGTTTGTTTGATTTGGCGGAAGAAGGTTTCAATGGACCAGCGGCAGCGATACAGTTCGCTGATCGTATGGGGCGACCTCGTATGGGGCGACCACTGCAAATTATTAGTCAAAAATTCCATCACTCGCCACTGGCCATCAATCTCCACCCATGCCGTTACCCGGCGCATCGGCTGGGGATAATCCTGACGGGATTTTTTGTTCTTAAGGACCACCAGATCATCGCGCAAAATATTGCCCTTGGGCTTCTTGAGCAGCCTCTTGACACAGCGCAAGGCCATGTTCTTTTTGGCCCGGGTGACAAAGTAAATGCCCCTCAAGGACAAGTCAAAGAGGTGGGCCAAATCGATGTAGGCCTTGTCAAACAATACGATTTCACCGGCTTTGAGGGCGGCGCACATTTCACGGGCTCGTTTGGCGTCATTGTCCCTGGCCGTGTCGATGATGGCAAACCCGGGCAGAAAACTTTGCAAATCCAGGCGCAAGTGACATTTGGCAGCCGCCTTTCGCCGACGATGTTTAGCCCAATCCATGCAGTTGGCGACCAAACCGATAGTGGACGAATCGACGATGTTGATAACGCGTTTGAAACGTCGGGGAAACCCCTTGAAATTACCACCCGCAAACCCCGGAGACAACGACTGCAAGTGCTTGAGCACCGACCAAAACAGTTCTCCCGACATCGCGGCATCGCGATGCTTGTTGGCGTAGGAAAGCCCGTTGCGACTGGGAGCGCTGGCCCTCCGGATACTGGCCAGCAACCCTCTGTGATGAGCGAGTCCGTCACAGACATCATTAAGCCCAATAGCATGAGTGATCTGAGCATAGAGCAAACTAACGATATGGCTCCATGGACTGAAACTGCGAGCTTTCTTATCGACACCCTACTGGCGGGCCAACTTGGCCACCAGATGTCCCGGAATAAAATTGCAAAGCTGTCGCAGAACGCACACCTTGCATTTGGCTGGATTTGCTTTTTGTTTTTTCATAGTAACCTGCTTCTAGTGAAACAGGCGAACAAGAGCAATTCCAGCCGTTTTGCGTTATTTCCTATGGGATGCTATTGATTCAAATTCATAATTATATCCCGTTACGATTTCAGCTTGAAACCCAGACGATGCGCTTAAAAGCGAAAATCGGACTCCTGAAATGAGCATGATTTCAACAAGTTTGACTTCGATCGACGGACCGCGCGTCGAGACGCGCTGGCGTCGGATTGTCACACCGATCCCGTCGCCGGCAACATTACCGATGATCGAAAGGCTTCGCGCGTTGGAACCACGATCCATGACTGGCATGCCACCAATCTGGTGGCACAAAGCTGAGCGGTTCCTCATGAGTGATGGTCAGGGCAATCAGTGGATCGACCTGACCAGCGGGATCGTTGTTGCTAATGTCGGCCATGCACACCCGCGTATTTGCAAAGCCATTCGCCGGGCCTTGGATCAGAACCTGCTGGCAACCTATGCGTTTCCCGCTTTACAGCGCGCAAATCTTCTCGAGAAGCTGGTTCACCTTTCACCAATCCCGGACTCCAAGGCACTCCTCTATAGTGGAGGCACTGAGGCAACTGAATCTGCCATTTGGCTAATGCGAAGGCACGGCCGATCCCTTCATCCGAAGAAGATTGGGATTTTAAGTTTTCTTGACGGTTACCACGGCCGAACGATGTCAGCTTCCCTGGCATCGGGCGGGCCGCAAAAGGCTGACTGGATTGAGCGTCAACAGGTGCATCATTATCAGATTCCCTTTCCGTTTTGCCTGCGTAATCCGTGGAAACAAGGACGGAATGAACCGTGTGATCGAGCCTGTTTCGATCAGTGTGTGGTTCAACTTCAGAAGGAAGGAATCGAGCCGGAACACATTGCTGGCATCATTGTCGAGCCAATGCCCGGTTGGACGACTTGGCCGATCCCGAACGACTTTGCCCAGGCAATGGCAAATTGGGCTCGGCAGAACGATATTTTGCTTTGCTTCGATGAAGTGCAGTCTGGCTGCGGCCGATCAGGAAAGTTTTATGCTCACGAACATATTGGTGTGGTTCCGGACCTGATCGCGCTTGGAAAAGGATTAAGCTCCAGCCTGCCGGTATCTGCAGTCCTCGGGCCGAGATGGTTGATGGATCAGCCGGTTCCTGGAGAAATGTCCACCACGCATGGCGGCAACCCAGTATGTGCAGCAGCAGCTCTGGAAAACCTTTGCATTATCGAAGACGAGCAACTTGTGAAAGCTTCTGAATCCACCGGCAGACTTGTTCTCAAACAACTCCAGAAGATTCAAGATGATTATCCTCATCGCGTGCTGTCGGTCCATGGCCGAGGTTTGTTCATCTCCATGCACTTTAAACACCCTGGAGGTACGAAACCGGAAACGGTATTAGCCGATGCCGTAGTCCATGAGTCTATACGCCGTGGTGTTATGATGTTTACAACGGGACGGGGATTTATCAAGTTCACACCGCCGCTGTGTATCGACCCCGAAGCGGCATTAGAAGCCACAGAGGTGATACGCCAAAGTTTCGAGTTAGTTTGCAGAAGCTAGAGGAGCGTACCAATTATGAACACTCTCAATAAGAAGCAGGCATAGTGATCATTGAAGCCATTGGACATACCGGATTCATGCTCAGCGGCATGAAGCGTTCCCAATAGTTTTAACGTGATCTAATGGAAAGTAAACGGCCGGTGAACTGCCTTGTGGCGAAGGGCGGATAGAGGTGGTAAGATGTTTGGATGCCTGGTAAATCGAAGGAAAATCGGATTGTTCGGCGCAGTCGCCGCGAGCGTGTGCGGTTGATCGGCGCTTACCGCTGCAGTAATGTAAACGGCCGGTGAACCGCCTTGTTGACAGCGGTATTTTGGCGAGTTTTGGTGGGTTTGGTGCCAATCAGACGGGGTACTCTGTGCCTTGGGTCGCTTGAGCGGGCTTCCAGTTGGCCGGCGCTAGTTGGAGGCTGTCCCAAAGTTATAACCATTTGTTTTACAGTAAGTTAACTTGTTTATAAAGCTGTCATAAAGACCGTTTTTAGGGAATTTTGGGCAATTTCGATGTCTATAACACCGTCAGCCTTTCTCTTGTTTTGCATATTCAAATACAATTCTACCATAGACCTCTGTCTGACGCGATTATATTTATAACGAATAGAGGCCTTATACAGCGTTTTTGACGGAATTGAATGACTTACGTTCCCTTACAGTTCGGAGTCGAATATCTCAATTCGCAAAATTCGGGTTTTTGGGACAGCCTCTAGTTGGAGGCTGTCCCAAAGTTATAACCATTTGTTTTAAAGTAAGTTAGAGGCTGTCCCAAAAGGATGATTTTTGCGAGGGGATTTTGAAGAGTGTTCATTTTAGTGGTATTTTCTTTTGGGAGGGGGTGACTTTGCTCTCCTATGACGTTAGGATTCTGGTTTTGGGGTCCGTTTGCCTGGTTTTCTTTGTATGGGCCGACAGTACGCCTGTGAAAAAGTATTGTCCTTGCTTTTCCGCTCTTTATTTAGGCCGCCGCTTTGGTTTTTAGTTCATCTTGCTGGGCCCGCATCTTGGCCACTTTCCATAGATTGTGCGAGAGGACCGACCAGGCTACGCTGATCGAGCGGTTGGCAAAGCCTTTGCTGCGCAATCGCCCGGCCTGCCAGCGATTCTTCAATACCCCGATCCGCCCTTCGGTGCTGGCCCGGCGCTTTTGCAATTGCCTGAAGTGTGGTTCCTCCATCCGTTTTTTCAACTGCTTCGGATCGCGTGGACAGAGCGCATCGTAGATGCCCTCCTGGACTAACTGCCGGCGGGCCCGCTGGCAGTTAGCCCATCTTCGACAGTTCAAAAAGTTAAAGGGCTTATCTATGCGGATTCGGGATTAATTTTTGCCGTTAGTCTGCACTACATTTTGGATGATTTTGGGGCGGGTGGGCAGTTTTAGGCCCATTTTCTTGAGGAGGTCGGCACAGAGTTTTTCCGGTTTGCCTACCAGCCGTAAACGCGCTTCGCGTCCCCCTCGCAGCGGCGCCACCACGTCCATTGAGCGTAGATTTTCCAGTTCGTGCAACACTTGCCGCGCACAGGTGCCGAGGCCTTTGGCCTGCAGCCAGCTTTCCAGGGCGCGCCACATCGCCAGAGCCAGAAAACAGATCAGAATGTGCGCTTGCACACGCTTTTCTTTGTGGTGATAGACCGGCCGCAGCCCCAAGTCGCTTTTGGCGCAACGAAAGGCTGCCTCGGCCTGTGTCAGTTGTATATACCACCGCCACAGCTTTTGTGGGTCTTCCTCCTGGCAGTTGGTTCGCAGCAGATAGGTCCCGTGGGCCAGTTGGGACCAATCGGCTTTGCTCTCGTCTTCGGTGATTTGCAATGCGCAGGCCCGTCCGGCGGCGTCGATTTGCACTTCTACGGTGAATATTTTTTCGGCCAGGGTGTGGCGGCCCAGCCAGCGGCCGATACGGCGTTCAACCGGATCGAGTTTCTGCCCTCGCCGACGCAAACTCAGGTCGATCTGGTCGAGCTTTTTGCTTGCTCAGCATGGCGGCTTCTTTTTGACCCCGTCCCTGGCTGCGGCAAAGCACATATTGCTCGATCTGGGGGCAGTCGGGATGTTTCACCAGTTTGACCTCCACCCCCGCCCGCACCTCGCAAAAATCGCCTTGCTCGAGCAGATCGAGGGCAAAGTTTTTAAGATGGCTCTTGGGCGTGCCCACGATGTAACGGGCCCCTTTGCCGCGCAGGTATTCGAGGTTGGCCTCGCTCACCATGCCGCGGTCCAGCACCCAGATGCGATCGGCCACCCCGTAATGCGATTCCATCAACTCGACCCTCTCCTGCACCGTGGTCACATCGGCGCGGTTGCCGTCGAAAACCTCATAGGCCAGGGGCAGCCCTTCGGGCGTCACCACCAGTCCAAGACATACCTGCTTGCAATCCGGCCGCTGGTCCCGGCTGTAGCCGCGCTGGGCCTGGGCATTGCCCTCGCACCGGCCCTCAAAATAGGTGCTCGTTATGTCGTATAAAAGAAACTCGAAACGCGTCCCAAACCAGCTTTCATAGCGTCCTTTAAGATGACTGAACAGTTCCCGGCGCAAGGGCAAGACACGATCCAGTCCGCGATACAAACGGTTGTCATAGACCTCATCCACATCCACCGCCATCAAATCCTCCAGCGCCGTCGAGCCATACCAGCGCTCGGCCAGAGCCAGCTCCGAGGCCTGTTCGCAAAAACGCCCCAGCGCCAGAATCGAGGCCACCTGGGCCCAGCCCACCGACTCCCGGCCCGGCGGCAAATGCTCCTCGAAGAAACGATGCAGCCCCAGCCGCCGCCACAGCGCCAGAGCCACATACACTTTGCCAAATTGACGCACCCGCTCCACCCGTATCCGACCCAGATTCACCTGCGCCCACAACGGAGCCTCCGGTTTATCCTCGGCAAATAAATCCAACTGCTCGGCCCCCGCAGCCTCATCATCGCCATCGAGGAGCCGACCGATCTGCTCCCAACCCAACCGCTCATCCTCATCGAGCCCCGGCTCCTTGCCAATGTGGGCCACGATGCGCTGGCGCGGCCCCTTGGCTGTGCGCACCGACTCCACCAGCGTCCAGTAATCATAATCCTGGCCCTTCTTACGACGACGATGGCGACGCAAATACATCAACACCGACCCTGCACTACTTCTCCGAAAAGGCAATAGAGTGGTCTGCACTACACGGCATATTCACACCCCAACCCTGACAACCATGCGCCCCTACAGCACGAAAAACCCTAAAAATAATCGATTTACCCCCCCAACTGTCGAACTCAGGTTAGCCCAGGAGGGCATCTACGATGCGCTCTGTCCACGCGATCCGAAGCAGTTGAAAAAACGGATGGAGGAACCACACTTCAGGCAATTGCAAAAGCGCCGGGCCAGCACCGAAGGGCGGATCGGGGTATTGAAGAATCGCTGGCAGGCCGGGCGATTGCGCAGCAAAGGCTTTGCCAACCGCTCGATCAGCGTAGCCTGGTCGGTCCTCTCGCACAATCTATGGAAAGTGGCCAAGATGCTGGCCCAGCAAGATGAACTAAAAACCAAAGCGGCGGCCTAAATAAAGAGCGGAAAAGCAAGGATAATACTTTTTCACAGGCGTACTGTCGGCCCATACAAAGAAAACCAGGCAAACGGACCCCAAAACCAGAATCCTAACGTCATAGGAGAGCAAAGTCACCCCCTCCCAAAAGAAAATACCACTAAAATGAACACTCTTCAAAATCCCCTCGCAAAAATCACCCTTTTGGGACAGCCTCTAGTTGGCCGATTTCGGTAATCATCATGTCGGGGTAGGCGTTTGAGCACGTCGGTGAGGTATTCGGACGGTTCGTGGCCGTGCCTGCGGCAACTCTCGATGATCGAGTAGATTACCGCGCTTCGCCATCCGGCCTTGGGGTGGCCGATGAAGAGCCAGTTTTTCTTGCCCAGGGCGGTCGGGCGAATGGCGTTCTCGATCAGGTTGTTGTCGATCTCAACTTGGCCGTGTTCGAGGTAGCGGCAGAGGCTCGGCCATTGGTTTAAAGCGTAGCCCACGGCCTCGCCTAGTTTGCTCCGTGGCAGGGCCCTCCGTTTTAGTACCGGCAGGGCTTTGCGCAGCAATTGGACGGTCATCGCGCTGTGGCTTTGGCGATAGGCTTGGCGTAACGCAGGACCGGCCCGATGCTCCCGCAGATATCGCTCGTGGCGGTAAAGGGCGGCGATTTGGCGCACCACCCAGCCATCCAGTTTCGGGCTCTCTTCGAGCGCTTCGACGAACTTGCGCCGCAGGTGAGCCCAACAGCCGATCAGGGTCACTTCGGTGGCGTTTTTTCGGGCAAAGCTTTCGTAGACGCCATAACCGTCACTTTGCACCAGCCCTTGGTAACCGTTAAGGAAGCTTTGCAGGTATTCCAGCCCCCGGCCGGTATGCCAATCGAAGACCACCTCTCCGCCGGGCCGGCCGTAAACCCAAAGGTATCCTTTGCGGCTGCCGTTTTTCTTTCCCACATCGGGTTCGAGATAGCGAATGGGCGTTTCATCAACCTGCAGATAACCGCCTGTTAATAGTTGCCCTCGCATGTAGTTATAAATCGGCTTGAGCCATTCGGCCACCTGGTTCATCCAACCGAGCATGCTCTGGCGCGCCAGTTTCACCCCGTAGCGTTCCTGGTAGATGCGCTGCTGCCGATACAGCGGCAAATGGTCGGCGTACTTGCTCAATAAAATGTGCACCAAAAGCCCCGCTCCGGGAATCCCCTTGTCGATCAGCCGTGAGGGCAGAGGCCCGATCACCGGCGCTTCGGTGGGACGTTCCTTGGAGACATACTTTTTGCGGATGTAAAGGCGTTTGATAAACTTCGCTGGTATTAAATCCAGTTCCTCCGTCACCTCCTGGCCGATACAGCGCCATTTTTGCGGTTCCGCTTTGACCTCTTCGGGTTCGATGATGACCTCCTGCACTTCCAGGTGATCGGGCAGACGCCGACGCCGGGGCTTTGGGTGTTCCCGCTCTGGTGACTCCGCCGTTAGTTCCGATTCAGGGGTCGTCTTCTCAATGGCGATGGGCTCGTTTTCGGCGCTCGATAACCCCGCCAGCAATAGCTCCAACTGCTTCGGATCGATCTGTTCGCTTTTCCGGCCCCCGAAGTAACGCTTGATCAGCCAATCGACACGGGCCCGTAACAAACGGTTCTCCTGTTCGAGTCGTTGGTGGTCTTTTTGCAGCGATGCTATGTCTTGGGGAGACATGCATAGAAGATTAGACTAACTCTGATAAGATAAGCAAGTATTATTTCCGCTAAATCATCTTTTTTTCGCTTTTCTCAACGCTGATACCACGGTCGCATGGCCCCATCCTTCAAGTCGATTCCACTTAAAAGCATGCTCAAGGCCTCCGCTCGCAAAGGCAGCTTGCCATCCTTGAGCGCGAGGCCCCGCGGCCAACTGAACCGTCCCTTCTCCAACCGCTTGGCATAAACCCACAACCCGCTCCCGTCCCAGTGTAGAATCTTCACCCGGTCGCACTTGCGATTGCAGAAAACAAAGAGCGCTCCGCTCAAAGGATCCACTTTAAGTTGATTGGAGGCCAGGGCATAGAGCCCGTTAAAACTCTTGCGCAGGTCCGTCACCCCCACAGCCAGATAAATCTTCAACGATGCTGGAAAATTAAGCATAGCATTACGCTTTTCGTAGGGCCTTTACCAGAGCCGCTGCCTGTTCTGCCGCCGCGGACCCCTTTAGGCGGATACGCACCCCGTCATTCAAAAACACTTCGATCGAACCGGTGGGCTCGCCGCCGCTGGCCACCTTTACTTCGGCGAAGGTCGCTACGGCCATGTCCTCGACCCCGCTCTCGCCATTTTGCCGATCCTTGCGTAGCCAGCCGACAAAAGTCCCGAGGTTGATCCCATGCCGCTGGGCGAACGCCCGCTGCGACAAATCTCCGTGGCGGTAAGCGCCGATCAACCGCACACGCTCGCGGCGATTGCGCCGAACTATCCGTTTTCCCTTCGATTTATCAACCATCCAAACATTTTAACACATCGACCCGCCCTCCGCTACAAGGTAGTTCACCGGCCGTTTACATATTACAAGTGACAGGGCAAAACGTTTACAACTCGAACTTTAGATTCCCAACGTGACGCCTAACTGGCCCTACACGGTAAAATAATGTCGAAAAATGCCTGCAAGTTTGTTGAATGCCATGACGAAAGGTTCCTACATGTAGCGGAAACTAGAGAAATGTTTGAAGACACAGATAAGGGCAAAGGTAGCAAATTATCTGAATGTATGTATTTTGGAGTTTAGATAAATCTTATTTATCAGTTTATGTTGTAGTCACTATGATGTGACCGCCAAAAACACGACTATTGCCAGTGAGAGTTTTTCTGGAGAAATTACCGGAAAGACATATGAAGCAAAAAAGATACACCCCTGAACAAATCATAACGATACTGCGCGAAGTAGACGCAGGTAAAGGCATCCAGGATGTCTGTCGGTCCCACAATATCAGTCCTCAAAGCTACCATCGTTGGCGTAAAAAGTATGGCCGCATGGAACTGCGTGACGCCAAACGGCTGAAGGAGCTGGAGCGCGAGAACATGCAGTTAAAAAAGATAGTAGCCGAGCAGATGCTGGAGAACCGTGTGCTCAAGGAGGTGAACGCAAAAAAATGGTAGGCCCGAGGCAGAAGAAGGAAGCGGTGAAGCATGTATTGGCCCAAGGGCTGTGCTCCCTGCGTCGGGCCTGTCAGTATTTTGGGTTGCACCGCTCAACCTACCAGTATGAACCCAAGGAAGCTACTGAGTATAGGCATAAACTGGTGGCGTGCATCATAGTAATATCGACGAAGCATCCGCGCTATGGCTACCGGCGAATCCGCGCTTTGTTGGCCCATGAAGGGTGGCCCGTGAGTCGCAAATTCGTCCAAAAAGTGCGTCGTTTCGAAGGACTGGGTGTGCGCCCGCCTAGCAAGCGCCGTCGCAGGCAGGGCCACTCTACAGCTACCCCGACCCGAGCCGTGCAGCCCAACCATGTGTGGAGTTGGGACTTCGTGGCCGATCGCACCGACCGGGGCGGGCCGCTCAGGCTCTTGATACTGATCGACGAGCATATCCGTCAATGCCTGGCCATTAAGGTTGCTCGGTCACTGAAAAGTGCCGATGTGGTAGAGGTATTGAAAAAGCCATAAAGGAGAACAGCAAACCTCAGTGCATCCGCTCGGACAACGGATCGGAGTTTATAGCCCACCAAGTCAAAGAAGAACTGCAGCGCCAGGAAATTGCCATCGCATACATTGATCCAGGAGGCCTTGGCAGAATGGCCACATCGAGTCCTTTCATAATCGTTTGCGCAATGAATGCCTTAATCAGGAACTGTTCCTGAGCGTGACCGAAGCGCGTGTGGTGGTCGAACAATAGCGACACAAATATAACGGGAAACACCCCCACAGCCGATTAGGCTTTCTCTCCCTCAACACTTTTGCCAGACTCTGGCAAACTTACAACAAAGCAGCGACTGGCTCCATTCGGCCTACGGCCTCATTCCGCCACCCTCTGCAAAACCTACAATATCTAACCTAGAGGCTGTCCCCAAAGGGTGATTTTTGCGAGGGGATTTTGATGAGTGGTCATTTTAGTGGTATTTCCATTTTGGTGGATGGCGAATTTACTCTTTAATGACGTTAGGGTAATGGGTTTGGGGTCCGGTTGCCTGGTTTTCTTTGCATGCGCTGACAGTTCATCTGTGAAAAAGTATTTTCTTTGCTTTTCCGCTCTTTATCTAGGCCGCCGCTTGAATCTTTTGTTCATCTTGCTGGGCCAGCATCTTGGCTACTTTCCATAGGTTGTGCGAGAGTACCGACCAGGCTACGCTGATCGAGCGGTTGGCAAAGCCTTTGCTGCGCAACCGCCCGGCCTGCCAGCGATTCTTCAATACTCCGATCCGTCCTTCGGTGCCGGCCCGGCGTTTTTGCAATTGTCTGAAGAGTGGTTCCTCCATCCGTTTTTTCAACTGCTTCGGATCGCGTGGACAGAGCGCATCGTAGATGCCTTCCTGGGCTAACTCATCTTCGACAGTTCAAAAAGTTAAAGGGCTTATCTATGCGGATTCGGGATTAATTTTTGCCGTTAGTCTGCACTACATTTTGGATGATTTTGGGGCGGGTGGGCAGTTTTAGGCCCATTTTCTTGAGGAGGTCGGCACAGAGTTTTTCCGGTTTGCCTACCAGCCGTAAACGCGCTTCGCGTCCCCCTCGCAGCGGCGCCACCACGTCCATTGAGCGTAGATTTTCCAGTTGGTGCAACATTTGCCGCGCACAGGTGCCGAGGCCTTTGGCCTGCAGCCAGCTTTCCAGGGCGCGCCACATCGCCAGAGCCAGAAAACAGATCAGAATGTGCGCTTGCACACGCTTTTCTTTGTGGTGATAGACCGGCCGCAGCCCCAAGTCGCTTTTGGCGCAACGAAAGGCTGCCTCGGCCTGTGTCAGTTGTATATACCACCGCCACAGCTTTTGTGGGTCTTCCTCCTGGCAGTTGGTTCGCAGCAGATAGGTCCCGTGGGCCAGTTGGGACCAATCGGCTTTGCTCTCGTCTTCGGTGATTTGCAATGCGCAGGCCCGTCCGGCGGCGTCGATTTGCACTTCTACGGTGAATATTTTTTCGGCCAGGGTGTGGCGGCCCAGCCAGCGGCCGATACGGCGTTCAACCGGATCGAGTTTCTGCCCTCGCCGACGCAAACTCAGGTCGATCTGGTCGAGCTTTTTGCTGGCTCAACATGGCGGCTTCTTTTTGACCCCGCCCCTGGCTGCGGCAAAGCACATATTGCTCGATCTGGGAACCGTCGGGATGTTTCACCAGTTTGACCTCCACCCCCGCCCGCACCTCGCAAAAATCGCCTTGCTCGAGCAGATCGAGGGCAAAGTTTTTGAGATGGCTCTTGGGCGTGCCCACGATGTAACGGGCCCCTTTGCCGCGCAGGTATTCGAGGTTGGCCTCGCTCACCATGCCGCGGTCCAGCACCCAGATGCGATCGGCCACCCCGTAATGCGATTCCATCAACTCGACCCTCTCCTGCACCGTGGTCACATCGGCGCGGTTGCCGTCGAAAACCTCATAGGCCAGGGGCAGCCCTTCGGGTGTCACCACCAGTCCAAGACATACCTGCTTGCAATCCGGCCGCTGGTCCCGGCTGTAGCCGCGCTGGGCCTGGGCATTGCCCTCGCACTGGCCCTCAAAATAGGTGCTCGTTATGTCGTATAAAAGAAACTCGAAACGCGTCCCAAACCAGCTTTCATAGCGTCCTTTAAGATGACTGAACAGTTCCCGGCGCAAGGGCAAGACACGATCCAGTCCGCGATACAAACGGTTGTCATAGACCTCATCCACATCCACCGCCATCAAATCCTCCAGCGCCGTCGAGCCATACCAGCGCTCGGCCAGAGCCAGCTCCGAGGCCTGTTCGCAAAAACGCCCCACCGCCAGAATCGAGGCCACCTGGGCCCAGCCCACCGACTCCCGGCCCGGCGGCAAATGCTCCTCGAAGAAACGATGCAGCCCCAGCCGCCGCCACAGCGCCAGAGCCACATACACTTTGCCAAATTGACGCACCCGCTCCACCCGTATCCGACCCAGATTCACCTGCGCCCACAACGGAGCCTCCGGTTTATCCTCGGCAAATAAATCCAACTGCTCGGCCCCCGCAGCCTCATCATCGCCATCGAGGAGCCGACCGATCTGCTCCCAACCCAACCGCTCATCCTCATCGAGCCCCGGCTCCTTGCCAATGTGGGCCACGATGCGCTGGCGCGGCCCCTTGGCTGTGCGCACCGACTCCACCAGCGTCCAGTAATCATAATCCTGGCCCTTCTTACGACGACGATGGCGACACAAATACATCAACACCGACCCTGCACTACTTCTCCGAAAAGGCAATAGAGTGGTCTGCACTACACGGCATTTTCACACCCCAACCCTGACAACCATGCGCCCTACAGCACGAAAAACCCTAAAAATAATCGATTTACCCCCCCCAACTGTCGAACTCAGGCTAACTGAAGGCTGGCCCGCTGGGAAGCAAATCCTCGGTCCGCGCACATGGCTGCTATGGACTCTTTCACGGCAAAGCGGTTCTGCCTTTGCAAGCTCTCTTGCATTTGTTCATTTTCGCTTGGAGTGCGGCTGCCGTAGAGTTTCCAGTCCAGCAGGTATCCTTCAACGCTTTCTCCTAAAAACAGGGTGTTGCCAAACTCGACCTCTTGGCCCGCCTTGCCTCGCACAATCACCTGCACATCGGGCTCGTAAACGCTCAAGACTTTCTCCGTGTTTTTCACCTGGCGGCCACCGATGATTCGCTCGTGCGCTTGTTTGATGACCACCGGGATTAGCTCACTCATGCGCTCTATGCGGGCGAGGATCTGTTGGACCTGTTTTTCGCTATAATCGCTTTGCTCCCGGCACGCTTGCAATAATTCCCGGTGCCTGCGGGCATGCTCCCCGATCCGTTTGAGCAGCTTTTTCATCTGCCTCAAGATACTCTTACGCTGCCGCGCACTGTCCTTTCGCCGCCGGCTGTGGGTCATCTGCATAGACAACCGATTCATCTGCCTGGCAAACTGCTCCGGTTCGATCGCCATGCGATGGCGCAAACCCGCTTTCTCACGGATCAGCCGGATCGCTTTGAGCAGCGTGCCCGCTACATCCTTGAGCAACAACCAGTCCGTCGGCCAATGAATGTTAGCCTCCAAACAGGTGCCGTCGATCAGGCAAATGGTGGTGTCGATGGGCTTATCCAATCCCACCTGCCGGGACAGATCGGCATCGCCCACCACCTCAGTCAAGGTCCGGTGCAAGGCCCTCAACTGCTCTTCGCTGAAAAACTTCGAGGCCCGCTCGACAGTGCTCTTGGAGATGCCCCTGATGCCATCGATCTGCCGGACACGGCAAAAGTCGGCCAACAGATCGCTGCTGCCCAGAGCCCTTGACAAATGCCGAAATGAAATCCCTCCGAGCAGAGAACGCAGCGTTTTCATGCGCAGGGCCTTGATGGCAAAACTGGCCCGCTGCTGCCGGGCCTTTAGACCCTTTGGCCGGCACCCCTCCAAGGCCAGCTCGATGGCCTGCGATTCCACCTCCGAATCGATCAGCAACCGGTCGATTCGCTCGATGGTGGCGCGGAAGTTATCGTAATCGAGGCAACGGTCGACCACAGTTAAAGCTGGACGCAGGAGGCATTGGATGGCTATATTTTTCATAGAAAGGGCTCGGTTTGTTATCGCTAACGCCATTATAGAACCCTTTTTTAGCCGGATCGAGCAAAAACGTGCTCTTTCCGGCTATTTTTATCAACGTCATCCAATTGACTATAAAACCATTATATTTATGGGACAGCCTCTAACCTACGGAAATACTCTCACTTAAAGTGGTAGCAAAGATGGAGTCCGATCACAGGCACCAAAGAGAAGTACGAAAATCAATTGGGATACATTCCTCAAAGCTCATTGGGAAGGACTTTTGGCGGCTGACTTTTTCACAACTGAAGTGCTGTGTCTGAGAGAGATCGTGAGATTCTATACTCTTTTCGTAATCGAGCTTTCAACCAGATCCGTATACATCTGCGGCATTTCAGTTTCACCAGACGGCGACTGGATGAAGCAGGTAGCCAGGCAGCTCACGGATGCATTCGATGGCATTTGCCTCGGCAAGACACACCTTGTAAACGTCGGGATGAAACCGGTACGGGGGTCGGGGTAAAACCGGTACGCTTGGAATAAGGTTTAGGTTAGTAATTGCAGGTACGTCAAGGTTTAGGGTTTGGGAGTTGGTTTTGGGGGTTGGCTTGGGGTCGGTGAGGAGGCCGGAGGCCGACGAGCCGGGCCCAAGGCGTTTATTGTTTTGTGCGTCGGCGTCGAACATCGCGCAAGCGGTAGCTTTGCCCGTTGGCTTCGAGGATATGCACCCGATGGGTGAGTCGGTCCAGCAGAGCGCCGGTGAGCCGTTCGGAACCGAGCACTTCGATCCAGTTCTCAAAGGGCAGATTGGTGGTGACGATGAGGCTGGTGCGCTCGTAAGCGCGGCTGACCACGTCGAAGAGCAGTTCGGAACCGGTCTTGGAAAAAGGGACGTAACCGAGTTCGTCGAGGATGAGTAGGTCGAGCCTTTCGAGTTGCTTCATGAAGCGCTGCAGGTCGTGGTTGTCTCGTTGCTCGAGCATATGGGTGACCAGGGCGGTGACCCCGAAGAAACGGACCCGCGCCGGCCTTGGGCGCAGGCGGCAAAGCCCAGGGCGGTGGCCAGGTGCGTTTTACCGGTGTCGGCGTTACCGAGGAGCAGCACGTTTTCGCGTTCTTGGACATACTCCCCGCGGATGAGCGCTTCGTTGATCGAGGGCTGGGCTTCAAAGGCGAAGCTCTCGAGGGTCTTGAGCACGGGGAAGCGGGCGTTTTTGATCCGCCGCTCGGCGGCCCGCTGTTCGCGTTCAATGAGCTCCCGTTCGACCAGCTGCAACAGAAAGGCGGCATAATCGAGCCGGTCCCGGGAGCAGGCCGCGGCCACCGCCGGCCATTGGCGCAGAATGGTGGGCAACTTCAGTTTCTTGAGGTGATGGTGCAACAGCAGTTGGTTTTTTTCTTCCTTCATGGAGCCCCTCCTGGAATCTTCAGCAGTTCGCTGTAGGCACCGAGGTCGGGGGTGGCCACACGGACGTGACGCAGGTGTGGATGGCCGTCCAGCCGGAAGGTTCTGCTCCCGTAGTCTTCCTGAGGATAGAGATACTGGGCGATGGCCTCACGAGTCAGTCCCCCCACCCGCAGGGCCGAGACGACGGCCTGCTGCCAGGCCGCCATGGGGTGTTTCTCCAACAGCCGCAGCACCCGGATATACTCCCGCGTGCCTTCGCCCCCGCATTGGCTTTCGAGCCGGCCTCTGAGGACCTGCAGGCACTGCGGCAACTGCCAGCCCGAGAGCGGGCGGGCGAAGTCCAAAGCGCCCGTTTTTTTCTCCAGCAAGGCCAGGTAGTGCACCGGCTCGAAAGAGACTTGCTCTTTATCCCAAATGCGGCGGTGCCGGGCCACTTCTTGGCCCCCACAGAAGATCACTACCTGCCGACAGGACCCTTTCACCACCACCGGATGGTGGGCGCAGCGCACCGGCACCGAATAGTCGTTGCGCTCGAAGCGCACCAGCGAGAGGCTGCTGGCGCAGGTCGAGCGCTTCCGGCTCGCTTCAAAGGGTATGGGCGGCACCGGCAGCATGACGGCGCGCTCCTCGGCCAGCAGTTCCTTTTTCACCGCTCTCTTTGCGCGTAATTTAGAGGCTGTCCCAAAAACCCGAATTTTGCGAATTGAGATATTCGACTCCGAACTGTAAGGGAACGTAAGTCATTCAATTCCGTCAAAAACGCTGTATAAGGCCTCTATTCGTTATAAATATAATCGCGTCAGACAGAGGTCTATGGTAGAATTGTATTTGAATATGCAAAACAAGAGAAAGGCTGACGGTGTTATAGACATCGAAATTGCCCAAAATCCCCTAAAAACGGTCTTTATGACAGCTTTATAAACAAGTTAACTTACTTTAAAACAAATGGTTATAACTTTGGGACAGCCTCTAATTTACGCTCCAGGTCCCGCTCGCATGCCTCCAACAGCTTGGCGTTGAGTTCCTCGAGGTCCCGAACCTGCGGTACCGGTACCAGGAAGTTGGCCCGGGCATAACGTACGATCCCCTCGACCACGCCCTTCTCGTTGGGCCGGGCGGGCAGACAGAAGTGTTCCTCGAACAGGTAATGGCTTTGTAACTGCAGGAATCCGTCGGTCAGCTTGCGTTCACGCGAACCGATAATCTTGCCCACCGCCACCTTCGAGTTGTCATAGCTGATGCGCCGGGGCACCGCCCCAAAGAACTCAAAGGCTCGCAGGTGCCCCTTCCAGAAGCTCTCCGTGCACTCCCGTTCGAACACCTGCACGAAGAAAGCATCGCTGTAGGGCAGGCTCATGGCAAAAAATGGCCGTCTACGCAATTGCCCCGCCTCCTTTACCAGGGCATGACCGAAGTCCACCTGCCCCTCCCCGGGACGGTGCTCCAGCGGCACGAACACTTCCCGCCGCCTCGCTCGCAACTCGGCCACCACCTCCTTGACCGCCGTGTAGCCCCCTTGGTAGCCCTTCTCTTGAGCTAAACGCTGTAGATCCGCTTGGCCGTATGGCGCTGCTTCTTGGGCACGTTCCGGTCCGCTTTGAGTACCTCCTCGATCCAGCCCACATACGGGTCGATCTTGCGCCGGTATCCCGGCGGCTGCGAATAGGCCAGCATCTTTTTCCCAGGGTCTCCCAGTGCAGTCCCTCTTCTCGCATCACAGAGCGCTTGCTCTGCTTGTGCCGCACTCTTGTCCATTGCTTCATGTCTCGATACACTCCTCCTTTCTAGGATAAGCGTACCGGTTTTAAAGCGCCCTCTTTACCGTACCGGTTTTCCCCCGGCGTTTACATTTCAAGTTTATTTTTTTACTCGCTTTCCAAAGGGCGAAACCTTGGCGTAAAGACGAGAATAGTCTGCACACTTCTTTTTCTAAAGCGTAATGTTCGCTTTTAGGACGAAATTCGTGTGAATCGCCGCCGAATTGTGCCGTAGAGGAAACTTTTTAGACGGATTGGGAATTCCCGTATGGATAACAATTATGAAGTAAGTTTTATCCCTTGGGAACTCCTATCGTCTCACCTCCTTTAAACTCCGGTAGGATTCTTACCTCCGAGTTTCTGATTGACTCACCATCAATCATCTTTAGAACCATTCTAAAAATTCCCTTCGCATGCTTATAAGAATGACAGTCATAAGTCGTAGGAATAGGAATCAAAAAAGATAAAAATGTGTCTGATTGAGTTGAAATGATAGAAACATCGTCGGGTATCCTCCAATGATACTTCCCTAGAATACTTACCAATGATAAATAAATAAATGAATTCGTAACAATGAATGCGGTAGGGGGGTGTTTTTTCTTTAATTCTCGTTCAATCCCCCACTGGATCCTATCAGATATCAATTCTAGAAAAAGGGCAACAGGCTCCAAATTAGACTTATTACTATAAGTTATAGCTTCTTTAAATCCGATCGCCGATTCCACCATACCTCCGGTTCCATCTTTTTCGATAAGTATCGTTATTCGCTTATGTCCCAAACTAATCAATTTACCGGTAGCATGCCGACAGACTGCCCTGTGGTTCAAATCCACCATAGGAAGACAAATTCCTGGATGCGAAGAACCAGCGACGATGCACGGGATACGATTCTTGAAAAACCATTGCTGGATTGATTTATTCGAAAGTACAAGAATCCAACAATCTACAGGATCAGTTTCTATCAGTTTTTGGAGGACCTTTTCAGGATCCTTTTTTCTAAAGAAGATCCTACCGGAGTGGATGTTGAAATTAATCTTCGCTTCCGTAAGCATAAATCGAAGCTCGGTAAACAACAATGTTAAATAAGGTCGTAAACGATCAAACGGTTCGGGTGAAAGCAATCCGATTAATTGCTTGTGCTTACTTTTACGTAGCCTTTTCCTGATAATTCGCGTACCCTCGCCGCGATTTGATTTCAATAGACCTTCTTCTTTAAGTTGCTCCAATGCGGCCCGTAGGGTGTTTCGGCCTACTTGGAGCATTCTAGACAGTTCCCGTTCTGTTGGTAACCATACTCCCCAAGTGTTTTTCTCAATTTCCTCGCAGAGAATCGAGTACACATCCTTAACTAAAGAATTTCGCTTTGGGATTCTAACCATAGTGCAATGTAATCATTTTCTACAATTAAGAGTAGATTGGTACCTAATTCGTCCTAAAATAGAACTTTTTCAATGGTTTGCAATCTTTTTTTGCAGGCAAATTCTAAACCCATATTTTCCATTTCATCCTAATAATCTAGAGGCTGTCCCAAAGTTATAACCATTTGTTTTAAAGTAAGTTAACTTGTTTATAAAGCTGTCATAAAGACCGTTTTTAGGGGATTTTGGGCAATTTCGATGTCTATAACACCGTCAGCCTTTCTCTTGTTTTGCATATTCAAATACAATTCTACCATAGACCTCTGTCTGACGCGATTATATTTATAACGAATAGAGGCCTTATACAGCGTTTTTGACGGAATTGAATGACTTACGTTCCCTTACAGTTCGGAGTCGAATATCTCAATTCGCAAAATTCGGGTTTTTGGGACAGCCTCTAATATATGCTTGAAATAATCGCTATGTGATTAATAATAAGCTACTTAAGTATACTTATAGCGAGCAAATTCTTAAAATTCAATGGGTGACGCAAAAAAGAGCAGTTTTCGGGTTCAATTTAACCGCCGAATCAAGTTGGAGTTCCACGGTGCGAAGGTTACCAGTGATGCAGGATTGTTACTCTAGAGGCTGTCCCAAAGTTATAACCATTTGTTTTACAGTAAGTTAACTTGTTTATAAAGCTGTCATAAAGACCGTTTTTGGGGGATTTTGGGCAATTTCGATGTCTATAACACCGTCAGCCTTTCTCTTGTTTTGCATATTCAAATACAATTCTACCATAGACCTCTGTCTGACGCGATTATATTTATAACGAAAAGAGGCCTTATACAGCGTTTTTGACGGAATTGAATGACTTACGTTCCCTTACAGTTCGGAGTCGAATATCTCAATTCGCAAAATTCGGGTTTTTGGGACAGCCTCTACTCTACCGGGAACTCGATGAAGTTTTGGGACTGACTGCGATTGGAAGCGAAAATGTCGTGGAGAATCGCACAGGCAAAAATATCCAGCACGGCATAGCGGCTCTGCTTCGGCAGTCTGTCTTCAGTCGCCTGGCAACCTACAAGATACGAACGATGCGAAGCGACTGCGCTTGGATCCGATCCGAAGCGACTGCGCTTGGATCCGATCATGAGGCAAATTGTCGGGGGTCATGCCGATTGGCAACCTGCACCTCCGACGAGTTATTGAGCCCATTCTCGGTGCAGCATGAATAACCAGCCTCCTTTCTTGATTCGTATAGTCTTTATTTAGAATGTCAGATCAAGTCTTAACTATTACAGATTATGAATGTTCATATGGGAAATCTCGGATTAAACCTGTCCACATTACGGGCTAGTATTTACTTGCAAAAGTTCCTTTAAATATTTATGGCCGATGAATGCCAAGAAAAGCAGTTGTTATTTGTTTGAAACAAAGTGATCAAGAAGTCCTGCGCCGTTGGTTCCGTTCCGGTAGCGTTGAGCATCGGCTCAATCAGAGAGCGCGCATTATCCTTCTGGCGGCCCAACAGTGGCAAAATAAAGATATTGCCAAGGAACTCAACCTCAGTGCGCAGGTGGTGGGCAAGTGGCGAGAGCGTTTTAGTCGCAATGGGTTGGAGGGGCTCAGGGACGCGCCCCGTTCGGGCAAACCACCAAAATACGGGGAAGATACCGCGCGACGCATCCTGGAAGCGCTTGAGCAGAGCCCTCCCAAAGGCTACGCAAAGTGGAATGGAAGGGTTCTTTCGGAGCATCTGGGCGATGTCAGCGAAGACGAAGTGTGGCGGGTTTTGCGCCGCTTGAGGATCAGCCTGCAAAGGCGGCGCAGCTGGTGCCTTTCGACCGACCCACAATTTGCCCGCAAGGCCGCCGACATCGTTGGCCTTTACCTCAATCCGCCGCGCAACGCACTGGTTCTGAGCGTTGACGAAAAGCCCGCCATGCAAGCGCTGGAGCGCGCCCAGGGCTGGCTGCGACTGCCCGACGGCAAAACCCTCAGCGGCTTCAACCATGAATACCGACGCCACGGCACTTCCACCCTCTTTGCCGCCCTCAATGTCGCTACCGGGCAGGTCCAGGCCGGCCAGGCCAGGCGTCGACGCCGAAGGGAGTTTCTCGATTTTATGAATGAAGTGGCGGCCGCTCATCCCGCTACGAGCATCCATGTGGTTTTGGACAATTTAAAAACCCATAAACCGAAGGATGATCGGTGGCTGCGAAGGCATCCTCAGGTTCATTTCCATTTTACCCCGACGCACGCCTCCTGGTTAAACCAGATTGAAATATGGTTCAGCATCCTTTCGCGCCAAGCCCTCAAAGGGGCCAGTTTTACCAGTGTTGGAGAGGCTATTGATGACTTCATCGAAGAGCATAATGAACGGGCGGCTCCCTTTGAATGGACTAAAAAAGAGGTCTTTTCCACTACTTTGAATAATAACATAAAGAACTTATGCAATTAATCACTAGTTAGATGCGCTATTTTAGATTCTACAACACTAGTGTCCAGTTAAGGGCAGATTTGAATTTTGTAAGTTAATGTCTCTCAGGTGGTACAGTGATTTTTTAGGTGTCCTGCATTTGAAACTGGTGGAAGATTTCTCGGCGATCTGTCTCAATAAGGCATGCATACTGCTAGCCTCGTTTTCAGTCAAGTCATGAGCATTCTTGATCCCACTCAACTCAGTCGCTGCGTTGCCCGTTATCCGATGGCACGGGCCAGTCGCGGGTTTTCCGCTCGCGATCAGTTCTTGAGTATTGCTTTCGCCCAAATAACGTTCCGTGAGAGTTTGCTGACATCGAGGCGTGTCTGCGGGGAAGTCCGCACTTGTATGCGATGGGTATTCGCGGCAACGTGAGGCGTACGATTTTGGCCTACGCCAACGAACACCGCAACTGGCGTGTTTACGAAGCCTTGGCTCAAGTGCTCATCCCCAGGGCTCGCCGTTTGTATGCTGAAGACACAATAGGATTGGATATCGACGAGATAGTTTAGAGGCTGTCCCAAAAATATAAAGATTTTGTAGTCAACTGGATGACGTTTATAAAAATAGCCGGAAAGAGCATTTTTTTGCTCGATCCGGCTAAAAAAGGGTTCTATAATTGCGTTAGCGAAAATCAATATAGCCCTTTCTATGAAAAATATAGCCATCCAATGCCTCCTGCGTCCAGCTTTAACTGTGGTCGACCGTTGCCTCGATTACGATAACTTTCGCGCCACCATCGAGCGTATCGACCGGCTGCTGATCGATTCGGAGGTGGAATCGCAGGGCGTTGATCTGGCCTTGGAAAGAGGCCAGCCAATGAGTGTAAAGGCCCGGCAAAAGCGGGCTAATTTTGCCCTCAAGGCGTTGCGTATGGAAACGCTGCGTTATCTGCTCGGTGGGATTTCGTTTCGGCATTTGTCGAGGGCTCTGGGCAGCAGCGATCTGTTGGCTGACTTTTGTCGTGTCCGCCATATCGACGGCATAAGGGGCATCTCCAAGAGCACCCTGGAACGGGCCTCGAAGTTTTTCAGCGAAGAGCAGTTGAGGGCCTTGCACCGGACCTTGACTGAGGTTGTGGGCGATGCCGATCTGGCCCGGCAGGTGGTGGGATTGGACAAGCCGATAGACACCACCATTTGCCTGATCGACGGCACCTGTTTGGAGGTCAACATTCATTGGCCGACGGACTGGGTGCTGCTCAAGGATGTAGCGGGCACGCTGCTCAAAGCGATCCGGCTGATCCGTGAGAAGGCCGGTTTGCGCCATCGCATGCCGATCGAACCGGAGCCCTTGGCTCGGCAGATGAATCGGCTGTGCATACAGATGACCCACAGCCGGCGGCGAAAGGACAGCGCGCGGCAACGCAAGGGTATCTTGAGGCAGATGAAAAAGCTGCTCAAACGGATCGGGGAGCATGCCCGCAGTCACCGGGAATTATTGCAAGCCTGCTGGGAGCAAAGCGATTACAGCGAAAAACAGGTCCAACAGATCCTTACCCGGATGGAGCGCATGAGCGAGCTAATCCCGGTGGTCATCAAGCAAGCGCACGAGCGAATCATTGGCGGCCGCCAGGTGAAAAACGCAGAGAAAGTTTTGAGTGTTTACGAACCCGATGCGCAGGTGATTGTGCGAGGCAAAGCGGGCCAAGAGGTTGAGTTTGGCAACACCCTGTTTTTGGGTGAAAGCGTTGAAGGATACCTGCTGGACTGGAAACTCTACGGCAGCCGGACGCCAAGCGAAAATGAACAAATGCAAGAGAGTTTGCAAAGACAGAACCGCTTCAACCTAGCCGAACCCATAGCGGCCATGTGCGCGGACCGGGGATTCGCCTCCCAGCGGGCCCGCCGGCAGTTAGCCCAGGAGGGCATCTACGATGCGCTCTGTCCACGCGATCCGAAGCAGTTGAAAAAACGGATGGAGGAACCACACTTCAGGCAATTGCAAAAGCGCCGGGCCAGCACCGAAGGGCGGATCGGGGTATTGAAGAATCGCTGGCAGGCCGGGCGATTGCGCAGCAAAGGCTTTGCCAACCGCTCGATCAGCGTAGCCTGGTCGGTCCTCTCGCACAATCTATGGAAAGTGGCCAAGATGCTGGCCCAGCAAGATGAACTAAAAACCAAAGCGGCGGCCTAAATAAAGAGCGGAAAAGCAAGGACAATACTTTTTCACAGGCCTACTGTCGGCCCATACAAAGAAAACCAGGCAAACGGACCCCAAAACCAGAATCCTAACGTCATAGGAGAGCAAAGTCACCCCCTCCCAAAAGAAAATACCACTAAAATGAACACTCTTCAAAATCCCCTCGCAAAAATCACCCTTTTGGGACAGCCTCTAGTTTATGCCCTTGATGCCTCGACCATCGACCTGTGCCTGTCGTTGTTTCCGTGGGCTACATTTCGTCGCACCAAGGTTGCCATCAAACTGCATACGATGATTGATCTGCGCGGCTCCATCCCTGTATTCATCAGCATTACAGATGGAAGTGTGCATGACGTAAACATCCTTGACGAACTGACTTTTGAACCCGCAAGCATTTACGTGATGGATCGTGGTTACGTCGATTTTGAGCGGTTGTTTCGCATCCATTTGGCCGCCGCCTTCTTCGTAACCCGCGCCAAAAGCAACATGAGGTTCTACGTTAGTGCCTCCCAACCCGTGGACCGATCCAGCGGCATCAGTTGCGACCAGATCATCAGATTGAAAGTCGCCAAAAGCAAAAGCCAATACCCCGACAAGCTCCGGCGCATTCGCTATCGCGATGCTGCAACTGGACAGTGGCTGGTTTTCCTGAGCAACAACTTCACCTTGCCCGCCTTGACTATCGCGGCCATTTACAAAAGCCGCTGGCATATCGAACTGTTCTTCAAGTGGATTAAGCAGAACCTCCGCATCAAGGCATTTTTTGGCATAACCAAGAACGCCGTGAAGACCCAAATTTGGGTCGCCATATGTGTTTATCTCATGGTCGCCTGTTTGAAAAAAGTGCATGGAGTCACTGAAAATCTCAGTCGAATATTGCAAGTTTTGAGCGTAAACGTATTTCAGAAAGAGCCTGGGTAGTGTATTAAGTAGGAATGGTGGCTAATTCTTGATTATATTGATGAATGAAAAGTCTCAGACAGGTTTCATGCATACTCTTAAGCTTGGAAAAGGAGAGGGTTTTGCGTGTGAAACGACCCAGTCGTTGGCGCAGGGTATTGTTCCATCGTTCCACATGGGCCGTTTCACCGGTTTCTTTTCCCACGGATCGGTTATGAGGAAAGACTTCATCATAAGTGGACCAAAAGTCGCTGTAGGTGGCACATCTTTTGTAGGCCCGTGGCAGGCGCTCGTAAAGTTCCCGACAACGATACCAATCCCGAGGCCCAATGGCATAGGAGAGGATTTGACGGGTGCGTCGGCAAAGAGCGATCCAAACCCATTGGGCATCGCTCTTGCGCCCCACAAAAGACCACAGTTCGTCCAGTTCAATGACATCATGGCGGCGGGCCGCAAGAATCGTGCTTTTGAGCGATCGCAGCGATTGTCGTTTTTTTTAACCAACTCAAAACGGTGTTGGGACTCACCCCGAAGGCGCGCTGTAAACCGCGTCGACTGCTGCGTTCCTGATAGACTCGAAGGATCATTTCTTTTTGCTCTTCGGTGTATTTCACTGTGGGGTTTTCTCGGCTTTGTTTACCACAATCATGGCAGCGGTAGCGCTGTTTATGGTTGGGCGTCTTGCCAAATTTAATGATATTTTCACTTCCACAGTGCCGACAATTAATAATTTTAGTAACCATGCACTAAGAATAAACTGCCTAACGCTATTTGTACAGCTAAAAATACAAAATAACATTCTTTTTTTATACACTACCCAACCACGATTGACAGATTTTGATAAATTGGAAATTTTGCTACTATGAACATTAGAGCAACAGTCACTGACTCCACCCATCTAAAATTACTCTCTCCTGTCGATTTGCCGCCGGGTGCCAGTGTTTTTATTTCCATTGATGAAGATACCGAAAGAAGTGATTTCTACAGCGTTTCATCATCGGGCTTAACCCATCTTCGACAGTTCAAAAAGTTAAAGGGCTTATCTATGCGGATTCGGGATTAATTTTTGCCGTTAGTCTGCACTACATTCTGGATGATTCTTGGGCGGGTGGGCAGTTTTAGGCCCATTTTCTTGAGGAGGTCGGCACAGAGTTTTTCCGGTTTGCCTACCAGCCGTAAACGCGCTTCGCGTCCCCCTCGCAGCGGCGCCACCACGTCCATTGAGCGTAGATTTTCCAGTTCGTGCAACACTTGCCGCGCACAGGTGCCGAGGCCTTTGGCCTGCAGCCAGCTTTCCAGGGCGCGCCACATCGCCAGAGCCAGAAAACAGATCAGAATGTGCGCTTGCACACGCTTTTCTTTGTGGTGATAGACCGGCCGCAGCCCCAAGTCGCTTTTGGCGCAACGAAAGGCTGCCTCGGCCTGTGTCAGTTGTATATACCACCGCCACAGCTTTTGTGGGTCTTCCTCCTGGCAGTTGATTCGCAGCAGATAGGTCCCGTGGGCCAGTTGGGCCCAATCGGCTTTGCTCTCGTCTTCGGTGATTTGCAATGCGCAGGCCCGTCCGGCGGCGTCGATTTGCACTTCTACGGTGAATATTTTTTCGGCCATGGTGTGGCGGCCCAGCCAGCGGCCGATACGGCGTTCAACCGGATCGAGTTTCTGCCCTCGCCGACGCAAACTCAGGTCGATCTGGTCGAGCTTTTTGCTTGCTCAGCATGGCGGCTTCTTTTTGACCCCGTCCCTGGCTGCGGCAAAGCACATATTGCTCGATCTGGGGGCAGTCGGAATGTTTCACCAGTTTGACCTCCACCCCCGCCCGCACCTCGCAAAAATCGCCTTGCTCGAGCAGATCGAGGGCAAAGTTTTTAAGATGGCTCTTGGGCGTGCCCACGATGTAACGGGCCCCTTTGCCGCGCAGGTATTCGAGGTTGGCCTCGCTCACCATGCCGCGGTCCAGCACCCAGATGCGATCGGCCACCCCGTAATGCGATTCCATCAACTCGACCCTCTCCTGCACCGTGGTCACATCGGCGCGGTTGCCGTCGAAAACCTCATAGGCCAGGGGCAGCCCTTCGGGCGTCACCACCAGTCCAAGACATACCTGCTTGCAATCCGGCCGCTGGTCCCGGCTGTAGCCGCGCTGGGCCTGGGCATTGCCCTCGCACCGGCCCTCAAAATAGGTGCTCGTTATGTCGTATAAAAGAAACTCGAAACGCGTCCCAAACCAGCTTTCATAGCGTCCTTTAAGATGACTGAACAGTTCCCGGCGCAAGGGCAAGACACGATCCAGTCCGCGATACAAACGGTTGTCATAGACCTCATCCACATCCACCGCCATCAAATCCTCCAGCGCCGTCGAGCCATACCAGCGCTCGGCCAGAGCCAGCTCCGAGGCCTGTTCGCAAAAACGCCCCACCGCCAGAATCGAGGCCACCTGGGCCCAGCCCACCGACTCCCGGCCCGGCGGCAAATGCTCCTCGAAGAAACGATGCAGCCCCAGCCGCCGCCACAGCGCCAGAGCCACATACACTTTGCCAAATTGACGCACCCACTCCACCCGTATCCGACCCAGATTCACCTGCGCCCACAACGGAGCCTCCGGTTTATCCTCGGCAAATAAATCCAACTGCTCGGCCCCCGCAGCCTCATCATCGCCATCGAGGAGCCGACCGATCTGCTCCCAACCCAACCGCTCATCCTCATCGAGCCCCGGCTCCTTGCCAATGTGGGCCACGATGCGCTGGCGCGGCCCCTTGGCTGTGCGCACCGACTCCACCAGCGTCCAGTAATCATAATCCTGGCCCTTCTTACGACGACGGTTGCGACGCAAATACATCAACACCGACCCTGCACTACTTCTCCGAAAAGGCAATAGAGTGGTCTGCACTACACGGCATATTCACACCCCAATCCTGACAACCATGCGCCCTACAGCACGAAAAACCCTAAAAATAATCGATTTACCCCCCCCAACTGTCGAACTCAGGTTAAGTCATGCCTATTCAGATTCTGAACCCGGATATTCAGCATCGGACCTTCTAAGCTTAAATCCCGAATTTAAGAAATGAAAGAGGGAGATATAGCTTTAGCTATCATTTCCCAGTCTGATTCAAAGAACAAGTTGCGTCCGGTTCTTCTTCTCAGAAAGATGCCAGGATATAGCGATTTTAGGTAGTGTGTGGTATAAGCTCGCAACTTCACCGGGAAATCAAAGATTTTGATTTGATTTTATCAGAGGCTGATACTGGATTTTCGTCCACCGGCTTAAAGTGCAGTTCACTTGTAGGCTTATCATTCCTTGGCATTGTGCCATCATCAAAAATTGCAGGAGTTCTTGGAATGGTTTCTTTTAACTCTTTATCATCTCTCCAGCAAAGATTATCAGGTTATCTTATTAATGCCGATTTACTGTCTCAATAAGGCGGAGGAGGAGATGGGGTTGCGTTGGTTGTTTCAAATCGGTCCTTCAGGGTCGGAACCTGCCGCCGGGCTTCTGAACCGGGCCCTGTGGGTTATTATTGATCGAATTTGCGCTCGAAGAGGTCTTCCAATTCTTTTAAAGCCTCGGCCCCTTGTTCCCCCACGGCAACGAATTTCAGATGGGTCCCATTGGCGGCGGCCATCATCATCAGGCCCATGATGCTTTTGCCGTTGACCTGTTCGCCGTCCTTTTCCACATAAATTTCGGCCGCGTATTTGTTGGCCGTTTTAACGATCATAGCCGCGGGCCTGGCGTGAATGCCCTGTTTGTTTTTAACCACCAGGGTTTTTTCAATTTCCCTGATTTGCGGATTTGTTTGCTCTGCGGCCATTTCAGTTATTCCCATAGATTGTCGCAAGATGACTTTCCGGCAACTTAATTTTACGGGTTGCCGATTTCACCCTGCATGGGGGAATGAGTAGTTTTCAGCCCCCTGCGGGCTGCGGCTCTTGCAGGAGGGTTTCCTCTTCCGGAATAAAGTCGTGCTGGGTTTTCCACAGATGGCTGTAATGGCCATTCACTTTTAATAGGCTGGAGTGGGTCCCGACTTCCACCACGTTGCCTTTTTCCAGCACCACAATTTGATCGGCCCGGCTGACAGTCGATAGCCGGTGGGCAATGACCAGCACCGTGCGGTTTTTGACCAGTGTCTCCAGAGCCTCCTGGATGTAACGCTCCGTCACGCTGTCCACGCTCGAAGTGGCTTCGTCCAGAATGATCAGTGGGGGATTTTTGAGGAGAACCCTGGCGATGGTCAACCGCTGCTTTTCGCCCATGCTCAGGCGGATGCCGCGCTCTCCGATCATGGTTTTCATCCCAAACGGCAACTGAGTCACAAACTCCAGGGCGCGGGCCCCATCCAGGGCTATTTCCAAATCCTTCCCGGTGGCCTCTTCATGGGCCAGCAGCAGGTTTTCCTCCACCGTGCCATCGAAGAGAAATGGATCCTGGGCCACCAGGCCGATGCTGCCTCGCAATTGCCCCAGTTTCATCTCGCGCACATCGATATCGTTTATGGTGATCTTGCCGCTGCCAACATCGTAATAACGCAGCATGAGATTGGCGATGGTGCTCTTCCCCGCACCCGTATGCCCGACCAGGGCAGTCACCTTGCCCGGCGCCAATTCCAGGTTGAGGTCTTTGATAATCTGGTCTCGTTCCGGGTAGGAGAAATTGACTTCCTCAAAACGAACCCTGTGCCTGCCTTGGGGGAAGGGCCTGGGATTTTCGGAGTCTTTCACATCGACAGGGTGATCCATGATCTCGAATACCCGCTCGCCCGAGGCCTTGGCCGCGCTGAACATGTGGTTCAGCATGTTCAATCGGTTCAGCGGCTCGTAGAGCATGGCGCAATAAGCATAAAAAGCGACAAATTTGCCGAAACTGAAGGCCGGATCGCTCATCAGGAAATACCCACCCAGGCCGATGACCGCCACCGTGCCCAGACTGGCAATGAAGTTGGAGACCGGATTGTAAAGAGACCAGCGAAACATGGCCTTGAGGGTTCGCACCCTCAGCTCCTCGGCGTGCCCCCGGAACCGCCGGCGTTCCCTTTCCTTAAGGGTAAAAGAGTGTATCAGGCGGTTTCCCTGGATATCCTCGATCAGCAGGCTGTTCAATTCACTGGCCGCTTCGCGCACCTTCCTCCAATTGATGCGGGTGGCCTTGGCGTGATGCCAGGCCATAACCATAAGGATGGGAAGGGGCGCCAAAACCAGAAGGGCCAGGCGCGCATCCATCCAGAAAAGCATCGCCGTGATGCCCGTAATGGTGAGCAGAGCCACCGTCCCTTGTTCTGTCCCGTCCAGCAGTGCCCGCTCCAGGTCCTGAACATCTTCAATCACCCGGGAGGCTATCTCCCCGCTCCTTCTCTGGTCGTAAAAAGAGATCGGCAAATCGAGCAGTTTCAGATGCAAATCGTGCCGCAGGTCGATCAGCACCTTTTGCTCCAGAGTATTGTTTACCCTGATGCGCATGGAGTTGAGAAATTCACGGGCTAAATAACAACCGGCCACCAGGATTACACCCACCCACAGCAAATCCAATTTTTTCTGGGCGATGACATCGTCGAAGACCCACTGAAACAACCGCGGCACTATGAGCAAAAACAGCATACTGCCAACCGCCAAAGCGAGGGTCAGATAAAAAAGCCACTTATAGCGGAACAGGTAGCCGGAAACTCTCCATATTACATTCATGCAAATTTATTTTCGGGAAATGAGAAGAAAATGTCATTACGGCAAAACTGTCAACAAATGGTAGAGATGCATCTCTTCCCATGTTTTTTCTCACTCGCTGGGCCAGACGCCTCCAGGCATATCGCTCAGGACAAGTTGCCCCGGATCGAGCGCTACATGTTTAATCCGGCGGCGTTTCCACGTGTAGGTGATATGAACGAGCCCGTCCGCAGCCGCGATGACCGCCGGGTAAGAAAATTCACCGGGTTCATCTTCGAGCACCAGTGCGGCTTTCCAGTCCTGCCCATCCATGGAAATCGCCACATTTAGAAACGAACGGCCGCTGCGCGAAATCTCGTTGCGAACGGTATGATTGTAAACCAGCAGTTGCCGCCCATCGGCCAGGGTGACGCCGTCGATCCCCGAATTGGGATTGGGCAGCATGGTCGGTGCGAGCGGGCTCCAGCTTCTCCCCTCATCATCCGACCAGGTTTGCAAAACAACCTTTTGCTTACTGCGGCAAAGGGCCTGCATACGACCATCGGGGTAGCTCAGCAGGGTGGGTTGGATGGCGCTCAATCGCACCCCGTCGTTAACCGGGCCAATGAGACTCCAGGTCGCTCCGAGATCCGGCGTGCGTTCAAAATGGACGCGCCAGCCATCGTGCTCGCTGCTTGAGGGGCATAAAAGATCGCCACCGGCCAGGGCGATGGGTTTGTTCTTCACCGGCCCCAGGATATCTTCGGGCAGCCGCCGCGGCTGCGACCAGGTTTCCCCCTTGTCAGTGGATGTCATGAGCATTCCCCACCAATCCCGCGGAGTGGGGCCAACCTTGTAAAAAAGAAGGAGCGGCCCACTTTCGGGCTGATAAATAACCGGGTTCCAGCAAGGGTAACGCTTGCCCTCATGCTGCACCCCATTCGCCACTTCCACCGGTTCCGGCCACCCATCATCCGTGCGGGCGCTCACCCATATCCCGACATCGGGATGCCCTTCCTTCGTTCCCCCGAACCAGGCGGCCACCAATCGGTCTCCCGCCTGCTCAATGGTGGAAGCGTGGCATTCCGCAAAAGACCCCGACTCGAAAATGAATTCTTCCATTTTAACCCCGTTCCCGGTCATGGATTGCGATGCAGCATTGGCAGTTGGAGTAGGGATCCCCATAATCCCAATTGAGAAAAACAAACAAACAATGAAATTGGCCATATCAATTTTTCGCTTTCGATTGAACTTGATCATTCCCCGTCGCTCGCGGCGGGGTTTAAAAAAATCATCTTGTTCCCCGATGTCCGTTTTCCCGCTCGCGGGAAATAAAAATGCGTAGATACCCCGTCGCTTGCGGCGGGGAGTAGCAGTTTTAAGGGTATCGGGTTCATTTATTCCAGCCACAGACCCGAACCTATTGTGGCAGGATGGCATTCATTTGGAACAGGCCGATTAACGGTTTCGGGCTGATGGCGGCGGCTCTGGAGTTTTCCGGAGTCAGCAGGGTTTTGGCGATGGCGTTTACCTCCCTGATCGTTTCCGCGGTGAATACATATTCCTTTAATTCTATGGCATCCTGTATTGAATCCGGTCGCTCCTGCGCTCGTTTCAGAACCGTGTCGAGCAGGAAGTGGTTCGATTTCATGGCATGCCGCAGCTTGAACTTGAGCGGCCCGATAAATTCGTCGGCCTGATCCTCGGGGACGCCGTTTTTTCCGATTTTTTCGGAAATATCAAGCAAAGCCTGGGCGATGGCAGGGGCCTCATCCGGGGAACAATCTATTTTGGCCTCGATAAAGGCGAACTCCGGATACTCGACAAAATGCTTAAATTCCGCCTGCGGGCTATAACTGACGCCGAGTTCCTCCCGCAATCGATTCCACAGCCGCCGCTCGACAAGATTGCTCAGCACCTCCAGCGCAATGCGGTCGCGAATCGTCAACCGCTCGAATGTCGGCCAGTACCCTACCGCCATGGCCAAGTGTTCTTCGCCTACAAATTCCAGCTTATGATATCCCGGAGGAGCATCAATATTTACTGGACTAAGGGAAACCGGGTTGATCTTGGCATCCCGTCTCTCCGCCAAAGAGCCGAGCGTCCGGGACATGCTCTCGACGACCGTGGCTTTATCCAGATCTCCCACAATGCTCACCTCGATATAACCGTGGGCCAGCGAGTCCTGCATCCAATTGCGAACACTGGTCACACCCAGCGCCGCGTAATCATTATAAGTCCCCCAGGCAAACCTCCCGTCGCCCTTGTGCAAATAATCCTCGAAAGCCCTATAACCCTCTCCCATGCCGATGCTCGAGGAAGAGCGCGAAAGCGCCGAAACGATCCGCGCGTTCTGGAAACTGGAGCGGTGTATCCGCGGCCGGTGCAGCAGCTCCGTCACCACCCCGAGAAAGTAATCGAGGTCTTCGCTGCCGAACTGCCCCTTGAAACTGAAAGCGTCGTGATCCTTCAAGTCGAAGCCGAAGCTGACATTGGGCGATCGTAAAAAAGAGAGAACCTGCGAGGCCTCGTAGCGGCTCGTTCCGCTCTGCAAAAAAGCCCGCAAGGCAAACTCTCGCAATCCGGGCTTATCTTCGTTCAAATCGAAGAGCCCCCCTCCAACCCGCACCAAAGCCATTGCCAGACCAGGCTCGGAATCGGATTCAATGAAATTCAACCGCACATTATTGGACAATTTCATCAATTCGGCCCCGAATTCGGGAATCGTTTTGGACTCGACGACCGTTCCCCTCGGACCCCACTTGATAGGCATGAACTCACTCTCCGACTGGTAAAGGTACTGGTTCACATAAGCCTGCTCGCTGCGCCCCTTGGCCACCTCTTTTTTTATCTTACTAGAGGTTGCATCCTCGGGAACCGCCCCGGACAGGTGAAACGACATATGATCGAAATCCCAGCACTCCCGAAAAGATCGATGCGCCGTTTTCGCGGTCAATTGCCTTAGAAACGCCTCCCTCCATTTTAACTCCTCTTCAATGCCCACATACACCTTGCCCTCATAAATCGACATGGCCAGTTTTTCGCTGATCATCGATGGATCCATCTTCGGGGCGTAAGTGCGCATTTTATGGATTTTGGACAACTCCCGCTCGCGCAGCTTGTTGATATCCTTCTCCGTAAATCCCTTTTCCAGGCTGACTCGAATCGCCCGGTCCAAATCTTTGACTCCATCGGCCCATTGCGCCCCGCCGACTTCGATGGACGCCATGGCTATGTCATACCCGGAAAATTGCGTATATTCCGCTCCCCCCACTGCTCCGCTGCGAATGGTCTTGTGCATGCGCTGCTGCAGCAAAGCCATGGCAAAAGAGCGGTTGGCGCGCTGTTTGCGGACCTCCATGGAATCGGCCACCTTGCGGGCCGCCACCACCGAGGCGGCCTGGACATTTGTCGAATTGACATTCGATATTCGGTAGCTTGCGGCCCTCAATGCGCGCTGCCGTTGCAGCTTGCCGACGTTACGCGGTGGCAGCGCAGCAGAGGGTGCCTTCATATCGCCGAATAACGCCTTCACCCAACCTGCCATCTTGGGCGAACGCACATCGCCTGCCGCCACCAGGACCATCAAATCCGGCCGATACCATTTACGATAGAAATGCAGAAATTGCTCCCGGCTCAGGTTATTGATTCTCTCCGTGGTGCCGATGGGCAGCCGCTTGGTAAACGTCAGGCCATTAAAGAACAGCTTGAAAGAATCCACCTTGGCCCGGTAAACCATGCCATCCCGGCTCCGCATTTCACTCAGGACAACCTTCCTCTCCATATCGATTTCCCGTTCCAAAAAATGAATCCCATCGCCGATATCGCGCAGGAACAGGAGTCCCTTTTTTAACAACTCATCATCATTCTCCCAGAATTCCAAACCGTAGAGGGTGTAATCGAAAGTCGTCCCCGCATTGAGATCCTTGCCGTATTCCATCCCCGACTGTTGAAAAAACGAAGCCAGTTCACCCGGCTCGAAATTCCGCGACCCATTGAAAGCCATATGCTCGATAAAGTGGGCCAAACCCAACTCCTCCTCCCTTTCCTCGATGGACCCCACCAGCACCAGCAGTTTGATGCTTACCTTGCCCGGCGCACCCGCATGATCCAGCAACGCATAGCGCAAACCATTACTCAACCTGCCCCACAGCACCTTTTCATCCGGCTTCAGGCGGCTCCGCTCATGAGGCCAGGAAAGCTCCCAACCCTGCCCCCAGGCCGCCACCGGCCCCCACCAGGCAAACAAAAGAAACATTAAAATAAAAAACCTCATAAATACGATTCCATAATTAGACCACCGATGTTTCATACATCAAAGTCAGGATTATACCATATTTTCAAAAATTTTACAATAGATACGTTGGCTGCGTTTGATTAAAGTCTGAAAAAAAACCAAAAAATCCCAAAAATCACCCCCAAAAACCTCCGCAAACACCAAAAAATGGCAAAACAGGCCGTCCCCGGCGCTTTTCTTGCCATTACCAGACCGCGGCCAGCCACGCATTAAGGTCCGGTAAAATCATCTGCCACTGGCACCGCCACCGCTTGCGCGTCCACCACTACGGCGGCGACTAAGCCCCGCGTCCTCATTAGCCAGAATACGCTCCAGATCGTCGCCGGAAAACCGATATTTCTTTTTCCCTCGGCCCGTAATCAACGGAAGTTCGACCCGACAGGGAATGGTAGAAGACCCCCTTTTATCCACCACCCCCAACTCACGGGCAATAGCCCGACCAATCAACTCTTTCAAACTCTCTCCATGCTCCGCAGCCATCGATTTTGCCCGTCGCATCAAAGCATCCTCCACATCAACAGTTGTGCGCATAAAAAATATTAAAGCATCATCCCCTCTTTTTTTTATTTTGCCTAGTTTCTATAACAATATAGAAAAATATTGAATTGAATGGCCTTATTCAATTTGTTGGTTTAAGTAATTTCTGGCAAGGCCATTCAGTTGTTTTAAAATCATTGATCCTTAGTTTTCTTCCTAACGCAATCAATAGGCAAAAAACCCGATCAGCCCCTCCGGCTGTGGAGGAGAAGTGGATTACCAGTTCACACCTCAACTTGATCCAGACTCAATAAAAACAACAGTCGTTTGTATTGGCAGTCTAACTGCTCCGCTTGCTTTTTATTTTCATTATAGCCTCTCAAAACAAGGACGCCGCCGATGGTTAGAAAGATGATGTCAGACTGTTTGTTTATAATGGGTTAGTTTATCTTGTCTCTGGAGCCGGTTCCAGTTTTGTTCATGGGATGTCCGCCAAAAAACAAAAAAACGCCATTTCGCCCACTCGGGCCGAGGATTACCCGGAGTGGTATCAGCAAGTGATTCGGGCCGCCGACCTGGCCGAGAATTCGCCCGTGCGCGGCTGCATGGTGATCAAGCCCTGGGGCTACGAGCTTTGGGAGAACATGCAGCGGGAACTGGACCGCATGTTCAAGGAGACGGGCCATCGCAACGCCTACTTCCCCATTTTCATCCCCAAAAGTTTCCTCGAAAAGGAGGCCGCGCATGTCGAGGGTTTCGCCAAGGAGTGCGCCGTGGTCACGCATTCGCGGCTTGAAACCGGGCCCGACGGCACCCTCGTGCCGGCCTCGCCGCTGGAGGAACCGCTCATCGTCCGCCCGACCTCGGAGACGATTATCGGGGAGATGTTTTCGCGCTGGGTGCAAAGTTATCGGGATTTGCCGCTGCTCATCAACCAATGGTGTAACGTGGTGCGTTGGGAAATGCGCACACGCCTCTTTTTGCGGACCACCGAATTTCTCTGGCAGGAGGGCCATACGGTCCATGCCACGGCGCAGGAAGCGCTCGAGGAAACGCGGCAAATGCTCCAGATTTATGCGGAATTTGCCGAAAAATACATGGCCATGCCGGTTATCCAGGGAGAAAAGACCGAGGGCGAAAAATTTCCTGGAGCGGTCACCACTTATTCCATTGAGGCCATGATGCAGGACCGCAAAGCTCTGCAGGCGGGAACGTCTCATTTCCTCGGGCAAAATTTCGCCAAAGGCAGCGATATCACATTTCTCAACGAAAAAGGCGAAAGCGTCCACGCCTGGACAACCTCCTGGGGCGTATCCACACGGCTCATCGGCGGCCTCATTATGACCCACAGCGATGACGACGGCTTCATCGTGCCGCCCCGGCTTGCGCCCTCCCAGATCGTTATTCTTCCGATCGCGCCGAAGGAGGAAACTAGGGCCGAGGTCTTCACATATTGTGAAAATCTACGCAAAGAGCTGCATAGAAAACACTGGCACGGCCGGCCCCTCGAAGTGGAACTTGACGACCGCGACCTGAGGGGCGGGGAAAAATTGTGGCATTGGGTAAAAAACGGCATCCCCCTGCGCCTCGAAATCGGCCCGCGCGATGTGGCCGCCAATTCCGTATCCCTCGGGCGGCGTGACCGCGGCCCTCGCGAGCGGGCCAATTTGGGCCGCAATGAATTTGTGGAAACCGTGGGAGATATTCTGGACGAAATACAGAGCGGACTTTTCCAGCGAGCCCTCAAGTATCGCGATGAGCATACAATGGAGATCCATTCGAAGGGGGATTTTTACGATTTCTTCACCCCCGAAAACAGCAAAAAGCCGGAAATCCACGGCGGCTTCGCGCTGGCCCACTGGAACGGCTCCCCGGAAGTAGAGAAACAGTTAGCCCAAGACCTCAAAGTAACCATTCGCTGTCTTCCCCTGGCCCCGGAAAATGAAGCGGAAAAAGGCGGAACTTGTCCCTTTTCCGGCCAACCCAGCTCCCGGCGGGTTCTCTTCGCCAAAGCCTACTGAACTTTCACTGGCCCCTACCAAAGCCCCGCAGCTTCGGGCTGGGAACTCAGAGTGGCGAAGAAATCTGTGGATAATTTTTGCCCCGATTTCTTTAAAGCCAAATAAACGGCGCCGAGAACCGTCGACAGCAGAGGTTGCCGGAGGATTGCTTTGGATAAAACCTCGGCCAGCGCCCTTTCCAGAGTGGAGACAAAATAGTTTCCACTTCGCGCCACGCCGCCAATCGCCGAAACTTGGATTGGGGCATTTGTCCAATCGAGGTTGAGGGCCACTGCCTGAACCATGCGGATAATTTCCGAACAACCCTCGCTCAAGATTCTCCTCGCCACCTGGTCGCCATCTTCCGCCGCTGAGGTCACTAAAGGGGCCAGGCCGGTAATCTTCTGAATCGGCGTCACCGTCTTTTTAGGGCCATATAATTTGTCCCTCAGTTCGCGAATTGAATTTAAACCCATTTGCTGAACAATCAAATTTGTCAGCGATGTCGGTTTTCCCCTATCGTCGGCTTCCTCGGCAATCGCTCTCAATGCCCTTCGACCCAGCCAATAACCGCTGCCGGGATCGTCCATCAGCCAGCCCCAGCCGCCGGCCTGCCAGGATTGCCCATCCTCGGTTCGTCCATAGGCCGCCGAACCGGTGCCGGCCACGATGACAATGCCCGCATCTCCACCCAGTGCTCCCGCCAGGGCAATACGCAAATCGTGGTTCGCCCACACGCAATAGTGGTCCACCATCCCGGCATTTATGGCCGCTCTCTTTAAAAAATCACGATCTTCCGGCGATCCTGCTCCAGCTAAGCCAAGAAACGCCGCAGCGGCTTGCCGATTGTCAGAACCAAATTGATCCCAGGCCATTGTAACGGCTTGATGGAGAGATTTGACGGCATTTTTCGGCCCGACGCTTTTAATATTGGCCGGTCCCGCCATTCCCACCCCTAGTATCTTGCCCTGCCGCGAAACCAAAGCCGCCCGGCAATGGCTGCCGCCCCCGTCAACACCAAGCGTAACAAACTCATTCACAGCCGATAAATATATCCGTTACGGAGATTAGCTCCACCTTTAACTTAACCCCATTGTTTCATAAATATTGAGTAAAAACCTTCTGAATGCGGCATAAACAACCATAATAACGCTCTATCAATCCATTTTTGTATCTTCACTTTTTGTGAAGTTCAGCAATATACCTTTTTTGCACGTTAGTCCCTTTGTTTATGCGGATCACAGTCTTGAATCTGATTGAATTTATGAAACAATGGGGTTAACTCAACTTTGGTTCAGAAACCGGCCGAAAAACTCATTCCCCACCAAATATTACCGGTGCGCCCATTGCCGATTTCGCTGCTGATTCCCGAACTCCGAACGCCCAGCGAAAATGCGGTATATGGGGAAAGGACATAGCTGATATCGGCCGATCCCCCGAAATAAACGCCATTGGAGCCCAACTTGGGAGCGACATAGGCAAGATAAGCGCCGACATCCAGGGCCAGCGGACTGTCCACACTTTCTCCCAATTTAAAACTATGGCCCACGGCGCCCTCCACCGTGAATGTATCGAGATCAAAATCATAGAAAAAATACACCTCCGGACTCAGCATAGTATCCGCGGCTGCGCCTAAGTAGAGTTCACGAGTCTGAGCATCCGCCGAAGGCTCCTCCGGGAACCAATAATAAGTGAGACCCACATCGAGACTCAACTTCTCACCCAGGTCGAAACCAAATCCTCCGTAAAAATCGATTTCATTAAGGAACTGGGCGTCCCGGTCCACGATTGGCGAATTGATCCATGTGCCCAAGTAAAACGAGCTATAGCCGATTTCGACCGATGGCTGAAAAGAGCTGTCCGCAAACTGGACGCCCCGAAAGACATATTCCGACTCATAGGCGAAGGAAGTATCCACCGAAATCGTGGTTTGGGCCGAAACTCCGTGTCCGGCAATTAAGAAAAGAGTGGGTATTAATAAGAATCTTTTTAACAAGTTCATGCCGGTTCTTTAGCGGGAACCAGGCCATACTTCGCTAAAATCGGCTTTACGCATTCAATTGGATATTAATTACAGGAGATTGTATAAAATCGTCCTCGATGCAAAAAATTGTCCACAGCAAGGGTAAAATTCTTCTCAACCGGATGGATCGGAGAAATGTATAAATTTAAACATTTTTAAGGATATTTTGTTTAATTTGGCAAAAAACCTTCAACACAAAACAAGCATGGCCCTACGTTTTATGACATAGCATGGGCCCCAGCGTGAAATTAAGTCTTTTCCCACCGGAAAATGCGGTTGGAGAATGCCTCTCAACCGTATTGGCAGGCAAGATGCTCTCAGGCTTATGGCCCTTGGTCCTTGGGCCTTCCTTCATTAAATCCATTCGATCCCCGTGAAAATACATTCAGCTCATACCCGCGTCCTTATCATCGATGACGACGAAACGGTTTGCTATTCATTGCAAAGGGTTCTCACGGCCCAAGGATACGAGGTAAAAATAGCCCTCGGCGGCCAGGAGGGAATCAACATGGCGGGAGAAGAAAATTTCGACGTTATCTTTCTCGATAACCGGATGGAAGGCATGGACGGACTTCAAACATTAAAGCTACTCAAAGCTGACAGCCAGAGTTCGGTCATCATCTTGATGACAGCATTCGGAACTACCCAGATGACCATCGAAGCGATCCAATTCGGCGCTTACGACTACATTATAAAGCCATTTGAAGGTTCCCGGGTTTGCTCTTTGGTGGAAGTGGCGGTGGCTGATAAAAGAGAAAGTTCAGGATCCAACAAGGCGCTTGAGCCCTTATGGGCCGATGCCGAAGGTGAAGAAGGCATGGTTGGCGATTCAGAATCGATGCAATTGGTCTTCAAGACCATCGGCCGCGTGGCGCCTTCCGGTATAACGGTTCTTATAACAGGAGAAAGCGGCACTGGCAAAGAACTGGTGGCGCGGTGTCTCTACAAATACAGCAAACGAAACATGGCTCCTTTCATTGCTGTCAACTGTTCCGCCATTTCCGAAAATCTGATAGAGAGTGAACTTTTTGGTCACGAAAAAGGCGCCTTCACCGGGGCTAACGAAAAACGGATTGGGAAATTTGAGCTCTGTCATGGCGGAACCCTCTTTCTCGACGAAATCGGCGATATGTCGCTCCACACCCAAACCAGGCTCTTGCGTGTCTTGCAGGAGGAAGAATTCCAGCGCGTAGGCGGTTCCGACACCATAAAAGTCGATGTTCGGATCATTGCCGCCACCAATCGAAATCTGGAAAAAATGATCGAGCATGGTCATTTTCGGGAGGACCTTTTCTACCGGCTGCATGTGGTTCCCATTCATTTATCCCCCCTGCGCGAAAGGGTTTCTGATATACCGAGGATGGTTAATTATTTTTTGCGGCGAATGGCAAAAAAAGAGGTCCATTGCGCCACGCGCTTATCCTGGAAGGCGCAGCAGAAACTAATGAAATACAGTTGGCCGGGCAATGTCCGGGAATTAAAAAATATCATCCAGCGCTGCGTCACCCTGGCCCAGGGTGAAACGATTTTATTGAAGGATTTGCCTCCAGAAATACTGGCGACCCCAATCGAGCCAACGGCCAAAGATGATTCTCAAAAGGATCGCGAAATTTTGCCGCCCCCTTTTGTGAACACAAATGATGCCGCTTTACCCTTAACAGCTCAACTCCCGGCAAAACAAATGGAAACCGGCGATATTTTCGATTTGGTTTACAAACAGGTTCGCGCAGAATCAGACACCGCCATCCTCTCAAGGGTTGAAAAGGAATTGATTCAGCGCGTCCTCCAGGAAACCGGAGGCAATCAAGTAAAGGCATCCCATCTACTCGGCATGGCCAGAGTCACCCTTCGCAAACGAATATCCGAACACGAAATCCGTTACTGAAACTGCTTTTCTCAAGGGATAATGATGCCCGTTGTATAAATTTGAACAAGGTTCAACCGCGATTTCAGGTTGGCATGGCCCGTGCTTAATCAGGGGAATACTCTTCAAAAGATGAATAAATCCCATCCCCAACCCAATCCCCGCAGGAAATCCTTTTTCCAACTTTTAATTTCCGGCTTCTTTGTTTCTGCGGCCTCCCGGCTTCAGGCAGAGGAATCCGCCTCAGATGTTGCCGATGCCTTGGCCGCGCAGACCCTTCCGTCTATTGATTCCGGCGACACCGCATGGATGATCGTGGCCACCGTGCTGGTCCTTTTTATGACCCTTCCGGGACTGGCCCTGTTTTACGGGGGCCTGGTTAGAACCAAAAATGTGCTTTCCATTCTCGTGCAATGCTTCGCCATGGCGGCGGTTATGACTGTTCTTTGGGTCATCTATGGTTATAGTGTGGCCTTTAACACTACCGGCATGGAGGCAGGGGTCATTAATTTTCACTCCTTTTTTGGCGGCCTGGGGACGGCTTTTCTCAGTGGCATTGGCGTGGATACGGTCTCCGGGACCATTCCCGAAAGCGTCTTCGTTACTTTCCAGATGACTTTTGCCATCATCACGCCTGCGCTGATCGTGGGTGCCTTCGCCGAGCGCATGAAATTCAGCGCCATGATGCTCTTTTGTATTGCCTGGTTCACTTTTTCCTACCTGCCCATTTGCCACATGGCCTGGTCGGGAGACGGCGCTCTCTTTGCCGAGTGGGGCGTGATTGATTTTGCCGGCGGCACCGTTGTTCATATCAATGCCGGGATCGCCGGTTTGGTCGCCTGCATCCTGGTTGGCAAAAGACATGGATTCGGGGCCGAGCCCCTGGCCCCACACAATGTGCCGCTGACCCTCATTGGCGCCTCCATGCTCTGGGTTGGCTGGTTCGGCTTCAATGCCGGTAGCCAACTAGCCGCCGACGGCACGGCGGGCATGGCCCTGCTCGTGACCCAGGTGGCTACCGCCGCCGCCGCCTTAACCTGGATGGCCATCGAGTGGATAAAAAGCGCCAAACCTACCGCCGTCGGCGTAGCCACCGGTGCGGTCGCAGGACTGGTGGCTATCACCCCCGGTTCCGGTTCGGTCGGCCCCATGGGCGCTTTAGCCATCGGGGTTGCCTCCAGCGCCTGCTGTTATTTAGCGGTCGCCCAACTGAAAAAACGGCTCGGTTATGATGACAGCCTGGACGTCTTCGGGGTGCACGGCATCGGTGGGATTGTCGGCGCTCTGCTGGCCGGTTGTTTTTTTATAAGCGAAGGCGGTACGGAAACTTTTCGCTTGGGCCTTCAAACCTGGGTGCAGCTCAAAAGTATTTTGGTTACAATCGTTTGGAGCGGTTTGGTTTCACTTATCGCCCTAACCCTCATCCAAAAAACTATCGGCCTTCGCGTGAACGATGAAGATGAAGATCTGGGCCTTGATCTAACCACCCACGGTGAGGCAGGTTACACCCATTAATCAATTTATTTATTAATTAATTAGCATAGTGGTTTCAAAATAAAACAACACTCCATCCAATGAAACTCGTTAAAGCCATCATTAAACCCTTTAAATTAGAAGAAGTCAAAGAGGCCCTCTCCCAAGTTGGCGTGGAAGGAATGACCGTTACTGAAGTCAAAGGTTTCGGTCGTCAAAAAGGACACACCGAAATCTACCGCGGCAGCGAATACACCGTCGATTTCCTCCCCAAGGTAGAAATCGAAATCGCGGTGCCGGCAGAACTTGTCGCGGACACCGTTGAAGCCATCAAAAAAGCCGCCCGCACCGGTAAAATCGGCGACGGTAAAATATTCGTCCTTCCCATCGAAGCCGCCTTCCGCATCCGCACCGACGAAGAAGGCGAAAGCGCGCTCTAACCTAATTTTCAGCGCAGCGGCACGCCGCATTTTATTGGTTAATGCCCGGACCTTACGTCCCTGGCTCGTTTAGCCGTGCATTGGGAGATACTGAGTAAAATCGTATCAAAAATGCAAGATTTAGTTAGTAATGACAAATCAGGATTAGTAATGACAAATCAGGATCATTGAAAACTTCGACAAATGCTTTATTAAGATAAGGTGATAATGATTAAAGCAAAAGGTGAAGTGGACGGGGTTATTTGGACAATTTTGACGTGGGATTAAGGTGGAAATCGTGTTCATATTATTTTTTAAAAATATATTTTGTCCTTAGCCAAAGACGGGCACGCAGGTGCCCGCAAGCTGTATTGGCGGGGAGGTTGGTTTTGCTCCGATTGCATGGACTTCGACCGGGGTCCGGTAGCCCAGGGCTTGGTGGGGGCGCAGGTGGTTGTAGAAGTCCAGGTAGCGGGCTATCCCTTCGCTGGCTTCCTTTGCCGTGGCGTATTCGCGCAGGTAAATGTCTTCATACTTGAGGGTTCTCCAAAAGCGTTCAACAAATATGTTGTCCAGGTAGCGGCCACGCCCGTCCATGCTGATGCGCACCCCGGCTTGCCCCAGCACCGAGGTGAACTCGCTGCCGGTAAACTGGCTGCCTTGATCGGTGTTGAAGATTTGAGGTTGGGCCCGCCTCAGAGCTTCCTCCAGGGCGAGCACACAGAAGCGGCTCTCCAGGGTGTTGGAAAGCTGCCAGCTCAACACGTAGCGGCTGAACCAGTCCAACACCACGGTCAAGAAAAGGAATCCTCGGCTCAGCCGCAGGTAAGTGATGTCGCTGCACCATACCTGGTCGGGCCGCTCGACCGCCAAACCCCGCAGCAGATAAGGGAAAATGCGGTGCTGCCGGTGCCCCTGGCTCAAGTTTCGACGCGGATAAATAGCCTCCAGGCCCATTTGGCGCATGAGCCGCTGGATGCGGCCTCGTCCCACTGCATGGCCCTCTCGACGCAGCCACTGGGTCATCCGGCGAGAACCAAAAAACGGATATTGGGTGTAGAGCTCATCCATGCGATGCATGTAGAGAACGTTCTGCTCGCACTGGGCACGGGCCCGATAGTAATAGCTGCCGCGGGCCAGCCCCAGCAACTGACATTGCCTGCCGATACTGATTTTTCCTTGAAGTGGTTGCACCATCTTGCGCCTCTCACCAACCGAGTTGTTCAGACTTTTTTTTTAGCCAATCGCATTCTACTTTCAGCTTTTCAATCTCCTGGTAAAGGTGATCTTTTTCCGTCTCGTTGTCCTTGCTGAGAGTCTGCCGCTGGCGCGAAAACAGCTCCGTTGCTCCCTGCAAAAGCTGCTTCTTCCATTGGGTCACCTGGTTGGGATGCACCTCAAAACGACCGGCGATCTCGTTGATGGTATGAGCGCCCCTGATGGCTTCCAGGGCCACTCGGGCTTTAAACTCAGCACTGTATTGTCTTCTCTTTCGTGATTTAATAACATTCATAGGTTAGCGGATTTAGTGGTTCAAGACCACCTTATTCCACTGTCCAGTTTTCCCCGTCCATTTCAAGGATTAAATCAATGAAACCGAATGTCGTAAAAAATGATTTTGAGACAGGTGGCATCACCGTGAAAAAACGTTTATTCATACCAGTTGAAGAGGCGTTCATGGATACCAGTGATGATTATCGATGCGGTCTGAGTATCCTGAAGGTGGACACCTGCTACGTGGACGGGGCCGTCAATTCTCTGCTTCAATGTTATGGAATACACGTCACGGGAGATACCTGGGGGAAGTGCTATGAGCGAAGAAGCGATGACAATGGTCGCACTTGGTCCAAGCCGTCTATTTTATTTGAACCAGAGAAAACCGAAGAGGGGGTCTTCCGCTATGGGGAGTCCTGTCTCTTTTGGGATGCGCACAAGGAGAAGGTACTTCATTTTTTCAATTACCAACTCTATCCGGCCGACACATTCACAGGCAACGTCAAGAGATACACCAGGGTTTTTATGCGAATCTCATCCGAGGGTGGTCAAAGCTTTAGTAAAATGGAGCCAATAATACAGAAAGGCTATGACGAGAAGAACTGGGCACGGGACATTATCTACGGCGAAAACTGTATGCAGGTTTCATTTTGCGATCCGTTGAACTTAAAAAACGGAAAAGTATTATTGCCGATTTGTAAGGTTCCCATGGGCAGCGATTATGGTAATTTTTTCTCCATACCCTGGGAAGTGAGCTGTTTTATCGGAACCTGGCAGGGGGACCGTATAGAATGGGACCTGGGCCAGATGGTTGCAATCGATCCGCGCCTGTCCACCCGGGGAGTCGATGAACCGACTGTGGCGGAACTTGACGACGGGACTATAATCATGATTATGCGCGGAAGCAATGCTAAGGCTCCCCAAATGTCAGGTTATAAATGGATTACACTCTCTCATGACGGCGGCATCAGTTGGACGGATGCGGAACCTTGGCTCTACGACACGGGGGAGAACTTCTTCTCTCCGGCGGCGGGATCGCGCTTGATTCGTTCCTCCAAAAACGGGAAACTCTACTGGATTGGAAATATAGTCCCGGAAAATCCCGATGGAAATCGTCCCAGGCACCCATTACAAATCGCCGAAATATGTGAAGAGATGAAAGCTGTTAAAAAACACACCATGCGGACTATCGATGACCGCTCAGAAAGTGACTCCTCCTTTGTCCAGTTGTCCAATTATAGAGTCTATGAGGATAGGGAAACGGGGGAGTTTGTCCTCTTGATGGCGCGATATCAGGAACTCGGCGAGAAAGATCAAACCTCGCCCTCCTATCAATACCGAATCGGAATTTCTTAACCATGAGCCAATACCAGTTACGCACCTTTCGAGTCGATGTCACGCCCCCCATCGGCATGAATATTTGTGGCTGGCTCAAACCAGCCATCGAAGTCGAGTCGCCCCTCGAGCTGCGGGGAATCCTCCTTTCCGATGAGGGCACCCATTATATTGTCGCAGCGATCGATTATTGTTACATGATTGGGCGCTCCCAACGGCGGTTTGAGGATGCCATCGCCGAGGCGGCCGGTATTCCTCATGGCCAGGTGGTCCTGCAAAGCAACCACGTCCATGATGCCCCCGTTTTTAACGAAGAAATCCTCGGCCTCATCAACCGCCTGAATCCCCAAATAGATGTCCTCCACAACGAGGAGCATTTCTCCGAAGTCCTGGAGAAGGCGCGCAGAGCCATTGCAGAGGCCCTGGCCGAACCAGGACGAACCTTGCGTTCGGTCGCCTTCACCGAGCATCGCGTGCATCGATTCGGTTCTACCCGCCGCTGTCTGGATGAAAACAACCGGGCGAATATTCGTTGGAGCAAAGGCATCAAGCCCGGAAGCTGGTTGAAGGAATACCCAGAAGGGCGCATTGATCGGATACTTTCTCAAATTGTCTTTTTCGACCCACAAGACAAACCGATCACCAGCCTGAACTTCTATGCGTCTCATCCCCAAGTCAGCAACGGCAGACGGCTTTGGTCATCGGACACTATCGGCATCGCCCGGGATTTGTTCGAACAGGTCCACCCGGAGATCTTCCCCATTTACTTTAACGGTTGCGGAGGCGACGTTACCGCTGGCAAATATACTACGGAGGTCAAAGAGCGTGACCGCCTTGTGTTCGGCACCCGGTTGTTCGACGCGATGCACGCGGCCTTCGAAAAGGCGCGACCGGTACCATTTGAATCCATTGAATGGTCCGATCGAACCATCGACGTTCCCTTAAGCAAAATCTCCGATTCGGAGTCTTTCTACGAGGCGATCGTGGCTCGATCCGGTGAAAGGCTCGCCAAAAAATACCTCGCCGCGCTGAAACTCAACCGCCTGCAAAACAACATTCACCACTATCCATTCCGGCTCACCCGTTTAAGCCTCAATGGAGTAGCCGCGCTGTTCCTTCCGGCGGAACTGATCGTTGACTACCAGCTTTACGCCAAAGATACCTTTCAAGGCGACCTGGCCGTTGCCGCTTATGGAGACAGTTTTCTCAATTACGTGGCTATCGACGCTTCCTTTCCCCAGGGGGGGTATGAAACGCAACCGGAATTGACTGAGGTGGAACCGGGAATTGAAAAAGTGATCAAGAGGGGGATCGCCAAAATATTAGGTAAATAACGCAACAAATATGAAATTACGCCAGAGCCGTGTTTTGAAACGCCTTCGCAACGGGCAATTCGCCGGGCAATTCGCCAGTTGTATGAAGCTGAACTTGTCCGATCCGCGTGTCGTTGAAATTTGCGGCTTGGCGGGAATAGATGCCATCTGGCTCTGCAATGAGCATGTCTTGAACGATTGGCTCAATCTGGAAAACCAGGTTCGCGCCGCCAAACTACACGATGTTGATACTATAGTTCGGGTCAGCAAGGGCAGTTACAGCGATTTTATCAAACCTTTCGAGGCGGACGCAACCGGCATCATGGTGCCTCACGTCAAAAACGCCGAAGAAGCTAGGCAAATTGTTCAATGGACCCGTTTCCAACCCATCGGCCAGCGTCCCATTGACGGTGGAAACATCGATGGTCGCTTCTGTCAGATCGATATCGATGATTACCTCAGGCACAGCAACCATGAACGCTTTATCATTCTTCAGACAGAATCCCCGGAAGCGTTGGAAAATGTCGAGGAGATAGCCGCCGTTGATGGATATGACATGCTTCTCTTCGGCGCCGGCGATTTTTCCCACCTGATTGGGAAGGCGGGTCAGCGAGATATTCCCGAAGTCGTGGAAGCGCGTCAAAGGGTGGGCCGGGCTGCCCGCGAGCATGGAAAATTTGGCATGTTGGCGGGTATGACAGCGCCTCGTAAAGTTCACCAGGAGGAAGGATACTCTTTGATCAATATAGGCGCTGATGTCATTGAACTGGTAAAGGCTGTTGAAGCTCGTCTAAAGGATTTCAATGCTTAGTTTAATAAATCATTAACCTACTATGTTAAAACAGGATATTCTAAAACCGAAACACCCCGGACGCATTGGTGACCGTGCTCTCGAATATTTGCGGGAGGTTATAGAATACGGATTCGGAAACTCCTCGGGCCCCCCCATGACCCGGCGTTTCGAGGAGGCCTTTGCCAAGCGCTTCGGAGCCAATTTCGCCGTCGCGCACTGTAATGGCACCGCAACCATGTATACCTGTCTTGCGGCCGCCGGGATCAAGCCGGGAGACGAGGTTATTGTCCCGCCCCTGACGGCCGCGGCCACTGCCTTCAGTGTCTTGCACCAAGGCGCCATTCCCGTTTTTGCCGACATCGATGGCCGTACCTTTAATATTGACCCCGAGGCAATCCGCGAGCGAATCACCCCGCTTACCAAAGCCATCATTCCGGTGGGACTCTACGGCTTAAGCGCCGATATGGATCCGATTATGGAAATTGCGAAGGAGCATAAATTGGCCGTCATTGAGGATAATGCCGAATGTTTTCTGGCGCTTTACAAAGGTCGCCTGGCTGGCACAACCGGCCACATGGCCAGCTTCAGTTTCCAGAAATCCAAACACCTCACTTGCGGGGACGGCGGCATAGTGATCACCGATGATGAAGAACTCGCGACCAACATTCGTAAGTATTGCTGTACGGGCTTTCACACCTTGGGCGCCCGCACCGGAGGAATCATGCCCAAAAAAGATCGCGGGCAGCCCGACTCAATTAGGCATGATTTTCTAGGCTGGAATTATCGGATGTCGGACCTGCAAGGAGCCGTTGCCCTTGAACAGACAGAACGCATGGACGAACTGGTTGAATTACGAATTAAAACAGGAAAGATGTTCCGGGAAGCGGTCGGTGATACCACATGGTTAGTCCCCCAATACACCCCAAAAGGTTACGAAAACTCCTACTGGACTTTTGTCTGTCTTCTGGATGTCGATAAGGCAGGCTGTTCCTGGCATGAATTTCGGGAAAAGTTTTATCATTTGGGAGGCGACTTCGTTTACGCTGCATGGCGATTAACCTAGAGGCTGTCCCAAAAATATAAAGATTTTGTAGTCAACTGGATGACGTTTATAAAAATAGCCGGAAAGAGCATTTTTTTGCTCGATCCGGCTAAAAAAGGGTTCTATAATTGCGTTAGCGAAAATCAATATAGCCCTTTCTATGAAAAATATAGCCATCCAATGCCTCCTGCGTCCAGCTTTAACTGTGGTCGACTGTTGCCTCGATTACGATAACTTTCGCGCCACCATCGAGCGTATCGACCGGCTGCTGATCGATTCGGAGGTGGAATCGCAGGGCGTTGATCTGGCCTTGGAAAGAGGCCAGCCAATGAGTGTAAAGGCCCGGCAAAAGCGGGCTAATTTTGCCCTCAAGGCGTTGCGTATGGAAACGCTGCGTTATCTGCTCGGTGGGATTTCGTTTCGGCATTTGTCGAGGGCTCTGGGCAGCAGCGATCTGTTGGCTGACTTTTGTCGTGTCCGCCATATCGACGGCATAAGGGGCATCTCCAAGAGCACCCTGGAACGGGCCTCGAAGTTTTTCAGCGAAGAGCAGTTGAGGGCCTTGCACCGGACCTTGACTGAGGTTGTGGGCGATGCCGATCTGGCCCGGCAGGTGGTGGGATTGGACAAGCCGATAGACACCACCATTTGCCTGATCGACGGCACCTGTTTGGAGGTCAACATTCATTGGCCGACGGACTGGGTGCTGCTCAAGGATGTAGCGGGCACGCTGCTCAAAGCGATCCGGCTGATCCGTGAGAAGGCCGGTTTGCGCCATCGCATGCCGATCGAACCGGAGCCCTTGGCTCGGCAGATGAATCGGCTGTGCATACAGATGACCCACAGCCGGCGGCGAAAGGACAGCGCGCGGCAACGCAAGGGTATCTTGAGGCAGATGAAAAAGCTGCTCAAACGGATCGGGGAGCATGCCCGCAGTCACCGGGAATTATTGCAAGCCTGCTGGGAGCAAAGCGATTACAGCGAAAAACAGGTCCAACAGATCCTTACCCGGATGGAGCGCATGAGCGAGCTAATCCCGGTGGTCATCAAGCAAGCGCACGAGCGAATCATTGGCGGCCGCCAGGTGAAAAACGCAGAGAAAGTTTTGAGTGTTTACGAACCCGATGCGCAGGTGATTGTGCGAGGCAAAGCGGGCCAAGAGGTTGAGTTTGGCAACACCCTGTTTTTGGGTGAAAGCGTTGAAGGATACCTGCTGGACTGGAAACTCTACGGCAGCCGGACGCCAAGCGAAAATGAACAAATGCAAGAGAGTTTGCAAAAACAGAACCGCTTCAACCTAGCCGAACCCATAGCGGCCATGTGCGCGGACCGGGGATTCGCCTCCCAGCGGGCCCGCCGGCAGTTAGCCCAGGAGGGCATCTACGATGCGCTCTGTCCACGCGATCCGAAGCAGTTGAAAAAACGGATGGAGGAACCACACTTCAGGCAATTGCAAAAGCGCCGGGCCAGCACCGAAGGGCGGATCGAGGTATTGAAGAATCGCTGGCAGGCCGGGCGATTGCGCAGCAAAGGCTTTGCCAACCGCTCGATCAGCGTAGCCTGGTCGGTCCTCTCGCACAATCTATGGAAAGTGGCCAAGATGCTGGCCCAGCAAGATGAACTAAAAACCAAAGCGGCGGCCTAAATAGAGGCTGTCCCAAAAGGGTGATTTTTGCGAGGGGATTTTGAAGAGTGTTCATTTTAGTGGTATTTTCTTTTGGGAGGGGGTGACTTTGCTCTCCTATGACGTTAGGATTCTGGTTTTGGGGTCCGTTTGCCTGGTTTTCTTTGTATGGGCCGACAGTAGGCCTGTGAAAAAGTATTGTCCTTGCTTTTCCGCTCTTTATTTAGGCCGCCGCTTTGGTTTTTAGTTCATCTTGCTGGGCCAGCATCTTGGCCACTTTCCATAGATTGTGCGAGAGGACCGACCAGGCTACGCTGATCGAGCGGTTGGCAAAGCCTTTGCTGCGCAATCGCCCGGCCTGCCAGCGATTCTTCAATACCCCGATCCGCCCTTCGGTGCTGGCCCGGCGCTTTTGCAATTGCCTGAAGTGTGGTTCCTCCATCCGTTTTTTCAACTGCTTCGGATCGCGTGGACAGAGCGCATCGTAGATGCCCTCCTGGGCTAACTGCCGGCGGGCCCGCTGGGAGGCGAATCCCCCGGTCCGCGCACATGGCCGCTATGGGTTCGGCTAGGTTGAAGCGGTTCTGTCTTTGCAAACTCTCTTGCATTTGTTCATTTTCGCTTGGCGTCCGGCTGCCGTAGAGTTTCCAGTCCAGCAGGTATCCTTCAACGCTTTCACCCAAAAACAGGGTGTTGCCAAACTCAACCTCTTGGCCCGCTTTGCCTCGCACAATCACCTGCGCATCGGGTTCGTAAACACTCAAAACTTTCTCTGCGTTTTTCACCTGGCGGCCGCCAATGATTCGCTCGTGCGCTTGCTTGATGACCACCGGGATTAGCTCGCTCATGCGCTCCATCCGGGTAAGGATCTGTTGGACCTGTTTTTCGCTGTAATCGCTTTGCTCCCAGCAGGCTTGCAATAATTCCCGGTGACTGCGGGCATGCTCCCCGATCCGTTTGAGCAGCTTTTTCATCTGCCTCAAGATACCCTTGCGTTGCCGCGCGCTGTCCTTTCGCCGCCGGCTGTGGGTCATCTGTATGCACAGCCGATTCATCTGCCGAGCCAAGGGCTCCGGTTCGATCGGCATGCGATGGCGCAAACCGGCCTTCTCACGGATCAGCCGGATCGCTTTGAGCAGCGTGCCCGCTACATCCTTGAGCAGCACCCAGTCCGTCGGCCAATGAATGTTGACCTCCAAACAGGTGCCGTCGATCAGGCAAATGGTGGTGTCTATCGGCTTGTCCAATCCCACCACCTGCCGGGCCAGATCGGCATCGCCCACAACCTCAGTCAAGGTCCGGTGCAAGGCCCTCAACTGCTCTTCGCTGAAAAACTTCGAGGCCCGTTCCAGGGTGCTCTTGGAGATGCCCCTTATGCCGTCGATATGGCGGACACGACAAAAGTCAGCCAACAGATCGCTGCTGCCCAGAGCCCTCGACAAATGCCGAAACGAAATCCCACCGAGCAGATAACGCAGCGTTTCCATACGCAACGCCTTGAGGGCAAAATTAGCCCGCTTTTGCCGGGCCTTTACCCTCATTGGCTGGCCTCTTTCCAAGGCCAGATCAACGCCCTGCGATTCCACCTCCGAATCGATCAGCAGCCGGTCGATACGCTCGATGGTGGCGCGAAAGTTATCGTAATCGAGGCAACGGTCGACCACAGTTAAAGCTGGACGCAGGAGGCATTGGATGGCTATATTTTTCATAGAAAGGGCTATATTGATTTTCGCTAACGCAATTATAGAACCCTTTTTTAGCCGGAGCGAGCAAAAAAATGCTCTTTCCGGCTATTTTTATAAACGTCATCCAGTTGACTACAAAATCTTTATATTTTGGGACAGCCTCTAAATAAAGAGCGGAAAAGCAAGGACAATACTTTTTCACAGGCCTACTGTCGGCCCATACAAAGAAAACCAGGCAAACGGACCCCAAAACCAGAATCCTAACGTCATAGGAGAGCAAAGTCACCCCCTCCCAAAAAGGAGAGCAAAGTCACCCCCTCCCAAAAGAAAATACCACTACAAAATCCCCTCGCAAAAATCACCCTTTTGGGACAGCCTCCAACTAGAGGCTGTCCCAAAAACCCGAATTTTGCGAATTGAGATATTCGACTCCGAACTGTAAGGGAACGTAAGTCATTCAATTCCGTCAAAAACGCTGTATAAGGCCTCTATTCGTTATAAATATAATCGCGTCAGACAGAGGTCTATGGTAGAAAGAGGTCTATGGTAGAATTGTATTTGAATATGCAAAACAAGAGAAAGGCTGACGGTGTTATAGACATCGAAATTGCCCAAAATCCCCTAAAAACGGTCTTTATGACAGCTTTATAAACAAGTTAACTTACTTTAAAACAAATGGTTATAACTTTGGGACAGCCTCTAGTTAGAGGCTGTCCCAAAAGGGTGATTTTTGCGAGGGGATTTTGAAGAGTGTTTTTTGAAGAGTGTTCATTTTAGTGGTATTTTCTTTTGGGAGGGGGTGACTTTGCTCTCCTATGACGTTAGGATTCTGGTTTTGGGGTCCGTTTGCCTGGTTTTCTTTGTATGGGCCGACAGTAGGCCTGTGAAAAAGTATTGTCCTTGCTTTTCCGCTCTTTATTTAGGCCGCCGCTTTGGTTTTTAGTTCATCTTGCTGGGCCAGCATCTTGGCCACTTTCCATAGATTGTGCGAGAGGACCGACCAGGCTACGCTGATCGAGCGGTTGGCAAAGCCTTTGCTGCGCAATCGCCCGGCCTGCCAGCGATTCTTCAATACCCCGATCCGCCCTTCGGTGCTGGCCCGGCGCTTTTGCAATTGCCTGAAGTGTGGTTCCTCCATCCGTTTTTTCAACTGCTTCGGATCGCGTGGACAGAGCGCATCGTAGATGCCCTCCTGGGCTAACTGCCGGCGGGCCCGCTGGGAGGCGAATCCCCGGTCCGCGCACATGGCCGCTATGGGTTCGGCTAGGTTGAAGCGGTTCTGTCTTTGCAAACTCTCTTGCATTTGTTCATTTTCGCTTGGCGTCCGGCTGCCGTAGAGTTTCCAGTCCAGCAGGTATCCTTCAACGCTTTCACCCAAAAACAGGGTGTTGCCAAACTCAGCCTCTTGGCCCGCTTTGCCTCGCACAATCACCTGCGCATCGGGTTCGTAAACACTCAAAACTTTCTCTGCGTTTTTCACCTGGCGGCCGCCAATGATTCGCTCGTGCGCTTGCTTGATGACCACCGGGATTAGCTCGCTCATGCGCTCCATCCGGGTAAGGATCTGTTGGACCTGTTTTTCGCTGTAATCGCTTTGCTCCCAGCAGGCTTGCAATAATTCCCGGTGACTGCGGGCATGCTCCCCGATCCGTTTGAGCAGCTTTTTCATCTGCCTCAAGATACCCTTGCGTTGCCGCGCGCTGTCCTTTCGCCGCCGGCTGTGGGTCATCTGTATGCACAGCCGATTCATCTGCCGAGCCAAGGGCTCCGGTTCGATCGGCATGCGATGGCGCAAACCGGCCTTCTCACGGATCAGCCGGATCGCTTTGAGCAGCGTGCCCGCTACATCCTTGAGCAGCACCCAGTCCGTCGGCCAATGAATGTTGACCTCCAAACAGGTGCCGTCGATCAGGCAAATGGTGGTGTCTATCGGCTTGTCCAATCCCACCACCTGCCGGGCCAGATCGGCATCGCCCACAACCTCAGTCAAGGTCCGGTGCAAGGCCCTCAACTGCTCTTCGCTGAAAAACTTCGAGGCCCGTTCCAGGGTGCTCTTGGAGATGCCCCTTATGCCGTCGATATGGCGGACACGACAAAAGTCAGCCAACAGATCGCTGCTGCCCAGAGCCCTCGACAAATGCCGAAACGAAATCCCACCGAGCAGATAACGCAGCGTTTCCATACGCAACGCCTTGAGGGCAAAATTAGCCCGCTTTTGCCGGGCCTTTACCCTCATTGGCTGGCCTCTTTCCAAGGCCAGATCAACGCCCTGCGATTCCACCTCCGAATCGATCAGCAGCCGGTCGATACGCTCGATGGTGGCGCGAAAGTTATCGTAATCGAGGCAACGGTCGACCACAGTTAAAGCTGGACGCAGGAGGCATTGGATGGCTATATTTTTCATAGAAAGGGCTATATTGATTTTCGCTAACGCAATTATAGAACCCTTTTTTAGCCGGATCGAGCAAAAAAATGCTCTTTCCGGCTATTTTTATAAACGTCATCCAGTTGACTACAAAATCTTTATATTTTTGGGACAGCCTCTAACTAGAGGCTGTCCCAAAGTTATAACCATTTGTTTTACAGTAAGTTAACTTGTTAATAAAGCTGTCATAAAGACCGTTTTTAGGGGATTTTGGGCAAATTCGATGTCTATAACACCGTCAGCCTTTCTCTTGTTTTGCATATTCAAATACAATTCTACCATAGACCTTTCTACCATAGACCTCTGTCTGACGCGATTATATTTATAACGAATAGAGGCCTTATACAGCGTTTTTGACGGAATTGAATGACTTACGTTCCCATACAGTTCGGAGTCGAATATTTGGTAGTGTATTAAGTAGGAATGGTGGCTAATTCTTGATTATATTGATGAATGAAAAGTCTCAGACAGGTTTCATGCATACTCTTAAGCTTGGAAAAGGAGAGGGTTTTGCGTGTGAAACGACCCAGTCGTTGGCGCAGGGTATTGTTCCATCGTTCCACATGGGCCGTTTCACCGGTTTCTTTTCCCACGGATCGGTTATGAGGAAAGACTTCATCATAAGTGGACCAAAAGTCGCTGTAGGTGGCACATCTTTTGTAGGCCCGTGGCAGGCGCTCGTAAAGTTCCCGGCAACGATACCAATCCCGAGGCCCAATGGCATAGGAGAGGATTTGACGGGTGCGTCGGCAAAGAGCGATCCAAACCCATTGGGCATCGCTCTTGCGCCCCACAAAAGACCACAGTTCGTCCAGTTCAATGACATCATGACGGCGGGCCGCAAGAATCGTGCTTTTGAGCGATCGCAGCGATTGTCGTTTTTTTTAACCAACTCAAAACGGTGTTGGGACTCACCCCGAAGGCGCGCTGTAAACCGCGTAGACTGCTGCGTTCCTGATAGACTCGAAGAATCATTTCTTTTTGCTCTTCGGTGTATTTCACTGTGGGGTTTTCGCGGCTTTGTTTACCACAATCATGGCAGCGGTAGCGCTGTTTATGGTTGGGCGTCTTGCCAAATTTAATGATATTTTCACTTCCACAGTGCCGACAATTAATAATTTTAGTAACCATGCACTAAGAATAAACTGCCTAACGCTATTTGTACAGCTAAAAATACAAAATAACATTCTTTTTTTATACACTACCGAATATTTCAATTCGCAAAATTCGGGTTTTTGGGACAGCCTCTAACTAGGGCCACTTGTGTGGCGATCGTTCCAGAAGTTGTGAGTATAGCGTGTTTACATCCGAATTTAGTGGCTGCCGCCCTTTCGAATCGCTTAACCATACTGCCACTCGTCAACATAAGAGAGCCCTCATCGATTACCTCCATGAGATAACGGCGTTCCACATCGCCATACTTGTTGGGTTTGTGATAAGGTGAAGTTTTACTCTTGGTTTCTCCGTGCATGGCAAGTTTCTGCATAACTATTCCTTCTTTTATCTGTTAAGTTTTGTAAAAACCTTACAGAATCTACTAAGAATTCTGTGTGAGGTTTCATTTATTGAAAAATAATGTTATTATTACTTTGGCAATTAAAAAGTGTCAAAATTTCATTTGTCTCATTGTTTTAAAAAAAAATCAAGTATTAGGTAGAGGCTGTCCCAAAGTTATAACCATTTGTTTTACAGTAAGTTAACTTGTTTATAAAGCTGTCATAAAGACCGTTTTGGGGGATTTTGGGCAATTTCGATGTCTATAACACCGTCAGCCTTTCTCTTGTTTTGCATATTCAAATACAATTCTACCATAGACCTCTGTCTGACGCGATTATATTTATAACGAATAGAGGCCTTATACAGCGTTTTTGACCGAATTGAATGACTTACGTTCCCTTACAGTTCGGAGTCGAATATCTCAATTCGCAAAATTCGGGTTTTTGGGACAGCCTCTAAATATAGTCGAGGTTTTTCCATGATTTCGTATAGGGAGCGAAAAAACCGGCGAACAGCGCGACGAAATAAAGAACGATAAGAATATAGAGAGATAGCGCAGCGAGCCGGTGTTTTGAGAACCGAAGGCGGATAAGCTGCCATTGAGATAAAGAGCCCAACGCCAGGGCGTCATTTGTAAGCTGATTGCTTGTCATAATCTTAATCGAATTGGTACTAACTTACGTTACATACAAATTGGGGAAAAGAAAGGTATTAATTCATGAGCTTGGGATATCTTTTACACTTTCGCTGTGAAATGGACTTCAACATAATAATATAACCAACCTTCAATTTATTTCTGACCGTAAAAGTGCGCAGCTTGGCTCCTTTTTACCTATAATTTGGGGCTTGAATAAACACTTTCATCGATTCATGTTCAATTTCATGCAACGTGATTTATAGAGGTTTGATTAATCATGGATAGACCCAACATCATTGTCATAATAACTGATCAGCAAAGGTACGATACTATTGGAGCGCTCGGTTATCCGTATATGGAAACTCCCAACCTTGATCGTTTGGTGACCGAGGCCGTTAGCTTTACGCAATGTCATGTTACGGCCCCGTCATGCGCGCCTTCAAGAGCAAGCCTCTTTACGGGAAACTACCCACACACCACGGGAATTCTGAAGAACGCTGATACCTGGCGGCATTCCTGGGTAGAAACCCTTGCCGAGGCCGGGTATCACTGTGTTAATATCGGTAAAATGTATACTTGGCCGATGGACACACCAATGGGTTTTCACGAGCGTTATGTTGTGGAAAACAAAGACTGTTATCTCGAAGCACGTTACTTTTTTGACGAATGGGACAAGGCCTTGAAAGCCCGCGGGCTCGTTAAGCAGCAACGGGAACTCTACCGCAAACGATCTGATTATAATGAGCGATGGGGCGCCTTTGAATGGGAATTGCCGGAAGACATGCACTCCGATATGTTTGTTGGCGACACTGCTGTTTGGTGGCTGAAAAATAAGCCAAGGCCGAGGCAGCCGCTATTCCTTCAAATCGGCTTTCCCGGGCCTCATCCACCCTACGATCCGATCAATCGATACGCAAGCCCATACTTAAATCGGGAATTGCCGTTACCCCGCGTAACCGTAGATGATCTGGCAGATCAGCCAGCCCCCCTCAAAGCCCTGCGAGAACACAATATGAAGTTCGACCACGATTCAGTTGTGCATCTTCCAAATCCTTCCAGAGAGCAGTACCAGCGTCTCTGGGCCTATTATCTGGCCAATATAACAATGATCGATGAAAAAATCGGTCTGGTTTTAAAGGCGCTGGAAGAACAGGGCTATCTGGAGAATTCGGTTGTCATTTTTACTTCCGATCATGGTGAAGCATTGGGCGAACACGGTCACATTCAAAAGTGGACTTGCTACGACTGCGTAACTCGAGTTCCCCTTATAGTATGGGCTCCCGGACGTTTTTCCGGCGGCCGCCGGATTGAAGGGCTTTGCCAACACATGGACATAGCGCCGGTCATTTTGGAATTAGCGAATTTGCCAGCGCCTGCATGGATGGAGGCGGAAACGCTTCTGCCAGCCCTGTGTGGCGGCATCTTTAAGGGACGGACGTTCGTAATTTCTGAACACGGGCGCGACAGCATCCTCGACGCCACCGACTTCATGACCATGGTACGCACACACTCCTGGAAACTCGTGCACTTTCTCGGCCACGAAGACGGTCAGCTCTTCAACCTGGAGGCGGACTCAAGTGAAGAACGCAACCTCTGGCGGGATCCCTCCCAGGCCGGGAAAAAACGCGAACTGCTCGACACTATTCGTGAGTTTCGTATTCGCAGCAGCTATCGGACAAGCAATTTTTGGCAAGAGGTGCGTTAAAATTCTGTCATCCATAAAAAATTGTTTTTACTCTACGGAACCCTTATCCTGCGGCTGGGCGCGACAAGGATATCATCAAATCGACTCGACCAATGTTATAAACTCCTTACCACAAGTCCATGGCGCGGAGATTTTTCAGGCTGGTATGGAGACAGTCGAAGGGATCGCTTTCATAGCAATTATCCTGCTCTACGAGGTACCATACGACCCCGGCTTCACGGCATGCTTCTAAAAGGGGCGGCCAGTTGAGATTGCCCTCGCCAACTTCGGCAAGTCGTTGGGATCGGTCAGCAAGAACCGCCATGTCTTTTAAGTGAATCAAGGGCTGGCGACGGCCAATTTTTCGGATCCAGTGGGCGGGATCGCCCCCACCGGCGGTAATCCAGTAAACATCGATCTCCGCTTTGAGATCATCCGGGCTCGTTTGTTCGTAAAGTCGCTCCAGCCAGGTTTTGCCCTCCAGTCTCACGAGTTCATGACTATAATTATGGTAGGAAAAATCGAGACCGGCGGCCCGCAGTTTTTCCGTCACCGGTCCCAGTTCATCGATAAATCTACTGAGGCCATCGAGACTGAAATAATCCTTGTCACCCCCCAGGCTGCCAATGGCGGTGTGCCGGCAATTCCATAAATGGTGCGTTTCAATCACATAATCGATTCGCTCGAGGAAAACCGGCCAGCCCATATGCGTTGCCGCTACGATCAGCCCGCAATCTTCCACAATTTTTGCGACATCGCGCGCATTCACCTTACCAAAGGCGGATATTTGAATAGCCTCGTAACCAATTTCTCGAATCCGTTGCAGGCTCTTTTCAATATCGGCGAGCGTTTGCGTGTGCTCCCTGATAGTATATAACTGGGCGCCAATAACGGAGCGTGTTGGTTCATTTTTTTCCATTATAATTTCTCTTTTTAGGTTGCCGGCAGAACTTGTGGGTTAATGAAGCCCGGGACGGCAAATATTATTAGCAAGGATTGAAGTCAGTATGTTGCCTTGACCCGCGCCTCAAGTTAAAAAAACTTGGTTTCATCTTACGCTGGACTTTTAAACGGGTTTTATTTTCCTGTAAATAAACAATTCAACCGAATCAAAGGGATCTATTTCCCGAATAAAAAAAATAACATAATGCCCTATACTTTTGAAGAATCCCGAAAACGGTTTTCCATTGCCCAAAAGACCATAGCGGGCGGCATCAATAGCGGTATCCGGTTGATGGAGAAACCCGTCCCTCTTTATTTTACGCACGGAAAAGGTTCCCGTATCTGGGACGTCGATGGCAACGAATACATCGATTATCAGATCGGGCAGGGCGCCATCCTCTACGGTCATGCGCCCGATGGCATGGCGGAGGCCCTTTGCCAACAAGCAGCCAAAGGCATCCATTGGGCGGCCCAGTGCGACCTCGAGCTGGAGGTTTCCCAACGCCTTTGCCGGATGGTCCCTTCGGTCGAAAAGGTCCGCTTCAACAATTGCGCGACAGAAGCGGTGGCGGCGGCCCTGCGGCTGGCCCGATCCTATACGGGGCGGCCCAGGATTCTTAAATTCGAAGGGCATTACCATGGCTGGCTGGACGAGGGGCTGGTCGGATTTGCCCCGTCCCCTAACGAGTGGTGTCCGGACGATGCCCCGGCCAACCTGCACCCCAGCCGGGGGGTCATCGGGGAAGTTTTGGACCGGTTTGTGGTCGCCCGCTGGAACGACCCCGGCCACCTTCGCGCCCGCCTCGAGCCAGTGGCGGAGCAAATCGCAGCCATCATTTTCGAGCCCGTCGTTTGCAACACCTCCTGTCTCGAACCAGTCGAGGGAATGATGGCGGCCATAACCGAAGTATGCCGAAAACACGGCATTCTCATGATTGCCGATGAAACCATTACAGGGTTTCGCTTTGAGGTCGGCGGAGCCCAGAGCGACCTCGGCATCGACCCGGATTTGACGATCTTCGGCAAAGCCATCGGCGGGGGGACGCCCTTTGCCGCATTGGCTGGAAAGACCGAGGTTTTCGAGCCCATAATCCAGGGCAACACCATCCATGCGGGAACCCTCAACGCCAATCCCCTTTGCCTGGCAGCCTCCAACTGGTGCCTGCAATACCTGGAATCTCTCGGCCCTAAACACCCGGAGGAAATCCACAACCACGGCAAAACCCTTATGGCGGGCCTCTCGGATTTGGCCAACAAGTGGGATATACCGCTGGTTCCGCAGGGGCCGGGTCTGGCATTTCATACCACCCTATTTAAATCCGGGCAGCGGGAAACGGCCCCCATCAAGGATTACCGGGATTATGTCCGGCGCCACGATGCTCCCAGATGGGCGCATTTGCATAGGTGCTTGTTGGAAGAGGGAATCCGCGCCATTGAGCGGGGCTTGTGGTTCATCAGTCTTGCCCACACCGCTGACGACATCCAGGAAACACTCGAAAGAAGCGAAACCGCCTTCCGGCGACATGCCGAAACCTGGTCCGCCTGATTAAAGTTAAGGACTTTTCCCCATGAAACAACGAATCGCGGTCATCGGGCTTTTTCATGAAACCCACACCTTTCTAGCGGAAAAAACCCGCCTTGAGGATTTCACCATTACCCTTGGCGAAAAAATCCTGGAGGCACGGGGAAATGGCTCTCCCATGGACGGATTTCTGGAAGCGGCCGAAAAGTATGATTGGGAAGTCATTCCCATCGCCGATTACCGCACCCTTCCCGGAGGAATGGTAGAAGACCGCGTCTGGCGCTCTTTCCTGCGGGATGTGGACGACCGTTTGCCGAAAACCCCACTAGACGCCATTTTTCTCATCCTTCACGGGGCCATGGTGACGGAGACCATTGAGGATGCGGAGGGGGAACTCTTGCAGTGGCTTCGTCAAAAGCCCGGCCTGGAAACGCTCCCGATTTTCGGTGTTCTGGACCTGCACGCCAACTTCACCCCAACCATGGCTCGACTTTCCCAAGGTCTGGTCGCGTATCGGGAGAATCCCCACATCGATGCATTCGCAACTGCTGTAAAAGCAGCCGATCTGCTCCATCGATCCCTCAGTGAGGGCAAAATACCAGCCACCTATTGCGCACATTCCAGGCTGCTGCTTCCACCATCTGCTACCTCCACTGCACAACCACCCCTGGCCACTTTGATAAAAGCCGGCAATCGGTTGATAATTGAGAACCCCGAATTGTGGTGCGTGAATATCCTGGGCGGGTTTTCCTACTCAGACTGCCCGGAAGCAGGACTATCCTTTTCCGTCATCACCACTGGACCGGAAGAAATGGCACGCGACACCTTGGCGCAATTGAGGAACCTGGCCTGGGATTTGCGAGAGCACGCCAAATGCTCTTTTCACGATCCTGAATCGGTATTGGAGCAGATAACTCCTGCCAGTAAAGGTCCCATCGTGCTGGTCGAATCTTCCGACAACATCGGCGGGGGCGCGCCTGGCGACTGTACCGGAGTCCTGCGAGCCCTCCAGGCCCATCCCGTGGATTCCGCGCTGGTGATTCTTAACGATCCTCTCACCGTGGCACAGCTCAAGGCAGCCCAGCCGGGAGAAACCGTGCAGGTAGCTGTCGGTGGTCGAGGTTTTCCCGGTGATCCCGGACCGGTTTCACTCGAAGCGGTTCTCATTTCGCGAGGTTCCGGCAAATTTCAGTTGGAGGATCCCAACAGCCACCTGGCCTCGATGTCTGGAACGACCTATGATAGAGGCTGTCCCAAAAACCCGAATTTTGCGAATTGAGATATTCGACTCCGAACTGTAAGGGAACGTAAGTCATTCAATTCCGTCAAAAACGCTGTATAAGGCCTCTATTCGTTATAAATATAATCGCGTCAGACAGAGGTCTATGGTAGAATTGTATTTGAATATGCAAAACAAGAGAAAGGCTGACGGTGTTATAGACATCGAAATTGCCCAAAATCCCCTAAAAACGGTCTTTATGACAGCTTTATAAACAAGTTAACTTACTGTAAAACAAATGGTTATAACTTTGGGACAGCCTCTATGATATGGGACCCTGCGCGGTTATCCGGGACAGGTGGATCACCATTTTGCTGACCAGCCGAAGGACGCCCCCATTTGATCTTGGGCAATTGCGAAGCCAGGGAATTGAACCCACCGGGTTCCAGGTCATCTGCGTAAAAGCTGCCGTGGCCCACCGGAGCGCCTATGACCCGATCTCAAAGAAAATTTTCACCGTGGAAACTCAAGGTCCCTGTGCTTCGAGACCGGATTTCCTGCCCTACCGGCGTCTCCGCAGGCCCATTTTTCCCCTCGACTCTGAATCCGGCGTATTGAAATCCCTTTCCCTTGAATTCTGAATGCATACTGTTCTCGTAATCGGCTGTGGAAGCATTGGCGAACGGCATATCCGGTGTTTTAAAAATACCGGCCGTGCCGAGGTGGCAGTCTTCGACCTCAACCCTGAGCTTATGGGCACGGTAGCAAGCAGGTATGACATCGAAACTGTCGAGGATCCCATACAGGCATTGCGGGCCCCGCGCATTACCTGCTGCGTCATAGCGACCCCGACCCCTTGGCACATTCCCCTGGCCGTCGAAGCGGTTAATAACGGCAAACACCCACTTATAGAAAAACCGCTGGCCCTGAGTTATGCCGACACCCTGCCATTGAGCGAGGCCGCGGCGAAACAACCTGCGGTTCAAGTGAGAATCGGTTATGTGCTTCATTGCTATCCCGCATTTGCCGAGGCCCGCATGGCGATTCGGGATGGCCGTATCGGGGAAATCCTGGCCATCCAATTTGTCGCTGGCCAAGATTTTTCTTTCACCCGTCCCGGTTATGAAAAAACCTATTACCGGTTGCATGAAACCGGTGGCGGACTGATTCAGGATGCGCTCACCCACTACACCAATCTTGTCGATTGGTTTGTTGGCCCGGCCCAATCCGTGACTGTTGATGCCGAGCACCTCTACCTGCCCAATGTCGATGTTGAGGACACCGTTTACGCGATGGCCCGCAATGGGAAAATCTTCGTTAGCTACTCGGTGACACAGTTTCAGGCCGCCCCAGAAATTACGGTTTTACTGCATTGCAGAGAGGGATCGCTCCGGGCGGAGCCACTCCGCGAACGTTGGGGCATAATGACCCGGGGTGAAACCACCTGGACAAGGTACAACGCCCCTCAACCTCAAAGTGATATTGCCTACATCGCCCAGGCAAACGCCTTTCTCGATGCCATCGAAGGCAAACCGTGAAATGGACGGGGAAAACTGGACAGTGGAATAAGGTGGTCTTGAACCACTAAATTCGCTAACCTATGAATGTTATTAAATCACGAAAGAGAAGACAATACAGTGCTGAGTTTAAAGCCCGGGTGGCCCTGGAAGCCATCAGGGGCGCTCATACCATCAACGAGATCGCCGGTCGTTTTGAGGTGCATCCCAACCAGGTGACCCAATGGAAGAAGCAGCTTTTGCAGGGAGCAACGGAGCTGTTTTCGCGCCAGCGGCAGACTCTCAGCAAGGACAACGAGACGGAAAAAGATCACCTTTACCAGGAGATTGGAAAGCTGAAAGTAGAATGCGATTGGCTAAAAAAAAAGTCTGAACAACTCGGTTGGTGAGAGGCGCAAGATGGTGCAACCACTTCAAGGAAAAATCAGTATCGGCAGGCAATGTCAGTTGCTGGGGCTGGCCCGCGGCAGCTATTACTATCGGGCCCGTGCCCAGTGCGAGCAGAACGTTCTCTACATGCATCGCATGGATGAGCTCTACACCCAATATCCGTTTTTTGGTTCTCGCCGGATGACCCAGTGGCTGCGTCGAGAGGGCCATGCAGTGGGACGAGGCCGCATCCAGCGGCTCATGCGCCAAATGGGCCTGGAGGCTATTTATCCGCGTCGAAACTTGAGCCAGGGGCACCGGCAGCACCGCATTTTCCCTTATCTGCTGCGGGGTTTGGCGGTCGAGCGGCCCGACCAGGTATGGTGCAGCGACATCACTTACCTGCGGCTGAGCCGAGGATTCCTTTTCTTGACCGTGGTGTTGGACTGGTTCAGCCGCTACGTGTTGAGCTGGCAGCTTTCCAACACCCTGGAGAGCTGCTTCTGTGTGCTCGCCCTGGAGGAAGCTCTGAGGCGGGCCCAACCTCAAATCTTCAACACCGATCAAGGCAGCCAGTTTACCGGCAGCGAGTTCACCTCGGTGCTGGGGCAAGCCGGGGTGCGCATCAGCATGGACGGGCGTGGCCGCTACCTGGACAACATATTTGTTGAACGCTTTTGGAGAACCCTCAAGTATGAAGACATTTACCTGCGCGAATACGCCACGGCAAAGGAAGCCAGCGAAGGGATAGCCCGCTACCTGGACTTCTACAACCACCTGCGCCCCCACCAAGCCCTGGGCTACCGGACCCCGGCCGAAGTCCATGCAATCGGAGCAAAACCAACCTCCCCGCCAATACAGCTTGCGGGCACCTGCGTGCCCGTCTTTGGCTAAGGACAAAATATATTTTTAAAAAATAATATGAACACGATTTCCACCTTAATCCCACGTCAAAATTGTCCAAACAACCCCGTCCACTTCACCGGACTGCCTTGCCTCTCTGGAGGAGGGAATCCGGGCCACTCAGTTTTCACAAGCGGCCCTCAAATCCTGGAAAACAGGAACTCGCCAATATATTGAACAATTAAATAATTCTTAATAATCAATGAAACCTCAATCCCAAAACCTCTTCAGCTTGAGCGGCAAGGTCGTCGTCCTGACAGGAGCGGCGGGCCTATTTGGCCGCGGCATCGCAAAAGTGTTGGCTCGGACCGGCGCCCATCTGATGCTCGCCTCCCGAAACCTCACCAACCTCGAAACACTGGCCGCGGAAATCAAGGAAACTGGAGGTTCCGCCCAATGCCATCCACTTGACCTCGAGCGAGAAGAATCCATCCACGAATTTTGTGCCGCCCTTGACCGCAGCCACTCCCGGATTCACGGACTTGTCAACAACTCGGTTCTACGAACGATGGATGGCCCCGATGATACTTTGGATGCCTGGATGAAATCCATGCAAATCAATGCGGGCGGAGTCTTCGAACTAACCCGCAAAATTGCCGAAGGCATGCAACCCCACGGCGAGGGTAGCATCGTGACAGTGGGCTCCATCCAGGGAATGGTTGGGCCGCATCCCTCCCTCTACGCCGGGACCGGCATGACACAGCCCCCCGATTATTATTTCCACAAAGGCGGGTGGATAAATCTAACCCGCTACTTTGCCTCGATTTACGGGAAGGATGGAATCCGGGTCAATTGCCTTTCCCCTGGAGGCTGCTACAACCGCCAGGATCCTCGCTTTATTGAGCGTTATTCAGACAAAACCATGCTCGGCCGAATGGCCAACCCGGAAGACCTGGGAGGTCCCGTAGCCTTTTTGCTCAGTGACGCCTCCGCCTATATAACCGGCATCAACCTGCCGGTCGACGCCGGCTACACGGCAAAATAAAAATAGTAACCTAACCTATTGAAAAACAATAGTCTTAAAATGGTGGGAGATACTGGAGTCGAACCAGCGACCTCTTGCGTGTCGAGCAAGCGCTCTAACCAACTGAGCTAATCCCCCGCTTTTTCCACTTTATTTTATTCCAGTGGTATCGGTGTGGGGCGATTGAACGGAGCTTTCTGTGAATTTCAAGCGAAAAAAGGCTGAGCATTGCAGTTGGTTATGAAACTCCATCCGGGGTTTTCATAAAAATAATGTGACCAGATGTTGAAATCAATCTCTTAGCCTGATTTTTTGAGAATTCATGCTACAATATTTGCATATTAAAAACCTGGCCGTTATGGGCGAGACGAACTTGGATTTCGAACCGGGTTTTGCCGTGGTTACGGGTGAGACTGGGGCTGGTAAGAGCGTTCTTCTGGGGGCTTTGAGTTTTCTCGCCGGGGCCAGGGTGAATAAAACGATCATCCGGACAGGCGCTGCCGCTTGCGAGGTGGAGGCGGGGCTTTTTTTTAAAGATTGCGGGCTGGTGGACTCAGTTCTGGAATCGCTGGGTTTGCCTTTGTGCGAAGAGGGCTGCCTGATTCTGCGCCGGGTTTTCGCCCGTGAAAAAATGCCCAGGGTGCAGATTAACGGGTCGCTGACGACTTTGGCCAGCCTGGTCGTGATCGGAGAATGCTGGGTCGATTTTCATGGTCCTGGGGAGCCGCAAAAGCTTTTTATGGAGCGTTGGCAGAGGAAACTGCTCGATGTGTTTGCCAAAAATGGGGCCCGGCTGGTGGACTATAAGGCTCGTTATGGAGAATGGAAGGGACTTCTCAAGGAGGCGGACACCCTGCGTGGGCAAAAGCAGCTCAGTCCGGAGGAATCTGAGTTTTTGCAAAGCCAGTTGGATTTGATTGACCAGGCTGGTTTGAGCGAGGCATCGGTGGAGCTCCTGGAAAGGGACTTCCAACGGTTGAGCCGATCTCAGGAATTGATTGAACTGGCTACCGGGCTGGAGGTTGGCCTAAACGCGGAGGAGGAGGGAGTTTCGGCCCGCATGGGTTCGCTCCTGGGGGCGGCGAGGGAAATTGCCTCAATCGAGGCCGGAGCCAAAGCCGAATCACTGGCCGCGCGGCTGGAATCTCTCATAATCGAGGCGGAGGACCTGGGAGGCGAGTTTGCCTCTTTGCGCAGTGGTTGCGAATTTAATGGGGAGGCCGCCGCTGAATTGGAGGAAAAAATGGATAATTGGCTGGAATTGAAACGAAAATATGGGCCGGATGCCCGATCTGTGCTGGCCCGGCGGGAGAAAATGGCCAATAAAATTTCGACCCAGGGAGATGTGACGGGAAACATAGAACGCCTTGAATATGAGGCAGAGGTTTTGCAAAAAAAGTTGGTAAAGTTGGCCAAAAAGATTTCCGTCCACCGGTCACGGGCGGCAAACTCTCTGGTGTCCGAGGCGAGCAGGATTCTCAAAGATCTTGGTTTCAAAAATCCTGTCCTGAAAATTGAAATAACCCGCCAGGAGACCCTGCGGGAGCATGGAGACGGAAGCTGCTGGTTTTTATTTGCTCCCAATGCCGGGCAGGAGCCTCTGCCCTTGCGAAAAATCGCCTCCAGCGGCGAGATTGCCCGGCTTATGCTGGCGCTCAAGGCTGTGCTGGCTCGGGCCGATACTACCCCGGTGCTGGTTTTCGACGAGGTTGACGCCAATGTAGGCGGTGAGACAGCCGTTGCGGTGGGGGAGAAATTAGCCCAGTTGGGAGAGCGGCACCAGGTTTTTTGCGTGACCCATTTACCCCAGGTGGCGGCCAAGGCATCCAGTCATTGGCTGGTGGAAAAAACGGAAACGCGGACCGGTCTTTCAGTATCCATTAAAGCCATTCAATCCGAAAAGGGTTTGCGCCGAAGGGAACTCGCCCGGATGCTGGGAGATCGCTCCTCGAAAAAAGCCATGGCCCACGCGGCGGAATTGCTTTCCTGAGCGGTTTTACTCCTATTTCAGTCTGTTGTCCGAAGCGTCAGTCGGACTTGTCATTTGTCCAGGGTGTTTTGGATTCGCGCTTTCTTAGTTTGGCTATGGGGTGGATTCACTCTTTGAGGTTCGGTTAGCGTTCGAGGATCTGGTCCAACTGCTCTTATTTGACAGATAAATCCTTACCCCAAACTTTGACTTCAGGCGATATGTTGGGAGCAATTTTCGAAACTTATGTGTTTGCAGAAATCTTAAAAAGCTGGTGAAATAACATGAAAATTCCATAACTTTATTATTATTGTGACAAAGATGGAAAAGAAATTGTCTTGCTTTTCATGGAGGACGGTAAAGTATTTCCTGTTGTTCGCTTTTCCGCCCAAAAGCTTGCTTTTGATTCCAAAAACACGGCGGTTCCAGTCTGCTACCTATAATGAAATGAAGGATGGCCCAAATCATTATTTAGCATTTGTTATTTCTCTCAAAAGGCATTACATTAGGAATTTCGATTAACTTTGTCAGGGTAAGCACTATATGGCCACAGAAATAAAGTTTTCAGAATTCATCCGTGAATCGAACATTCAGCAGCAATACCTGAACTACAACGACCTGACGCCAAAACCGCAATTTGACGCGGAAGGCCAGGAAAAGTCTTATGCCCCGCCAAAAATCAAGTTGCGGGCCATTGATGTGCACCGGCTGCTACTCCTTATATTAGCGTAAGGTTTATCAACCAGGTTAAAGCGGTTGTCCCGCTGGCGGCTTACCTGATGTTGTTTCAGGTATTAATTTTAAAGCAATCGGTGGCTGAGCATTGGATAATCACCGGAGGGATGTTCGCCGTGTTGTTGGGGCTGATGGTTTTCATGGAAGGCCTGAAACTTGGCCTGATGCCTTTCGGGGAGATCATTGGAAATAATCTTCCGAAAAAATCGAAACTGGGCGTGATGCTTTTTATCGCTTTTCTTTTAGGAATCGGGGTCACTTAGGAATCGGGGTCACTTAGGAATCGGGGTCACTTTTGCCGAGCCTGCCATAGGGGCGCTACAGGCTGTGGGGTCCATTGTGGATGTCCAGAAGGCGCCCTATCTATACACCTTGCTCAATGACTGGACGGGCATTCTTGTCCTCGTGATAGGCACGGGGGTCGGCCTTGCAGCTGTGCTGGGGACCTTGCGATTTCTAAATGGCTGGAGCCTTAAGCCGATGGTTTACATAGCCCTTGTTCCCGGTCTTGGATTGACTATTTATTGCATGCTCGACTCCAACCTGAAAGATATCATCGGGCTTGCCTGGGATTGCGGGGCGGTCACCACAGGGCCCATAATCGTGCCTCTGGTCCTCTCGCTTGGGATAGGCATTTCGGCGGCTGCGGGAAAGGGCAATTCCTCGCTGTCCGGCTTTGGCATTGTCACTCTTGCCTCCATATTTCCGATTATCGGCGTCATGGTTCTTGCCATATTTGTGTCCTTTACGCAGACGCCTGCGATGATTATCGAGGCTGCACAGTCCTCCGCCGCCGTTGTCGGAACAAGCGTCGCCTGGCACGAGAAAACACCTTACCCAGAAATTATTGCGGGGTTTCGGGCCATAGCCCCGCTGGTCCTTTTTCTTTATCTTGTTTTGAAGTTTGTCCTTCGAGAAAAAATACATGATGCTGGGATCGTGATTTACGGGCTGGTCTTGGCATTGCTGGGAATGATGATGTTCAACGTGGGCCTGAGCTACGGCCTGGCAAAGCTGGGCGGTCAATCCGGCAGCCTGATTCCAGCGGCCTTTGTCGAAATTGATACCATCCAAAACTCTCCCCTTTACATTTACAAGGTGGGCATTGGCATCGCCATGATTTTTGCCTGGATTCTCGGATTTGGGGCCACCCTGGCCGAGCCCGCTCTAAATGCGCTGGGTATGACGGTGGAAAACCTGACCAACGGCGTTTTCAAAAAAAGAACGCTTATGTATGCTGTATCCATAGGGGTCGGCACAGGCATTACCGTGGGCGTGCTTAAAATTATTTACGACGTTCCTATCGCCGCAATGCTTATTCCCCTATACCTGCTTGCCATAGTATTGACGGCATTGTCCTCTGAAGAATTTGTCAATGTTGCCTGGGACAGCGCCGGTGTAACCACCGGGCCGGTCACCGTCCCTCTGGTGCTGGCCATGGGATTGGGATTTGGGACCGCCGTGAAGGCCGTTGAAGGGTTCGGAATATTGTCTATGGCCTCTATTTGCCCTATACTGTCAGTGCTATGCGTGGGGCTCTGGATACAATTAAAAATTAAACGGATTGAAAAGGCGGAAATTCGTGAGCTTGAAGAACTGGAGAGCGCCATGGTATGAATAAAAGAGACATTACAGTATTAACAAACGGGGCTTTGATCACTTGCATAGTTCAGCGTGATCTTGCTGACACCATTATAAAGACGGCCCGTGAAGCTGGCGCCCAAGGGACCACAGTCCATTTTGCAAGGGGCGAGGGCATTCGCGAAAGATTGGGAATTCTTGGCGTGGCCGTCGAAGTGGAAAAAGAGGTGATCTCAATAGTTGTTTCCAGCGATCAGGTGGACAGTATATTTGAAAAAGTTTATCTGGCCGGCAATTTAGACACTCCCGGAATGGGAATTATGTATATTACTCCTCTGGAAAAAGTAGCCACTTATATCCCGCCTGAAATTCTCAAAAAACTCTCCGCTTCTAAAGCTGGGGATGAGTCTTAGACCTTAGACATGATTTATATACAGACCAATGAAAACAGCAGGTTAATTACCTGCATTCTTACCAAGGGAGAGGATCTGCAGATTATCAAGACACTGAAAGACGAAAAAAACATATGCGCGGCAAATGTAGCCGGCGGTCGAGGCGGAGGCAAACGAGGCCGGCTGGAGGTGGACATTATTACCATTGTTGTAGAGAGCGACAGGGCAGACGAAATATTTGATTTTATCCATGACAAGGCCCGCATTGGCGAGTACCACTCCGGTTTCATGTATCAGGGCAAACTAACGCGATCAACAGTATTCACCCTTCCAAAAGCTCCCTCCGAAGACAAATAAATCCCTTTGTCGGGATTGCTCACGGTTTCATCATCGCTTGCAGGCGCTTTTTCACTTTTGGCCATCCGGTCTCGATGATGCTGTAGTAAACCGAGTCCTGGATTGAGCCGTCCCAGCGGATGCGGACTTTGCGGCGAACGCCCTCGCGCCGGGCGCCAATCCGTTCGATGGCGGCTTGCGAGCGCAAATTTTCCCCATCGGTTTTGAAACATACGCGGGATACGCCCCAGTTTTCAAAAGCATTTTCGAGCAGCAGGTATTTGCATTCCGTATTCAAGGCAGTGCGGCGGAAATCTCTGCCAATCCAGGTCCAGCCTATTTCCAGGGCTTTCAAGGAACGCGAAATATCCATGTATCGCGTGGAACCCACGGCCTTTCCCGACTCCTTGTGAATGATGGCGAATGGAATTTCTTCACCCGTCTCAGCTACGGCCAATGCTTCCTTGATCCAATTCTCGGTATCCTCGGTGGATCGAAATTTACTTCGGGTCATAAATGCCCACAAATCCTCATCCTGACCGTTGGCAAAAAGATTTTCGGCATGGCGTAAATCCAATGGTTCGAGCCGGGCCTGCTTCCCTTCCAAAATGACGGGTTGGGGATCGAACATCGCAGTCATTCCGCAGGAGGTGGACCTGGTTGCAGGATATTTTCCCACTGCGGATGAAAGGCGCAAACGGTTGCTCCGCCATACACGATCAGGCATTGTCCGGTAATATAGGAGGCGGCCGGCATACAGAGGAAAGCAGCCGCTGCGGCCACCTCCCGGGGTTCGCCCACCCGGCCCAGAGGGGTGCGCTGCAGGACGGGCTTGATGAAATCCGGATCTTCCAGGAGCGCTTTGACGAGGGGCGTTTTAATGTACCAAGGCGCCACGGCATTGACGCGGATGCCGTCCTGGGCCCATTCCACAGCCAGGTTGCGGGTCAGTTGGGTCATGGCGGCTTTGCTCATTCCGTAGGGGGCGCCGCTTCGCACATGGAAAAGGCCGGCCACCGATGCGATGTTGACCACGCAACTCTCCTTCGATTTTTTCAGCATGGAGTGGAGGAGCCGGCAAAGATCGAAGGCGGAAGTCATGTTCGTATCGATAATTTTGTTATATTCCTCGAGCGAATAATCGACCGCGGCTTTGCGGATGTTGATGCCGCTGTTGTTGATTAAAATATCCAGCCGGGCCCAGCTTTTTGCCAATTCCCGGCAAAGCGTTTGACGGTCTTTCGCCCGGCTCAAATCGGCCTGTATGGCGATGGCTTGGCAACCTTCCCGATTCCATCTTTCGATCAGTTCATGGGCCGGATCGATATTCCTGGCCACGAGGCAAACTTTGGCTCCCAAAGCGACAAATTCCTCCGCGATGGCCCGGCCGATGCCCCTCGTGCCGCCGGTTACCAAGGCGTGTTTCCCCTCCAGTCGCCAGCGGGCATTGTCATATAGGGTTGCGTTCATGGCTCGAATCGAATGGGCAGCTTTTGCCGATTCAGTTATCCCCGCCTGCTTTGTGATAGCCTTTAAAGGAGACCTTAAAAAGCACTGCATAAAGGACCGGGACAATTCCCAAGACCAGAACGGTGGCGAAAAGGAGCCCGAAAATGATGGCCACGGCCATGCCCTGCCAGGTCGGGTTTCCCCTTAAATAAAGGGGCAAAATCCCGCCCACGGTGGTTATGGTGGTTAAGAGGATGGGGCGCATGCGGTCGAGTGCGGCCTCCACAATGCACTCCTGCGCGCATAATTCGCCTTTCCCCGTATTGATGCGCATGCGGTCGATCAGGATGATGGCGTTGTTCACCACGATGCCGGTCAGGGAGACGATGCCGATCAGGGTAGTGAATCCAAATGGCAGGCGGGTGACGAGAAGCCCGAAGACCACCCCGATAATGCCCATGGGCACCGCGCTCAATATAATGAAAGTGCGGCGAAAGGAGCGCGTTTGCTTAACCAGAAGGAGCAGAATGATAAAGAATGCCCAGTGGAGGTTTTTGAGGATGGAAAGGTTGGCCTTGACCGATTCGGTTCCTTCGCCCCCCAGTCGCACATAAAATGCATCGCCCCATTGCGGTCTTTTTTGCTCCATGAATTTTTCCAGGGCACGGTCTATTTTTTTCGGATTGAGGCCCGGCTCGACATCCGCCCTGACCGATACGGTGCGCCGGAAATCCCGCCGCATGATGTTGGCCGATTCATGAACTTCGACCATGCCGGCCACTTCTTTCAGCGGCACCGACCGTTTGTATATGCTTGAGTAAACTTGGAGGGCGTTGATTTTTTCCAATGCATCGCCGCCTTGCACCGACGATTGAATGAAGATGGGGATGCTGTCTTTACCCTGTTGGATTTCAGTGACCGATATGCCCGTCAGGTAGGTCTGCAAGGCCAGGGCGATCTCGCCGTGCGTGACCCCGGCCAGCCCGGCGGCCTCCTCATCGATAACGACGCGATATTTTTTGATGGGAGCGCCCCAATTGTCGTTGATGTTGAAGACCCCCGGCATTTTTCCCATTTCCTCCTTGATTTCCTCCGCGATAGCGAACATGGCCTCCAGATTTTCGCCGGAAATATGGACCTTGATGGGAAACCCGACGGCCGGACCAGCCTCGAGGCGGCGGATGCGGTATTGGCTGTCCGCTATGTTTTCGGCGCAAAACGCATCCAGCTTTGACCGCAGCCAGGTGAAATCATCCTCGGAGGTGATATTGAAAATAAAGTAGGCGTATTCGGGATTATATTCGCGCGTTCGATGGTTGAGAATGAAACGCGGGGCGTTGCGGCCGATGAAGGAAACCCAATTGGTGATGCCCACTCCGCCATTTTGCTCAGCGAGCAGGTATTCCCGGACGAATTGATCGATTTTGGCGGCAGCCTGCTCGGTGTGCTCGATGACAGTTCCGGAGGGAAATTCGAGATCGACCGTAAATATGGGTCTGTCCGAAGCGGGAAAAAATATAATGGGAATAAATCGAAAACCGTAGATCGATAATGAAAACACCACCGCCAAGGTTGTCAGGACAAGAACGGGCCGCGGCAGCAGAAACAAAAGTATTTTATGGTAAACCCGGTAAATCGGCCTTTCGGTGAGCGGTTTATAGCCGTCCGGCTTGACCTTGAAGAATTTGATGGAGAGCACCGGCGTTATGGTAAAGGCGAAAAACGTCGAGCAAAACAAGGTGATCATGATAATCGTGAAGAGGGGAGTGACGTATTCGCTGCTCGTCGATTTGGCCAAATAGATGGGCAAAAACCCCGATATAGTGGTAAAGGTAGCCGTCAGCAAGGGGGGGTAAAGCTCGCTTGTGGTGGTGGTGGCGGCGGCCAGGGCGGGCATGCCTTGTTCCCGCAGGACCATGATGCGTTCCGAAATTACGATATGGGTGTCCACCATGATGCCCAGTACGACGATAAATGCGGCCAGCGCCACCAGGTTGATATTGAGGCCCAAGGCGAGCATTACGCAGAGGGCGGCCAGGACCGCCAGCGGCATCATGTAGGCTATGACCGAGCCGGTGCGCAGCCCCAGGGTGAGCATGAGAATGATTCCCACAATGAGCAGGCTTTGCAGAAGGTTGATGAAGAACCCGTCAACCCGTTTTTTTACCCGTTCCGGCTCGAAGGCCACATAGTCGAATTGCAATCCTTCGACGGTGGAACTGGAAAAATCGTCAACCGCCGTCTGAACCTGGTGCCCCAGCTTTTCGATGTTTCCGCCTTCCCGCAGGGAAATCCCAAGACCGATGGCGGGAACTCCGGAAGATCGCAACAGGCTGTCGGGGGGGTCTTTGAATCCGCTGGCGACATCCGCCAATTCGCCCAGGCTAAAGGCGTCTTCGTCTTCGGGGAAAGCCACATAGAGGTTCTCGATGTCTTGCAGGTTTTTCAAATCGCTGGCCGGTTCGGTCGCGATGCGTTCCCGGCCTTGCAGGAGGCCGCCTCCCGGAGCGATAACGTTCTGCGCCTCCAGGTAGGATTTGAAAAGGAAGGGGGAAAACCCGACCTCGGCCATGTCGGCATCGTCGTAGGTAATGGTGATCCTTTCCTCCCGCTGGCCCAGCTCGATCACCTTGGAAACCTGTGAAAGCCCGAGCAGTCGCTGGTGCAAGGCATCGATCGCATTCTTGATTTCCCGGTAAGGAAGATTTCGACTGGAGATAGTGACGATGATGCCGAATACCTCGCCATACTCATCGTTAAAAAAAGGCCCCTTGACGCCGTCCGGCAAGTCATTGCCCACCCGCTCGATTTTTCTCCGCAAACGATCCCAAATGGGGCGCAAGTCTTTGTAATCGTCCTTCAATTTTATTACGATCCCCGATGCGTTGCGGCGGGAAAGGCTGTTGACGAACTCGACTTCAGGCGCCTCTTTGACCGCTTCCTCGATTTTTCTGGTGACCAGGTTTTCCATTCGCTCGGCCGAAGCGCCGGGGTAAATCGTGGTCACGAAGGCGAATCGAAAAGGAATTTTGGGATCCTCGGACCTTGGCAGATTAAACAAGGCTATCAACCCTCCCATAACGATAAAGACGGCCAACGTCAGGGTCAAACGGTTTTCCTTAATGGCGATCTCGGTTAATTTCATGGCGTTGGGGACACTGGATGTTATTCAATTCGTTACGGAATCGTATTGGGCCGGTCAACAACGGAATGGAATCAAATGGCCAAATGAGACCAACAATCGGCATGGCGCCCATACCTACAGGGGCAACGAATTAATTGACAAAGGGGCCCTAGGTACTAATCTTCAACTCTATGATGTGCAAGTATTCAGGGAATTTATCCGGGTTCCGAACGATTTTCAACAAAGATATATACGCTCTCCAAAGCTTCCTTAAACGAAACCCGGAAAATCTGCCAACACCCAAATATGATCCTATCAGCTTATCTGTTTAGCAGCAGTGTCCGCCGGAAGCGGCAAATATATTATTCTTTCTCTGCGAACAGCGCCCTTGACAAAGCCGAGGGACTTTCTCAACGAATATTTTGCATCATTGAACGACCCCGAACCTCTTTTTCTAGTCCCATATTTTGGCTAGACATTGCCCATGGCCTTATTCATTAAGATATCCCCTTATCACCGTATGATTGAATCGAGTGTAGACAAATTCTTGTCCTGGAAAGGGTTTGCCCCAATTGCCCCGGGCAGCCAGCGACGGCGGAGGGCATCCGTATGACGGGCAAAGGGAAAGAACCCCTGGCCATCGTCGGCATTGGCTGCCGCCTGCCCGGCGGGGCCAATGATCCAACGGCATTCTGGAATAATCTACTGGCTGGCAAGGATGCCATCCGGGTCGTTCCCGAGGACCGCTGGAATGTCGATCGTTATTATGATCCCAATCCGCAGATTCCCGGCAAAATGATCACCCGGTGGGGTGGATTTATCGACAATGTCGAGATGTTCGACGCCCGTTTTTTCGGAATATCCCCACGCGAAGCCCTCCGCATGGACCCCCAGCAAAGGTGGCTCCTGGAGGTTGCCTGGGAAGCCCTCGAAGACGGCGGGCAGCCGCCCGAAAAACTGTCCGGTACTCGCACCGGGGTATTTGTCGGAATCGCCAGCAACGATTACGCCAATATCCAGATGAAAAGCCCCGCCGATGTGGATGTGCACACCAACAGCGGCAGCACTCTGAGCATTGCTTCCAACCGTATTTCCTACCTCTTCAATTTCAAAGGGCCCAGCATCTCGGTGGACACGGCCTGCTCCTCCGCCCTGGTGGCCGTCAACCTGGCCTGCCGCAGCTTATGGGACGAGCAGTGCGACACTGCCCTGGCGGGTGGCGTCAACGCCCTGCTGATGCCCGATGCGTTCATCGGTTTTAGCAAGGCATCCATGCTTTCGCCGAGCGGTAAATGTTTCGCTTTCGACGCCCGCGCCAATGGCTATGTGCGTGGTGAAGGCGCCGGCATGCTCGTCATTAAACCACTATCACGGGCCTTGGCGGAAAAGGATCCGGTCTATGCCGTTATCCGCGCCACCGTCATCAACCAGGACGGGCGCACCAATGCCATGACGGTGCCGGGCCTGGAATCGCAGTCGCAGATGCTGGAGGAAGCCTACGAGCAAGCCGGTATCTCTCCCAGCCGGGTTCAATACATGGAAGCTCATGGAACCGGCACACCGGTGGGCGATCCCATCGAAGTGCGGGCCCTGGGCAATGTCCTTAGCCGCGACCGGGCGGAAGACGATTATTGTGTTATAGGTTCCGTCAAAACCAATGTCGGCCATCTCGAATCCGGTTCCGGCGTGGCCGGGCTGATCAAGGCCGCTTTGGTACTCCATAACCGGGTCATTCCCCCCAATTTGAATTTTGAGACTCCCAACCCCAACATTCCCTTCGAGGAGCTGCATCTGAGGGTGCCGCTTGTGGCGGAGCCATTGCCCGATACCGATGAACCCGCTGTGGCCGCGGTCAACTCATTCGGGTTTGGCGGCACCAATGCTCATATCGTTCTGTCCGAACGGCCGCCCGAAGCCTTCCATCACGACGGCGGAGCGAAACGGAAAAAAAGGCGCAAGGAACCGGTCATGCTGCCCTTGTCTGGCAATACGGAAGATTCTCTCAAAGCAGTCGTCAAGGACATGACCGGCTTTCTTTCGGAGCACCGGGAGGCGAAGGAAACCACTCCCGATCTGCGCGATGTCATCCACACTGCTTCCTTACGCAAAAACCATCACGAACACAGGCTGGCCGTAATCGGTTCCAGTATGGAAGAAATTACCGTCCGGTTAAAAGCATGGAGCGCGGGGGAAAGGGATGTGGCCGGAATTGAGACTGGGCGGGCCACCCCGGATTTATCACAGATGGTTTTCGTATTTACCGGCCAAGGCCCGCAATGGTGGGGCATGGGCCAGGAATTAATCAAAACAGAGCCGGTTTTTCGCCGCGCCCTGAAAAAAATCGACACCTTGATGCAAAAGCTCGGCGGCTGGTCACTGCTCAATGAAATGTGCAAGCCGGAATCGGAATCCAATATCAATCGCACGGATATTGCCCAGCCCGCGATTTTTGCCTTGCAGGTGGGCCTGGCCGAGCTTTGGCGCTCGCGCGGGATCGAGCCCTCGCACGTAATTGGCCATAGCGTGGGAGAGGTGGCGGCCGCTTACTGGGCCGGAATTTACAGCCTGGAAGACGCCGTAAAAATCATCTACCACCGTAGCCGCCTGCAAAATACGATCGGAGGCAAAGGCCGCATGGTGGCGGTAGGTTTATCCCGTGAACAAGCCGCCGAAGTCATCAGTGGTTATGAGGATCAGGTCGCTGTTGCGGTGGTCAACAGCCCCAGCATGGTCACCCTGGCCGGGGATACCGAAATCCTTGAAAAACTGATCTCGCCCCTCGAAAAAGAGCAGGTATTTATTCGCTGGCTTCGCATCGATTACGCTTTCCATACCCATCAGATGGATCCCATTGTGGAGGATTTACGGGAAGCCCTGGCGGATATCGAACCTCATGCCGGCAATCTTCCTTTTATATCCACCGTCACCGGCGGACTGCTGGAGGGAACCGCATTGGATGCGGGCTATTGGTGGCAAAATGTTCGCCATACCGTCCTTTTCAGTCCGGCCATCAGCGGCATCATTGAGCAGGGGGAAAATATTTTTCTGGAGCTGGGCCCTCACCCGGCCCTGGCCAGCTCTATCAGGGAAAGCATGGCCAAAGCGGGAGTCAAAGGAAGCGTTCTTCCTTCACTGGCCCGAAAAGAGCCAGAGCGGGAAAAAATGCTGCAAACACTAGGCTCTCTTTATAACATTGGATTATCCATCGACTGGGAGGCATTGAACGGAAAAGACGGCCAATATGTTCGCTTGCCCACCTATCCCTGGCAGCACGAGCGCTACTGGCTAGAGTCCGGGGAATCGTTCGACTATCGCATGGAGAAGGAATCCCACCCTCTTCTCGGGCTGCGCCAGCGCGATCCCAACCCGACATGGAAATGCGTTCTTTATCCTGCCGCCTATCCTTATCTTGACGATCACCGTTTAAGGGATTCGCTGGTTTACCCGGCTTCCGCCTACATCGAGATGGGCTTGGCCGCAGGCAAGGAATTATTTGGCGAGACACCCTTTTCGGTCGAGGACGTTAAATTTGAGAAAGCCCTCTTTTTTGCCCCCAACAGTTCCAAGAACCTGCAATTTGTCTGCGACGCTAAAGAATCCACCTTCGAAATCCATAGTTCCGATGAAAGCGCAACAACTCTGATCTGGGAGCAAAATGCCCAGGGACGTTTGCAAAAACTTTCGCCGCCGGAAGAGGTAAAAGCGGATCTGGGAAAAATTCGTTCCCGATTGGTGGAAAAATTCGGACACCAATTTATCTACGAAGATATGGTCAAGGCCGGCTATCAGTTCGGTATTTGTTTTTCCCTCCTCCAGAATGTTTGGAGAATCCCCGGAGAATCTCTCGGTGAGATTGAAATTTCCGATGTCATCCTTGAAAATTCAGACGACTATTTCTTCCATCCAGCCGTTCTGGACGCCTGTTTTCAGTGCGTCAGCCGGGCCCAGGAATTACCTGAAGATCGCGATATAACCGATAATTTTTACCTTCCTGTCGGACTGGATCGCATCTGGCTATTCCGCAAACCTGACCAGCGCTTATGGAGTCACACCCATATTCTTTTCGATAATGGCAAGGATTTGACCGCCGACATACAGGTTTACGACCAAAAGGGCATACGGATCGCAGAGATCAAAGGCTTCCGCTGCCAGCGTGTCGAGCAAAGCGAAGCCAGAAAGGTAAACGACCTCGATAGCTGCCTCTATGAGTTTCAATGGGAGCCATCCCGATTGCAGGGCAGCGCCATCCGGCAAGGCGATCATGCCTTGGTCAGCCCGCAGGAAGTTTACGAAACAATTCAGCCCGAAATCGAGCCGCTCTACGAGCGATATCAAATAGGAAAACACTCCCGCGAGTTTATCCCAGCCCTGAAAAAACTGAGTTATTACCAGATCATAAATTGTTTCCTTCAGTTGGGTTGGCAACCGAAAAAGGGTGACGTGATTACGGTTGACGGGCTCATGGAAAGCCTGGGAATCGTGCAGACACATAACCGGTTGATGCGCGCCTTCTTGCAGGCTTTGAGCGAGGAAGGGGCCCTCCTGCCCTTGCCCGGGGACCAATGGGAAATAGGGATCATTCCGAATTTTCCCGATCCGGCAAAATCAGCGGATGCGCTGACCAAACAGTACCCCGATTTTTATGCTCAGATTCCATTATTTAAGAAATGCGGGGCCAACCTGGCGGATGTTCTGGCGGGTCGCCTGGATCCACTCCAACTGATTTTTTCCCCTCAGTCGGCCGCCATGCTGGAAATTTTTTACAAAGAGGATGCGGATTTTCTAGCTTATAATGAACTGCTCCAGAAATCAGTTTCCGCCATCATGGCCAAGCTGCCGCAAAATAGCACAATCCGCATTCTGGAAATCGGCGCCGGCACCGGTTCTTTGACCGAGATGATCCTGCCTGTTCTACCGGCCGATAAAACGCAATACACCTTTACCGACATCACTCCGGTATTCCCCTCCCAGGCCAGGAAGAAATTTTCGGAATATGAATTTGTTGATTATACCGTTCTGGATATCGAAAAAGATCCCGCAGCCCAGGGAATCGAGCTTCATTCCTATGACCTCGTTCTGGCCACCAACGTCATCCATGCCACCGTCGACCTCAAGCGCACCCTGCGCAATGTGCGCCGCTGCCTGGCCTCCGGGGGTTTCTTGATGTTCCTCGAAGTAACCAAATCCCTGCGTTCACTCGACCAGGTTTTTGGTTTGATGAAAGGCTGGTGGCATTACGAGGATACCGACCTGCGACCGGATTGCGCCCTGCTGCCGCGGCACAAGTGGACAAAACTGTTGTCGGAGAGCGGTTTTTGCCAGGTTACATCGGTCATCAATTCCCCGCACGAAGAAGAAGCCCAGCAAACGGTTTTTCTGGCGCAAGTTCCGGAGATTACGGTTGACCGGGGTAGAGGAAATCTCCGCCCAACGGCTATGCCGCAAAAAGGGACCTTGGCTGATAATGGCCGACTCGGGCGGTGTCGGCGAAGCCATCGCGGCCAAGCTGGAAAGCAACGGTTGCCCCTGCTCCCTGGTTTACGCGGGCGATTCCTATGCTCGTCAAAACGATCAAAAATTTATAATTCGGGCCGATTCGGGCGATGACATGCGCCAGCTTATGGATGCAATGGATGCCGCCGCCAAAGGATTGCGCGGAGTGATTCATCTGTGGAGTCTCGATCATCCTTTTTCCGCCGAGACCACCACAGAGTCCTTGAGGGAAGCCCAAAAAAACGGCTGCATCAGCGCAATGAACCTGGGCCAGGCGTTGGCGATCCAGGAATTTTCCGAAAAACCAAGAGTTTGGCTGATTACCCAGGGTGCCCAATCTTTTGGCCCGACGGGTGAAATCACCGCCATCGCCTCGACCCCACTATTCGGATTTGCCAGGGTTGCCAACAACGAGCAACAGGAATTCGCCTGGACCGGGATCGACCTCGACCCGTCGCTGCCGAAGGAATGGGCCAGAATCGTTTTCCAGGAAATCTGCTCTGAGGACAAGGAACTCGAGACCATGCACAGGGGCCAGGTGCGTTACGGCAACCGCTTGACCAATCCCACCCCGGAAGAACTTCCCGAACTCTTGAAAGAGGCCAAAAATGGACACGAAGTTTTGCCCTACCGGCTGGAAATACCCACCCCGGGCGTGCTCAGCAATCTTAGCCTGAGAGAGACGCGGCGCAAGACCCCCGGCCACGGAGAAATCGAAATCGAAGTAGCTGCGGTAGGCATGAATTTCCGCGATGTGATGAAAGCCCTGGGTATGTACCCGGGACAAAGTGAAGACCTCAAATGGCTGGGCGATGAATGTTCCGGCAAGGTCGTGGCCTTGGGCGAGGGCGTCAAACGCTTCAAATTGGGCGATGAGGTGGTGGGAATGGCTCCCTATTGCTGCCGTGCCTACACCACCGTCAATGAGGCGCTCATTTTTCACAAACCAGAGCACCTGTCTTTCGAGGAGGCCTCCACCCTGCCGGTGGTTTTCCTAACCTCGCATTATGCCCTCAATCATCTGGCCCGGCTTCAGCCCGGCGAAAAGGTCCTCATTCATGCAGGGGCGGGCGGAGTGGGCCAGGCGGCCATCCAAATTGCCCAGCAAATTGGGGCGGAGGTCTTTTCCACGGCGGGAAATGATCGCAAGCGCGACCTGCTTCGCTCCCAGGGGGTCGAGCATGTATTCGATTCGCGCACCCTTAACTTTGCCGATGAAATCCTCGAGATTACCGAAGGCCGGGGGGTGGACGTGGTCCTCAACCAGTTGGCGGGTGATTTCATTCAACGCAGTTTTTCCGTGCTGGCGCCCTATGGCAGGTTTTTGGAAATTGGCAAAATCGACATTTATTCCAATACCAAGATCGGCCTTGAGCCCTTCAAGGACAATATCTCCTATTTCGCCATCGATCTGGCCTCATTTCTTAAGGACCGGCCCTACTTTATAACCTCAATGCTGTCCGAACTGGCCGAATTGTTTAATGAAAAGAAACTACGTGCGCTGCCCCTGAAATCGTTTTCCATCTGCGAGGCGGAAAAAGCCTTCCGCTATATGGCCCAGGCCAAACATATTGGGAAAAACGTGCTCTCGATGCAGGTGAAATCCATCCCCGTGGGACCCTCCCTCCAGGCCGACCGGCTTTTCCGGGCCGACGCCACCTACCTGATAACCGGCGGTTTGGGCGGTTTCTGCCTTGAAGTGGCCCGCTGGATGGTCGAATACGGAGCCCAAAACCTGGTTCTCATGGGCCGCAGCGGTGCCAGCACAGATCTGGCCCGAGACACCATTTTAGAATTGCAGGCCAAAGGCGCCAGGGTGGAGGCGGTCCGCGCCGATGTGACCCGCCGGGAAGACATCGCCCGGGTGCTCAAACAGATCGAAACGGATCTGCCGCCTCTGCGCGGGATCCTCCACGGGGCGATGGTCCTGGATGACGACTGGATCACCCAATTGACTCCGGAGCGATTCAACAAAGTCCTCGACCCCAAGATGGCCGGCGCCTGGAATTTACACACCCTGACCCTCGGTCTGCCACTCGAACATTTTATCCTGTTCTCCTCCGCATCCTCCATGATTGGCGGAGCCGGACAGGGAAATTACGCATCCGCCAATTTCTTTCTAGATGCCATCGCCAACTACCGGAAAGCTCTCGGCCTGCCGGCTCTGGCCATGAATTGGGGCGCTCTTTCCGAAACCGGTTATGTCGCCCGCAATGAAAAAGTGGCCAAATACCTGGATAAACTAGGCCTGGAAAGCTTTACCCCCAGGGAAGCCCTCAGTATTTTTACCCGCGTTTTGCCCAAAAGCTCCGCTCAACTGGGAGCCTCAAGGATTAATTGGTCGGGTTTAAAACGGCTCAATCCGGCTACGGCCAGCTCGCCCACATATGCCAAAATGGTCAACAAGGAGAAAAAGGCCGACTCAGCCTCCGGCGATGCCTATTCTTTCCGCCCCAAGGTGATTGCCGCCCCCCCCCCCGAGCGTCTGCCCCTGGTGGCCGATTATATATGCGAACAAGTGGCTCAGGTTTTCGGCACCACCGCCGCCCAAATTGATCGCGAAACACCCCTCACTCAGATCGGGCTGGATTCCCTCATGGCCATCGAGTTGATGAACAGGCTGGAATCCAACCTGGGCATTAACCTGCCAATGGGGCAATTCCTGCAAGGTCCCAATATTAACGAATTGGCCACTCCCGTGCTGGAGCTCATTCTACAAAAAGCGGGCAAAGATTCCCTCGGCGAATTCGAGACCTCCGAGTCCTCCGGGATGCCCGCCGTGATGCAGTCGGAAGTGGAAGAGACCGTCTTTCCATTATCGGAAGGTCAGCGCGCCCTCTGGTTCCTCAATCGGCTTGCCCCCCATAGCCCGGCATACAACCTGATTTTCAGCTCCAAGATCACCCCTTATGTCGATATATCGGTCATGAAAAGGGCCTTTACCGCCCTATTTCAACGGCATCCGATGCTCGATGTCACATTTTCCGATGATACCGGGCAGCCGCTCCAAACCCTTCGCAAAAACCGCACCATCGATTTCCGGGAACACGACACCACCCACCTGAGCAACGATAAAATCAAAGAGCTTCTGGTCGAGCACGCCAACCAGCCTTTCGATTTGAAGAAGGGCCCGGTGATCAGGCTGGAACTCTTTCGCACCATCGATCAATCCCATATCACCCTGCTATCCATGCACCACATTGTCTCCGATGCCTGGAGCGTGGCGCTTCTCATGCAAGACCTGATGGAAAGTTATTTTGCCCTCAAATCGGGAATCGCCCACAAGCTCCAGCAATTGCCCTTCCGTTATTCGGATTATGTGAACTGGCAGCAATCGCTTCTCAAGGGCCCCCAAAAGGAGAAAATGCTCAGGTATTGGAAGGATCAGATGCAGGGGGCACCCCTGGTACTCGATTTGCCCACCGATCACCCCCGCCCGCCGGTGCAGACCTTCAACGGAGCAACCCACGGGTTCAAGCTGGATAACCGCCTATCCCGGCGGGTCGATGCCCTTGCCAAATCGAACAATGTCACCCTTTACACAACTCTCCTATCAGCCTTTCAAGTACTCCTGCATCGTTATTGCAACCAGGACGATTTGATAGTGGGAAGCCCCTTCGCCGGCCGCCACCTCAAGGAATTTCATGAAGTTGTGGGCTTTTTCATCAACCCGGTTCCGATTCGCAGCAGGGTGGTGGATAACCCATCCTTTAACGAATACCTCAACCAGATGAGCGATTCGGTGGTGACCGCCATCGAGTACCAGGAGCATCCCATTTCCCATTTGGTCGATGACCTCAAAGTGAAGCGCGACCCGAGCCGCTCACCCATATTCCAGGTGACTTTTTCCATGGAGCGAATTCCCGGTGTGGATGAGCAAGGCATCGCCGTATTCCTCATCGGGCAGGGCGGGCACAACTTTAAAGTCGGCGATATTTCGGTCGAATCGATCGATTTGAACCTTCGCCAGGCCCAGTTTGAAATTTCCCTCGTGGTGGAAGAAGCCGGCGGGCAAATCTATGGCTGTTGGCAGTATAACCAGGATCTCTTCGAGCCTGCCACCATCGACCGCCTGAATGGGCTTTACAAACAAATCTTGGAAGAAGTGGTCGTGCACCCGGAAAAGAAAATTTCCGAGCTTTCATTTTTGTCTCGTGACGAAGAAAAGAAAATCCTCGAGGAATGGAATCATACCGAACTCGAATACCCCGAGAACAAATGCCTGCACCAATTGGTGACAGAACACGCCGTACACAATCCCAACCGCACGGCCGTAACCAGCGCGGGCCAATCGCTCACCTATGGCGAACTCAATCGCAGGGCCAACGGTCTGGCCCTGAAATTGCGGTCGAAGGGGATCGATGTGGACTGCCCGGTGGGTTTATATGTGGACCGATCCGTCGACATGCTCATCGCCGCCTTGGGCATCCTCAAGGCTGGCGGTTGTTATGTTCCGCTCGATCCGGCCTTTCCCCAGCGCCGCATCCGGCAAATGCTGGAAGACGCCAATCCATCCGTTGTTATTACCCAAGGCCATCTCCGGGAGAGCCTTCCGGAGGGCGGCTGGAGCCTCCTTCAAGTGGAAAATACGGGCAGTGCCAGAAAAGGCCCGGCGGTCGCCAATTCCCCCGATTCTCTAGCCTATATCATTTATACTTCGGGTTCTACCGGTCAACCCAAAGGGGTCGAAATTCCCCATCGTGCTGTCGTCAACTTTCTCTCCTCCATGCGGGAAACCCCCGGCTTGATTACCGATGACACGCTTTTGGCCGTAACCACCCTCTCTTTCGACATTTCGGTTCTGGAACTCTTTTTGCCCCTCGTTGCGGAGGCCCAAGTCGTTATCGCCACAAGGGAGGAGGCTACCGATGGGCACCGCCTCTCCATGCTCCTGGAGGAATATGCGGTTACCACCATGCAGGCCACGCCGGCCACCTGGCAGATGCTTCTGGACTCTGGCTGGAACGGCAAGCACGACCTGCGCGTATTCTGCGGCGGCGAGGCATTGCCCCGCGAGTTGGCCGAGTCGCTGCTACCCAGCACCCGTGCCGTTTGGAATCTCTACGGGCCGACCGAAACGACCATCTGGTCCACCGTCGATAAGGTGGATTCTCAGCCGGGCGCCGTGCCCATTGGCCGGCCCATCGCCAACACCACGATTTACATTCTGGACGACAATCACAACGCCCTCCCGCCTGGTTTTACGGGCAATCTCTACATCGGCGGCAATGGGCTGGCCCGCGGTTATCACAACCAGCCCGAATTGACGGCGGAAAAATTTATCGAACTGCAACTGCCCAATGGGAAAAAGGAACGCGTTTACCAGACGGGAGATTTAGCCCGCTTCCTGCCCGATGGAAAAGTCGATTTTCTGGGGCGCGCCGACACCCAGATCAAATTGCGCGGGTATCGCATCGAACTGGAGGATATCGAGACGCACCTGCGTTCCCACAGCAAGGTGGACCAGGCTGTGGTCGCCAAAAGAGGCGATATGCCAGGCGGCGACAGTCTAGTCGCCTACATCGTTGCCAACGACTCCGCCGAGGGCTTGATTTCCGAGCTGCGCAGCCATCTCTCGGATCTGCTGCCCGATTACATGCGGCCGGTTGCTTATATCCTGCTGAACGAGTTTCCCCTCACCGCGAACAAGAAGACCGACCGCCTGGCCCTGCCGGCGCCACAAATTGTTCGAGCCGAGCTGCTGGTCACCTATACCGCTCCGCAAACTCCGACCGAAAAAATCCTGGTCGATATCCTCAACAAGGCATTTTCCAGCGAAGAGGTAGGCATCAATGACAATTTCTTCGATTTGGGGGGCGATTCCCTGCTCGCCCTGCAGTTGTTGACCGAAATCTCGCAAGTTTTTAACCGGCAATTTCCGGTCGAAGTATTCTTGCGCAACCCCACTATTGAGCACCTGGCCCGCTATCTCGAAACCATTCCCGATGAGCGCGAAATCGCCACCGGTTCCGCTTTAAGTGGCAACGGCAATTATTTGGACAATAGGGCCGATGAGATTGCCAATTCCGAATACCTTAATCTGGAGGTGGTCGAAGGCTATAACGGGGACCGCGAATCGCTGCCTCAAGTCGATGCCGTCGCCCTCGCTTACATTCCCGACGCCTTTCTCCCCCTGACCGGTCTGAGCAAAGACGATATTGCCCACGATTGGCTGCACGACAGGTCCTTTATCAGCAATATTTACGAAACTCCCTACGGCCGCATTGGGCTTGTTATGCTGCCTCGGCTAGGTTCCCAACTATATAAAAACCAGACCCTCCTGGGCGATCAAATCATGCAATCGCTGGAAATCGCCAAGAACATGGGAGCCAAGAAAGTGTCCCTGACCGGTCTGATTCCCTCGGCCACCAATTACGGACGGCAAGTGACCGATTTAATCGACGGCCGCACCGATCTGCCCATCATTACAACCGGGCACGCCACCACGACCGCCACCATATTAAAATCCATGGAAGGATTGCTCCAACTGGCTGAACGCAGCCTGGAGGAAGAAACGGTGGCCATTGTCGGGCTGGGTTCCATTGGCTATGCCACCCTGCGGCTGATGCTCGAAGTGCTGCCCCACCCAAGGGAGTTCATCCTGTGCGATCTTTACCAGAAAATTGACTCTCTGGAAAGCATCCGGCGAAAGCTCGTGGAGGAATTGGGTTTCGAGGGTAAAATCAAGCTGGAACCGACCCGCGGCCGATTGCCGGAAGCCGTTTACAATGCGTCCTTTATTCTCGGCGCGACCAATGTTCCCGGCATCCTCGACGTCAACCGCCTGCGACCCGGAACGCTTATCGTGGACGATTCCTTCCCTCCCTGTTTCAGAACTCTCGATGCCATCCAGCGAATCGAAACCGAGCACGACATCCTTTTTACCACCGGGGGCCTCATCCGACTGCAGGAAGAAGTGAAAGAAACCATTTTCTTGCCCAGCAGCGCGGTCGAAAGAATCGAGGAAATGGGCGGCAACCGATTGTTGAGCCTGGTGGGGAGGGATCCCCGTGAGATGACCGGTTGCATTTTATCCAGCCTTCTCACCGGGCGCAAGCCGGACATCCGGCCCACTCTTGGCCCGGTCAAACTGAAAGACTCTCTGGCCCACTACAAATTGCTGCATTCCCTCGATCTCGAATCGGCCCGGCCTCAATGTGAGGGTTATTTCATCTCGCCGGAGTCCATAAAACGTTTTAAAGAGACGACATCCTCCGATTCGACCAAAAGCGACTCCCTCCACGGGGTATAACATTTCCTCTCCATCATCGGGCTAGTGGCATGAGATTATTGCACCCGCTCGCCGGAAGCAATCTAACGACTTATCTGGAACTCCTCCGCGAACACCGCGCATTCGAGGGGCCCGCGTTGCTCCCGCAAGCCATCGGGCTGTTGTGCATTATGGCCCGTTTCTCATTTTACCAGATTGAGCATCTGCTTTATCGTTCCCGCATCGCCGCCACCGAGCTGGAAAAAGACCCCATCTTCATATTGGGGCATTGGCGCAGCGGAACCACCCATTTGCACAACCTTTTAAGCCGCGATCCCCAATTTGCCTGGATTTCCTTTTTACAGACGGCCATGCCGCAGGATTTTCTGGGCAAATTAAAAATCGCTCCACCCATTATCGAAAGAATTTTACCTCAAACGCGCGGCATGGATAACGTTTCCCTAACCCTGGACTCGCCTCAGGAAGAGGAGATGGCGCTGGGCAATATGAACCCGCTGTGCTACTACAATTGCTATTATTTCCCGGATAAAATACGAGAGCACTACCGCCGCTCGATTCTGCTCGACGGATTGAAGAAAGATGAACTGGAGCGTTTTGCCTACGCCTATAGCTACCTGTTGCGGAAACTGACGCTGGCCAATGATGGGAAACGGCTTCTACTCAAGAATCCCGCTTCAACCACCCGCGCCAGATGGCTGAAAACCATTTTCCCCAACGCCCGCTTCATTCACATTGTCCGCAACCCCTATAATGTCTTCTGTTCCACCGTTAAGCATTATGGGCAGACCATGCCCGCCTTTGCCTGGCAAACTTACGAAGACCTCGATTTTGAATCCATCACCCTCGAAAATTACCGTCTTCTCATGGAACGCTATTTGCAGGAACTGCCCGCGATTCCCGCCGAGGACCTGATCGAGGTGTCCTATGAGGTAATAGAGCGCAATCCAATGCAAGGGATCGAAAAAATATACGATTTTCATGGCCTCCCCGTTGACCGGGAGGCCTTCAAAGGCATAGAGGCTTATATCCATGAACAAAGAAACTACCGGCGCAACGTCTATCGCTTGACCCCACGCCAAGTGGAAAGAATAAAGGATCAATGGGGTTTCGCCCTCGACTATTGGAACTACGATATACCTGCCGAAATATCCATTCTTTGACGGGTAAAGGTGAGACCTTTTTTTGGTCTCGCTGGATTTTTTACGAATTCTGGGGATTGGCTTTCTGGCTTCCTTCCTCTCACTTTCCACCCAGATAAACGGGCTCATCGGACCGCGCGGCATCCTTCCGGCACAGGATTACCTGAATGCCCTGGCCAGCCAAATGCCCCCGTGGGAGGCCCTTCTGTCGGCCCCAACATTATTATGGTTCGACGCTGGCCCAGCCGGCCTCAACCTCATTTGTTATGGCGGCGCGATTGCCGGGCTGTTGCTCCTATTGAATGCCTGGCCTCGCGCAGCCCTTGTATTTTGCTGGATTTTTTACCTATCTTTTGTTTCAGCGGCGCGAAATTTCTCAGGATTCCAATTCGATGGCCTCATGCTGGAGACGGCCCTCCTGGCCATTTTTCTGGCTCCGGAAGGACTGCGGCCTGGATTAGCCTGAGTTCGACAGTTGGGGGGGGTAAATCGATTATTTTTAGGGTTTTTCGTGCTGTAGGGCGCATGGTTGTCAGGGTTGGGGTGTGAATATGCCGTGTAGTGCAGACCACTCTATTGCCTTTTCGGAGAAGTAGTGCAGGGTCGGTGTTGATGTATTTGCGTCGCCATCGTCGTCGTAAGAAGGGCCAGAATTATGATTACTGGACGCTGGTGGAGTCGGTGCGCACAGCCAAGGGGCCGCGCCAGCGCATCGTGGCCCACATTGGCAAGGAGCCGGGGCTCGATGAGGATGAGCGGTTGGGTTGGGAGCAGATCGGTCGGCTCCTCGATGGCGATGATGAGGCTGCGGGGGCCGAGCAATTGGATTTATTTGCCGAGGATAAACCGGAGGCTCCGTTGTGGGCGCAGGTGAATCTGGGTCGGATACGGGTGGAGCGGGTGCGTCAATTTGGCAAAGTGTATGTGGCTCTGGCGCTGTGGCGGCGGCTGGGGCTGCATCGTTTCTTCGAGGAGCATTTGCCGCCGGGCCGGGAGTCGGTGGGCTGGGCCCAGGTGGCCTCGATTCTGGCGCTGGGGCGTTTTTGCGAACAGGCCTCGGAGCTGGCTCTGGCCGAGCGCTGGTATGGCTCGACGGCGCTGGAGGATTTGATGGCGGTGGATGTGGATGAGGTTTATGACAACCGTTTGTATCGCGGACTGGATCGTGTCTTGCCCTTGCGCCGGGAACTGTTCAGTCATCTTAAAGGACGCTATGAAAGCTGGTTTGGGACGCGTTTCGAGTTTCTTTTATACGACATAACGAGCACCTATTTTGAGGGCCGGTGCGAGGGCAATGCCCAGGCCCAGCGCGGCTACAGCCGGGACCAGCGGCCGGATTGCAAGCAGGTATGTCTTGGACTGGTGGTGACCCCCGAAGGGCTGCCCCTGGCCTATGAGGTTTTCGACGGCAACCGCGCCGATGTGACCACGGTGCAGGAGAGGGTCGAGTTGATGGAATCGCATTACGGGGTGGCCGATCGCATCTGGGTGCTGGACCGCGGCATGGTGAGCGAGGCCAACCTCGAATACCTGCGCGGCAAAGGGGCCCGTTACATCGTGGGCACGCCCAAGAGCCATCTTAAAAACTTTGCCCTCGATCTGCTCGAGCAAGGCGATTTTTGCGAGGTGCGGGCGGGGGTGGAGGTCAAACTGGTGAAACATCCCGACTGCCCCCAGATCGAGCAATATGTGCTTTGCCGCAGCCAGGGACGGGGTCAAAAAGAAGCCGCCATGCTAAGCAAGCAAAAAGAGCGTTTGCGCAAAAAGCTCGACCAGATCGACCTGAGTTTGCGTCGGCGAGGGCAGAAACTCGATCCGGTTGAACGCCGTATCGGCCGCTGGCTGGGCCGCCACACCATGGCCGAAAAAATATTCACCGTAGAAGTGCAAATCGACGCCGCCGGACGGGCCTGCGGCCGGACGGGCCTGCGCATTGCAAATCACCGAAGACGAGAGCAAAGCCGATTGGTCCCAACTGGCCCACGGGACCTATCTGCTGCGAACCAACTGCCAGGAGGAAGACCCACAAAAGCTGTGGCGGTGGTATATACAACTGACACAGGCCGAAGTAGCCTTTCGTTGCGCCAAAAGCGACTTGGGGCTGCGGCCGGTCTATCACCACAAAGAAGAGCGTGTGCAAGCGCACATTCTGATCTGTTTTCTGGCTCTGGCGATGTGGCGCGCCCTGGAAAGCTGGCTGCAGGCCAAAGGCCTCGGCACCTGTGCGCGGCAAGTGTTGCACGAACTGGAAAATCTACGCTCAATGGACGTGGTGGCACCGCTGCGAGGGGGACGCGAAGCGCGTTTACGGCTGGTAGGCAAACCGGAAAAACTCTGTGCCGACCTCCTCAAGAAAATGGGCCTAAAACTGCCCACCCGCCCCAAAATCATCCAAAATGTAGTGCAGACTAACGGCAAAAATTAATCCCGAATCCGCAAAAATTAATCCCGAATCCGCATAGATAAGCCCTTTAACTTTTTGAACTGTCGAAGATGGGTTAGCATAGAAAAATACCCGCCATCTCAAAATCTGAAGTATTGTTGGCAATTCAATTTTCTTCGGCTTCCCGCGCCATGTCGGCTAATAAATTCTGAGATTGCTCAAACATTTTTGACCACTTTTTCTCTGCCGCCATCTCTTCCAGAAGTACAGAAGCCAGCGCGTCCTGCTCTTTTTCAGGAAGTTTTGATACCTCCGATAGCGCTCGATCAAGGAGTTTAGTCATGGTTTGATGCTAATAATGAAACTGGAACTGTCAAATAGTCTCATTCGTTGGTAGTGGTACAGTTTCAATTAATTAACTAAAAGGTCTATAATTTCTTCAATGGACCAGACATGATCTGAAACGTCAGCCTCCATCGCAGGTGTAACGCGCAAGGTTTGGTGGATTCTGGCGAAATTATAATACATAAAATGCAAGGCAACGGCATGTTCCAAGTTCTCAACCTTCTTTGAGAAGGCATTGGTCAGACGGATAAACCGGCGCATACTCATTCTCATGGTAAGATTTTGCCTTTCGACATGGCTGGTTGAAACGTGGCCATATTCCGGCTGTCCGGTCTTAAGGGCTTTTCTTGCTCCCATGCACTGCGCTGGGCTGTATCGAGCCGCAGTTTTCGGCCCTTCGCCGTATATTTTAATTAGCTGGGCATAATCAATATCTGAACCAAAAGCATCTTCGACAGCCTGAACGTAGGGCTTATGTCCATCTGTGGTAAGCTGTATGCGGTTTTTAAAGCGTCCGGCTAGATCGTGCATGAAATGGTAGGCACTATCGCTATCCCTGCCGCCTATAAACCAGCAAGGAACAAGTTTGCTATCCGGGTCAATCGCAGTCCATGTCCAGACATCGCCAGCACCAACAGCATCTTGCATCTCTGGAGAAGCATTCTTTTGCTTGGCATAGACAAAAGACCATATTTCGTCGCACTGGATGCGTTTGCAACTGAGATTGCGAAAAGCCTTGTCCTGATAGGCTGAACACGCTTCGCCAAGGTCACAAAGCAAATTCATAATCGTTGTGCGATGCACACCGGCAATTCTCGTAGTTGACCTGAGACTGTTGCCTTCCACCAAACACCGGACAACCATTGCGCGTTTTTCTTTGCTTATCTTATTCATGCTATAAATATAGCATATATACTTGAGCGGTCAAGCATAAATACAAATTAATTTTGCTTTTTTTTAATTCTTGCAAATAGCAGTAATAGGTGAATAATTGTTATCTAAAGATGATGGACTCAGGGGGGCTCGAACCCCCGGCGCATAGGATTTAAAGGCCCGCGTCGCTCCGTGCTGAGCCCAGAATTGCCTTCCGGCCCTGGTGAGCGTTCTGCCAAGAATCTACCTCACCAGGGCCGGTGGTTTTTATTTTATTGCGCCAATATGGACGGCATAAAATCCAGTTGGCGCTTTTTTGATCTAGCCATGGGTCGCAATCTTTAGCTTTATCAGTCTCCTGTCAATAGAAAAGTGATTAAAATCTGATATAATTCATATTGGCCCTTGACTTAATCCACAGAAAATGTAGATTATTGCTTATTATGGAGACAAAAAAACCTAAAAAGCGGCATCGAAGCCCAAGTTATCCTGGATTCTCATTACAAGATGCTATTGAAAAAGCCCGGGTCATTTGGGAACGAGAAACTAAACATGCGACCACTCTGGACGTTATTGCAGATCATTGGGGATATAAGCCTACCAGTAGTGCTGTTAAAGTGGCTGTGGCTGCATTGCTCAAGTATGGTCTTATAGAAGAAGGAGAAGGCAGTAAAAACAATCGTCAAATAAAACTAAGTGAACGGGCCTTGGACATTCTGCTTGGAGACGAGAAAGAAAAAAGCGATTCGATTAAAAAGGCTGCTATTAGTCCTAAAATCAATTTAGAGCTTTGGGAAGAATTTGGCGCAGAGTTTCCATCTGATGAATCTCTCAAAAACAAGTTGGTGCGGAAAAAGAATTTTAATCCTGCCACAGTTGACTCATATATCAAAAACTATAAAGACACAATTTTGTTTGCAAAACTGGGTGAAGGCGATAAAGTTGATGAATTGAAAAAAATTTTCAATGAAAGTCAACCTAAACACGAGCAAATTACAAGCATTTCCGTCGGCGATTATGTCCAATGGATATCGCAGGGCGTTAATCAATTTCCGTCATCTAAGAGGGTTCTCGGATTGTCCGATGACGGTAAATACGTTTTTGTCGAAGGAACTAGCACTGGTTTGCCAAAAGATCAAATGAGTATAGAAAAACCACCAATCAAAGATTTACCAAAACCACCATCTAATCCATTTTGGAGTCCCGGAGAGAAGCAACCGGTGCATACCGGACCATCAATTATATTTCCATTATCTAGCGACAATCTGATCGAGATTCACTTAAAATCAAAGATTACAGAGGCTGATTTTAATAGGTTGAAAGACCTTATTGATCTCTCCAAAGATTCGCTGGTGGAAGCCTAGTCTTTTCCCCATCGCGCTTTTGCGGCCTTCCGTGCGATTTCCTTTCGCTGCTCGGGTGTCAGCTTTGCGGCTCTGGCCTTTCCACCCTTGAGTCCACCAAGCCGTCCAAGAGCAACCGCCGCCGGATTTTTGCCCTGAAGTTCAACCGGTTTTTGCTTTTGTCCCGTCGTAATATCTGCAATATGACTGGCAAGCTGGTTTATGTCTCTGGGAGTTCTTTTCTTTTGAACCATGCTCCTAACATACCAGACCGCTCAAGCATCTCAAGCCCCAATTTTATAATGTACCACTACCCATTCGTTGTGGTACCGATCAGCGGTGGAAGCGGAGTTTGCGGAGGCCGAACCATGTCATTTTGAGGAGGATGAGGCCGTGGCGGAAGCGGGAGATGTTGGTTTCGCCGTAGGTTCGGTCGCGGTAACGCACCGGGATGTCGCGGATTTTCAGGTCGAGCAGGGCGGAGCCGAAGAGCAGGTTGAAATCGCCGAAGGGATCGAAGTCGCCAAACTCCTCGATACGTTTTAAAAGTCGCTGATAATCGGCGCGCAGGAGCATTTTGGTGCCGCAGAGGCTGTCTTTGATGGGCTGTCGCAATACGGCGGAGAGGGCGATGGCGAAGAATTTGTTGCCCAGGAAATTGAGGAAACGCATGGCTTGTTTTTCCATGGGGTAAACGAGGCGGCTGCCGTTGGCGAATTCCGTGCTGCCGTTGGCAATGGCGTCGAAAAACTTGGGCAAGTCCTCCGGCGGGGCTGTCAGGTCTCCGTCCTGGATGACGAGCACGTTACCGCGCGCGATGTGGAAACCGGTGAAAACGGCGTTCCATTTGCCTTTGCCGGGTTGTTGGCAGCAGGAGACTTTGTGGGGGCCGTCGTAATTTGCGGTTTCACGCTGGATGACCTCCCAGGTGTCGTCCGTGCTGTGGCCCTCCACAAAAATGATTTCGGTGCCCCGGCCGAGAGTGGGAATGCGTTCCAGAGCGGCCCGGATGTTGCCCGATTCATTGCGGGCGGGAACGACCACCGAGCAGGAAATTTCCGAATTCAAATCGGGTTTTAATTTCGGGCGGGCCACAATGAAAAGGGTCGCTCCGAAATGGCGGAATAACGGCAGGCGCACCAGAAAGCGGTTAAAAAAAACCACCGATGAGCGGGATGTGAAACGGGAGCATCTGCTCCGTGCTGGCCGTGACCACCTCCCATCCGGATAATTCGAGGAGGTTGAGCAAATCGCCTTGGGAGAGCCAGTTGCTGGGGGGCTGGCGGACGACGGTCCCGATTCCCTGGCCGGTAACGAGCAGCGGATGCCAAAGCGTATTCAAGGAAGAAATGTAGAGGCGGGTGCGCGCGGTGGCCGATTTTTGCAGGTTTTCCAGGCATTTTTGAATATCCGTAAGGTAGCCGGTGAGGTAGCTGGCCACGATGCAGTCGAATTTTTCCTCGACGATGGTTTCATGCAGGTCGCCCTGGCGAAACTCGCAGCCGGAGGTTCCCGCATCGGCATTGGCATTGGCCTTGGCCTTGGCGATCATTTTATCGCTGATGTCGATGCCCAGCCCTCGCGCCGGTTTGAGCGCTTTGAGCAGATCGCCAGCTCCGCAGCCCCATTCCAGAATGGAGGCGCCCTCGGGGATGTGATGGCGGTGCAGGTTGGTCAATTGGCGGTGGAACCCTCGCTGCCAACGGCGCGGGCGCGAGTCGTTTTCCGCCACCCAGTCAAAAAATTTACGATAATCAAACATGTGCTTTCCGCTCCGACGCTCCGAAGGCGCCTACTTGTTTTCCTTTTGCAGAACGATCATCACACGCAAAGCGAAAAATTTCAAAAACATTTGCGGGAGAAAGCGTTCCAATTTAAGCAGAATTTTCAGCAGTCCTGTGGGAACCATTTGGGGTTTGCTCAAACCTCCGGTCAGCGGGTAGGCGAAAAAATCCCGGTAATGGACTGAAACCACCGCCAGGCCCATTTCCGCCAGAGTGTCTTCCGTCCATTGGCGGTGGTTGCGAAAAAGGGCCGCGGCCATGCCCATGTTGGCAAATCCTTCATTTTCGTTCACTTTATCCTCTAAAACGAAGGGCGGATTCAGCTTCGACGGCTGGATCGGTTCATGGTGAAACAGCCGGTAAAAAAGCGCCCCAAAAGCTGTCGCGGCAGGCTCGCAGAGCAAAATCCGCCCCCCCGGATTGAGGACTCTTGCCGCACTGCGGAAAAAATCAAAGGGGCGGCGCAGGTGATGCAAAACATCCGTCGCCAATAAGTTCTCCCACGACTCGCCGATAGCCTCCAGGTCGTAGCAGGATGCCTGCAAATCGACATAGGGCGTTTTTTCGATGTCGCTGGTCATGACAAATGGGTAAAAGCTTTTTATCATCCCAATGCCGGAACCGAGGTCGAGGGCCGGGCCGCTACCGGCATTTTGCATGAGCGCATCGAAAATACCTCGATAATAAAGCCGGATGGCGGGTGACCGGTCCCATTTGTCCCGGCTTTGCTGCAAAAGGCTCAAGTCGTAGGTGGTTTCGCTCACATCCATTATTTAGGTAGGCTGCTTTTAATCAAAGGATTTCCGCCGCAACCGGTTGCGGCTCTTCCGTTGGCTCCGGGGAACTTTCATCTTCCATGTCCGAATCTTTTTCTGTGGATTCAGCCTGCGCCTCGAAATATTCCTTTTTCGGATAAAACCTGACAATCCGGGCCAGTTGCAGGGGTATCAAGCGCCTTTCTTTAACCGTTTCGATTTCAAATGCGGGGCCTAAATCGTAGTTTTCGACAATATCCAACTCGCCGGTTTCCCCGTTTACATCGAGCAATTGAAAGGCGTAAAAGGCAGTGTAGTTGTGGTGCAAGAAATGTCTCCGGATGGTATCGGGTTGGCTGAAGACGCGGTTGATGCTGGCCGAGGATATGCCGTGAGTGATCGCCATGAGGGGACTGCGGAAGGTGAAAAAGTAATTTTTTTCCGGATTTTGGTGAAAAAAATCAAAAATCATTTCAGCCTCTGCGGCCGGGGTATAGCGTCCCGCATAGCGGTGATTAGAGGCCACCGGCACGGTTACGAAGATGATGAACACCAAGGTTAGGCCGATGAGGTAATTGAGAAGATCCCTTTTCTTCAGGAGGACATAGATCGTGCCAGTCGAAATAAGCAGGAACAATACAACAAGGCCTATACCGGACCGGATAAAGGAGAGAAAATCCCGGTCCATGATATGAAACCAGCCAGTGTAAAAGAATAAACCGCAAGCCGTCAGAAGGAACGGGACGGGCCTTATTTGCAACGCGACCGGCGCGGCCAAAGCGGCCATGAGGAGCAAAGGAAGGCAAAATCGGCTGGCCACCGGATCGGTCAGATGGCCCCAGTGATAGCCCATGGCAAGGGCAAATGAGGCAAGCACGGCGAGTAGAAAGATGGCCAAAACGAAACGGGGCTGTTCCGCCCCGGTGAATCCGCCGAGCCGGGGCATGGCATAAATTAAAAAATAAACCACCGCGACCAGACCGAGCAAGGATAGAAGAAGGGAATTGGAGTTGGTTTGACCGATATGGAATAGATATTCTCCGGCATCTTTGAGGTTATCCTCGAAGAATCCGAAACTGAAGACCTGATCTTTGCCGGTGTCTTCCAGTTGCCAAAAACGCGCTTTGGACATGGAAATGAAAAACTGCATGGGGATGCAGACCAAAAGCAGCGGGGCGAGAATAACCTGCCAGGGCAATAGTATTTCTCCCTTTCTATGCCAGCCGAGAAGGACCATTATGCCGATCGGAATGACGAAAATGACGCCTTCATATCGCGTTTGAGTAAGAAGCAGTCCGGCGTAGCAAAAAGCTGTCAAGGAGGGGCCGTCCAGCCTCTGCAAATAACGGCAGCCCAGGAGCATGGCGGCCAGGATCATAACCATGTTAAGGATTTCGAAATGCCCGCCGACGGCATTTTGGGCGAGCAAAGGCAAGCTGGTCAACAGCAGGACGCTGAGGATTCCGCCGCGCTGACTGGTGAGTTTATGGCCGAAGCCGTAAGCCAGGCCCAGCATGAGCGGTGTGAGGATGATGTTCAGGATAAAGGTGTTAAATGGCCTATAACCGGTCAAATCATGCAACAGCGAGATCAGGAAAGGGTGAAAATAGGGTCTTTTGTCCAGATAGGCCTCGATGATGCGAAAACTGCCCTCGTAGTCATTGGCCATGCTGGGGACCAATACGGCTTTCTCGAAATGCATGGACATGGAGGTTCCGAGCAGAACCACCTCATCCATAAGTATTTTAAAACCAAAAGGTTCTTGTAGCAGAAGGAAACCCGTGCAGCCTCCGACAGTTAAAAACGGAAGGGGAGATTTCCGCATTTGATCGAATATGCCATTCCACCGGCCTCGAATCTTGAACAATGAGAAGACAAAAATGGAAAAAGTGGCAAAAAGGATCGGATAGCCGGCGTAGCTGACAAATTGGGCCGCCCAGAATAGGTCCAAGGCATAAAAGCTGAAACCAAGGGCCAGGATGACGGAAAGGGCAAGAATGACCAGTCTCATAGTATAATCCTGAAAATCAAAAACGCAGCCAAGGAATATCTCTCCGCCCCGGCCCCCCGGAATTGCCCTTAGCTGTGTTAAAAAAAAAGCCGCCTTCCTTTTACAAAAGGGAAGGCGGCTTGGGTTTTAAGTCGTTAAAACTTGAATTTAGAAGCTGTAGTTGATGATACGGCCGTTCACGGTCGCCTGCAGGCGAGTCGTGTTGGTGCCGAGGGTCAAACCAGTGTAGGTTTCATCCGCAACGTTATCCAGTACGCTGATGTGCAGATTGGAACCAACGATATCGCTGTAACCAACTTGCGATACGCCAGCGTCCAGCATGTATTGCTGAGCGGCTGAGGCATATTGGCGAAGGTTGTTAGTGACCGCCTTATCCTGAGATGTGGCGCGAACTTTGTTGAATGCCGGAATAGCCATGGCAGCCAGAAGACCGATGATGACTACAACGATCATAATTTCCACCAAAGTAAATGCTTTTTTGGCAGTTTTATTAATCATATTATATTCTCCTTTTAGTGTTACTTTTTTTATAGATAGTATACCCAATACCGAATATTGGGATTTTTCATTAAAGCTATATTTATCGTTTTGCCAAGCAAAAAATTTAGAAAAAACTTCATTTATGGTTCTTTTAATCCCGATTTTCGAATATTTACGGATTTTTAGCGGAAATTTTCAGAACCAAACCGCTTAAATTCCTTATTTTTCCGTTTTCGTATTTTGTCCGGCTTTATACCGCGGCCCGGGCATAAATCTCAACTGCCGGCGCCGATGGCCTTGGCGAAGATCATTTTCCCGCCCGCCGAAGGCAGTATGCTCTGCACTTCGATGCGAACGTGTTTGCCTAGCAGTTTCTGGCCTTCGTTGACCACCACCATGGAACCGTCAGTCAGGAAGCCTACTGCCTGGCCGGGTTCTTTGCCGGGTTTCACCAGTTCCACTTCGAGGGTTTCGCCGATGTATAAATCGGGATTCAAGGCCCTCGCCAGAGAGTTGAGGTTGAGCCATTCCACATTGTTGAATTCCGCCAACTGAGCCAGATTGAAATCGGTTGTCATTAGCCGGGCTTTCAGCGAAGTGGCCAGGAAAATCAGCTTGGCGTCTACGCTCTGGCCCCGCGTAACATCGCTTTCGTGGATGCGCAGATCCAGGTGGTTCATCTTTCGTAATTTATTAAGGGTTTCCAGTCCCTTGCGTCCTTTGCCCTGCCGCTGGGGGTCCGGCGAATCCGCTATGCGGTGCAGCTCGTTGAGAATGAATCGCGGTATGACGATGCCATAACCGAGGAACTTGCTGCCGCAGATTCCGCTGATCCGTCCGTCGATAAGGATGCTGGTGTCCAGCACCACCAAAGGCACATCCACCCCATGCGGGACAAACCGGATGTAGGGGATTACGAGGTTAAACTCGTCGCGCCCCCGCATGGCAATGACCGATCCCAGGTACATCATGATGACAAACATGGCCAGCCGCACCATGAAGAGGGTTTCCTCATCACCCTTGTCGAAAAGCGGCGATTCCGAGATAAAATAGGCGATCAGCCACCCCACGAAGAGGCCGATGGTCATCGCCGTAAGCCCCCGCAGGGAGAAACCTTTCAATAAGATGTCCACCAGAACGACCAGCGCCCCGATGCTCAAACCGATGAATAAAACCAGATACATTGAATCTTTCCAGTCTTCATTGGAATACCAGACCAGCCAACTGCCTAGAAAGCAGATCGATAAAAAGAAAATGCGAATGGTGATGAGTGTTTTGTTCATGCCTCTAAAAGAAGGAGACGTTTCCTCCCGGTGATGAGTTCCAAAAAAGTGCAGACCGCGGCCTGATTATAATCGGGTGAGATTTATAGACTAATATACGATATTTTTTTAAACTGAACCTGTGATATGACTTATAATATAAACCGACGAGGTTGAAAATGGCGGAATGCCCACTCTGTCCCCCCGGGAATACTTAACCAGCCAGCCAGAAAAGCACCAAGGGCAACAAAATAAAAACAGCCATCACCGCATAGAGTATTGTCAGGTGCCGGTTGGCTCGCTTGCAAACGGCGCTCTCAGGCTCATCTTTCATGGTCGCAACAGAATGGGGAAATTTTTCAACGATTAAAGGCCCTTCCGGGCCGGTTTATGGTTTTGGGCAAAGTAACATTAAAATGCATTTTGCCAGCCTTGTAAAGCTTTTGCGGAGCCAGCACAGTCGGCATGGAGGGAAAATTAATCCGTTCAGGTGGGTAAATTCTCGACATGGGGGGCGCTCGCGGGTTCTACTGGAGCGATTGTGTTCGAGCAAATCACCATTCTCGCGCCGGGCCTCCTGGGGGCCTCCGTGGCAGCGGCGGTTAAAGACCGGCTATTAACCCGCCGCACGGTTATCTGGGCACGGCGGGCGGAAACACGGGTGGCTTGCTCGGACAAATCTTGGTGCGACCAGGTAGTGACTTCCCCTGAGGAAGCGGTGCGCGGGGCAGACTTGGTGGTGGTATGCAGCCCGGTGGAAACCATCCACCCGCTGGTCGTGCGCATCGCCCCTCATTTAAAAGAAGGCGCCCTTGTTACGGATGTGGGCAGCGCCAAGAGCCTGATTGTCCGCTACTGCCATACGGTCATGCCGAAAGGCAGGCAGTTCATCGGCTCCCACCCCATGGCCGGTTCTGAAAAAAGCGGCCTGGCCCATGCCAGCAAGGACCTCTTTTACGGAAAAACCTGTTTTGTCACTCCACTTGTCGATAGCGGCGAGCAAGCGGTGGAAACCATTATCAAGTTCTGGAAAGACCTGGATATGGAAGTCGCTTCGGTTTCTCCGGAAAGGCATGACGAAATTGTGGCCCACATCAGCCACCTGCCTCATTTGCTGGCTTGCGTCCTCTGTTCTTTTTTATCGACCAAAGATTCCGGCTGGATTAATTTTGCCGGCAATGGTTTGGGGGACACCACGCGGGTGGCGGCTGGCAGCCCGGCCATCTGGAAATCGATATTTGAGCAAAACAGGGAGGAGATCGCGCGTGCCATCGACCAGTTTGAAAACGAATTGCAATCCCTGAAATCGGCCATCGCCAACGGCCAGTCGTTTGACATTCTCAACCATCTCGAACGCGGCAGAGCCTATCGGGAACGCCTCCGCCCGGCGGCAAAGGACTGAACCCGATACCCCTTTAAAAATGACCGGGGTTCATCAAGATGATTTGGCTCAATTGAAGTGTTTACCGCGCTTGGGTGAATGCTGTAATCTGGCCTCCTCTTGATCGATCCCTATCCAATAAAGCCTTTCACCAGCCCCCCCCGGGGCACGGTCGAGCTGCCCGGTTCCAAAAGCATCACCAACCGGGCGCTCCTTTTGGCCGCCCAGGGCTCCAACCGGATTACCCTGCAAAACGCCCTCTTCAGCCGGGATACTCAAATTATGATATCGGCGCTTCAGTCGCTGGGATTCCTTCTGCGGGCGGACGAGGTAACCGGGACGATTACGGTGCAGGGACGAGGGGGCGGCATTCCCGCCGCGGAAGCCTCGATCAATGCCGGTAACGCCGGTACCGCGGCCCGCTTTCTGACCGCCTTTCTCTGCCTCAAAAAAGGCGGGCGCTATCACCTTGATGGCGATCCGGCCATGCGCCAGCGCCCCATCAGTGGGCTTCTCGACGCTCTCAGGCAACAGGGAGCGGAATTCGCCTTCCGGGGCCAGCCGGGGCATTTCCCTTTTACTCTTTCCACCAACGGATTAGCCGGTGGAGTTATTGAAGTCGATGCCGCCGCCAGCAGCCAGATTTTGTCGGCCCTGCTCATGACGGCGCCTTTGGCTGTGAAAAACACACGTCTTCAATTAACCGGGGACACGGTCTCACAGCCCTTTATTGAGATGACGGTTGGGATGATGCGGCAATTCGGCTATCAAATTTCATCGCATGGCAATCGTTTTGCCATTGGCGCGGAGCAGTCTCCGGTTTTATCGGAGTCAAGTTATGTCATCGAGCCGGACGCCACCGCGGCCAGTTATTTTTTGGCCCTTCCCCTCGCCACCGGGGGCCGGATGACTATACAAAACTTGGGGAAAGAAAAATTCCTGCAAGGGGATATCGCTTTTAAAGATGTCCTTTCCCAGGCTGGAGTGTCGATCCATGCTGAGTCGGGCAACCTGGTGTCGGAGAGCCGGAAAACACCTTCCAAACATAACCAAGGTTTGCGGGCCGATTTCAATGCCATCTCGGACACTTTTTTGACGCTGGCCGCCTTGGCGCCCTTATTGGAGGGGAAGACACGCATAACCGGCATCGGCCATACGAGGGGGCAGGAGACGGACCGCATTTCCGCCATGGCCCATGAATTGAAAAAGCTCGGTCAGGAGGTGGCCGAAGAAAAGGATGGCCTGGAAATCCGGCCCAATCGGGCAGCCCTGCTTGAAATCGCCCGGCGTGGCGTCAGCATCGAGACCTATGAAGACCACCGCATCGCCATGAGCTTCAGTATTCTCGGGTGCGCCGATATATTGAAGAATGGGCAAAATTGGTTAAAAATTGGTAATCCTTCTTGCATAGAGAAGACTTTTCCCCATTTTTTCAAACTTCTGGAGGGACTTCGCGCGCCCTAGAATTGTTTTGTAGCATGAGTTCAGGTAAATTTTTAATCATCGCGGTGGACGGGGGGGCCGCCTCGGGCAAGTCCACCACCTCCCGCGCCGTGGCGGAGCGATGCAACCTCCTCCATGTCGATAGCGGAACCCATTACAGGGCCCTCACCTTGCTCTTTCTGAAACTAAGCGGCAAACCCAGCGGCAATGACTCCATTACCGACTTCCTCTATCAAATCAAGTTCGATACCACTCTGTCGGGACGTTCCGCCCTCATAAAAACCAACGGCATCATCCCCAGGGACAAGGATTTGCGCGGCCCGGATGTCAATGCCATGGTCTCCCACCTGGCCGCCATGCCCAAATTAAGGCAATTGCTCAATGAATACCAGCGCAGTTTACCGGATTTCGCCCAGGCTCATGGCTTTGGCGGAATAATCATGGAAGGCCGCGATATTGGAACGATCATTTTTCCCCAGGCCGATTTTAAATTTTTTCTCTATGCGGACGAAAAAACCAGGATGAAAAGAAGAGCCGACGAGGGCATCCAGGACTCCATCGCCAAACGCGACAAAATCGACTCCAGCCGGAAAATTGCCCCCTTGGCCTGCGCCCAAGACGCCAAATCCATCGACAACTCCAACCTCACCCCCGATGAGGTTGTGGATAAAATTTGCGCCATCATCGAAAATAGAGCCGCCCAGTAATTCGCCCTTCCAGTTAGCTCTTGACTTCGCCTCCCCCGCTTAAACCCTTTCCTTCATGCAACTAGTGTGCCTTGATCTGGAGGGCGTTCTTCTGCCGGAAATCTGGATTGCGGTGGCCCGCAAGACCGGTTTGGAGGAACTGGAACGCACCACCCGGGATGAGCCCGATTACGACAAATTGATGCGTTACCGTCTGGATATCCTGAAACGGGAAGGCATCGGCATCCGGGAAATCCATGAAGTCATCGGAACCATGGAGCCGCTCCCCGGCGCAATCGAGTTCACCGAGTGGCTTGAATCCCGCGTCCCGCTGATCATTTTGTCGGACACTTTTACGCAGTTTCCGCAACCCCTCATGGCCCAACTGGGGCGCCCCACCCTCTTTTGCCACGAATTGATAGTGGGAACCAACGGCACCATAGAGAGCTACAAATTACGGCTCAAGGACCACAAAAGAAAAACGGTCAAAGCCTTTAAAGACCTCAATTTCGAAGTCATCGCAGCCGGGGACTCCTACAACGACCTAACCATGCTGCAAGTGGCCGACCACGGAATCCTCTTCCGCCCCCCCGAAAAAATGAAAGCCGAATACCCCGATTTCCCCGTTGCGGAAGACCATGCGGCTCTTCGGGAGCACATTGAACGCAGACTTTCCTGAGAAGCCGAGAATTATTGAAAAATCCACTCCTCCACAGCCGGAGAGGCTGGTCGGGTCGGTGTTGTTTTTATTTGCATATTGAAATCGGGTTGAAAAACAGTGACTTGCAAAGAATTCGCAGGTTAAAAAGTAGAACATCAGCATCCCATAGGAAATAACGCAAAACGGCTGGAATTGCTCTTGTTCGCCTGTTTCACTAGAAGCAGGTTACTATGAAAAAACAAAAAGCAAATCCAGCCAAATGTAAGGTGTGCGTTCTGCGACAGCTTTGCAATTTTATTCCGGGACATCTGGTGGCCAAGTTGGCCCGCCAGTAGGGTGTCGATAAGAAAGCTCGCAGTTTCAGTCCATGGAGCCATATCGTTAGTTTGCTCTATGCTCAGATCACTCATGCTATTGGGCTTAATGATGTCTGTGACGGACTCGCTCATCACAGAGGGTTGCTGGCCAGTATCCGGGGGGCCAGCGCTCCCAGTCGCAACGGGCTTTCCTACGCCAACAAGCATCGCGATGCCGCGATGTCGGGAGAACTGTTTTGGTCGGTGCTCAAGCACTTGCAGTCGTTGTCTCCGGGGTTTGCGGGTGGTAAATTCAAGGGGTTTCCCCGACGTTTCAAACGCGTTATCAACATCGTCGATTCGTCCACTATCGGTTTGGTCGCCAACTGCATGGATTGGGCTAAACATCGTCGGCGAAAGGCGGCCGCCAAATGTCACTTGCGCCTGGATTTGAAAAGTTTTCTGCCCCGGTTTGCCATCATCGACACGGCCAGGGACAATGACGCCAAACGAGCCCGTGAAATGTGCGCCGCCCTCAAAGCCGGTGAAATCGTATTGTTTGACAAGGCCTACATCGATTTGGCCCACCTCTTTGACTTGTCCTCGAGGGGCATTTACTTTGTCACCCGGGCCAAAAAGAACATGGCCTTGCGCTGTGTCAAGAGGCTGCTCAAGAAGCCCAAGGGCAATATTTTGCGCGATGATCTGGTGGTCCTTAAGAACAAAAAATCCCGTCAGGATTATCCCCAGCCGATGCGCCGGGTAACGGCATGGGTGGAGATTGATGGCCAGTGGCGAGTGATGGAATTTTTGACTAATAATTTGCAGTGGTCGCCCCATACGATCAGCGAACTGTATCGCTGCCGCTGGTCCATTGAAACCTTCTTCCGCCAGATCAAACAAACGCTCAACTTGTGCGATTTCCTCGGCCATAGCGCCAATGCCGTGCGCTGGCAGATTTGGAGCGCTTTGCTGCTCTATGTGCTGCTCCGCTTCCAGGCCTGGTTGAGCCGCTGGGAGCATAGTTTTGTCCGCCTGTTCACACTTGTCAGAGGCGTGCTTTGGGATCGCTTTAACCTGCGGGACTTGCTCGATTTCTATGGGACAGCCGGTGGACGCTTTAGAATGCGAGCGACTCCCCAGCAGGCTTATTTCCCTGGGTTTGGTTGAAAACCTATGGGACAGCACAAGGTGGCAAAAGCAATAAAAGAGAAACATGTGATAAAATTTCAAAAATTCGATTCCCCCAAAAGTCAAAAACTCACATTGATTATCAATGGGTTACGAAGCTTGCCTCGCCCCTATGGGATGGTATTGGAATAATTCTACAAATAAAATATTAAATACAATATGTTAGTAGGCGTTTTTATTCTTGGATGTATAGTAATAGGCGTTGCTATGGCGAATGTCAGGGCACGACTTTTGACAAGGATTTTTGTCCTTGCAGCCATATTTTGTTTTTCCCTCTTTCTATTGTGCTTACCGTATTTCACAGACGATCCAAAAACTTGGCTTCGAACCTACATATCCGCAATATTTCTAGGAGGGGTCGCTTCTTTTTTACTGCATGTTGTTCCCGCGATTGTCGCTTATCATTCTGTCGTTTTTTTCCAGAAACGAAAAGGACGGCAGACCAATAGCAAAACACAATAGAGAGCACATCGTAGCCAAGGAGATGCCAAATTACGGCGAACGTTGAAGCCAGCTTCTCGGGGAGGTTGCTTCTTGAGCGCCTGCCCCTACTGTCAGACATGCCAACACAGGGTCCCACCGCCTTCATGTGCATGTGCTGTCGATTGAATTTTTACCACAGATTACGCAGATGGACACAGATACTGGTTACTAGATACTGGATGGTGGATTTTTAACCGCGAATGGACGCTAATGTGGTTGAGGGAGGGGGGGATTTTTTTACCACGGATTACACAGATGGACACAGATAATTTTGAAGTAGTGGTTGATATGCTTTTTTATTATCTGCGCGATCTGTGGTTTTATGGTATTTTGGGGTATATTATCGGTGATTGGTGGTTTTTTATCTGTCGGGAGGGTGTTTTTGGGGCGAAATTCGGTTTTATTGAGCTTTTTTTGAAGTTTAATCAAACGCATCAAACGTAGCCAACGTATCGATTGATTTTTTTTGCGTTTTGCTGTATAATGCCGGTTATGTTGCAAAAGACTACTTTTAATTGTTATAAGCCGTATTTTGAGTGGCGGAGCGTTGTCGTTGTCTCTCCAACAGGCGCAGGCGCGATTTTTGATCGCAATCGCTATTTGTGTGGGTTGGCCGCTTTTCGTGCGGGTGTGATCCAGACTGCCGGGACCTTTTTTTAGGAGTGAAATCCGCCGGTTTTTAGAGATAGTATTTTATCATGCGCGTATTGCTCAGTTCACACGGTTCGACGGGCGACATCTACCCGGTAATCGCTTTGGGAAGGGCCTTGCGCCGGGCCGGTCATGCGGTGCGCTTTGCCACCATGCCATTGTTCCGAGCGGAGATTGAAAGCGCCGGGCTGGAATACCTCTATCTTCCGCCCGACTGGGATCAGGAGGAACTGGCCGGGCAAATGCGCATCCTCAACCGGGCCCGGAGTCCGCTGGGGCAACTGAGGGCCATCTACCAGGGCGGTCTGCCTTTTGCCGACGAGCTGATCGAGCGCATGGATGCCGCTCTGGCGGATTGCGACCTGTTGGTGACTTCTTATATTTCTCCTTATTACAAGTATCTGGCCCAAAGACAGGGGGTTCCGACCGCCTTGCTGGCCTTTTGCCATTGTCTAGTGCCCCAACCCGAAGCGCCTCCTTTTCCGATGAGGAAAATCGCCTGGCTGCCTCGCCCGATGAGTGAAATGTGGAACCGCCTGTGGTGGAAAACGGCCAGCGCAACCATTGATTATTCCCTCAATCATTTGATGAAGGAAACCCTCAAGCGGCATTCCATTGACCGGATTGAAAATTTCCTCCTGGGCCCCGCCGATCTGGTCCTGGTGACCGTTTCATCGGATCTCATGAAAATTTCGGAGCGCGCGCCGCCCCGATTTCGCTACACGGGTTATTTGCGATGGCAGGCAGGGGAAGACGCTCAATTAGAAAGGCGACTCGAGGACTTTTGCCAAGGCGCCGAGACGCCGGTTTTGACTTTCGGCAGCGTCACCACGGATCGGGATGCGGAAAATATGCGGCGGTTTATCGACCATTGGCCCAAGGAAAGGAAAATCATTCTGCAAAGCGGGTGGGCCGGTTTTTCCAATCCGTAAAACCTCTCGCGCATCCTGATTGTGGGTAAAGTTTCCCACGACCAACTCTTTCGCCACGCCTCCTGTATTGCGCATCACGGGGGTGCCGGCACAACGGCCTCGGCCCTGCATTCGGGCAAGCCCGCCATCGTGGTCCCGCACATCGCCGACCAGCCTTTTTGGGCCGGGGAGGTTCGACGCCTCGGCGCCGGAATTATAATAAATAAAAAACGCTGGCCCGAAACCCTGCCCGAGGCTATTCATCAAACAGAAAAAAATACCGCCATGAGGCAAAGGGCCAAAGAAGTCGCAGGCATTTTAAAAAAGGAAAACGGGCCCGCCAACGCCGTCAAGCTGCTGGAAGAGTTCGCGCAAAAAAACGGCCGTTAGCCCTGAGACTTATTGAACCCGCTCGGCGCGCCATCGATGCTGATGGCGTTATTTTCCTCCCAATACCGCTCAAATCCATGCGATTCCCGGTTCTCTGACCATTTTGAGAGAGTTTTTCGCTCCTCCCTGAAATCCATCAATGGGACGGCGTAACCGCAGGATTTTTGGGCCGACTCGATTTTCATTAAAATGATGGACCTTCTCCCCCGCAAATCGGGAAACCGGCCGCTGTAAATTTCCCAATCCGGTTCTCCGGGACGAATTACGGAACCTCGGCCATAAAGCCGCAATATGGCCGGTCTCTCGTCAAAACTGCAAAACATGATCGTCATGCGGCCATTTTCATTAAGGTGCGAAGCGGTCTCGATGCCGCTTCCGGTCAAATCCAGATACCCAACGGTTGATTCATCGAGACAGCGAAAAGTATCCATGCCCTTGGGTGAGAGGTTGATCCTGCCATCAACCGGGGCCGTCGCGGTGAAAAAAACTTTCTGGGCATTAATAAAATCGGCCCAGGATCCATTGAGTGTATTAAAAAAATCAGCCATAATCAGAGGTGGGGTGTAAATAGGCGGCATCTAATAATAAGTGCCAGGCAAGTCATTATTCTTGAGAATCTTGCAATGAACCGTGTAGTTTTGTCAAATACCCGCATTGAAGCCCGTGGTGATTAAGGATGGATAAGCAAAAATATGATAACCCGGAAAATCGATCTGCCGAGGAGTGGAGTCATTTCCTGGAAAAAGAGGCGGCCACGATTCTGGAGGAGCATCATGCGCCCGGAGTGGCGGTTTTGTTGGTTACGCCGGAGAGTTCCATAGGTTTCGAGAAATGTTGGGGTTTGGCCAAGGTCGAACCGGCCGTTCCCCTTGAGTTGGACACACCGGTCCGGGCGGGCTCCATCTCCAAAATAATAACCGCCATCGCAGTGCGGCAGTTGGTTGAATCGGGCGATTTGACATTGGAAACCAAAATCGGCGGTCTACTGGATTGGCCTCTTCCTTATAATTACGGGCAGGCTACGCTGGGCGGCCTCCTCACTCATCGGGCCGGTATCGGCGAGCGCTTTGCCCGGCAATCAACCCCTCGGGCCGCGGAAATCGCCGGCCTTTGCGGCTATTTGCAAAAAAACTTGCCGCCACCGGTGGCCAATGTCGCTGAAACCGTTACTTATTCCAATTTCGGAATCTCCCTGGCCGGTCTGGCGGTCGAAAAAATAACCGGACAGTCTTTTGCCGTTTATGCCGGTAAAAAAATCTTTCAACCGTTGGGCATGCAACAAGCAACATTCATTCCCGATGAAAAAACGGAGCGGGAATTAGCCGGGGGTTATAACTGGATATTCGGCCGCCACCGGCCATTGGCGGTGCGTCACTGGAAACCTTATCCGGCATCCTCCCTCGTGGCAACGCCTCGAGAATTGGGTCAGTTAATACGGTTATTTCTAAATCCGGAAAGAACATCAGCGGTTCTAGCCCGGCCAGAAGCTCTCCTGGAGGAACAATTCTCTCCCCTGCCCGGCGTGCCCGGCATGGGTTTGAGTTTCTGGCTTGATGAAATCGAGGGCCAGCGGGTGGCTTGGCATACCGGTCACATGCCGGGTCATCGCACAGGTTTTTATATTTTTCCCCGAGCGGGATTTGGAATCTTTCTTTATTATAATAACGATAAAAAAGTACTTCGCCCATTTCTCGATAAGACCGCCTCATTTGCCTTTTCAAAATCTACAGAGGAGCAAAAGCGAAGTTGCAAGAAAACGACGCTTCAACCGGCAAACGGTATTGAAAATTTTTGTGGAATTTATAGGCACTCCTGGTATCCTCACCACCACTTCGGCAAAAGTTCCGCCATGCTCGGCAAAGAGGGCGAGGAGGTAAAGGTAGTATTCGATGCCGCAAAAAATCGTTTGACGGTCTCTGGAGAAAATTATGAGCATGAGGAAAGAGATATATTCAAAAGTTCCCAGCGTGGAACGCGCATCGGATTTATTCGCGGCCAGGCTAACCGCATTAGCGGACTGTATGCGGGAGGCCGCGATCGTTATGAAAAAATCTCCCTCCTCGAATCCCGCGCGGCCCATATCGGTTATGGCATTGTCTGCATAACGCTTTTTTCCATAGGAGGAATTCTTTTTATTATCAATGCCTTTAATGATAAAGAAACGCTCTTTCTGCCTTCCGCCATCAATTGGGGCCTTCTTATCACCTGCGCGGCCAATTTGGGATTCTTCAGCGCAATGGCAATCCTGACCGCCCGGGGCGCCTATAAAGTGACCGAAGCCGTGCCCATCTCAGTCGGCCTGACACTCTCCCTGCCCATCCTCGGCGCCCTCTCCTGTTTATTGATATTGGGCCGGCTGACATTAAACGGATTTCCCCCGGAAACTCTCACCCTCACGGGCTTGATCGCAATTACTCTAACCACCACAACAGAAGTTCTTTTTCTCTGGTTTCTCAATTACTGGAAACTCCTCGGCTGGCGTTATTAAGAAAAATATTTTGCAAGAAATCCACCCACTGGAAAACAACAAAATCCAACAAAATATGAATTATGAGCGTTGTCCCATATTTGACCCCGTTAAAAAGAAACTTGCAGAGGGAAAGGCGTTTCATTAGGCGTTATGACTCACCATGAGTATTTCCGACGATGAGACGCGCATTGGCCCGCAGGATGAGCCCCTGATGGGTTCCCTGGGGCAGGGCGACCGATTGGGCGATTACCGCATCCTCGATATTTTGGGGCGCGGGGCCATGGGGGAGGTTTACCTGGCCGAGCATGTGCATTTGAAACAACGTTATGCCCTCAAAGTCCTGCCGGCGGAATTGTCCAAAAGCGGCAGTTTTAAGGCGCGGTTCCGGGAGGAGGCCCGAACGCTGGCGGGCCTCAAGCATCAAAACATCATAATGGTACATAACGCCGGTGAAGACCAGGGGCGCTTTTACCTTGCCATGGAGCATGTGGAGGGTGGGAGCCTGGAGGATTACCTCAAAAACGAGGGCGGAAGGCTGAAAGCGGGCGAAGTTCAGGACATTCTGCAACAGATGCTGGAGGGCCTCTCCTATGCCCATGGCAAAGGGGTAATCCACCGCGACCTGAAACCGGCCAACATCCTGCGCACCGGGGAGGGGAAGATCAAAATATCGGATTTCGGTTTGGCCCGTGTAGTGGGCGAAGAGTATGTGCAGTCGATGATCCAAAAAAGCATCACGCTATCGCAGATGGGGGACCGGTCCACGCGGATTGGAGGTAAAGGCTCCTCCGGCTCTTCGGATTATGTGGGCACGCGTGGGCACGATCGATTATATGAGCCCGGAGGTGCGGGCGGGCCGGATGGCCGATACCCGGAGCGATCTTTATGCGGTGGGCATCATAGGCTACTTTCTGTTGACGGGCAAAAAGCCCCTGGGCATGGCCAAACCGGCGTCCAAGGTGGTCAAAGGGCTCAATCCGAAATGGGACAACCTGATTGAGAAATGCCTCGAAGAAGACCCGGCGGATCGTTACCCCAGCGCCGGGGCCGTGCTCGATGCTCTTACACGGCTCAAGAAGGGCTTCTGGAAGGCATTGTGGTTGGACCTTCTGGTTGCCGGTAGCACAGTTCACCCAGCGACAATCATCCCGCGTTCTAGCGGGTTGCCCAGACTGCGTGGAATCATACTCCCATAGAAGATTGTGTTTCAAAGCAAGGATCATAGAACCGCTGAGAATGGACGATTGGTTTTGTGTCACTACTGCAGTCGGCGTATTTGCAATGACAAAACGTCAGTTCTACGAAACTTTCCCAAATGTAGTGCGATCCAGTAGCTATCAAGATAAGGGTAATTACCACTATCCGAATCCCCCGAAGATTGCTATGCAGTTTCGGGTAGATGAAAGCAAAGCTCCGCCAAAAAAGAGGAAGATAGCTTACGTCTTGGCTGGTTTGGCGGTGGCTCTTGTCGTTGGGTTTGGCGTGATTTATTTAAATAAAAAGCCCGAGGTATCCCCTGGACTGGAAAAGAAGCAGACGAGGCAGCAGGACAGGGAAACGGTTGTGGAGCGGCCTGTGGCGATTGCCTACGGCAGCCTGCTGGTGCAGACGGAGCCGATGGCGGCAGTGGTGTTGATTGATGGTGAGGGTAAAGAAATGCCTTTGGGGACAGCCGATGCCGAGGGGCTTCTGGAGTTGGAGGGCCAGGTTTCGGTTGGCCGGTATCGGTTGGAGGCGCGCAGAAGAGACTACCGCACGGGAAGCTTGCAGGGAGTGGAAATCCAGGAAGGCGATTTAATAGTCCAGAAAATACCGTTAATTCCCCTGCCCGGAAGCCTGGTGGTGTTGTCGGAGCCGTCGGGGGCGGACGTAACGATCAATGGAAAATTGGTGGGAAAAACCTCTTCTGTGGCCGGGGAGCAGGAGGCGCTCCGTGATTACGAACTGATCGTCAGTTTAAAGGGATATCGATCTGCTGAGGATTCCTATACCCTTGGGCCAAACGAAAAGAAGCGATTTAACTTTGCTCTTAAGAAAGTTTTACGTCCGGCTGAAGGAAAAAACTGGGCGATTCCGGAACTCGGCCTGGAAATGGCATGGATCAATCCGGGAAATTTTACGATGGGTAGCCCGGCTGGTGAGGAGGGCCGGTATGACGATGAGAAGCAGCATTCGGTAACACTGACCGAGGGGTATTGGTTGGGAAAGTATGAGGTGACGCAAGGAGAGTGGGAGGCATTGATGGGGAACAACCCGAGTCATTTTAAGAATGCGGGCAAGCGGGCGCCGGTGGAGACGGTCAGTTGGGAGGAGGCGATGGAATATTGCCGCAAAGTGACGGAACGCGAGCGCCGGGCGGGACGTTTGCCGCGCGGGTATGAATACAGCCTGCCGACGGAGGCGCAGTGGGAATACGCCTGCCGTGCGGGGACGCGCGGCGCCATTTATACTGGCTCGCTGAGAATACTTGGGGAAAATAATGCCCCGGCCTTGGACCCGATAGGCTGGTATGGAGGCAATAGCGGGGTAAGCTATGAGGGAGGCTATGATAGTACTGGGTGGCCTGAGAAGCAATACAATCACAAACGTGCCGGGACGCATCCGGTAGGAAAAAAGAAAGCAAATGATTGGGGGTTATATGACATGACAGGAAACGTATATGAATGGTGTAGTGATTGGTATGGCGCTTATGCAGGCAGCAGGGTGAGGGACCCAGCAGGACCTTCAAGTGGCTCGGACCGCGTGTTACGTGGCGGCAGCGGGTACTACTACGCGCAGTACTGCCGTTCGGCTTACCGTAGCCGCAGCACCCCGTCTTATCGCTTCAACTACCTTGGCTTCCGCCTGGTCCTTAGGGCCGTTCCTTAAAAGGGGAGCTACCGGGCGCTGGCTACTGGGGACCGAATGCTGGATACTGGATGCTGGATGGTGGATGCATGGTTGGCAAAGATGGCGGGACGATGGTTGAGCATGGAGTAAGGAATGAAACCCCTTTGGGGTTTTGGTATTATTAAATTGCCTTTGGGTATCCAGGGGTTTCACCCCTGGCTGTGGAATATGGCTCTTTCAGAGCGTTTTGGAAGGAGGAGTCGGGATGGCGGATGGGGGAATGGAGGTTTCAGGTTGAAGGATGTCGCTTCGCTCGGTACAGGTGTCAGGAGCGTAAAATGGAGGAATTTTTGGGCGATTGGTGGATTTTAATCTGTTGGGAGGGTGTTTTTGGGGAGAAATTGGTTTTTTTTGGTTTTTTTTTGAAGTTTAATCAAACGCATCAAACGCAGCCAACCTATCCATTGACTTTTTTTGCGTTTTGCTGTATACTGTCGGCTTATGTTGCAAAAAACTACAGTAGAGCAGTATTCCGGGCGCAGTAAGAAGGTTCCTCAGACGGGGATTTTTTTTGACCGTGACCGGTATGGGGGCGGCTTGGCGCGTCGTAGTGTTTGGGTTTATAATAGACAGCGCATAGGCCCAAGCCGCAGGCCGATGGAGGGAAAGCCTTGGCCGGAGCGGGTGGCGCCCCGGCGCGCCTCAAATATTGCCCGATTCGTTGAAACTGTAATAGCCTTTGCCCAGGGGATCGCGTTTGGGCCGGCCGATGATGACGTGGTCGAGCAGGTCGATTTCCACCGTTTTGGCGGCATCCCGAAGGAGGCGGGTAATTTTAAGGTCCGCCACGCTGGGGGCGGGGTCTCCGCTGGGATGATTGTGGGCGCAGATAATACCCGAAGCGCTCAGGCGGATGGCTTCGCGGTAAACCTCGCGGGGGTGGGCCAGGCTGCTGCTGCTGCTGCTGCTGCTGGTGGTGGTGGTGGTGGTGGTGGTGGTGGTGGTGGTGGTGGCCGTGCCCGAGGTAACTTCTATGCGTTTGATAAGGCGGTTTTTGCGGTTGAGGCAGAGGACCCAGAATTTCTCCACCTCGAGACCCACGGTCAATGGGGTAAAATAGAGGCTGTCCCAAAGTTATAACCATTTGTTTTACAGTAAGTTAACTTGTTAATAAAGCTGTCATAAAGACCGTTTTTAGGGGATTTTGGGCAAATTCGATGTCTATAACACCGTCAGCCTTTCTCTTGTTTTGCATATTCAAATACAATTCTACCATAGACCTCTGTCTGACGCGATTATATTTATAACGAATAGAGGCCTTATACAGCGTTTTTGACGGAATTGAATGACTTACGTTCCCTTACAGTTCGGAGTCGAATATCTCAATTCGCAAAATTCGGGTTTTTGGGACAGCCTCTAAAATAGCGGTAAACCTCCTCCGGTTTGGAAAAATTGGGTGGATTTTCCCGGTCGTCCGAGAGGATGCGGCGGGCCATTTCCATGACGGTTATCAATTGCAAAGCCTTGACCCGCCCGATCCCTTTGAGTTTCTTAAAATCGGAATCCGTCCAGGTGAGGAGCCCGGCCAGGGAACCGGCTTCGGAGATGATGCGGGAGGAGAGGGAAAGCACGTCCATGTCTTTGCTTCCGCTGCGCAGCAACATGGCGAGGAGTTCCGTATCGCTGAGCGCGGCGGGACCGAGTTTTTCCAATCTTTCCTGGGGGCGCTCGTTGACGGCCAGGTCGCGCAGGCGCAGGGAGGCGGTGCAGGGCTTGTTCATAACCGCTGGGAGCGTATATGCCGCCATCCGTTTTTGGCAAACCTATTCAACCGCCGGGCCGGAGAAACCGGAAAATTCAGGGGCGGCCCTGATTTCGTTTTCCGGCGGGCATCAGTAATATTTGACAAAAGCGTTCTTGCGGAGACGTTCTTTCCAGCGTTTTTGGGCCTGACGGGCCAGCTTGCCAGCCAGAATGTTTTCAATGCGGTCGCGCACTTCATCCAGGGGCTGGATTCCCTCATCGCGCCGGTCTTCGACATACAAAATATAAAATTGCTGGCCCAGTGGAATCGGCTTGCTGTAGGTTTTCGTACTCAGCGAGAAGGCCACTTCGCTTAATTCATCGCGCAAATCCGGGCGGTTGATCCAACCCCAATCGCCGCCTTTTTTGCGCCGGGAATCCTGGCTGTAATTTTCCGCCACTTTTGCGAAGGACACTTCTGAATCCAGTTCCGCCATAACTTTGTCGGCCGTTTGTCGAAGCAGGTCGCTGCTTTCGTCGGCGAAAGGCTTAAGCATGATCAAGCGCAAATGAACGCTTTCCTCCTGGTAAAAATGGATTTTATTCTGGTTGTAAAAGTCCTCAATTTTTTCCGGGCTGATTTCGGACTGGGATTTGCGCATTTGTTGATTCATCACGCTGACGATGATCTGTTCTTCCAGTTCCTTGCGAAATTCCCGCGGGTTTTTGCCTTCGCTGCGCAGGTTTTCCAGGAATTTGCGCCTGTCGTTGCCGAAATCCTCGATTAAAATGCGATCATATTCGTTTTCAACATAGGAACGGGGGATGACGCGTTCTTCCTCGCTTTGAAAATCTTTGATGACCAATATATTATCAACAAGGCTCTGCAAAACCTCGAGGTAGAGTTCCTCCATGTTGCGCTGAAATTCAGCGGCGCTGCGGGAGTCCTGCTGAATCCGCCCGATTAGGGGCGACATTTGGCGGCGAATCTCCTCGTAGGTAATGATACGGTCTTCAACCACTGCGGCGATGCCATGTATCAAGGGAGGCTCCCAAATGTTATGAACGATTTGCGCGCCTAGCGGAGTGAAAAACGCCACTGTGGACAATGCCCACGGAATCAGAAAACGGTTTATTGTGAAATGCATCTTAAATAGTTCTTTTTAAACTTATAGCTTAATAGGAGTGCAGGTAAAGAGGTCAAGGTGGTAATCAGACATTCGATTACCCGAGAAGTTGCCGTAAATGGAAAAAATTCAAGCAGCCCTTGCCTCAATGGCCCTAGCTACATCCGCCTGCAGTCGCGAAATCTGTGGTTTTACAAAACATTGGGATTTAGATCGGTTTCTCATAATAGTGAACATTAGAACACAAATCTTCTCAAGCCGCAAGCTTTTTTTTCAAAAAATTTCATTTTAATATTTCTTATTAACCTGCCTTGACCATCAGGAAGTTACGAAATATCTCAGCGTTTCTCATCTCCTTGATCACACAAAGCGTCTATTTTCTCCCTATTTTACTACCGCGAATGAACACCAATGAACGCGAATATACCTTCTGCATTAGCTTCATTCATAAAATGAACTAACACGCCCTAACATCTTTTCGTAATCCTAAACCCTCCAAAAAATGATTCGCGTTTATTGTTGTTCATTCGCGGTTAGACTGATGAGTTTGTGGTGTAATCCATGGATTCAGAATCATTCGGAAAAGATTAGTTTTGTCACTTTTAAACCTTTTGGCGGCATTCCCTCTCCGTGAGATACATTATTGCAACTTCATTTATGCCATCTGAATCAACGAAAGTACCCCTTTACCTCTCCTCTTGATTTCATTTACTCCCTCAAGATTCAAGCATGACCCTGTTAGTCCTTATTGGTGGTACGGGGGTGCTCTTTTTTCAATACCGATTAGTTTTCAATACCGATTAGGGGAGATCTATTGCAAAGAAATGACTCCTGAAAACCTCATGTCATCTTTCCCTTTTGGATTCCATCGTTGTTATTTTCTACTTTGGAAAGCTTTATCTCACGTTAAACCACTCACAAAATGTAAAAAAACGGTTTACTTTCCTTTTTCCTTGCATATGTCTTTAAAACTCGTGTTTATTTAGTGAATTTTTTTCTTAAAAATCAGTGCTGAATAATTTTTTTTAATGCCATTTCTTGTTGTGATCAACGGCATTTTTAGAAAGGAAGTCCATGGCTAACGATATTAATGAATATTTTACACTCCCGAAATCTGAGGACGGTCCCGAACGGGCGGATTGGTTTACGAATACCGTCGACGAATGCTTGAATGGAGGGGAGACGTCACGTCGTTTTGTTTTCGAATTTTTCAAAAATCTGTCAGCGGGTCGGGTAAAAAATATCTCGTATCATGATCAAGTCATGATTGTGTATTTACCCGAGAGGATCCGTTCACTACCAGATCAAATAATCGGATGCATTGAAAATTTCGCCAACTCCAGCGTTTCGCCTGCTGTTAAAGGCCTATGGATTTACGTGCTAAAAAAAAAGAAAACCCGGATTAGAAACTGTCCAGTTTTCGTCAAAGGACAACCAGTTTACGTTAGACCATTCTCGGACTTCTTGGAGCCTACCGGTACTATAAATACGATGACGACGAATGAAGAAATTATAGTTAGGCTTAAAGCTACAGCAACTTATATTACATTAGATTGTGGTATCCAGCTGATTTCAAGTCAACCGCCGGAGGATTACTTGGTTTCATTCCAGGAAATGTATCAGGATTCTTTCGGAATTTTAAAAGAAATGCCTTTGTCCTATACCGGTCATAATGGCAAGCTTATCTGCCGAACATTCGATCGGGCATTTTCTATACCAGATTGCGACGTATGACGTGCAGAAAACAGTTCAATCTTTAAAAATTCGGGTAGTGTATTAAGTAGGAATGGTGGCTAATTCTTGATTATATTGATGAATGAAAAGTCTCAGACAGGTTTCATGCATACTCTTAAGCTTGGAAAAGGAGAGGGTTTTGCGTGTGAAACGACCCAGTCGTTGGCGCAGGGTATTGTTCCATCGTTCCACATGGGCCGTTTCACCGGTTTCGGGCCGTTTCACCGGTTTCTTTTCCCACGGATCGGTTATGAGGAAAGACTTCATCATAAGTGGACCAAAAGTCGCTGTAGGTGGCACATCTTTTGTAGGCCCGTGGCAGACGCTCGTAAAGTTCCCGGCAACGATACCAATCCCGAGGCCCAATGGCATAGGAGAGGATTTGACGGGTGCGTCGGCAAAGAGCGATCCAAACCCATTGGGCATCGCTCTTGCGTCCCACAAAAGACCACAGTTCGTCCAGTTCAATGACATCATGGCGGCGGGCCGCAAGAATCGTGCTTTTGAGCGGTCGCAGCGATTGTCGTTTTTTTAACCAACTCAAAACGGTGTTGGGACTCACCCCGAAGGCGCGCTGTAAACCGCGTAGACTGCTGCGTTCCTGATAGACTCGAAGGATCATTTCTTTTTGCTCTTCGGTGTATTTCACTGTGGGGTTTTCGCGGCTTTGTTTACCACAATCATGGCAGCGGTAGCGCTGTTTATGGTTGGGCGTCTTGCCAAATTTAATGATATTTTCACTTCCACAGTGCCGACAATTAATAATTTTAGTAACCATGCACTAAGAATAAACTGCCTAACGCTATTTGTACAGCTAAAAATACAAAATAACATTCTTTTTTTATACACTACCAAAAATTCGAAGGTAAAACCTTTTTCTCAAAGGACCACCATATTATGGGCTCTCAGTTAGCCTTACTTTTATTCCTATGAACAAGCAAGAAAAAAGTAGAAAAAAAATTGTCGAAATTCTTCTATTGGGTGTATTGGTGCAGGCGATCAATGGCGATGAACGTCAACGCCTAGTAATTGATACACATCTCTTGGTAATAAAATTCCACATGGAGAATTTAATACAGACATTAAAAGATATGGGGTTTGGGAACCGAGATGAATTAGAGAAATTAAAGCAATATCTGACAATCGAAGATATACACGAAAGAATAGATGAATTTATTAAAACTTATCCTTGGCTAGGTTTAGGATGGGCAGATAATAATGAAGAGATCATAAACGTAATTCCAGGCGTTCATTGGTTTTCATATGCAAGTATGTATGAAAGACTTGTGAACAACAGGTATGAAGAGCTAGCTCATATAACAGCAAGAATTTCAAAATTAATTTTGGATATAATCCCCCGTCCTCAACTTCTTGTAGATGCCGGCTCTACAACCTTTCGCTGTCTTCAATATCCTAAATCACGTCTAGTATTAAATGCTCAAGAAATAATCACTAATAACTTGTTTGTTGCCCAGTGGCTGCAAATGGATGCTCACGGAATCGCAAAACCGACGCTTATAGGAGGCCAGCCCGATCATACAACAGGCGCAATAATTAACGTAGATAGAATAGGTTAATACCTAAAAGGTGAACAAAGAAAACCAAACGTCGCTATAATGTCTTGGCATTTTGTGGTTAGTGGTAAAGAAGACGATGAGGTAGTGTATAAAAAAAGAATGTTATTTTGTATTTTTAGCTGTACAAATAGCGTTAGGCAGTTTATTCTTAGTGCATGGTTACTAAAATTATTAATTGTCGGCACTGTGGAAGTGAAAATATCATTAAATTTGGCAAGACGCCCAACCATAAACAGCGCTACCGCTGCCATGATTGTGGTAAACAAAGCCGCGAAAACCCCACAGTGAAATACACCGAAGAGCAAAAAGAAATGATCCTTCGAGTCTATCAGGAACGCAGCAGTCTACGCGGTTTACAGCGCGCCTTCGGGGTGAGTCCCAACACCGTTTTGAGTTGGTTAAAAAAAACGACAATCGCTGCGACCGCTCAAAAGCACGATTCTTGCGGCCCGCCGTCATGATGTCATTGAACTGGACGAACTGTGGTCTTTTGTGGGGCGCAAGAGCGATGCCCAATGGGTTTGGATCGCTCTTTGCCGACGCACCCGTCAAATCCTCTCCTATGCCATTGGGCCTCGGGATTGGTATCGTTGTCGGGAACTTTACGAGCGCCTGCCACGGGCCTACAAAAGATGTGCCACCTACAGCGACTTTTGGTCCACTTATGATGAAGTCTTTCCTCATAACCGATCCGTGGGAAAAGAAACCGGTGAAACGGCCCATGTGGAACGATGGAACAATACCCTGCGCCAACGACTGGGTCGTTTCACACGCAAAACCCTCTCCTTTTCCAAGCTTAAGAGTATGCATGAAACCTGTCTGAGACTTTTCATTCATCAATATAATCAAGAATTAGCCACCATTCCTACTTAATACACTACCGACGATGAGATTGAGTTTTGCGTTCGTGATTCGACTGAAACCCAAATGAAATTTGCTACAATAAATGAGACTGCTGATTTTATATTAATAGTTATCGATAAACGAAAAATCGGTAATAGGCCGGTTGGTAAAGTTCCAAAATACCTTCTTTCTAGATTGCGGAAAAAGCAGGAACAGTTAATAGAAAAACATCCTAACAGATCGGTTTTTATAATAACAGATATGAGAACTCCTAATACAAAAGAGGAAAAAAAAGTATTTTCACGATTGAAAAAATTAAATGGGGAAAAGCACAGAATATATTTTGTCAATCCTGAAAACATTGAACAAGTCCTGATGGGTAGTGTATTAAGTAGGAATGGTGGCTAATTCTTGATTATATTGATGAATGAAAAGTCTCAGACAGGTTTCATGCATACTCTTAAGCTTGGAAAAGGAGAGGGTTTTGCGTGTGAAACGACCCAGTCGTTGGCGCAGGGTATTGTTCCATCGTTCCACATGGGCCGTTTCACCGGTTTCTTTTCCCACGGATCGGTTATGAGGAAAGACTTCATCATAAGTGGACCAAAAGTCGCTGTAGGTGGCACATCTTTTGTAGGCCCGTGGCAGGCGCTCGTAAAGTTCCCGGCAACGATACCAATCCCGAGGCCCAATGGCATAGGAGAGGATTTGACGGGTGCGTCGGCAAAGAGCGATCCAAACCCATTGGGCATCGCTCTTGCGTCCCACAAAAGACCACAGTTCGTCCAGTTCAATGACATCATGGCGGCGGGCCGCAAGAATCGTGCTTTTGAGCGGTCGCAGCGATTGTCGTTTTTTTTAACCAACTCAAAACGGTGTTGGGACTCACCCCGAAGGCGCGCTGTAAACCGCGTAGACTGCTGCGTTCCTGATAGACTCGAAGGATCATTTCTTTTTGCTCTTCGGTGTATTTCACTGTGGGGTTTTCGCGGCTTTGTTTACCACAATCATGGCAGCGGTAGCGCTGTTTATGGTTGGGCGTCTTGCCAAATTTAATGATATTTTCACTTCCACAGTGCCGACAATTAATAATTTTAGTAACCATGCACTAAGAATAAACTGCCTAACGCTATTTGTACAGCTAAAAATACAAAATAACATTCTTTTTTTATACACTACCTCCTGATGCAATTGGATTCACTTCGTTATAACCGAAAGGGTTCTAATGGGGGGGGCTTGAACCTTAACAGGTTGTTGAAAAACGCACTATTGAGCTATCGACAGGTCGTGACAGGCCCGAGAAGGTATGTTTGCGGTTCATTATAAGGCGTTTTTAAGGATTTGGTGTTGATTTCTGGCCCCGTATTACCCCTCGGGGCATAGCGGGGCCTTGGGGCCGTTAGGCCCCGGCTAACATGGGTGGTGGCTGTTCGGCCAGTTTGGCCATTCGCACAAGGTTGCATGCGGCGGTGACGAAGTGGGCGCTCAGATGGGTGCGGGCCACGCCCCGGTAGCGGCTTTTGCGGAAGCCTCCGGTGGTCTTTACCCAGCCGAAGATTTCTTCGATCCGCTTGCGCACTTTTTGGCTGGCACGGTAGCGTTGGCCACGGCGGTGCCTGCCGTCCAGACCAGGTGTTTTAGGTAGTGTATTAAGTAGGAATGGTGGCTAATTCTTGATTATATTGATGAATGAAAAGTCTCAGACAGGTTTCATGCATACTCTTAAGCTTGGAAAAGGAGAGGGTTTTGCGTGTGAAACGACCCAGTCGTTGGCGCAGGGTATTGTTCCATCGTTCCACATGGGCCGTTTCACCGGTTTCTTTTCCCACGGATCGGTTATGAGGAAAGACTTCATCATAAGTGGACCAAAAGTCGCTGTAGGTGGCACATCTTTTGTAGGCCCGTGGCAGACGCTCGTAAAGTTCCCGGCAACGATACCAATCCCGAGGCCCAATGGCATAGGAGAGGATTTGACGGGTGCGTCGGCAAAGAGCGATCCAAACCCATTGGGCATCGCTCTTGCGTCCCACAAAAGACCACAGTTCGTCCAGTTCAATGACATCATGGCGGCGGGCCGCAAGAATCGTGCTTTTGAGCGGTCGCAGCGATTGTCGTTTTTTTTAACCAACTCAAAACGGTGTTGGGACTCACCCCGAAGGCGCGCTGTAAACCGCGTAGACTGCTGCGTTCCTGATAGACTCGAAGGATCATTTCTTTTTGCTCTTCGGTGTATTTCACTGTGGGGTTTTCGCGGCTTTGTTTACCACAATCATGGCAGCGGTAGCGCTGTTTATGGTTGGGCGTCTTGCCAAATTTAATGATATTTTCACTTCCACAGTGCCGACAATTAATAATTTTAGTAACCATGCACTAAGAATAAACTGCCTAACGCTATCTGTACAGCTAAAAATACAAAATAACATTCTTTTTTTATACACTACCGTGTTTTACGTCCGCCGTGGGGGGCCACGTGAGGTTCGATCTCACGGTCTCGGCACTCCCGCACAAAGGCTTTGGTGTGGTAGCCGGCATCGGCTCCGACAGTGCGTGGCTCGAATCCGCGCATGCACAGTTCGTCCAGTTGGTCGCTGGCTTGTTGCGCTTCGGTTCTGCCGACCGAGGCGGTCACGTCCATGAGCACGCACAGTCCGTTGCGGTTTTCCATTACCGCGTGCGCGTTGAAGCACAGTTTGGCTTCCTTGCCTTTGCCTTTTTTGAGCAGGTGAGCCTCCGAGTCGGTGCGACTGGCGTGTGTTTGGTTACTGCGTTTTTGTCCTTTGTAATCTTGCCAGCCGTTGCCCTCGGGCTGATCGGTGCCGTCCTCAGTCTCTTCTTTCGGACGAAAGCTTTTCATCGACGTCCACGCTGAAGTGTTCGTTGCTTACCCAGTCGTGTCGGCGCGCCAACTCGACGACCTCGGCGAAGAAGATTTCAGAGGTGCCGTGTTCGAGCAATCGAGTCATGTTTTTGGAGAAGACCGAATGGTCGAAAACGGACTCGCATGGGTTCATCTGCAGAAACCACTGGAAGAGCAGGTCGTAGCGCAACCGTTCGCACAACTGCCGTTCGCTGCGCACCGTATAGAGCGCCATCAGTACCTTCGCTTTGAGCAGACGCTCCGGCGGTATCGAGGCGCGTCCCTGTGACTCATACATCTCATCGAAGGTACCGCTCATCCCCCTGAGCACTTCGTCCACCATCGCCTTAATGCGGCGGATCGGGTGCTTCGCTGGGATGCGATCTTCCAGGTTGATCAAGGCCAGCATATCCGTTTGTTTATTTATCTTACCACGCATCCTGACACTTTAGTTTCTTCCACTAAGTAAGCCAGTCTTTTTCAACAGCCTGTTAAGGTGAAATTAAATTCCAATATCTCATAAAACCCCTACTTTCGCAGTTAAACTCGGGTAAAAAAAACCTATCAAGCCCTGATAATATTGAACAAATTATCTGTGTATATCCGTGTAATCTGTGGTTAAAAAATGGGAGCATCATGCAACCTCATTTTCTTGGTTTAATCGGCTTTAACTTTTTTTAGAAAATCGCGCACTTCCTTCAGACGGGGGAGCGGGGTTCGCCGGGCCAGTCGGGGAAAACGATTGCCATGTTTCAGGTAATCGTTGGATAGGCCGCTGGCTTTCAAGCATTTGAGCCGATTTCCCTCGCTCGATACCTGGACAATGTTTTTGGCTTCTGCCAGACACCTGATTTCGGTGACGAGGAGCAGAGCTTCCACTTCGGCTGGGTAGGGGCCGAACCGATCTTTCAGCGCCGCCCGGATTTTGCGGACGGCTTTCACGGAATCAGCCAAGGCCATCTGGCGGTGAAGATCGATCCGCAACTGCGTTTCGCCGATATAATGGCGGGGTATGCCCGCGGCCTGCAAACCAATCCGTTCGCGGGCCAATTTCTCCTCCTTGAGGACGGCGAAACCGATGGGCGTCTCTTCGTTTTCCGTTTTGAAACCGCCACCCAAGGTGACAAAATCGAGGCGGATCACGGCCCGGATATTGGCGGCCCCCTTTCCACCCTTCAGACGCGCAATGCTCTGCTTTAACAATTGGCAGTAAAGCTCGAAGCCGACTCCCGCAATATGGCCGCTTTGGCGTGTGCCCAGGAGGTTCCCCGCCCCCCGCAGTTCGAGGTCCCGCATGGCGATCTTGAAGCCCGCCCCCAGCCGATTGTATTGGCGCATGGCGCTGAGTCTTTTGCGGGCCTGCTCGACGAGGCGGGAATGCCGGTGCAAGAGCAGGTAGGCGTAGGCCTGGCGTTTGCTCCTGCCCACCCGGCCCCGCAACTGGTATAGCTGGGACAATCCGAAACGGTCCGCTCCCTCGATTATGATAGTATTGCAGTTGGGAATATCCAACCCCGATTCTATGATGGTGGTGCAGACCAGGATATCGAATTCGCCCGCCACGAACCGGGTCATTATTCTTTCCAGTAAGGTTTCCGCCATCTGCCCATGGCCCACCGCAATATTCATTTTGGGAAACATCTCCTGCAGCCGGAGGGCCACCGAATCAATGGTCTGGACCCGGTTGTGCAAATAAAATACCTGTCCGCCCCGGGAGACTTCAAACTCGATGGCTTCTTTGACCATTTTCGGATCGTAGTTTTTTACTATCGTGTGGATGGGTAAACGGTCCACGGGCGGCGTTTCAATCAAGCTCATTTTTCTCGCTCCCATGAGAGCCAGGTACAAGGTGCGCGGAATGGGGGTCGCGCTCATGGAAAACACATTCACATCTTCCCGCAGTTGTTTCAGCTTTTCCTTGTGTTTAACGCCGAAGCGATGCTCCTCATCCACAATCAGTATGCCCAGATCTTTGAACCTTACATCACCACTCAATAAACGGTGCGTGCCGATGAGGATGTCCACTTTGCCACTTTGCAACTGATCGAGGATTTTGACCTGCTGCTTTTTGGTGCGAAAACGGCTGAGCATCTCAATGTTGATAGGATAGGCCGCCATTCTTTCCAGAAAAGTGTTCCAATGCTGCTGCGCCAGGACCGTTGTGGGGACCAGCACGGCCACCTGTTTGCCGTCCATGACGGATTTGAAGGCGGCCCTTAAAGCGACTTCCGTTTTCCCGTAACCGACATCGCCGCAGATGAGCCTGTCCGTGGTTTGCTCCAACTCCATATCGGCCTTGGTTTCGGCGATTGCGCTGGCCTGGTCGGGTGTTTCCTGAAATGGGAATGATTCCTCGAACTCTTGCTGCCATTGACTGTCGGGGGGAAATGCATGCCCTTTTATGGTTTCGCGCCGGGCCTGCAAATGGAGCATTTCGGCCGCGTAATCGAGGGTCGCTTTTTCCGCTGCCCGGCGGGTTCGGTTCCAGGCTGCGCCCCCCAGCCGGCCCAATCTCGGCCGTGCCTTGGTCAACCCGACATATCGCGTGAGCAGGTGCGATTCGTGCAAAGGCACATGCAGGATTATCCCGTCTTCAAATTCGAGCGAAATGACCTCCCTGTCTTTTTCTTCTATGTTCAACTGGGTGAGGCCGCCATACTGGCATATGCCGTGTTGCAGATGGACCAACAGATCGCCTTCCGCCAATTCGGAAAAATTCAGCATTTGATCGACCTGGGCGCGGTGGGGTAGACGCCTGCGCCGCAACCCCACAGGGCGTTTGCGGAAACGTCCGAATATTTCCGTGTCGCTTAAAAAAACGATGCCTTTGCCTGCGGGTGTCTTCTCGCTTTGGGGCGCGAATGTGTCGTGAGCTTCGGGAAAGAAAAGGAGGAATCCTTCGCTGATTTCACCACGAACAAATCGCGGTTTCAACCCGGCCAATTCCGGTTCCGATTCAAGGATGGAGCGAAAACGCTTTTCCCGGCCATCGTTTATCGCCGCGTAAAGGATGTTGAATCCCTCCTGCTGCCAATCAAGCGCCTGTTTCAGAAATTGCAAACGCGCTTCCTGCTCGGCCTCGACTCTTCCCAGCCCGAAATCCGCCTCTGGAATAAATGTCCGGTAGCTGCTCAAAGGATCCGTCAAACAGGGTTTGCGTGGACAATCGGGCCCGAATAGCGGGTTCGTCGCATCGATTTCCGTCAACCCAGTCCAGCGATCCGGAAATACCTCGCGCCTTTCCCGCAGTTGAGGAAATCCCGAAATGGACGGCCCGGCCAACTGCGTTTCGGGAAAATAGACCGGAAACGCTTCTGCCAGGACTGCCGGCTCCCATAGTATCCAGTGGACGGCGTCCCCCAAATAATCGAAAAAATGATTTTCCCTTTCCTGTTGCACCCCTTTGGGCAAGGCTGCCACAACCACCTCGGTAACACTTTCCAGAGAGAGCTGGGTGGTCGGATCAAAAGCCCGCATTTCCTCGATTTCATCGCCAAAAAAATCAATCCGGTAGGGTTGATCGGCATTGACGGGATAAACATCGACCAATCCTCCGCGCACCGCATATTGCCCAGGGGTTTCACAGAGTGCCTCGCAATCGTAGCGCAGACTCGATTCCAGGTTCTCCACCAGCATTCCAAAAGGATAATCTAGGCCCGGCCGCAGGCGGATTTCCAGCGCCGCGAGGGTTTTCCGGTGCGGGAACGGTTGAAACAATCCGCGCGGAGTGGCCAGAATGACCAACGGATGCTCCGCTTCCTTTAACAGGCGGTAGTCATTCAGACGGGTCAGGGTGGCCAGCCGGTCGCATTCCTGGTTAAAATAGTGCGGATCATCCCTTGACCAGCCGCTAAGATCGGGCAGCAGATGCGTCTCAATGTTAATCTGATTTTTGGAAATTCGATCAAAAAAAATCAGGTCTTCGCTCCAATGTTCGCACTGGCTCTGGTTTTTGGCCAAAATAAATGTGACCGGCCCCAGTTTTTGTTTTATCAAGAGCGAACAAATGGCTGGGACGGCGGCCTCCACAACCCCCGGCATCAACTCCGCCTGAAGGGAGTTTTTGATCGGACTTGCCCTCATTGAGAGGTGGATTGCTTCCACTTTCGCAAGGCGATCACGGCGGCCCTTTCCTCGGCCTCTTTTTTAGATGTCCCTTCGCCTTCGCCCATTTTTTTGCCGCCCACGAGGACGATCACCTTGAAATATTTTTTATGGCCGGGCCCGGTCTCTTCGGTCACGCGGTATTTCAGGGCCTTGTTGCCGAGGGCGGGCTGCACCGCCTCCTGCAACTGTCCTTTGGGGTTATAGGTTTCGAGCAGGTTTTCCAGATGCGGTTCGATGCCGTCATACCAGGATAGGATGACCCGTTTGACAGTCTCTTGGCCGCTGTCCAAAAAAATCGCCCCAGCGAGAGCTTCGAGGGCATCCTCTAGGATTGAAGGCCGCTGCCGCCCCCCATTTTGCTCCTCTCCATCGCTCATTCGCAGGTGCTTGTGCAGGCCCAGGTTGAGGGCCAGACTGGTTAGTTTCTCTCCTTTGACCAAACTGGACCGGCAGCGGCTGAGGGGGCCCTCCCTGTCATCCGGAAGCAGATGGTAAAGCTTTTCCGCCAGCGTCAGGGAAAACACCGTGTCGCCCAAAAACTCCAGCCGCTGATTATGTTCGCCCGCCCGTGGATTGACCTGTATATAAGAGGGATGGGTCAGGCTTTGCCGCAGCAACTCCACGTTCCGGAAGCGATAACCGATGGACTTTTGCAGTTGATCCAGGTCAGACATTAAATTTCCAATCGCAACGTGCAGGACCCAATAACCTCATTTCAAATCGAAACGCGCCCGGACTTCCCCGGCCAGGTTTCTATAAGCGCTGGCAGCCGGGTTGAGATGGTCATATTGAAAAATCGTCTTCCCAAAGCTGGGAGCTTCCCCCAATCGAATGGTTCTGGGAATCACGGGATTGAAAACAACGTCTCCAAAATGCCCCCGAACTTCGTCCACAACCTGCCGGCTCAAATTGGTGCGCACATCGAACATAGTCATGACAATCCCCCCCAGTTGCAAGCCGGGGCTGGCCCCGGCCTCCCTCAACTGCTCGACCACAGCCAATATCTGGCCCAGACCCTCCATGGCCAAGTATTCGCATTGCAAGGCGATCAGCAAGTAATCTCCCGCCGCCAGGCTGTTCATGGAGAGCAAACCGAGGGCTGGCGGACAGTCGATTAAAATGACTCCGAAATCCACCGAGTTTCGCAGCGGTTGCAGGCAGTTGCGCAACTGTATAAGGTAGTCCTGCTTTTGCGCCAGCTCGATTTCCACCGCCGCCAAGTCAACTTCCGACGGGATGATGGAAAAATTCTCGATGCCCGTAGGGATAATTTTTTCGACCGCAAGACCATCGCCGTGGAGCGGGCCGTAAATGCTCCCTCCGGTTGATTTCTGCAGACCGAGCCCACTCGTGGCATTGGCCTGCGGGTCCATGTCGAGCAACAGTGTGCGGACGCCTTTAGCGGCCAGAGCGGCCCCCAGGTTGATAGCGGTGGCCGTCTTGCCGACGCCTCCCTTTTGATTGGCAATGGTTAAAATGGTAGCAGGCATAAAAGGCGGCAAAGTATGCCGGAAGGTGGCAATCGGAGTCTAGCCGATTTTCAAGGTAAAAAATCAAAGCTTTTTAGAATTGAAAGGTTCTCCAAGCAAATCAGACTAATAAAAAGAAAAACAACTTGAAACTTGTTTTCAGATGCGGCTTATATGATATTCAGCCCATTGATTCGGCGCGGTAGCCAAGTGGTAAGGCCGGGGACTGCAAATCCTCTACACGTCGGTTCGATTCCGACCCGCGCCTCCATTTATAATCTGCTGATTTGTAATCGTTTATGGGACCTCGTGAACTTGCGGGACGGTCAAAATTGTATGTGTTTTGGGTGGATTCGGAATGATTAAGTAGAGGCTGTCCCAAAGTTATAACCATTTGTTTTACAGTAAGTTAACTTGTTTATAAAGCTGTCATAAAGACCGTTTTTGGGGGATTTTGGGCAATTTCGATGTCTATAACACTGTCAGCCTTTCTCTTGTTTTGCATATTCAAATACAATTCTATCATAGACCTCTGTCTGACGCGATTATATTTATAACGAAAAGAGGCCTTATACAGCGTTTTTGACGGAATTGAATGACTTACGTTCCCTTACAGTTCGGAGTCGAATATCTCAATTCGCAAAATTCGGGTTTTTGGGACAGCCTCTAAGTATAATGGCATGACCTTGCATCCTTAATCGAAAATGAAAATTTTTTTCTCAGGCTTCTTTCAGAAAACGAACAGTTTTTGCCCTGCTATGTCGGACCTGGGATGCTTTCAACGCGGCTATCTTTTGCAGGGTGATGCCATCCGGGAACAGTTATACGGAACCAATACCGAGATCGGCGGTTTTTTCGAGGCCCTAGAAAACCATCCCGAACCAATCGAAATCATACCGGGAATGGCGGCTTGGGCGGTCGCTTACGGCCCTGTTTTAAAGGATACTTTTGCCCAACTGGAGGCGATGATCATTGAGCCGCTGAAAAAATCTTGGCCGGTGGACGGTGTTTTCCTTTCATTGCACGGTTCCCTCGTGGCGGAGCATCTGGATGACGGTGAGGGCCTCATTCTGGAAATGGTCCGGAAAATTGTGGGTAAATCCGCGCCCATCGTCTGCTCCCTGGATTTTCACGCCGTTGTGACGGAGCGGATGCTGAAAAATGCCGACCTGCTTGTCGGTTATCGGACCTATCCACACATTGACATGGGCGATACCGGACGTCGCGCGACAGAGGCTTTGCTCAGGCTGACGGCGGAAAAACCTCGATTCGAGATAGTTTTCAGGCGGGCGCCCATGATTTTGCCGGTGGACAACACAGAGACCCTGAACGGCCCCATGTTTGATGTCATGGAGAGGGTGAAGGACTTGGAAATGCGCCCTCAAGTATTCAGCGCTTCGGCTTTTTGCACACATCCCTGGGTAGATCTTAAAGGGCATGGAATTGCCTTGCTCGCCTATGTCGAAAATGCCGGTCAAAAGGAAATGGAGAGGCAATTTTCGGAACTTGCCGGCGAGATCTGGAATCGACGCCGCGAGTTTTTGCAGAATTACCCGGACATTGAGGAATTCATCCGAAATATGGCCGAATACGAAAAACCCATTGCCATTGTCGATTCCGGGGATATCACCACGGCGGGCGCAATGGGGGACAGCACGGTTTTGCTGCGGAGCCTCCTCTCAATGCCGGCGGCAGGGGGCCGGTTTGCGGCCGCGGCCATTCCCATCGTCGATCCGGCAACATTGGAAAAAGCCTGGAAAGCCGGGGAGGGGCAAATAATCGATAGTTCGGTTGGCGGTTCCGATGACAAGGAGGCCTATAACCTGAAAGTGCCGCTTAGAGCCACCGTAATGCGTTTAAACGACCGGCCTTTTACCATTAAAGGAACCTCTTTTGGCGGGATGAAACTGGATATCGGGAGGCGCGCTCTTCTTCGGATTGGAGATAATATTTTCCTCATGGCGATTGAATTCACTTCGATGATGCATGATCCTGAATTCTGGAGGAGCATGGGCCTGGAACCGGAATCGATGGACTTGATTGTGCAAAAATCCCATAAACTGTTCCGGGCTGGCTATACAGGTATCGTCAAATCGGTCGTTACGGTTGACACCGGGGGCTCTACGGATCGAAATATCAAGCGATTGCCTTTCAAGAAAATACATCATCCTATTTTTCCACTGGACGATGTAAACCACCTAGGAACATAAAGTTAAAGCATGAACCAACCCATTGGATTTATCGGCATCGGCAATATGGGCGCGGGTATCGTCAAGAACCTGCGCAAAAAAGAGATTGAGGTCAGCTTTACGGCTCGGGAAAACCCGCGCGCCCTGGCGGCGGCGGAACGCTTGACCGGACTTGGAGCCAGGCGGGCTGCTAATTATGAGAACCTGGCTGCGGAGTCCGGCATTGTCATGCTCTGCCTGCCGGACACGCCAACGGTAGAACATATTTTGCTGAATAATGAAGGCATTGGCCCAAGCCTCAGCGAAGGGCAGATTATCGTTGACCTATCCACCAGCTATCCACCTTCCACCCGCCGCCTCTGCGCCGTTTTCAAAGATCGGGGCATTGATTTGCTGGACGCTCCACTGACCGGAAGCAAGGTGCAGGCCGAAGAAGGCAAACTGAACGTTATGTGCGGCGGCTCGAAAGATGCATATGATATCGTGAAATCCGTTTTCGAGGCTTTTTCCGCGAATGTCTTCCATGTCGGCGAGTCGGGCTCCGGGCACGCCATTAAACTCATCAATAACTATTTTGGGCAGGCTTCGCTTTTGACTCTATGCGAAATTCTTCCGTTCGCCCAAAAATATGGAGTAAGCCTGCAAGCCCTCTATGACGTCATCTCGGTCAGCGGCGGCAACAACGCCACTTTTCAGGGGATGATGCCAAAGCTGATGAAGCGCGATTTCAGTATTAATTTCCAGCAAAAGCTGGCCCGCAAGGACGTCCATTACATGAATGAGCTGGCTCGTGAAACGGGAACCCCAACGCCCATGGCGGCAGCCGTTCTATCCCTCCACGATATGGCCACGGCAAAAGGTTATGGAGATGAAGACATTTCCGCCATGCTGAAATTCTTCGAAGAATTTGACGGCAACGGTTAAGGCACCCTCTAAGACCAGCCACTTAATATTTTAGCCAGGTTCCGACCCATTTCGATCATTCCATTGTCGCCGGGATGAATGAGGTCGGCAGTCATGCCGCTGATGTCCGTCAACAGATCGGGACCCTCGATCAGGCGCGCATTTTCGTGCGGGCAGGCGGCTACGGCGTCCCGCAATGCCTGGCGGTATTCTTCGGCATTGGCTTTGAATGGTTTGTCTTGGGGGAAGATGCCAAAATCCAGAAAAAAGGGATAGAGGGTGATGCAGGCAACCGCCCGCGCGGGATCGCTCCCGGCGACTCTGTTTACCATGTAGCTGACCCTTTTGTAGAATTCATCAATCGAAAATTCCCTCATGTTTACGGAAAGAGCGAGGGTGGCGATTTGCCAATCCTCCCGATCAGCCATATAATCAGCGAATTCGGCTTCGTAAAAAGCCGAACCGCCCACTCCGAGATTGATCAAATCCGCCCCCAGATGCCTGGCCGCCTGGCTCACATAGCTGAGGTGCGGCCCCTCCGCATCGAAGCCGTGGGTAATCGATGTCCCATACGCCAGGTATCTCAAGGCGGGCAAGTCTGCGGCTTCGGGCGGGCGCACGTTCTCGCCCTCAATGCCGTGAAAAATGATCGGGTCGCGCTGCGCCCCACCGAAAATCAGCCGGAATACCCGCGGCGAGAATGCCATATCCCGGCAATATTTGGGATCCAGTTGAGAAAGCGTTTCATGAGGGGCGAATTCAATTATTTGGGGTTCCGGACCAATAAGGAAACGTTGGCGGCTGTCGAAGAGACCGCAAAAAACAGTCACTTTGGTCTGGCCCTCGGAGGAAAGGGTTACATGGCAAGGACCATCCGCCGTAAATCGGATTTCGCAAGTATCCGGCTGCAAAACCCTCATTTGGGCTCCCTCATTCAGGGCCATGCGGACATTTTCGGGAACCCGCTGCAACCGCCAACCCCGCCCATCCGGCACAGCCCTCAATTCACCCACATTGTGGAATTCCAGATTTTGAAATATCATCGGCTATCTTTTCCTATCCGGCCTTCCAATTTAAGTTATGTTAAGCTCTAAAATATCTCTTAACGCTTCCCGGAGGCTTTCCATTAATTCATTTTTGGTTTTCTCCTGGGCATTAACGCCGGGAATTTCCTCTACCCAGCCAATCCACCAATCCCCGTCTCGTTTAATAATAGCGGTATATCCGGTTTTCATTTTTTTAACCTTAGCAAAATATTCTTATGGTGCAGGCTTCCTCAAATTATACCGGCCACATGGCCTTGTAAAAGTTTAATTACAAATACTCCGAGATTGCTCGATATGTGGGCGGCGATGCATGGTAGGAGCGAGCGGGCGGGATTGAACTGGTTGAAGCGAACCGTGTAAAACCAAAGGGAGTTGACAAATAAAATCAGGAGGGTCCAGAGGCTTCCCGTTGTAAAATTGAGGGATAGATCGCCCGTGGGCGAAGATTCTCCCCACAACAGCCAATATTGCGCATGGCCCAGGGTAAAGAGGACGGACACTGCCAGGATGCCCGACCATAAAATGATTCGCCCACGATTTTCGATAACCAGATATCCCCGGAAGATGAGTTCCTCGAGAAATCCCGCCGCGACCATGACGAGAAGAAAAGACCCTGTTATGTTGGACTGGGTGGCGGAAGTTCCCAGTCGATATTCCCCAATCGTCTCGATGGCAAGGATAACTAGCGCGCCCGCTATGGCCGCCATTATTAAAAAAGGGGAGGCCGGCACAGCTCCTGGAAAAGCTCGCAAACCGGTTTTTTCGCCCCTCAGGTCCCCCAGCCATTGTTTTCCCAAATAAAGGGCAACCGCAAAAATTATTAGGGAGAAGAAAAAATCAGTTTTCACAGGTTTCGTTCACTCCATTTTTCCAATTATTTGCAGATGATTGTAGAAAACTTGATTTTAGGGGTCAATGAGTTACCTTTTACCAATGCCATTAACCACGACCAGCCCTCCCGAACCTAAGCGAACGATTCGTTATGTAGGTTTGGAGTCCATTTCGGAGCCTGTCAAACCGCATCTCAATCTCCTGGAGCAATTCATGCGAGGGCAGGTGGATGATTTTGAGGACGAAACCCGTGAACTGGTCACCTACTGCCTGAAGCACAGTGGAAAACGCATCCGGCCAATCCTCCTGTTTTACAGCGGCTGGACTGCTTCCCAGACTGGTTTACGCGATCTGGTGAAAGCCGCCGCCGTTATTGAATTGGTGCATCTGGCGACCCTGGTGCACGACGATATTCTCGACGAGGCATCCATGCGCCACAACGAATCCACGGTCAGTGAAAAATTCGGCCCCGGAATCGCCGTTTTGCTGGGAGACGCCCTATTTTCCCAGGCCCTCAAGCTGGCCTCGGAGTTCCCCACCGTGGAGGTCTGCCGGGCTGTCTCCCAATCCACCCGCCGGGTCTGCGCCGGGGAGATCGGGCAATCATTCGAGCGGGGCAACACGGCCCTGGCGGTCGAAGATTATTACCACATCATCAATTATAAAACGGCCGAACTCTTCTATGTATCCTGTCATTTGGGGGCGAAACTGGCCGCTTATGACGATGGCTTTATCTCGGCCGCAGGCCGGTTCGGGCGCAGCCTTGGCATCGCCTATCAGATATTTGACGATATTGCCGATTTTATCGGGCAGGAAGCCCGCATCGGAAAAACCCTGGGCACCGATGTTGCCAGCGGAAAATTCACCCTTCCGCTCATATTGCTGCTTCGCAAATTGAGCCGTATGGAAGGCAAGGAACTAGTGCGATCGTTTCACAATGGCAAACCGGCGGACATCAGGGGCCTGAATCGATTGATGGCCGAAAAAGGGATTTTCGATGAGGTAAGCCAATGCTTCCAGCGGGAAATTGAAACAGCCGAAAAGGCCCTCGATCCTTTTTCTGATTACCCGCCAACCAACCACCTCAAAGGAATCAGCGCCTATGTCAAAAGACAGGTGGAAAAATTTACCTGGCCCTAATATCGCAATCCGCTATTTAATATCGAAACATTTGCCCAATAATCCTGTCTCACTTTTTCCATCCGGGGCATTGTTATTTAATATTGATTTTACCCACTTATTCCCTACTATGGCCGCCTAAATGAGCTTGACCAAAGCAACTGGCGAAGCTCTCGCTTCCGTCACCAGCCTGCAAGAGACGAATGTTGATAGCGATATCGCCTATGTTCTCCGCGTCCAGCAGGGCGATGTGGGCGCTTTCGATCAGCTCATTTTAAAATACCGCGAACGGCTCTTCTCCATCATCTACAATCTCACCTCGAACCGCGAGGATGCCGCCGATCTTACCCAGGACGCCTTTATCAAGGCTTTCCGGTCCATTAACCGGTTCAAGGGCAAATCCAGCTTTTTTACCTGGCTCTATCGAATCGCCATCAACGGCGCGCTGACCCACCTCAAGCGCAACCGTTTGCGAAGGTTCTTCAGTTTCGAGACCATTAACGAAGAAATGGGCGCCGCCGATATATTGGAAGCCCTCGCCGTGCGCGCCAACTCAGACAAGTCGGCGCTACTCAATGAACTACAGGAAAAATTGAACGAAGCACTGCACAAATTGTCTCCTAAACATAGAACAGTTGTGGTTTTATTCGAAATCGAAGAACTCAGCCATCAGGAAATTTCTGAAATCATGAAGTGTTCGGTCGGCACCGTGCGCTCGCGTCTGCATTACGCCAAACAGCAATTACAGGCCTATTTGCAGAATTATATAAGTTAGCAAGTAACTTCATGTCTTCACAACCGCACCAGTTCACCAGGATCAAAATCACCCTCGAGGAAGTGCTCCGCCTTAAAAGGCGTGAGAAGCCTTCGGCGGAATTCTGGGAGCAGTTCGACCGCGAGCTGCGCCGCAAAACCCTGCGGGCGCTGGTTGATGAAAAACTCTGGCATCAGAGATACCTGACTCCGGTTTTCGGCCGCATGGCCATCGCCCTGCCCCTCGCCGCCGCCCTCGTCTTTACCGTATTTCAAGACGGAATTTCACTTGGCCAACCCACCCCGGGTAAAGCTCAGATTTCACTCGTTCCCAAAGGCAAAGAACACCAGGGCCAGGCTTATGGCCGCAACGCCTTTGCCTATATGCCTGTCAATAATGCCAGCCGGGTTGCTGGCGCTATGCCTTTTACCAGATCATACCTCTCCGTGCAGACGAGGGTGAGTTTTGTCATTAATGTCATTGCCCTGCCTTCGGACAGCCAACGGGCTTTCGATACGGTTATGACGCCCCATACTTTGACTGCCGCCAACGGAATCGGCAATCTAGCACAAAATGAGGCCCTGGCGGGCGATAATCCATTGGTCAAATTTGTTTCCGCGCCCACCCTGGATTATTTTTAATCGAGTTTTTATGAGACGGAACATCAGTTTAGTCTCCCTCCCGGTTCTTTTTTTTTAGGCTGGCCCCAAGGCGCATTTACCCAGGAGGCCGGCAGTTTTTTTAGTCTCCAGCGCCGCCTGATCGAAATATTCGATGAAAATAAAGGCGCCATTGTCAGGGTAAAAGCCCGGTTTCAAAAAGGAGACGGGGAGGAAAGAGCCCAGCTTCTTCTGGGAACTGGCTTTTTTATCAGCCGGGAGGGCCATGTCCTGACCAACGCCAAGGCCACCCACCTCGATAACGGTCAAAAGGCGGATCGCATTTCCGTGGATCATAACGGCATCGATTATGCGGCCGAAATCCTCGGCAGCGACCGGTCCACCAACCTGACGCTCATTAAAGTCGATACGCTGCCCAGGAATTTCAATTATCTGCATCTGAGCGATTCACCGGTCACACCAGCCATCGGCAGCATGGTGGTGCGGCTCAGCGCGCTGCACGAATTTGGACCGAGCCCGCGGCTGGGATTGGTTACTGGTTTGGAAAGCGGCTTTGGAACTGAAATTTTTCGAGTGCCCTACATTCGCACCGGCATGCCCTTGGGCCCCGGAGAATCGGGTTCTCCCCTGCTCGACCTCAGTGGCAAGCTGGTGGCCGTATCGGTGGCCAACCTTCCCCCCGACCTGCAAAGCTCCTATTCCATCCCTGCCAGGGCTGCTTTAAGAATACGCGACGAACTGCTTTTTTCTGAAAAGGTCACTTATGGCTGGCTCGGATTCCAGGTGCAAATGCGCACCACCACCCTGCAGGGCGCCCAGGTAGTCTTGCAGAAAATTATTCCCGAAGGCCCGGCGGAAAAATCCGGACTCCTGGCCGGTGACATTCTGTTGAGAATCGGCGATCAGGATACCCACCATACGGGCGATGTGGGACTGGCCTTGTTTTACTTGAGGGAGGGCCAGTTCGTGACGGTTAAAATAAATCGGGGCGGGGAACAGATCGATTTCACGGTGAAGGTGGAACCCAAACCGGAAGACCAGCAAATCTTGGCCAAAACCCGCATTCCGGCCGAAGAGGGGAACAATGAAACCCCTTTTAAAGATGGCGTCCGACAGCAGACAATGGAAGAGGACCCCCATTCGGAGGAAACTTCGCCCGCGCCTGAAAACGAAGAAGGCTGAGTTTTTTAAAAAAATATTTCTATATAGTAAACAATAGAGTATGGTATATTGTGGAATCATGAATGCAAATTTAGGGAAGGATTCGGTAGGCAGAAAAGTGAGAATGGAAAGAGATTCCATGGGTCCGCTGGAGGTGCCCGAGGGTGCCCTTTATGGGGCTTCCACCCAGCGGGCCGTGCTTAATTTTCCCATTAGCGGACACCGTATGCCGGGCGATTTCATACGCGGCCTGGGCATCATAAAATCGGCCTGCGCCGCCGCCAATATGGAACTGGGGCGCCTGAGCAGAGAAAAAGGAAACCTCATTATGGAGGCTTCCAAAGAGATCTCCCAGGGCCTCCTGAATGAACATTTCCCCGTCGATGTTTTTCAGACCGGCTCCGGCACCTCCTCCAACATGAATGCCAACGAGGTAATCGCCAACCGTTGCAGCCAACTGGCGGGAAAACCCATCGGGTCGAAAGACCCCATCCATCCCAATGACGATGTGAATTTGGGGCAATCCTCCAACGATATCATCCCCACCGTTTTGCACCTCAGCCTGGCCCTCGCCCTCAAGGAAAAGCTCATACCGGCTCTGGATAAACTGGCCTCCGCCCTCAATGAAAAATCGGAAGCCTGGAAGAATATCGTTAAAATCGGCCGAACCCATTTAATGGATGCCACCCCCTTGACCCTCGGCCAGGAATTTTCCGGCTATGCCGCCCAGGTCCGCAAGGGTAGTCTACGCGCCGTCAAGGCGCGGGAAGTTTTGACCGAACTGGCCATCGGAGGCACCGCCGTGGGAACCGGCATCAACACCCACCCAGAATTCGCCGGCATAGTATGCCGGATTTTGTCCGAAACCACAGGCATCCCGTTTCGGGAGGCGGACAATCATTTTGAGGCCCAGGGGGGGCGGGACGATTGCGTGGAAGCCGCCGGTTACATTAACACCATCGCGGCCAGCCTGACCAAGGTGGCCAACGACATCCGGCTGCTCGGCTCCGGCCCGCGTTCCGGTCTTGGGGAATTGACCCTCCCGGCCACCCAGCCCGGCTCCTCCATCATGCCGGGCAAGATAAACCCGGTCATGAGTGAAATGCTGGTGCAGGCCTCCATTTATTGCATGGGCCTCTGCCATTGCGTCACCCTTTGCGGCCGCGACGGACATTTCGAGCTCAACGTCACCATTCCATTGATAGCCCATTCCCTGCACGAATCGATCACCTGCCTCAGCAATGGCGCAGTGGTATTTGCCGAACGCTGTGTTGAGGGCCTCGAAGTCAACCAGGAACGCTGCCGGGAACTCGTGGACAGTTCACTCATGCTGGTCACCGCCCTCAATCCCCACATCGGCTACGACAAAGCGGCCGAAGTGGCCAAAACGGCCTTCGCGGAAAACAAAACCCTCCGCCAGGTCGTCCTCGAAAACGGCTTTTTGGACGAAGCCACCCTGGACAAGGCATTGCGGCCCATCGAAATGGTTAGGCCCAAGGCATAAACCCTTTCCGCAATGTCTTTTTCAACTTCCTCGTTGGCTTTTCGGACAAAAGGCAAAGGCACCTACGAGATGACCGCGGAGATCGAGCGCGAGCTGTCCCGCGCCGGCCTGCGGGTGGGAACCGTGACGGTTTTTTGCCGGCACACCAGTTGCAGCCTGGTCATCATGGAAAATGCCGATCCCTCCGCCCGCCGTGACCTGGCAATGTTTATGGAAAAACTGGTTCCCGAGGGAGACCCGGATTTCATCCACACACTGGAAGGCCCCGACGACATGCCCAGCCATATAAAAATGGCCCTCACCCGCACCACCGAAGTAATTCCCTTTGCCGAAGGAAAACTGGCTCTGGGTACCTGGCAGGGAGTATTTTTATGGGAACACAGGTCCCACCCTCACACCCGCAAGATCATACTCAGTTTCGCCGGGGAATAGTTCAGGCCCATCCATAATCACTTGCCAATAAAGACGTTTCGCTGAATGAACGAATGCAGTCGTATTCATGAAAACCGGTAAATGGATCAACATCGGCCTGATTGGAGCCGGGCGCATTGGCCGGTTGCATGCCGAAAACCTCACGCGGCATATAGAAGGAGTCAGGCTCTCAGCCATTGCCGATGTTTGCATAGAGACCGCAGAGGAAATCGTGGAAAAGTTTAAGGTTCCCATGGCCGTCCAGGATTATCGGGTCTTGCTTGAAAACCCGGCCATCGACGCGGTCGCCATCTGCTCCGCCACCGATACCCACTCCGCCATCATCGAAGCCGCCGCCGAGGCCGGCAAAGACATTTTTTGCGAGAAACCGATCGATTTCGGCCTTGAAAAAATCGACCGTGCGCTGGCTGCGGTAAAGAAGGCGGGAATCAAGCTGCAAATTGGGTTTAACCGGCGTTTCGACCCCAATTTTCAAAAAGCCAGGCAATTGGTGGAGGACGGGAAAATCGGCACTCCCCACCTGCTCCGCATTACCAGCCGGGACCCCGCCCCGCCGCCGCTTGAATACATTAAAGTATCGGGAGGGATTTTTCTGGATATGACGATTCACGATTTCGACATGGCTTCATTCCTCATGCAGCGCCCGGTAACGGAAATTTACGCCGCTGGCAGTGTTCTCGTGGATGCCGCCATCGGGACCGCCGGGGACATCGACACGGCAGCCATTACCCTTCGATTCGAGGGTGGCGCCATCGGCGTGATCGACAATAGCCGCCAGGCTGTTTACGGTTATGATCAGAGGGTGGAGGTGTTTGGATCGGGGGGCATGGTGGCCATCGGCAACAACACGTCCGATCAGCACGTTTACAGCAACAAGGAGGGCGTCCATACCGCCCTTCCCCATTATTTCTTTTTGGAACGCTACCATGAATCCTATATCGCCGAGATGCGGGAGTTCGTTCACTGCCTGCGGCGAGACACGCCGCCCGCTGTTTCCGGGCAGGAGGGCCGCCTGCCGGTGGTCATGGGCCTGGCCGCCCGAAAATCCTGGGAGGAAAACCGCCCCGTCAATTTAAACGAAATAGATTCGTGAAAAGGTGAAATTGTTTGACTTCATGAGGAAGGCACCAGCGATTGAGCGTCTGCCGGAGGAGCTGGTTCCGAAGACTTATCGCCAGAGGCGCATTCAGGTCTTCACCGCCGTTTATCTGGGCTACGCCTTTTACTACCTGATCCGCAAAAATATCGCTCCTGCCCTCCCCTTGCTGATGGAGGATCTAGAGGTCAGCAAGGCGCAAATGGGTATCGTATTATCCCTTTTCAGCGCCACCTATGCCATTGCCAAGCTCATCAACGGGCCGCTTTGCGATCGCTCCAACCCGCGCATGTTCATGGCTGCCGGTCTGGGTGGGGCGGCCTTGGTAAATCTATGTTTCGGCATCAGCCACTCCCTTCTTTTTTTCGGGCTCTTCTGGATTCTCAATGGTTATTTTCAATCGATGGGAAGCCCGGTCGGGCCGAAAACCATTGCCAACTGGTTCAGCGCCAAAGAGAGAGGCCGTTATTACGGGGTCTGGAATACCTGCCACAACCTGGGAGCTTTTTGTATATTAATGGTCGGTGGATTTCTGGTCGAAAGGCTGGGCTGGCAGGCGGGCTTTTTAATGCCTGGAATTTTCTGTTTGCTGGGCTCCCTCTACCTCGCCAGGAAGATGCTTGACCGGCCCGAGTCCGTTGGACTGCCACCCATTCAGGAATACCACGGGGACCTGCCCAAGGACAGCGTGCACGACACCGACGAAACAGCCTGGGAAATTTTCCGCAACTACGTTCTCACCAACCCGCGGATTTGGGTGCTCAGCATAGCCTGCATGTTTATCTACATGGTGCGTTACGGTCTGGGCGACTGGGGCGTTACTTATCTTAACGAGATGAAAGGCTCCTCCGTCGGATGGGCCAGTTTCAAATCGAGTTTTCTGGAATTGATGGGGATACCGGGAACCATTCTGGCGGGATTTATTGCAGACCGTTATTTCATCAGGCGCAACCTTGCCGTGGCCGCGATTTATATGATCGGCGTTACCGCCAGCCTGGCCCTGATCTTTTTGATTCCCAAGGGATACGGAACGCTCGACGCGGTCGCTTTCGGGCTGTCGGGGTTTTTCATCTACGGCGCTCAAATGGTATGCACTGGTTTGGGTCCCCTGGCCATGGTCCCGCGCCGGGCGGTCGCCTCCGCCGTCGGGTTGACCGGCGCCTTGAGTTATTTCGGAGCCGTACTGACCTCCGTCCTCAGTGGTTGGATTACCGATAAATATGGCTGGCAAGGCACTTTCGCGTTATGGATTGGCTGCACGGCGGCGGCCATCCTCATTCTCATACCACTCCTGATCGGCGGCAATGGAGATTTTTTGGAAAAAGAAAAGAATAAATCCATTACCAGGAAACAATAGCATCCCATAGGAAATAACGCAAAACGGCTGGAATTGCTCTTGTTCGCCTGTTTCACTAGAAGCAGGTTACTATGAAAAAACAAAAAGCAAATCCAGCCAAATGCAAGGTGTGCGTTCTGCGACAGCTTTGCAATTTTATTCCGGGACATCTGGTGGCCAAGTTGGCCCGCCAGTAGGGTGTCGATAAGAAAGCTCGCAGTTTCAGTCCATGGAGCCATATCGTTAGTTTGCTCTATGCTCAGATCACTCATGCTATTGGGCTTAATGATGTCTGTGACGGACTCGCTCATCACAGAGGGTTGCTGGCCAGTATCCGGGGGGCCAGCGCTCCCAGTCGCAACGGGCTTTCCTACGCCAACAAGCATCGCGATGCCGCGATGTCGGGAGAACTGTTTTGGTCGGTGCTCAAGCACTTGCAGTCGTTGTCTCCGGGGTTTGCGGGTGGTAAATTCAAGGGGTTTCCCCGACGTTTCAAACGCGTTATCAACATCGTCGATTCGTCCACTATCGGTTTGGTCGCCAACTGCATGGATTGGGCTAAACATCGTCGGCGAAAGGCGGCCGCCAAATGTCACTTGCGCCTGGATTTGAAAAGTTTTCTGCCCCGGTTTGCCATCATCGACACGGCCAGGGACAATGACGCCAAACGAGCCCGTGAAATGTGCGCCGCCCTCAAAGCCGGTGAAATCGTATTGTTTGACAAGGCCTACATCGATTTGACCCACCTCTTTGACTTGTCCTCGAGGGGCATTTACTTTGTCACCCGGGCCAAAAAGAACATGGCCTTGCGCTGTGTCAAGAGGCTGCTCAAGAAGCCCAAGGGCAATATTTTGCGCGATGATCTGGTGGTCCTTAAGAACAAAAAATCCCGTCAGGATTATCCCCAGCCGATGCGCCGGGTAACGGCATGGGTGGAGATTGATGGCCAGTGGCGAGTGATGGAATTTTTGACTAATAATTTGCAGTGGTCGCCCCATACGATCAGCGAACTGTATCGCTGCCGCTGGTCCATTGAAACCTGCTTCCGCCAAATCAAACAAACGCTCAACTTGTGCGATTTCCTCGGCCATAGCGCCAATGCCGTGCGCTGGCAGATTTGGAGCGCTTTGCTGCTCTATGTGCTGCTCCGGTTCCAGGCCTGGTTGAGCCGCTGGGAGCATAGTTTTGTCCGCCTGTTCACACTTGTCAGAGACGTGCTTTGGGATCGCTTTAACCTGCGGGACTTGCTCGATTTCTATGGGACAGCCGGTGGACGATTTAGAATGCGAGCGACTCCCCAGCAGGCCTATTTCCCTGGGTTTGGTTGAAAACCTATGGGACAGCACAAGGTGGCAAAAGCAATAAAAGAGAAACATGTGATAAAATTTCAAAAATTCGATTCCCCCAAAAGTCAAAAACTCACATTGATTATCAATGGGTTACGAAGCTTGCCTCGCCCCTATGGGATGGTATTGACCAGGAAACAGACCTAATATCATGAAATTAACCTTTCGGACCTACCTTTCATTTTTATGTATAATCATGCTCGCATTGAGCGCCGGGCCAGAAGCGTGGGCGAAGAGCGCGGGAAAAATGAAGAACCTTCTTCTTATCGCCCACCTTGGGGGAGTGGTGGATGAAAATATCGCCGAAAACAGCATTGAGGGTCTTGAGGAAGCCATTGCCCGTGGCTATACCCATTTGGAGGTGGATGCGCGCATATCCAAAGACGGCCACGTCATTTGTTTTCACGATGCCAGTTTAAAAAGGGAAACCGGGGTGGATAAAAATATATCCGATCTAACATTGGCCGAAATAAAGAAAATGAAACACCCCGTAGCAAGCTACGGGGTATCTAAGAAAGAAATTCATGATCACCACAGCATCAATTGTTGCAACTGCTTCTTCGGTTTGCCCTGTTTTCTTACGTAGGCCTCCACACTGGCCCAATCCCCACGCTCCCCTACCGTTCCAACATAATACCCGTCACTCCAAAACTCCCCTCCCCACAGCTTCTCCTTCACCCAAGGTTCGCGCCGAAAGATCTCCCGCGCCGTTATGCTCTTATATTTCTGAACGATTCGCCCGGGTGCTTCTTTCGGATGCGCTCCACACAGCAAATGCACATGGTCTCCATCCATTCCCAGTGCTTCCATCTCTATTTCATAGCGCTCGGCTATCCCAACGCTTGTTTCTTTCAGCACCTCTTGCACCCGCCTTTCCAAGAGCATCTTCCGATACTTCACAGGGAACACCATATGGTAGTGGATCTGCCACACGCAATGGCTCGCGCGCCTCAAATGCTCCCGTTTCTCTTCGCTCATTCATCTCTGTTATAAAGTTACCGCTCCCCGTAGCAAGCTACGGGGTATCTGAAATTAAATCAAACTGCTGCGCAACGGAGAAGAGATTCCAACGTTTGAAGAATATGCCGCCATCTGCGCCGGACGCATCGATCTCATGGTGGACATCAAGGGCGCCGACGACAAGCTGATAGAGAAATACTGCCGGGGAATCGAAAGCGCGCTCATATTAACGAATCGCATTCCCATTAATAACCAGGAAAAGGTATCTGACTGGTTTTTCGGAAAAGCCAAAGTGGCCTGGCGAGACCCTCTGGAAACTGCCAAACTGAGAATCAAAGCCGAGCGCGATCCCGAAAAGTATTATTACATATTCAACCACGGAGAAGATTTTACCCGTGAGGAAGTTGAGGGATTTCACAAAATGGGGCTCATGGTTATCGTTAGTATTAACCTTAAACATTACAAAACGGGCGACCCCTTGCAGCGGGGACTGGCCGACCTCAAACGTGTTCTTGAATATGATGTTGACGGAGTCCAGATCGATTCCATTTACGACCCTGTGGTATTGAAGTAAGTTTGTCATTAATCCGCTATTGTTAGGTATAAAAGTGCCGGAAATATCCAATGTGCTTTTTGATGTGGGCGGCGTTTTGCTGGTGGACTTCATCGACGATAAAATAGCCGACCTGGCCGCTAAATACGAAAAACCCGGAGAGATCGGCCGCATGTTCGTCGTCTGGAAAAAGTGCCGGCCCATAGTCGATCGCGGCTTAATGGAGGAAGAGTTGTTTTGGAAAGAGGTTCTCAACGCCGTAGGCATAGAGGCAACCGGGGAAGACATCGGTTTTGAAAGCTATTTTAAAGAAATCCCCGGCGGTATAACCCTGGCCCGGAATCTGAAAGAAAACGGTTTTAAAATATTCATCTTATCCAACGACTCGCACGCCATATCTCGAAAACGCCGTCACCGCTACGGTTTTGACGCCTTGTTCCACGACATTGTCATCTCCTGCCATCACGGCGTCATCAAACCGGATTTAACCCTTTACCGCATTGCCCTGGAAAGATTAAAAACACCGCCCGAAAACTGCGTTTTTCTCGACGACCGCCCGGCAAACATAGAGGCCGCCCGGCAGTTGGGAATAAATGGCATCTATTTCCAAAACACCCATCAAGCTACCCTTGAATTGGAAAAATTAGGCATCGGATAAACCATTGACAGCGGTTATTAATTCTCCAGAATAGTTGGAATAATATCCCGACTTCGCCATGAGTAAATTATCAGTTGTTATCTGGAATGCAAACGTTCACGAGCGGTTGAATGAAGACGTCAAAAATATTTATCCCAATGGTATTCATAACGCCATTGCGGTGGGGTTGCGCTCCAGCGATAGCGATGGGCTGCTGGAAGTCTCCACGGCTACTTTGGAGCAGCCCGAACATGGGCTAAGCGAGGAGCGCCTGGCAAAAACGGATGTCCTGTTTTGGTGGGGGCACCGGGCGCACGGTGAAGTCGATGACAAAATAGTCGATCGGGTGCAGCAGCGCATCCTCGCCGGGATGGGATTGATTGCGCTCCACTCGGCTCATTTTTCCAAAATATTCAAACGGCTGATGGGGACATCCTGCGCCCTCAAGTGGCGTGAAGCCGGGGAGCGTGAACGCCTCTGGGTGGTCAATCCCGGCCATCCCATTGTTCGGGGCGTGGGGAAATGCGTGGAGCTGGAAAATGCGGAAATGTATGGCGAACCTTTCGGCATACCGGTGCCGGACGAGCAGGTGTTTATCTCATGGTTCGAGGGGGGCGAAGTGTTTCGGTCCGGCTGCTGCTGGTTTAGGGGCAATGGCAAAATATTTTACTTCCGGCCGGGCCACGAAACTTATCCAATATACCACAACGAGCAGATTCAACGCATCCTCTACAATGCCGCCCGATGGGCTGCGCCTCAAGGAGCTTGGGGCGATGTCATGAAAGCGCAAAATGTTCCAGTGGAGAAGGCTCGCGAAAATATCCGCCAAAAGGGCGCTTCCCTGCACAGCGAAGGCGAGGAAGGTTTTAAATAACGGTGGAAAGCCTATAGCTAGTTCCATTATTCATGTTATTTTCCAATATTATCTCTGAATCGTTTGAGGGAGAGGTGAAACGATTTGTTTTTAAGGGCAAACTTGCCGTCTGTTTGCAAATGAACCAGTTTGAAACTTTCATAAAAAATGATCCCCGATAATCCTGCGTGATAACTTTTTTCATACCATTCGAGGGGCGTTTCGGGAGTGTCAAATAGATCGCCGTTGCAGGCGTAAACCGGTATCTTCGCTTCACTCCCCCGGCGAATTATTTCATTCCAAAAAGTGTTCTCATCCATGGCGGAAAAAGTCTCCGGGCCTTCCTTTAAGGTGATTTCATCGATTATCCCGTCATTTATCCAGGACGGCCAATTCCAGGAGGTTTCGTGATAGCAGTTGCTTTCCGGGCCGAAAGCCATGAAAGGGTCGATGTGTATCTGAAAGGTCCCCTCGTAGGCGTGAACATTCTTGCTAATCTCACGCAAAAGAATATCAATATACTCACCGCGAAGCTTTCCCCAAAGTGAACGGTCGAAGCTCTCACGGGTGATGTCGATCCCATAACGTTTCCCGAACTCCGCCACTACCGGTTGGCTGAAACCATAGTTTTCCCAGTCCAGCGATTCGGTATGGTTAACCAGGCGGAAATCGACACCGTCAGCGCCCAGTTCCATCAGCTTCCTTACGTGCTCAGTTATCCACATGCGCACTTCGGGAAAGCTAGGATCGACCGTGGCGGTGGGAAACTCGTTGCGGCCCATTGCTAACCCTAGCCAACCTCCCGGCTCCAGCGAAAACCGGCTTCGGCCTAGTGATTGCTGCAAACGCGCGCCGCCTGTCCAACGATCATAACGGGTGCGCTCTCCCGCATCGAAGGCGATACCGGCTTTTCGGAAATCCCCCACCCTCTGCTGCACGGCATCGGGATCAAAACGCATGCTGGCCGATAAACCGTAGGTTACCGGAATCCGTTCTCCTTTTTCGTTTTTAATTTCAACAAAGGCTGAAAGATAATTTTCGATTTTGTTACCAGAGGATTCGGCCCTCAACTCGATGACCATATAGCGGGAATCAATGTCCATATCTGAGAAACGATAGGTTCGCATACTTCGGGGTGAGCCAAATCGCTTTTCGGGCGCAGGTGTGAATGGCTCGGATTTTTTTTCAACTATTTGATCATTGAAAACTAACGGGCCACGATACATTCGGTAAGTTTCATTATCCTCCGAAATCCAGATAATAAAATCACCGGCGGTAAAACTCAAAGGGGTATCGTCCCAATGATAGAGCGTTATTCTTTTGAGAACGGAAGGTGTTATAGTTAGGGATAGGGGACGAATCTCAATCGGACCCTCCACATTGAATGAGAGCGCGCTTAAAAGCGCCAGGGGATGTTGGTCGAACCCACTCACTATTTCCATGCCGTCAATCGCCAATCTTAAAATCCCTTCGTCAAACTCCACTGTAAAAATATGAGGGTTGGCATTTTTAACGCCCGCAGGTTCCCAACTTTCACTAAAAATACGCCCTCCTCTCTTGCCTAAACTTTCGATGCTGTAGTGATCCCCCCTTCCCTGTCCACAGCGGAAGTTATAAGCTCCGTAGCGCGACTTCCAACCACCGTCGAGCTTCATCTTTTTATCTTCCTTGAAACCGAGATACAAGCCGAGTTCTGAAAAAGAAGAAAGAACTACTGCGAATTTAAACTTTACCCGATTGGAAGGAGTAAACGGAATTATAAGCCTTCCGGGTTGGTCCACTCGCCAAACCCCATCCTGAAAAACCCATCCTTCTGAAGCTTGCCAGACTTCCTGCTGAGATACATCAACCTCCGCCTTCCGGCTGAAACGAAATCCCGAAAAACGCGAAGGAAGCTCTTACGCAGCCAAACCGCTGCTCATCATTAAGAGAACCAGGAAAATTAATAGAATTAACTGGTGAAGGAAACGCATTAACCTACAGCTGCGTTTACCTAAAGCAAAGGACGGGTATTTTGCAGCTTCTGAGGGTGGCGGTGGTGGTGGCGCTTCCGATGAGAAGGTAGCGGATGCGGGTGTGGCCGTAGGCGCCCATGACGAGGAGGTCGATGTTTTCTTTTTCGACATAGCCGGAGAGGGCCTCCTCGACATGGCCGTTCAGCAATTGGCAGACCGTTTTGTAACCGGCCGGCCGGGAGACCGATTCCGCCTCTCCAAGGCTTTTTTGGGCGAACGCCTGATCCTTATTTTCGACTACCGTAACGATGTGAAATTGAACATCCTTCATGATTTCCAGGCCGGATATGATGAGGTGCCGGAGGGCTTTGCGGCAACTTTGGCCGTCGTCGTAGGCGAGCAGGATTTTGCGGATTTCCCTAAATTTACGGGAGGTCACGAGGCAAGGTTTTTTGCTCGCCCGCAGAACGCGTTCCATGGTCGAGCCGAGGTGCTCGGTGGCAAAATCGGCATTTTCTCCTCGTTTGCCGAGCATGACGAGATCCACATCGTTCTCAAAGTCTCCCAGACAATCGATGAGCAGACCTGTGCGGTGGTGAAAACTTATCCCGTCGGCCTGTCCACCGGCGGCCAGCGCCTGGCGGCTTGTTTCCTCGATCATGATGGCTTTTTTGCGTTCCATTTCTTGCAGTTGGCTCATGATGTCCTGGTAGGGCTGGATGCCGAGGCTGCCGCTTAAATCAGCGATGAAGGGCACTTCAAATTGCCGGATGTCGGTCAGGTAGAGCAAATCGATATGGGCGCCGGACCGCCCGGCCAGCCAGGCGGCGTACTGGCAGCAAACCTGGGCGTAATCGGAGCCGTCAGCGCAAACGAGTATCTTCTTCATTTGGATGGCCCTTTTGCTTGGGCTGGCGCTATTTGAAGCATTTTGAGCCCTTCGGTTTTTTTTATGGAAAATGAAACTTTGAATGATGCTTGATGGCGGGATATCCCTCAATCGCCTCTGGCCGCGTAAAGATCGTCAATCTTGCGAAGCCTGCGGCAAAGGTCGCGGGAAATGTTCAAAATAAGGAGGGCGAATTGGGTGGGAGCGGTCTTGAAAAGACGATGAAGGTCCGATTTATGGAGTGCGTAAACCCTGGTGGGTTCCTCCAGGGCCCTCACCGTAGCCGATCGGAGAACCGACTCTATGATTGACATTTCCCCAAATATTTCCCCCTTTTTGAGGTTGTCCAGGATTATTTCCCCGGGCTCGTCCAGATTTTTCACAACCTCCACGGAGCCTTCCGAGATAATGTAAAGAGTGTCCCCCAAGGTGCCCTCGGTTATAACAATATTGCCGGGTGAATAATCCAGGGAGCGCAGATTGCTCGTCAAATTCTGCAAGGCTTCCTCGCTCAGCCCGCGGAAAACAGGAGTGATTTTAATTTGGTCAATAGGATCGATATTAGATATTTAATCATTCCGGCGAATAGTGCCAAGCAAAACTTGAATGCAAATGAAAACTACACCTGAGTCAGTGGCTGTTCTCCCGACGGAGCGGGAGGATCGGTTTTCGGTCAAAGGGATGCATTGCGCTTCATGCGTGGGGCGGGTGGAGAAATCGATTCTCCAATTGGAAGGGGTCCATCGGGCGCTGGTAAATCTGGCCGCGGGCGAGGTGCAGGTGGCTTATGAGGCTGGCAGCATTAACCCTGAACGGATTTGCGCCCAAATTGCCGGTGAAGGATACGTGGCTGAATTGCTCGATTTTAGGGCGGATTTGGCCGAAGCCGAAGAGCGCCGCCAAAAAGATGAAGCCCAGGAATACCAACGCCAGTCCCTCAAATTGGGTTTTTCCGCGATCATGGCTGCCGCCGTTCTTATCATTTCGATGGGCAAAATCGTTTTTCCCGGCCATTCCTGGATTCTCTGGGGCCTGGCCACGGGCGTATTGATTTTGACCGGCAGTCCCTTCTTTAGGAGCGCCTGGAGTCGGCTTTCGCATTTTGGGGCAGATATGAACACCCTCATTTCCATCGGTTCGGGAACCGCCTATCTTTACAGTTTTTCCGTCACCTTGGCGCCCGGATTTTGGGAAAAACTGGGCCAGGCGCCCCATCTTTATTACGATGCCACGGTGGTGATAATCGTTCTGGTGGGGTTGGGCCGGCTGCTGGAAGCGCGGGCTAAAAGAAATACCACCGCCGCCCTGCGCAACCTGATTGGGCTGCAACCCAAGACAGCCAGTGTCATCCGCGATGAACGTGAGATAAAGACGCCATTTCAAGAAGTGTCCGTGGGGGAAATCGTTATCGTCAGGCCCGGCGAAATCCTGCCCCTCGACGGTGAAATCATTTCGGGCTCTTCTTCCATCGATGAATCGATGCTGACGGGTGAGCCCATGCCGGTGGAAAAAAATCCCGGCCATCCCGTTTACAGCGGCACCTTGAACCGCACGGGAAGTTTCCGCTTCCGGGTGACATCCGCGGCCACGGACACCCTGCTGCGAAAAATCGTCGATCTGGTGCGCGATGCGCAAAGTTCCAAACTCCCGATTGCCCGTCTGGCCGATGTCATCAGCGGCTATTTTGTTCCAGTGATCCTGTTCATTGCATTGGCCGCCGGCGCCTATTGGTTGAAATTCGGGCCGGAACCCGCCCTGCCCTTTGCTTTGCAGGTATTTGTATCCGTCCTCATCATCGCCTGTCCCTGCGCTCTGGGTCTGGCCACGCCCACAGCCATCACAGTGGGAATGGGCAGAGGGGCCGAGTTGGGCATCCTGGTCAAAAATGGCGAAGCTCTCGAATTGGTGAGCAAACTGGATGGCATCGTTTTGGATAAAACGGGAACCCTGACGGAGGGCCGCCCGCGCGTTTTAAGAATCCAGACCACCGATGAGATTGGGGAAGACGAGCTCCTGAGATTATGCGGGAGCGCCGAATCCGCCTCCGAGCATCCGGTGGGCCGGGCCCTCTTCGAGTTGGCCAAAGAGAAGGCATTAACCTTGAGCGAGCCAAAAGATTTCCGCGCTCTGGAAGGGTTCGGAATCGAGGCGGTGGTTGAAAACCAAAAACTCCTCATCGGCAATATTCCCTTGATGAAAGACAGAAATATCGGCCTGGAGGCTCTTTCCCGTGGAATTGAGGAAATTTCCCATGCCGGTGAAACACCCGTTTTGGTTTCAATCGATGGAAAAGCCGCTGGCTTGCTGGCGGTGGGGGATGCCCTCCGCCCAGGCTCGCAGGATTTCATCAATACCATTCGCAAACAGAAAATTGATATTCGGCTGGTATCGGGCGACCAGCCGGCGGCGGTGGAAAAAATCGCCCGCCAGCTCGGAATCGAACATTATCTGGCCGAGGTAAAACCCGCCGGTAAAGCCAGCCTGGTCAAGCAATGGCAGGACGAGGGAATGCTTCTGGGAATGGTCGGTGACGGGATCAACGACGCCCCGGCCCTGGCCCAGGCCGATATCGGCTTCGCCATTGCCTCCGGGACCGAGGCGGCCATCGAGGCCGGGGACATCACCCTGATCCATAACGACCTCCAGGGGGTGGCGGTGGCGGTTCGGTTGTCGCGCCGCATTCTGGGAACCATCCGGCAAAACCTTTTTTTCGCTTTTCTTTACAACATGGCGGGTGTGCCCATTGCGGCAGGAATCCTCTACCCCTGGACGGGTTGGCTCCTCAATCCCATGATCGGCAGCGCAGCCATGGCCCTGAGCAGCATTTCCGTGGTGGCCAACAGCCTTCGACTGCGCAGGTTTAAATAGCCGGCGTTCGATTTTTAAAAATTTCCATTTAGAAAATTTTAACTCCGTCGATTTAAAGCCTCTATGGTTTATGGTTCCCAAGACTGGGGGCTCGGCGATATTCTAATCGTCGATGACTCCAGCACTGTACGGTGTTTGCTGTCCTCGCTGTTTAAAGATCGAGGATATCGGGTATTTAATGCGATTAACGGAGTCGAGGCTCTGGCTTATCTGGAGAACTCCACTCCCGATCTCATCTTGCTCGATATCGATCTGCCGGGCATCAGTGGGGTGGAAATCTGCCGCAAATTAAAGGCCGATTCGAAAACCAAGGAAATTCCGGTCATTTTTCTGAGCGCTTTCGACAAGCCCTCGGAAATCGTCAAAGCCTTTAAGAGCGGCGGGACGGACTATGTGACCAAGCCCTTCAACCCCTCCGAATTGCTGGCCAGAGTGCGGATTCACCTCGAATTGCAAAGAGAGATCGCCTACCGCAAAAAAGTCCAGCAGGACCTGCAAAAGTCCAAAAACCGCATACAGCACATTTTCGACGCCACACCCGTTCCACTGATAATGGCAAGCACACCCAAGGGCGATATCTTGATGGCCAACGAAAGGGCGATCAATGTTTTCGGTGTTCCCTCCGATCAAATATGCTCGCAAAACGCCTTCAATTTTCTGGTCGATGACGAGGTTAGATCGAAATTAAGCAAGGCTATACAAAGTAAAAAAACGCGTGATTTCGATGAAGTCGAAATGAAAAACCTGAACGGGGATCGCTTCTGGCTTTCCATGTCCATCCGCAAAGTTGATTTCGAGGAAAGGCCCGCCTTGCTGGCCGGTTTTTACGATATTTCGAGACGCAAAAAAATCGAGGAAGCCCTCGCCCGGGCCAAAGAGGAGGCGGAGGCCGCCAATCGGGCCAAGGATGCTTTTCTGGCCATGATGAGCCACGAATTTCGCAGCCCTCTCAACGGCGTCATCGGCATGAGTGAGATTCTTCAGGAAACGAAACTCGATCCCCAACAGCGCCATTACGCGGAAACCATGCAGGAATCCGCCAATTCGCTCCTGCGCATTATCAATGATATTCTCGATTATTCAAAAGTGGAATCCGGCCAGTTGGCCTTGGAGTCTATTCCATTCGACTTCATAAAAACGATTGAGACTTCCGTGGAATTGTTGAAGCACCGAGTCAACGAGAAAGGACTGGATCTCGAGTTGAATATCGGGCAGAACGTGCCACGCCAGCTCATCGGGGACCCCACCCGCATCCGCCAAATCCTCATAAATTTGGTCGGCAATGCGATTAAATTTACCAATGAAGGTTTTATTCGGGTGAATTTGGATTGCCGCAAAGAAAACGCCTCTTCCGTCTCTCTCCGCATAGCCGTCCGGGATTCAGGAATCGGGATATCGAAATCGGGTCAAGAATTATTGTTTAAGCCATTTCAGCAAGCCGACATATCGACCACTCGAAAATTCGGAGGCACGGGCCTCGGCCTGAGCATTTGCAGGCGCCTGGTGGAAATGATGAAGGGAAAAATCGTGGTCAAGAGCGATCCCGGGAAGGGAGCGGAATTCTTCGTCTTTCTGCGATTGGAGAAACAGGCGGACCAGCATCCGGTCAGAGGCTCAGAATTCGCCGTTGGGGACCTGGCGTCAAATTTGCAAAACAATGCCGCGGCCGCAGCCTTGCCTCCCAACAAACAGCTTAAGGTTCTGCTGGCCGAGGACAACCTGACAAACCAGGAAATTGCCAAGATACAGGTCGAGTCCATGGGACACAAAATCGACATTCGGGATAACGGCCGAAAAGCCGTCCAAGCGCTCACCAAGGAGCACTATGACGTCGTCCTGATGGATGTCAACATGCCGAAAATGGATGGCATTACGGCGTCTAAACTGATTCGCAAACCCGACTCCCAAGTCCTCGACAACCAGATTTATATTATCGCCATGACGGCCAGCGCCCTGCCCCGGGATAGAGAAAAGTTTCTGGAGGCTGGCATGAGCGATTTTGTGGCCAAACCGGTTAAGAAAAAAAATCTGGCGAATGCCTTGCAAAGAGCAATCGAATACCAGTTAAAGCGCGGAAACCGATTGCCGGAGGTTGATTCTAACGATGAAAAGACGGAGACGGAAGAATTTAAAGTCAGGCCCGAACCGCAATTGAGCGAACTTGAGCAATCGTTGGAAAATCAGTGGGAAGAAGATGGGGGAGAATTGGAGCCGGAAGATTTGGAGTATATTAGCGAGAGGGTCATCGCCGTTTTCCTCAAAGAGGTTTCAAAACGGGTTGTCCTCTTCCAGGAAGCTTTCTCGCAGGGCGACCTGGAAAACGTCAGGATTCACGCCCACAGCATCGCGGGTTCTGCCGGGCAATGCGGCCAGAACGAATTGATGAAAGTATCGCAAATGGTGGAATACAATGCCCGCAATGGAGACTTGAAAGAGCTGGAGTCCCACCTCGGCACCCTAGATAAAACCTTCCAGGCCATCAAGTCTCACTTATCGGCTACCGTCAGCCCATAGGAATTTGCGTTCCCATGAATATTTTAACTGTCGATGACGATGCCGTAATCAGGACCACCATGTGTGAAATCCTGCGCCGGGAAAAAACCTGGAGCATCGTCGATGCGGACGACGGAGAGGTGGCCTGGCAAATGCTGGACAAGGGCCTTGATGTGGACCTCTGCATACTCGACAATGTAATGCCCGAATTGACTGGTATCGAACTGATCAAGCGCATGCGCCAGGACACCCGTTTTAAAACGATGCCAATCATTCTGGTGACGATGAACCGGGACCGCGAACTGGTCATGGACGCGGTTAAAAACGATGTTAAGGACTTTATTCTGAAACCATTCAAAGCATCGCGGTTGATCTAGCAAGTGCGCAAAGTAGCGGATAGAATTCCCGTCAAAAGCAAAATGTCCAATGAAGTGTTGACGGATCCCGAGGTGGTCATCTCCCGGCTCGAAATCGACTATGTGCGCTATCTCAAAATTCTCGAATTATTCATAACGGACCTAGATAGAGGCTGTCCCAAAAATATAAAGATTTTGTAGTCAACTGGATGACGTTTATAAAAATAGCCAGAAAGAGCATTTTTTTGCTCGATCCGGCTAAAAAAGGGTTCTATAATTGCGTTAGCGAAAATCAATATAGCCCTTTCTATGAAAAATATAGCCATCCAATGCCTCCTGCGTCCAGCTTTAACTGTGGTCGACCGTTGCCTCGATTACGATAACTTTCGCGCCACCATCGAGCGTATCGACCGGCTGCTGATCGATTCGGAGGTGGAATCGCAGGGCGTTGATCTGGCCTTGGAAAGAGGCCAGCCAATGAGTGTAAAGGCCCGGCAAAAGCGGGCTAATTTTGCCCTCAAGGCGTTGCGTATGGAAACGCTGCGTTATCTGCTCGGTGGGATTTCGTTTCGGCATTTGTCGAGGGCTCTGGGCAGCAGCGATCTGTTGGCTGACTTTTGTCGTGTCCGCCATATCGACGGCATAAGGGGCATCTCCAAGAGCACCCTGGAACGGGCCTCGAAGTTTTTCAGCGAAGAGCAGTTGAGGGCCTTGCACCGGACCTTGACTGAGGTTGTGGGCGATGCCCTTCTGGCCCGGCAGGTGGTGGGATTGGACAAGCCGATAGACACCACCATTTGCCTGATCGACGGCACCTGTTTGGAGGTCAACATTCATTGGCCGACGGACTGGGTGCTGCTCAAGGATGTAGCGGGCACGCTGCTCAAAGCGATCCGGCTGATCCGTGAGAAGGCCGGTTTGCGCCATCGCATGCCGATCGAACCGGAGCCCTTGGCTCGGCAGATGAATCGGCTGTGCATACAGATGACCCACAGCCGGCGGCGAAAGGACAGCGCGCGGCAACGCAAGGGTATCTTGAGGCAGATGAAAAAGCTGCTCAAACGGATCGGGGAGCATGCCCGCAGTCACCGGGAATTATTGCAAGCCTGCTGGGAGCAAAGCGATTACAGCGAAAAACAGGTCCAACAGATCCTTACCCGGATGGAGCGTATGAGCGAGCTAATCCCGGTGGTCATCAAGCAAGCGCACGAGCGAATCATTGGCGGCCGCCAGGTGAAAAACGCAGAGAAAGTTTTGAGTGTTTACGAACCCGATGCGCAGGTGATTGTGCGAGGCAAAGCGGGCCAAGAGGTTGAGTTTGGCAACACCCTGTTTTTGGGTGAAAGCGTTGAAGGATACCTGCTGGACTGGAAACTCTACGGCAGCCGGACGCCAAGCGAAAATGAACAAATGCAAGAGAGTTTGCAAAGACAGAACCGCTTCAACCTAGCCGAACCCATAGCGGCCATGTGCGCGGACCGGGGATTCGCCTCCCAGCGGGCCCGCCGGCAGTTAGCCCAGGAGGGCATCTACGATGCGCTCTGTCCACGCGATCCGAAGCAGTTGAAAAAACGGATGGAGGAACCACACTTCAGGCAATTGCAAAAGCGCCGGGCCAGCACCGAAGGGCGGATCGGGGTATTGAAGAATCGCTGGCAGGCCGGGCGATTGCGCAGCAAAGGCTTTGCCAACCGCTCGATCAGCGTAGCCTGGTCGGTCCTCTCGCACAATCTATGGAAAGTGGCCAAGATGCTGGCCCAGCAAGATGAACTAAAAACCAAAGCGGCGGCCTAAATAAAGAGCGGAAAAGCAAGGACAATACTTTTTCACAGGCCTACTGTCGGCCCATACAAAGAAAACCAGGCAAACGGACCCCAAAACCAGAATCCTAACGTCATAGGAGAGCAAAGTCACCCCCTCCCAAAAGAAAATACCACTAAAATGAACACTCTTCAAAATCCCCTCGCAAAAATCACCCTTTTGGGACAGCCTCTAGATAAGGGTATCGCCAATACGAGAAACCTGATAGCCGATGGCGATATTCTGCCGGCCCTCTCCCGCCTCGATGCGATGAAAGGCTCCTGCCTCACTTTCGGCGCTTACAAATTCAGGAATTCGGTGGAAAAAATCGACCAGTTGAACGAAAGCAGCCTCGATTCCCTGGAGGTCGCTCTGGATGAACTGCGGGAAACTTTCGATACTCTCAAAATAGAGATCGGTGAACAGGGATTGACATCGGAAATGACTAATCTCGATTCCCAAACGGTGCCACTGGGAGAAGGCGTTCAAAGCATCGCCAGAGCGAAGATCCTTCTAATCGACGACAAACCGATCATCGTGCGTCAGATCAGGGAAAACCTGGTCAGCAATTCCTGGGTCGTGAAAAGCCTCAAAGGGCCTTCCGAAGCGATGGAATACACGCTCCAGAATAAGGTTGATCGTCTCATCGTAAGCCTCTCCCTGCCGGAGAACGGGGCTTTCTCCTTGATTCGTTTTTTACGCTCCAATGCCCGCACCCGTGGCGTGCCCGTTTTCGAACTCTCCATCAAGACGGCGGTCGATGAGCAGCGCAAAGCGCAGGAATCGGGTTTCAACACCATTGTAACCAAGCCGATCAATTTTGTGGAATTAAAATCCAATATCGCGCGCACTCTTCATATCGATATGACGAGCAAATATTATCGCATAGAGGGCGAGTATTTCATCATCAATATTCCCCATGGCGACCTTAAGGATATACACGATATGCAAAAGATTCTCGCCACCAAACTGGCCGAAGTGGTCGAAGACGGCTACGGAAAAGTTATTATCGACGCCCTTGAGGTTAAGGAATACCATATGGAAACATTTGAATTGATCGGCGAGGCGCTGGAAGAATGCGAAAACCTGGCCGTGCCCGGCGCACTGGCCGGCAGTTCCCAAGTCACAAAAACCTGCCAGGAATTCGAAGACTATAAAAAATGGACCGTCCATCAAAACCTGGAAGAGGCCAAACAAAGCCTATTCGCCCAACCAATAGCCGCGACGCCAGTTTGAGCAAATTCCTTTGCATCATTTTGTTGGCCAAAATTTGATTGCGTCCCTAGAGTGCGGGAGTTTTCAGTGTTTCTGCGTCAAAGGGAAGTTTAAGGAATTAAATGTAATTCGGAGCGAGCATGTTCTTCTATCTTTTCATCGCTGAATCACCAATACATTTTTTCTCCACTCATATAGGCCTCGATTTGATCGGTGAAGTGAGGAGAGAACGTTCGCCCGACGACGCCACCTGATATTACCGCCAACACTTTTTCATTATCGTTCAGGTCAGCCACCATCCTGAGAGCAGCGGAAACCTTTACGAAGTTGCCTTCTTGATTTAAAGAAAAACGCGCGCGGTAAATCGTGTCTCCTGAACCTGCCATAGGATGAGAGCCTCCCCTTAACCAGCCTTTTCCCAATCCGCTTCTTCGAATAGGGTTAAGAAATTCTATTTGATGGATTTTCCCCCAAAGCCAGTCTTCCGGATCATCACCAATCCTCTCCATTAGATCCTCGCGCGTTTTCATTCCAGCTTTTTGTATCAGGTCTGTCAGGGTTTCTATCTTATCCTTAGTGCTAACATCGTCAAACCATTCGGATTCACCCTCATTGATCATTATTCCCAGTCTTTCCTGCCAGAAGTAGTTAGAGGCTGTCCCAAAAACCCGAATTTTGCGAATTGAAATATTCGACTCCGAACTGTATGGGAACGTAAGTCATTCAATTCCGTCAAAAACGCTGTATAAGGCCTCTTTTCGTTATAAATATAATCGCGTCAGACAGAGGTCTATGGTAGAATTGTATTTGAATATGCAAAACAAGAGAAAGGCTGACGGTGTTATAGACATCGAAATTGCCCAAAATCCTCTAAAAACGGTCTTTATAACAGCTTTATAAACAAGTTAACTCACTGTAAAACAAATGGTTATAACTTTGGGACAGCCTCTAGTTATTGCCGATCAAATAAGAACCGAGCTCTTCTCCCAGTTCATCTTTAAAAACCAGTCCGGCCAGGTTTCGATAGGTTTCCTGAAATATACTTGGCGCGGGAGAATCAATTTTATCTCTAAAATCCCATTGGTTTAATATTTCTCCCATTTTACGAGTCTCAGGTTGGGCAATTAAAGCTTTGGCCAGAATGGGAGATATCGCTCTGGATAAAACATTCAGATCGTCCCGCATGAAATTCCAATGATCGTCCACAGTCTTTTTCCCTGGAGAGTCCAGTAACTCGGTCATACGTTGATAGCGATAACTTGGGGAAAACTGGGAAGAGTAGTAGTAAGGGTAATCTTTGGTTACCGTTTTATGATTAGCGGTACCAACCCATCCTCTATCTGGTTGGTAGTTTTGAGGCATTTCCTCATAGGGAATCCAGCCCGCCCAGTTGTCCTGATCATCTGTTACTTTAAAGGGAACTGAACCATTTCCTTTAGATCGAATAGGAATTCTTCCGCTAGTCTGCCAAGCTATACCACCATGAACATCAGCAAAAACAAAATTCAAATATACTGTAGTGATATCTTTCAAATAATTTTTTATGTCTCCGACCGATTTAGATTTCAAAAGAAAATCCAGACCCAGGGAAGGTTGCATGCTTTCCACGGGAGCATAGCGAACAGTGACCAGTTTTTCCGTTTTAAAATCCTTCAGAACATTCGAAATCACGGGGCCTCGTTTCGTCAGGCGAATAGTTAATTTTTCCGTTCTGAAACCACTTGGATCATCTTCATCCTTGATTTTCAGGGTTTGTTCAATCACTTCAAATGGAATCGACTTTTTGCCCTCCAGATAGTTAGCCGGATTATTCGGATCGATTGTTTCAATATACAAATCCTGGGCATCACCATAAGCAACGGTTACCCCGGCTGCGACATATTCATTTCTGCCCACCAATAAACCCGGAATACCAGGCACATTCACGCCAACAGATCTTAATTCAGGGGTGAACATTCCTATAGAATAGATCGGCGTGGGCAGCATTTTGGTGTCAAAGTGCGGGTCATTAACCATAATGGGCTTGCCACCGGGTGACTTTTGCGAACCGGCAACCCAATTATTACTGCCGAGTTGAAGGAAATCCAAAGCGTTAGATCCGAGAATTTTCATTGGGGAATCCTTAATAAAATTGGTAGTGTAGAGGCTGTCCCAAAAGGGTGATTTTTGCGAGGGGATTTTGAAGAGTGTTCATTTTAGTGGTATTTTCTTTTGGGAGGGGGTGACTTTGCTCTCCTATGACGTTAGGATTCTGGTTTTGGGGTCCGTTTGCCTGGTTTTCTTTGTATGGGCCGACAGTACGCCTGTGAAAAAGTATTGTCCTTGCTTTTCCGCTCTTTATTTAGAGGCTGTCCCAAAAATATAAAGATTTTGTAGTCAACTGGATGACGTTTATAAAAATAGCCGGAAAGAGCATTTTTTTGCTCGATCCGGCTAAAAAAGGGTTCTATAATTGCGTTAGCGAAAATCAATATAGCCCTTTCTATGAAAAATATAGCCATCCAATGCCTCCTGCGTCCAGCTTTAACTGTGGTCGACCGTTGCCTCGATTACGATAACTTTCGCGCCACCATCGAGCGTATCGACCGGCTGCTGATCGATTCGGAGGTGGAATCGCAGGGCGTTGATCTGGCCTTGGAAAGAGGCCAGCCAATGAGTGTAAAGGCCCGGCAAAAGCGGGCTAATTTTGCCCTCAAGGCGTTGCGTATGGAAACGCTGCGTTATCTGCTCGGTGGGATTTCGTTTCGGCATTTGTCGAGGGCTCTGGGCAGCAGCGATCTGTTGGCTGACTTTTGTCGTGTCCGTCATATCGACGGCATAAGGGGCATCTCCAAGAGCACCCTGGAACGGGCCTCGAAGTTTTTCAGCGAAGAGCAGTTGAGGGCCTTGCACCGGACCTTGACTGAGGTTGTGGGCGATGCTGATCTGGCCCGGCAGGTGGTGGGATTGGACAAGCCGATAGACACCACCATTTGCCTGATCGACGGCACCTGTTTGGAGGTCAACATTCATTGGCCGACGGACTGGGTGCTGCTCAAGGATGTAGCGGGCACGCTGCTCAAAGCGATCCGGCTGATCCGTGAGAAGGCCGGTTTGCGCCATCGCATGCCGATCGAACCGGAGCCCTTGGCTCGGCAGATGAATCGGCTGTGCATACAGATGACCCACAGCCGGCGGCGAAAGGACAGCGCGCGGCAACGCAAGGGTATCTTGAGGCAGATGAAAAAGCTGCTCAAACGGATCGGGGAGCATGCCCGCAGTCACCGGGAATTATTGCAAGCCTGCTGGGAGCAAAGCGATTACAGCGAAAAACAGGTCCAACAGATCCTTACCCGGATGGAGCGCATGAGCGAGCTAATCCCGGTGGTCATCAAGCAAGCGCACGAGCGAATCATTGGCGGCCGCCAGGTGAAAAACGCATTGGCGGCCGCCAGGTGAAAAACGCAGAGAAAGTTTTGAGTGTTTACGAACCCGATGCGCAGGTGATTGTGCGAGGCAAAGCGGGCCAAGAGGTTGAGTTTGGCAACACCCTGTTTTTGGGTGAAAGCGTTGAAGGATACCTGCTGGACTGGAAACTCTACGGCAGCCGGACGCCAAGCGAAAATGAACAAATGCAAGAGAGTTTGCAAAGACAGAACCGCTTCAACCTAGCCGAACCCATAGCGGCCATGTGCGCGGACCGGGGATTCGCCTCCCAGCGGGCCCGCCGGCAGTTAGCCCAGGAGGGCATCTACGATGCGCTCTGTCCACGCGATCCGAAGCAGTTGAAAAAACGGATGGAGGAACCACACTTCAGGCAATTGCAAAAGCGCCGGGCCAGCACCGAAGGGCGGATCGGGGTATTGAAGAATCGCTGGCAGGCCGGGCGATTGCGCAGCAAAGGCTTTGCCAACCGCTCGATCAGCGTAGCCTGGTCGGTCCTCTCGCACAATCTATGGAAAGTGGCCAAGATGCTGGCCCAGCAAGATGAACTAAAAACCAAAGCGGCGGCCTAAATAAAGAGCGGAAAAGCAAGGACAATACTTTTTCACAGGCCTACTGTCGGCCGGAAAAGCAAGGACAATACTTTTTCACAGGCCTACTGTCGGCCCATACAAAGAAAACCAGGCAAACGGACCCCAAAACCAGAATCCTAACGTCATAGGAGAGCAAAGTCACCCCCTCCCAAAAGAAAATACCACTAAAATGAACACTCTTCAAAATCCCCTCGCAAAAATCACCCTTTTGGGACAGCCTCTAGCTAATTTAAGTTCGTTTAAATTAAAATTGGAAAATTAAGACTGCGGAAATTTTTCCTCCTCGATTTCATGAGCCCAGTATTCCTCAAATGCTTTCTTCATACCGGTTATGAGTTCCCGGGAAACCGGATAATAAGGCGGGCGGGTGCATCCCGATTCCTCCAGCCAGCCGGTTAGTTCGGCCCTGGCTTTGCCGATGATGGCGTGTCTATGCCCGGCATCGCGCAGCGGCTGTACCCCGGAAAGTTCCCATTTTATCAATTTTTTTTGAAGACGGGCTGCGGTTGCCCAGTCGCCTTCGAGGCAGACATCAAAATATTTCCGCATCCATCCGGGCATGATGTTTACCCAATAGCTGTTGCAACCTTTTGCCCCCAGCAGCATTCCTTGCGTCAGTGTGAATTCACCGACAAAATGGGCCAGATGACCCGAATTGGCCAAAACCTCCGTCAATGCAGAAGTTATTTGGGTGGTGGTTTTGGTTCCGATAAACTGTTCGGGAAATCTTTCCGAGAGCCGGGCATAGTCAATGCCGGTCAATGCCGGTCCGCATCCGGGGTGGGCATAGTGGATCCATCGGGCTTGCGGGACGGCCCCCGCCAAGTCATCCCAGAACCGGTCAACATCGCTCTTGGCCGGTGGCATGAAAAACGGGAAGGCCACATGCACATTGGACACTCCAGCCTCGCATGAGGCCTTGATGCGGTCGATGATTCCCTGTGTATGGCTCCACGTCACGCCCATGGCGGCATCCACCCCGGTCGGCTCGACGGCCCGCCCGAAGGCCTTCGCCAATCGCTGGAATTCATCCAACTCAATGGCGTAAAACTCACCGTCGCTGTCGGTCGTATAAATGCCGTCCACCTTGGCCGCGGCCAATTTTTGGCAATTGCGCCGCAGAGCGCCCTCATCAAGCCTGCCGTCCTCTCCCCAGGGCGAATGGATGGCAGACCAGAGGCCCTTAAGTGTTACAGCGCTTAATGTCCTCACTGGAAAAATTAGTAAATTTAATCATAATATCGAGATGCATTGACGAATCCGCAATTGCCTTATGTTTTGATTATCCTTCTTATCTGGCAAACATTTTGAACGATCAGGCCACTATACAGGAACAATTGCCAGCAGATCTCGTGTGCGCTGAGAATCTGGATTTTTTCCGCGCAATCGGGGTGGACTCGCTGTCCATTTATCCGCCCCCGCCAATGGACAACTTCGATGAAATGGCCGTTTACTGTGAGGACATGAAAAAAAAAGGCCGAGGCCCACGGCCTGAAATTGCAAACGCTTTGCAAAAGATGTCCCCATGCCATTTCCCTCGGTTTGCCCGGGAGGGATGAAAAAATCGAGCAGTGGCGCAACCTGTTAAAAGCCATGGGAGAAGTCGGGATTCCGTTTTTCGGTTACAACTTCAAACCGATTACCATCCTTCGCACAACTCCCCAAAAGGGTCGCGGAGGCGCGCTCTACAGCAGTTTTAACTATCGGGAATATGCGCGGAGTTCATCGGAAAAAGATCAGCCGGTGAAAATCCCGGAAGAACAAATGTGGGAAAATTTGCAATATCTGCTGCGTCGCATTGTTCCGGCGGCGGAACAAGCCGGTGTGCGTTTGGCCCTGCATCCCGACGACCCGCCGATAGCGGAACCCTTTGGCGGCTACCCGCGCATTGTTTCCTCGATCGAGAACTACGAAAAGATTTTTCAACTCGCGCCCAGCGCCGTCCACGGCATGCTTTTCTGCCAGGGCTGCGTGACCGAAATGGGTGTCGATGTTTACGAAACCATACGACGAATGGGACGGCAAAATAAAATTATCTATGTTCATTTCCGCAATGTCCGTGGAAGCCCTCACGATTTCCAGGAAGTATTTGTGGATGAAGGAAATGTGGACATGTTTGAAGCCATGCGCGCCTATCGCGATATTGGTTTCAAAGGGCCTTTTATGATGGACCACACACCGCAAATTCCCAATGACCGGCTGGACCGGGAAGGGCGGGCATTTGCGGCCGGTTTCATGAGGGCCTTGATTCAAGCCGTTTACCGCTGATGGCATGTGAGCGAGGGTATGAAACGGGAATAGAGAGTAGCCATCATCAGAATTGAGAATAGTGTCCCAGATCGAAAAATATAACGATGAAAACTGTTTCCCTTTTTACCTAGAGGCTGTCCCAAAAACCCGAATTTTGCGAATTGAGATATTCGACTCCGAACTGTAAGGGAACGTAAGTCATTCAATTCCGTCAAAAACGCTGTATAAGGCCTCTTTTCGTTATAAATATAATCGCGTCAGACAGAGGTCTATGGTAGAATTGTATTTGAATATGCAAAACAAGAGAAAGGCTGACGGTGTTATAGACATCGAAATTGCCCAAAATCCCCTAAAAACGGTCTTTATGACAGCTTTATAAACAAGTTAACTTACTGTAAAACAAATGGTTATAACTTTGGGACAGCCTCTACCTATCTCTGGGATTCGCACGATGAAGGAGTGGAACGGACTCTGGACTTCATAACTGAAAAAGCAGGCTTCAACAGCCTATGCCTCGCTTTGGTATAGGGTTCTGCCAAGGCAGCGAAAAAAATCGCGAAAAGACTCTCCCATCCCCGTCCTTCTCTTATTGATCGGGGGAACCCCTTGCTGCATGAGGAAATGGTGGTAATTGCTGCGTTGCTAAAGCATTTCCGAGTCCGAGTAGTAGGCTCGGTATATCCCGTCCTCGATACTGACCCAGTCATCGAATCCATGCTGCGGAGACAGCTCATCACCCAGATGCCACTTGCCGTAATAGGCACAGTGATAACGGTCGCCGACCTGTTCCGCGATGGTCCGACTCTCCGGTGCGAGGGGGTAGTTGTTGCTGATACAGCCGTGCGTATGCGGCCACAACCCGGTCAGAATGGAGGCCCTCGAAGGGGTGCAAACCGGTTGTGTGCAGTAGGCCCGCTCAAAGATGAAACTTTCGCTCGCCAATCGATCCAGGTGGGGCGTGGAGGCAAAGGCGTTGCCGTAACATGGCAGGCTGTCGGCCCGCTGCTGATCGGTCCAAATAAAAAGTAGATTGGCCGCAGAATTCATGACGGGAAGAGGGGATGCAATGATGTGGAAGTGGGTGGGCGGGTGTGATATTCAAACAGACAATGGGCTGTTTTCCGATTCCCGGATCAACCTGTTGAGAAATGATTCATAGGCCTCGGCATCGAGGGGAAGTTCGACCGGCCTATTCTCGATACCGGAATAGATCATGGCGTTTGCCAATTCGACCGAATGTATACCGTCCTTGGCCGGGGCGATCAAGTCCGCCCCCTGGAGAATAGCGTCGGCGAAATTTTGAAGGATGATGCTGTGCTGGTTTTCGCTCGGGGGTAACTCGATCTCGACTTCCTCGCTCGGGGGGCGCGCGAATCCTTTTTCCGCATCCTGTCCAAACTGTGACATGGGAACCAGATTTCGCGTGTAGGACAGACTTTTGTTCTCTAGAACTACGCGTCCCTTTTCACCCGATATTTCCAACCGGTTGCTGCCGGGAGATTCTCCCGTCGAAGTGATAAATATACCCGTGCAGCCGTTCTCGTACTCGAAAAAGGCGGTCACATCATCCTCGACTTCGATATCGTGGAACCGCCCCAGTGCGCATTGGGCGGTCAACCGTTTGGGCATACCGAAGAGCCACTGCCAGAGATCGAGCTGGTGCGGGCATTGGTTCAGGAGGACTCCCCCACCCTCCCCTGCCCAGGTGGCACGCCATCCCCCGGAACGATAATAGGCTTCCGTTCGGAACCAGTTGGTGATTATCCAGACGATACGGCGAATCTCTCCCAGTTCGCCGCCGTGAATGAGAGCGTGTAGCCAACGATGGGGATTCTGGGTCCGCTGATTAAACATGGCCGCGAAGACCTGCCGTTCGTCGCGATGGGCCGCAAAGAGCCGCTCACAATCCGCCTTGTGCACCGAGACAGGTTTTTCCACGAGGACGTGCAGCCCCCCTTCGAGGGCTTCGATGCCAACGCTGGTATGGTCAAAATGCGGGGTTGCGATCAACACGGCATCGATAGCTCCCGAGCGGATCATTTCACCACTGGCATGGAAATGCGCGGCGGCGGGAAACGCCGTCAGGGCCTCCGCCCGCAGATCGCACACGGCCGCCAGTTGCAACCCCCGAATATCTCCGGCAAGAATCTTCCGGGCATGATTCACGCCCATGTCTCCCAAACCCGCTATTCCCAATCTGACTTCTTCCATTTCTCTACCCGGATAGGCGCTCAGACGCTGTGACTGTCGGCGTCAATTCCAGAAACTCCTTCAAAGACATCCCTATAAATAAAGAAACTCAGATTAAGGCGGAAAGCAATTATTTCCGGCTGACGTGATAAATCATGTAGTCGGCGGTTATTTCGGCCAGAGCCAAAGCGGAGGGCACACCACAGCAAAGGAGATGCCAAATGACGGCGAACCTTAAAGCCAGCTTCTCGGGTTGGTTGCTCATTAGTACGCCTGCCCCTACTATCCAGACACGCCAACACAAGGTCCCTCCGCCTCCATGTGCTGTCGAATGTTTTATAAAACCACGGATTACACAGATTTGCACAGATAGAAATACAGTAATTTGATCAAAATTAATTCCATAATCCGCGCCCATCCGCGTTCATCTGCAGCTAATAAATTAATCACCTGGGGGCCGGATTTGTCGGGTTCTGTGGGTGGGGCTGGGCATATTGGGGGGCTTTTGGCTTTGCAGGATCATGTGGATGCGGGCGAGCCGGTTTATTTGGCCGGTTATGATGGCAATGGCAATTTGACGTCTTTGACCGACGCGGGTGATGGCAGCCTGGTGGCGGCTTATGAATACTCGCCTTTTGGGAATTGCTGCGGTCCACGGGTTCTTTTGCGGATGAGAATCCTTTCCGGTTCTCGACCAAATATTACGATTCGGAGACGGAGTTGAGCTACTACGGGTTCCGCTACTACAGCGCGAGCCTGGGGCGGTTCATCAATCGCGACCCCATTGAGGAGCGGGGCGGCTGGACGCTTTATCAGGATTTGAGCTTTGCCACGACCAATCCGTTCTTCAGTGGCGGCAGCTTGCCGGGGCGGAACTTTTTCGACGAATGGAGGGAGAAACAAGACGCCTTGCTGCGCAACACTTCGCTGACCCACTCGACGGAGGAATTGCAAATCGGCGGTTTCCGCAACAGCACCATCGCCTCGACCTTCGAGAAGGACAAAAAGTTCTACAGCGCCAACGCCACCGCCCACAGCAGCAACCAAGGCGGCAGCAACGGGCTCGAATTTGACAGCTTTCCGTCCCTGACCGTTGGCCTCACCCCGAGCAACAGCGATATCAACCTCTACATCTTCGCGGGTAACAATCCGATCAATGCTTATGACGCTTTGGGGCTGTTTTTTACTTCTGAGACGTTTTGGGATATTGGCAGCGCGGTAGTCGGTGTATTTGAGACAGGGCCAATATTTACGCCGGAGAATGGAAGGAAGCAGCAAAATCTGGAGCTGCCGCCATAGGCGATATAGCCGCAGCTGCTATTCCATTTATTCCGGGTGGATTTTCAGTAGGCCTAAAAGCATCAAGATATGCTGACGAAGCTGTCGATGCATTAAAGGCAACAGAGAAAGCTGTTGACACTGTAACAGATACCAAAAAAGTTGAAAGGGCAAGTGGAGCCGCTAAGAAACCAGTACATGGCAATTCCAAGTCCAGCACAAAACCACAACATCGCTACGATATTGTAGAAAATAAATCTGGGGATGTTGGTAAGACAGGAATTAGCGGAAAGCCATTGAATAAGAACGGAACATCGGGCCGAGCGAATGAGCAAGCGAACAAACCCCATAGTTTCATAAAAAAGTATTTATAGAGGGTATAAATAAGTTGTATATGGCTGATTAAGAGTATATTATGGATTTTTCATAACTAAAATTCCAAACTCTTAACCAGCCACTAAATGTGAAGATAGCAAAAAGGGATATTAAGGCAAGAAAATGATGTCTGCCTCAGATCAAATTCGCCAAGGAGCAAATGACCTCTTATGGCGGATTGGTCATTTTCAAACCGTTATTGGAGAGATTGCAATTAGCGCAAAAACTGGACTGTTGCTGCCGTCACCTGCAAGTCGGCAGCCATTACCGCTTTGGCCGGATAGTGCAACTGTTGGTCATCCACATTGTGCTTGGGTTTCGGCCCTTGCGCGACATCGATTTCTATAAGGAGGATCCGCTGGTGCGACAGATGGCCGGAATGAAGCGGTTGCCCAGCGTGCCGACGATAAGCCGGATGTTGGAGCAATTCGACGGGCGCAGCCTGCTGGGGCTGGAAAAAATCAATGCCCAGTTAGTGTTGCAGCGGCTTGCACAGGAGGGTTTGGCGCGCATTACGCTGGACTTTGACGGCAGTGTGCTGAGCGCCCGCCGGCGGGCCGAAGGGACGGCCGTTGGATTCAACCGCAAAAAGAAAGGGCAGCGCAGTTACTACCCGCTCTTTTGCACCGTGGGGCAAACCGGACAAGTCTTAGCGGTTTTGCATCGCAGTGGCAACGTGCACGACTCCCATGGAGCCATCGAGTTTATGCGCCGGTGTGTGCAAATGGTGCGGGAGGTCTTGCCCTCAGCGAAGGTGGAAACCCGCATGGACAGTGCCTTCTTCAGCGATGAGATGGTGCAAACGCTGGAATCGCTAAAGCTCGAATACACCATATCGGTTCCCTTTGCGCGGTTAGTGGCCCTGAAGGATTTGATCGAAAACAGACGGCTGTGGTGGTATCTGAGCAGCGCAGAAAAAGAGCTGGGCTATTTCGAGAAACGGTGGAAACCGAAGAGCTGGGACCGAAGAAACCGTTTTGTGTTTATCCGCGCCGAAGTCAATGAACAGATTAAGGGGCCCTTGCAACTGGATTTATTCGAGCCTCGCCAACGCGGCTATCAGTTCAAGGCAATCGTAACGAACAAGAAGTGCATAACCAGAAAAGTGGTGCGCTTTCATGAAGGGCGCGGAGCACAGGAAAGCATCTTCGGGGAATTGAAAAACCACGGACAGATGGACTACATTCCGGCCCGCCGGTGGAACGCCAACAAAGTCTTTTTACTGGCCAACCTGCTGGCTCACAACCTGACCCGGAATTGCAAATGGAACGCGCGGCCACCCGCCGGCACACCAACGAAAAGCGCAGCGCGCTGTGGAAATTTGAAAACTGGCACACCCTGCGAAGGAACCTCCTGCTCAAAGCAGGCCGATTGAATCGACCAAATGGAAGATGGACCCTAACCTTCAATAAAAACGCTTCGGTCGAGCGCCTCCTACTAAGTTTCATGCCTTCCCAAACGTGAATTCAGTAGAGTCGGGAGGTGGCGCGGTGGACGTAGGTTAGGCCATAGCTGAGACCGACCCTTTCGGTTGCCGGTGCCTGAATATCCTTCCATATCTCCGTTTCCACTCTCCCGCTCATCAAACCGGACGTGCGGTTTGGAGGATGTCGCGTTGCTCGGTACCCGCATCCGGCTTTCGGACAAGGGTATTTTCATGTTTTCGCCCACGGGAGGTTGCCTGTTGTTAATCCCAAACAGACCAGGCCGAGCGTATCATGCAGATATTCATCTGGATACTGTTTCGTGCCCGCTCCTTTGCGCTTGTGTTTCTTGTGCAACCACTGGCGTAGCCGATACCGGCTGTGGCTGTCCACCGCCCGGTAGGCTTTGCTCACCGATCCCAGACAGAAGTAGTGGCCCCAGCCGCGCAATTGACGGTTGATTGCTGTTACCATCTGCTCGGTTTCTCGCCACTGGGTGTTCGCTCGCGTCATTTCACTGATTCGCCGATTGACTCGTTGGACCTTCGTCTTGGACGGTTTTGTGCCTAGGTAGGCTTTGCCCGTTCGAGGCGAATGACAACGCCCTATGGTGTAGCCAAGGAACTCGAAAGATTCCTCGGGTATTCGGCACAACCGCGTCTTCTCTTCGTTGACCGTCAGTTTCACCCGCTTCATAATATGACGCATGGCTTCGAGAGCCTCCACGCCGGTTCCCCGGCAGAGGATGACGAAGTCGTCTGCGTAGTTCACAATATGCGAGCGCAACTGCTCGGCATAACCGAGCGTTTTCCAGCCGAGAATAAAACGGCGCATATACAGGTTGGCCAGAAGCGGCGATATGGGCGCTCCCTGCGGGGTGCCTCGCCGCCACTTGCGGGCCGGGTTGCTCCGGCCCTTTCCCCATTGGGTCACCTGGTTCGGATGCACCTCAAAACGACCGGCGATCTCGTTGATGGTATGAGCGCCCCTGATTGCTTCCAGGGCCACCCGGGCTTTAAACTGAGCACCGTATTGTCTTCTCTTTCGTGATTTAATAACATTCATAGGTTAGCGGATTTAGTGGCTCAAGACCACCTTATTCCACTGTCCAGTTTTCCCCGTCCATTTCATACACCCACTTGAAATGAAATTTCTTTGGTGCCGGAGGTGATCGCAAAGGGCCAATCATGCTCAGTCCCAGGGGGCCCTGCTGGAGAATACAGGAAGGAAAGGATTGCCAAATCACAATGAAAACCGAAAATTGGATCGAACTATTGGATAGTAGCTAGTTTCAACGATTATGAATGTTCATATGGGAAATCTCGGATAAGAGTTAATTTCCAAGGAGCCCTATGAAAATAATCATGGTCATGTTCGATTCGCTTAACCGGCACATGCTGCCCCTTTTGGCTGCGATTGGGTCCACGCGCCCAATTTCAAACGCCTGGCGGAGCAGACGGTGACGTTTGACCAAAGCTATGTTTGTTCGATGCCTTGCATGCCGGCGAGAAGGGATTTGCACACCGGGCGTCCCAACTTCTTGCATCGCAGTTGGGGACCGCTCGAGCCGTTTGACGATTCGGTGCCGGAGATTCTCAAGAAGGCCGGAGTCTACACGCACCTCTGCACCGATCACTACCATTATTTCGAAACGGGAGGCGCCAATTACCACACCCGCTACAATACCTGGGAGTTTTTCCGCGGCCATGAGGGCGACCCCTGGTTCGGGCAGGTCGCCCCGAGCGAGCATCCGGAGGCCATCGGCAGGCATGGGAACACGAATCCCAGTTTTCCGATGCCGTGGATTCAGCAGGATTGGAAAAATCGGGGCGCAATGCCGTCCGAGGGAGACCATTCTCAATCGAAAACGTTCAGAGCAGGGATAGAATTCATCGAGCGCAATCGCAAGGAGGACAACTGGTGGCTGCAAATCGAAACCTTCGATCCGCATGAACCCTATTTCAGCGCACGCCAGTACAAGCATCACTACGCGGCGCACTACGACCGCTATACTGGTCCCCATTTCGACTGGCCCAATTACGGAAAGGTGGAGGAAATTCCCGAGCAGATCGAGCACCTGCGCCATGAAAACGCCTCCCTCATCAGCATGTGCGACGCCAAACTGGGCGACGTCCTCGACACCATGGACCGCCTCAAAATGTGGGAGGACACCATGCTGATCGTGTGGACGGACCACGGGTTCCTCCTCGGCGAGCATGACGGCACCGGGAAGTGCTGGTGCCCGTTTTACCAGGAGATCGCGCACACCCCGTTTTTTATCTGGGATCCGCGCTGCCGGAAGCGGGGGCGAGCGCCGGCAGGCCCTCATTCAGCCTTCCATTGATCTCGGCCCCACCCTCCTCGATTTTTTCGGAGTGGAGGCGACCCCGGACATGCTGGGCCGTTCCCTGTCTCAGGCCATCGCCGACGACACTCCGATTCGGGAGGCCGCCATCCTTCGGCATGCACGGAGCCCATGTGAACGTGACCGACGGCCGCTATGTTTACATGCGCGGCCCGGTTGGTGAGGCCAACGGCCCACTATTCGAATATACCCTAATGCCCGCCCATATGCGCGACCTCTTCAGTATGGAGGAGCTGCGGGAAAAAATCAGCCTGCAACCGCCCTTTGGGTTTACCAAGGATTGCGCTACCATGAAGATTGACCGCCATCCAGGAATCGGCGGCGGTAAGTGGACAGGTTCGAAACTGACCACCCGCCTCTACGACGTATCCCAAGATCCCGGCGAAGAGCGGCCACTCGAAGATGAAGCGGTGGAGGCCCGCATGCGCGAACACCTCTTGACCCTCATGAATTCCTGCGAAGCACCGCCCGAACAGTATGCGCGCCTCGGGCTAAATGAACCCGCACAATGAGGGGATGCGGAATCGCGCTTCGAGCGCCTGTGATGTGACCGCCAAAAACACTACCTTGCCTGCGTCTACTTCGCGCAGTATCGTTATGGTCTGTTCAGGGGTGTATTTTTTTGCTTCGTAGGTCTTTCCGGTAATTTCTCCCGAAAGACTCTCACTGGCAATGGTCGTGTTTTTGGCGGTCACATCACCAGGGAGATTCACCATGGGCAGCCCTGTAATCTGTTTGGAGACACATTTCGTGGCCCAGGAAAGAATTTGACCCTGAATAGGGAAGATCAAAAGGTGAACGAGATCACCTACAAATACCTCAAAAAAAATAACAAACATCTTTGGGTGGGAGAGCATCCCGACCTCGCAATTGATTCTGATCGGTATTTCGGGATAAAAAGCGGGATAAGCAAAATCATTGTCTTTTGGTAATCAAATACTTATGAACCCATATTTATATTGTTTCAAAAGCATCCGCGCCATAGCCTCAGAGCTACGCTTGCTGGTCTCATTGGTTGGTAAGCTGGCAAAGGTGGGATAAGGAAAATTCCTCTCTTATGATGCTTTTATGACCATATAAACCAAAGAAACTTGCATAGTTTGTGATGTAAGGTTGCTGTAAGAAGAGCATATTAGAAACACAAAAAAATCCTGTAAGTTATTAATTTACAGGATTATAGGAAAATGGTGGGAGATACTGGACTCGAACCAGCGACTTCTTGCGTGTGAAGCAAGCGCTCTAACCAACTGAGCTAATCCCCCAATAACCGGTCAATGATTTCGGCCGGGCTTCTGGTTGAGGGTCTATGTTGCCATGCGGGGTGTTTTCGTCAATTCCTGAAAATCAGTTTTTCTTCCATCGGCGATGGATTTTTTAAACGCAGAATACACGGATTGACACAGATAATTTGTTGATTACCAATCGAAATTAATTTTATTTATCTGCGCTTACCAGTGTAATCTATGGTTTTATGAAATATTTGGGTTATTCAACGAGTGGGAAAAGGTCGGTATTTTGATATTATGAAACGAGCATTTATAACCGGAATCACCGGGCAGGATGGTTCTTATCTGGCCGAGTTGCTTCTCAAGAAGGATTACGAGGTGCATGGGATTATCCGGCGCGCCTCTACTTTTAATACCTCGCGCATCGATCATATTTATCAGGACCCCCATATTGACAGCACCCGACTCTTTCTTCATTTCGGCGATCTTTCGGACGGAGGCCGCCTGGCCAAGCTTTTTTACGATGTCGAGCCGGAGGAGATCTACAACCTGGGAGCGCAGAGCCATGTGCGCGTTTCTTTTGACATTCCGGAATATACTGGGGATGTCACCGGCTTGGGCACGGTCCGCATGTTGGAGGGATTAAGGGAGGCTGGCCTGGAAAAGAAAGTGCGGTTTTACCAGGCATCTTCTTCCGAGATGTATGGTAAAGTGCAGGAAGTTCCCCAGACCGAGAGCACGCCTTTTTATCCTCGTTCCCCTTATGGATGCGCCAAAGTATTTTCCTACTGGTTAACCGTAAACTACCGGGAGGCCTATGATTTGCACGCCAGCAACGGCATCCTTTTCAACCACGAGTCTCCCCGCCGGGGGGAAACTTTTGTCACCCGCAAAATTACGCGGGCCGCCACCCGCATCAAGGTGGGGTTGCAGAAGAATCTTTTTCTCGGGAACATGGAGGCCCGGCGCGATTGGGGTTACGCGCCCGATTATGTCGAGGCCATGTGGCTCATGCTGCAGCAGGACAAGCCAGGGGACTATGTGATCGCCACCAACGAGAACCACAGCGTGCGGGAGTTTTGCCAGGAAGCCTTCGGGCTCCTCGATCTGGACTGGAAGGAATTTGTGAAAAGTGATTCCCGCTACGAACGCCCCTCGGAAGTCGATCTGCTCGTCGGCGATCCGGCCAAAGCCCGGCAGCATTTGAATTGGGAACCGCGGGTGACTTTCAAGAAACTTGTGCAAATCATGGTCGAGGCGGACCTGGAATTGGCTGAAAATGAACTGGCCTACCAACAGGCTTCGTCGGGCAAATAGAGCCCTTCATTGTGGAGAGAAATGGAAAGCAAAATGATCAACCCGGATGACTCCATATTCGTGGCCGGGCACCGAGGCATGGTCGGGTCCGCTATTGTGAGGAATTTACGGGCAAAAGGTTTTCGAAATCTACTCACTGCCACCCGCGACGAGCTGGATTTGCGCCAGGCGGCGGCTGTGCGGTCCTTTTTCGAGAATAAACAGCCAGACCATGTTATCTTGGCCGCCGCCAAGGTGGGAGGGATTCATGCCAACGCCACCTATCCGGCGGATTTCATTTACGACAACCTGGCCATCGCCCTCAATGTCATCCATGCGGCCCACCAATCGGGTGTGCGCCGGCTGCTCTTTCTGGGCAGCTCCTGCATCTACCCGCGCGAGGCGGCCCAACCCATGACCGAAGAGGCGCTCCTGACCGGCCCTCTGGAGACGACCAACGAGGCTTACGCCCTGGCCAAAATCGCGGGCCTCAAGCTCTGCCAATTCTTCTGGCGGCAGCATGGGGCGCTCTTCCACTCCGCCATGCCGACCAATCTTTATGGTCCGGGTGACAACTACCACCCGCAAAACAGCCACGTCATTCCCGCCCTCCTGCGGCGATTTCACGAGGCGGTGGAGAAAGACCTCGGCGAAGTCACACTCTGGGGCAGCGGGACGCCTCGGAGGGAGTTCCTCCATGTGGACGATCTGGCGGAAGCCGTTTATCATCTTCTGCAACTGAATAACCCGCCCGACTGGATAAACGTAGGAACCGGCGCGGATGTCTCCATTTTGGAACTGGCCCGCACCATCGGCCGGGTAGTGGGATTCGAAGGCAAGATTTTAACCGATGCGACCAAACCGGATGGCCCACCCCGTAAACTCTTGGACATTTCCCTCATCCGGCAAACCGGCTGGCAGCCGCGCATTTTGCTTGAGGAAGGACTCAAAACCACCTATCAAAATTTCCTCACGGAACAAATCGCCGGCGTCCTGCGGTCCTGAATATTGGCGAAAAAACTCTACAAACAGTTCCCCGCCCAAAAATGACGAAGAGCCTATAAAGCAATGAAAACGCTAACTATGGAAGAACACCCGCAGACTCTGGGAGAGGAGATTGCCAATAGCGTCAGTCATGGCGTTGGGCTGGTGGGCGCACTGGTTGCCACTCCGATTCTGATTGTCATGGCCGTTCGCCATGGCGGGGCGGCGGGGGTCGTGGGGGCCAGCATTTTCGGCGCTTCCATGCTGCTGCTCTATTTTATTTCGACCCTCTATCATGCCTTGGCCAGGAACCGGGCCAAAAAGGTTTTTCAGGTTCTCGACCACTCCGCTATTTTCCTTTTGATTGCCGGAACCTATACGCCCTTCACGCTCGGCGTGCTCCGCGGTCCCTGGGGTTGGACGCTTTTCGGGGTCATTTGGGGCCTGGCCCTGGTAGGGGTTGTGCTCAAGGCTTTCGGTCCCATGCGCTACCCGCGTTTCTCGACCTTTCTCTACCTCCTGATGGGCTGGCTGGCCGTCATCGCCATCCAGCAGTTGTGGCTGCTTATTCCGGGCTGGGGGCTTTTCTGGCTTGTTGCGGGTGGGCTTTTCTACACTTTGGGAGTGGTTTTTTACTCGCTTGATAACAGGGTAAAATACTGCCATTTCATCTGGCACCTGTTCGTCCTCGGGGGAACGACCTGCCATTGCATCGCGGTGGGAGGATACGCCTGATTGCGGCAGCGGGTCATTTACATTTTGGACGGCAATCATTATAAAATATTTAATTACAAATGGTTATTTTGCTTACCACGACTTCTTTCCAGGACATCCCTGGGGAGCATCATCAACTGCTCCGCGAAACCGGTTATGAAATCATTACCGCCCGGGGGCCTCTCAACGAAGAGCAAACCCTCGAACTGGTAGGCGAGGTAGATGGCATCATTTGCGGGGACGACAGGATTACCCGGCGGGTGCTGGAAAAGGCCCTCCCCCGTTTGCGTGTTTTAAGCAAGTACGGCATCGGTCTGGACAAAATCGATATCGAGGCCGCCACCGAGCTTGGCATTCCCGTGCTCTTCACCCCCGGCGTCAACCACACCACGGTGGCGGAGCATTGTTTCGCCCTCCTATTGGCGCTGGTACGAAACCTCGTTGAAGAGGTGAATTTCACCCGCTCCGGCCAATGGAAACGGCTTACCGGCCGTGAGATCATGGGCAGGAAAATCGGGATCGCCGGTCTTGGCCGCATCGGCAAGGAAATGGCCATCCGGGCCAAAGCCTTCGGCCTGGAAACGCTCGCCTACGACATCTATTGGGACCGCGAATTCGCTGACCGGCACGGAGTCAAGAGAGCCGAATCGCTGGGCGAAATGTTAAACGCTTCCGACATCGTGACTCTGCACACCAACCTCACCCCGGAGACCCGCAACATGCTCGACGCGGAAAGCATCGGCCGCATGAAAAAAGGCGTTCTGGTCATCAATTGCGCCCGTGGGGAACTGGTCGATACTGGCGCCATGGTGGCAGCGCTAATAAGCGGGCAAGTGGGCGGTTACGGCGCCGATGTGCTCGAACTGGAGCCGCCCCCGGAAGACCATCCACTGTTCAGCGCGCCCAATTGCCTGATAACGCCCCACATCGGATCGCGCACCTATGAGAGCGTGGTCCGGCAGGCCACCAAGGCGACAAAAAACCTGATTCTCGCCCTGAGAGGAGAAAAACCCCTGGCGCAATTCAACGATGTGCCCATCAAGCCGGGAGGAGGGGGATAGGGGTTTCAGGTGTCAGGTGTCAGGAAACGTGGTGTTTTCCTCTTATCGGTGATTCCTTTCAAATCGCAGTCGCTTGACAGTTCATCCGAAATAAACCCTCTTGCCATTTATAAACCACATGAATCCCATATTCCACATCCTGACACCTGAAACCTGCATCTAGCGCCCAGCATTTAACTTGCCGCCATGAGCCTTGATATCAGACCCGCCGACTCCTGCCAATACGACTGCGTTTCCCTGGGAGAAATCATGCTCCGTCTCGATCCTGGAGAGGGACGCGTCCGCACGGCCCGCCAATTCACCGCCTGGGAGGGCGGCGGCGAGTATAACGTGACCAGGGGACTGCGCCGTTGTTTTGGCTTGAGAACGGCCGTGGTTACGGCATTTGCCGACAATGAAATCGGCCGCCTGATTGAGGACTTCATCCTGCAAGGAGGCGTCGATACGCAATTCATCCAATGGCTCCCCTACGACGGGATTGGCCGCACGGTGCGCAACGGACTCAATTTCACGGAGCGCGGTTTCGGCATACGGGGGGCGGTGGGGGTTCCCGATCGCGGACAGACCGCCTCCTGCCAGATGAAGCCGGGCGATGTCGATTGGGACCATATTTTCGGCAACTGCGGCGCGCGTTGGCTCCATACCGGCGGTATCTTTGCCGCTCTCAGCGAAACAACGGCGGAAGTTATCCTGGAAGCCGTCCAGTCAGCCCAAAAACACGGAACCATCGTTTCCTACGACCTCAATTACCGGCCCTCGCTGTGGAAATCCATCGGCGGCCAGGCCAAATGCCCGGGAAGTCAATCGTGAGATCGCAAAATATGTCGATGTCATGATTGGGAACGAGGAGGATTTTATCGCCTGTCTCGGTTTCGAGGTGGAAGGGGTTGACGAAAATTTGAGGGACCTGCCCATTGAGGGATTTAAAAAAATGATCGAGACGGCGGCGCGGGAATTTCCCAATTTCAAGGCCACGGCCACAACTTTGCGCGGGGTCAAAACGGCCACCATCAACGATTGGGGCGCCATCGCCTGGTTGCAGGGCAAATTTTACCAAAGCCGTTCCTATGCCGATCTCGAAATTATGGATCGGGTGGGCGGCGGAGACAGTTTTGCCAGCGGTTTTATCTACGGCTTGCTGACCAAAAACGATCCACAGGAGGCCGTCGAATATGGGGCCGCCCACGGAGCCCTGGCCATGACCACTCCGGGGGACACCTCCATGGCCAGCGTCAATGAAGTGGAAAAAGTCAGAGCCGGGGCCGGTGCCCGCGTCGTGCGATAAAATTAATTTAACCATTTTTCATTTATAACATCTCTAAATGTTTTCAGATACTTTAATTCGGAAAATCGAATCTTCAGGAGTCGTCGCCGTCCTCGTAATCGACGAAGTTTCATCAGCCGTTCCCTTGGCCATCGCTTTACGGGCCGGAGGCATAACGGCGATTGAGTTGACGCTGCGAACGCCCGTTGGGCTGGAGGCTCTTAAAGCCATTAAGGCCGAGCTTCCCGATGCGTTTGCTGGCGTCGGCACGATTTTGACAACGGAGCAGGTGGAAAAAAGCAGGGCCGCGGGCGCCGCTTTCGCCGTAGCGCCCAACTGTGACCCGCGCATCATTGGGAAAGCCCACGAGTTGGGCCTGCCCTTCGCGCCGGGCGTGATGACCCCCGAGCGACATCGGCCAGGCCATCGCTTTGGGATGCCGCATCCTGAAATACTTTCCGGCCGAAAGCGCGGGAGGCCTGGGCCACCTGAAAAATATTTCCGCGCCCTACGCACACTTGAAGCCGCGCTTCATTCCAACCGGCGGGATTAACCTGAACAATTTTACCTCTTATTTGAGAGCGCCCAATGTTCTGGCGGTCCGGCGGTTCCTGGATCGCGCCCCAAAATATGATTCGTGAAAAATCCTGGGAGGCCATCACCACTTTGGCCCGGGCGGCCACGAATCAGATCGTAAACTCCAAATGAATGAACAAATCCAGATGACATCCTATCTCGAAAAAATATTCGGACTGCCGGGAAAAGTGGCCGTCGTTATCGGGGGCACGGGGGAGCTTTGCAGCCGCATGGCCAACGGTCTGGCGGGAGCGGGGGCGGAGGTGGTCCTTGCCGGGCGCGATGCCGCCAAAGCGGAAAGACGCCTTGAAAAGATTAGGGAAACCGGAGGCCGGGGCTATTTTTTGCCGGTCGATGCCGGGTCGAAAAAAGCGTTGCAAGGCTTGTTGGAAGCGGTCCTGGAACGCTCCGGAAAAGTGGACATTTTGATCAATGGGGCGGGCATAAATTCGACCACCCCATTTGTGGAAATTACGGAAGAGGAACTGGAAAATATTATCCAAATTAATTTCAAGGCGGTTTTCATGGCCTGCCAGATATTCGGCCATTACCTGGTTGAGAGAGGGGAGGGAGGGAGCATTATCAATGTGGGTTCCATGGCCGCGTTAATGCCTTTATCGCGCGTCTTTACCTATAGCGCGACCAAAGCGGCGGTGCACAATTTGACCAAAAATCTGGCCCGCGAATGGGCGCCAGACAACGTGCGGGTCAATACCTTGGTGCCCGGTTTTTTTCCCCGCCGAACAAAACCGCAAAATTTTAACCCCTGACCGCGTGGCCAGCATTAAGGGCCATACGCCCATGAACCGTTTCGGAGATGCCGACGAATTGATCGGCGCCACCCTCCTGCTGGCCGGGGAGAGGGCGGGAAGTTTTATCACGGGGCACGAATTGGTGGTCGATGGCGGTTATTCCTCAATGACGATTTGATGGCTGCGGGAATCCAGCTTCATCGCTTGATTGAAGGTTTTCTTGCTCATGCATGACGCCGTCATCATCGGGGCGGGCCACAATGGTCTGGTGGCGGCCGCTTACCTGGCCAAGGCGGGTTTGCGGGTATTGGTCCTGGAGCGCCGGAATAGGGTGGGAGGCGCCGCCATCACGGAGGAGATCGTTCCGGGGTTTAAGTTTTCGCGGCTCTCCTACGTCAACTCCCTTTTTCGGCCGCAGATAATTCGCGACCTCCGCTTGAAAGAGTTCGGGTTGAAAATGCTGCCCCGCAACCCCTCCTCTTTCAGCCCCTTTCCCGATGGCCGTTTCCTCTTTCTGGGGCCGGAAATGGACGCCAATATGCGGGAGATAAAGAAATTCAGCGCGCGCGATGCGGAAAACTTCCCGCTTTACGAAGCCATGCTGGAGCGATTGGTTGAGATTATCGAGCCCACCCTCGACCAGATGCCGATTGACCCATTGTCCCTCCATCCCCGCAATCTGGCCGAAATGATCCGCCTCGGCTGGCGCGCCCGCGGCCTGGGCAAAGACCTTTACCGGCTCCTCTCTATGCTCTCCGGCCCGGCCACCACTCTTTTGGACGAATGGTTCGAGAGCGAGCAACTCAAGGCGACCCTGGCCACCGATGCCGTTATCGGGGCCATAGCCAGCCCTTCCAGCCCGGGGACGGCCTACGTTTTGTTTCATCATGTCATGGGGGAGACCGACGGGGCGCGCGGAGTGTGGGCCTATGTCCGCGGCGGAATGGGCGCCCTGAGCGAATCCCTGGCGGCTTCGGCGCGGGCTTCCGGGGTGGAAATACGCACCGCATGTCCGGTGGCCAAAGTTTTACTCGAAAATGGAAAAGCGGTTGGTGTTTTAACAGGGGAAGGAGAGGAAATCCGCGCCGGGGTGGTTCTGTCCAATGCCGATCCCCATATCAGCTTTCTAAAACTCCTTGATCGCGAATCTCTTCCCCCTGAATTTGCGCAGCAAGTCGAGGCCATCGATTTTTCCAGCGCGACTTTTAAATTAAACCTCGCCCTCAGCAAATTGCCCGACTTTGAGGCCCTGCCCGGCAGCCAACCCGGTCCCCAGCACCGGGGAACCATCCACATCAGTCCCACCGTGGACTGGATTGAGTCCGCCTATGACGACGCCCGGCAAGGCATCCCCTCGCGCAACCCGGTTTTGGAATGCACCATTCCCTCCGTTCTGGATGACAGCCTGGCACCCGCATCGCAACACGTCATGAGCATGTTCGTGCAATACGCGCCCTATAAACTGAAGGAGGGAACATGGGACGAAAAAAAGGAGGCTTTCGCCTACCGATGCATCGACCTGATGGACGAATATGCGCCTGGATTTCGAGCCTCCGTAATCGCCCGTGACGCTATTTCGCCCCTTGATATGGAACGCGAATTTTCTCTCACCGGAGGCAATATATTCCACGGCGCGATGACCCCAAACCAGCTTTATTTCCAGCGTCCCCTGGGGGGCTGGGCGCGCTACCGGACGCCCTTTGACGGCTATTACTTGTGCGGGGCCGGGGCTCATCCCGGAGGCGGGATCATGGGCGCCTGCGGCCGCAACGCCGCCACCGCCGTCCTCCAGGACCGAGCCTGGTAGAAACCCCTACCCTGCCGTCATGAGCGGCTTTCTCGTTAGGATTATTTGAAATGTTCGTAGCCGCCGGCCAACCCGATTGCCTGGCCGCTTTGCCCATCGATGATTTGCCCTTCCGGTTCTCCACTCGTTTTCGCCGTCAGCCTGCCGATGCTTGTCAGCGGGGTCTTAAACTGTTTTGCCCACTCGCCGATAAATTCCTGAATGTCGGTTTCCGGCCCGACGGTAAAGAGCAATTCATAGTCCTCGCCGTCACCGAGGGCATGGTGTTGGGGCGTTTTCCCGCTGGTCGGCGCCAATTGGCGGGCGGCTTCGCTGATGGGTAGGTTTTTCAGGTCGATTCCGGCCGCGCAACCCGGCGGAATCAATTCCGGCAGGTCTTTTAGCAAACCGTCGGTCACATCGATCATGCAGTTGACTTCCTTTCTGCCGGCCAGCCATTGGCCTTCCCGGAGACGGGGCTGAAAGGAGAGGTGTTTCCCCAACCGGGAGCCGCCAAGCTCACCCGTTACGAGGATGGAATCGCCCTCTTTTCCGCCCTGGCGTAAAACCGCCCGTTCCGCGCTGCCCAACAAAGTGAGGTGCCCTCCCAGGGTGGTTTTTGTTTCGCACAAATCACCCCCCACCAGGGCGACATGCCATTTTTCCGCCTCATCGCGCAGACCTAAGGTGAATTCCCGCAGCCAATCGAGACGCAGCGTGGCCGGTAACATTAACCCAAGCAGGGCGTAGTCCGGCCGGCCTCCCATAGCCGCGATATCGCTCAGGTTGCGTTTGAACAGTTTGGCCCCGGCCGCATTGGGGCGCGTCGAATCGTCGAAATGTTGTTTGTAAACGAGGGCGTCCACCGTTGCCAGCCGGCAATGCCGTTTATCTCCCGGTAGAACGGCGCAATCGTCGCCCATTCCGAGGGGCGAGGGCGGCGCTGCGGAACCCAGCCATTGCCTGATTTTTCGGAGCAATTTCTTTTCTCCCAGATGGCCGGCAGAGTCAGCCACAATGTCTGTAAAAGGATGCATCGGCGTGTTCTCCCGGCGATTTAAAAAAAGAGGAAGGCCATTGTTGATGAAACAACGCTATAACCCGTTTCCGGTGATGCGCCGTTATTAGAAATGAGGACCAGTGAATTGATGTTGAAAATGGCATGCAAAAAAATGGGGGCTTTCAGGTTGCCCGTCATTTCGTAGGCGATGCAGAGAAAAATACCCAAAACGATAAGGGAGGGAAAACTCAACAGGTTGAAATGGATGGAGGCAAAGAGAAATGCGCTGGCCAGGGTGGCCGGGACCGTGTTCATCCGGCTCTTCAGAAACCGGTAGATGGCGCCTCGAAAAATGACCTCCTCGACAATGGGAGCCGTCACGGTGGCCATGAGGATCAATGCCAACCGGGCCAAAAAAGAAATATTCCGGGTTAGATGGTAAACCAGTTCCTGCGGCTGCCGGGGGAGTTCCAGACCGAATTCCACAAGTTGGTCGAGAAGGCCCTGCCAGCCCAGCCCGACCAAAAAAATCACGGGAAAGGCTGACAAGAATAAAAGGACCCCGATGAATAGGGCTTTAAACCCGGGCAGGTTGGCAGCGTTGATTTTATTCTGAAAAAGTTCCGGTTGGTATTTTAGATAACAGAGGAAAACCAGCATCATCCCGCCTTGCATGGAAATTCCGCCCAGGATAATTTCCCAAACTTCACCACTGGGATTATTCCCCTCCCGCCCTCCGCCGGAACCAATGGCGTCCAGCAGCAGACTCATTAAAAAAACACTGATGAACATCAACCAGAGAAACATTCCAAAATTGAGCCAGTTGATGGTCCAGGCATCGACTTTGCCCCGGCGGTTTTCCCTGGTTTTGGAAAAAAAGCGCACAATCAAAAAAATCAGGCAGGCCAGACCCGCCCAAAGCAGAAAATTCAGATAGGGAAAAATCCAGGTTTCTCCTGCCGGAAACGCTATCTCTTGTTCATCCATGACAACTTCTTGGAAATGATCTCTATTTTTTAAATTCGCCCAAGTCCCGGCCCAGGGCAACGGGATTCATTTTCTACCTCTGGTTGATTGAGTTGAAAGAGCAAAATCGCCAACTGCTCAAGGACATTTCCTGAAACCGCCGTCCCAGGTCGAGGGTTTAATAGCGCGGCGAATAATCCCAGCCGGCATTCATTCATACCTACTGTGACTTCAAATCAACCCTCCCGCAACCCCAGAGAGAATACATTGCGCCCTTGGGCATTTGCTGCTATTTTTTTTATCAAAAATCATACTTTGATTATATGAGTCCACGGTCACGGGGCCGATAAAAAGACATGAACGAAAGCTTGCGCCGGTTTATTATTACTTACTCGGGGGTATTATTGCTTCTCTGCCTTCTACTGATTATAATAAGTGTCTGGCCTTTTCCAGAGCCCGAACTTCCCAAAAACCGGCCAAACAAGGCAATCCAGCCGCAAAAACAGCCTGAAGCTCAGGAGGCTGCCCAGCCTGGGGACGGGTTGGGCGGAAAGCCGATCGATAGCGACAACGAACATCGACAACGAATTTCGGACCTTGACCTGGAGAATCGGGAGGCGCGGGATCATTTTGTGGGGGCCAAGGTTCTGGCGGAAAAAATCACCCTGCTCGAAAATGGCAAGGAATCGAGGGCGCGATTGCTGCAAATGGACGATTTCGCCTTTCCCATACTGGTTGAAGAGGAAATCCGCACGGATGCCGAGGGCCGGATATTTTTAAGCAGCCAAAAAGCCATGGTGGCGAATCGCCTCCTCATTGTGCCGAGTAATGAAGATGCCGCCGGGGAATTAAAAACCTTTGCCGAAAAGGAAGGTTATACCTTGGTGACCAATGGCCCCCATTCATCGGTTTTAAAAATGACCAGCCCGGAAGTGAGCTTAGATGCCATTTCCACCATGATGAAAAAGCTGGCCTCCTTGAACAAACGCGGCCTGTTGGTGGCTGAGCCGGATTTTCTGTATTTTCCCGAAAAAGTCCCCACCGATCCGTTTTTCGCCCGCCAATCCGCCCTCCAGAGAATGGAAGCGGCCGGAGTCTGGAATATCACGACCGGTTCCGAAAATGTGGTCATAGCGGTTATCGACACCGGAATGGACCTGGATCACCCCGATTTGGCCGCCAATCTTTGGGTAAATCCCAGAGAAATTGCCTCCAACGGGCAAGATGATGACGACAATGGGAAAATCGATGATATCAATGGGTGGGATTTTTACGGAATCAGTGGCGACAACGAGGACAACAACCCCGAAGATCAGGACGATCATGGCACCCATGTCTCCGGTATCCTGGGGGCAAGGGGCAACAATGGCCGGGGCATCGCGGGCATCAACTGGCAGGTAAAAATCATTCCACTGCGGGTGGGAAATAGCTTATTTCCCTTATCCAGCCTGGAACCAGCCCTTAATTATGCGCAATTCCTCAAGCAAAATCGCGGGGTCAATATAGTTGCGACAAACAATTCATACGGTTCTGAAAATTTCAGTGTTATCATGCAAAGCGCCATCGCCCGGCATCGGCAGGCAGGCATCCTGTTTGTGGCCTCCGCCGGCAACGATGGGTTTAATAATGATATTTTACCCCAATATCCGGCCTCATATAATCTTGACAATATGATCTCCGTGGCGGCCACCACGGGGGGCGAAAATCTCGCTTCCTTTTCGAATTTTGGCCGAACATCCGTCCATTTGGGAGCGCCCGGCGCTCAAATTTATTCAACCGTGCGCCGGGGCGGCTACGATTACTTGAGCGGCACTTCCATGTCCGCTCCCCAGGTGGCCGGGGCGGCAGCCCTGATAAGCGCCTCCAATCCCGAATTGGATTATCTGGAAATCAAGCTGTTGATGCTCGGGACGACCGATCCCTTTCCCACAATGCGGGGGACAACCCGTAGCGGTGGAAGGCTCAACCTGCGGCGCGCTCTGGAAGCCTCCCGAAACCTGACCCCGGTTCGTCTGGTTTCACTCAATTCTCCGGTCGTTCACCTCGAAAACGCCGACTCCGGCCTTTTTCTGGAGGCGCGTCTGGAAATTTCCGGTCAACCGGTTGAGCAGGCCGGCGGAACTCTTTCATGGGTCACGGTTCCTGAAAACAGCGGCGTATTTTTGCAACCTTCCGGCTTTCGCGGCGTGGTCGCCTACTTCCCCGGCGATGGCGAATACCGGCTGCGCGCAACCTACGCCGAGGACCTCAACCTGGAAAGCAGGGAAGCTTTTGTCCGGGTTGGCGATGCCGAATTGCTGGCCGGTGATCTGGCTGGATATTGGAAATTTGACGAAGGCTCCGGCAATACGGCGGCGGATTCCTCCGGGGCCAACCGCCACGGTTCCCTGTTGGGACCCACTTGGACTACGGGATTTATCGGCGGCGCCCTCCGTTTCGACGGGGTAAATGACGGACTTTCTTTTCCCTACAACTCTTTGGCCAGCCTTACCGCCGCCGCCTGTGTGAGGGCCGATACCAGAGGCAACAGCATCTTCCCTCGAATCATGAATACTCCCGAATTCATTCTCTACTGGGAGCGGCGGGACAATGGTTTCGAGCCGGACCAGAAAACCGTTAAGTTTGTGGCCGAAAGAACCGCCGGCGTGGGCGGCGTCTGGAATACATTGGACGATGTTATCGAAGATGGGCGGTGGTTTCACATCGCGGTTACCTACAACGCGTCCGCGGATTTCGCCGAGCTCAAAATCTACGTTGACGGCGTATCAGTCCCGGTGGCCACGCAGGAACCTCCCCCCGGCTCACGATTAACGGCCTCCGGTCTTGGCTATATCGGAGACAACGGCGATCCCGGCCTCCCCCGCAACTGGGATGGTTTGATCGATGAAGTGCGTCTCTACCGCCGGATTCTGGCGCCGTCGGAGGTGGCGGCCCTGGCTTTCGGCAATTCTTTTGCCAGCGCTCCAGCTGTCAATGCGGGCAAGGACATATCTGTGAATGCCGCTTCCACCGTCACGCTGAAAGGCACGGCGGATTCTGGCGCCACTCTGCAATGGGAGTGGGTGAGCGGGCCCGCATTGCCTCAGATTTCGAATCCTTTTTCCCTCGAGGCCGAAGTGGTCTTTCCGACGCCTGGAGAATACCGGTTGCGCCTGCTGGCCGGCAACGGTGAAGCCGTTAGCGTTGACGAGGTGCACATAACCGTGCTGCCAGAAGTGGCGGATCCCGCCAGCGATGTATTCGGAGGCGCCGCCATCGACGGATTTCCCGGTTGGCGCGCCTCTGAATGGTACTTAAACTATAATATCGATGTCTGGCCCTGGATATTCCATGATGAGCACGGCTGGCAATTTGTTCTGGAGGATAGCGGGGCGGAAACCATCTTCGTTTGGGATGCCGGGCTTGAGGATTGGATTTTCTTCAACCAAAATACCTACCGCTGGATGTTTTTGTTCGTTGAAAATTCAGCGTGGATATGGACATTTCCCGGCAACACGCCCGAACAACGATTTTTTCAAAATAGCCAAAATAGAACCCTCTTCAGCATCCCGGCCGGACTTTAGATCCATTATAAAAACGGATAACCATGAGCACAAAGGAGTTATGCTGATAGATGTCAGCCACACGGTGGAGAATGGGCTGATTACCTACAAGGGCTTGCCCGCGCCTCTCATCTGCGATTTTCTCAGCCGGGAAGCCTCCAAAAAGCATTATGATGAGGGTACCTCTTTCCATATCGGCAAAATCGAGTTCCGTTTGTCATAGACGGTAATGTGCTAGTCTTAAAAACAATTATCCCAAGCAGAAAAGAAACGAAGAGGTATCGAACAAAATGAAGTTATTAAAATTGGATCGTGAAGAGAAAAAATTATTGGAAGAAGTCGAGAGAGGTGACTGGAAAACTACCCGGCCATCCTCCAGGGACTTGGCATCCCTGAAAGCTGCTGCCAGGAATACCCTGAGGAAAAATAAACGGGTAAACATTCGCATTAGCGAAAGGGACCTGATCGCTCTTCAAAAGATTGCCCTGGATGAAGGAATACCTTGCCAGACTTTTATTTCCAGCATTCTTCACAAATTCGTAAACAAAAAACTTAAAGTCTGACCGCCGGGCGGTTTCCTGAACTTCCCGGTGCGCGCCTTCGGGCGGGTTCCGGTTTGAGTTGGTGAAAGATTTTTACTTTTTTTGCGTCCTTTTATCTCTCTTTGCGTCTTTTCTTATTAATTAAATAAATAAATAAAATTAACCGAGAAAAGAAAGAAATTCCCATGAATAATGATTTGCCAGCGACTTATCCTCAAAACGCAGGCGTCCACATTGCATTGCATGTCGGCGATCTGAAACGTTCGATTGATTTTTACCGGCTTCTCTTTGGCCGGGAACCGTCAAAAGTGCGGGATCGATATGCCAAGTTCGAGCCATTGAATCCGAGCCTCAACCTGGCCCTCAACGAGAGTTCCAAATCGAATCCCCAATCTGAAGGTCTTTCCCATTTCGGAATCGAGGTAGATTCAACGGAAGCGGTCATGGAATGCGCGAAAAAATTCGAGCGGGCTGGCTTGAAAGTAGAGGCCGAGATGCAAGTCTCTTGCTGTTATGCCGTCCAGGACAAAATTTGGGTGAATGATCCCGATGGCAATGCCTGGGAAGTATTTTTCGTTACGCAAAAGGAGGCCCCCGTTTGTTGTGTTGAGCAAAAAGAAGAATCGTTAACCGCATGCTGCTGAAATGGTTAACTACCTCGAAAAGGAAAATGTAAAAAAGCCCGCATCCACCGCCGGGCCAACGGAATGGGTTTGGCGGGAATTCAGGACGAAACTGCATCATTTCATCCTTTCCCGGGTGCGGGACGAACATCTGGCGGAGGATCTGCTGCAGGAAACATTTTTACGCATTCACAATGGAGTCGATTCCTTGAAAAGAATGGATCGTCTTCAATTTTGGGCCTTCCGCATCGCCAAAAACACGATTGCCGATCATTACAGAAAGCGGCAGCCGCTTTTCGATACCCGTGATTTGGACACCCTCCCGGAGACGCGGGAGGAAGATAATTTCAATCAATTGGTGGCTGGCTGGTTAGAGAGAATGATCGGGCAACTGCCGCATAAATACGGCATCGCCCTGCGCATGGCGGAAATTGAGGGCGCCACCCAGCAGGAAGTGGCCGACAGGCTATCATTATCGCTCAGCGGAGCCAAATCACGCATCCAGCGAGCCCGGCGCATGCTCAGGGAAATCCTGCTCGCCTGCTGCCATATCGAGCTCGACAGCGAGGGAAACGTCATCGATTACGGCCCGGCCAAAGGCTGCCGGGATTGCGGGAGGTAAGCAGTTGATTTATGGATGACGCAAATTGACTGCGGGAGAGTCCCGAAGTCAATATGATGCCTTGACATCATTATATTAAGCATCATATCATCTATTTATGAGAACAACGTTGACATTGGATGAGGATGTGGCTGAGGCCGCCAAAGAGTTGGCATCGAAATTGCGTCGGCCATTTAAAGAATTGATTAACAAAGCTTTGCGTATCGGGCTGGAACAAATCGAAAAACCAGCCTCCAAAAAACCTTATCGGACTGTTCCACGCCCCTTGGGACTTCGCGAAGGCGTTATGCTCGATAACATACAAGAGGTTATATCACAGATTGAAGGGGAAGACAGTAGATGATCCTGGTGGACGCGAATCTGCTATTGTAGAGGCTGTCCCAAAAGGGTGATTTTTGCGAGGGGATTTTGAAGAGTGTTCATTTTAGTGGTATTTTCTTTTGGGAGGGGGTGACTTTGCTCTCCTATGACGTTAGGATTCTGGTTTTGGGGTCCGTTTGCCTGGTTTTCTTTGTATGGGCCGACAGTAGGCCTGTGAAAAAGTATTGTCCTTGCTTTTCCGCTCTTTATTTAGGCCGCCGCTTTGGTTTTTAGTTCATCTTGCTGGGCCAGCATCTTGGCCACTTTCCATAGATTGTGCGAGAGGACCGACCAGGCTACGCTGATCGAGCGGTTGGCAAAGCCTTTGCTGCGCAATCGCCCGGCCTGCCAGCGATTCTTCAATACCCCGATCCACCCTTCGGTGCTGGCCCGGCGCTTTTGCAATTGCCTGAAGTGTGGTTCCTCCATCCGTTTTTTCAACTGCTTCGGATCGCGTGGACAGAGCGCATCGTAGATGCCCTCCTGGGCTAACCCATCTTCGACAGTTCAAAAAGTTAAAGGGCTTATCTAGAGGCTGTCCCAAAAACCCGAATTTTGCGAATTGAAATATTCGACTCCGAACTGTATGGGAACGTAAGTCATTCAATTCCGTCAAAAACGCTGTATAAGGCCTCTTTTCGTTATAAATATAATCGCGTCAGACAGAGGTCTATGGTAGAATTGTATTTGAATATGCAAAACAAGAGAAAGGCTGACGGTGTTATAGACATCGAAATTGCCCAAAATCCCCTAAAAACGGTCTTTATAACAGCTTTATAAACAAGTTAACTCACTGTAAAACAAATGGTTATAACTTTGGGACAGCCTCTATCTATGCGGATTCGGGATTAATTTTTGCCGTTAGTCTGCACTACATTCTGGATGATTCTTGGGCGGGTGGGCAGTTTTAGGCCCATTTTCTTGAGGAGGTCGGCACAGAGTTTTTCCGGTTTGCCTACCAGCCGTAAACGCGCTTCGCGTCCCCCTCGCAGCGGTGCCACCACGTCCATTGAGCGTAGATTTTCCAGTTCGTGCAACACTTGCCGCGCACAGGTGCCGAGGCCTTTGGCCTGCAGCCAGCTTTCCAGGGCGCGCCACATCGCCAGAGCCAGAAAACAGATCAGAATGTGCGCTTGCACACGCTTTTCTTTGTGGTGATAGACCGGCCGCAGCCCCAAGTCGCTTTTGGCGCAACGAAAGGCTGCCTCGGCCTGTGTCAGTTGTATATACCACCGCCACAGCTTTTGTGGGTCTTCCTCCTGGCAGTTGGTTCGCAGCAGATAGGTCCCGTGGGCCAGTTGGGCCCAATCGGCTTTGCTCTCGTCTTCGGTGATTTGCAATGCGCAGGCCCGTCCGGCGGCGTCGATTTGCACTTCTACGGTGAATATTTTTTCGGCCATGGTGTGGCGGCCCAGCCAGCGGCCGATACGGCGTTCAACCGGATCGAGTTTCTGCCCTCGCCGACGCAAACTCAGGTCGATCTGGTCGAGCTTTTTGCGCAAACGCTCCTTTTGCTTGCTCAGCATGGCGGCTTCTTTTTGACCCCGTCCCTGGCTGCGGCAAAGCACATATTGCTCGATCTGGGGGCAGTCGGGATGTTTCACCAGTTTGACCTCCACCCCCGCCCGCACCTCGCAAAAATCGCCTTGCTCGAGCAGATCGAGGGCAAAGTTTTTAAGATGGCTCTTGGGCGTGCCCACGATGTAACGGACCCCTTTGCCGCGCAGGTATTCGAGGTTGGCCTCGCTCACCATGCCGCGGTCCAGCACCCAGATGCGATCGGCCACCCCGTAATGCGATTCCATCAACTCGACCCTCTCCTGCACCGTGGTCACATCGACGCGGTTGCCGTCGAAAACCTCATAGGCCAGGGGCAGCCCTTCGAGTGTCACCACCAGTCCAAGACATACCTGCTTGCAATCCGGCCGCTGGTCCCGGCTGTAGCCGCGCTGGGCCTGGGCATTGCCCTCGCATCGGCCCTCAAAATAGGTGCTCGTTATGTCGTATAAAAGAAACTCGAAACGCGTCCCAAACCAGCTTTCATAGCGTCCTTTAAGATGACTGAACAGTTCCCGGCGCAAGGGCAAGACACGATCCAGTCCGCGATACAAACGGTTGTCATAGACCTCATCCACATCCACCGCCATCAAATCCTCCAGCGCCGTCGAGCCATACCAGCGCTCGGCCAGAGCCAGCTCCGAGGCCTGTTCGCAAAAACGCCCCAGCGCCAGAATCGAGGCCACCTGGGCCCAGCCCACCGACTCCCGGCCCGGCGGCAAATGCTCCTCGAAGAAACGATGCAGCCCCAGCCGCCGCCACAGCGCCAGAGCCACATACACTTTGCCAAATTGACGCACCCGCTCCACCCGTATCCGACCCAGATTCACCTGCGCCCACAACGGAGCCTCCGGTTTATCCTCGGCAAATAAATCCAACTGCTCGGCCCCCGCAGCCTCATCATCGCCATCGAGGAGCCGACCGATCTGCTCCCAACCCAACCGCTCATCCTCATCGAGCCCCGGCTCCTTGCCAATGTGGGCCACGATGCGCTGGCGCGGCCCCTTGGCTGTGCGCACCGACTCCACCAGCGTCCAGTAATCATAATCCTGGCCCTTCTTACGACGACGATGGCGACGCAAATACATCAACACCGACCCTGCACTACTTCTCCGAAAAGGCAATAGAGTGGTCTGCACTACACGGCATATTCACACCCCACCCCTGACAACCATGCGCCCTACAGCACGAAAAACCCTAAAAATAATCGATTTACCCCCCCCAACTGTCGAACTCAGGCTAACTGCCGGCGGGCCCGCTGGGAGGCGAATCCCCGGTCCGCGCACATGGCCGCTATGGGTTCGGCTAGGTTGAAGCGGTTCTGTCTTTGCAAACTCTCTTGCATTTGTTCATTTTCGCTTGGCGTCCGGCTGCCGTAGAGTTTCCAGTCCAGCAGGTATCCTTCAACGCTTTCACCCAAAAACAGGGTGTTGCCAAACTCAACCTCTTGGCCCGCTTTGCCTCGCACAATCACCTGCGCATCGGGTTCGTAAACACTCAAAACTTTCTCTGCGTTTTTCACCTGGCGGCCGCCAATGATTCGCTCGTGCGCTTGCTTGATGACCACCGGGATTAGCTCGCTTATGCGCTCCATCCGGGTAAGGATCTGTTGGACCTGTTTTTCGCTGTAATCGCTTTGCTCCCAGCAGGCTTGCAATAATTCCCGGTGACTGCGGGCATGCTCTCCGATCCGTTTGAGCAGCTTTTTCATCTGCCTCAAGATACCCTTGCGTTGCCGCGCGCTGTCCTTTCGCCGCCGGCTGTGGGTCATCTGTATGCACAGCCGATTCATCTGCCGAGCCAAGGGCTCCGGTTCGATCGGCATGCGATGGCGCAAACCGGCCTTCTCACGGATCAGCCGGATCGCTTTGAGCAGCGTGCCCGCTACATCCTTGAGCAGCACCCAGTCCGTCGGCCAATGAATGTTGACCTCCAAACAGGTGCCGTCGATCAGGCAAATGGTGGTGTCTATCGGCTTGTCCAATCCCACCACCTGCCGGGCCAGATCGGCATCGCCCACAACCTCAGTCAAGGTCCGGTGCAAGGCCCTCAACTGCTCTTCGCTGAAAAACTTCGAGGCCCGTTCCAGGGTGCTCTTGGAGATGCCCCTTATGCCGTCGATATGGCGGACACGACAAAAGTCAGCCAACAGATCGCTGCTGCCCAGAGCCCTCGACAAATGCCGAAACGAAATCCCACCGAGCAGATAACGCAGCGTTTCCATACGCAACGCCTTGAGGGCAAAATTAGCCCGCTTTTGCCGGGCCTTTACACTCATTGGCTGGCCTCTTTCCAAGGCCAGATCAACGCCCTGCGATTCCACCTCCGAATCGATCAGCAGCCGGTCGATACGCTCGATGGTGGCGCGAAAGTTATCGTAATCGAGGCAACGGTCGACCACAGTTAAAGCTGGACGCAGGAGGCATTGGATGGCTATATTTTTCATAGAAAGGGCTATATTGATTTTCGCTAACGCAATTATAGAACCCTTTTTTAGCCGGAGCGAGCAAAAAAATGCTCTTTCCGGCTATTTTTATAAACGTCATCCAGTTGACTACAAAATCTTTATATTTTTGGGACAGCCTCTATTGTATGCGGAAGACCGCCTAAGTCCTCAACATTTGGCGGCCTGTGAATGGTGGGACAGCCAACTCTCCGGTGATTCACCCGTATGCCTGTGTTGGACGGTGATAAACGCTTTTCTGAGAATCGTCACAAACAGTAGAGTATATAAACGACCATTGTCCATTAATGAGGTAGTCACAAGAGTGCAAAGCTGGTTGGATCAACCCTGCGTTCGGCTGATTCTCCCAACGAAAAAACATTGGGAAATATTCAGCAATTTAATAACAGAAGGCCAGGCAGCGGCCAATTTGGTCAGCGACGCCCATTTGGCAGCTCTAACTATCGAACACGGATGCACTCTCTACTCAACGGACTCCGATTTCTCCCGTTTCCCCAAATTAAAGTGGAAAAATCCACTTAAAAACAAGTAATTAAAATGTAATGTGCCATATTGCTCAACTTAATATTGCCAGGATGAAGTTCTCCATGGATGACCCCATGATGAAAGATTTCATTGATGCCCTCGATCCGGTGAATGCCATTGCGGACCAAAGCCCTGGATTTGTTTGGCGTCACCAAGCTGGAGAAGAAGAAAAAGCTACGATCCAAATCTATGACAATGTCAGGATAATCGTGAATTTATCCATTTGGGAAACAGTGAAACACCTCAAGTCATTTCTCAGTACAACGCTTCATTCCAGCATAATGCGCCGCCGTTCCGTGTGGTTCGAAAAGATGGATTTGCCCTACACCGTCCTTTGGTGGGTTCCCGTGGGACACCAGCCAACCAAAGAAGAAGCCTTCAGCCGATTGGACTATTTGCGTGGGAAGGGTCCGACCGATTTCGCATTCGGCTTCTCCCAAACTTTTCCATATCGAAACACGTTGGCAATGGCTGATTTACAGTCTCGTAAAGCCGGGGACGCTCCAAATAGTCATTGCCCGTAAAGGCAGTGGTGATAGTAATGGGATTGTGTTCAGGAAAATCAGGCAGGATTATATTTTATTGATTTTCATAAAATTGCTGCTGCCGGCCGCTTTACTTTCCGGCCAGGGCCAGAAAACGCGGGAAATTTCGGCGGCGGCGCTGGAGGATAAAATCTATGCCTCCTGGCTGGGCCAGTGCGTGGGCAATATCTATGGGCTTCCCCACGAAAACAGGTATATCGACGTGCCGGGCCCGGATGATTTCCCTCTGGGGTATTTCGACCTCAGCCGCTTGCGGAAAAACAATGGGCCGTTTTCCGACGACGATACCGACATCGAGTATATGTATCTGCTGGCAATGGAAAAATATGGCCTCGAACCGACTTATGGGCAACTGGCCGAAAGCTGGAAACACCACGTGCGGGGAAAGGTTTGGCTGGCCAACCGGGCCGCCCTGGCCGCCATGCATTATGGTTACAGCCCTCCGGCCACCGGTTTCAAGGCAAATAATCCCCACTGGTTCCAGATCGATCCACAATTGATTAACGAAATCTGGGCCGTCACCGCGCCCGGCATGGTGAACTATGCGGCCGGAAAATCGGCCTGGACGGCCCGCATCATGGATGACGACTGGGGCGTCGAACCCACCATGGCCTACGCCGCCATGTATGCGGCCGCATTTTTCGAGCGGGATGTCGATAGCCTCCTGCGGGCCGGAAAAAGGGCCCTGCCGCCCGAGGGACGATTTATAAAAACCATCGAGTATGTGGAAAATCTTTACCGGGAGTATCCGCAGGATTGGAAAAGCGCCCGGCATAAGGTCACGCAAAAATATTTTCACGGAGAACCGCCTGACACCCGCACCATCTGGAATGCCAACCTCAATGGCGCCCTCGGCATTATGGCCCTGCTCTACGGCCGGGGCGACTTCCAGCGAACCCTCGACCTGGCCTGCGCCCTGGGCATGGACGCCGACAACCAGGCCGCCACCCTGGCCGGATTGATCGGCCTGATGAAGAGCTCCCGGGGGATTCCACGAGAATTGCTTTTTCCCCTCCCCGACCGCCATTGGGAGCAACCACTGAACGATATTTACAAAAATGTCAGCCGCCACGACATGCCCGATATCGGCCTGCGCGAACTGGCCCGGCGAACCCTGTTGCAAACGGAAAAAATGATCCTTCAAAATGGCGGCGAAAAATGGAGTGAAGACGGCGAATTCTATTACAGGATCAACCCCGATGCTCGATTCATTGCGCCATTGGAGCTACCGGCGGGTCCGCCTCCATTCATCGTGGCGGGGCAAAGTTTTCGCTTTCCCATACCGGTTTCAGGGGGCGAGTCGCCCTATGGCTGGGGCTTGCGCGGGGGAATCCTTCCTGCCGGAGCCACTTTCAGGAACGGCGTCATTGAGGGGAATGTTTCGCAGGCGGGACTTTATAAGCTCCGGGTGGTGGTGAAACAGGGTGGCACAAATGCCGAACGCGAATACCGGCTCCTCGTGCGTGGGAAAAACCTGGCCCCGAGCGCCGCGCGGGTATTGGCCGGAGTCCGAAAAACCAATACGACCGTGCGCGACGCCATGTGGCTGTCGGTGCCGCGATCTTTTTACGCTGAAGACCTGGAATCCATCATCCGGGATGGCCAAACTCTTGGCCCCGGCTCGACATTTTACAGTATCAAGGAGGGCGAAGGCGCCCGCCAAACTGATCTCTATGGCTATGAATGGGGCGAGGAGCAATGGATCGGGCTCATCGCCTATCACACCGGAACGGTGGAGGAAAACGGCGGCTGGTTCCAAACCTTGAAGGCTGAATCCCGGGATGAGGAGGGAAACTGGAGCGAGGTCGAGGACCTGTTTTTAAGCCCAAACCTGCCCCCGGAATTGCCGGACGGCATCAACCCCTACAACAAGCCCCATTTCGTGGAATACCTTTTAGCCTTCAAACCGGTGCGGACCAAAGCCGTCCGCATCATCGGCCAAGCGGGCAGCGCCCAACACTGGAAAAGCAAAAAAATACCCTTTACCTCGATAACCGAACTCAGCATCCACGGCCCCCTGCCCGGTTATGAAAACCTGCGCCAGTGAACGGACTTTTATCAGTTCTATGAGATGGATTTGACCGGCCTTGTAGAATCTGGTAACGGAGTTGCTGGTTTTAAACCATCCTGTTTATTAATCTTACTTTCCCCTTAGTTAGAGGCTGTCCCAAAAGGGTGATTTTTGCGAGGGGATTTTGAAGAGTGTTCATTTTAGTGGTATTTTCTTTTGGGAGGGGGTGACTTTGCTCTCCTATGACGTTAGGATTCTGGTTTTGGGGTCCGTTTGCCTGGTTTTCTTTGTATGGGCCGACAGTAGGCCTGTGAAAAAGTATTGTCCTTGCTTTTCCGCTCTTTATTTAGGCCGCCGCTTTGGTTTTTAGTTCATCTTGCTGGGCCAGCATCTTGGCCACTTTCCATAGATTGTGCGAGAGGACCGACCAGGCTACGCTGATCGAGCGGTTGGCAAAGCCTTTGCTGCGCAATCGCCCGGCCTGCCAGCGATTCTTCAATACCCCGATCCGCCCTTCGGTGCTGGCCCGGCGCTTTTGCAATTGCCTGAAGTGTGGTTCCTCCATCCGTTTTTTCAACTGCTTCGGATCGCGTGGACAGAGCGCATCGTAGATGCCCTCCTGGGCTAACTGCCGGCGGGCCCGCTGGGAGGCGAATCCCCGGTCCGCGCACATGGCCGCTATGGGTTCGGCTAGGTTGAAGCGGTTCTGTCTTTGCAAACTCTCTTGCATTTGTTCATTTTCGCTTGGCGTCCGGCTGCCGTAGAGTTTCCAGTCCAGCAGGTATCCTTCAACGCTTTCACCCAAAAACAGGGTGTTGCCAAACTCAACCTCTTGGCCCGCTTTGCCTCGCACAATCACCTGCGCATCGGGTTCGTAAACACTCAAAACTTTCTCTGCGTTTTTCACCTGGCGGCCGCCAATGATTCGCTCGTGCGCTTGCTTGATGACCACCGGGATTAGCTCGCTCATGCGCTCCATCCGGGTAAGGATCTGTTGGACCTGTTTTTCGCTGTAATCGCTTTGCTCCCAGCAGGCTTGCAATAATTCCCGGTGACTGCGGGCATGCTCCCCGATCCGTTTGAGCAGCTTTTTCATCTGCCTCAAGATACCCTTGCGTTGCCGCGCGCTGTCCTTTCGCCGCCGGCTGTGGGTCATCTGTATGCACAGCCGATTCATCTGCCGAGCCAAGGGCTCCGGTTCGATCGGCATGCGATGGCGCAAACCGGCCTTCTCACGGATCAGCCGGATCGCTTTGAGCAGCGTGCCCGCTACATCCTTGAGCAGCACCCAGTCCGTCGGCCAATGAATGTTGACCTCCAAACAGGTGCCGTCGATCAGGCAAATGGTGGTGTCTATCGGCTTGTCCAATCCCACCACCTGCCGGGCCAGATCGGCATCGCCCACAACCTCAGTCAAGGTCCGGTGCAAGGCCCTCAACTGCTCTTCGCTGAAAAACTTCGAGGCCCGTTCCAGGGTGCTCTTGGAGATGCCCCTTATGCCGTCGATATGGCGGACACGACAAAAGTCAGCCAACAGATCGCTGCTGCCCAGAGCCCTCGACAAATGCCGAAACGAAATCCCACCGAGCAGATAACGCAACGCCTTGAGGGCAAAATTAGCCCGCTTTTGCCGGGCCTTTACACTCATTGGCTGGCCTCTTTCCAAGGCCAGATCAACGCCCTGCGATTCCACCTCCGAATCGATCAGCAGCCGGTCGATACGCTCGATGGTGGCGCGAAAGTTATCGTAATCGAGGCAACGGTCGACCACAGTTAAAGCTGGACGCAGGAGGCATTGGATGGCTATATTTTTCATAGAAAGGGCTATATTGATTTTCGCTAACGCAATTATAGAACCCTTTTTTAGCCGGATCGAGCAAAAAAATGCTCTTTCCGGCTATTTTTATAAACGTCATCCAGTTGACTACAAAATCTTTATATTTTTGGGACAGCCTCTATTTAGTAATTGAATAGGCAGTAATTACTGTTTGTTGAGAATTCGGCATTTGTTCGGTAATGGGCGTTCTGCTCTTTATTCTTACAGCTATGGACGATTCCCAAATTCCCTCTAAATCAAATCTGCCAGTGCTTCCTCGCGTAGCGGGGGAACAGCACAGTCGCGCTACTACCACAACAAGCGAGGCAATAAAAGCATAACATAATGCTGAAAGCAGCCGGAGTTTGCCAGAATGGCAGATTAACGCGCTGGCGTTCGTTTTTCATGCGGCGTCCTACTGATACGACCCGTTTCATGAACCATAGAAAGCTTCTGCCGAGCGATAGGTATAGATTCCGGCCTGCTCCAGTATGAAGAAGCAAATTGTCCCGACCTTCGGCAAGGGCTCGAATGACGTACTGCCGCAGATCCGAGGGAGGTGGATGGTGGGCACGGGCTGCGGTGTTGGTCCAGATGGAAATACCGGATGAGGTCAGTGTCTGTGCCAGTTGGCTGCAGGCCCCGCGGCAATGACCAGCCGGCAGATCCGGAAATGGGTATTTCAGGAACAAATCGCGTCGGAACGCGACGCTGTTGGCTAAGAAACCCTTACTGTTCGAGTGAATTGCGTTCTTTGGATTGCGCAAAGGAAAAAACCACCCCAAGGCAAAGGCTTTTTCGTAAAGGGATTCGTGAGAAAGGTAAGTGTGTCCAGCGACAACGCAGATTTCAGGATGGTCAAATAAAGGTTGGGAAATCTCTTTTAGCCAATTGTCTTCAGGCACCACGTCGCTATCGACGAAAACCACGATCTGTCCCCGGGCGCGAGCGGCGCCTTCATTCTTCAGTTCGAAATAATGACGGCCCAGCGCCTCTTCCAGCCGTAGGTCTACCGAAACGTCGGAGTCTCCCTGTCCGAGGTGTTTTTGCAATACTATTTCAATGCTGGCACGATCAATTTGATTGGGGTTGAAGAGTACGAGCACTTCGGCT
>CBDDCJ010000028.1:0-573791 GCA_965226205.1 Opitutales bacterium | reverse complement strand
GTCCCAAAAATATAAAGATTTTGTAGTCAACTGGATGACGTTTATAAAAATAGCCGGAAAGAGCATTTTTTTGCTCGCTCCGGCTAAAAAAGGGTTCTATAATTGCGTTAGCGAAAATCAATATAGCCCTTTCTATGAAAAATATAGCCATCCAATGCCTCCTGCGTCCAGCTTTAACTGTGGTCGACCGTTGCCTCGATTACGATAACTTTCGCGCCACCATCGAGCGTATCGACCGGCTGCTGATCGATTCGGAGGTGGAATCGCAGGGCGTTGATCTGGCCTTGGAAAGAGGCCAGCCAATGAGTGTAAAGGCCCGGCAAAAGCGGGCTAATTTTGCCCTCAAGGCGTTGCGTATGGAAACGCTGCGTTATCTGCTCGGTGGGATTTCGTTTCGGCATTTGTCGAGGGCTCTGGGCAGCAGTGATCTGTTGGCTGACTTTTGTCGTGTCCGCCATATCGACGGCATAAGGGGCATCTCCAAGAGCACCCTGGAACGGGCCTCGAAGTTTTTCAGCGAAGAGCAGTTGAGGGCCTTGCACCGGACCTTGACTGAGGTTGTGGGCGATGCCGATCTGGCCCGGCAGGTGGTGGGATTGGACAAGCCGATAGACACCACCATTTGCCTGATCGACGGCACCTGTTTGGAGGTCAACATTCATTGGCCGACGGACTGGGTGCTGCTCAAGGATGTAGCGGGCACGCTGCTCAAAGCGATCCGGCTGATCCGTGAGAAGGCCGGTTTGCGCCATCGCATGCCGATCGAACCGGAGCCCTTGGCTCGGCAGATGAATCGGCTGTGCATACAGATGACCCACAGCCGGCGGCGAAAGGACAGCGCGCGGCAACGCAAGGGTATCTTGAGGCAGATGAAAAAGCTGCTCAAACGGATCGGGGAGCATGCCCGCAGTCACCGGGAATTATTGCAAGCCTGCTGGGAGCAAAGCGATTACAGCGAAAAACAGGTCCAACAGATCCTTACCCGGATGGAGCGCATGAGCGAGCTAATCCCGGTGGTCATCAAGCAAGCGCACGAGCGAATCATTGGCGGCCGCCAGGTGAAAAACGCAGAGAAAGTTTTGAGTGTTTACGAACCCGATGCGCAGGTGATTGTGCGAGGCAAAGCGGGCCAAGAGGTTGAGTTTGGCAACACCCTGTTTTTGGGTGAAAGCGTTGAAGGATACCTGCTGGACTGGAAACTCTACGGCAGCCGGACGCCAAGCGAAAATGAACAAATGCAAGAGAGTTTGCAAAGACAGAACCGCTTCAACCTAGCCGAACCCATAGCGGCCATGTGCGCGGACCGGGGATTCGCCTCCCAGCGGGCCCGCCGGCAGTTAGCCCAGGAGGGCATCTACGATGCGCTCTGTCCACGCGATCCGAAGCAGTTGAAAAAACGGATGGAGGAACCACACTTCAGGCAATTGCAAAAGCGCCGGGCCAGCACCGAAGGGCGGATCGGGGTATTGAAGAATCGCTGGCAGGCCGGGCGATTGCGCAGCAAAGGCTTTGCCAACCGCTCGATCAGCGTAGCCTGGTCGGTCCTCTCGCATAATCTAGAGGCTGTCCCAAAGTTATAACCATTTGTTTTACAGTAAGTTAACTTGTTTATAAAGCTGTCATAAAGACCGTTTTTAGGGGATTTTGGGCAATTTCGATGTCTATAACACCGTCAGCCTTTCTCTTGTTTTGCATATTCAAATACAATTCTACCATAGACCTCTGTCTGACGCGATTATATTTATAACGAAAAGAGGCCTTATACAGCGTTTTTGACGGAATTGAATGACTTACGTTCCCTTACAGTTCGGAGTCGAATATCTCAATTCGCAAAATTCGGGTTTTTGGGACAGCCTCTAACTTGTCCGTGATTCGCGCAAGCATATTACACCTCAGCGACGCTGAGATTGCCCAGCACGTCAATGGGTACGAAGCGGTGGCTTCGTGCCTGGGACACAACATGAGCTTTAGGGGTATTTTTGGCCATCCACGCAGGCTTGTGACCGATGCCACACGCCGATTGTGTAATGCCATCAAGGCAACCGAAACAGAAGAGCCTACCAAGTTTGTGCTCATGAACACGGCTGGAAATAGCAACCGCGATCTCGACGAGCCGATTTCTTTTGGCCAGAGATGCGTCATCGGGCTTCTTCGTCTGTTGCTGCCTCCGCACGTGGACAACGAGACAGCGGCGGACTATCTGCGGACCAAGATTGGCCAGAAAGACAGGGTGATCGCGTGGGTTGCGGTTCGTCCAGACGGTCTGACTAATGAGGACACGATCACCGAGTATCAGTTGTATGCTTCACCGATTAGAAGTCCGATCTTTGACGCGGGTAAAACGAGTCGAATCAACGTTGGTCATTTCATGGCCAATCTCATCACTGACGATGACGCCTGGAAGAAGTGGAAGGGGCAAATGCCTGTGATCTACAACAAGGAATAACAAGCGCATGGAGAGCAACGGCTGAAGCACCCCGAGTTCGAATGATTTACCTCAATATCAAGATCAACCCTGCATCGAAGGGACGCTCCCGGTCAGCCGTGCCTCATGCTCGACGTTAAATATGACATAGGCTATTGGCTTTTTGACCATGACCTCGCAACCATCATCGATTTACGATCTACCCACGCCTGCGCTGGTGCTCGACTGGCCCACGGCGCAACGAAATATTAACAAGGCGGCTGAGTTTGTTCAGAATAAACAGATCCGGCTGAGACCGCACTTCAAGAACCACAAGCGCGCGCCCTTGGCCCGTAAGCAGTTGGACGCGGGAGGATGCGTCGGCATGACCGCGGCAACCGTCGTAGAGGCCATGTCATTAGTCGATGGAGGAATCGAAGACGTTCTCATTGCAAATCAAATCGTCGGCCCGGCGGAGATATCCCGTTTCATCAAACTGGCCGATCAGGCCAAAATGCGAGTTGCGATCGATGACTTCGAAAATGCCCGGGTGATCGCTCAGGCGGCGGGCAGCCGGGGTATTGAAATCGGAGTATTGATCGAGGTCGATATCGGAATGGGGCGCTGCGGTGTTACTTCGGGGCAGGCGGCGGTAGAACTTGCCGGGCAAATCTCTTCGCTGGCGGGGATACGGTTCGATGGTATCCAGGCCCACGAAGGGCACGCCATCGGCATCATTGATACGGTCGAAAGAGAATCGGCCGCCACCGCTTCCATGCAGAAGGCGCTCAACGTCAGAAAACAGCTTAGGTAGTGTATAAAAAAAGAATGTTATTTTGTATTTTTAGCTGTACAAATAGCGTTAGGCAGTTTATTCTTAGTGCATGGTTACTAAAATTATTAATTGTCGGCACTGTGGAAGTGAAAATATCATTAAATTTGGCAAGACGCCCAACCATAAACAGCGCTACCGCTGCCATGATTGTGGTAAACAAAGCCGCGAAAACCCCACAGTGAAATACACCGAAGAGCAAAAAGAAATGATCCTTCGAGTCTATCAGGAACGCAGCAGTCTACGCGGTTTACAGCGCGCCTTCGGGGTGAGTCCCAACACCGTTTTGAGTTGGTTAAAAAAAACGACAATCGCTGCGATCGCTCAAAAGCACGATTCTTGCGGCCCGCCGTCATGATGTCATTGAACTGGACGAACTGTGGTCTTTTGTGGGGCGCAAGAGCGATGCCCAATGGGTTTGGATCGCTCTTTGCCGACGCACCCGTCAAATCCTCTCCTATGCCATTGGGCCTCGGGATTGGTATCGTTGCCGGGAACTTTACGAGCGTCTGCCACGGGCCTACAAAAGATGTGCCACCTACAGCGACTTTTGGTCCACTTATGATGAAGTCTTTCCTCATAACCGATCCGTGGGAAAAGAAACCGGTGAAACGGCCCATGTGGAACGATGGAACAATACCCTGCGCCAACGACTGGGTCGTTTCACACGCAAAACCCTCTCCTTTTCCAAGCTTAAGAGTATGCATGAAACCTGTCTGAGACTTTTCATTTATCAATATAATCAAGAATTAGCCACCATTCCTACTTAATACACTACCACAGCTTGAAGCCGCCGGGCACGAGTGCCGGATCTTCTCCGGCGGCGGCACCGGCACCTATCGTTCCACCGGGTCTCTTGAGGGTGTTACTGAACTCCAGGTCGGCAGCTATGTGACGATGGACTGGTCTTATAAGGAAAGAGTCGGAGATCAGTTCGATATTGCCCTCACGGTGCTAGCCAGAGTCATCAACGTCCGGCAGGATTATTTAGAGGCTGTCCCAAAAATATAAAGATTTTGTAGTCAACTGGATGACGTTTATAAAAATAGCCGGAAAGAGCATTTTTTTGCTCGATCCGGCTAAAAAAGGGTTCTATAATTGCGTTAGCGAAAATCAATATAGCCCTTTCTATGAAAAATATAGCCATCCAATGCCTCCTGCGTCCAGCTTTAACTGTGGTCGACCGTTGCCTCGATTACGATAACTTTCGCGCCACCATCGAGCGTATCGACCGGCTGCTGATCGATTCGGAGGTGGAATCGCAGGGCGTTGATCTGGCCTCGGAAAGAGGCCAGCCAATGAGTGTAAAGGCCCGGCAAAAGCGGGCTAATTTTGCCCTCAAGGCGTTGCGTATGGAAACGCTGCGTTATCTGCTCGGTGGAATTTCGTTTCGGCATTTGTCGAGGGCTCTGGGCAGCAGCGATCTGTTGGCTGACTTTTGTCGTGTCCGCCATATCGACGGCATAAGGGGCATCTCCAAGAGCACCCTGGAACGGGCCTCGAAGTTTTTCAGCGAAGAGCAGTTGAGGGCCTTGCACCGGACCTTGACTGAGGTTGTGGGCGATGCCGATCTGGCCCGGCAGGTGGTGGGATTGGACAAGCCGATAGACACCACCATTTGCCTGATCGACGGCACCTGTTTGGAGGTCAACATTCATTGGCCGACGGACTGGGTGCTGCTCAAGGATGTAGCGGGCACGCTGCTCAAAGCGATCCGGCTGATCCGTGAGAAGGCCGGTTTGCGCCATCGCATGCCGATCGAACCGGAGCCCTTGGCTCGGCAGATGAATCGGCTGTGCATACAGATGACCCACAGCCGGCGGCGAAAGGACAGCGCGCGGCAACGCAAGGGTATCTTGAGGCAGATGAAAAAGCTGCTCAAACGGATCGGGGAGCATGCCCGCAGTCACCGGGAATTATTGCAAGCCTGCTGGGAGCAAAGCGATTACAGCGAAAAACAGGTCCAACAGATCCTTACCCGGATGGAGCGCATGAGCGAGCTAATCCCGGTGGTCATCAAGCAAGCGCACGAGCGAATCATTGGCGGCCGACAGGTGAAAAACGCAGAGAAAGTTTTGAGTGTTTACGAACCCGATGCGCAGGTGATTGTGCGAGGCAAAGCGGGCCAAGAGGTTGAGTTTGGCAACACCCTGTTTTTGGGTGAAAGCGTTGAAGGATACCTGCTGGACTGGAAACTCTACGGCAGCCGGACGCCAAGCGAAAATGAACAAATGCAAGAGAGTTTGCAAAGACAGAACCGCTTCAACCTAGCCGAACCCATAGCGGCCATGTGCGCGGACCGGGGATTCGCCTCCCAGCGGGCCCGCCGGCAGTTAGCCCAGGAGGGCATCTACGATGCGCTCTGTCCACGCGATCCGAAGCAGTTGAAAAAACGGATGGAGGAACCACACTTCAGGCAATTGCAAAAGCGCCGGGCCAGCACCGAAGGGCGGATCGGGGTATTGAAGAATCGCTGGCAGGCCGGGCGATTGCGCAGCAAAGGCTTTGCCAACCGCTCGATCAGCGTAGCCTGGTCGGTCCTCTCGCACAATCTATGGAAAGTGGCCAAGATGCTGGCCCAGCAAGATGAACTAAAAACCAAAGCGGCGGCCTAAATAAAGAGCGGAAAAGCAAGGACAATACTTTTTCACAGGCCTACTGTCGGCCCATACAAAGAAAACCAGGCAAACGGACCCCAAAACCAGAATCCTAACGTTATAGGAGAGCAAAGTCACCCCCTCCCAAAAGAAAATACCACTAAAATGAACACTCTTCAAAATCCCCTCGCAAAAATCACCCTTTTGGGACAGCCTCTAGTTATTTAGAATTTTTCTATTGTTAATTACTCACGAACTTTTATTTTATGAGTATTAAACTTTAGAAACAGCATAGGGATAATACCCTAAAATGCAATTCATAAATACCCCTTTTCAGTTAATAAAATGTAAACTTTAATATGTATAAACCTTTATACAACAGTCACATTCGCCATTTATAAAACAATTATAACATCATTGTTAAAAATTTGTTAATTCCAATAATTGTTATATCTTATTTTTTAGATAATTATCGATTGATTCCAGCTGATGATTGATGCAAATTTCAGGCGCCGGGATTCGACAAGACAAAAGTCAACAGCCGGCAGCTTCCTCATCTCTCATCATGAAACCTGCAACCTGCAACAAACCTTCCCAATACAAGGGAAGGAGCCAGGACAGCTAACTCATCTTCGACAGTTCAAAAAGTTAAAGGGCTTATCTATGCGGATTCGGGATTAATTTTTGCCGTTAGTCTGCACTACATTCTGGATGATTCTTGGGCGGGTGGGCAGTTTTAGGCCCATTTTCTTGAGGAGGTCGGCACAGAGTTTTTCCGGTTTGCCTACCAGCCGTAAACGCGCTTCGCGTCCCCCTCGCAGCGGCGCCACCACGTCCATTGAGCGTAGATTTTCCAGTTCGTGCAACACTTGCCGCGCACAGGTGCCGAGGCCTTTGGCCTGCAGCCAGCTTTTCAGGGCGCGCCACATCGCCAGAGCCAGAAAACAGATCAGAATGTGCGCTTGCACACGCTCTTCTTTGTGGTGATAGACCGGCCGCAGCCCCAAGTCGCTTTTGGCGCAACGAAAGGCTGCCTCGGCCTGTGTCAGTTGTATATACCACCGCCACAGCTTTTGTGGGTCTTCCTCCTGGCAGTTGGTTCGCAGCAGATAGGTCCCGTGGGCCAGTTGGGCCCAATCGGCTTTGCTCTCGTCTTCGGTGATTTGCAATGCGCAGGCCCGTCCGGCGGCGTCGATTTGCACTTCTACGGTGAATATTTTTTCGGCCATGGTGTGGCGGCCCAGCCAGCGGCCGATACGGCGTTCAACCGGATCGAGTTTCTGCCCTCGCCGACGCAAACTCAGGTCGATCTGGTCGAGCTTTTTGCGCAAACGCTCCTTTTGCTTGCTCAGCATGGCGGCTTCTTTTTGACCCCGTCCCTGGCTGCGGCAAAGCACATATTGCTCGATCTGGGGGCAGTCGGGATGTTTCACCAGTTTGACCTCCACCCCCGCCCGCACCTCGCAAAAATCGCCTTGCTCGAGCAGATCGAGGGCAAAGTTTTTAAGATGGCTCTTGGGCGTGCCCACGATGTAACGGGCCCCTTTGCCGCGCAGGTATTCGAGGTTGGCCTCGCTCACCATGCCGCGGTCCAGCACCCAGATGCGATCGGCCACCCCGTAATGCGATTCCATCAACTCGACCCTCTCCTGCACCGTGGTCACATCGGCGCGGTTGCCGTCGAAAACCTCATAGGCCAGGGGCAGCCCTTCGGGCGTCACCACCAGTCCAAGACATACCTGCTTGCAATCCGGCCGCTGGTCCCGGCTGTAGCCGCGCTGGGCCTGGGCATTGCCCTCGCACCGGCCCTCAAAATAGGTGCTCGTTATGTCGTATAAAAGAAACTCGAAACGCGTCCCAAACCAGCTTTCATAGCGTCCTTTAAGATGACTGAACAGTTCCCGGCGCAAGGGCAAGACACGATCCAGTCCGCGATACAAACGGTTGTCATAGACCTCATCCACATCCACCGCCATCAAATCCTCCAGCGCCGTCGAGCCATACCAGCGCTCGGCCAGAGCCAGCTCCGAGGCCTGTTCGCAAAAACGCCCCAGCGCCAGAATCGAGGCCACCTGGGCCCAGCCCACCGACTCCCGGCCCGGCGGCAAATGCTCCTCGAAGAAACGATGCAGCCCCAGCCGCCGCCACAGCGCCAGAGCCACATACACTTTGCCAAATTGACGCACCCGCTCCACCCGTATCCGACCCAGATTCACCTGCGCCCACAACGGAGCCTCCGGTTTATCCTCGGCAAATAAATCCAACTGCTCGGCCCCCGCAGCCTCATCATCGCCATCGAGGAGCCGACCGATCTGCTCCCAACCCAACCGCTCATCCTCATCGAGCCCCGGCTCCTTGCCAATGTGGGCCACGATGCGCTGGCGCGGCCCCTTGGCTGTGCGCACCGACTCCACCAGCGTCCAGTAATCATAATCCTGGCCCTTCTTACGACGACGGTGGCGACGCAAATACATCAACACCGACCCTGCACTACTTCTCCGAAAAGGCAATAGAGTGGTCTGCACTACACGGCATATTCACACCCCAACCCTGACAACCATGCGCCCTACAGCACGAAAAACCCTAAAAATAATCGATTTACCCCCCCCAACTGTCGAACTCAGGCTAATGCGCCTGTTGGCGTGCTTCCATGGCCCACCGGTATATATTTTCATAAGCGGCTGCGGGCTTTTTCCAGGAATAATCTTTTTTCATGCCGTTTGATTGCATGCGCCGGTAATTTGCCGGTTTTTCATTGTAAAGGGAGGCCGCTTCTTCCACGGCGGCGCCAAGTTCTTCCGCATTCGCGCGGGCAAACATTAATCCGGTGGCAAACTTGTTTTCGGTTTTATAGGGAACGATGGTGTCGATTAATCCGCCGGTGGCCCGGGCAATCGGCGGTGTCCCGTATCTCATGGCATACATCTGGCTCAACCCACAGGGTTCAAAACGGCTCGGCATGATAAAAAAGTCCGAACCGGCATAGATTCTGTGAGCCAGTTGGTTGCTGAAACCGATTTTAACCCCCACCCGGCCAGGATATTTTTTGGCAAGCTTTGCGAATGCTTTTTCAATTTTCTTGTCGCCGATCCCCAACAGCACGATTTGCCCACCGGTGGTTTCCATAATCCCGGGAACCGCTTTGGCGAGTAAATCGAGTCCCTTCTGGCGGAATAGCCGGGAGACCACGCCAAATAAAGGAATTTCGCCCTTAACCTCCAGATCCATTTCCTTTTGCAATTCGGTTTTGCAAGCCGCTTTGCCTCTTCGGTTTCTAACCGAATAGCGGGCGGGAAGAAGAGGGTCGCTTTTCGGATCCCAGATGCCTGTGTCGATCCCGTTGATTTCTCCAATCAGATCGGCAGCCCTGAATTTGAGAATATGATGCAAGCCGTGCCCATTGGAATGTTCCAGAATTTCACGGGCATATTGGGGGCTTACGGTGGTGATCTTGGTGGCGTTGTAGATTCCACCCTTGAGAAAATTTACATTGCCCATGGATTCGAGGCCATCCGGCCGGTAAACCGAGCCGGGCAGTTGGGCATATTTAATGCAGTCATACGGAAAATGTCCCTGATGTTCCAGGTTGTGGATGGTCAGAACGCTGGCCGCTTTTCCCAAAGGTTCATAATAATCATTGGTGTTCAAGTAAACCGGGACCAACGCGGTAGGCCAATCGTGGCAATGAATAACGTCGGGCATCCATCCCAAATAGTAGCACAAATTCAAGGCGGCCCGTGACAGAAAGATAAACCGCCTATCATCGTCGTGAAGACCAGCGCTGGAATTACCGTAAACATAGGGCCGGTCATAAAACTCGTTGTATTCAAGAAAATAAGCCTCCACCTCCGAATCAGGCAGGCGGCTCTCCCAGATTTGGCACAGCAGGTTCTTGTGATTGAGGTTAACCGATAACGGAATATTGTAAGGCACCCATTTGCCGATTTCCCGAATGCCGGAATATTTCGGGCAAACCAGCCGGACTTCATGCCCCAGGGCAGCCAGCTCTTTGGGCAAAGCGCCCACCACATCGGCCAGTCCTCCCACCTTGATGATGGGAGCGATCTCGGACGCTATCATGAGTATTTTCACAGCAAAAAGTAATTGAGAGAGAAAAGTAGAGAATTCAATTCCAGAAAGGACTGGAAAGAGATGATCGAGTCAGGAAAAAAGAGGCAAACATGGCAAAAATGGCCTCAATCCATTTGAGGTCAAGACTACTGATCGGCCTCCAGGCAAAGCGCCGGTAGTTGAAATAACTGGTTAACGCATATTTTTTGATGAATTCCTGGCAATTTTAGACGGCCAAAGAAATATTCGTCCCAGGCGAAGTATTTGTAAAATCGCCAGGGGCGCGAAAAAATAAACCGTTTGCACGGTTCCCGTCTTTTCCTGCAAAGCTTGATGGAAGATGATTAAAAAAGCCGCAATGTAAACTATACGGTGAAGCCGTTTCCATTTTTTTCCACCCAATTTACGCACCGCTCGATTCGTGCTGGTCACGGCCAAAACTAACAAGAGGAAAAAAGCTGCCGCGCCCGATAACAGGAATGGCTTTCCAATATCATCAAAAAAAGCGCCCGATCCGCTGGTGTAAACCAGGTAAAAGCCAAAGTGAATCAGGGCGAAGAAAAATGAGCTGACGCCTATCAGCCGGCGGTGGCGATTGAAATGGCGCACCAGAGCAAATTTTGGAAATAAAGCACTCAACGGACTGAGGGAGAGGACTCCGATCAGAAGCAGAGTGGCCGTTTTGCCATAGTATTCCAGCAAGTGCTTGGCGGGATCGGCTAAAACGGAAGGATCGGCCTTTAATAATGGATAGGCCGGGTAGAGGCCCGCCATTACAATCGCCGCCCAAATGAGCAGTTTAATAATAAAACGCATGGAGACGGCTCGAAAGGGACTCAAAAGTGCAGGCGCAGGTTGAGGCCCTTATAAAGTTGGTCGACATCTTTTTCGTAGCCGTTAAAGGGTAGCGTTGGCTGCCGGGCGAAGAAACCGCCCCCGATGACTCTTTCCGTCGCCTGTGACCAGCGTGGGTGATCGACCTCCGGGTTTACATTGGCATAGAAACCATACTCCTGCGGGGCCAGCAATTGCCATGTGTTACGGGGCCGCCTGCGGGTGAACTCGATTTTAACGATCGATTTGATGCTCTTGAAGCCATACTTCCAGGGAACCACCAGCCGGATCGGGGCGCCGTTCTGGTGGGGCAGCGGTTTTCCATAAACTCCGGTCGCTAGTAGCGTGAGTGGATGCGATGCTTCCTCCAGGGTAAGCGCCTCCACATAGGGCCAATCAATGCTTGGACTGCGTTGGCCGGGAGCCGATTGGGGATCGAGAAAAGTAGTAAACTTGACGAATCGGGCGGTTTCTTTGGGCTGGGCCAGCTCGATCAATTTCAGAAAGGAAAACCCGTCCCAGGGCACCACCATAGACCAAGCCTCGACACAGCGAAGGCGGTAGATGCGCTCCTCCAGGCCGCCCACTTTCTTTATCAGCTCATTGACATCGATTTTGAAAGGGTTGTCCACCAGGCCGCCTACCTGGATGGTCCACGGTTCTGTTTTCCAGCCCTGGTTGGCCAGTTCTTTGACATCCGCTTTGTCTGTCGTGAATTCATAAAAATTATTGTAGCTGGTCACATATTCAAAGGCGGTTGTCTCAAGGCCCGATCCTTTGAATCTGGGATTAATTTTGGCCGGAAATCCCCCCGTGGCTCCAGTCAAAACGGAAGAGTTCAGGGAGGCCGCGGCCAGTCCCACCCCCAAAGTCTTCATAAACTTCCTGCGGTTGTGAAATGCCTCTTCCGGCGTAACCGCAGATTCCGGCAAACGCCAGTTTTCAGGTATTTTAATCAGCATTTATAATAAGTCGGCTCAATAGGGAAATCCTTTCCGCCCCCATTGCATTATTTTTATACCGCGCCGGTCCATCGAAGTTCCTCCAGCCCGATCAGGCAAGATGTGAAAAGTGAGGAATCATCGATCAGGTGCCGTAAAGCCGGTCGCCGAAATCGCCCAAACCCGGCAGGATATACTTCTTTTCATTCAACTCCCGATCAAGGGAGGCGGTGTAGATGATGAGGTCGGGAAACTTGTTTTGCAAAACTTCGACCCCCTCCGGGGCCGCCACGATGTTAAGGAAATTCACGTCGGTCGCCCCTTGTTCGTAAACCCTGCGTATGACATGCTCTGCGGAACCTCCGGTTGCCAGCATGGGATCGACTACCAATACACGCCGGTTTTCCATTGGAGGCAGCTTGCAATAATAGCTATGGGCCTGGGCCGTTTCCTCGTCCCGCTCCATGCCCACAAACCCTACCGCAACAGATGGCAGCAGATCGACAATGGTGTCCACCATGCTCATCCCGGCCCGCACAATGGCCACCACCACGACCGTTCCGGCCAGTTTCCGGCATTGGGTCGTCTCCATCGGGGTTTTGACTTCCGCCGCAATACTGGGCAAATCCCTGGTCGCTTCCATAACCAGAAGAGAGGTCACTTGCCGGCTCAAGGTTCGAAATTGGGCCGAGCCTGTGTTTTCATCCCTCAACAAACTGAGGATATGATTGGATACGGGGTGATTTAATACGTGCAGGGACATGATATTTTGGAGGTAGGCCGTCATCCAATTATTACTTGCCCGCAGGGGACTATTGCAAGTAAAACCCGTTTATGGCAGAGCAGCCCAACCCATCCTGCTAACACCCTTTTTTAATGCCTGTATTTAATGCCAAACCACAACTAATGAAGAATAATCCCATCGTAATCGTAGGCAGTTATAATCAGGACTTGACCTGGTATTGCCAAAATTTTCCGCAACCGGGAGAGACCATTTTCGGCTCCTTTGCAACAGGCCCGGGCGGCAAAGGCTCCAACCAGGCGGTGGCGGCCGCCAGATCCGGAACCGGCACCACTTTTGTCGGAGCCGTCGGCAAGGATGTTTTCGGGGCCGGTGTCAAACGGTTTTATGAGGACGAAGGCATCGACTTCCAACTTGTCGAATATGACGACATCCCGACCGGCAATGCCGGCATCTTTGTTTCCTCAAACGGTGAAAACGAAATCATTGTGGCGCTCGGGGCCAACCTGGCTTTCAAAACGGAGGATGTCCAGGAGGAGACCCTGGCTGGCGCTCAAATCGTGGTATGCCAAAACGAAATCGATTTGGGCACGACCCGCGAGGTGTTGCGGCGGGCGCGCGCTTCCGGGGCTGTCACGGTTTTGAACCCCGCCCCTATGATAGCGGACTTTCACTCCGAATACCTTAAAGAGGTCGATATCCTGATACCCAATGAAACGGAATTTGCCGAACTCATTAAATCAATCCACCCGGAGGCGATGGGAAAATTTCAATCGTCTGATATTGGCGATTTAGGGGAGGATGATCTGCAAAACCTTTGCCGCGGCGCCGGAGTGCCCACAGTCATCCTTACACTTGGGAGCAAAGGCTGTTTTGTTTCCACGCCGGAGAGCGGCAAGACCTTGCCCGCCTGCCAAGGGATTGAAGTCGTGGACACAACCGGGGCCGGAGACGCCTTCGTGGGCGGTTTCGCCTCTGGCATGGTGCAGTTCGACAAAGATTTATTCCACGCAGCCTCCTATGCCAACGCGGTCGCAGCCCTCTCTGTCACCAAGCCCGGCACCGCCCCCTCCATGCCTCGTAAAGAAGAAATTGAAAATTTCATCAATCGTTGACCACCCAATTGATTCCTTGAAAGGGATAAACCGATTTTGAGCGTTTACTCTCGGTAAAAACTGGATTATTTGCTAAAAATGAAATTTAAAGTCGTCGTCCATAAAGCGGAAGAAGGTGGATTCTGGGCTGAGGTTCCATCCGTTCCCGGATGTATCTCCCAAGGTGAGAGCATGGAAGAACTGTTAGTGAATATCCAGGAAGCGATTGAGGGGTGTCTTTCAATCGATGTGCAAGAGGCAATTGATGACGATTCCTCTCAAATAGTTGAAGTCGCCTTGTGAAGCAAATTTCGGGCAATGAATTTGCCAAGATCCTTGAGTAGAAGGGCTGGGCGCTTTTGAGAGTAAGAGGAAGCCATCACATTTATACAAAACCAGATCGAATCGAAAGAATTTCTCTGCCAATTTACGGAAACAAACCTTTAAAGCGCGGTTTACTCCACACGCTCATGAAAATGGCGGATATTGATGAAACAGAATTATAATTTTCGTATACTGTTTCTCGCGGCGCTTATTATTCGGGTAACATTATTAACTTGTTAAATTACAAAATCGTGATTATTCCGGCTTTATTCTGGACTGTATTAATTCCTGAATTGCAAGCCGTTGCAATAATGAAAGAAGAGGCCGTTGCAGTGGTCGAAAGCCACCGCGAGGCCCTCATAGATTTGAGCAATCGTATTTGGGCCTACGCCGAGACTGCTTTGAAGGAAACACAATCTTCCCAGGCGCTGGCCGATTATGCGGAACAGGCGGGTTTCGAGGTCGAGCGCGGCGTGGCCGGAATGCCGACCGCATTTGTGGCCAATTACGGCAAAGGTTCGCCTATCATCGGGGTTCTGGGCGAATACGACGCTTTGCCGGGACTTTCCCAAAAACCCTCGACGGTAAAAGAAGCTTATGAGCCGGGAGCGGCCGGTCATGGCTGCGGACACAATTTATTGGGCGCCGGAAGCCTGGGGGCGGCTATTGCCATAAAGGAACTGATGGCCCAGGGTAAGCTCACCGGGACCGTTCGTTACTACGGCACACCGGCGGAGGAATCGGTAGGCGGCAAAATTTACATGGCCCGCGAAAGACTATTTGACGATCTAGATGTCTGCCTCTCCTGCCATCCGAATGACAAGATCAAGGCCGATGTGCAAAGCTCGCAGGCGCTCGTCGATTTTATCGTGGAGTTTCATGGCAAAACCTCCCATGCCGCCTATGACCCCTGGAATGGCCGCAGCGCAGTCGATGGCCTCGAGCTTTTCACTCATGGAATCAATATGCTGCGGGAACACGTGAAACCCACGGTGCGCATCCACTATGCCATAGCAAATGGCGACGCCGTGCCTAATGTTGTTCCGGAATATGCCAAATTATGGTGCTGGGTGCGGGATTCCAGCCGGGACGGGGTGGAAGATGTGCTCCGCCGAGTGCGTGCCATTGCGGAGGGGGCGGGCCTCATGGCCGGAGTTGAAACCAATCTCTCAATCATTTCGGGGGACTACGAAATGCTCGTCAACATGACGGGCGAAAAGATGATTTATAAAAACCTGGAATGGCTTGGGCCGATTGAATACACCGAGGAAGAACAGAAATTTGCCCGAGCCATCCAACGAGCCGTGGGCATTGAGGAAACCGGCCTCCTGGGCGAGGTGCAGCCCCTCGAAGAACCAATGGAGGATCCCCCCGGCGGTTCAACCGTTGTGGCCGACGTTAGCTGGAAAGTCCCCGCCCTGCAACTAAATGTTACCACCGCGCCGGACCAATCGCCCTGGCACGCCTGGCCGGTGACGGCCTGCGGCAGGCATTCCATCGGGCACAAGGGCATGCTCTATGCGGCCAAAGCGCTGGCCATTTCCATGGTCGATTTGTTTGCAGACCCGGAACTGCGGGAGGCTATTAAGTCGGAGTTCGAAGAGAAAAGAGGCGGGCATATCCACCAGCCTTATATTCCCGATGGTCCTCCGCCCATACCGGAAACTTCCCTTTGAATATAAATTGCCCGCAGAGAATGGCTCCCTGGCCGGGAAAACAAGGCAGTCGATCAAAGGAACCTAGGAAGCATTTGGTTAGAACCTATCTCAACTCTTTTTCCAATCGTTCGGCGAGGTGAACTTTCATCAGAGACTGGTAGGGGACGTCCTGTTTGTTGGCTAAAATCTTGTATTGTTCGATCAATGCTTGGGGGAACCGGATGGAGATCGATTTTACCGATGGCTTGAGGTTGGGAAACGCTCTTTTACGAGCTTTGGCCCAATCGATATAATCGACTGAATCCGCCCTGAACCAGAATGCTTGTTCTTCGGCTTCACTTTTAAAGTTAGGAATTTTCTTTTTCATTTTTGTATATTTTCCTTTCTCTCACACTCATATCTCTAGCCGAGATTACTCGAATATTTCCACCTCGAATGGTGAAAACAATCATAAGCTTTCTTCTCATGTCTGTTTGGCCCAGGACAAACCAGCGCGATTCAATTTTAGTATGTTTTTCATTTTCAGAGATCACAAGAGGTTCATTTAATTTCAGATACCCCGTAGCTTGCTACGGGGAGCGGTAACTTTATAACAGAGATGAATGAGCGAAGAGAAACGGGAGCATTTGAGGCGCGCGAGCCATTGCGTGTGGCAGATCCACTACCATATGGTGTTCCCTGTGAAGTATCGGAAGATGCTCTTGGAAAGGCGGGTGCAAGAGGTGCTGAAAGAAACAAGCGTTGGGATAGCCGAGCGCTATGAAATAGAGATGGAAGCACTGGGAATGGATGGAGACCATGTGCATTTGCTGTGTGGAGCGCATCCGAAAGAAGCACCCGGGCGAATCGTTCAGAAATATAAGAGCATAACGGCGCGGGAGATCTTTCGGCGCGAACCTTGGGTGAAGGAGAAGCTGTGGGGAGGGGAGTTTTGGAGTGACGGGTATTATGTTGGAACGGTAGGGGAGCGTGGGGATTGGGCCAGTGTGGAGGCCTACGTAGAGGCTGTCCCAAAAATATAAAGATTTTGTAGTCAACTGGATGACGTTTATAAAAATAGCCGGAAAGAGCATTTTTTTGCTCGCTCCGGCTAAAAAAGGGTTCTATAATTGCGTTAGCGAAAATCAATATAGCCCTTTCTATGAAAAATATAGCCATCCAATGCCTCCTGCGTCCAGCTTTAACTGTGGTCGACCGTTGCCTCGATTACGATAACTTTCGCGCCACCATCGAGCGTATCGACCGGCTGCTGATCGATTCGGAGGTGGAATCGCAGGGCGTTGATCTGGCCTTGGAAAGAGGCCAGCCAATGAAACTCCCCGTAGCAAGCTACGGGGTATCTAAGAAAGAAATTCATGATCACCACAGCATCAATTGTTGCAACTGCTTCTTCGGTTTGCCCTGTTTTCTTACGTAGGCCTCCACACTGGCCCAATCCCCACGCTCCCCTACTGTTCCAACATAATACCCGTCACTCCAAAACTCCCCTCTCCACAGCTTCTCCTTCACCCAAGGTTCGCGCCGAAAGATCTCCCGCGCCGTTATGCTCTTATATTTCTGAACGATTCGCCCGGGTGCTTCTTTCGGATGCGCTCCACACAGCAAATGCACATGGTCTCCATCCATTCCCAGTGCTTCCATCTCTATTTCATAGCGCTCGGCTATCCCAACGCTTGTTTCTTTCAGCACCTCTTGCACCCGCCTTTCCAAGAGCATCTTCCGATACTTCACAGGGAACACCATATGGTAGTGGATCTGCCACACGCAATGGCTCGCGCGCCTCAAATGCTCCCGTTTCTCTTCGCTCATTCATCTCTGTTATAAAGTTACCGCTCCCCGTAGCAAGCTACGGGGTATCTGAAATTAAATGAGTGTAAAGGCCCGGCAAAAGCGGGCTAATTTTGCCCTCAAGGCGTTGCGTATGGAAACGCTGCGTTATCTGCTCGGTGGGATTTCGTTTCGGCATTTGTCGAGGGCTCTGGGCAGCAGCGATCTGTTGGCTGACTTTTGTCGTGTCCGCCATATCGACGGCATAAGGGGCATCTCCAAGAGCACCCTGGAACGGGCCTCGAAGTTTTTCAGCGAAGAGCAGTTGAGGGCCTTGCACCGGACCTTGACTGAGGTTGTGGGCGATGCCGATCTGGCCCGGCAGGTGGTGGGATTGGACAAGCCGATAGACACCACCATTTGCCTGATCGACGGCACCTGTTTGGAGGTCAACATTCATTGGCCGACGGACTGGGTGCTGCTCAAAGCGATCCGGCTGATCCGTGAGAAGGCCGGTTTGCGCCATCGCATGCCGATCGAACCGGAGCCCTTGGCTCGGCAGATGAATCGGCTGTGCATACAGATGACCCACAGCCGGCGGCGAAAGGACAGCGCGCGGCAACGCAAGGGTATCTTGAGGCAGATGAAAAAGCTGCTCAAACGGATCGGGGAGCATGCCCGCAGTCACCGGGAATTATTGCAAGCCTGCTGGGAGCAAAGCGATTACAGCGAAAAACAGGTCCAACAGATCCTTACCCGGATGGAGCGCATGAGCGAGCTAATCCCGGTGGTCATCAAGCAAGCGCACGAGCGAATCATTGGCGGCCGCCAGGTGAAAAACGCAGAGAAAGTTTTGAGTGTTTACGAACCCGATGCGCAGGTGATTGTGCGAGGCAAAGCGGGCCAAGAGGTTGAGTTTGGCAACACCCTGTTTTTGGGTGAAAGCGTTGAAGGATACCTGCTGGACTGGAAACTCTACGGCAGCCGGACGCCAAGCGAAAATGAACAAATGCAAGAGAGTTTGCAAAGACAGAACCGCTTCAACCTAGCCGAACCCATAGCGGCCATGTGCGCGGACCGGGGATTCGCCTCCCAGCGGGCCCGCCGGCAGTTAGCCCAGGAGGGCATCTACGATGCGCTCTGTCCACGCGATCCGAAGCAGTTGAAAAAACGGATGGAGGAACCACACTTCAGGCAATTGCAAAAGCGCCGGGCCAGCACCGAAGGGCGGATCGGGGTATTGAAGAATCGCTGGCAGGCCGGGCGATTGCGCAGCAAAGGCTTTGCCAACCGCTCGATCAGCGTAGCCTGGTCGGTCCTCTCGCACAATCTATGGAAAGTGGCCAAGATGCTGGCCCAGCAAGATGAACTAAAAACCAAAGCGGCGGCCTAAATAAAGAGCGGAAAAGCAAGGACAATACTTTTTCACAGGCCTACTGTCGGCCCATACAAAGAAAACCAGGCAAACGGACCCCAAAACCAGAATCCTAACGTCATAGGAGAGCAAAGTCACCCCCTCCCAAAAGAAAATACCACTAAAATGAACACTCTTCAAAATCCCCTCGCAAAAATCACCCTTTTGGGACAGCCTCTACGTAAGAAAACAGGGCAAACCGAAGAAGCAGTTGCAACAATTGATGCTGTGGTGATCATGAATTTCTTTCTTAGATACCCCGTAGCTTGCTACGGGGAGTTTCATTAAAAAATACCTGTTCTGTTTCCCAGTAGCTAACTTTGTGTTTTTCCCAATTTTTAAATAAATTTCCATCATCCCACTCAAATCCAATGATGCTTGATAAATCCATTCGTATACCACCATGATATACAATTAAAATTTGTCAATCCATTTTTAATGGTAAACTAGCAGAGTTTATCTTTGCCTTGAAGGGGAGACAATCTTTCCTTCCATTGCTTGACTGCCCTTTGGGTTGACTTTTAATGGCTTTTGGTTGGGACTCGCCGTTGCCTGCGCCGGCCAGGTTCTTTGGCCTGGAATTGCCGGGACACGTATTTACAATTTTATGAGATGAAGTATATTTTTATTACCGGAGGGGTGGTTTCATCCCTGGGCAAAGGATTGACTACAGCCGCCTTGGGGGCGTTGCTCGAACAGCGGGGCTTACGCATCATGCTGCAAAAATTCGACCCCTATCTGAACGTCGATCCGGGCACCATGAATCCTTTTCAACACGGCGAAGTCTATGTGCTCGACGATGGGGCCGAAACCGATCTGGACCTGGGCCATTACGAACGTTTCACCTCGGGCAAACTCTCGCGCAAAAATAATCTCACCTCGGGCCAGGTTTACGAAACCCTCATCACCAAGGAGCGCCGTGGTGACTATCTGGGCGAGACGGTGCAGGTGATTCCCCATGTCACCAATGAAATTAAAAATCGTCTCTATTGTGCCGGTGATGATATCGATGTGCTGGTGACGGAGATCGGCGGGACGGTGGGCGATATCGAGGGTTTGCCATTTCTCGAAGCAATGAGGCAGTTTCGCCTCGATGAGGGCAGAGAGAATGTTCTTTTTATCCATTGCACACTTATTCCCTATCTGGTGGCGGCCGGGGAACTGAAAACCAAACCATCCCAGCAGAGCGTGGCCAAGCTACGGGAAATCGGTATCCAGCCCGATATTCTGGTCTGCCGCTCGGAAAAACCCCTCAACCTCGAATTGCGCCAAAAACTGAGCCTTTTTTGCAATGTGGAACTCAAGGCGGTCATCGAGGAAATGGATGTGGAGACCTCCATCTATGAATTGCCCATCATGCTCCAGCGGGAAAATCTCGACGGGCTGGTCAATGATATGCTCTCACTGGGCACTCAAAAAGTGGAGGAAAACGGTTGGGAAAATGTCGTCCGCCGGTTGAAGGATCCCGCCCATCGGGTGGATATCGGGGTAGTCGGCAAATACATCGAATTGCAAGATGCCTACAAATCGGTTTATGAGTCGCTCACCCACGGGGGAATCGCCAACGACTGCCATGTCAATATTCATCGCTTCGACTCGGAATTTCTGGAGGGAGGGGACGGCCACAAGCGGCTGCTGGAGATGGACGGCATTTGCGTGCCGGGCGGTTTCGGAAGCAGGGGCATTCCTGGAATGATCCACACCGCGCAAATCGCGCGCGAAAATGGAATCCCCTATTTCGGCCTTTGCCTGGGCTTACATGTGGCCGTCATCGAATATGCCAGAAATGTGCTGCAACTAGAGGGCGCCAACAGCACGGAGTTTGATGAGGAGGCCATTGAACGGGTCATCGACATCATGGAGGACCAGAAACAGTTGACCGTTAAGGGCGCCACCATGCGGCTGGGTTCCTACAAATGCAAGCTGGTTCCCGGCACTCTAACGCAAAAGAACTATGGGGCGGATGTCATCCGGGAACGTCACCGGCATCGATTTGAATTCAATAATAAATACATGGAGCAATTCGAGGAAACAGGGTTCAGGGTGGCCGGGGTTAATCCTAAGCGCAATCTCGTGGAGATCATGGAAATTACGGATCACGCCTGGTTTATCGGCGTTCAATTTCATCCTGAATTTCAATCGAAACCCCGGCAGGCGCATCCCCTCTTCGAAGGATTTGTGGAAGCCGCCCTGAAGCGCAAAAAGCAACGTTGAGGCCCAGTCTGTAGCTATTCTATTTCTGTGATTTACGACTCATCCAAGCTCCTCCTCATCGCCGGGCCTTGTTCTCTTGAACGTGAAGAGGTGGCACTGCCAGTGGCAAAGGTTCTGGCCAGCTTGCAGGCCTCGCACCCAGACCTCAAAGTCGTTTTCAAAGCTTCCTATGACAAAGCGAACCGCACTTCGCTGGACAACCCGCGGGGTCCGGGAATCGAAGCCGGACTGGCTCTTTTGCGGAAAATCGGCGAAAACTCGGGCCTCCCGCTATTGACCGATGTTCACACCGCCCCCCAGGCGGCAACGGCGGCCAAAGTCTGCCAGGTTTTGCAAATCCCCGCCTTTCTTTGCCGGCAGACGGACCTATTGATTGCGGCGGCTCAAACCGGGCGCGGCGTCAATGTAAAAAAGGGCCAGTTTCTTTCCCCGCCGGAAATGACCTTTGTGGTTGATAAACTAAGGCAAAGCGGGGCGAAAGAAATCTGGCAAACCGAGCGCGGAACTACTTTCGGCTATCAAAATCTCGTCGTGGACATGCGCTCATTTATCATTTTAAAAAATTTTGGCCGGCCCGTCTTATTCGACGCCACCCACAGCGTGCAGCTTCCCGGCGCCGGTGGAGGCAAGACTGGCGGGCAAAGGGAATTTGTCTTTCCCCTGGCCAAGGCCGCCCTGGCGGCAGGAGCCGACGGTCTTTTTATGGAAACCCACCCCGATCCGGAAAAAGCAATCTCCGACGGTCCCAACCAGATTCCACTGAAAGATTTACCGTCCATAATTGAAAAATGCCTGCAAATCTGGCGGGAGGCTAATAGGTAAAACTGAATCACATGAGCTTGGGAACCAAATCCTGCCTGATGTTTGCTTTCTCATGGCTTCCTTTGACAACGGAGGGCCGGCCTGACGGCATACTGGACGTTCGACGCAGATTACTCCAGCGAGATAAACAAACGATCTTTATGAGGGCACCCCTCTGGGCGAGCCGTTTACCAGCATCACCGAGGAACCCGGTGAGTTTGTGCGTGGTATGGGGGCTTTGAAAATAGATAGCGGGCCGGGCAACGGGAACCGCACTTTCGTAGCTATTGGGAACGAAGTCTTTGCAGACGAAGCCCAGGTTTTCACCATCGTTTCCTGGTATAAATATGAAGATATCACCTTAACCGGCTCGGACTCCCGAAATATGATTTGGGAAACATCCCCCGCTTTCTCCGCTTCCTTCGGCTTGCGGCTCAATGATGGCCGACGTGATGCCGAGTGGTACTACGAACTTTCCCCGTCCGGATCCTTGAGCAACACCAACGGTCCCATTGTCAATGACGGCCAGTGGCATCATGTGGCCATGGTCTGGAACCGGACGGACCGAATAATAAAATACTATCACGACGGCCGATTGCGCGATGCCTCTCCCCTGGCCGCTAACGTGCCGAATCTGAAACCAACCGGCAGGTTCTACATCGGCAATCACAGACTCGGCTCCGGGACGCGGGATTGGGATGGTTTCATTGACGACATGGCCGTTTTCGACGAGGCCCTGACCACTTCCCAGGTAGAGGCCCTTTATTCAGGTGAAGCCACTCCGCTGAACATTGACCAGGTTTCCGAATTGCCGCCGCCGGGTGAAAGTCCGGCATTCGTGCCCGGTTCCTGGACGCTGGTCATCATTCCAGACATCCAGAAATACACCCAGGACGCCGTCTTCATCCAGGTATTGACCAACATGATGGAGTGGATCCGAGACCACAAAACGGAGCGAAATATCGTCATCGCCCTGCAAGAGGGTGACATAACCGATGATAACGACGACGGCGGCGGCATCCAATGGGAGCGCGCCAAAAGCGGTCTCTCCATTCTGGACGGGCACGTCCCCTATGTCCTGGCCACGGGAAACCATGACTATGGACCCAGCGGCAACGCCTCGACCCGCAGCACCTTATTGAACGAATACTTCACCCCCGCAGACAATCCGCTCAACGATCCAGGCCAGGGTGGAATTTTGGCCGGATTGATGGAACCCGGTGAACTGCAAAACGCCTATTACAACTTCACCGCCCCGGACGGGAAAAAATTCCTCATTCTCTCTCTGGAATGGGGTCCGCGGGAGGAAACCGTCGCCTGGGCCAATACCATTGCCGGGCGGGAAGAATACAGCGGCCACCTGGCGGTTCTGGTCACCCATGCCTATCTCTGGTCGGAGAATCGGCGGCACAATTGGAATGCTTTTGGAACCGGGCAATCCGGGAACCCCCACTCCTACCAGACGGCCGCCCTCCCCGGCGGGGTCAATGACGGCCAGGAGCTTTGGGATAAATTGGTCAAATTGCACCCCAACTTCAAATTAACCTTTAACGGCCACACGGCGAGGGCTAGTCTGGGTTCGGAAAAAACCGGAGCCAGCTTTCTGACCAGTTTCGGCGAGAACGGCAATTACGTCCACCAGATGCTATTCAACGCCCAGCACGTGGGCGGAAACGGCGGGGGCGGCTGGATTCGCCTGATCGAATTTACGCCCGGCGGCTTGATTCAGGTGAAAACCTTTTCGCCCTATCTCGAATCGATCGGCGAAAACCCCTGGCGAACGGCCCACTACGATCAGTATTCCTTTATCATGGAGGACCCTCTGCAAGGCAGTCACAACCGCCTGCCCAATGCCGTGGACTGGATATTTTCTCCCTGGTTCGGGTTCTACCATATTTCCTATTTTCCCTGGATATTTCATGAGGATCACGGGTTCAACTACCTTTTTCCCGATTCCTCGCCGGAGGGTATTTACCTTTACGATCCCATAATTGCGGATTGGTTATTCGCGGTGGAGGCCTATTATCCCGATCTCTATTTTTTCGACGGCCAAGGTTGGATGCGTTTCCTCGCCGAGTCCGAAAGCAACCGCCAATATTACCGCTATTCGGACGGAGAAATGGTCTTTTACCCAAAGTCGAATTAAGGACGCCAAAGTGCACTGGCATTGCAGAGCGGCTGGGCGAGGATATTTTTGCCTGATCGTTGGGGATCCTCGAAACGCTGAAAATGTTCATCCAGCCTATTTCCCAAGCCGGCAATTTCGCCCTGCCAGAGGGGATCGTCTATCCGATTGAAGGTTTCCCTCGGGTCGATGGAAAGGTCGCAGTGATCGAATGGCATGGACGGCTGCCGTTTGGCGGGGAGTTTTTCCGGCCAGCGCATGAGGCAATGGGCATGGTCGTCAGCCATCATGACGAGGATATTCGGCAAGGCAGGTTCCATCATATTGACGAGGTATGCAAGAAACGAATCATTTTGCCTTGATCGTCCCTTGGCAACATTGGTTTTCCGCTTCTATAGACTTTACCTCTCCCCTTGCGGACAGAACATTACGATATTAAAACAAAGTATAATTGAAAATCGCGGTATGACTCTCCGTAAATTATCGAGAAAGTTCACGCGGCTTGAGGTTTTTTTCTATCCACCTATTATAGCGGGGCAGCATCTGCTCTTTTCTCGATTCAAGGAAAGCTTTCTCCTGGCAATCGCGATTTGTTTCTGAAAGAGCGGCGGGAATTTCGATGGTTCCATAGATTATATCCACGATTTTCCGCGATCTTTTTATAATTTCACCTTTGCTTACGATCATGGTAACACCCACGTTGGCCTCGATGATGGGAACTCCATTTTCCCGTGCCCGCGCCAGAACAGTGGCGTCCTGACGAGCAGATCGGTTCCCGAACGACGGAATAAGTAAATAACGCGCCTCGTCGAGAACGAGGATGCGCGCTATATCCGGGTTCCAGCGATCGTTGCAAATGAGGAACCCTGCGCGACCGAAGGGCGTCTCGAATGCACGGCTGTGTTGGCCCAGGCGATTGAACCACCATGAGTCCTGATAACCGCACCCGAACTGCATCTTATGTTGTTTTCCACTGATTTTCCCATCGTGGTCGATGAAGATGGCGCAATTAAAGAGTTCCTCACCAATCCTCTCAATAAACCCGAATGCCAGGCATATGCCGAGTTCACGCGCGAGGCGGCGAAACCTTTCTATCCCGGAACTGCGCACGGTGAGAGAAACCTCTCTCATTCGTTCAGCGGGCTGAATCCCCTTCAGGATATCGCTGACAACGTATCCTTCGAGAATACCTTCTGGACCGAGGGCCAAATCCGCCCCCTCTTTGGCAGCTTGACGGAAAGCCTTTTCCAGGCGGTGGGAGTTGGCCTCAAGGTCGTATTTACGTGGCCGGAATGAAATGGCAGCCGCTTTGATCTCAGTAAACATGATATATTTCCTATTTCTATTATACTTGAATGTCTGGCCAGAATTAGCCTTTTATATAGATTGGGTGCGATTTTAGAAATATTTTTGGAGCCGTCGATAAAAATGCATCATCTTTCAATTTAAAACTAATTTATGTTTCGACAGGTTATATATTCGTTGTTCCTTTTTTGCGGTCTTTTTCTCTGTGGCTGCATAAAATCAGATCCTTCGGAGAATTCGGACGGGCCCAAAGCGAGCGCTTCTCCCACTCGGGAAAACAGGCAACCAACCCGCGCGCCGCTTGAAATTGATTCTGCCATTCTGGCCACCCGCTCCTTCGGGGAAGCTCCCCTGCTGGCCAAATTTGTTGCCCGTGGTGAATTACCCCCGGTGTCGGAAAGGCTCCCTGAAAACCCGCTGATTGTGGTGCCCATCGAAGAAATCGGAACTTACGGGGGAACCATCCGCCGCGCTCTCACCGACGACACTGTGCAGGAAACCGAAATTACCAAAACATTGAATGAAAATTTATTGGGCTACGAACGACCCGTGGCCAGGAGTATCCAACTGAATTTGGCGGAAAGTTATAAATTTTATGAAGACGGCAAAACGGCTATTTTCAATATCCGCAAGGGAATCCGTTGGTCCGACGGTATGCCTTTCACCGTCGATGACATCCTATTCTGGTATTACGACATGGTTTTCGATAAAGACGCTATGACAGAGCCTTTTCCACCTAGCGAGTGGCTTGCCGATGGCAAACCTATCAAACTGGAAAAAGTTGACGATCTCACGTTGAAAATCACCTCCTCGAAACCGCTGGGGCGTGTATTGAACTCCCTTTGCCATGACGACCTGGCTCAACCCAAACATATATGGGCCAAATATCATCCCCGTTATAACGCCGAGGCCACCTACGATGATTTCAAAAAGCGCACCCGTGTCACTGTGGGGAAGCTGGTTATGGAGCCGGGTATTCCGCGATTGTCAGCCTGGGTGCCGGTGGAGTGGATTCGAGGCCAAAAGGTTGTTTATGAGCGCAATCCCTACTACTGGAAAGTGGACAGCGCCGGCAACCAGTTGCCCTATGCCGACCGGCTGCTCTTTAGCATCGTACCGGAAAGGCAGATGATCCTGCTCAAATTCACAAATGGTGAGTGAAGTGGACGGGGTTGTTTGGACAATTTTGACGTGGGATTAAGGTGGAAATCGTGTTCATATTATTTTTTAAAAATATATTTTGTCCTTAGCCAAAGACGGGCACGCAGGTGCCCGCAAGCTGTATTGGCGGGGAGGTTGGTTTTGCTCCGATTGCATGGACTTCGGCCGGGGTCCGGTAGCCCAGGGCTTGGTGGGGGCGCAGGTGGTTGTAGAAGTCCAGGTAGCGGGCTATCCCTTCGCTGGCTTCCTTTGCCGTGGCGTATTCGCGCAGGTAAATGTCTTCATACTTGAGGGTTCTCCAAAAGCGTTCAACAAATATGTTGTCCAGGTAGCGGCCACGCCCGTCCATGCTGATGCGCACCCCGGCTTGCCCCAGCACCGAGGTGAACTCGCTGCCAGTAAACTGGCTGCCTTGATCGGTGTTGAAGATTTGAGGTTGGGCCCGCCTCAGAGCTTCCTCCAGGGCGAGCACACAGAAGCGGCTCTCCAGGGTGTTGGAAAGCTGCCAGCTCAACACGTAGCGGCTGAACCAGTCCAACACCACGGTCAAGAAAAGGAATCCTCGGCTCAGCCGCAGGTAAGTGATGTCGCTGCACCATACCTGGTCGGGCCGCTCGACCGCCAAACCCCGCAGCAGATAAGGGAAAATGCGGTGCTGCCGGTGCCCCTGGCTCAAGTTTCGACGCGGATAAATAGCCTCCAGGCCCATTTGGCGCATGAGCCGCTGGATGCGGCCTCGTCCCACTGCATGGCCCTCTCGACGCAGCCACTGGGTCATCCGGCGAGAACCAAAAAACGGATATTGGGTGTAGAGCTCATCCATGCGATGCATGTAGAGAACGTTCTGCTCGCACTGGGCACGGGCCCGATAGTAATAGCTGCCGCGGGCCAGCCCCAGCAACTGACATTGCCTGCCGATACTGATTTTTCTTTGAAGTGGTTGCACCATCTTGCGCCTCTCACCAACCGAGTTGTTCAGACTTTTTTTTTAGCCAATCGCATTCTACTTTCAGCTTTCCAATCTCCTGGTAAAGGTGATCTTTTTCCGTCTCGTTGTCCTTGCTGAGAGTCTGCCGCTGGCGCGAAAACAGCTCCGTTGCTCCCTGCAAAAGCTGCTTCTTCCATTGGGTCACCTGGTTGGGATGCACCTCAAAACGACCGGCGATCTCGTTGATGGTATGAGCGCCCCTGATGGCTTCCAGGGCCACTCGGGCTTTAAACTCAGCACTGTATTGTCTTCTCTTTCGTGATTTAATAACATTCATAGGTTAGCGGATTTAGTGGTTCAAGACCACCTTATTCCACTGTCCAGTTTTCCCCGTCCATTTCAGAGATCGATCTTTTCGGAGAAAATTTCAAAGCCGAAATGGTGCCTGCGGCCAAAGCCGAGGAAAAAAGAGGTCGCTTTCAATTAAGGCAGTCCCGTCCCGTTCGCGGCCCCACTCTTTATTTGAACTGGGATGCTCCATCTCTCGCATTGCAAAATGCCTTTCGAGAGAAAAATGTCCGCATAGCCCTCTCCCATGCCATTAACCGGGAGGAAATCGGCCGGATCGCCTACAACGGCCTTCTTGTGCCAAGCGGATACTCTTTCGGCACGGGAAGTCCTTATTATTCCGCGGAGGCCGCCCAAAAATATTCCTCCTATGATCCTCAAAAATCACGCGAGTTGCTCGACGCTGGCGGCTATATCGATTCGGATAACGACGGAACCCGTGAATTGAAGGACGGCTCCCCCTTTGAGGTAATTATCGATGTCATCAACAACTCCGGACTCCTGGATTTTTGCGAACTGGTCGCCGACCATTGGAAAGACATCGGAATCCGCGTCCACCTGAACCCTGGAAAGGAAGAGATCCTTTTTCCCCGCCGGTTGAATGGGGAATTCGAAATAACTGCCAGCCTGCAGCGGGCAGCCGCCGATCCTTTGGACGCCCCTCACCATTGGGTAATCTGGTCGCCCAACCAACCATTTTGGCATCGTAATGCTTCCACAGAAAGTCCGAAATGGTTAAGGGAGGCAACCGCGCAGATGAAGAGGGCCTTTTTCTCTGTCGATCCCGAGGTGCGCCGCGAAGCCATGGTGCGGGTGCGGGATCTGCAGACCGAAAATATTCCGATCATTGTTATCGGCTCCGCTTACAAAATCTGGGGCGCGCATACCCGGCTTGGCAATGTTCCTGTTGAGTGCAGTGTGGAAAACAACTTTCGCGGTTGGCCCCGACCCATTTTTCACGAACAGATATTCATCAAGCAAGATTCGGTTAGTTTCTAATTTCAGTAAAGGTGTCTGCATTAGATTTAAGAGGGCTGCTCTTGAAACCAACTGACGGCGGCTTGGAGGGCTTCTTTGGCGGATCGGGGCTGGTAGCCGAGTTTTTGGCGGGCTTTCTCGATGCTGAAGAACATTTTCTTTTTGGACATGCGGACGCTGTCAACGGTTGCCTGGGGTATATACCAACCGGTTAATCGAGCCCATGCCTCCATGGCGTAGGCAATGGGCAGGACGAGGTTGTGGGGCAGACGTATGCGGGGCGGCGGCCTCCCCGCGAGGCGGGCGATTTCTCCTAAAATTTCCCGCAGAGTCATGTTTTCGGAACCGAGGATGTAGCGCTCCCCGATTTCACCTTTTTTAAAGGCCAGCAAATGCCCTGCGGCGACGTCATCGACATGGACGATGTTGAGGCCGGTATCGACGTAGGCGGGCATTTTCCCCCGAACCGCATCCTGGATCAATCTGCCGGTGGGGGTCGGTTTGATGTCCCGCGGTCCGACCGGCGTGGAGGGATTGACGATGACGACGGGCAATCCTTCTTCTACCGCCATTTTTCGCACGACCTCCTCAGCCAGGAATTTGGAGCGTTTGTAATGGCCGATCATATGGTTGATGGAGACGGGCGTCGATTCGTTTGCCGGGGTCCCATCCCCAAGCATGCCGAGGGCGGCCACGCTGCTGGTATAAACGATACGCTCGACCCCGGCTTGGGCGGCGGCCCGCATGATATTGCGCGTTCCTTCGACGTTGTTTTGGTAAATTTCCTCCGGTTTTGGGACCCATAACCGATAATCGGCGGCCACATGGTAAAGTGCCTGGCAATTGCGAAGGGCGGAATCGAGCGAAGCGCGGTCATTAAGATCGCCAATGACGATTTTTACCGGGAGATCGCCGAGGTTTCTGCGGTCGCTGCCCTCGCGGGCAAGGGCGCGCATGCTGTGACCTTCCTGTAATAAAAGGCGAAGGACGGCGGAACCGACAAATCCTGTGGCGCCTGTGACGAGAATTTCCATCGGTGGATCAGTTTTAGGCTCTAAGCGCGTTTAGATTTGTTTAAAAAGGCCGGCAATGCGAGCAGGGTAACCAGCAAGGTAATGGCCACGCCCAAAGTGAGGAGCTGGCCCATGCTGGCGGTTCCCCGGTGATTTAAAAATCCAAGTGTGCCGAAACTGAAAATAGTAGTCAAGGCGCTGAAAAAAATGCCTCTGGCCGTGCTCGTATGGAGCAATGTGGCGCTTTCCGGAACCGGTTTTCTGAGGCGATGAACCATGTGCACGCCATTATCCACCCCGAGACCGAGCAAAAGGGGCAGAGCGATGATATTGGCAAAGTTAAACGGCATATCGAGAAGCACGGTGGCTGCGCCCGTCAGGATTCCGGCCACCGTCAGGGGGAAAAGGACGAAGAAAGGGTCGCGGAAGTTTCGGAAAACGAGCACCAGGAGCAGCGCGATGAGAATGATCGCGCTGATAAAGGCTTGCTTGAAGGAACCGATGATGGCTTTACCCGCTTCCAGAATGAATACCGGACCGGCAGTGGCCCCAGTGGAAACGGTCCGCACTTCGCTCACGAATCGCTTGAGAGCATCGTTATCGCTGATATTTTCCATGGGAAAGACCTGCAAACGGTAGTCGCCCCCATCGCTGACCCACCGCCTGTATAAATCTTCCGGCAAATCTTCCCGTGTGAACGGAGCGGAGGATAGCGATGTCTCCAGGGTGTCCAGAGAGACGGGAAGGGTGGCCATCAGGCTGTTTTCCAGATTCGTCACGCGTTCAACGCTTTCTTGGTGAATTTCATCCTCCAGGATTTCCAGTAATTTTTCCAATAATTTGCCGGTGCGGGCCAACTCTATTGAACGACCGGCGCCCTCAGGATTTTCCTTCAGAGTGGCCAGAAAACTGTGGATTTTTAATATTTGCTCCTCATAAGTGGGCGGATCATCCTGGGGGGCTTCGAACATTTGGGGCCCTAAAATGAGGTCGATGTCCTCGATCAGGTAAGAGTTTTCCTCCTGATTTTCGGGCACGAATTTGTGAATGGACACCACCTTGTCCACGGTGCTCAAATTTTCGATTTCTTCGGTCCAAAGCCGGGCTGTGGCATCGTCTTTGGCCAAAACAATGATTGTGCTGGGATGTTTACCCGTCGTTTCGATGATATCCTCGACCAGGGCGATTGATTCTGCCGTGGGATCCCGAAGTTTGAGTGGATCGTATTCAAAAACAATTTTGGGCAGCGCCAAAACAGCAACGAACAAATATACATAAGTGAGCAGACGTACCGGACTTGCGTGGCGGGTGGGGAGGGTTTTCAACGGTTCCAGTAGTTTGCCCATCAGCAAACCGCCCGGCTTCGCCGCCTTTGGAGCCGGCAAGATTTTGAGCATCGCCGGCAGCACCGTCAGGCTGACAAACAGGCTGATAAACATACCGGCGCCGGAGATCAGCCCGAGTTCGGAAACGCCCGCGTAATCGGTGGGAACAAAGGCGAAAAATCCGATCGAAGTCGAGAGGGTGCAAAGAAAGATGGAAGGGCCGATATCGAGCGCGCTGGCCTTCAAGGCTTCGTGCCGGGAAAGCCCCTGGTTGAGAAAAGCGAGGTAGCGCAGGCAGATGTGGATAGCGTAATCAACCCCCATGCCTATATATAGAATGGCGAAGGCAATTGAAATCAGGTTCAAGTATCCGATGGACAATGCGGCGAAACCGGATGTGTAAAGAATGCCCATGAGTAGGATTGAAAAGGTAGCGCCCACCAGCCAAATGGAGCGTAGGCCAATCGATAGAGTAATCAGGACTAGCGCCAACGAGGCCGCCCCGGCAGCGGTCGAGCCGGAAATGAGGCTCTTCAATTCATCGTGGGCGAGAGCGGCCCCACCCGTCACCCGCACCCGAATGCCCTTCGATCCGTCCTCATCCAGTTCTCTGCCGATGGAGTGGATTTTTTCCAGAATCCTGGATGCGGGTAGGAGTTGGTTATAGTCGAAAACGGCCTGCGTCAAAACCAGACGGCGGCGATCTTCCTCGCTGGAATCCTTGTCACCCATCACCTCCTGCCAGGAGAGATAGAAGGGCCTGCCGTCGAGATTTGCCTGGAATGCTTCATTGATTCTGGCAAAGACCGGATCGAGATTCAATTCTTCATCGTCCGCCAACACCTCGATGCCGATTTCCAGCATATCGAGGAGCCCGCGCAGGCTCGGGTCGCGATGGAGGGAGGCCAGCAACAGCTGCGCCTTGGCCAGGTTGTCGGTCAGGTCCTCCAGTTTCTCCACGGAGAGAAACATGAGACCATTTTCCTCCAGAAATTTACCACCCCTGGGCAGATAGGTATTCATGAAATGGGCCGTGTCCGCCTGCAACCGCCGGGCTAATATTCGGGCGCCTTCCTGGGCGAATTCCGACGTGTCGGCTTCCACCGCGATGGCCAAACCGTCCGGGTATTGGGGAAAAACTTCCTGGTAATGGGCGTAAGTTTTGCGGAACGGCAGCTCCGCGGAGATCATGTCGCCGGTATTGGTGTTTATCTTCAGGTTGTTGGCCGTATAGTGGTAAACGAAAACACTAAACAACACGGAAAGAGTCAGCACCGTGCCCGGCCAACGCAAAACGATGCCGATCCACATTTCCAGAAATCGGCGCAAAATATCTTCCAGCTTTTTAATCATTCCGTTATTTAAGGCTGTTAAAATTATTTCAAAGCCCGAAAGGTCAACAAGATTGCATGAATGGGGGGAAGCCGCCGCCCATCACTATATTCCTTACCGCATCCATTGCCATAACCGTATTAAACCCCGCGAATGTGTCTCTTGACGCAGAAAGTCAGGTTCTGTTAGCTTTTGTTCCAATATGGGGAAAATAACGAAAACTCGAAAACGAATCCGGCCCACCTTGATTTTGGGGGCCATGCCCTCCGAAACCGTCCCCATCGAAGCTCTTATGAAAATGAGCCAATCGGGCCTTTCGGACGGGTTTCCCTGCCATCAAGGGCGGCTTCACGGCCATCCCGTGGTGGTGGGGACTACGGGGGTAGGCATCACCAACTCGGCCATGTGCGCGGCCCTCTTCATCGCCCGGTTCCAACCCAGGGAGCTGATATTCACCGGCTCGGGAGCGCGCATAAACCAGAAATTACGCACCGGCGACGTCATCATCGCCAAAAAGTCCATTCACCATTGCGCCGGAAGTTTAACCGACGAGGGCGTGATTTACCGGAAAGTGCGGGGACCTACCAAAGGATCGATGACCCACTATTCCTTCGCCGCCGACCCGGGTTTATTGAAACTGGCCAAAAAAGCGGCCAAAACCTACACCCCCGGCGAGGTAAAAGTAGGCGACCAAAGCTATCATCCAAAAGTTCTGGTAGGTTCCGTTTGTTCGAGCGATTTTTTCGGAGTGACCAGCGACCGGATTGCAGATATTCGCAAAAAACTGGGCTGCGACCTCATGGAAATGGAAAGCTCCGCCGTGGGCCAAGTCTGCCACCACCTGAAAATACCGCACTTGGTCATTCGCAGCGGCAGCAACTCGGCCCAACCCGACCCCGGAGTCCACTACCGAAGACTAGGCCAAATCGCCGCCCGCCAAGCCGCCCTCTTCACCATCCACCTAATGAAAATGCTGGCGGATACGCGGTAGTCGGGAACTTAACCTGAGTTCGACAGTTGGGGGGTAAATCGATTATTTTTAGGGTTTTTCGTGCTGTAGGGCGCATGGTTGTCAGGGTTGGGGTGTGAATATGCCGTGTAGTGCAGACCACTCTATTGCCTTTTCGGAGAAGTAGTGCAGGGTCGGTGTTGATGTATTTGCGTCGCCATCGTCGTCGTAAGAAGGGCCAGGATTATGATTACTGGACGCTGGTGGAGTCGGTGCGCACAGCCAAGGGGCCGCGCCAGCGCATCGTGGCCCACATTGGCAAGGAGCCGGGGCTCGATGAGGATGAGCGGTTGGGTTGGGAGCAGATCGGTCGGCTCCTCGATGGCGATGATGAGGCTGCGGGGGCCGAGCAGTTGGATTTATTTACCGAGGATAAACCGGAGACTCCGTTGTGGGCGCAGGTGAATCTGGGTCGGATACGGGTGGAGCGGGTGCGTCAATTTGGCAAAGTGTATGTGGCTCTGGCGCTGTGGCGGCGGCTGGGGCTGCATCGTTTCTTCGAGGAGCATTTGCCGCCGGGCCGGGAGTCGGTGGGCTGGGCCCAGGTGGCCTCGATTCTGGCGCTGGGGCGTTTTTGCGAACAGGCCTCGGAGCTGGCTCTGGCCGAGCGCTGGTATGGCTCGACGGCGCTGGAGGATTTGATGGCGGTGGATGTGGATGAGATCTATGACAACCGTTTGTATCGCGGACTGAATCGTGTCTTGCCCTTGCGCCGGGAACTGTTCAGTCATCTTAAAGGACGCTATGAAAGCTGGTTTGGGACGCGTTTCGAGTTTCTTTTATACGACATAACGAGCACCTATTTTGAGGGCCGGTGCGAGGGCAATGCCCAGGCCCAGCGCGGCTACAGCCGGGACCAGCGGCCGGATTGCAAGCAGGTATGTCTTGAACTGGTGGTGACCCCCGAAGGGCTGCCCCTGGCCTATGAGGTTTTCGACGGCAACCGCGCCGATGTGACCACGGTGCAGGAGAGGGTCGAGTTGATGGAATCGCATTACGGGGTGGCCGATCGCATCTGGGTGCTGGACCGCGGCATGGTGAGCGAGGCCAACCTCGAATACCTGCGCGGCAAAGGGGCCCGCTACATCGTGGGCTCGCCCAAGAGCCATCTCAAAAACTTTGCCCTCGATCTGCTCGAGCAAGGCGATTGGAGCGAGGTGCGGGCGGGGGTGGAGGTCAAACTGGTGAAACATCCCGACTGCCCCCAGATCGAGCAATATGTGCTTTGCCGCAGCCAGGGACGGGGTCAAAAAGAAGCCGCCATGCTGAGCAAGCAAAAGGAGCGTTTGCGCAAAAAGCTCGACCAGATCGACCTGAGTTTGCGTCGGCGAGCGCAGAAACTCGATCCGGTTGAACGCCGTATCGGCCGCCACACCATGGCCGAAAAAATATTCACCGTAGAAGTGCAAATCGACGCCGCCGGACGGGCCTGCGCATTGCAAATCACCGAAGACGAGAGCAAAGCCGATTGGGCCCAACTGGCCCACGGGACCTATCTGCTGCGAACCAACTGCCAGGAGGAAGACCCACAAAAGCTGGGGCGGTGGTATATACAACTGACACAGGTCGAGGCAGCCTTTCGTTGCGCCAAAAGCGACTTGGGGCTGCGGCCGGTCTATCAACACAAAGAAAAGCGTGTGCAAGCGCACATTCTGATCTGTTTTCTGGCTCTGGCGATGTGGCGCGCCCTGGAAAGCTGGCTGCAGGCCAAAGGCCTCGGCACCTGCGTGCCCGTCTTTGGCTAAGGACAAAATATATTTTTAAAAAATAATATGAACACGATTTCCACCTTAATCCCACGTCAAAATTGTCCAAACAACCCCGTCCACTTCAAACCTTGAATCCTGTCAAGAGGATCGATACAGAGGCTACTTGTCATTTTCCTCCAGCGATTGTTTGGCGTCTCTGATTTTTCGTAATTCAATAACGTCGATTTGATCTTTGGGCCGAAGGGAACCCTTTTTCAAAAGTATCAATCCGTCTTGATTCAAATAGGGAATTTTGACTCCATTTTGCGATCGAAAAACTTTTTTATATTCAAACAATTGCTCGTATATGTTACCTCTCATAATCGTAAAGACATCCAATGGAAAGGACTCGACAATTCTTATACATCCTTCTTCCAGTTCGAAATCTTTCACTGTCAACCCCATTGTTTCATAAATATTGAGTAAAAACCTTCTGAATGCGGCATAAACAACCATAATAACGCTCTATCAATCCATTTTTGTATCTTCACTTTTTGTGAAGTTCAGCAATATACCTTTTTTGCACGTTAGTCCCTTTGTTTATGCGGATCACAGTCTTGAATCTGATTGAATTTATGAAACAATGGGGTCAACTCTGAAGCGGAACCATCGCCAAAATCGTTAAGTGTAAGTAGCAGCCGTTCAATATTCGAACTATTATGCTTGATAATTATATCTACATCCAAGGTTGCCCGACTGAATCCACAGATATCGACCGCCAACCCACCAACCAGGAGGTAATCGATATGATTACGACTTAGTTTTTCCAACAAGCTTACGAACGTTTCCATTATCTTCCGTATCCCGCTCCCCACGCAATTCTATCAACATATTTCGAAGGCGAAAGGCCCTCTCCAGTGGAGGTTCCTCCTTGGCTTTGCCGACTTGTTTTTTGATTTTCATCTAGCCTGTCAAATAGTGGTCAAAAAGTGCGGTGATTTGAAAAATTAACCTGATTTGAGGTTATTGGCAAGGGACAATTCGTGCCTAGTGTTGGCTAAGGAATGCGTGGTTTTTGGGGCGTTTTATTCGATATTATAGCAGTGAAATATAACTGTAACATTGTTTCTCTATTTGGCTGGTAGTGCGCATTGTAAAATCCGTAGGGCTTGCCCGTAATTTTTTGAGGCGGGGTGGTTTGATGGTAAAAATCGGAATTTTACCAGGGTTTTTTTTGTTGCTGCTTCTGGCCGCCGCGCTTCTTCCGTGGAGTTTCAACGCCCCCCGCAGACAGAGCTTGATGTAGAGGAAAATCAGATAGCGGGAACAGCGCAGCCTGCAACGGGTTTGGCCAGCGACACTCATCTGGACAAAACGCCTCCGCGTTTCACCAAGGGCCTGGACTTGACCAAGATGGGCTGGACCTACGATTGCAGGGAATGCCACGATTTAATCGAATCCAAGTGGAAGCGCGATTACGATCTGGTGGAGCATGACGACATCATACTCAAGCACGGCAACAACCGCTTTTGCCTCAATTGCCACAACCAGAAAAATGTGGGGGTTTTCGCCGATTACGACGGGACGGAGATTCCGGAAAAGGATGTCGTTCTGCTTTGCGCCAAGTGTCATGGGCCGAAATATCGCGACTGGATGGCCGGCGCGCATGGGCGCAGAAACGGTTACTGGGACACCGCCAAAGGACCGCAGCCTCAATTGCGCTGCATCCAGTGCCACGATCCTCATTACCCTAAATACAAGACTATTCATCCGCTGCCTCCGCCCAATTATCCCCGGCGGGCCGCGGGGGCCGCACACGCCAGAATGCTAGCTGAGGAGCATTCCGGCAAAAAGAAAACCGACCGCAAATGAACCCGGAAAGCGAAAAAGCAGTCCAGCCACGAACGATCAGGGAATCGCTGAAACCTCTGACCCGGCGCACTTTTTTGAAAGGGACGGCGGCTTCTCTGGTGGGAATGTCCGGCATAGTGGCGGCCCTGGAGCCTTTGCTCAAGCTGGAGGGAGGGGAATTGACTCTGGACGGCCTGCTGCAGAAGCACTACCATCGGCTGACTCCCGAAGCCATGGAACGCATTTTGCGCGATTTGGAGAAAAAATCCCAGGAGCAGTATGGCGTCAGGCCGCAAATTGGCGATCTGAAGCCGTTGGAGAACGTCGAGTTCGCCTACGCGCTGAATTTGACTCGGTGCATCGGATGCCGCAAATGCGCCCACGCCTGCATGGCTGAGAACAATCAATCGCGGGAATTGGCCACGGATATCGAGATGTCCTACATCCGGGTGCTGGAACTGGACAAAGGCTCCATCAACCTGGAATCCTCCAATCAATACTACGACCCGGACGTTGTGCCGCAGAAGGACAAATACTACATGCCAGTGCAGTGCCATCAATGCCGGAAATCTCCCTGCACCAAGGCCTGCCCGGTCAAGGCCACCTGGCAGGAGCCGGACGGCATCATCGTGATTGATTATAACTGGTGCATCGGGTGCCGTTATTGCATGGCAGCCTGCCCCTACGACGCCCGGCGATTCAATTTCGAAAAGCCAAAAATCTCCCCGGATGCCATCAATCCGAACCAAAATTATCTAAGCAACCGCATCCGGCCCAAGGGCGTGGTGGAGAAATGCACCTTCTGCCTGCACCGCACCAGGGCGGGCAAATACCCGGCCTGCCTGGATGTCTGCCCGACCGGAGCCCGCATTTTCGGCAACCTCCTCGATCCCGGCAGCGAAATCAATTACATCCTTAAAAACAAGAGGGTTTACATCCTCAAGGAAGACGTGGGATCGGCGCCGCGTTTTTACTATTTCTTCGATACATGATAAGGGTTGTATGCTAAAAGATTATACACTTTTTCTGGTCCCATCCGCAAGTCCACCAGCTACTGGATCGGCAACGAGCCCATTTTTACCCTGCGAATGATCATGACTGTTGCCATGATTATAAACGTATTTCTTCTGGGCTGCGAAATTTTTACTGAATTTTATGCTGCTACGGTTCATGTGGCCTCGGCCAGATACCTTTATTTTGGGCTGGATGGGCATAATGGCCTGGTCATCTGGATTTGGACCGCGATCTTTCTCGATTTCTTCGGACTGGGCCTCCTCATGACCCCGCTCAGCGGCCTGACCTGATTGCCCTGGCCATAGCCTACATGACACCGGTCCTGAACTACGGAGAGGTTGTCACCGACGACCATTGCCTCATATATGGCGCCGTCCTACAGGGTCTGGGGGAGGAAGAATTTTACCGAAAAATCTGTCAACTGGCAGAGTTAGTGGAGGCGGAAAGCCTCCTGACCGGAGAAAACGAGAAGCACATGGCGGCAAGTGGCGGTTGCGGTTCGGACTGGGGCTGTCATTAAAACATCTCCCCAAGCAAATCCGCCATCACTCCAGAGGCAATCTTGTGGAGATGCTGAAGAGACTTTGGTTGGTGAATTTTTGGAAAAAACGACTGTCGGGACGGTTGTCTCGAAAAGTCCAGACCCAGCCGGTATTTTCCTTGAACATGTAGATCCAGCGGTAGGAATCTTTGCTCAAGTAAAGCCAGGATTTCAGGCCCAGGTCCCAGACATAGATGCCGTCTTCCGTGCTGTGGCCGGAAACATACTGCCAGCCGTGCTCTTCATGGTAAATCCACGGATAGTAGTCAGCATAATAGTTGTTGTACCAGTAGGAAGTTCTCCAGCCGGGGTAGCCTGAAATCTCCCGAGCTGTCAAAGAAATTGCCCGGCCGTTCGAGGTCTTCCAGGGATGCCTGCAAAATGCCCACCGCGTAGCTCAGGTTGTGAACCCCCGTGGCTGCCATCGTTCTCCACGAAGAGGTAGTTGTAGAGGGCTTTTTTCTGGGCCAAAGTGTGTGAATCCGCCGTTACTCTTTCGGTCACGGTGGGCTCCCCAATGAGCGGCAGTTGCACGGCCAGGTCTTGCAGCAACCCCTCGATTTCCTCTTTTATTCCCTCGACGAACCCGTCTCCGTTAAAGTCGTCCTGCTTGAAATTAAACGATTCGACCGGGCCGTGGCAGACTGCGCAGGCCGCTGTGATATCGACATCATCGGCATGATCATCGGGTGTGGAGCCATCCCAACTCGGCTTAAAGGTGTGGCCGCCGGCCATCAGGTAAAAGGCATCATCGGCGCTTGTTTCCTGCATGTGGCAGGTGACGCAGGCATCCTCAATGGCAAATATGTGCAATGAACTGCCGATTTCCTTGCCGTATTCGATGGCATTGGCGCCAGCCAGCATGTCGGTTTGGGGCGAAGAGTGGGGCCCAAAGTGATTGGAGGTTCCAAGCCATAAAGCGGCCTTGTCCTCATGGCAAAAGGAGCATTGCCTGGCGTTGTTTTCCACCCAAAGGGACTGGGCGTCTCGTGGCAGCGAAAGCAATTTTGCGGATGCTGCGATTCCAGGGCGGCAGCGGCCTCCCCATGGGCAATCAGTTTCCCCACGCCCACTTATTCAGCCGCCGTGAACCACTGGGTGAGGACTATAATATTCCCGGAGTCTGTGACGACCGATACTCTGACGGTTTAAATTCCCAATACATCGGGGACGAGGACCCGGGCGATCGGCCGCCTGGAAGACCTCGCGATCGCCCTGGCTGAAAATCGGAACTTCGGGACCGAGCGGCTGGGAAATCAGCTCCCAATCAACTCCCGTTACGTTGGCTGTCTTGTCAACCTGGGCTTCCAGGTATATATCAACGCCTCGCCCGACATTGAACAAGCCGCTGGAAGTTTGAGTGCCCTCCGGCCGGCCGTAATCACGAATCTCCCGAGGCGAGAGGGAACGATTTACTATCTGGTTGGGCCAGAGGGGAAAGGGGCGTTACAGACCAAAAACATGAGCGCGATCCCGAAACACGCCTTAGTCTTTGAAAATAGAATAAATCGAGAAGAGTGCATCAGTTGTATTAATTTTATGCCGTTATGAGGGAAAAGCAAATAAGTTTATCTTTATTTTATAACGATTTATTTTTCACATTTCTAATAGTGCTTTTGGATGATAAATTGCTTTAAAAATACTAATGGGTTTAATTAACGGTCCTTTAAAAAGCCCCTCTGGAAAGAATTAACGGGGTGGGGCACTTGACTATGGCCATTACTGAATTAACTTGGTAAAGTCGTTATTACCTTTATCCCTGACAGCCCGGACCAATGGTTTTGATCTTCAAAAGCCCAAAACATCCCGAAGTTGAAAGACTCTGGCAGCGTCTATGGAGCCATAAGGTATTGCTCTCCCTGGCCGTGGCCGGCGCCGTTCTTGCCTTCGGCTCCTGCGCCACGGTGGAGCGCGTATTGATAGCGCCTCCTCACATTTCCGGCGCTGCATTTGTGGGCATTGATGAGTGTTCCCAATGCCACGAAGATTTAACAGAAGGTTTCGAGAGGGCGTCGCATTTCAAAATAATTGCCCACGGCAATAATGTTTCCGAAATGGGCTGCGAGTCCTGCCATGGGCCGGGAAGCCGCCCATGTTGAGGCCGGGGGAACGGCTCACACCATCGTCAATCCCGGCAATTCGCCCGAAACCTGTTATCAATGCCACTTGGCCCAACGGGCGGAATTTTCCCTGCCTCATAGGCATCCGCTGGGGCAGAACCGGGTCGGCTGCGGCGATGCCACAATCCCCACGAGGGCGATGCCCACATAGGGGGAGGGACGCAACTGCTGTCGGCCAATGAGAATTGTTTGCAGTGCCACTCATTACAAAGGGGGCCGCATGTATTTGAGCACGAGGCCATCCGGGAAGGCTGCACCACCTGCCACACTCCCCACGGCTCCAACGTGAATTCGCATTTGCGGTTTTAATTATGCAACCCCATCAGGCTGCGGCATAGCGATGAAAAAATTAAACGTCAGATGGATAAACGGAAATCGGCAAACGGCTGCCATTTTTTCCACGATCTCAGCTATGAGCTTGATGGCCTGTTCGCAATTGACGGCCCAGGGGGAACCTCCGGGAACGCTTTGGAATTCACGAGTTGGGAGGAGGTCGCTCTGAGCGGCTGGATCGATCTTTCCTGTTCGGCGTGTCCATCGATGGTGATAAGGCGGCCTTCATGAAGCGCCACGGGTCTCCCCAAAGCGCGCACGGGGGCATTGAGGATTTCCATTTTGAAACCTATCTGGGCGATGCTTTTCTGGCCATCGACAGCCGCGCCCTGGTCGATCACAACGACTACTTTTTCGCTGTCGATCTGGACAATTCTGAAAAAGGCTACCTGCGGGCCGGATATAGGGAATACCGCACCTGGTATGACGGCAGCGGCGGCTTCTTCCCGCAAAACGGAATGTGGGTCAGTTATTTTGACGAGCAACCTGGCCATGGATCGCGGCAAAGTGTGGTTTGAAGCCGGCCTCACCATGCCGGATGTTCCGAAAATTGCTTTTAAATATACCCACAGATTTCGAGAGGGGAAAAAAGACTCGCTGTCCTGGGGAGACACCGGTTTTACGGGCGGTTTCAGCCGAAAGCACATCGTTCCCTCATTCCTCAATATCGACGAGGAAACCCATCTATTCGAATTGGATGCGAGTCACTCGATTGGGAAAACGGATCTGGGGGCGGGGCTGCGATGGGGAAAAACCGAGTTCACCGATACCCGCAATATGAGAAGAACGCCCGGGGAGCATTCCGACCGCTATGTGACCCATAGAGAAACGACGAAGTCCGATGTTTTCAGCGTACACGCTTGCCTCTACCCGGCTTCGGGAAAACCTCCTTGTCACGACGGGATTTTCGGCCACCAGTCTGGATGCCGATTTTTCCGGCGACAGGATTATCGGGTCTGATTTCGATGTCATTTTCGACCCCTATTTCCAAACCCAGAGTCATGATCGCGGATTCCTCGATCTGGCCGGTAATTCTGAAATGGAGCAGTACGTGGTGAACTTCAATATCATGCACATCCACAAAAAGAATCTGCGCCTGGTATCCGCATTCCGGTTCGAGAAACAGGATTTCAATGTCGCTTCAGAACTCCCGGAAACGAATTTCATCGACCTTCCGACAGAGGAAAGCCTGAGCCTTCGCAGCGATAAATCCTGGGATGAAATTTCCGTCAAACTGGAAGCCCGTTACACCGGCAAAGAAAACCTGGTCCTATATGCGCGGGCCGATTTGAATCGGGGAGACGGCCGTCTGCTGGAAAGGGAAATCGAAAACCTGACCGGCATGGTGGAACTCGACCGGGAAACCGATTTTACACGCAACACGCAAAAATACACTGCCAGAATCAATTGGTACCCAAAATCCAATTTCAACGCCTCGGCCCAATATTATTACAAAAAACGCGATTAATAATTTCGACCATAGAGCGAACAATACTCTGGGATTTCCGGCCTTTGCGCAGACTCTCGATTTCACTACTCACGATGTGAACATCAGGGCTACCTGGCGGCCCGATTCCAGGATTACCCTGGTTCAGCCGCTACGATTATCAAATATCGGACACCTACAATTCCACGGGTCCCGATTTCGATAAAATTCAAAGCGCGGAACAAAGCCGGCATATTATCAGCGAGACGCTTACCTGGAACCCTCTGGCCAGCGTTTATCTGCGAGGCTCGATCAATTATATCATGGACGAACTACAAACGGGAGCTAGCCAATCGACTGGAGCGCCGCCAATCTAGTTCCTTCCGAGCAAAAACGATTACTGGTATGTCGATTTAAATGCGGGAGTTGTTCTCAATGAAAAAACCGACGTGCAGATTTACTACAATCATTATAGGGCCGATAATTACACCGATAATTCAAACGTGGGTCTGCCCTACGGGGCCGGCGCCAGGGAGCACAGGTTTTCAATAACCCTGAATCGCAGAATGAGCGAGCACATGCGAATTACCCTCCGCTATGGTTTCTTCAGCAACCGGGTTGAAACTTCCGGGGGCAATAATAATTACGACGCCCATCTGGTTTACTCCGGCCTGCAATACCGTTTCTAATAACAAACCATGAAAAAACTAATCCAATCCATTATAATTCTAATGACCGTCCTTTACTTTTTTGCCCCATTCCAGCTCAACGGGGAAGTTGGCAATGCAGCCCTGTTGTGGAGCAAAAATTGCCAAAGATGCCACGGAAAGGACGGCCGGGGCAAAACCAAGACGGGCAAAATGACTAAGGTTAAGGACTTTACCGATTGTGAATATCAGGACTCCCTTAAAGAAGAGGAAATGCACAAAAATGTTAAAGAGAGCATGAAGGTTGATGGAAAAACAAAAATGAAGCCCTTTGCGGAAAAACTGACCGACGAAGAGATTGCCGCCTTAATTGCTTTCGTGCGCAAATTCCGCCAAATAAGGCATTATTTTCCTCGTCATTTTCCGGGTTCTTCTTTTTGGGATCCCCACCCTATTTATCCCTTGTGAATGATGGGTATTTAGGCCCATTATGGCGGACAACTTTTTGGAAATTAAACAAATGGGTGAAATGGGCCAAAGAAAAGAATCGGTCCGGTTTTTACACCACGCCAAACGGCTTCATTGCGGCGGCGGCATGGAGGCCGTCATGCGCTCCCACCTGAAGGAATCGGGCCATCAGGCTTTTTTCGTTTCCTTTATGCGAGAAGATAAAAAAAATGCCGCCCAACAGGTATGCCTGGATGGGTCGCCCCATCAAACAATCGGAGGTTTAAGGCGTTTGTATGCAGATAGAGTTCACCACCGCCTATCCGCCGAAGTGTCGCTCTATCATAATTGCTGGGGTCTGGACATATGCGCCGACCTGGATCCGGCGGAATTTCGTATAGGTTTTATCCATTCCAGTTACCCTCAGGTGGAAAAATTTATCCGTTATTATGCCCGCTTCGCCGATGGTTTCATTTTGGTGAACGAGGAGATGATGCGCAGGACCCGCCAGATCCTTTCCAGTTGGAACAAATCCCGTTTGGCCTATTTTCCGCATATAATAAAAGCGCCTGACTGGATTGGCAAACAGGGCTTTCAACTACGCGAAGAGGTAGTAATCGGTTTTGCCGGGCGCTTGGTTAAAAAACAAAAAAGGATCGACCGCATTCCCGCTTTTCTCGATTTGCTGGAACAAAAACTACCGGGCGCCACTTTTGAAATTTTGGGCGCGGGCCCCGATGAAAACTGGCTCCGGGAAGCCTTGGCGGGAAGGGGAAATGTTCATTTTCACGGCTGGAAAGAGGGCGACGATTATTGGAAAATTCCTCAACCGATGGAAATTCATGGTATTTTTCAGCGACTACGAGGGACTCCCCATTGCCTTGCTGGAGGCGCTCTCTGGCGGTGTTGTCCCTCTTTATCCCGACTTTTACGGGGGCCGGGATTTTCTTGCGCAAATGGACCCTTCCTGGCTTTATCGGCCGGGCGACCTCAAGAGCCTGTTGCAAACCCTCTGCCTGGCCAACGATTGGTCTGGCCATAGACAAGAGCATTTTTTTGAGAAATCACAAAATATGATTGCAGAAATGCAATTGGATTCCCTGGAGAGCCGTTACGATCAATTTTTAAATGGTTTGGCGAAGGCCCTGCCTACAGTTGGCAGATACCGCCAACCCGTCTCCTTTTTGAAATCGATGACGCCCCTTTGGGCCTACAATCGCTTCGAGCGGAGGCTTTTTTAACTTGTTAAAGACCGAAAAGACGGCTCCAGATGCTGCGCTGGCTTTTCTTTAGCAGCTTGCGAATTTTCCATTGAGACCGGGCCAATCCGGCCGCCGTGCCCAACCCATAGCGGCCCGCATCGAAGTCCTCCCGCAACCATTGGTTGCGCAATTGGTTGTCGTAAAACTTTAGCCGGTCCCTTTGCGCGTGGACGCTGTTGCCGTAAGCGGATCGCCGGTCATTTCGGCGGTGATGGTAGTTGGCCAGAGTTTGAGGAATCACCCCGATATCGAAATGCCGCAAAAACCGCACATTGAATTCCCAATCTCCCAGAACCGGCAATTCCTCATTGAAAGGTCCTATTTTTTCATAGGCTTCCCGTTCGAAGAGAAAGGAGATGGGGGGGAAACAATTGTCGGCCAGCATTTCGAAAAAGTTGATGTCGCGGATCCAGTCGTTGTGCGGGTATTTTTTCCGGATGCGGATTTTTCCGTTTTCGACCTGTTCCTCGACCAGGAAGGAGTGGGTCATTACGCCTTTGGTCTTAGGGGGGCGCTGCGCCTCCATGAATCCCGCCGTGGCTTTTAAAAATTCCGGCTCCCAACTGTCATCGTCGTCATGGATGATCAGGTACTTGCATTTCAGGTTGGCGATGGCCTTATTGGAGACCGCTTCCATGCCGCCGGATGCGTCGAGTGAAATCAGTTGGCAACGACCGGCCAGAGCATTCCGGAATTTGTCGAGGACCTCATTTACCGGTCCGGGTTCGCCACCGTCATTCACCACGACCAGTGCCCAATCGGCAAAGGTTTGGCTGAGAACGCTATTCAGGGCCCGTCCGAGCATAAGCGGGCGGTCTTTTGTACGGGTGACAATTCCAACTGCTCCTGAAGGCATTGAATTTATGGCTGGCGAGATCGACTTGCCATTGGCAGGTCAGGCAGCGCCTTTTAGAAGCTCTAATTTCAGGAACCTTCCCCCCGGCCCATGATTCCGAGAAGTTCCACCCGGAAAACCAAAGTGTCGCCCGCCTTTATAACACCCCCCCGAGGTTGATTTCCGTAGCCCAGTTTGGAGGGAATGTAGAGCATGATCTCGCCTCCTTCCCGCACCAGTTGAAGGCCCTCGGTCCAGCCCGCGATGACCCGGTTGAGGGGAAAGGTGGCTGGCTGATTGCGGCTGTAGGAGCTGTCGAACACGGTTCCGTCGATGAGGGTTCCGTGGTAATGGACTTTTACCTTGTCGGTTGCCTTGGGGTAGTCACCATCGCCTTCCCGGACTAATTTGTAGTAAAGATCGCTGGCCGTTTTTTGCAAATTTTCCGTATTCACCAGTTCGGCTATATAAGCCTTTCCCGCTTCGATACTGGACATAGCCATTTTTCGCCCCTCCTTTGGTTTAATTTCATCATTAGCCTCTATTTTGGCCTGAATATTCTTTTTCGCAACGGCCTTCGGATTCTCGAAATCGGCGGGGGGGGGCACATCCTTTTCGCTTTCCACTGACGGCTCCTCTTTTTTGGAGCAGGCAACACCCATCCATAGCAGGGAACCCATCAGCGAAATAAATATAAATTTGGGGAATAAATGATTGATTCTCATGCCGAATAATAAAAAACCGGGTAGCCTCATAGGTCAATCAAAAGCCCGTCCATGGCCTAAAATATACGGTAGAATAGGTGCAATCCTTTCCCTCAATTTTACAGAAAGGCCGTTGCGGGATCATTACTCCGATTCTTCTTCCTCCTCCATCTCATCCTCGAAGTCGAAATCGAATTCCTCTTCAAATAAATCCTCCAGCGGGGGATTGCCGTCATAAATATGGAAATTTCGATTACCCAGGTAGGCTTCGCGGACAAATACATAGCGATCCACGGCGGAATCGTCCACTTCCTTGATGGCATCGATCAGATCCGCCCGCTTGCTGATCGTGCCGAGAATGCCGAGGGGAAAGAGGACGGTTCTATTGTTAATGTAGAATAAAATATTGGTGGCCGAGGAGACCAGGCGGCCGGGCTCATCGCGTAGGGTGCTGGGCCCTAAAATAGGCAGGGCCAGGTAGGCGCCTTCTCCGAAGCCCCAAACGGCAAGAGTCTGCCCGAAATCTTCTTCATGCCGGGGCAGTCCCATGGGAGTGGCCACATCTAAAATGCCTCCCAGCCCGATGGTTGAGTTCACCGCGAACCGGCCGAAATCACCCAGGCCGTCGTTCAATTTTCCCTGCAGCAAATCGTTGAGGATGACATTGAGTTCACCTAAATTATTGAAAAAATTAGTCACTCCTTTCTGAATGGGACGGGGGACCGTTTTGGCATAAGTTACGGCCACCGGCTCGAGCAGGACGGTATCGAGTTTGTGATTGAAGGAGTGAAAGGACCGGTTCCACTTCTCGAATGGATCGCCCGGGGTGGCGCCTTGCCGGGGACCAACGCAGCCGGAAAACATTAGAACCATCCCCCCCAGCGCAAGGGATATTATTCGGGATAGAGAACTCTTCTGTTTTTCAAATTTAAAATCGATTCTCAGGAGTTTAACAATCATTGCGTTCATTTAACCGGATAGGCGGCAACTTTCGATATTCAATAGAATAAAGGATTACCTGAAATCAGTAGTGTCCGGTTAAAAGTAGTTGAAGGTCAACTGGTTAGAGTGATCGCTGCTCGCACTGCTGTGATCCGGTTTTGTAAGTAGTTCATAGAGAGGGACTTTTTCAAAAACGCTCAAGCTCAATACCTGTGATATTCGGTGAAGACTCAATTCCAATTGCCACTGTTTTTTTAGGATCGCCATCAACACGTAAGCACTGATGGCAATCCATACTTGCGTCTTTACTGCGTTGGGCGAAGTGCCAAAGAATTTTTTGATCCGTAAGTGCTGCTTAATCCACTTGAAAAACAATTCGATTTTCCAACGCCCTTTATACATCTGGCAGATAATCAAGGCTGGAAGGGTAAAATTATTGGTCAAATAGATGAAATGCCTACCGTTATCTGCATCGTAAAAGCGTATACGCCTGAGCTTCTGGGGGTAATCTTTGGAGGCATAGAATCCTCTAAAGCGAATTACTTGGTCACTGCAAACACCACTGCCGTGGACTACTTTGAGGGAACGCAAACGTATATAATTCAAATGGCTTTTGGCGCGGATGACAAAGTAGGCCATCGCTTCGCTAAAGAGGAACAAGCGGGCAAAATCGACATAGCCGCGATCAAGCACATAATAGGCTCCAGGCTCAAGAACAAGGGCATCAAGCATGTTTACGTCGTGAACTTTTCCCGGAGTGATCTCGATAAAGGTCGGAATCGAACCGCGCAAATCGATCTGCGTGTGCAGCTTTACCGCCGCTTTGGTTGTACGAAAATGGGCCCATGGAAAGAGGCTCAAACACAAGTCAATGGTCGTGGCGTCTAAAGCATAAACGGTCTCTTCGAGTTCAAAGTCCAACGCTTCATCGGCATAGAGCCTGCGAGCCTTTTTAATGAGCACGTATGCCAAGTCCGCATAGATGCGCCAGTTGCGTTGTTCATTGGCATCGGCCAAAGTACTCTTGGCGATATTACTGCGAATGCCCATAGAAAAGAGTTTGTCACTATGGGCACACAAACAGGTAACGATATCGTTGAGACTTTCACGTCGAGTCAATTGAGCGAAGGCCATGCACAAGAATTGATCCCGGCAGGAAAAGGAACGGACACGCTTGTCCCCACTATAGCGTTTGACGCATCGTTGAAACTGTTCACGATGCAAAAGGTCAAAAATTTGGGAGAAAACCATACGTTGTTGATTCATGATCAACAAGATACAGAATTTATACCCCAAAATATAGTGAAATTGTTGGAAGTTCAAATGCGTCACACTAAAAATAACTCACAAGTTTATAAAAATTAACGATTTACAAAGTTTTAAATTCAGGTTAACCGGACAACTGTGACCTGAAATGAGGATTAAAGCGCCGTGCTCAATGCCTCTGTCTCCTCTTCGATATGTTTTATCTCAAGATTCTCAATATTTCCGGAAATCCTGTCCACCAAGGTATCGAACCCGTCCTTGGACATGATGCTCGTATATTCCGCCCGTTTGATGGCGAGGTCACTGATCCCTTTGGCGACAACATTGATGATTTTCCAGTCGCCGCCGACTTCGTTGAGAATATAACTCAGGCAGACTGTCTCACCGTCTTTCAGGTAAAGATCGGACTTTATGACGATTTGCCCGCGTTTCAGGGTTTCCTCGGAAAGTATTTCAAAATGTTCGCCCTGGTATTTCCAAAATCGTGAGGCATAACCAGCAACGCTCAAACGGGAAAACAGTTTCAAATAGGTTTGCTGTTCTTCCTCGCTGAGATCTCTCCAGTAACGCCCGATGGCCACCCGCGCTATCGATTTCAGCCGGTGCGTGTCCAAAACCACAGGCTGGAGAACTTCATAACGACCGCTAAACCCCATTTTGGGGCCGCCTTTCATAGATTCGATGATGCCGTTTTGCAGCCTTTCGATGATGGCCTGAGGCTCTTCCGCGCTCAATGCCGCCGGTATATTGGCCAGGATTGCGAGGAGGATTATGGAATTCCAAACCGGTTTTCTGCCGGTCGTTCTATTTTTAATAATAACCATGGGGTATATCCTTCAAATCTAATTGTAATAAGTGCGGTTTTTCCAACGGGAGCGCTCGCCCTTCCAATAGCGAAAAGCGGAACTCCAGGTCATGCCGAGAAAAAGAGCCGCCGTCAAGGGCAGGCACAGAGCCCATGCCGGGGATCGGTTGTAGAATAAGAGAATGGGCAAATAAGTGACAACCATGACGACAAATGCGATCTGAGCAAAAAACACCGCCAATCCAGGTCTCAGAATAAAAATCCAGGTTGGAACCCCGTAAACCAACCCCATTAGCACGGTGCAGGCCAGCAAAAGAGGGGCCGAATAGCGCAATTGAGTGAAAGCTGTGCGCGCCACCATGTTCCAAATTTTGCCAAAGTTTTCATAGGGCCGAATGCTGCGAACCGACCGCGATAAACCGATCCAGGTGGCGAAACCGGCCTCTTTGACTCGCCCGGCCAAGGCACAATCGTCGATCAGGGCGTCCTTAATCGGTTCGAAACCGCCTATGGTTTTGAGGACTTCAGTTTTCATGAGGATACAGCCGCCAGCCGCCGCCGCTATTTGGGAGCTTCGCGCATTGGCCAAATGGAACGGATAGAGCAATTTGAAGAAATAAACAAAGGCGGGCATAAATAGTTTCTCCCACCATCCCTCCATCGAGGGCATAGCCATTAGAGAAACGAATGGCCGTTCTTGTTCCGCAAGTTTTTTAAACAGTGCCGGAACCATTCCCTCCTCCATCTCAATATCGGCATCCAGCAGCATGAGGTATTCCGTGCCGATCTCGGGCCAGCCCTGCTCCAGGGCCCATAATTTGCCCGACCAACCGAGGGGCAGAGGTGCCCCACTGAGAATTTTTATTGATTCCGCTCCCGCCTTGCGGGCCTCCTGCGCCGTTTGATCGGACGAGTCGTCATCAACCAAGAGTATTCGCAACCCGCTGCCCTGCCGCAGGACCGAGCGAATCGTTTGCGCGATGACATCCTCTTCATTGCGGGCCGGGATGAGTACGGTCAAATTCGAGAGGTCTTTGGCGCGGGAGGAGGCATCCGCTTCCAAAACCTCCCGGTTTCGCCACGGTTTCCAGGGCAGAAACAAAATGATGAGCCAGATGAGCGCCGATAACCCGGCGAGGGTTGTCAGGAGAACATCCCAAGCCTGGGCGATCATCTTTGACCTGCCCCAATTATGTGGATTTAGCGGCCCCGCCCGTTTCCACCGGAAGACCCGCCGGGGTGGCCGGGGATTTTTCTTGCGCGTAGGCGATGGGCAATTCCGGCGCCATGGGGCCTTCCGTTCTAGGTCCCTGGATAAATTTTTGAAACGCTTTCAAGGGGTGGGCGAAAGTGTCGTTGACGGCCGTGGCCTCGTAACCGCAATGGGCCATGCAATTGGCGCACTTGGGGTTGTTGCCGGTCCCGTATTTACTCCAATCGGTCTCATTGATGAGGCTTTTGAAGGTGGAGGCATAACCTTCGTCCACCAGCAGATAGCAGGGCCGCTGCCAGCCGAAGAGGTTGCGCGTCGGGTTGCCCCAAGGGGTGCAATGGTAGGTCTGGTTGCCGGCCAGAAAGTCGAGATACAGGGTCGAGTGGTTGAGGGGCCACTTTTTGTTTTTGCCACGTTCGAAAATCCTGCGGAAGAGCCTTTTACTGGCGCTTCTTTGCAGAAATACTTCCTGCTGAGGGGCATGATCATAGCTGAAACCCGGAGACACCGTGATGCCTTCCACTCCCAGTTTCGTCGCGTAATCGAAAAAATTCGCCACCTCTTGGGCCTCTTCGCCTTGAAAAAGAGTGCAGTTGACGTTTACCCGGAAGCCTTTGTCCACCGCCATGCGAATCGCCTCCACCGCTTTGTCGAACACCCCTTCCTGGCAGACCGAGGTATCGTGGCGAAGCTGGTTGCCATCCAGATGAATGGAAAATGTGAGGTAAAGCGAGGGCTTGTAATCCTTCATTTTCCGCTGCAAAAGGAGGGCATTGGTGCACAGATAAACGTATTTCTTCTTTTTCACGAAACCCTCCACGATCTCCGGCATTTCCTTGTGCACGAGGGGTTCCCCCCCGGCGATGGAAACGATGGGCGTACCGCATTCGTCGATGGCCGACAGGCAATCCTCCTTGCTCATGCGCTGGTTGAGAATTTCATCCGGGTAGTCGATTTTTCCGCACCCGGCGCAGGCCAGGTTGCAGCGAAAAAGCGGCTCCAGCATGAGCACCAGAGGGTAGCGTTTGACCCCGCGCATTTTCTGACCCAAAATATAGCTCTCGACGGCGGCTTGTTGGCGTAATGGAATACCCATGATTTATTTGTTTGTCCTTATTTTCTGTGCTGGTTACTCGGTAATTTGAATATTGCTGCTTGGGTTATTCGGTGGCTTGGGCCACTCTGGCCGTCAACTCCTTGGGCAGTGGGAAAGACACCGATTCCGGTTCGGCGCCCATTTCTTCCACGCTTTTAATGCCGAATTCCTGCAACTTTTTAAGCACTTCCTCAACCAGCACTTCCGGGGCGGAGGCCCCCGCCGTCAGCCCCACCCGAATGTTTGGCCGGAACCAGGCGGGGTTGAGGTCATCCGCATCCTGCATCAGGTGAGCTTCCAGTCCCTGGTGTTCGCCGAGTTCTCTCAGCCGATTCGAGTTCGAGCTGTTGCGCGCACCCACCACCAATAGCAAATCCACCTTTCCGGTGAATCGCCGAACCGCGTTTTGACGGTTTTGGGTGGCATAGCAAATATCGTTTTTGCGCGGACCGACAATCTTCGGAAAGCGCGTCTTTAGTGCGTCGATAGTCTGCATGGTGTCGTCCACCGAGAGCGTTGTCTGGGTCACGAAGGCCAATTCATCGGGGTTTTTCACCGCCAGCTTGGCCACATCTTCCACATTTTGCACCAGATAGATTTCACCGCCGTAATCCTTGTTGTACTGCCCCAAAGTGCCATTGACCTCGACATGCCCGGCATGGCCGATAAGGATTACCTCGCGCGCGGCCCGGGCGTGCCGGGCCACCTGCAAATGCACTTTTGTGACCAGAGGGCAGGTGGCGTCGATAATGTGCAAATTCCTCTCTTTCGCGCTATCCACCCTGCTTTGGGCCACTCCATGGGCGCTAAAAATGATATTGGCCCCATTGGGAACTTCCTCCAACTCCTCCATAAAAATCGCCCCCTTGGATTGCAAATCCTTCAACACCCACTGGTTGTGCACGATCTCATGCAACACGTAAACGGGCGGGCCATAAATATCCAGGGCGGTTTCGACAATATCAACTGCCCGAACCACCCCGGCGCAAAAACCCCTCGGTTGTGCTAATAAAACGTCCATAGTGTTCAATCCTTCCAATAATGTATCGCAGCCTGCAAGAGAATAGGAAACGAATTTAAATGAGTTGGGTCAAGTGGTAATCTCGTCCCCCCCCGGCCGGCGGCGGGCATCCCGCCTGCGCACACCTGAGCAATCTGTGATTTTTCATAAAACATCGTAATAAAATTTTCAAGTTAAAGCAAAGGCCATAGCCAACAATCAATGAATTATCCGTGCCTATCCAACTAATCCGTGGTTAAAAAAAATATATTGATCTCTATTCAAACAACTACCTGCGTTCATCTGCGTAATCTGCGGTTTAATAAAATATCAGGGTTAAATCGTAAGTCCATTGCAAGTTGTAAGCCGACACAATACCACAAATCGCCAAAAAAAGCAATAGCTAGATTGGCTAGGTTTGATGCGTTTGATTAAACTTCAAAAAAAACCAAAAAAAACCAAAAATGCGCCAAAATGTCCCACCAAAAACAGCCAAAAACCCCAAATTTACCCAAAAAACCGAAAAAATCCCCCTCCCAGTCCCAATTCTGTCTCCAATCTCTCAAATTCTGCCCCCTAAATGCCCTGAAGGGGCAATATTCACCAGCCAGGGGTGCAACCCCTGAACACCGACCCAGCCAGGGGTGCAACCCCTGAACACCGACTATTCAAAAGCAAATCATAAAACCAAAACCCTGAAAGGGTTTCATTCTTTATTGAATCTATTAACGGCAGCCCTCCCCCTCTCCATATCCCCCGTGCCTCCGTGAGAAAAAATTTATCTCAAAATTCCCATAAAAAACCGCAGATCACACAGACAAACGCAGATAAATAAGCGTCTTATCAACATGCCTATTGACATGATCGTGGAACGTGACATCTCAGGTCAACGTTGGTGACGTTTTGGGTGAGCGGCGGTCACCATTTGCCTTACCGCTGGTGACAAATCGGGTAATATTCAGGACCGAGGCACCTGTCTGTACAACGGGAGACCGGCCAATGGGTGGCGCGTTACATCACGGAGTGGACCAAGCGGCTGCACGAGCTGCGCTAACATGCCGACAACATGGTGGCGACTCGGGAGGGATTGACGGTGGTGACGCAGTTCCTAGGCGTCTCCTACGCGGTGACGGAGTGGCATTACGCCAGTTTATTGAGCCCCCTCCAGCCGTATTGAGCCCCCTCCAGCCGTATTGAGCCCCCTCCAGCCGATTTGAACTGAGGCTACTGGATGCTCGCAGGCTAACATTTATTCAGTTTATTAGAGGGGCTCGAAGCCCCCTATCCCTACTACCATATCCTCTCTGACTGAAATAAGCTCCCAAAGATAGCGGCCTACTTTGACAATAAATTCATTAACTTCTGTGACAAAATACGAAAAGAAGGCAATAGTTAGAGGCTGTCCCAAAAATATAAAGATTTTGTAGTCAACTGGATGACGTTTATAAAAATAGCCGGAAAGAGCATTTTTTTGCTCGATCCGGCTAAAAAAGGGTTCTATAATTGCGTTAGCGAAAATCAATATAGCCCTTTCTATGAAAAATATAGCCATCCAATGCCTCCTGCGTCCAGCTTTAACTGTGGTCGACCGTTGCCTCGATTACGATAACTTTCGCGCCACCATCGAGCGTATCGACCGGCTGCTGATCGATTCGGAGGTGGAATCGCAGGGCGTTGATCTGGCCTTGGAAAGAGGCCAGCCAATGAGTGTAAAGGCCCGGCAAAAGCGGGCTAATTTTGCCCTCAAGGCGTTGCGTATGGAAACGCTGCGTTATCTGCTCGGTGGGATTTCGTTTCGGCATTTGTCGAGGGCTCTGGGCAGCAGCGATCTGTTGGCTGACTTTTGTCGTGTCCGCCATATCGACGGCATAAGGGGCATCTCCAAGAGCACCCTGGAACGGGCCTCGAAGTTTTTCAGCGAAGAGCAGTTGAGGGCCTTGCACCGGACCTTGACTGAGGTTGTGGGCGATGCCGATCTGGCAATATCGATGATGCGGCATTGGAAAAGGCATCCAGTTTAACCGGAATCAAAGAAAAAACGGCTCTCGTGAAAATGGGTCTGGAAGCCTTGATTGCCCGTGAAAGCAGTAGGCGCCTGGCAAAATTAGGCGGCTCCGAGAAACAAGTTCGCCCGATTCCACGACGCGGAAGTTGACGGATCGGTTATGGTTTTAGTCGATACCTCCATCTGGATTAATCATTTTCAGAAAGGAGTCCGCGGGCTCGAAGATTTGCTGGAGAACATGGAAGTGGTTTGTCACCCGTTTATTATCGGGGAATTGGCTTGCGGCAATCTCGCTAACCGGCAGGAGATCTTTTCATTGCTTAAATCACTGCCGTCTGCGCCTGGTTTGAATCTTGATGAATATTTGTACTTTGTGGAATCCCATAAATTATCCGGCAAAGGAATTGGATTTGTTGATATTCAACTTCTTGTTTCGGCGCAATTAGTAGGTGTGCCATTGTGGAGTTTGGATAAAAAGCTCAATACCATAGCCAAGGAACTTGGACTTGCGTTCCGATAATTATTTACTTGAACCATAAACGACATCTGAGACTCGCCAATCAATTCCCCAATCGGTCCTTCGTGCATTAATCCTTGCCGTGGAACGGGATTTGCCAAGAATGCAGCTTTGTCAATAATAGGCCGAGGCAGGTCCGGTTATCCTCAATCTTTTCCCTCGATGGCCGTCAATTTTGGAGAAATTACAAAAAGCATGTCCTCATTGGAAAAATTACAGGAGCAAATGCTGGAAGGCGTTTCGCGCACTTTTGCCCTCACCATTCCCCAGTTGCCGGAGGAATTGTGCCTCGTGGTTTCCAATGCCTACCTGTTGTGCCGGATCGTTGACACCATAGAAGACGAACCGGCCTTGTCGGCCGAACAAAAAAGGTCTTTTTGCAGCCTGTTTTCGAGGGTGGTTTTGGGTCAGGAAAACGTGGAGGAGTTTGCCGGGGAACTGGCCCCCCTTTTGTCCGACTCTACCCTACCGGCCGAGCACGAACTGATTGCAAACACCCCGCAGGTGATCCGCCTCACGCACACCTTTTCGGACGATCAGCGCCGGGCCATGGAGCGCTGCATCCGAATTATGGCGGAGGGAATGGCCCGGTTTCAGGAGAAGGAAGGCCCCGCCAGACTCGACAATCTGGAGGAAATGGAGCTTTATTGCTATTATGTGGCCGGAGTCGTCGGCGAGATGCTGACCGATCTGTTCTGCCTCTATTCTCCGCAAATCGCGGAAAACCGGGAGGCCCTGATGAAATACGCGGTCTCTTTCGGCCAGGGTTTGCAGATGACCAATATTTTAAAAGACGTTTGGGAAGACCGGCAGCGCTCCGCCTGCTGGCTGCCCCGCGATATTTTTGCCGAGGCCGGTTACGATCTCAATGACCTCGCCTCCGATAAGAATCGCGAAAATTTCTCGGTCGGCATCCGCAAACTGGTGGCCATTTCCTACGGCCACCTGCAAGACGCCCTGGCCTATTCCCTTCTCATACCAAAAAGTGAGACCGGTTTGAGGAAATTTTGCCTCTGGGCCATCGGCATGGCTTTGCTGACCTTGCGAAACATCCATCGCAACCGCAATTACATCAACGGGGCCGAGGTCAAGATTTCCCGGCGCAGCGTAAAGGCCACCATTGTGGCCACTCGGGTCACGGCCAACAGCGACCTCTTGCTGCGGGCCCTTTTTCGTTTTACCGGTTCTCCTCTCAGCCGGACCTGAACAATTCCCGTTAAACGAAACGAAATTAATATCAAGGGCATGCCAAACGATCAAGCGCTGGTCAATCCTCCCTCCGCATTGGAAAATGCTTTAAACCGGGCCCGCCAAGGCATTCTCGACCTTCAGCACGAGGACGGATACTGGTGTTTCGAGTTGGAGGCCGATTGCACCATCCCGGCCGAATACATCCTCATGATGCACTTCCGGGGAGAGGTGGATACGGAGTTGCAATCGAAAATTTGCGTCTATTTACGCGAACGGCAGGGCACGGACGGCGGCTGGCCTCTATATTATGGTGGAGAGATGAACCTCAGTTGCGCCGTTAAAACCTATTACGCCTTAAAAATTTCAGGAGACGACCCGGATCTGCCCCACATGCGCAAGGCTCGGGAAGCGATTTTGGCGGAGGGAGGCGCGGCCCGCTGCAATGTATTCACCCGCATCGCCCTGGCCCTCTTCGAGCAGCTTCCCTGGCGCGGCGTCCCCTTCATTCCGGTCGAAATCATGCTTTTGCCGAAATGGTTTTTCTTTCACATTTCAAAAATCTCCTATTGGTCGCGGACCGTCATGATTCCCCTCTTGATTTTATGCACGGTTAAGCCCAAAGCGGTGAACGCCCAAAAAACCGGCATCCGGGAATTATTCGTCACCCCCCCGGAGGAGGAGAAAAAGTATTTCCCCGTTCGCACGCGCCTCAATACTGTTTTTATCGGGCTCGATAAATTGGGCCGCCTGATCGAGCCATTGATCCCGGCCGCGGTGCGCAAAAGAGCTTTTAAAAAAGCGGAAACCTGGGTCCTGGACCGGCTCAACGGCGAGGGCGGCCTGGGGGCCATTTTCCCCGCCATGGTCAATGCCGTGGAGGCCCTCGAATGCCTCGGCTACCCCCCCGGCCACCCAGACCTGGTCGTCGCCCGCGAGGCTCTCCGTAAACTGCTGGTGATCGATGAAAAGCGCGCCTACTGCCAACCCTGCGTCTCACCCGTTTGGGATACCGGCCTGGCCGTTCTGGCCTTGCAGGAAGCGGCCGGCCAAGGCCGTGAAAACGAAGAGCCGATCGAACGGGCGCTCGACTGGCTGGCCCAAAGGCAACTCCTGAAGGAACCGGGGGATTGGCGGGAATACCGGCCCGGACTGAAGGGTGGCGGCTGGGCCTTCCAGTTCCGCAACGACTACTATCCCGATCTCGACGACACCGCGGTGGTGGCCTTCGCCATGTGGCAAACGGGCCTGGAACGCTTCCAGGAAAACATTGAGCGCGCCGCCGGCTGGCTTTGTGGCATGCAGTCGAAAAACGATGGATTCGCCGCCTTCGACGCCGATAACGCCTATTATTACCTCAACGAGATACCCTTTGCCGATCACGGCGCCCTGCTGGACCCGCCCACCAGCGACGTCAGCGCCCGATGCGTCATGCTGCTGGCTCCCCTGATCGAAAAGCACGAGCGCTACCGGCCGGTGGTGGAAAGATGCCTGCAATACCTCTACCGGGAGCAGGAGGTAGATGGTTCCTGGTTTGGCCGCTGGGGCACGAATTACATATACGGAACCTGGTCCGTCCTGGAGGGATTGGCGCAGGCCGGGATCGGCGGCGAAAACCCTCATGTCAAAAAAGCCGTCAACTGGCTGAAACAGCAGCAGCAAGAAGACGGCGGCTGGGGCGAGGGTAATGATACCTACTACGAACCCACGGAATTAAAGCGAAAAAAGTGGAGAAGCAATTCATTTCAAACCGCCTGGGCATTGCTCGGCCTGATGGCGGCGGGACAAGCGGATTGCGAATCAGTCGAGCGCGGCATCCGCTTTCTTATGGCCAACCAGGAAGAAAACGGCCTTTGGGAAGACATCGAATTTACCGCTCCGGGGGTTCCCAAGGTTTTTTATCTGAAATACCACGGATACGATAAAATTTTCCCCCTCTGGGCATTGGCCCGTTACAAAAACCATCTCGCGAAGGCTTCGAACGATCCATGAAGCTGGGCATCAGCGCGGCCCTGCCGGGTGAGTTGCGGTGCCTTACGAGCAAAATGCCGCTGCCACCACCCGGCCTGCCTTTCGAACTCGGCCACGGCGTGATCGCCATTCACTCCGGCATCGGACCTGAAAAAGCCCTGGCGGCGGGACGGGCCCTAATTGAAAACGGGGCCGGGGCCATTCTCAGTTGGGGCTGCGCCACCGCTCTCGAAGATGGACTGAAGCCCGGAAGCATCTTCCTGCCGCAATCTATTTTTCATCACAATGGCCGCGAAAGCCCCGTCAACAAATCCTGGCATGAACGACTCAGCCGAACGCTTTCTTCCTCAAATTTGGAAATAATCGCTCTCGGTCCTCTGGCCGAAAGCCCCACCATCTTAAAGAACAATCATCAAAGGTCTGCCTTGAAGAATAAAACCGGTGCCCTGGCCGCGGACATGGAAAGCGCCGCCCTGGCCCTGGCGGCGGAGGAAAAGAATGCGCCTTTTATGGCCATTCGCGTCATTGCCGATTGCGCGGACGACCCGATCCCGGAATTTGTGTCCCATAGCATTGACGAATGGGGACGCATAAAGTGGTTTCGTTTTTTCTCCAGCGCTCTACTCAGACCGGGCGAATGGAAAAATCTGGTCCGTCTGAACAGGCATTTTAAATCCTCAGTGGCGGCCATGAAAGCCGTCTGCGATCAAGCCGGCCCTGATTTCCAGGCATTTACAACGGACGCCGATTCATATAAATAAATTCAGTAGATGGCGTTTCGGGAACAATCTCTCAACACTATCTGCGTTTATCTGTGCAATCTGCGGTTATTATCAAATATTGGGGTATAATATTTCAAATAAACATTGAAGAGATGAAATAAAACTCGTTAAATAAAAAGCAATGTTAGATTCGAAACTTGGCACCATACTTAAGAACAAGGGCGGCCTTGTTCACAGCGTTGAACCGGAAGCTACCGTGATGGAAGCGGTTCAATTGATGAATCAGAATAAAATTGGCGCTCTACTCGTCCACCGGGGCAAGCGCCTGCTGGGGATTTTTACCGAAAGGGATGTGCTCATGCGGGTGGTCGATGCCGGGCTGGACCCGAAAACTACGGCAGTGCAACAGGTCATGACGACAAACCTGCACACGGAGAATTCATCCATAACGGTAAATGAGGCGATGAAAATCATGACGACGGAAAGGTTTCGCCATTTGCCCATTGTCGATGGCGAGCGACTTATGGGGATGGTGTCAATCGGCGATTTAATGCTCCGCACATTGCAGGAGAACAAAAGCTACAGCCACAACCTCCTGGCCTATATTCACGGTCAGCAGGTATCCTGAAAAAGCCCCGGTTCGATCGTCCGCCTATAATTCCACCAGGTGGGTCTTTTTTATGGCCTCATGGGTTATAATCTCATCCAGAGTCTTTCTGCCTGGCAAACTGTCCAAATGTAATACCGTGAGGGCAAGTCCTCCCAGGGTATTGCGGCTCGAGGACATGCTGGCGATGTTGACCTTATCCCGGCCCAGAACGCTTCCCACCATGCCAATGATTCCGGGCATATCCTCGTTTTCCAGAATAAGCAGGTTTCCATCCATACTGGCTTCCACTTCCCGCCGGTTGATGCGCACAATTCTCGGTGAATGCTTAATCCCGATCAAGGTTCCCTCCACGCTGGAGAGGGTTTTTTCCGCATCGACGGCCTCGACCCGCACCAACTCCGTATAGTCCCGGTCGCTGTCCGATTGAATGACGATTACCTTGATGCCCAACCGCTTCATATAATGGGGCGCGTTCACCGCATTGACATTCGCCCCAATGTTGCGCAAATATCCAGTCTGTATACTGCGGGTGAGCGGAAGTGTGTCCAACCCGATGATTTTTCCCCAATAGGTGATTCTCAACTTCTCGATGCTCGGATTGACGATTTGTTGAAGCACCCGGCCCAGATTTTCTCCCAATTCCAGATAGGGCTTCAGTATTTTCAGGGTTCCCAATTCAACCGAGGGCATATTGAGCGCATTGATGACGATCCCCTCCCTGAGGAGGCCAGCCACTCCCTTGGCAACCTCCAGGCCGACGCTTTGCTGGGCTTCGCGGGTGGACGCGCCCAGATGCGGAGTCATCACCAATCCCGGCAGTTTCCGTAATTCGCTCTCCTCGGCAACGGGCTCTTTCTCATAAACATCGAGGCCGACGGCCGAGACTTTGCCATCTTTTAATGCGGCTATCAAATCCGCTTCCACCACGATTCCGCCCCTGGCGCAGTTAATGATGCGAACGCCATCCTTCATCCGGGCAATGGCGGAGGCATCTATCAACCCGAGGGATTTTTCGGTCAGAGGCATGTGCGCGGTGATAAAATCCGCCCGTCTCAAAAGCTCCTCGAAATCGACTGATTCCACATCGAGAGCCTGCCCGCGCTCGGGCGCCAGGTAGGGATCGCAGGCAATTACTTTCATGCCGAAGGATTGAGCCCGTTTGGCCACTGCGGTGCCCACCCGTCCGAGGCCCAGGATGCCAACTGTTTTGCCGAAAAGCTCCGTGCCGGTGAACTGCTTCCGGTCCCACTGGCCCTGCCGCATGGAAGCGTCCGCCCGGCAGATGGGCCGGGCCGCGCAGAGCATGTGGGTAAAAGTCAGTTCCGCCGTGGCGTTGGTGTTGCCGCTGGGGGCGTTCATCACCACGATGCCGCGCTCGGTGGCTGCCTCCAGGTCCACATTGTCCACTCCCACTCCGGCCCTGGCGATCACTTTAAGCGATTGGGCGGCGGCGATAACCTCGGCCGTAATTTTGGTTTCACTGCGCACGATAACGGCCGCCGCATCGGAGATCAATTCCAGCAATCGATCCGGCGCTGAGCCAACGGCTTCCACCACCTCAATATCGGGCTTCTCTTTTAAATAATCGATGCCCGCATCGGAAATTTTATCAGCGATCAATATTTTCATCGGTCAGAAAATGGTGTCAGGTGTCTGGTTTCGGGTGTCAGGGTTTAAAAATAATCGAAGATTACGCAAATTGCCTGCTATGAACTATCGGGGACAAGTCAACAAGGCCATAATTAATTGCCCTTGAAACCTGACACCTGTTCTTTACGGCTCAATAGAAAATAGAGGCAATTTCTATTTTGAGATTACCCATTAAGCGCATGAGCGGCAAGGTCATGTCGAACAGGCTGTTTTCGTCCAGCGATCCGGTATAAAAGGCAATCCTGATGGGTGAGGTTTCGCTTTCCCCCAGGGCCGCGTCGAAATTCACCCAGCGGCCGTGCAGGTAGAACTGGGTCCACATGTGAAACCCTAATATATGCTGCCTTCCCTGGAAATTCGCCACATAGGCCAGGCCGGCCGCTATACGTGTTGGCAGGCCCTTTATACGACCAAGGGCGGCTAGGAAAACGGCGTGCTCGGTGCAGTCGCCGGCGGGGTTCAGGGCCACCTCGCTAGCCGTGGCGAAACCGACGGAAAGCGATTTTTGAGAAATAAAGCGGCTGGCAAATTTTCTCAGCCTATCGGCCTTCTCAACGGAACCCGAAGATTCTCCAGCCGCTTCGGCCGCAAGTTCTATCAATTTTTCATCCTCAATATTCATGTTGGCGTTGCCGCCCAGATAGCGAGAGATATCCATGCTTTCCGCTCCTCCGCCGGGGTTTTCCGGCAGTGTCTCGTGATTGGCGCGGACAATTTTTATCAAGGCCCCGGACGCATCCGATTTGAGGATGCTCTGCGTATAGTATTCCGGCCAGGAAAAGGTTTTATCCAAGGGTTTTAAATATTTAACGGCATAGATAACCGCCGCCGCATTTTCGGGAATTTTCTCCGGCAGGTCCAGAAGGGCAAACTCGAACATATCGGCGGGAACATAATCTGTCAGGGCAGTCGATTCATCGGTTGCGTAAAGGGTGAGTTCCATGCCCCCCATGGGCAAAACGGTTTTCAGCGCCCGGCCCGTTTCACCCATCCAGGAAATGCTTTCCAGCGAACCCATGCCTATGTGCATGATCGTTGCCACCTTTTGGCCCGTGACCATATTTCCGTGCATGGCGAAGGTTTCCATTTCTCCAACCTTGATATCGGTCTGCACCGGGCCGTCCAGTTGCACTTCAGGGCTGAACATGGGAAGCCGGTATTTCGTGCCCGGCTCGAACCCCCGCCGAAGGGTCTCACGGGTGAGTCCCCAGAGCAGCAGAGACCCTTTCGTCCAGGGATACTCGTTGGACTGAACAATTCCCCCCTGGGTAGTCGTGACTCGCAAAAGCTCTCCGCAAAGCTCTCCTTCCATGGATACCGGAATACTGCCCATGAGCAATTTTTGGGAAAAGGAAAGGGGCTCCCCGGAAAGCGTTTCGACGGTTGATTGCTCCGTTTCCATGGAAACAGCCACCACGCCGCGGCCAAGACGCATCGACATCAGGTTGGTGGAATAAATGCGGTCTGCCGCGCGGGAAAAAACAGTCCGGGAATAGCCGATCTTGTTTTCGCCCAAATAAACCTCCTGCCAGTCTTCCCAAAATACTCCCGGCGGGGGATCGTTAAAATCGATACCCGTCAATCCGGCGGCCATGCCGGAGCGCGATGAACCTCCGATCAGTATAAATGAAGCGGCAATAAATATTATTAAAAAAGATCTCATCCAAATTATTTCAAATAATTGTTTTTAACCGGGAAAGAAATATGAGCAAAACAAATCCAATTATCCAGCTGCGCGGTCCGGGAAGATTTACGGATTGATTATGATGTCGTTTAGCGGTTAATTTCAGGAGAAGATACAATATGAGCAAACACTTTGAATTTATTGTTTTGGGCGGAGGCAGCGCCGGTTATGCGGCCGCCAGAATTTACCGGCAAACCAGCGAAAGCGTGGCCGTGGTGGATAGTTCGGCCGAGCTTGGCGGATTATGCATTCTGCGTGGCTGCATGCCGTCGAAAACCCTGCTTTATATCGCGGAGGTCCTCCATCATGCCCGCCACGGTTCTATTTTCGGGCTCGATATCCCGTCAGCCAAAGCCGACATGGCGGCCGTTCACGAGCGCAAGAAGAAAATAATCGGTGAATTTGCCGATTACCGGGCCGAGCAATTGCAGTCCGGCAATTTCCATCTTTTCCGCCAATCCGCTCGTTTTGTGGACGGCAAAACCATCCGTCTGGACGATGGAACGGAGCTGACCGCGGATGCCTTTCTGGTCTCGACCGGTTCCTTGGTCAGCTTCCCGCCACTTCCGGGGCTGGAACCGGGCTCGGCCATGACCAGCAATAATGTCCTCGATCTGGACCACCTGCCGGAATCAGTCATCGTTTTGGGCGGCGGGGTGGTGGCTTGCGAATTGACCCAGTTTCTTAACCGCATGGGCTCGAAAGTCGTCCAGATACAGCGGAGTCCCCTGATACTGAGGGAAGCTTCAACGTCATCGGCCGAAGTTGTCATGCAAGCCTTTCGGGATGAGGGCATCGAATTGCATACGGGAACCCGAATTACCGGAATCGAGCGCATCGATGACGTTTTTCGGGTGACATTTGAGACCGATGGGCGGGAGGTCGTCAAAGAAGCCGTCTATCTTTTCAACGCCTTGGGCCGCAAACCCAATACGACAAACCTGGGCCTGGAAAATGCCGGGGTCGAGCGGCTCCCCAGCGGGCATATCAACACCAATTCCGTCCAGCAATCGACCAATCCCATAATCTACGCGGCGGGAGACGCCGCCGGTCCGCACGAAATTGTGCACGTTGCCATCCTCCAGGGCGAGGTGGCGGCCCGCCATGCGGCCGGATTAAACCCGGAGCCGGTCAATTACGATCATTTGACGAAAATCATTTTCACCGATCCACAAATCGCCGCCACCGGAATGGCGGAAACGGAATTGCAGGACAAAAACATCCCTTATTCGACGGCGGATTACCCATTCGACGATCACGGCAAATCCATCCTCATGGAGGCCAAATACGGTTATGTGAAAATTTGGGCCGACCCCTCGCGCGGAATCGTCCTGGGGGCCGAATGCGTGGGCAAGGATGCCTGCGAATTGATCCACTCAATGGCCGTGGCGGTGGCCTTGGAGGCGACCGTTTTCGACCTCTTGAAGGCCCATTGGTACCACCCCACCCTATCGGAAATCTGGACCTACCCGATCGAGGAAATCGCCGATGCGATTACGGCAAGAAACAAGAAGAATTAGTCCCGGCCGAAACATTCGCCCAGATTGATTTTGCCATCGTAAAGCGCTTTCCCGATAATGACCCCCTCCAGATTTGGATAAGTTTCCGACATAGTCCGAAATTTCCGCACATCGTCTTTAGAGGCCACCCCGCCGGAGGCAATCAGGCGTATGGGAATCGCCTTCAGCATCTCTTTTTGAGCCGCGAAATTCGGCCCGGTCATCATGCCGTCGGTGGAAATATCGGTAAATATAATCGTTTCCACACCGGCGGAAGCCACCCTCTGAGCAAGCTCAAGGGCCGTCATCCCGGTTTCGTCAACCCATCCTCTCAGTGCCACTTTGCCATTGCGGGCATCTATCCCAACGGCAATACGGGAGCCGAATCGCTCCACCATGCATTGCAAAAATGCGCCATCCTCGACCGCGCTGGTCCCGAGCACGACCCTCGACACCCCGTTATCAAAAGCCCGATCGATATCCCGCCGCCGCCGCATACCGCCGCCCATTTGAATCTGGAGCCCACTGACGGCAATTTTCTCAAGAGCGGCCCAGTTTTGCGGTTGTCCGCTAAATGCGCCATCCAGATCCACCACATGGAGCCATTGCGCCCCGGCATCCTTCCACAGTCCGGCCGGTATCGAGGGGTCGTCATAATAAACGGTTTCCCGATCCACCCGCCCCTGCTCGAGGCGCACCACGCGCCCTTGCCGCAAGTCGATTGCCGGATATAAATTCATGTCGTCAAAGGTGAAAAATTATTTAGGCAGTCCCGGTAAATTTTCTATTAAACTTTTTCCAGGAGGGTAAAATTACCGGAATTTCTCAACTTTCGGTCGAAGGTATAGGTTGTTTCACAATCGGAGCCGGAATTGATAGAGCCGATAAGATAGTCTGAAAAATCCCCCCCGCCGGTTTTGTAAAAGGCGATGGCTTTTCCCACCTCGACGGGGTTTTGCAAAACAAAATGCGGACTGCCGTCAATCTCTTCCAGGATTCTTAACAGGTGCGCCTTGGACGCGTTATAAGCCGATTGAAAAACCCAAATCGTCTCCACCAAGGTTGTCGTGTTTATATAAATTGCACTCCCGTCTTCGATGGATTTGAGTGCCAGCCCGCGCGCCAGATCGCTTTGGCCGGGCTCCTCCGGATCCTGAAATATAATGCGGACCAAAACATTTGTGTCCAGTCCGATCACGATTTCCCAACTCTTTGCGCCATCCTTTTTGCGACCGCTTTTTTCATGTCGGAAGTACGGATGCCGCGAGCCAACTTTCCGGCGTGAGCATCCATTAGACCGATGATCGAACAGGCATTGGACTGCTTTTTGATGTGGATATCCTTCCCCTCGGAAGCAAAAATTACCTTGTCTCCCGATTTGAGACCCAGTTTGGTCCGGAATTCACGAGGAATGGTCACTTGTCCTTTGGGAGAAATTTTTCTGGAGAGAGATTTCATAAAATGAATTGATTCTTATAATTCCTACTTTATCTAAAAAAAGCAGGAATTCAATCTTTTCTTACCGATCCGGTTTATTCAAGCAGCTTTCAAGTGTTGTTTACAGTGTATCGTTTAAAAGAAAAAAAATTTTAAATTGATTGAAAAATTTCAAATTAAGGAAATTCTTTTAAAAAATGCGACTTATACACGCATTTTCCGAAATGGGACCACTGATATAATTAAAAAATAATCACAGGAAGTGAGGATAGAAGATTCCCTTTTTTCAACCCCATGATTTAAACTATCTAACCCTTTTCTAAAAAATATTGTATGACTGCTTGAATGTTATGCCGAAAAAGAAAATCCTGGCGCCACCAAAATTTTTAATCGACCTGCTCGATGCTCGTTCTCCTTCCGGTTATGAGGGGGAAGCCCAGGCGGTCGTCGATCGGGTCATCAAACCCGTTGCCGATGTTTATGAAAAAGATACCATGGGCAACCGCATCGCCACCATCAACCCCAAAGGCAGCCCGGTCCTGATGCTGGCCGGTCATATGGATGAGTTGGGGTTGCAAATTCGTTACGTCGATAAAAATGGATTCCTCTATTTCGATACCATCGGCGGGCACGACAAGATTATGATTTCCGGCCGCAGGGTGGCTATCTTGACAAAAAAAGGGGTCGTCAAGGGGGTCACCGGTAAGAAAGCCGTTCACCTGATGTCTCCCGAAGATCGTAAAAAGGTGCCGGAGTTGCACCAGATGTGGATCGATATTGGGGCCAAAGACAAGAAGGAAGCGCTCAAAATCGTGCAAATCGGCGATCCCGCCATCTACGACCAGAGTTTCGAGCTATTGCGGGGAAGCGTGGGGGTGGCCCGCGCTTTCGACAACAAGGCGGGCGCCTATGTGGTCAACGAAGCCCTTCTGCGATTGGCCAAACTGAAACGGCTCCAGGCCAAAGTGGTGGCCGTTTCGACCGCCCAGGAGGAGATCGGCACTCGCGGGGCCATTCCCGCGGCCTATTCGGTCAACCCGCAATTTGGCATCGCCGTGGATGTCAGCCATGCCACCGACCACCCCGATTGCGATAACCGGAAATTTGGAGAAACCAAGCTGGGGGGCGGCCCTATTCTAACCCGCGGGGCCAACATCAACCCCGTCATCCTGAAAATGCTGGTCGAATGCGCGGAGAAGGAGGGCATCCCTATTCAGATGGAGGCGGACCCGCGGCCCACCGGAACCGACGGCAGGTCCCTCCAGATCGGGCGGGCCGGCGTGGCCACGGCCGTTTTATCCATCCCGCTGCGCTATATGCACACTCCCAGCGAACTGGTGGACCTGGAAGATATCGAAAACTGCATCCAGCTCATCGTGGCCTTCGCCCGATCCCTCAAAAAAGGCAGCCACGGGCGCTGGTAAATAAGCAAGCGGCGGGCCGAAGAATTTTTTCTTTTCAAGCTCAAGCGGCGTCTTTGCCCGCTTTTTTAGCTATTTTGCGCAATTTGGGTTGGCGTTTGCCCTCTACCACGGCCCTCGTAATGGCCACTTCCTCGATCTCTTTGAGGTTGGGTATATCGTACATAAGGTCGAGCATGAGCCTTTCCATTATGGAGCGCAGGGCGCGCGCGCCGGTTTTCAGTTCCATGGCCTCCTCGGCCACCGCGCGGACCGCATCCTTGGTGAAATTTAAGCGCACTCCCTCCATCGCGAATAATTTTGCGTACTGTTTGATGAGAGCATTGCGGGTGTTGCGGAGTATTTTCTCGAGGTCTGAAATTCCAAGTTCATGGAGAATCGAAATAACCGGCAGGCGGCCCACAAATTCCGGAATCATGCCGTATTTTATGAGATCTGCCGGAGCGATCCTTTTCATCAATGCGCCGTCGTCCTTATTCTGACGCATTTCCGCCCGGGCAGAGTTGTAGCCGAGTATCTTTACCCCCACTCGTTGACGAATAAGGTTTTTCAGGCCGACAAAGGCGCCGCCGCATATAAAGAGGATATTGCTCGTATCGACCTGGATGTATTCCTGGTTGGGATGCTTGCGCCCTCCCTGCGGCGGAACATTGCAAACGGTCCCTTCGAGAATTTTGAGCAGCGCCTGCTGGACCCCTTCGCCGGAGACATCGCGGGTGATGGACACATTATCCGTCTTGCGCCCGATCTTGTCGATTTCGTCCACATAAATGATGCCGCATTCGGCTTTTTTGACATCGTAATTGGCGGCCTGCAAAAGCCGCAAAACGATATTTTCGACATCCTCGCCCACATAACCGGCCTCGGTCAGGGTGGTGGCGTCGGTAATGGCGAAAGGCACCTCAAGCAAGTTGGCCAGGGTTCTCGCCAAAAGGGTTTTGCCGCTGCCGGTCGGCCCCACCAGCAGTATGTTGCTCTTTTCGATCTCGACTCCATCGAAATCCTGCCTGCCGCCGCCCAGTGAGAAGCCGGCGGCGGGTTTCTCCGCCATGAGCCGTTTATAATGATTGTAAACAGCCACCGAGAGCACCTTCTTGGCCTGATCCTGCCCGATGATGTAATCATCCAGGGATTTCTTGATCTTGGACGGTTTGACCAGTTTGAAGGCGGCATCGGCATTTCCCTCCGGGGAGCGAAGCTCGCGGTCGATGATGGTCTTGCAGACGGAGACGCAGGAATCGCAAATATAAACCCCGGCCGGCCCGGCAATCATTTTGCGGACTTCATTCTGCGATTTCCCGCAGAAGGAACAAAATGTCAATTTCGTTGAGCGGGCCATAAAAAGATCGAATCAAGCGCTCTTTTTCTTCTTCACGCTGTCTTTTTTAAATTCAATGACGCGGTCCACGATACCGTAATCCTTGGCCTCGGCGGCAGTCATGTAGTAATTGCGGTCGGAATCGGTTTCTATCTGGGCAATATCCTTGCCCGTGTGTTCGGCCAGAATTTCATTTATAATTTGTTTCCAGTGCAGGATTTCCCTGGCTGCGATGGTAATATCAGAGGCTTGCCCGGAGGCGCCCCCGGATGGCTGGTGAATCATGACCCGGCTGTGCGGCAGAGTGCTGCGCTTGCCCGGTGTGCCCGCAGCCAGAAGGACGGTGCTCATACTGGCGGCCTGGCCAATGCAGGTTGTGGCCACATCGCAGGAAAGAAAATTCATGGTATCGTAAACCGCCATGCCATCCGTCACGCTGCCTCCGGGGGAATTGATGTATATATTGATGTCTTTTTTCGGGTCCTCCATCTCCAGAAAGAGCAACTGGGCGATGACGCCGTTGGCCACATAATCGTCGATGGGAGTCCCGATAAAAATGATCCGGTCCTTTAACAACCGGCTGTAAATATTCCATTCTCTCTCCGTGCGGCCATCGTTTTCAACAACGCTTGGTATGGGTAGGTAATAGCTCAATGGTGTTTCTCCTGGTTAGATTGATTTTTTTTATTTTAAAATAGTTCACCCCAGTGGTCGAAGCAAGGGAATTTAACCGATGGCTGAATCCGGCTGTGGACTATAATGCTCTTTGACTTGCAATTATGGATATTCATATGACGTTGCAAATGGGGAAACCTTAATCGGATTTTGTCTCCTCCACGGACTGTTGGACCAACCACTCGAGGACTTTATTGGTTAAAGCCGATCTTCGCAATGCCTGCAAGCGGACGGGATCTTTTTCGATTTGCCTGACAAATTCTTTCGGTTTCGTGCGGGTGGCCATGGCCTGAGAAAATATGGCTGCCTGCATGTCTTCCTGCTCAACTGAAATTTTTTCCTCCTTCGCGATTCGTGAGATTAAAATGCCGGTTTTCACACGCCGGGCGGCGGCCCGGCGGGCATTTTCATAGATTTCCTCCTTATGCTTTTCAAATTCGCTTTCAGGCACTCCGCGATCCATGTTCTGCAGCATGATGTCCCTCATGGCGCTTTCGGTCTCACTTTCCAAGGCGCTCTCCGGCAGTGGAAATTCCACCCGCGAATTGAGTTCATCCATAATTTGTTGACGCTTGGCCTGCCGGTTCCGGTATTTTTTCCGGTTCTCCAAATCCTCGAATATCTGGTCCTTGAGCTGCTCGACGCTCTCCAGCTTCATGCTTTCGAGAAACTTATCATCCAACTCGGGCAACGCACGGGCCCGCACTTCATGGACTTCAATCTTGTAATTGGCTTTCTTGCCGGCCAGTTCCGCAACCTTGAAATCTTCGGGGAATTCCATTTCCGTCTCTTTTTTCTCCCCCACATTCATTCCCACCAGGCTTTCCACAACCGCCGATACCCCTAATTCTTCTTTTTCCGCGCCGGCCTCCTCCCAGGTATTTTCCTGTTTCCCCCAAATCGGCTTGCCGGGCACGATTTCGGCAATGGGACGACCCGCGATCTCGCCCTCATAGCTCACCTTGACGAAATCTCCCTGCGCCGCCGTTCGCTCGACCACATCGAAGCTGGAACGTTGTTTGCGGAGTTCCTCGAGGGCGGTTTCGATTTCTTCGTCGGAAACTTCCTCCGGCCCCACTTCGGTCTTGATTCCCTTGTACTCGGGAAGGTTGAACTCCGGATTTATATCGACGGTAAAAGTGATCTGCCCTTCCCGGCTGGAATCAAACTCCGCCTCATCCATCGCAATGACGCTGGATATATCCATACCGGCCTCCTCGGTGGCCTTTTCGTAGGCGCCGGCGGATAGTTTCCGGTTCAGTTCGGCGGCAAAATCCTTGGCGTGGCGCGAACGGACAAGCTTCGGGGGCGCCTTGCCGGGGCGAAAACCGGGAATCCTTACCTGTTTGATGAATTCCTTGAGGAGAGTTTTTTCCTCCTTCAGGATTTCCTCCACGGATATGGAAACGATTAATTTTTTGCGGGTCTCGTTGACCTCTTCGATAGTAACAATCACCTTGGATGCCTGCTGTTGCTTATGTGCTTTTGAAAAAAGGGAGCAATAAATACCAATGCCGGATTATGGTCAATGTCTGAATTGAGCAGTTTACCAATATGAGAATGGCTCATAGGCAAAACGCACCTCATTCAAACCCGGTTCGAGGGCGACCGCTTTAAATGTGCCGAACAATTTGTGGATGGGAACTTCCCGGCCATTAACATAGGCCCTCCAGTCGGGATCCCAATTATCGATAAAGCTGACATAGGCGGGTTGCCCAACGGTGAGATTGAAGATGAGTATATCGCCATCGTAGTGGATTAGATCGAGCTTGAAATTTTCGGCCGATTCAGCCCCTTCGGAATCAGCCAAAAAATCCTCCATGGTGGCATGGTCGATGCGTTCGGAAACAAATAGTAGCTTGGGGCTGGAAATCCCCATCAGCCTGTTGAAGGAGGGAACTTTATGGGCAACTTTTACCTCCCCGAATTCTTCAAAAGTCCTGCCATAAAAATCCAGGTAGTCTTGAAAATACCATTGGACGATCACGCCAACATTGAAATGCGGAAACTTCAAGGTGAAATAACTACGGACCCTCGGTATGAAAAATGCCGCGGGGATGTATTGGGCAAAACGGGGAGTTAATTTTTTGGAACCGTAAACATTAGGGTAAATCCACTGTTTTGCCCCTCCGGCCAGGGAAAGTTCGGCAAAAGCCGCCACCGACAGTATTAAAACGAGCGCATATTTCGAAAATGGGGACGCAAATGGCTTTTTAAGGGCAATAAACAGGATTCCCGCCAGGAGCAAAACGGCGCCCAGATTCATTGCCGGAAATCGCCACTCAGTCCCATGCAGGTAGTAAAACAATTCGACCCAGTAGAAGTCGAAAATCTCAAATTTCAAAAGCAGCCACTGGAAAAGACCAAAGACAATGGCCGCCGCCAGTAGTGCGTAAAACGGTCCCAATCGGCTCCTGTCGCTATTTTTTCCCATCCTCTGGGAAACCACGGTTTCAAGATGCAAATAAGCTCTTGCCGCCCCAAGAGCCAGAAGGGAAACCAGGACGATGTTCAAACGGCTCCAAACCCTCAAACTGTCAAAACCGGGCAGCCATCGGTAGAGAATATCAAAAAGGTAGAATTGCTTTCCATAGGTAATCATCGAAATAACCAAAAAATAACAAACCCCGATTCCCACGAAGCGCCAATCGCGCCGCATCCTTTCTCGATTCCGGAAAACGTCTACGGTATATAAAACGAGCAAAAACAAAGCCGTAAATCCGAAATAAAACCACCCGTCGGCCGGCGCGGAGGGAGGGAAAATCCACGACCCGAGGGTATTGATGCCATCGAATTCAAAATAGGTGGAAAATTCATAGTTTTTCCCGCTGCGCCCGGCCGTTCTCTCAAAGAGATGGAACATTTTCCAATAATAGGGAAGGGTTATGATTAAGGCTATCAGGGCCGGAATGGCGCAAGCGGCCAAAAAACGCAAATTGGATACCGGCGGCGGGCCAGGTTGGAAATGGAGAGCCCGGCGGGTTTTCTCAAAAAGCAGCAAAGCGACATAAGGGGGGATCAGGAACAAACAGTAATAACAGTAGTAGGGGTAGCCGGCGGTAAGCAGCATGAAACATGCGGCAAACAGTATAAGCCCGCATTCACGGCTTTTCTGCGTTTCCCGGGCGCGGGCGACTCCATATAAAATCCAGGGTATCCAGGCCGCCGCATGGATCGCGTTGGGCAGCCGCAGCAGATCCCCGATTTTGAAACTGATCGAGAAAACGAGGGCCGCGAACAAAGCCCCCCGGCGGCTCGGCAGGATTTGCCCCAGCCAGAAATAAAGTCCCAAACCAAAAAGAGCGGCCCCGAAAACGGAATATATCTGGTGCTCGAAAACCGAATACTGGTCAAAGATTTTGTAAAAATAAATCAGGGGAACGTTCAAGGGGTAAAAAACCTGGTTGAACGGATTCGAGAAAAACGGATATCCGGCCCCCTCCCCCGGAGACCAGAGCGGGAAATGGCCCTGCGACATCAACTCCAGAAAGTAGGCCTTATGGCCGTAAAAAAGCACATAAAAATCGTTGTCGATGGCGATCGGACTATGAGAGGAGAGAAAGGCGCGAAAAAAAATAAAGGGCCAAATAAAAACCAGCGTTCCGCAGGCGAAACCCAAAAGCCGGTCCCATGAAATCCGGGATCCTGCGGAATCCCCTTTTCTCCAATTCAAGAGCGCTTTAGGAAACCGCTTCATTTTCCTTTTTAAAGTGCCTTGAGGCTCGCTCCTGCGAGGTTTTCCTGGTCGTCTCCAGCAAATCGTCAACCGTGGGCAGGGCTTTCACCCGGACATATATTTGATAGGAAAACAGCCCCAGGCTAAGCTTGATCAGGAAGCGGTTCAGGGCGAGCAAGGTCCGGCTCAATAAATGATCCCCCAAAGCTTTGGGAAAAGGGGCCGGAATGCCTCTGAGTTCCTCAATCTCATAACCATTCTGCCGCAGCAGGATGCGGAGGGAACTTTTCGTAAAGAGCCGCCTGTGGGTGAGGTCCAAAATGCCCGATTTGCCGTATTGAAATTGACCGAACAGGAGTTGAAAACGGATAATGAAAAAGGCCACATTGGGAACTGTTATGAGAATAGAGGTTTTGGCCTTGTTGGGGATGGCCGCGCGCAGCCGTTCCAGAAAATTTTCCGGGCTGGACAAGTGTTCGATTAGATCGAGCAGCAAAATAAAGTCCTCCTCCTCGACGGGAAGAGTGAAATTTTCGGAATTGAGGTCGCCCCGGGTGAATTTATTGACATTGGATGGGTCCGCAAGTTCGTGCCGATCGACCCCGTGCACATGGCATCCTTTTTTTATCAATTCCCTCGCCAGCAATCCCTGCCCGCAGCCCACATCCAAAATCCTGGAGCCGTTTGGCGCCGCCTCGAGAACCACCGTGTGGGAAGAGGTATAACCTAGTTTGAGATCGTAGCCGTCCTGCGGCCCTTGCACGTCAAAGACTCTGCGGTAGCGAATACCCATGCCGTGCATACGGCTGACAATGGTCGTTAAAACGACATCGCTGGCATATTTGAAACCGTTTACGTAGCATATTTCATCACCGTAATAAGTGGGAATGGGCAATTCCTTGATGACATATTTTTTCATCAAAAACTGGATGATGATTTCGGTATCGAAATGGAAATCATTGGTATTGCTTTGAAAAGGTATCCCCGCCAAAGCCTTGACCGAATAGATGCGGTAGCCGGAATGAAACTCGCTCAGGCCGGCCCCCAAAAGCTTGTTCTGGAGGGTCGTCAGAATGCGGTTGCCAATAAATTTGTAGAGGGGCATACCGCCTTTCAAAGCCTGCCGCGGCTTCAACATGCGGCTGCCGAAAACAGCGTCGCATTGCCCCTCGAGCACCGGCCCGGCCAGCTCTTCCAGCATTTCCGGCGCGTACTGGCCGTCGCCATGGAGCAGGGCCACCGCGTCAAACCCGTGGTCGATGGCATATTTGTAGCCCAGTTTTTGATTGCCCCCATAGCCCTGGTTTACGGGGTTGAAAAGCACCTCCATATCCAGGCCGGGATTTTGTTTTTTGAAGTCGAGGCCGAGGGTAAAAGTTTCATCGCCCGAAGAGTCGTCGATTATGAGAATGCGGCAACGGTATTTTTTGTACAGACTTTCAGGAATGCGCCGCAAGGTACTCAGGAGAGTGCTTTCGGCGTTATAAGCCACGACAAAAACGAGGAGGGATTTTTTACCATTTCCAATTTCCTGGGTCATGAATTTATGGACCGCTTAAGCGTCTTTCCCCGGTTGATTTTTTTCGCCCTCGAACTTGAGTATCAAAACGCTGTCGCCGGGCAGCAGCAGCTCCAGCGAACAGGGTTGGCCGTGAAACGGAATGTCATCGGTATGCAGGCCCCCCAGATTGCCCGCCCCGCTCCCGCCGTAAGCTTTCGCGTTGGAATTGATGACTTCTCTCCAAAACCCCGGCCAGGGAACTCCGATGCGGTAAGAAGGGCGCTCCAGAGGAGTAAAATGGCCGATCACGGCCAGGGTGTCTTCCGGTTTGGCATTGAGACGCAGGAATGAAATGACGGAACTTTCCGAGTCGTCATGAGAGATCCAGGCGAAGCCGCCGGGCTCGTTATCGGTTTCATGCAATACCGGTGAAGAACGGTAGAGGGCGTTCAGGTCGCGCACGATTAATTGCACGCCTTCGTGGTCCTTGTATTGCAGCAAATGCCAGTCCAGGCTGCTGTCATAACGCCACTCCGCGGACTGCCCGAAATCACTTCCCATAAAGAGGGTTTTTTTGCCCGGCCAGGCCCACATCAACGCGTAAAGGGCCCGCAAATTATTGGCTTTCCCGGTCATGGTGGGAGCCCCCATTTTCATTATCATGGACCCTTTTCCGTGCACCACTTCGTCATGCGAAAAAACCTGCGCGAAATTTTCACTGAACTGGTAAACCATGCCAAAAGTCAGGTTGTGCTGGTGCCATTTGCGGTGAATCGGGTCTTTCGAGAAATATTCGCAGGTGTCGTTCATCCAGCCCATATTCCATTTCAAATCAAACCCCAACCCTTCCTCGGAGGCCGGGCGGGTCACTCCCGGCCAGGCCGTGGACTCCTCCGCAATCATGAGAACACCGGGATAATACTGATGCGCCAGGTCATTGGTTTTACGCAGAAAACGGATGGCCTCGATATTCTCCCGGCCCCCGTATTGATTCGGTATCCATTCCCCTTCTTCCCGCGAGTAATCGAGGTAGAGCATGGAAGCGACGGCATCGACCCGCAACCCGTCGATGTGGTAGCGGTCGAACCAAGCCAGGGCGCTGGCGATGAGGAAACCGCGCACCTCATGGCGTCCATAGTTGAAAACCAGCGTGCCCCACTCGCGATGAAGACCCTGGCGCGGGTCGGCATGTTCGAATAGCTGCGTGCCGTCGAACTCGGCCAGAGCGAATTGGTCCACCGGGAAGTGCCCCGGCACCCAATCCAGAATCACGCCGATGCCGTTCTCATGAAGGGTATTGACCAGAAAAATGAAGTCTTGGGGGTTGCCGAAGCGGTGGGTGGGAGCGAAAAACCCGGTCACCTGATAGCCCCAGGAACCGTCGAATGGGTGCTCGGAGATCGGCAGAAACTCGACATGGGTAAAGCCCATTTGCTTGAGATAAGCGACCAGTTCGTCAGCCAGTTCCCGATAACTTAAAGGCCGGTTGCCGTCCTCCACCACCCTTTTCCAGGAACCGGGGTGCATCTCGTAAATACTGATGGGCTTCTTTGACCAATCGGCGCGGGCCCGCTCTTGCAACCACTCGGCATCGCTCCATCCGTCGTTGCGGACTTCGTGAATAATGGATGCGTTGTGCGGGGGGGCCTCGAAAAAGGTTCCGAAGGGATCGACTTTCAGACGGACGTATCCGTCGGGCCCCAATATCTCGAATTTATATTTTTGACCCTCGACCAGGCTGGGGATGAATATTTCCCAAATCCCGCTGATGCCCAGTGGCCGCATGGGATGGTAACGGCCGTCCCAATTATTGAAATTTCCCACCACCGATACGCGCTTGGCATTGGGCGCCCAAACGGCGAAGGATACCCCGTTGACGCCTTCCATCTCCCGCAAATGAGCGCCCAGTTTTTGGTAAATCCGGTGTTCATTGCCTTCATTGAAGAGGTAGGTGTCCTCCTCGCTCAAGCTGGGCAGAAAACTGTAGGGATCGTAAAACTGCCGGATTTCGTTGTTGAACTGTTCGATTCGCAACCGATAGGGGAAAACTTTGCCGCGATCGTTGATGAGGCCCTCAAAAAACCCCTCGGGAGAAATTTTCCGCAATGCATAGCGTTTTTCCGGCGCGCTTTTAACATCGATGACTTCGCAACTGGCGGCGTCCCGTATCAAGGCCCGCACGACCAGCTTTTTCTTCCCCTTGTGAGCGCAAGGATGCATCCCGAGAAGGCCGTGAGGGTGCCCATGCTCAGCTTTAATGAGGGATTCTAGTTCGGCCGGGTCGATTATCACGAAACTGCTTGCTCCTAAATGGTTAAAGCGGGAAAAGCGGATTTATAAACCAGAAAACCAGCCCTCTGCCAAGCTGTAATGCCCATTGCCCATTACAGCTTGTGATTTCCGCCAGGTTGTAAATCATAAATTACTTAAACCGTTTTGAAATGATTGGACTGTGAATTCTTAAAATGACCGAGAAACAGGAGGAACACCAAGCCGTTTCCAACAAGAAGAAAAACGCTTCCCATGGAAGATCTTCGGTGGCGGCCGCGGGTGTGGTATCGGGGGCGATTGGGGTCCTGTCGGCCTTTTTCATAGCGATCACAGCCAATTCAATCGCCCTGTGGGCGGATGCGGCCGCCACGATGCTTGATTTCCTGGCGGTGTTCATTGCCTGGTGGGGTTTAAAGATAACCGAGAGGGGAAAGACGGAGATTTTTAATTACGGTTTCGGCCGGTTCGAGAGCTTGACCAGCATGGCCATGGCGGTCCTCATGGTGGTCTCCTTTTTCTGTATTTCGGGGGTGGCTTTTATGCGATTTCAGGACCCGGTAGCCGTTAGCGGCCTCGGAGTCGTGGTAGGCATATTTGCGCATCTCATCTTCGGATTCATTAATGGTAGATTGTTGATCGGCAGCCTGAAGCTCGAAAGGCTGGAGAAAACCGCTTTGATGACGGCGCAGCGCCGTCTCTACGCCATCAAGGTCGGAGCCAATGTATTGCTCTTCAGCTCGCTTAGTGTCTCCTATTTTTTAAGCGACTATGCCTGGGCCGTTTACTCCGATCCCATAGCCGCTGTTTTGATAGCCATCAGCCTCATTGTGGGCGCCTCGAAAATGTTTCAGTATTCCGTGCGCGACTTGCTCGATTGTGCGGTCGAGGAGCGGGCCCAATTGCTCATTCTTCGTCAACTGGCCCTCCATTTCGATGATTTCGAGCAAATTCTGGAGATCCGCTCACGATGTTCCGGGGGGAAGGTCTATGTGGAGAATTTCCTGGAATTTTCACCCGGTATTAAACACGGAACGGTCATGCAAACAGTCCATTCATTGCAAACGAAAATCAAGGAAGGCATTAATTGCGATGAGGTCTTGATTATCCCATCGCAGCAATCGGACCTCGGGCAGAAATGACGGGTAATGACAAAAAAAGCCGGCAGGGGACAATTCAAAAACTGGCCAGCGCTTCGGTTTCGCCTGGGAGAACAGTAAAGATTTTATCAAAGCCGGTAATCTTGAAAATTTCCTGCACGGAATCATTCAACCCGCAGACGCGCATTTCGCCGCCCGCCTGTTTCATCCTTTTGGCCGTATAGAGCAAGACCCGCAAACCGGCGCTGCTGACGAAATTGACTTTGTCAATATTGATAATTATCTTTACGGCCCCGCCATCAATTACCTTTTCCGCACTCTCCTGAGCTCCTTTGGCCGTATTCATATCAAGGTTCCCCTCGAATCGCAAAACCGAAATGGATTCCACTGTGGCGCTGATAATTTTCATAAACCGTGAGACTGTCTCTCTCTTATTTCTTGATCTTGATTATAACGCCTGGCCAGTATCTTTGTTCGATTCGACTCGCCTTCCTGAATACATAGGTCTTTATCGCAAACAGATGCCATTGCAACCATGAAACCGATTTTGGCAATTAAATTTTTGGTGTCTTCTGAGAATATATGCCCCTGAGATTAGGCCTTACGTTAATCTTCCTGGCCCTCTTGGCGATGGTCGGAGCGGCCCTCTATGTCGTCAGGCTCACGGTGCAGAGCCAGGAGGAGATCGGCGCGGCTGAAATACGGCGATACGATTCCTACAAACTGGCCGACGAGTTGCGCCAAAGTTCCGATGATTTAACCCAAATGGCCCGGCTCTACGTCAATACTGCCGACTCCAGATTTAGAGACTATTTTGAAAGAATCCAGGCCATCCGCAATGGCGAGGCACCGCGCCCGGTGGACTACGAAAGAATCTACTGGGATTTTTTGGCCGCATCGGGAAAAGATCCGCGTCCGCCGGGGGCGCCCGTGGCTTTGGAATCTCTCATGCGGGACATGCATTTCACGAAAGACGATTTCGAGTTGCTGCGCCAATCGAAAGCGCGTTCCGACACCCTGATCCAATTCGAGGAACGGGCCATGAACGCCATGCTCGGCCTTTTTGCGGATGCGGACGGCCATTACACCATAAAAGGCGCGCGCGACCAGGACCTCGCTCGCAAACTCATGCATTCCGGTGATTACCTGGCGGCCAAAGCTGAAATCATGGGGCCCATCGAGGATTTCCTCGTTAATATCGACAAACGGACGGCGGCGGAAGTTTCCAGACTGCAACAACGGGGCCAAAGACTGAACACCGTGGCCGTGGCCATTATGAGCGTTTCGGTGGCGCTCATTTTAATCTCTATGCTCGTTATCCAGCGTAGATTATCTTTCCTGCCATCCGAGGCCGGCAGGGCAGAGGAAATAGGCGGCCTCGACGGGGGAAAATCGTTGCCCTCGGCAATATGGACGGCCTGGCCTCTGCTCATGGCCGGCGTCATCGCCTGCCTGGCCATCCAGAGCACCACTTGGTGGACTAAAACGCATCACATGGACAATATGCGGCGGGAAACCGGGAATACGCTGCAAGCCGTCATGCGTGGTTCCATGAATACTCTGGAGAATTGGTTTCAGAAACTGGAATCGGAGATGCGGATTTGGGCGGACGCGCCCTCCTTGAAAATTTTGCTGCAAACCAGAAGCCATGCGGAAAATTTCAGTCCGGTCTCCGGCCTGTTGAACCCTGTTCTTTCCAATGGTGACTACGAAGGCTACCTGCTTTTAACCCCGGATGGCAAAGTCCTCTCAAGTGAAGAGGATTCGCTCATGGGCAGGGATATTTCCGGCTTCCTGCCGAACAGTTTTCTTACTCAGGTGATGAAGCCTCCCCACTTCACTTTCATATCGATTCCCCGCAATGAACCCGGAAGCGAAAATAATGACGTTAAAAATCCCTTTTCCAGGGAAATTCTGGCCGGGGCAGCCATTCTAAACGACGAGGACCAAAATATCGGCGTCCTCGTTTTCAGGGTCTCACCTGAGCGGGAACTGACCTCGATCCTGCGGCGCGGCCGGATAGGCGAAACGGGAGAAAGTTACGCCTTCAACCAATCGGGACAGCTTCTCAGCGATTGCCGTTTCGACGAAATTTTGCGGCAGTCCGGCGTTCTCGGTAAAGACGAATCGGAAATCCTCAACATCGAAATCCGCGATCCGGGGGGCAGTTTGGCGGACGGGTTTTTGCCCGCTCAAGACAAAAGCGCTTGGCCTCTCACGCAAATGGCCCACCGCGCCATCACCGGAACAGGCGGCGTCAATCTCAAAGGCTACAACAACTACCGGGGAGTTCCGGTGATCGGCGCCTGGGCCTGGAATGAGCGTTTTGGATTTGGCCTGGCAACCGAGATGGAGGCGCGGGAAGCCTATCAATTGATGCGTGGATATAAACGGCAGGCCAGATTCGGAAACAGCCTGGCCATCATCCTGATCCTCGGGCTGACGGGCTTGTTTATCAGGGGTCGAATCAGGATCGCCAACGCCAACGCCAAACTGAACGCTGCCTACCGGATCATCAAGGTGAGCAAGGACCGCATGGAGGAAGAGTTGAACATCGGCAGGGAAATTTAGATGAGCATGATCCCGTTGACGTTTCCCGCCTTTCCGGACCGCGATGAGTTCTCCATTTACGCCATGCTCCAGCCGGCCAACGAAGTGGGGGGAGATTTTTACGATTTCTACTTTCTCAATGAAAACAAAATCTGTTTCTGCATTGGCGATGTTTCCGGCAAAGGCGTTCCCGCCGCCCTCTTTATGGCCATGACGAAAACCCTCATTCAGTCCTGGGCGCACGATGAACACTCCACCGCGACCATTCTGACACATGTCAATGAAGCGCTCAGCCAGGATAATAAAACCTGCATGTTCGTTACCCTCTTCGTGGGCATCCTGGAGGTGGATTCGGGCGAAGTCACCTACACCAACGCGGGGCACAACCCTCCCGCCCTTAGGCGGGCCAACGGCGCCGTTGAACGCATTGACGAACTCCATGGCCCGGTGGTTGGAGCGGTCGAGGATATGACCTACGGCGAATCGAAATTAAGGCTCGGCAACCACGACTTGCTCTTCCTCTACACGGACGGCGTGACGGAGGCCATGGATCATAACGATGAACTTTATACCGAACAGAGTTTGATCGATTCGCTGGCCGCAAAACCCTCCCTCCCGGTTGAGGAAACGGTGGCGAAGATCGTTGCGGAGGTAAACCAATTCGAGGCCCTGGCGGTTCAATCCGACGATATTACGGTTCTTGGCCTGAAGTATTTCGAAAGCGCGGCAGAGACGGTTTTGCCCCATTTCGATATTAACCTGAAAAACCAATTATCCGAGTTGGAAAACCTGAAATCGCGCTTCAGCCAATTCGCGGAGCAAAATGCCATTTCAATATCCCTGGCAAGATCGATCAATGTAGTCATCGACGAATTGCTGGGCAACATCATGACTTATGCCTTCAAAGACGAGTTGAGCCACGATATTGAATTCAGGGCTGAATTGAAGGGAAATCGTCTGCAGTTGACCGTTATTGACGATGGCGTCCCGTTTAACCCGCTATTGTCGGAAACCCCGGATACATCCACTTCCATCGAGGAACGGCAAATCGGCGGGTTGGGTATTCATGTGGTGAAAAATCTGGTGGACGAAATATCCTATCACCGTGGAAGCGGCCGGAATGTTCTCAGTGTCGTTAAAATCCTGGAAGTATGATTATGAAGATACCCCCAAATTTTATCTTGTGCCCTAAAATGCCGGGCCGCATAGTCCGAAATCCGTGTATTCGGGATTAAATTTAACGACTTTGGCCTATCTTTTAATGGCCACAGCAGCCCCGGACCCAGCGCCTCAATTGAGTTCCGACCAGGCAATCGTATTCGACAGCGCTTCCAAAAGCACGATTGCCCGGGGCAATGCCACTTCGACTCACCAGGGTTTGACCGTTGTGGCCGGCGAAATCCGTTACTTCGCCGGGCAGAATAAGGCTGAGGCGAGGGGAAATGCGCGCCTGCAGTATGGCAATTTCCGGCTGGTCGGGCGCGGGCTGATTTATGAGTTGAAAAGCCGAAAAACCCGTTCGGAATCTTTCCGCCTGGGCTCACCCCCCCTTTTTGCCGAAGGAGACAGCTTCAGCGGAACCATCGATAAAATCACGGCCGAAGGGGTCACGATCTATTTTGGCGAACCTTCACCCCTCGGGCTGAACATCCGGGCGGCCCAAGCCACCATCTATCCCAAGGATCGCATCGAGGCGGAAAATGTCACCTTCCGCATCGGTAATTTCCCCATATTCAAACTTCCACGCTACCAGCAAAGCGTCGAGAGCCTGGCGGTATTGCTCACCGCCAAGCTCGGCTACCGGGACAATCTGGGTGCCTATTTCCGCACCGGCAGTCTCTTTCCGATCACCGAAAACTGGCGGGCGGGCGCCAATATCGATGCTTATACGGCGCGGGGATTGCTCATCGGTCCGGCCTTGGAATGGAGGTTACAGGATCAGGACAACCAGGCGATTTTCCAATTCGAAAGCGGATTTATCCCGGACAACGGGCAGCGCGGCCAGGACCTGCTGGGCAAACCCATCGATAAAAACCGCTATTTCATCACTCTCAAACACCGACAAGAAATTGGTCCGCGTTTTTCGGTAAACGCCTCCATCAACACCTGGAGCGATTCGGAGGTGGTGCGGGATTTCCGCCCGGATCGATTCCGGGACCATCAGAAACCGGATAACTTTGTCGAAACCGTTTACCAAGGTGAAAATTTTTTCCTCACCGGATTTATCCGTTTCGCGCCCAACAATTTTCAAAACATACAGCAAAGGCTGCCGGAAATTCGCTTCGACTGGATGCCTTCGCCCATTTTCCAATCGGGGGTTTATCAAAGTCTGAGCGCTTCCTACGTGCGGCTGCAAGAGGATGCCTTCAACCTGCGGCCGGAGCGCGAAAGTGACCGTCTTGATTTCTTTTACACCCTCTACCATCCCATCGAAGTGCGCCCCTGGCTGCACCTGCTGCCGGTGGCAAGCGCCCGTGTGACCCATTACGCAAACACTTTGGATTTGGCCAGCGGAGGTTCCTTTACCAGGATTATGGGCGAATTCGGCCTCGATGCGGAAATCCTGGCCCATGCCACCTGGGATTATCAAAATAAAAGGCTGGGGATCGACGGATTGCGCCACCTCGTAAAACCGGTCATGCGCTGGCGCTACCTGCCGGGGGGAAGCAGCGGGCAAAGGGAGATCATACCCATCGATCGCGAGGTTTTCAGCGCCAGCCTGCCACCCATCAGCCTGGCCAATATCCGAAATATCGATGACTTGAGCGATCTCCATGTGCTCCGCCTCGGGATCGAAAACCAACTACAGACGCGGGATGACGAATATGGTTCGCGCAATCTGGCGGAACTTAATTTTTATCAGGACATTCTGTTTTCGGCGGAAAAAGGAGAAGATGAATGGTCCAATTTTTTTGCCCAAATGAACATCCATCCGTTCAACTGGTTCAGTTTCGGCCTTTACAGTAAATTAAACACGGAGCAGCTCACCCTGGAAGAGACCCGCACCCGGTTTCGGCTCAGCGACGGAGATATATGGCAATTATCCTTCGAGACGGACAACCTGCGAAGACAGGTCTCACAATACGACATCGATTTTTTCTACAAATTCAACGAGCGATGGGCCTTTCGCAGCCGTTGGCGAATCGATTCCCGGCGCAATGATTTTACGGAGCAGATTTACGCCGTCCGCCAGCGCATCGCCAATACCTGGGACATCGAATACCAACTAGTTTTCCACCGGGGCAGTGTTCGCGAGGACGATTTTGGTTTCAATATCCGCATAAATCTATTGAGTTTTTAAAAACATGGCCGAAGCCTTTACCCAACCGCTGGAATACCCTGTAAAATTCGCTCTTTTCGAGGGTCCGCTCGATCTCCTTCTCTACCTCATCCGTAAAAATGAAATCGAGATTTACGATATTCCCATTGTCACGGTCACGCGGCAATACATCGAAATCCTGGATCAAATGGAAAAACTGAGCCTGGAAGTGGCGGGGGAATTTTTTGTCATGGCGGCCACCCTGATGCACATAAAAAGCCGCATGCTGCTGCCCAAAAATGAACAGCTGGTGGAAGGCGAACTGGATGAGGAGGACGAAATCGATCCCCGCTGGGAATTGGTCCAGCAACTCCTCGAATACCGCAAATTCAAGGAAGCCTCCTTTAAAATCAACGATTTGATGGCGGAGGCGCAGAAGTTTCTTCCGCGTGAAGGCAAACTGGCCAAGGAAGATAAAGCGCCCCGCGAGATGAAACCGACCGACAAGATAGAAGTTTGGAACGTATTCAACCAGGTCCTGCGCCGGCTGGCGGATAAAATCGAGATCGGCGAAATACATGGTGAAGCCGTGACCGTTTCCGACCGCATGGAAGACCTTTTGGTTGTCCTCAAGACGCGCCGGGAGTTTCTATTTACGAGCCTTTTCACAAAAAAAACTTACAACACCAATTACCTGGTGGCTACCTTGCTGGCCGTTCTCGAACTGGTGCGGTTGAGAAAAATGGATGTGCAGCAGCATGGGGATTTCGAGGATATCCTGTGCGCCGCATACGAGGAACCGGCAGCCGAAATGGCTGTCGATGAGGAATTGGAAAAAAGGAATAAAAATAGGGGGACGTTATAATTCCTTCTTGATATTTACCGCAAAACCAACACATCTACCAAACGTGAACGATAAATCTCCAAAGCCAAAACAGGAAATACGCCTGCTGGGTATCGGCCTTGACCATAAGGACGGGCATAAACGCATTACCACGGCGGAAAAATTTGCCATCGTGGGCGGTTCCGAGGAGACTCACGAACGCATGACGGAAACCGTCGTGAAAACTTTTGAAAACCTGAAAGATCGCGGCAAAGAGCTGGAAGATGTCGAGGCCAAGGAACTCTCCGACCTGCTGGCCAAAAACGATCCAGAATCCTGAGATATGAAATAATTCCCCGCTGCCCTTTCCCTTCCTTAATTTAACCCCCCCGATCCTTTAATCTAAATTAAAAAACATGTCTGAAATCCTGCTCGATTTAAATACGGAAACATTCGACGACTCCATAAAGACTGCCTCCACACCGGTCCTGGTGGACTTTTGGGCCCAATGGTGCGGACCCTGCAAACAAATGGCCCCCATCCTGGAAGAACTGGCCGGGGAACTGGACGGCCAACTGCAAGTGTCCAAAGTGGACATCGATCAAAACTTCGACCTGGCCAAAGAATACGGCATCCAGTCGATCCCCACCCTCCTCCTTTTCAAAGACGGAAAAGTAATCGAACAAATCATAGGCCTGCGAGGCAAGGAAGACCTCATCGAAAAAATCTCCCCCCATTTATAAAAATTTATATATCCCAAAGAGTTTAGGTGGAATGCTCAATATTTAGGAGTCAATCCCCTAAATCCCATCCGATTTTACCTCTTATAACCTCGCTTGCTTCCTGAGCGTTCCCATTGCAATGCGGCTTCGCGACTAGTGCGTCGCCCGACTTGTCTGATTCTAGCCGTTTCCCATGTTTCTTGATGCTCGGCTTCCCTTCGCTGCAAGTCATTCGTAATGCCGCGATAAACAATCTTGTGACCTCTCATGAGGTGGTATTTGTATGTGTCTCGATTTTCCATGCTAGAGCCCTCTTAAAATTAGATTTTACTATGAATTTAAACATACTAGACAATCCTTACAATGTCAATTGTGAATAAATTAATTTCAATGTGTTCATATCTTATTGTATTACATATATTTATACAATATATTTTAAATGCTTAAATATTATTATAAAAAGAATATTATCCAATTTACATTCGTTTACAAAGTTCTTACAGTGAGAATTAAGAAAGAATTAGTGTAAACTCACATTCTTATTCAAGCAGTCTCATCGGTTTTTGGACCTTTGACTAACTGATTCCGTCGTTTCTCATTCATCTTGGTTCCGTCGGGCATAATTGCGTCAATATCTTTATCCGCGTCCAGGATCTGGTCCATTTCAATTTTTGCGCCACGAAAATCAGTGAGCTTAAGAATTGAGCCGGTCAAATCTGCATCGGTCAAGTCTGCATCGGTTAAATTTGCACGAGTCATATTGGCCCCGATAAGTATTGCCTCCCGCAAATCGGCGCCCCGCAAATCGGCGTCCCGTAAATTTGCCTTACTCAAATACACATTAGCTGCTTTAATTTTCTTCAATATAGCGCCTCGCAAATCGGTAGCATCGAGGTTTGCATCTTGCAAAAATGAGTTTGAAAGGTCGGCATTTTGAAGCTCAGAATTTTGTAATTCCACTTGGTCGAGGACAGCATTGCTGAGATCGGCATCGCGTAAAGAAAGATTTGAAAGATCGGCCCCGGGAAGGACAGCCTCATTTAAATCGGCTCCTTCGAGAGATATTATGGAACTACTTTTTGCAATTAAGCCTGCCTCTCGAAGAAAACGCAGTAGAATGCCTTTTCTAGCTCCATCCAAACCTCGAAGGGCGGCAAATGTGTGAGCTTGTGCAACGACACTTACCGGGAAATCGGCTTTCGCATCTTTCAATTTTTCTTTCAAAACCAAATCGGTCAAGCGCTCAAGGTAAGCCCGTAATGCCTCTTCTCTGGAGCGTTCTGTGGCAAGTTCACGTTCATGTTGCGCTCGTTTAGCGAATGACCGTGCTTCTTTTCCCAAGAAGACGCTGAAGCCAACTATTATAATAGGCATTAAAATAACCTCCAACAAATCCCAAAGCGTTTTCCCTTCAAAACCATGCCAGGAGGTTTCGGCAGCAAGTGCGAATATCGCTCGACCGTTTATCGATATTTTTTCCAAGGCAATAATTTCCTTATTTTCGACCTCAGGTTGAGACTCGGTTATTCCTGCCAAACGGGAACAACCGGCACTGAAGCAAATTATAGGAAAGCTGAGGGCCACAATGGACAAAAGCCCCACTTTTGAAGTTTTGATTACTTTGTGTCGGATTTTGACGATCAAAGAATGAAACTCCCCGTAGCAAGCTAGGGGGTATCTAAGAAAGAAATTCATGATCACCACAGCATCAATTGTTGCAACTGCTTCTTCGGTTTGCCCTGTTTTCTTACGTAGGCCTCCACACTGGCCCAATCCCCACGCTCCCCTACCGTTCCAACATAATACCCGTCACTCCAAAACTCCCCTCCCCACAGCTTCTCCTTCACCCAAGGTTCGCGCCGAAAGATCTCCCGCGCCGTTATGCTCTTATATTTCTGAACGATTCGCCCGGGTGCTTCTTTCGGATGCGCTCCACACAGCAAATGCACATGGTCTCCATCCATTCCCAGTGCTTCCATCTCTATTTCATAGCGCTCGGCTATCCCAACGCTTGTTTCTTTCAGCACCTCTTGCACCCGCCTTTCCAAGAGCATCTTCCGATACTTCACAGGGAACACCATATGGTAGTGGATCTGCCACACGCAATGGCTCGCGCGCCTCAAATGCTCCCGTTTCTCTTCGCTCATTCATCTCTGTTATAAAGTTACCGCTCCCCGTAGCAAGCTACGGGGTATCTGAAATTAAATGAACAGTTACGAAAATCACGATTTCAAAAGTAGGAATTAATTAAATCTTTGACAAGTTCTATCTTCGCAATAATCGGGAAACTATCTGAGTTATACCGAAAATAATATAATCAGAGGTCATTCTATTGGGGTCCAACCTCACCTGGCGCAATGGATGCAGAGGACCGCATCCAGTTGGGCCTCCAGCCGCGCTTCGGCGATTTCTTTTCGGCATAGGCCGCAATTGCCGTAGGTTCTCTTGTCAATCCGGCCCAACGCGTTCCGCAAATTTTGCAATTCCGTTTTCAAGCGCCGCTTGCCGCTGAGCGCCATTTGTTGCATCTGCATGGAATCCAAACGCGATAACCGGCCTATGGCTACATCGGGAGCGATGGGTTGGGTGTCGGCATCGCCCATCCCCAGTTTTTCATTTATCTCCGCCATCCTGGCCTCAACCAGAACCCTGAATTTTTCCAGCCGCTCATTGTCCATTATGTTTTACCGTTAGTCTTAACACAAATTCACGGTTGAAAAAATGCTCAGGAGACCGGAATGCTGAAGATCGATGCGTCGTCGAAGCGCTGGAAGAAACGGCTGCCTGGGGTATTGTTTTCAAAGGTAAAAATCCAGCCGGATTCTTGCCCGAATAAAAACAGCCATCGATTGGTCTGATCATTGAGGAAAATCCATTCCTCAAGGCCCAAATCCCACAAAAAAATGACGGACACCGTGCTCCCGGCATCAACCCATTGCCAGCCATGTTCGTCATGGTAAATCCAGGGCCATATATCGATGTTGTAATTTAAATACCAGGGCGAGGCCATCCAGCCGGGAAAGCCATCGATAGGCAAACCCCCTAATACATCGGCGACGATCTCGACTTCAAGATCGGCATAAACCAACCGGTGATCGGATGCGCCAATAAGGGAAAATGTGCTCTCGCTGCTCAAGGGCCAGAACACACCCGCCTCGATGATGCTAAGACCAAAAACGGAAGGCAGGACATAATCGGCCCGTAGGTTTCCCGTGCTGCCGTCGGAAAAATCAGCCGTGTCGAGAGCCGGATCACCATCGTGGTTATTGTTGACGCCCCCCTGCGATAGGGCCGCCTGCGTGCCGCCCAGGCTGGTGGGTTCTATGGTAGTGTCGATATTGCTGTTATTTAATAATAGAAGGATGGGGTCTTCAGTGCTGTCGCCATCGAAAGGATCGGCATTCTGATCTCCCATGATGACGAACCTTTCCTCCTCACCCAGTCCGCCGGGTGCCCCTTCATCGTCATAAATGTAGTCGCCTGCACCAGGGGTCACATAATCGGCCCAGAAACGTATTTCGTCGTGGTTGCGCGTACCATTGCGGTCAAACTCCACAGTATCGAAAACCGGAGGCGTGGGATGGCTGACCAGAACATGCACCACCTGCCCATCGATTTCAATAGGCACATCCCAATGACTCTTGGAGGAGAGCCGAAAAACCGCCTGTTCCTCGGCTGAGTAAAAAGAGTCCGGTAAAAGGGCATCCGGCATATCTTTCCAGAGAAACATTTGGAAGGTGCGAATGTCCTCAACCACAATCGGGTATTTGGAATAGAGGACCATGCCGTATTGTCCGGGGAAATTGCCGAACCCGAAGGCATCATCCCCATAACCGGAAGCCCCCGGTGTGGTGACGGCGTTTCCGTTGTTATTCAAATCGAAACCGGAAGATATGCCGGTATTGGACTCGGCCACAAAGCTGTAGGGAAAAGTGATGGTCGAAACACCATCAGCCTGGGTCATTTCCAGATAGTTGGTTCTGAAAAGGTCAACCGCCTCGTTATTCTCCACGAAATCGAACTCGTTGATGAGCAGAACATCTGGATTAACCCGCTGGATGATTTCCGCCACCCGCTTGGCCTGCGAATCGTTGGCGTCGGACAAATCCGTGACCAGCGCCCCGGCTGAGTTTCGATTGAGAGAAGCATTGTAAGTGGCAAACCTTGTATCGCCATAAGATGGATTCACGCCAACGCCAACAATCGTTAAGGTGGCGAAAAGAAGGGCTCCAGGTATCCGGATTTCGTTAAAAGTCTTTTTCAGGAATTTCATTTTATTCATCAGCAGGTAGGTGGTTGGTATACGGGGGGCAATGAAAGCGCCTCCATCAGCGTGACTCACATCCTAGAGGCATTTCCATAATCTTGGCAAGGCGTTTGAAAACCTTGCCAGGGATGGGAAAATAGGCATTCTGCGGGCCAACATTACGATGAAACCATTCGTCAAAGGAGATATCGATGGATTTTTCGCCATCGCCATTGACAACCTTGTGCAATTGCTTCTGCTGCTCGGTTTGCTCAACGGTGTGCTGGGTTTTTCGGCGGAAATCGTTTACGGAAGAATTTTGCCGGGGGTGGCCGTTTCTTTTCTGGTGGGAAACTTATTTTACGCCTGGCAAGCCCTCCAACTGGCCAAGAAAACGGGCCGCAATGATGTCTGCGCCCTGCCCTACGGCATCAATACCATAAGTTTGATCGCCTTTGTCTTCCTGGTCATGCTGCCGGCCAAGCAGATAGCCATCGCGCAAGGGGCGGCCGACCCCGACCGGGTGGCCTGGCATGCCGGCCTGGTGGCTTGTTTCGCCACCGGACTCATCGAATTTTCCTGTGCTTTCGTAGCCAAAAAAATCCGCGCCGTAACTCCTCGGGCGGCCATGATCGCCACCTTGTCCGGGGTGGGGCTGGCTTTCCTTACGCTGGGATTTCTGTTTCAACTCTTTGCCCTGCCCATCATCGGGCTGCCCACCCTGGGCCTCGTTTTTCTGGTTTGTTTCGGCAAAGTGCAGTTTCTCAAAGGCACGCCGGGGTTGGTCGTTGTGGTGGCGGTGGGAACCGCCCTGGCCTGGATGACGGGTGTGGCCCCTCTGGGAGAGAAGCCCCTGGAACACACCGGGGTTTACCTGCCCTACCCTGTTCTGGGAGAATTATTCACCGCCTTGAAAGGAAATAATTTGCTGCCCTATCTGTCCATTATTTTGCCCATGGGTCTGATCAGCGGCCTGGCCTCGCTCCAAAATATCGAATCGGCGGAAGCGGCCGGCGATGCCTATGCGGAAAAGCCCTCCCTCATCGTCAACGGCCTTGGCACCATGGCGGCGGCCTGTTTCGGATCAACCTTTCCAACCTCGATTTACATCGGGCATCCCGGCTGGAAATCCATGGGCGCGCGGGCCGGTTACTCCACCCTGAATGGAATTTTTATCACCCTGATTTGCATGACGGGCACGCTCTCGCTGGTCGCCTGGGCCATTCCCATCGAGGCGGGGATCGCCATATTTATCTGGATTGGCCTCGTTTTGGTGGTGCAATCGTTCGAAGTCACTCCCAAGAAACACTACATAGCGGTAGCCGTCGGCATGCTGCCGGGATTGTCCGCCTGGGGTATCCTGACGGCCAAGAATACTCTGCGCAGCGTTGGCTATGGGAACAAGGGCGGAAACGTCTTTTCAGCCGAAATGCTCCCTGCTTTTCATGCCAACAACCTTTACCTGGAAGGCGGATTCGCCCTCGAACAGGGGTTTTTGTACACCGCCGTCATCCTCGCCGTCATCGCCGTGTATGTGATCGATCACCGTTTTCGGCTGGCCTCCATCTGGAGCCTGGTAGGGGCCATCTTCTGCCTGGCCGGCCTCATGCACTCCTTTCGCTACACGCCCGGCGACACCGTCGTCAACCTGCCGCTGCTCGATTTAATAAACGGCGCGACCGATGGACCGCGAGGATGGGCGGAATTATTTCCCGCCTGGCAATGGGCCCTGGGTTACGCAGTGATGGGCGCCCTATTCTACATCACTCCCTGGATAACCCGCCAAACCGCCACGGTTTGAGACATCAAATGGGCCGCGGGCAAGGAGAAGTTTGCAATAAGGTTTGAGTCCTTCTACAGTATCCATGCGCGAGCTGGGCGGCGGTATTAACCCATCTTCGACAGTTCAAAAAGTTAAAGGGCTTATCTATGCGGATTCGGGATTAATTTTTGCCGTTAGTCTGCACTACATTTTGGATGATTTTGGGGCGGGTGGGCAGTTTTAGGCCCATTTTCTTGAGGAGGTCGGCACAGAGTTTTTCCGGTTTGCCTACCAGCCGTAACCGCGCTTCGCGTCCCCCTCGCAGCGGCGCCACCACGTCCATTGAGCGTAGATTTTCCAGTTCGTGCAACACTTGCCGCGCACAGGTGCCGAGGCCTTTGGCCTGCAGCCAGCTTTCCAGGGCGCGCCACATCGCCAGAGCCAGAAAACAGATCAGAATGTGCGCTTGCACACGCTTTTCTTTGTGGTGATAGACCGGCCGCAGCCCCAAGTCGCTTTTGGCGCAACGAAAGGCTGCCTCGGCCTGTGTCAGTTGTATATACCACCGCCACAGCTTTTGTGGGTCTTCCTCCTGGCAGTTGGTTCGCAGCAGATAGGTCCCGTGGGCCAGTTGGGCCCAATCGGCTTTGCTCTCGTCTTCGGTGATTTGCAATGCGCAGGCCCGTCCGGCGGCGTCGATTTGCACTTCTACGGTGAATATTTTTTCGGCCAGGGTGTGGCGGCCCAGCCAGCGGCCGATACGGCGTTCAACCGGATCGAATTTCTGCCCTCGCCGACGCAAACTCAGGTCGATCTGGTCGAGCTTTTTGCTTGCTCAGCATGGCGGCTTCTTTTTGACCCCGTCCCTGGCTGCGGCAAAGCACATATTGCTCGATCTGGGGGCAGTCGGGATGTTTCACCAGTTTGACCTCCACCCCCGCCCGCACCTCGCAAAAATCGTCTTGCTCGAGCAGATCGAGGGCAAAGTTTTTAAGATGGCTCTTGGGCGTGCCCACGATGTAACGGGCCCCTTTGCCGCGCAGGTATTCGAGGTTGGCCTCGCTCACCATGCCGCGGTCCAGCACCCAGATGCGATCGGCCACCCCGTAATGCGATTCCATCAACTCGACCCTCTCCTGCACCGTGGTCACATCGGCGCGGTTGCCGTCGAAAACCTCATAGGCCAGGGGCAGCCCTTCGGGCGTCACCACCAGTCCAAGACATACCTGCTTGCAATCCGGCCGCTGGTCCCGGCTGTAGCCGCGCTGGGCCTGGGCATTGCCCTCGCACCGGCCCTCAAAATAGGTGCTCGTTATGTCGTATAAAAGAAACTCGAAACGCGTCCCAAACCAGCTTTCATAGCGTCCTTTAAGATGACTGAACAGTTCCCGGCGCAAGGGCAAGACACGATCCAGTCCGCGATACAAACGGTTGTCATAGACCTCATCTACATCCACCGCCATCAAATCCTCCAGCGCCGTCGAGCCATACCAGCGCTCGGCCAGAGCCAGCTCCGAGGCCTGTTCGCAAAAACGCCCCAGCGCCAGAATCGAGGCCACCTGGGCCCAGCCCACCGACTCCCGGCCCGGCGGCAAATGCTCCTCGAAGAAACGATGCAGCCCCAGCCGCCGCCACAGCGCCAGAGCCACATACACTTTGCCAAATTGACGCACCCGCTCCACCCGTATCCGACCCAGATTCACCTGCGCCCACAACGGAGCCTCCGGTTTATCCTCGGCAAATAAATCCAACTGCTCGGCCCCCGCAGCCTCATCATCGCCATCGAGGAGCCGACCGATCTGCTCCCAACCCAACCGCTCATCCTCATCGAGCCCCGGCTCCTTGCCAATGTGGGCCACGATGCGCTGGCGCGGCCCCTTGGCTGTGCGCACCGACTCCACCAGCGTCCAGTAATCATAATCCTGGCCCTTCTTACGACGACGATGGCGACGCAAATACATCAACACCGACCCTGCACTACTTCTCCGAAAAGGCAATAGAGTGGTCTGCACTACACGGCATTTTCACACCCCAACCCTGACAACCATGCGCCCTACAGCACGAAAAACCCTAAAAATAATCGATTTACCCCCCCCAACTGTCGAACTCAGGTTAACGCAAAGTTAACCCGACAATAAAGGAGTTCGGGTGGAGCGAAATGTTATATGCGATTCTCACGACGTTTTTCAATAAATCGATGGCCGATGAACCACCACTTTAGTGGTACGCTCAAGAAAGGCCTCCGCAGCGTCCTCCCAGCCAGCGAGTAGGGTTGTTATTTTTTCGGGCTGGAACTTTCTGCTCTCAATGAGAGCCAGCACCTCCGGAAGATTCGCTCTTGGATGCGAGATGCCTGTATGAAGCGTCGAGCAATTCAGGAACATCTGCATGAGTGGAATGGATGTTCCTTTTTGGAAATAGTAGCCTACGCTTGTGCAGATTCCGCCGGGGGCAAGTGAACGAATGGCAAATCTTAACCCTTCTGGATTCGCGCTTGCGTCCACAGTTATGGGAAATGCTCCGCTTCGCCGGGGGGCATTCCTTCTATACCATTTTGCTTTATGCTTACTGGATACCTGGATCGGGTTAGCCCCCAATGCCTCCGCAATCTCCAGGCGTGCGGTCATGAAATCCATGTAATCAACTCGAGCGGAGCCCAGCGCAACCGCAATCCCGGCGGCATATAAACCGATACTTGCGGCAGCCCCGCCAACAACCAAAACAGGCGCGCCCGGTTTATCCTTGAGAAATGGGGCTACCGTTCTCCAACCATCCGGAATATTATCACTGGCGCTGGCAAGTGAAACTGGATCCACACCATTGGGCGCTCGAACCAGCATACTATCCGCGTAGGGCACCCGAAGAAAGTCGCTCACCATCCCCCCCCACGCCCCCATGGATTCACCAAAGCCATAAGCGGAAAGGTATGTTTCGCCCGCCTTCTGGCATTTGGATGTGAGACCGGAGGAACAATGCAAACAAGCTCCACAAGAAATAGACCAAGGGACGACAACTTTATCGCCGCGTTTAAAATTGGCTACTTCATCGCCACACGAAACAATCTCCGCGATGCATTCGTGCCCTACCGGAATCGGGCCTTTGTATGGATTTTTGCCCAAGAAGTCTGTGATAACTGGATCCAGGTAATGCAGCGCCAAACCTGCTCTCATCGGTGTAGTGATATCGTTAAACAGGAATACTTTATCACCATCACAACGCGCCGCAGCCAACGGCCTTACAATCGCATCCCGTGGCGATTCCAGGACAGGCTCCTCCACGTCCCACCACCTTAACCTGTTCTTCTTAATATAAGTCAGTTGTCTCATAAATTTGTTAAGCCATTTAACGTTAAAGAGGAGGCGCGGCTTCAGCCGTTGCCTCCCTCGATTTGTTCGACTCCGAGAGTATTTGGATCGTCTCATCCCACTTCTCAGGAGCAATAACATTCACCTGCCAGGTTATGGGACAACGGATATCAAAACTGTCTATCATCTCTTTAAGCTCTGTGAGATCCTGTGGTTCTTTTACGTGGCCAAAGAGAAGAAGTGATCCATTTAAACCGGTGTATTCTCTGGCGGAGACGTAACTCAATTCCACCTTTTCTTGAATTGCTTCATTTACTTCACCAGCAATTGCTCTTGCTGTTATCATATTCTCAATCTGGTCATTTGGTCTAAGGTATAAATAAATTCCTGATATGAGAGCGCAGAAACAAAACAATAGAATCCCGGTTTCCTTCTTTCTTCGTTTCTCTTTTTTTTGATCCATTTATCCGTCGAACATATCATCGGCAGCATCTATGCAGCCCGTGAATGGGTACCATCAAATTTTTGGTTAAATTTGCAAATGAGTTTGTAATTCCTTGGCGGAGAAAAGGTTGAATCCGTTTTCCGCAATCAACCGCCAATTTTTCATGATGCCTGGACGCTGCACATTTTTTTTGAGAGCCGGGTCGAATTCATTCATATGTTATTGAGGAATATAATCTTATGAAATGCACCTTGTTTCCCAAAAAGTTAAAAATTTTCCGGTAAATTACAAGAAACACAAAAAAAGAAAAATATTTTCTAAAAGGGCTTGACACTGAACGGGTGTTTAACTAAACATTTGTCCATTATGGATGAATTGACATTGAGACAGCAAGAAATTTTGGGTTACTTACAATTGCATATGCGGGTGCACGAGACCTGGCCGAGCTTTCGTGAGATTCAGGCCCATTTCGGGTTTCGCAGCACCAACGCCGTCATGGGGCACCTGCGCGCGCTTGAGAAAAAGGGCCATATCAGCCGTGTGCCGGGGCAGGCCCGCACCTTCCGCATCACGATGGACTTTAATGAGGATAACCAGCCCACCGAGTTCAAGGAAGTGGTCGATATCCCCATCTACGGAAGCATTGCGGCCGGTTATCCAGACGAGGTTGAGCCAGGCGGAGAAATCGGGCGCCTGCAAATCGATGCGGAGACGGCCGGCATCCGCCGTGTACGCAACGCCTTCGCCCTCAAAGTGCGGGGAGACAGTATGGTCGACGCCGGCATCTTCGATGGCGACATCGTTATCATGGAAAAACGCCCGCCTTACAACGAAGACGTGGTGGCCGCCCTCATCGACGGGGAGACGACTCTCAAACGCTTTATACGAAAACGAGGCAAAGCCCCCTACCTCAAAGCGGAAAACAAAGACTACCCCCAACTCCACCCGGTGGCCGAACTAATCATCCAAGGCGTAGCCAAAGCCATCGTCCGTAATTTATAGTGCGAGGGCGCTATGCGGGATATGGAATACTTGATACGAGATTGTTGATTGAGTATTTGCCAGTGGGCCCTCTGCGGACGAGAGGAATGCTGCCTCTCGACCCTTAACCCATCTTCGACAGTTCAAAAAGTTAAAGGGCTTATCTATGCGGATTCGGGATTAATTTTTGCCGTTAGTCTGCACTACATTTTGGATGATTTTGGGGCGGGTGGGCAGTTTTAGGCCCATTTTCTTGAGGAGGTCGGCACAGAGTTTTTCCGGTTTGCCTACCAGCCGTAAACGCGCTTCGCGTCCCCCTCGCAGCGGCGCCACCACGTCCATTGAGCGTAGATTTTCCAGTTCGTGCAACACTTGCCGCGCACAGGTGCCGAGGCCTTTGGCCTGCAGCCAGCTTTCCAGGGCGCGCCACATCGCCAGAGCCAGAAAACAGATCAGAATGTGCGCTTGCACACGCTCTTCTTTGTGGTGATAGACCGGCCGCAGCCCCAAGTCGCTTTTGGCGCAACGAAAGGCTGCCTCGGCCTGTGTCAGTTGTATATACCACCGCCACAGCTTTTGTGGGTCTTCCTCCTGGCAGTTGGTTCGCAGCAGATAGGTCCCGTGGGCCAGTTGGGCCCAATCGGCTTTGCTCTCGTCTTCGGTGATTTGCAATGCGCAGGCCCGTCCGGCGGCGTCGATTTGCACTTCTACGGTGAATATTTTTTCGGCCATGGTGTGGCGGCCCAGCCAGCGGCCGATACGGCGTTCAACCGGATCGAGTTTCTGCCCTCGCCGACGCAAACTCAGGTCGATCTGGTCGAGCTTTTTGCGCAAACGCTCCTTTTGCTTGCTCAGCATGGCGGCTTCTTTTTGACCCCGTCCCTGGCTGCGGCAAAGCACATATTGCTCGATCTGGGGGCAGTCGGGATGTTTCACCAGTTTGACCTCCACCCCCGCCCGCACCTCGCAAAAATCGCCTTGCTCGAGCAGATCGAGGGCAAAGTTTTTAAGATGGCTCTTGGGCGTGCCCACGATGTAACGGGCCCCTTTGCCGCGCAGGTATTCGAGGTTGGCCTCGCTCACCATGCCGCGGTCCAGCACCCAGATGCGATCGGCCACCCCGTAATGCGATTCCATCAACTCGACCCTCTCCTGCACCGTGGTCACATCGGCGCGGTTGCCGTCGAAAACCTCATAGGCCAGGGGCAGCCCTTCGGGTGTCACCACCAGTCCAAGACATACCTGCTTGTAATCCGGCCGCTGGTCCCGGCTGTAGCCGCGCTGGGCCTGGGCATTGCCCTCGCACCGGCCCTCAAAATAGGTGCTCGTTATGTCGTATAAAAGAAACTCGAAACGCGTCCCAAACCAGCTTTCATAGCGTCCTTTAAGATGACTGAACAGTTCCCGGCGCAAGGGCAAGACACGATCCAGTCCGCGATACAAACGATTGTCATAGACCTCATCCACATCCACCGCCATCAAATCCTCCAGCGCCGTCGAGCCATACCAGCGCTCGGCCAGAGCCAGCTCCGAGGCCTGTTCGCAAAAACGCCCCAGCGCCAGAATCGAGGCCACCTGGGCCCAGCCCACCGACTCCCGGCCCGGCGGCAAATGCTCCTCGAAGAAACGATGCAGCCCCAGCCGCCGCCACAGCGCCAGAGCCACATACACTTTGCCAAATTGACGCACCCGCTCCACCCGTATCCGACCCAGATTCACCTGCGCCCACAACGGAGCCTCCGGTTTATCCTCGGCAAATAAATCCATCTGCTCGGCCCCCGCAGCCTCATCATCGCCATCGAGGAGCCGACCGATCTGCTCCCAACCCAACCGCTCATCCTCATCGAGTCCCGGCTCCTTGCCAATGTGGGCCACGATGCGCTGGCGCGGCCCCTTGGCTGTGCGCACCGACTCCACCAGCGTCCAGTAATCATAATCCTGGCCCTTCTTACGACGACGATGGCGACGCAAATACATCAACATCGACCCTGCACTACTTCTCCGAAAAGGCAATAGAGTGGTCTGCACTACACGGCATATTCACACCCCAACCCTGACAACCATGCGCCCTACAGCACGAAAAACCCTAAAAATAATCGATTTACCCCCCCCAACTGTCGAACTCAGGTTAAATCTCTTACCGATTTCCAATTCGCATGGTATTATATCTGTATAGGGTCGAATACTGAAACCCGGCACCTGAAACCAGTTTCCCGCGTCCCCCCATCCGGACGATATAATATAATAAAAAGAGTACAGACAAAAGGCCCGGTCTCCTTGCGGAGGCCGGGCCCCTTGAAAGTTTGGAATGTCGCTCGCCACACGCTCTTTCCAAGTGCTGGCATTGGGCGTTTTCGATCACTCAAAAGCTGCCAGCTCCCCGACGCTATTCCACGCGGCAACACGCGATTGTCGGTCTCATAGCAGGACCGTCGCCCCAATTGCTCCGGACGATTCTCAAGTGAGGCCTCTCGGCAGGGTTCGACCTGTGTCTGCCGACACCGGTGCGCCCTACTTGGAGCAAATCGCCCTGCAATAGGCTTTCTGCTCCTTGTGCCCGAGGGTCGGCCCGCAGATGGCTCCGCGGCGTTGGCCCCCGGTTACGGGTCTGACCTCTTAGCTCTCGGGATACTTTTCGCATCGCAGAGCGGTCGATGCGGTTTTTCACACCGCCCGCACTTTTTCGGAGTTCACCAGGATCAGCTTGCACTGTTCCTCGCGCCCTCCCCGCTTCAAAGTGGCTTTTTCGCGCCTCCGGCGCTTTGCTTTCGGAGGCCTTGCGGCGAGTTTGCCCTCGCCAGTTCACCTTGCTCGGACTGGTCTTCATGGTAGCATCCACGACCCGTTGCCCGGGTCACCCTGTCGTCCCTCTCGAACATGCAAGCATCTTCAAAAAGAACTCACTCAGTTCGCCGCTGGAACCATTTTTACAGCGGCTCACTGCCGCGTTCCGCATTTCGCGTTTCGTCGGGGCGCGAACCCCGCCGGCGGAACGGGTGGAATCTGCCTTTTCCCCATCGGCGCAACTCCCGAAAGAGTTCCTTTGATGGTTCCTAAGGAGCCAGACCCACCAGTTTTGGTCTAGCTTTTGCCCGGTTTCTCAACCGCCACAGTCCGAAAACCCCAGCGGCAAATTGCCATATTTCTTCCAAAGAACTGCCCGTAAGAATGGATATGAAATAATGCTTGTCAAATAAAAAATGACCTAAAACACTGAAAAAGAACAAGTTGTGTATAAGCCGCCTTTTCCATGTGAGCATTTTATGAGCAACTGCGCATCCGACCCAAACAGAGCTATTTAGGATTGCGAAAAATTCGCCGCCCCCTATCGTGAATAACGTTTTAAATGCTTCCGCCGTAAAAAATATTTAATTTTTTTTTTGTTTTTTTTCAGAATTTTATTGTTTTTCCAATCGAGAATCCGGCGCCATAATCATTCATTACAGGAAATCAAAAATCTTAATCCAATGACCCCTTTGCAATTATTACTGATTATGTGTTTTTTCCTCCTGGCGTCCGTGCCCTGGTTTTATGCCGGGGGTTCCAGCGATTCCGATGAGGGATTGCCGAACTGGGCTTTGCATGGATTTGTATGCATGTTTATTTTCGCGATTTTCATCGCTTACGCATTGAACAAATATTGGGCCATGATGGCGGGAGATGAAGATAATCCGCCTATAGAAAATAATGACGGGTGATGCTGCCATACTGGACCGGGGCGGCATCCTGTTTGTAGGGTGTTATCTTGTTCTCCTGCTCGGTTTTGGCGTTTGGGGCCGGCTGGCGCGGAAAGAAAAGAGCATGGATGATTTCTATCTGGGGGGTAGGAATTTCGGGCCATTTGTCCTTTTGATGACACTTTTTGCGACTCAATACAGTGGAAATACGCTGATCGGCTATGCGGGGCGGGCCTACCGGGATGGCTTTCTATTTATTATGGCCCCCATGTTTATGATGATGGTAATCGGCGGATACCTCATCTACGCCCCGAAGCTATACCGGCTTTCGGCCATAAAGAAGTATGTCACCCACATCCGATTTTCTGCAGGATCGGTTTAAGCATCGCCCGTTGTCATTGTGGGCCAGCGCCCTGGGCATGGTTGCCATGTGCAACTATATTCTAACCAACCTGCTGGCCATCGGGCTGTTGGTCGAAACGGCCTCGGGCGGGCGGTTTGTCATATGGCAGGGCATTCTCGCCTTGTCCGTCATCATGGTTTTATACGAAACGCTGGGCGGCATGCGAAGCGTGGCCTGGACGGATGTGGTGCAAGGGGTCCTTCTATTATCGGGCTGTTTGATTATATTTATTTTCCTCAACATCCATTACGACTCCTACAAAATTTTGTCCGTCGATTTGAAAGCCAATTATCCATCCTTTTGGGAATCTCCCGACTGGCGGCAGAAGCTTGGGTGGGTGAGCATTCTTATCATGATCGGGTGCGGGATATCGGTTTATCCGCATGCGGTGCAGAGGGTTTACGCCGCCCGCAGCGAAGCAGCGTTGCGGAGTTCGCTGCGGGTAATGGCGTTCATGCCCATCGTGACCACTTTTTTCATTATTTATGTAGGGTGGATGGGCGCCGCCCTGCTGCCCGGGCTGGAGAGCGACAGGGCCGCCACCGACCGTATTTCTCTGCTCATGATCCAATTGCTGGCGGTGGAAATCCCGCAGTTCAAGATATTCATGGTGGTCTTCCTGGCGGCAATCATCGCGGCAATCATGTCCACCGTCGATTCCGCGCTTTTGAGTCTCTCCTCTTCGATGACCAAAGACTGGTATCAATTATTTAAACCAAAAACCTCCCAGGCCCGGCTGGCCCTGGTGGGCAAAATCCTTTCCTGGATTCTAATGGGCGCCATGGCTTTGCTGGCCATACAGTCCGAAAGCACCATTTTTCGATTGCTCGAGATCAAACTGGAATTGCTATTGCAGATCGTTCCGGCCATTTATCTGGGAGTTCATACCAAGAAATTAAGCGGACGTGCGGTTTTTGCGGGCATGGTAGTCGGGACCGTCGTAACGGTTGCGTTTCTGGTGGCCCAGAAACTGGGAGCGCCGATTCCCGCCAAGCCACTGGGTATTTACGCGGGCGTCTGGGGGTTTGGCCTGAACCTGGCCGTGCTGGCGGCGGTGGCAAAATATTCACCTGGAAAATTTACACGAGAGTCGCATTGCCAAAAGTGAATTTCTGCCAATTCTTCTTAAAGCATGAGTTTTCTTAATCTGGAAAACAAAACCTTCCTCGTATCCGGCGTCGCCAATCGCAAAAGCGTCGCCTACGCCATTTCCCAAATACTCGAGGGGGAAGGCGCCAGGGTTCTGTATTCCGTCCGCTCGGAAGAGCGTTTGAAGGCCCTGGAGCGTTTACTGGAAGGGAAAACCGTCCTCATCTGCGATGTGGAAGATCCCGGCCAAATCGACCGGCTGGCGAAACAAGTTACCGGGCAATGCGAATCCATTGCAGGCTTTGTCCATTCGATCGCTTTTGCCGATTTCAGCGAAGGCTTGAAGCCTTTTCACGAAACCAAAAGGGAAGATTTTTTGCAGTCCGTTTCCATCACCTCTTTCTCCCTCGTGGAGATGGCGAGAGCCTTTAAACCCTTGCTCGAGAAAAACGCTTCCGTTGTCACCATCGGCATTTCCTCGACACGGGTCACGGCGGAAAATTACGGCTACCTCTCCCCGGTGAAATCGGCTCTTGAAGGTTGTGTGCGCAATCTGGCGAAATCATTCAGCCAGGATAGCGAGGTGCGTTTTAACGCGGTCAACTCGGGACCGCTCAAAACGAGCGCATCGGCCGGAATTCCCGGTTATCTGGAAAATTATCTCTATGCCGAAAAACTCACATTTCGCAAACGAGCCTTAACCACCCTCGAAGTTGCCAACACTGCCGTTTATCTGCTCAGTGAACGTTCCAGCGGAATCAATGGCCAGGGAATCACGGTGAATGCCGGGATGGACCTCAATTACTTCGACAAGGAAGTCATCCGCCTGGCCATGCGGCCGGAAAAATAAGGCCTGCCGGGATGCATTTCGCGGACGTTTGCATAGAATCCATAGCCTACTCGCTTCCTCCAGGGCGGTGGACTTCCGAGGCTATTGAAAATAAACTTGCCTCCCTCTATGATCGTTTGAAATTGCCTTACGGACGACTGGAATTGATGACCGGTATTGCGGAGCGCCGATTTTGGGAGCGGCCCGTTTCGGCTTCCGAAGCAAGCGCGCTGGCGGCGGCCGAAGTTCTCAAAAAAACGAAACTGAAAAAGGGCGATCTGGATTTGCTGGCCCATTCGGCGGTCTGCCGGGACCGGCTGGAACCGGCCACCGCGGCCTATGTTCACCAGCGTCTCGGACTGAGCGGAAGGACCCAGATTTTCGATATCTCCAACGCCTGCCTCGGTTTTCTCAATGCCCTGGTTCTGGCCGGGAGTATGATTGATGGCGGGCAAATCGACAACGCCCTCATCGTGGCGGGCGAAAATGGCAAACCGCTCGTCGAAAATACCATTGAGCAGCTTTTGAATCCGGCCCTGAACAGAAAATCGATTAAACCCTTCTTCGCCAACTTGACCATCGGGGCGGGAGCGGTGGCGGCTGTGCTTTGCCGGGCTTCCAAGGTTGGCGGGGGCGTCGGGCGGCTGATGGCGGGAGTCGTCGAGACCGACACGCGGCATAACGATCTTTGCGAAGGTGATTCATCGGGCAGCAACGCCCTGCAAATGCAAACCGATTCGGAGGAAATGCTCAATGCGGGAATCGGCGTGGCCACGCGGGCCTGGGAAAAATTCAAGGTGACCACTGGCTGGAACGAGGAAACACCCGACCGCATCATCACCCATCAGGTGGGCCGGGCGCACCAGCGGCGCCTCTTTGAGGCCCTCAAATTGAACCCCGAAAAGGATTTTTCCACTTATGAGTTTCTGGGCAACATCGGTTCGGTTTCCCTGCCCCTCACCCTGGCTATGGCTCTGGAAAAAGGCGCCGTGAAAGCCGATGACAAGGTGGCCCTGCTCGGCATCGGCAGCGGATTGAGCAGCATGATGCTGGCCCTGCAAATGTAGTATTCCCGGTGATATGAAACCGCTCCCAAAATACCTCCGGGATATTTACCCGTTCGCAAATCACTTTCTGGATTTGGATGGACTCCGCATGCATTACGTGGATGAAGGCAAAGGAGAGGCGGTTTTGATGTTTCACGGCAATCCCACATGGTCTTTTTATTATCGGAACCTGATCCTCGGTCTGAGGGAGGGATTCCGCTGCATCGCGCCCGACCACATTGGGTGCGGCCTATCGGATAAACCACAGAGATATGCCTACCGATTGAACGACCACATCGAAAACGCCGCGCGTTTGGTCGAGCATCTGAAATTGAGTCGTTTTCATATCGTGGTTCACGATTGGGGCGGCCCCATCGGGTTGGGGCTAGCCACGAGAATGCCGGAAAAAGTGGGATCAATAGTGGTTCTGAATACGGCCGCATTTTCCGTCGCGGAGATGCCCCTGCCGCTTAAAATCTGCCGTTTGCCGCTGCTGGCCGCTGCCCTCGTTCGCGGAGGCAACCTCTTTGCCCGCCCAGCCCTCAGCATGGCTGTTGGCAAGCCCATGAGTAGAGAGGTCAAGGCGGGCTATCTATTCCCCTACGATAGTTGGAAAAACCGCATTGCGACCCTGAAATTCGTCCAGGATATTCCCAGTAATCAACGGCACCCCAGTTTTTCCGTTTTAAAGGAAATAGAGGAGGGCCTGGAAAAACTGACCGGTAAACCGATGCTTATTTGCTGGGGGATGAAGGATTTTGTATTTACCGAAAAATTTCTCACAGAATGGATGCGCCGTTTTCCCAATGCCAAGGCCCACCGGTTTGCCGAGGCCGGACACTACCTGCTCGAAGATGCCGGGGATGAAGTGCTGAAACTAGCCGGTAAGTTTTTGTAGAAAAGAGAGACCGTTTGATTCAATTTCCGGACCGGGCCCGTCCGTAAATTTCGGCATTTTCCTTGAGGTAGGCGGCGCTGTTGCGGCGCAATTGGTCGAGTTGTTTGCGGCTAAACCGCCATTGCCAGTTTCCCTGGGAAGCGCCGGGAGTATTCATGCGAGCCTCCGTGCCCAGGCTCAACAGATCCTGCATCGGAATAATGGCCAGACAGCTGACCGAGCGGTAGGCCTCCCGGATGAAATCCCAGGATATTTCCTCCCCGCCGGCCCTCAGAAAAGAACGCGCCTGGTGCCGTGTTTCCTTAGAAGCCGTCTCGTACCAGCCGTGGGTCGTGTCATTGTCGTGAGTTCCGGGATAGAGCACGCTGTTGGCGTTAAGATTAAAGGGCAGATAGGGATTCGCCGCGTTGCCGTCGAAGGCGAACTGCATCACGGCCATGCCGGGCAGTCCGGTTTGAGCCAGCAATTGACGAACCTGCGGGGTAATTTCCCCCAAATCCTCCGCCATCAGGCGGCAATCCGGAAATTGCTTTTTGATGGTCGAGAAAAAGTCCAGGCCGGGACCTTTAACCCACTTGCCGACGGTGGCGTCCTTCGAACCGGCGGGGATCGACCAGTAAGTCTCCAAACCCCGGAAGTGGTCGAAACGAACAATGTCGAACATTTCAAAGTTGCTCCCCAAACGCTCCATCCACCATTGGTAGTCATTTTTTTTCAACATTTCCCAATCGTAAAGGGGATTGCCCCACAATTGGCCGGTGGCGGAAAAATAATCGGGCGGCACCCCTGCCACGGCCCTGGGAAGACCGCTTTTCTCAAGCTGAAAAATTTCCGGTTGGGACCACACGTCGGCGCTGTCTAGCGAGACGAATAATGGGATGTCGCCGATGATCCCTATGCCCCGTTCGCGGGCGTATTTCTTAACCAATTTCCATTGCCCGAAAAACAGGTATTGGGAAAACCGGCAAACTTCCATCGCCTTCTGCAAATCTTCATTTTTGGCAGCCGGTTGCGCTGTCGAATAGGATCGCCACAATGCCTCCCACTCGAACCAGGGCCGGCCCCCAAAATGCTCCTTCAGGGCCATAAAGAGGGCATAGGTTTCCAGCCAGTCCGCGTTTTCGGCCTTGAAATCTTCGTAGAGGCCATAATTGGGCAAATAAGAAAGTTTTTTGCGGACGAAATTGCGTTGCGCGAGGCGCAGAACCGGTCGACTTTTAAGATACAATTCCCCGAAATCAACCCTGTCACCGGGCATGTCGCGCAGGGGCCGCAGGTGGTCCGGCTTTAACAAATCAAAGGTCATCAACCCTTCGAGGTCGATCAGGTAGGGATTTCCAGCCAGGGCCGAAAAACACTGGTAGGGGGAATCGCCGAACCCGGTGGGACCCAGCGGGCAAACCTGCCAATATTTCATCCCCGCAGCAGCCAGAAAATCAACAAAGCGGCAAGCCTCCAGCCCCAGCGTCCCGATGCCGTAATCGCCGGGAAGGGAAGTCGGATGCAGCAATACCCCCGCCCCCCGGTTTTTCAGCCATGAAAATAAAGGCGTTTTAAGCATCTCCCCTAAATAGTTCTTAAATCCTCCCCGGCAAGCGAAGAGAATATTTAAATGATCCCGATACCTTTAAAAATGCTATTCCCGGCCTCCAAGCATCGGGGTGTGATCAAGTTCAAATTCCATTGACAGCCGGAAATGGTTGCCGGAAAATGACCTGTCACGACCCATTGCGGGATAGTGGAAATTTCCTTCAAGCCTATTAAAATAACACTCTATTTAAATTAATATTTCTTTCCCTAAATACTTATATGAGTTCCCTTCTAATCGAAAACGCAACCCTGGCCACTTTGGGGGATAAAAACAGGATTCTAACCGATCATTCCCTCTTGGTGGAAAATGATCTCATTGCCAGGATCGCCCCTTCGGAAGAGATGCCGGAGCAGACCGCCGATACGGTTATTGACGCCAAAGGACAGCTTGTTCTGCCGGGCTTCATCAATGCCCACACTCATTTTTACAGCGCCTTTGCCCGCGGCCTGGGCAAGGTTCCGCCTTCCAGGAATTTCGTGGAAGTGCTGGAAAACCTCTGGTGGCGGCTGGATCGTTTATTGACCCCTGAGGATTGCTACTACAGCGCCCTGGTCAGTTGCGTCGACGCCGTCAAGCACGGGACCACCACCTTGATCGACCACCACGCCAGCCAAGGCCATGTGCGCGGCACCCTGCCATTAATTGAGAAAGCCGTCCTGGAGACCGGTTTGCGAGCATCCCTTTGCTTCGAACTGACCGACCGGGACGGCCCCCGGATGGCCCAGGACGGGATTGACGAGAATGTGGAATTCATCAAAGCCAAAGGGAGCGAAAATTCCTCCCGTATCAAGGCCCTCTTCGGCCTCCATGCCGCCTTCACGATCAACGATGAGACGATGGAGAAAGCGGTTACGGCGGCTCGTGAGTTGGGCGCCGGGTTTCACATTCACACGGCCGAGGATCAGGCGGATCAAGACCACAGCCTGAAAAACCACAACATGCGGGTGGTCGAAAGGCTGCGCAAATTCGGCGTTCTGGGCCCGCGGACGATTTGCGCCCACTGCATCCATGTCAATGAGGCCGAGATGGACTTGTTGGCCGAAACGGATACCATCGGGATGCATTTGCCGCAGTCCAACCTCAATAACGCGGTGGGCGTGGCCGATATCGTAAAACTCATCGAAAAGGGCATTCTATACGGCTTGGGGACGGATTCCATGACCAATAACATGCTGGAGGAAGCGCGCGTGGCTCTGTGGGCCCAGCATATCAGCAAATCCAATCCCAGCGTCGGGTTCATGGAGGTTTGGGACGCTCTTCTGGTCAACAACCGGAAAATCCTCAGCCGCTATTGGGATGAAAACATTGGCGCCCTGGAAGAAGGCGCCCTGGCGGACATTGTGCTCATGGACTATTATCCGCCGACTCCGTTCGATGAAAATTCCTTTATCGGGCACATGTGTTTCGGTGTGGCCCATTCTTCGGTCCGCACCACCATTGCCGGAGGCAAAGTTCTCATGCGGGACCATCAGCTTGTGGGAATCGACGAGAAGCGCATAGCTGCACGGGCACGGGAGCTTTCAGAAGTCCTCTGGGAACGCTTTTGAAGACTTTTCTTTTTTTATTTTATTTTATTTTATTATACATATGACTGAAATCCAATTCCCTCTCATCATGCTTGCGGCCGGTAAATCGTCGCGCATGGGTGAGCCCAAGGGGTTGGTCGGCGTGGGGAAACGATCACGACCCTGGATCGAGGTTCAGTTGCGGCGGTTTGCCAAGGCCGGGGGGAGAAAAACGGTGGTGGTTCTCGGTTATGACCAAGGCCGGTATTTAGAGGAACTGCCGTGGTTGCTGGGGGAGAGGACTGAGGAACTTCCTGGCATTGACGTGGTTATCAATTCGAAACCTGAAAGAGGCTCTTTTTCTTCTCTCATGGAAGGATGGAGATATTTACGAAAAAAGTGGCCCGGATCGCCTGCTTTTATCTTGCCGGTGGATGTGCCTTGCCCGCCGGGGCACGTTTTTCAGGCTTTGAGCAACGCCCTTGAACCGGGCATTGAAGCCTGCTTTCCGTTTTGCCAAAACCAGGGGGGGCATCCGGTTTTGGGGGCCGCTTCCTTTATGGAAAAATTAGATTTATTAGCCATCACGGACCCGAATTCCCGATTGGATTGGCAAATACGAAGCCTGCCCCCTGAGAGCTTGCGAAAAGTCCCGATCGAGGATAAACTGGTTCTCATGAATATGAACCGGAAAGAAGATTTTCTGGCCGCTGGAATCAGGATCGAAGAGCTTTAAAATAAAAATAAATATGAAAGGAAATACCAAAAATATGATTACGGAAAATATGATTCGGCGGGCTCCAAAAGTCCAATTGCACGACCATCTGGACGGCGGTTTGAGGCCGCAAACGGTCATCGACCTGGCCAAAGATATCGGCTACAAGGAACTGCCCACGACCGCCCCCCAAGCGTTGGCGGACTGGTTTCATCAAGGGGCCAACAAGGGAAACCTGGTCGAATACCTGAAAGGCTTCATCCATACCTGCGGGGTCATGCAGACCAAGGATGCCCTTGTCCGGGTGGCCTACGAAATGATGGAAGATATGAGCCGGGACGGTGTCTGCTATATCGAGACTCGCTTCTGCCCGCACCTGCATACGGAACACGGGCTTTATTCGGAGGATGTGGTCAGCCATGTTCTTGAAGGGCTGGAAAAGGGGAAAAGAGATTTCGGGGTCGATTACGGGCTAATAATTTGCGGATTGCGAAATACGAGGCGATCGCTCGAAATGGCCGAGTTGGCCGTAAATTTCCGCAAACAGGGGGTGGTCGGTTTCGATCTGGCGGGAGAGGAAGGGGGCTATCCGCCCAAGGAACACCTGGATGCCTTTCATTTTATCAACAGGGAAAATTTCAGCATCACGATTCACGCCGGGGAAGCTTTTGGCAAGCAATCCATCTGGCAGGCCATTCAGTATTGCGGAGCGCATCGTATCGGCCACGCCACCCGCCTGGTGGAAGACTTTGGCTTCGACAAGGAGGGCCGGGTCGTTTCCCTGGGGCAATTATCGCAATATATTCTGGACAAAAGAATATCCCTTGAGATTTGCCTATTGAGCAATATTCACACCGGCGCTGTCGATAAAATGGAGAACCATCCCTTCGGAGAGCTCTTTCGCATCGGATTCCGGGTTTTCCTTAATACGGACGATCGGCTGATGAGCGACACTACCTTAACCAATGAATACCTGATGGCCTCGAAGGTCTTCGGGCTGGACCTGGATAAAATCGAAAAATTGACTATAAACGCCATGAAATCCGCCTTTTGCTTCCACAAAGAACGCTTGAGAATAATTTACGATGTGATCAAACCGGGTTTTCAGCAGTTGCGTGAAAAATCCTCATCCGGGCAATAAAAAGTATTTTTTTACACGAATTACGATGACAAAAAAGAGCCCTTTATTTTGTTTTTTGCTGTTTCTTACCGGTTTGGGCGGGGGGTGCGGTCTTTATGCTCAGGAGCAATCCGTCCTCAGCGATGTTTCTACTCTGTATGCGGTCGAGTCAGACAAATATGCCGGCCTCGCTGTTGATAGAGAAGGGCGGAAATGGCTGGCAGCAGTATCTACCCTTGATAAAAAAGACCGAATTATCGTCCGCCACCATAAGAATACGGAATGGTCCGAGCCGGTCATTCTCTCCACCGGCGAAGGTGTGGAATCGGCGCCATCACTGATTGCCGACTCCCCGACTCCTATGGCAACGGTGATCTCATAATCGTATGGCACGCCCGGCGCAATGGAAAATGGCATCTCTACCAGCGCCGAATGGCCCTTCACGCAAAATGGGGGGCGGAAACGCGGATAACCACCTCCCAGGGAGCCGAATTGCACCCGCAATTATGCCGTGACTGGATAGGCAGAATTTGGCTCGTTTCTGGAAATATCAATGATCGGAGAATGTCCATCAACCGGCGCTTTTTGAATAAAAATGAGGGCCGTCCCACATGGAGCGAACCGGTAGCCGTTTATGCGGAGGGCCAGGATCGGCGGCCCGTATTGGCTCCCAAAGCCGGGGGAGGGGTCTGGGTCGCCTGGGATAGCGCCCGGACGGGCAATTATGATGTTTTTTTAAGCTCGGCCACCATCGCGGAAAAAGGCGGTCAAGAGACCATCACACTCGGGCCCCTGATGCAAGTAACCGCCCATGCCGCTTTTGACGATACGCCTTCACTGGCTTCCAATCGGGAAACGGGCGACCTCTGGGTGGGTTGGAACTCCATGCGCGCCCACGCAGGCGATACCGTGCGGACGGATCGTCATTTCGGCGACGCATTTGTGCGTCTTTACCGCAACGGGCAATGGCTGGCGCCTCCCGGAGTAGTTCCCGAAGCCCTGCCAGGCCAGGCGAGTTTTGGCGCCGTAAACAAATCGCCACATGACGCCGTGCCGCCCAAATGGCACTGGAAGCAAACCCAAAGCTACCCGCGATTGTTTATGGATGAAGGGCGAAGGCTCTGGGTAATTTGGCGGACGGACGCTGCGGAGGCCCACAACTACGACCTTTTTGCCCGAATTTATGATGATTCCTCCTGGTCGCCGGAGTTGAATCTAACCAAACCGTATCCGGGCAAAGACCAGTGGCCGGCCTTTGTTCTGGACCGGGAAAAAACACTGTGGATGGCGTGGGAAGGCCAGGCCAAGCTCCTGGATCCGAGTTCGCGCCCGAGCAAGGGCGATGTGGTTATTTTCAACACCAGAGCCTCCCCCAACAACCTGTTTACGGGGAAATTGACTAAGCCTCCAGCCGGTACAGATTGGCTCTACGCGCCACTGAAAGCCGCTCCACCTGAAATAAATGATCCCTCCGTGGCCCTGGAGCCCCCCATTCCCGGTCCGCCGCCGGGAGAGACCCGCACCGAGGATGGCCGTTACGGCATCTATTTCGGAGATCCCCACAGCCACTCGGTTCTTTCCGACGCCAAAATCGGCTGGCCGGACCAGATTTTGACCTTGGGCCGTGACAAGTATGGCCTGGATTTTGCCGTGGTTACGGATCATTCCGAAATGGGGCGTTTGCAAACCGGCCAGTATGGGGAATTGCAGTTACTGGCCAGGGAATTCACCGATCCGGGCAAATTCATCAGCTTTACCGGTTTCGAGTGGACCGACGGCACTCAGAAATACGGCCACCGGGTGATTTTGTATAAGCAGGATGTGGCCCCTCATTACGGAACCAACGAAAGGGGCGCCGACTCTATTGAGAAGCTTTATGACCATGCCCGCGAGCACGACGGCCTGATGTCCACCCACCATCCCGGGCAGGCCCAGTGGGGACGCTGGAACCCTGACAACCACGATCCCGAGGTGGAACCCAATTTCGAGATCACCTCCTGGCACGGCCGCTTCGAGTATTACGGCAACCCCTGGCAGGGCCGCCGCCAGGTTCCCGGTCATCAATACCAGGATGCCTTGCGAAGGGGTTATAGGGTCGGCGTTATGGGTGCCAGCGACACCCACCATCTGGTTCCCGGCCAGGGAGGCTTAACCGCAGTCTTGGCCGAAAAACTGGACCGGGAATCCGTTTTCGAGGCTGTGCGCAGCCGCCGCATCTATGCGACCAGCGGACAGAAGATCGTCCTCGAGTTTTCCATCAACGGTCAGCCCATGGGTTCGGAATTGGCCGGGGTTAACCATTTGCGTTTAAAAGTTTCGATAAAGGGGACCGATGCCATCGACCGGATTGAGATCGTAAAAGATTTGGTCGATACCTTTGCCGCCGTTCGGGTGGAACAGAATTCCGATAACACTGAAGGGGCTTTTGTGCTATACGATGCGGGCAAACCAGCGGGCGGGGAACTCCTGCCATTGGCGGATACCAGCCGTTTAAACTTTGCCATGCGTGACGAGATAACCGATTCGCAAATCCACAGCTACTATTTGCGGGTGACCCAGGACAATGGGGAGCAGGCCTGGTCCAGCCCCATCTGGGTAACGGCTCAGCCTGCGATGCCTCCGCAAATTAGAATATTGGGCAATTAAACTTTGCTATCGGCAGTGATCATATCCGGCGGTATGGTGGAAAGACCTTCCATTATGGTGGAAAGGCCTTCTTTCGCCTTCAGCATAGTGTCCTGGTGAAGGGACTTCATGCCGGTCTGCATGGCAATACGTTTCAACACGGCCGTTTCCACTTTCTGGTTGATACCCTTGGTTAATTCCTCGCTGTTGGTCATCAACTCATGAACGCCGACACGTCCTTTGTAGCCGAGGCCCCCGCACATGGGGCACCCACTCTCCGGAGCGCGAAAAATTTCGCCGCACCAGCCTTCGAGGGCTTTTTCAATGATTTCTTTTTCACTGTCAACCGGAGTGTAAGACTCCTTGCAGTTTTTACAGACCCGGCGCATGAGGCGCTGAGCGCAAACCACCAGCAGGGAAGCTGAAATCATAAACGGCTCGATGCCCATGTCATCGAATCGTGCGATGGTGCTGGGGGCATCATTGGTATGCAGGATGCTCAGCATCAAGTGGCCCGTAAGGGCGGCCTCAATGGCGATTTCGGCGGTCTCCTGGTCGCGAATTTCCCCCACCAGAATAACGTCGGGGTCCATGCGAAGATAACACCGCAGAGCGGCCGCGAAAGTGAGGCCGATCTGTTTTTTCATTTGCATCTGGTTGATGCCGGCAAGGGTGTACTCGATTGGGTCTTCGGCCGTTTGCACGTTGATTCCCGGGTGGGCCACCTCGCCCAAGGCTGCGAACAGGGTCATCGATTTGCCCGACTCGGTTGGGCCGCAGTGCAGCAGCATTCCGTAGGGCAAGGTTATTTGCTTGAGGTAGCGGGACAGGTTTTCTTCGGAGAATCCCAGTGCGGTGATGGGCAGGGTCGATTTGCTTTTGTCAAGAATACGCATAACAACCTTTTCTCCGAAATTCATCGGGCCGATGGCCACACGAAGATCGATGTTCATATTCTTTTTGGTGTATTTCTTAAATACGATACGGCCATCCTGGGGCAGTCGTTTTTCCGCGATGTCCAGATCACTCATGATTTTGAGACGGGCCACCAACCCGCCGCCCACCTGTTTAGGCAGCCTGAGCTTTTCCGCACAAACGCCGTCCACGCGGTAGCGAATGAGCAAATCGTTTTCCTGCGGCTCGATGTGAATGTCACTGGCGCCGCAGATATAGGCATCCTCGATTATCCGGTTGGCCATTTGAATGATAGGGGCCGAATCTTCGTCATCCGCATCTTCAGCGCTGATTCCCCCGACTTCACCTCCGGTGTCGTACTCAGCGCCCAGCACATCGACCAATTCCGACATATCTCCTTCGTCAGCGGTGGGGACGGATGTGTCCTCCTTGAAATACTTTTTCATCAGGGTTTCGACCAGGGAAGCGGGCGCCACCGCGATTTCATCGACCTGCAAATCGGTGGCGATGAAAAAGCTCTCCCGTCTCTGGTAATCAAGAGGGTTGGGCATGAGAACCGCCACACTGGTCGGGGTAATCCGCTTGTAGGGGAAAATGCCTTCGCGCCGGATAATGGCGTCGCCATCTTGCGAAAGGCTGAAAAATACTGCCTCCCCGTCCTCAATGACTTTACCCACGACCCCGGAGCCGAGCGGTATCTTTAATTCCAGCAATTTTTCCCTTTTGCTTTCAAACTCATCCTCCCGTTCGGGGGCGTCATCCCAGAGGGTCGGAGAATAGTAAACGTGCTTGAATGCGATCTCTTTTCCCTCAATCAGATAAAGCGTCATGGATTGCGCGCTAAGCGTCTCCACCACCTTGCTGGAAGTCAGCTCGATAACCGAGCTTACGTCCTCCCTGCTGGGTTGAGGTTTTGAGATAACTTTGAGTAGAAGGGTTCTACGCAGTGTTCCTGAAATGCCCTGTGTTGCGATCATGGTTAAGTCCTTGAATTGCGGGTAATAGTAGGTTTACATCGCCTTCATCAGTTCGATCAATTTTGGCCGGGTTCTTCCTCCGGGAAGAGTTGCCAATAAGCTAATAGATAAATCATTCTAATAAATCCACGAAATTTCAACCATAAAACTGTCTAAAGTTCCATTTCGGGGTTTTTTACAATTTTGTATATTGATAAATTTGAGCATCAAAAATGTAATCGCGGGTATTTTTAAGAAAAATCCTCTTTATTTTGATTCCCGCCCGCAAATTGGAGCTTTTGGAGAGGACAAAGTTGCCCGGCATATTAAATCCCGATTGAAGATGCGCATTGTCTGCCGCAATTGGAAGGGAAAACGGGGCGAGATCGACATTATTGCATGGGACGGACCCGTGCTGGTCTTCATCGAAGTGCGCACCCGCCATAAACGCGCGCTGGTTCCAGGCTATCAAAGCGTGAGACGAAAAAAAAAACGAGCCCTACATACGGTTTGCAAGGAGTATCTGGAATCTTTAAGGACGCCCCCGAAAATTTTCCGCTTCGACATTGGCGAAGTTCGGTTTTGCCACAGCGAAGATTTCTCGATCAACTATTATTCAAATATTCCCCTCTTTTCCCGCCATTATCGAGCCGGGTTTAAAAAATGATGACTGAAGAAAAAGCGCGGCATCCATTTTTAGAGGGCCTCAGCCGGCATCGGGGCGCCCCACCCACCATTATTGTCATTTTTGGCGCTTCCGGCGACCTTACCAGGCGCAAACTGATGCCCAGCCTCTACAACCTTTGCGTAGATAATTTGCTGCCGGCTGATTTTCTCCTCATCGGCTGCGGGCGCAAGCCATTGAGTGACGACCGGTTCCGGCAATTCGCGCGGGAGGCCGTGGCCGAACATGCCAGAATCCCCATGAGCGAGGATAGCTGGAACCCCCTGGCCGGGAAAATGCACTTTCAGACAGGCAATTACGACGATCCGGAAACCTACCAAGCCCTGGCTAGTAAAATCGAAAAACTCGAAGAAGAGACTTCACGCCGGTATCACTTGTTGTTTTACATTTCCACACCGCCATCGGTATTCAAACCGATCCTGGAAAATCTTGGCCGCAGCGGGCTCTCCCGCTTATCGGGACCCTATGGGCGCAGCGCCGCTGTAATCGTGGAAAAACCCTTTGGCCGCGATCTGGCTTCCGCCCAGAAATTGAACAATATCATCGGCAGTGTTTTTGCCGAAAAACAGGTCTATCGCATCGATCACTATTTGGGCAAAGAAACCGTGCAGGATTTGCTCGTGCAGCGATTCGCCAACTCCATCTTCGAGCCCATCTGGAACCGCCGCTATGTCGATTGCGTGCAAATAACGGTGGCTGAGGATATCGGCGTGGGGGACCGGGCCGGGTATTACGACCAAAGCGGGGCCCTCCGCGATATGATTCAAAACCATACCATGCAATTGCTTGCCCTCACCGCCATGGAGCCGCCGGTTTCCCTCCATGCAGAGGCCATCCGGGATGAAAAAGTAAAAGTGCTCCAGGCTATTCAACCACTAAAGTTTAGCGCAGAGAGCGGCGAAGCGGTGCGGGCTCAATTTACCGAAGGGATTGTCAGCGGGCGCAAAGTAAACGGTTATTTGCAGGCGCCGGGCGTGCCTCCCTCTTCATTTACCGAGTCCTATGCCGCTATGCGGCTGTTCATTAACAACTGGCGCTGGCAGGGAGTCCCTTTTTACCTTCGCTCCGGCAAGCGCATGGCTCGCAAAGTGAGTGAAATAAGCGTCCATTTCAAACGACCGCCAGGCGTTCTGTTCACCGAGGAGGACAAATTCGATGTGGCCGCAAACACCATGGTTATCCGCATTCAGCCCGATGAGGGAGTCATGCTCTTGCTCAACTCGAAAATACCCGGCCTGGAAACGCGCACCCAGCCGGTGAAAATGCATTTTCGTTATGCCGCCACTTACGGCTCCAATACGCCCGAGGCCTATGAACGGCTCCTCCTCGATGCCATGACCGGCGACGCCACCCTTTTTATCCGTGGCGATGAAACAGAAGCCTCCTGGAAAATCATGACGCCCGTACTCGAATACTGGCGGGATTGCCAAAAAAGAGGGCTGGAAACTTACGTGGCCGGCTCCTGGGGACCTCTTGCGGCGGAGCGTCTTCTTTGGGACTACGGGCACCAATGGCGTCGTTCGGGGTTCTAAAATTCTTGCCCACTCTCAATCGGAAAAATTGAATAATTTAATTTAACATAATATGGAAGCCTTGATCGACATCCTGCCGGGGATGAGAATGCCGGTGGCGGAAGTCATTCCGGCCTTGGCTCAAATGTGGCGCTTGGATCAGCCCTTAGATACGGAAAATCCTGTCGCCTTCCATGCCTCCAAGGTAAATTTAATACTGCACTTCGGGCTGGAAACCTCGGGTCAAGAGGCTTTGCGGATATTCGACATTGCCTGCCGCTTTGCCATTAATCACCCCTCTCGGATTATTGTCCTGTGCCCGGTGGAATCATATCGCGGGGAAGAAATCCTCGAGGGGAAGCTCTTCAGTCAATGTTTCCTCGGTCCCGGAAAAGGAAATGTATCCTGCTGCGATGCGCTTATTCTTGGTTATCCTACCACCGAATCGGGCTTTCTGGAAAATCTGGTATCCATTTGGCTCGACAGCGATCTGCCTACTTATCTGTGGTTTCATCGGGTCCCGGCGCGGGCCATCAATGATTTTTACCTCTCCTTTGTCGAAGATTTCCGCTGTGTGGTATTCGACACTTCCATCGAGCACGACAGCTACAACCGCATTAACTGGCCCGCTCTCGTTTACCCCAGCGATCTGGCCTATGGGCGCACCCTGCCCTTCCGGCAATCCATGGGCCAGTTTTTGAGCCGCTTTGAACCGGCCATCCTTGCCGATGGGCTCCGCGCGGTAGTCGTCCAGCACAAGCCTGGCTTGGCCGGAGAGGCCGCCGGGCTTCTGCGCTGGCAGCGTTCCTGCCTGGATGCCTGCGGCTTCCAAGGGGCCGGTAAAAACTCCGCCCAAGATAAATCCTTCGTCACCGATCTACTGGAGGACGAAGAACCCCATCAGATGCAGGTGAACTGGATTTATCGGGATGATGAGAAGTTTTTTTCCTGGCGTTATTTTTCACAGGACAATACGGCCCGCATCGAGGCCGATTTTGGGTTGGGCGGGCAAGAGCTGCGCACACCCCTGAATCTCCTCAAGCAGGAAATAGTTCTTGCCGAGGCGCTCTTTTTTAAATCGCGCAATGGGCATGGAGCCTGCCTCCATCCGGATTTCGCAAAGAAAGCCTAAATTTCTATGGGGGTTGGCCGACTTCTTTTACACCCCGAACAGGCGGGGTATTTCACTTTTCAGGGATGACACAATGAACGAATTTTCTACTATTGCATTAAATTTCAGCACAACCGAAGCCAAGGAATTGTTACCTTTGGTGGAGACTTTGCTCAAAAATAACACCAGTGGCGGCGAAGATTACCAGGGGGAGGAATTGATTACCCGCTGCTTGTGGGAAAATGACCCTGAAACCTACCCCGAACGCAAGCGGGAATACCACGCTTTATACGGCATCGTCACCTTCGCCGAGGCCGAGCGGGAGTACCGCTATCTTTCCTTTATGGCAAAGGTTTACTGGAAGCTGCTCATCGCCTCCCGCTGCCAGGCTTGAATGCCGAAACAAGGGGTCAAACCCCAAATTCTGTCTCCTGCCTCTGTTTTCCCGGCCGGGAAATCAGGCTTTATTGATTTTGCCGGCCTTGATGGCCTTGACGCTGACCCATAATCTCTTCACCTGCCCGCTGGCCAGGCGAACCCGCACACGCTGTAAATTGGGCTTGAAAGTCCGCTTGACCACCTTGGTCACGTGCATGCCGATGCCGCCTCTCTTTTTAGCCTGCCCTTTGCGATGGATGCGGCTGCCGCGATGGGGGCGTTTACCTGTTATTGCGCATATTCTGGCCATTGACGTGTCCTTTATATAAAAGTGTAGTGGAAAAGGGCTGGAATTTAAGTTTCCCCCAAACCTTGGCAAGCTTTTTATATATGAGAGTTTTCAGGTGTCAGTTTACAGGTGTCAGGACCCGGCGCATTCTGACTTCTGTCTGCTTTCGGCTATCATCTTTTCTCCCCGCACAAAACCTGAAAGGCCCTTCCCGTCTGATTGGGATGGAGGATTTCCCTGAGGGCATTGCGGGAGGGATCGAATTGCCCTGGAGCATGGGAGATAATTTTACCCAGCTCCGCGTCAGCCCAGCGCATGAAAAAGGATTCCTGGGTTTCCAGACCGATCCGCGACAATCCGTTTTCTTGCATGACCGCATGGAGCCGGTCCCAGCAAAGATGGCAGGTGAGGTCTTGTTCTCCCGGGCGGTCCAGCAAGTTGGCCTGCTGCTCATGATTACGATAAGCCCGCGCCGTTCCCTTAGGATGCGCAGTGAGGAGTTCCTCCCAGGATTTCCCGTAATCGAAAGTGAGAAAAAATCCTTTCCAGCTACCTCTCAAAACGTCGCGCAGCAGACTTTCGGCTTCCAGGGACAAGTCCAGAGTGTAGCCTTCAGAAGCAAGAGCGGGAAGCTCAGAAATAATCTTTTGTGATTCCGGCCCAGGTTCCTTCAAATAGGTTTCGGCCAAATCGCCGCCGTTCACGAGCACACCCATTTCCCTCCACTCTCCACCGATGAACCGCAAACGGATAAAAGGCTGGGCATCGAGCCACTCATTGGAAAAAACCACCGCTTTCTCCGGCAATTGTACCGCATCGCCCAGGCGGAAAACCTTCGTTTCCGCAAATGGGTTATCGACGTTTTCCAAAATCGCTTTTCCAGGTTCCGCCCCGATCTCGACAAAAGTGTAGTCCCCCGGCGATTTAGGGTGCAACAGTTTTGCCGCCGCCGCTGCCACCAGCCGTCCGAAAACAGGACCCTGAGTGGAGGAGGTGTAAAAATCGGTCTTCGGACCACGCCCCACCCGGAAAGAGTCTCTCTGGTAGTAACCGATGCCGGAGGCGTAGAGGGCGTGACGAACAAATTCCTCAAAAGAAAGCACCCCGCCGGTCTCCGCCCGCTTTTTCAGGTAATCGCGCATAGGGTCATGTTGGAAATATTTCAAAGCTTCCTACTCTACATTTACCGTACTCGAAGAAAAACATAAAAAAATGCAAGGAAATGCTTGACGAAGCATCTGATTGTATATACAAGTACCTTTATTTAATGAAAAACAACACACAAATGACAACACCCAAAGTTATTGCCGAAGCCTGCGTTGGCTCGCGAGTTCGGTTGCTCAACCGGGTCATTACGAGGATTTACGATGATGCTTTGCGGCCCTTGGGCATCACCATTGGCCAATTGAACATCCTGGTTGTCATCGCCAACAGAGAGACGGCTAGACCGGCTGAGATTTGCGGAGTCCTCAAGATCGAAGTTTCCACCCTCAGCAGGAATATTGAAAGAATGCGGGCGCGGGGGTGGATTGAAGTTCTCGAAGATTCCGAAGATGCCCGCGCGCATCAATTTCAATTGAGCCGGCAAGGCCAAGGCCACCTCACAAAAGCTTTTCCGGCCTGGGAAAAGGCTCAGCAAAAGGCCGAGGAACTCATGGGCGATTCCGGAATAGAGGCCCTCGATAAGGCCGCCGAGAGGGCCAGAGACCTCATTTCAGATTAATATTTTTTTAACCACATAGTTGCATATACAAACATAATATAAAATAAGGAGAACACAAAATGAAAAAACAACAAATACTAGTAACCGGCGCGACTGGAAAAACCGGCGCCTATGTCGTCCAGCAATTGATCGAACGCAGGTATTCCGTTCGAGCTATGGCGCGTCGCATTGCCACCCTCGGCGCAGATATCGTTCTTGGCGATTTCCTTGATATGGCGTCCATTCGGAACGCCGTCGAGGACGTCCAACGAGTCTATTTCTGCTATCCGCCGGAGGGCGACCGGTTAGTGGAAGCGACTGTCAACATCGCCGTGGCGGCCAAAGATGAGGGTGTCGAAGCGGTCGTAAATATGTCGCAACTTCCCGCCCGGCAGGATGCCCAAAGCGCATTGACCCGTCACCATTGGTTGTCCGAGAACATTTTGGATTGGGCGAACATCGGCGCGGTGCACATCCGGCCAACCTATTTCGCCGAAAACCTTTATCTCTTTAATGGACCAACCATCGCCGAGGAGGGAAAAATCTATCTTCCCTACGGCAATGAGCGCCATGCTCCGGTGGCCTCGGAGGATATTGCCCGAGTTATTGTCGGGATTCTGGCCGATCCTGCTTCACACGCTGGCCAAAGGTACGTGGTTACCGGTGAACAAAACAGGACCATCGCCGAAATTGCGGAGGTTTTCACCAAGGTTTTGGGCCGGTCTGTGGAGTATGTCGATCTGCCGAGTATGTCGATCTGCCCATAGAAACTTGGGGCCAGATATTGTCTGAAAAGGCCGGCTTACCCGAATTTCTCGTTTCGCACCTCAAAGCGGTTGCCCAAGACCATAAGGACGGTGTTTTCAGCGCCCGGACCGATGTGGTCGAGCGCATCGGCGGCCAGGCCCCACAGTCCCTTGAGGTCTTTATCGAGAATCACCGTTCACTCTTCACCAGCCAGGCGGAACTGGCGGGCGTCTGACGCTCTTGAAACAAAAGGGGTGTAATCGAACGCCAATCAGGATTTTTCAGGCCGAGGCCGGATCGGGGTCGTTTTGTATTCGCTCAAAACGTCCTCGATGCGTTTGTCCGAGAGTTGCAAAGGGTGCCCCCTCCAGGTAATTTTGCCCTGGGCATCGATCAGCACAAGATGCGGGATTCCGCTAATATTCAGGTTTTCAAAATAGGTTCCGGCAGCATCTCTGGCCAGGGTATAGCGCATTGGAAAATCTGCGGTGAAGCGTGAGACGGTTTCAGCGTCTTCCATGGTGATGCCGACCACCTGCAGGCCCTTGTCCTTATAGCGGGCGTGAATTTGGTTCATGTGGGGGATGGTTTCCCGGCACGGGCCGCACCAGGTGGCCCAGAAATCGATCAGCAATGGGCGGCCTTCTTCTACTGCCGGGCCCTGCAGGTACTCCACTTGCAGGGGCAGCAAATCGACGGTGAGATTTTCTTCGATCGGATTCTCTTTGGAGCCCCCGAAGACCCACAACAGGAGCAATCCAAGAAAAAGAACCAGGGTGATATGTGGAATTCTCTTTGCCATTGTCTAAAAAAAGAGTAAATCGGCATATAAATTAGTTCAACAAAAACAGAAGCTTGCCGGATGGCCATGATTGAGGACCTCAAACGTATTTACCCCCCCAGCCGGTTGTTGATGGATCCCGCCCAGTTGGCCCCCTATGAATCGGACGGGTTGACCTGTTTCCGCAGCCGGCCTTGCGCCGTCGTTCTTCCCGAAACACAGGAGGAGGTTATTCAAACGGTGCGCTGGTGTTATGAGCATTCCATTCCGTTCATGGCCCGGGGCAGCGGCACAAGTCTGTCGGGAGGTTCCGTGCCGGTGCAGGATGGCCTCGTCATCGCCCTCAACCGTTTGAACCGCACCGTTCGCCTCGACCCTGTGGAACGGACCATTACGGTGGAGCCGGGAATCATCAACCTGAAGGTTTCGGAGGCGGCCGCGCCCCATAATCTATACTACGCTCCCGATCCCAGCAGCCAGCAGATTTGCACCATCGGGGGCAACCTGGCTTTCAATTCGGGTGGGGTCCATTGCCTAAAATATGGCATGACCTCCAATCACGTGCTGGGCATCAAGGCGGTATTGCCGGACGGCGAGGTGGTCCGGTTCGGCGGTGAAAGCCTGGAGACGGCGGGCCCGGATTTGTGCGGATTTTATTGCGGCAACGAAGGGCTTTTCGGGGTGGCTTTGGAAATTGTCCTGCGGCTCCTCCCGAAGCCGGAATTTTACCGCACCGTGATGGCCGCCTACGATAGCATGGAAGCCGCCGGCAATGCCGTGGCCCGCATCGTTTCCTCCGGTTTGCTGCCGGGCGCCCTGGAGATCATGGACCGGCTGGCCATCCAGGCGGCCGAGGCGGCCGTCAACGCCGGTTACCCGAAAGACGCCGCCGCCATCCTCATCGTCGAGCTGGATGGCGAAAAGGACGCCATTGAAAGCGATTTCAAAAGATTAAAATCCCTCATTGATGAAACCGGCGCCACTACCGTGATCGTGGCGCGCGACGAAGCGGAGAGATTGAAAATCTGGAAAGGCAGGAAAAGCGCTTTTTCAGCCGTTGGACGCCTGTCGCCCGATTTCATCGTTCAGGACGGGGTCGTTCCGCGCACCCGCTTAGGGGAAGCCCTGGCGGAGATCGAGCAGTTGAGCAAGGTATACAAACTACGCGTGGCCAATGTCTTCCATGCTGGCGATGGCAACCTGCACCCTCTCATTCTATTTAACGGAAGAGAGGATGGAGCCCTCGAAAAAGCCGAGGAGCTGGCCGGAAAAATCATCAGAATGTGCATTCGCATGGGTGGTTCGATCACCGGAGAGCATGGCGTCGGTCTGGAAAAACGAGCCTATTTGCCGGAAATGTTCTCCTCCGTCGATATCGGGACGATGGAGCGCGTACGAGGGCAGATCGACCCCCGGTTAATTTCCAACCCCGGCAAGATGATTCCCGTTGGCGAAGCTCCCGCCTTGACGAGCCAAGGCTTGCATCCTTTGGAGAAAGCCGGAATTATTTCAAGGGAATAGCCGGATGGGTTGCCAAGCGATTGAATTTTACCCCGCCAATGCAGAGGATGCGGCTCGATACGTCCTCAACAACCGCAATTTGCGGCCACGGGGAGAAGGCACGAAATCGGCCCTCTCTTCGCCCCGGGCTGAGGAACGAATCATCGATTTGAGCAAAATATCTGGAATTCAGGAATACTCCCCGCAGGAATTCACCATTTCCGCCCTGGCTGGAACTCCCGTCCGGGAGATTGAAAACGCCCTGGCCGAGAACAACCAGTATTTGCCCTTCGATCCTCCACTGGTCGCTGCCGGGGCCACCTTGGGAGGAACCCTGGCCGCAGGTCTCTCCGGACCGGGCCGCAGAAGATATGGAGGCATCCGCGATTTCGTTCTGGGAGTGCGCTTCATTGATGGCCTCGGCAACCTCGTTATGGGCGGCGGAAAAGTGGTTAAAAATGCCGCTGGTTTCGATTTTCCAAAACTGATGGCTGGAAGTCTAGGACGTTTGGGAATCGTCATCGAAGCGACTTTTAAAGTCTTCCCCCGGCCTCATTCCCACACCACGCTGGCAATGGATTGCGGATCCCTGGACGATGCTCTGAAGGGAATCCATAAACTCAATTCCGTCTCTATCGACCTGGAGGCCCTCGACCTGGTTCCGGCAGGCCGGCTCTATATCCGCATTGGGGGATTTGCCGAATCCTTCCCGAAACGCCTCCAGCGGCTGCGGGAATGCCTCCAGCAAGAGGGCCGCATTCTCGATGAAACCGGGGAGACGGCCTACTGGCGGGAGGCGCGGGAATTTTCCTGGGCTGCTCCAGATGGCTTTTTAATCAAGATTCCCATGACCCTCTCCAAAATGGAAAAATTCGACCAGGCAATGGAATCGGCGGGCCTGGAAAGGCGTTACAGTTCGGGCGCCTGCCTGGCCTGGGTGGGGGGAAAGGATTCGGAGCAACTCCCAAGCATCGATGTAAAATTGGACGATCTCGACTTGTCCGGCCTGGTCCTTAGGGGCGAAGTGGACTATCCGATTTTGGGCGTATGCAGTGGATTCGGTTTTTTGCAAAGGATCAAAACGGCCCTCGATCCGGATAATCGCTTTCTACCCTTCTCCGAAAATATACGCACGAAATCCTGAACTAAAATTCTTTAATTCTATAAACCACAGATTACGCAGATTAGCGCAGATAAAAAACAAAACAAACGAGACTTCATCCTTATTCCAGGAGGGTTAAGCAAAGCAGTTTAATAAGATGAGAGAAACTTATATTCACAAAGACTTGAGTGGTGAAATAATTGGCGCAGCAATGATTGTTCTAAATGAAACTCCCCGTAGCAAGCTACGGGGTATCTAAGAAAGAAATTCATGATCACCACAGCATCAATTGTTGCAACTGCTTCTTCGGTTTGCCCTGTTTTCTTACGTAGGCCTCCACACTGGCCCAATCCCCACGCTCCCCTACTGTTCCAACATAATACCCGTCACTCCAAAACTCCCCTCTCCACAGCTTCTCCTTCGCCGAAGGTTCGCGCCGAAAGATCTCCCGCGCCGTTATGCTCTTATATTTCTGAACGATTCGCCCGGGTGCTTCTTTCGGATGCGCTCCACACAGCAAATGCACATGGTCTCCATCCATTCCCAGTGCTTCCATCTCTATTTCATAGCGCTCGGCTATCCCAACGCTTGTTTCTTTCAGCACCTCTTGCACCCGCCTTTCCAAGAGCATCTTCCGATACTTCACAGGGAACACCATATGGTAGTGGATCTGCCACACGCAATGGCTCGCGCGCCTCAAATGCTCCCGTTTCTCTTCGCTCATTCATCTCTGTTATAAAGTTACCGCTCCCCGTAGCAAGCTACGGGGTATCTGAAATTAAATGAAATAAAGCCTGGTATGGATGAGAAAATATATGAAAATGCCCTAGTCATAGAATTATTAGACAAGGGGTTCAAACTTGACCAACAGAAACAATATCCAGTTTATTACAAGTCACATCCCGTTGGGCGGCTGATACCCGATCTAATTGGTTGAAGAAAAGATTGTTGTGGATACGAAAGTTGTAGCCGCATTTAACGAAACTCATTTAGCGCAAATGCTTGGATATTTAAATATCACCGGATTAAAATTAGCTATTTTATTAAACTTCAAGAATGCAAAACTGGAAATCAAGCGAGTGGTCAGATCGTAATTGATTTCAGAATGCCAATATAAGTAAACGCAGACGGATGGAATCAAGATTACTGTTTAAAAGTCATCTGTGCCCATCTGCGTTATCTGCGGTTAAAAAATACACGTTCGATTTTTCCTATAACCTGAATCATGCTGCACAAAATAGACGCGGATAAATTTGGGCCTCGCGGCAAGGGCATGGTTAGGGCGATCGAGTCCTTGCGTGCATTGCGGCTTCTGCCTGCCCACGTGCCCGACCTATGTGACTTTGGGAGAAGAAATGGATTCCCCGCGCGGGCGCATCTTATTTAATGAAAGAGGTTCTCGAAGGCCGCTTGAAACCGGATCAGGTGGCGCCTTATGTGGACCCGTGCCTGGGCTGTCTGGCCTGCGAGACTTCCTGTCCTTCCGGGGTTCGCTACGGCCAACTCATTTCTCCTTACCGGGCCTATGCTCAAAAAAACCGCAAAAGGGCTTTCTTTCAAAAAGCCTTTCGCCTGCTCTTGATGGAAAGCCTTCCCTACCCTGCCCGGTTTCGGTTTCTTCTGCGGGCGGGCGCATTGGCCAAACCTTTTCAAGGATTGCTCCCGAAAAAATTGCGGGCCCCTCTGAGTCTTCTCCCAAAAACCATTCCCAGAGCGGAGGAATTGCCCGAGGTATATCCGGCCAAGGGCGACCGGCGGGCCAGGGTGGCATTGCTGGCCGGGTGCGCCCAACAAGTCATGGCGCCGGAGATCAACCGGGCCACTCTGCGGGTTTTAAGTGAAAACGGGGTAGAGGTGGTAATTCCGAAATCTCAAGGCTGCTGCGGCGCTTTAGCCATGCATTTGGGAGAGGATCGGCGAGCCAAAGTTTTGGCCCGGAAAAACCTGGAAGCGTTTGCCCATGCCGGGCCGGTTGACGCCATCCTCACCAATGCCGCCGGCTGCGGGTCCGGTCTTTCCGAATATGGCGACCTTTTTCGCGGCGAACCGGAAGAAGATCAGGCGGAAAAACTCTCCGCCCAAGTTCAGGACGTCAGCCAGTTTTTGCACACATTGGGCCTGAAAACCCCCGCCGGTCTGCCGATGCCCAAAAAAATCGCCTATCACGACGCCTGTCATCTGGCCCACGCCCAAGGTGTTCGCGAGGCGCCGCGAGCTCTTTTGCAAAGCATTCTCAACCTTACGCTGGTGGAACCGCTGGAGTGGGAAATCTGCTGCGGCTCGGCCGGAACCTACAACCTGGAATTTCCCGAAACGGCGGACCTGCTGGGCAAGCGCAAAGCCCAAAACCTGGCCGCCACCGGGGCCGATGCGGTAGCCACCGGCAATATCGGCTGCCTGATTCAAGTCCGAGGCCAGTTGGAAAAACTCGAATCCGGTATTCCCGTTTACCACACTATGCAAATCCTCGAAAAAGCTTACCAAAACGACGGCGCTATTTAAAACAGAACAGTAGAGATGAAATGATTGAGATTAAGGGCGAATCTTCCCTGTATAATTGGTATATCGTTATTCTCTTCACTTGTTTTTACATGATGTCCTTTGTCGATCGCCTGATCGTCGGTTTGCTGGTGGAACCGATCAAGGCCGATCTGAATCTTAGCGACACACAGATCAGCCTGCTGCACGGGTTCAGTTTTGCCCTTTTTTATACGTTCTTCGGCCTGATTATGGGGCGTCTGGCAGATACCATGAATCGCCGCAATTTGATCGGATTCGGGGTGGTCGCCTGGAGTTTGCTGACCATGATGTGCGGGGCAGCCACCCGTTATTGGCATCTTCTCGTTTTGCGCGTCGGCGTGGGCCTCGGGGAGGCCGCATTGACTCCCGCCGCCTATTCCATCATTGCGGATTATTTTCCGGCGGAAAAACGCCCCGCCGCCCTCAGTGTATTTTCGGCGGGCGTTTATCTCGGTATCGCCCTGGCCTTTATAGGAGGGGCCTACCTCTATCGATTTTTCGAATACTGGTTGGCAGCCCGGGGCGGTCTCGTCCTGCCCATGATGGGAGATGTCCAGCCGTGGCAATTGGTTTTTGTCGCGGTGGGGCTGCCCGGCCTGCTATTATCGACTTTGCTCGTCACGGTGCGGGAACCGCTGCGGCGGCACGACCTGGTTTCGACCTCGGCCCAAGAGGGAATACCCGAAGAGGAAGCGGAGCCTTTCAAAAATGTTGTCAGGTATTTTTGCCGGAACTGGCGAACCGTTCTGGGGCACAATATGGGAATCGCCCTGATCTCGGCCTCCGCTTATTCGCGCTATCTGTGGAACGTGGCTTTTTTCGAGAGAACTTACGGCTGGAAGCTCTACGAAACCGGCCCATGGTACGGCATTCTGGTTCTCGTGGCCGGTATCTGCGGGGTCATGTCGGGGGGAAGATTGGGAAATTATTATGCCCGCAGAAAAATCGCCGGAGGCAACATGAAAATCATGTTCTACGCGGCCCTGGGGGGCATCCCGTTTGGCCTTTGCTACCCGTTGATGCCGACGCCCGAACTTTCGCTGCTGGTCATATTTCCAGCAATATTAATGACCTCGATGCCATACGGAGTGACCGCCGCGGCCGTCCAGGAAATGATGCCCTCGAGGATGCGGGGTTTTGGTGGCGCTCTCATGCTCTCCGCCAACAGCATTATCGGCATGGGCGTCGGACCGTTTTTGGTGGCGCTGATGACGGACCACATTTTAGCCGATGAGGGCTTGCTTAATATTTCCCTGGCCGTCGTAACGCTGACCATGCAGCTTTCCGCAGCCCTATTTATTTTCAGCGCCCTAAAGCCATTCAAGAAGACTTTGGCCGAGTTGGGGCGGAGGGACGTTCCTTCCCAACGATAAAAGCGTCTGCCGCCACGGCCACGGCCCCTTTGCCTTCCGCAAAAACCACCAATGGGTTGATATCCAGTTCCGAAATACAATCGCCCAGTTCCATCCCCAGTTGGGACAGGTTTTGCAGGATTTTCACGATGGCGGCCCGGTCAACGGGCGGTTTTCCGCGCGCGCCCTTCAAAATTTCCACCCCCCTGATTTCATCCAGCATGGCCCAGGCGTCCTCTTCCCTCAAAGGCGCTACCCGCACCGAAACATCGGTTAGGACTTCCGTAAAAATGCCTCCCAGACCGAACAGGATGACCGGGCCGCATTGGGCGTCGATCATGATGCCGGCAATAACTTCAACGGCATTATTCAAGTCCAGCATTTTCCTGCACGAGGACGCCGTTGATGCGATCTTCCCCTATCGCTTTAGCCGCGTTTGCCAGAATTTCATGGTAGGCCGTAGCCAACGCCTCCGGATCGGTTATATTGAGGCGGATAACGCCCGCTTCGGTTTTATGGGGCAAGTGCGCCGAGTCCGCCTTCAAGGCCACGGGGAAACCCAATTCCAACGCCGCTTGCTGCGCTTCCTCCAACGTCACAACGAGTATACCGGCCGTAACCGGTATGTCGTATAATTGCAGAATTTCTTTGCTCCGGTGCTCGGATAGCGGTGAAGGCGAGAGCTTTCCGGCAGCCTTGGCCGCCCGCTTTTCATCCGTTTGGCATTGCCCTGAGACGGTCGGATTTTGCTGCCCGGCGGAAAAGCCGATCAGGTGGGCGATGGCTCTGAGGCTCTCGACCGATCCCTGCAAAACCGGTATCATTCCTTTTTCCAGATCCGAGCGCAGACCGGGATGCAATCCACCGGAAATATTGCTGAAAACGATGACCGGCTTGTCGAGCATTTTGGTTGTCCGCACAATCGAACCGGTGGCCAATTTGTAGAAATCGGCCTGTTGGGGGCAAGTCCCGGCTTGTATGTCGAGGCTGACCGCCACCAAATCGATTGCGGGGTCGCGGCCCAGGGCGGCCAGGCAGTTGGCGTAGGTATCCCCCAGATCGCCGTTTCCCCAGGCATCCAGCGGGTTGGCGATATTGCTGTAGGGCGGCAGGTGTTTTTTCACCTCTGCCACGGTCTCCCCGGACAAGGGCGGCAGGCGCAGGCCGATATCGTCAGCGAGGTCGGCCAGAAGACCGATTTCACCGCCGGAGACGGCCAGCATGCCCACTCCATCCCCACCGGGACGCCGGTCGCCCAAGTCCACAAAAAGGGAAGCGGTTTCCAGCATTTCGTTGATATTTTGCACGCGAATAATCCCGCATTGCCGAAAAAGCGCATCGAGCGTCTTGTCGGCTCCGGCCAGGGCCCCGGTGTGGGATGCCACCGTTCTTTGCGACAAAATGGAGCGGCCCACCTTGAGAACAATTATCGGTTTGCCGCACTCGCGGGCCAAGGCCGTCGCCCGGCGAAGTTTCGGTATGTTGCGAAACGACTCGATGAAGGCCAGGACCACCGCAGTCTCCTCGTCATGGAGAAAAAATTCGATATAATCCTCGGCCGTGACAACCGCTTCGTTGCCGCTTGTGACCATATAATGATACTCGATGCCCCGCCCGTTGTTGAGCAGGGCGATGCCAACGGAGCCGCTCTGGCAAACAGCCGACACGCGGCCCGGTTTCAAGCCGGGCGGAACGGTCGCGCTGAGCCCGCCGAAACCATTCTTGAAATTGACCAGGCCGATGCAGTTGGGGCCGCAAACCGGCATCGAGTATTTTTTGGCCAAATTCTTTAATTCGTTTTGCAGAGCTATGCCATCCTCTCCGGTTTCGGCAAAACCGCTGGCATATACGATGGCGGAGCGGGCGCCGGCCTGCCCTGCTTTTTCCAGAAAAACCGGCGTCATGGCAGAGGGCAAACAAATGAGAACGCAGTCCACGCTTTCCGGCAGGCTGGATATATCGTCAAAACAGGCAACCCCCCGAACTTCCTCATACTTTGGATTAATGGGATAAATCCGGCCGGAAAATCCTTGCTTGAGCAAATTGCCGATGGCCATGCTACCGGGACTTTGAGGCCGTTTTGAAGCGCCTATAACCGCAATCGATCGCGGGCTAAGAAGACTATCTAAATCGGTGATATCATCCATCATTTCTTTTGTCTCCAATCCTCATCCCCGGAAATAATAGAGGATTGAGAAAATAACCGCCACGATGAAGACCGAATGAATAACGTCCACATAAGACTAACCGGCTCGTGATTTTTCGCGGTCGGCGGCCACGGTGGTGGCATAGGTCAGACCGGCGATTTGCTCCTTGTCAGGTTTTTCAGTGAGAAGACTGACGACGACCAGAAAGAAGATGCAAACGACAAAAAGCAGGATGGCGAAATAGAGGAAATTCAGGTCGCCGTACCAGTAAAAGAAACCGCTCAGGGAGTCTTTGCCCATCTCCGCCGCCAAACGCAGCATGCCGAGAACGAATCCGCCAATGAGGGCGGTGAGCGCGCCGTAAGCGTTTATTCGGCTGAAAAAGAGGCCGAGCAGGAATACGGCTGCGATGGGCGGGGCAAGATAAGCCTGCACACTCTGCAAATAGTGGTAAAGCTCGCCGGAAATATGCTGCATGAAGGGTATCCGCAGGATGCCTGATATAACGACCACGCCGGTGGCCAGACGGCCCACAAAAACCAGTTTCATTTCCGAGGATTGCGGTTTCAGTTTCTTGTAGATATCCATCGTGAACAGGGTGGAGCAGGAGTTGAAGACGGCTGCCAGGGAGCTCATCAAAGCCGCCAGCAGGCCGCCAGCTACGAGTCCTCGCAAACCCGTTGGCAAAAGCTCTTTGACCAGGGTGGGAAATGCCTGGTCGGGCTGCCCGAGATCGATTTGGCCCGATTTGGCCAGGGCGTAGGCGATGACTCCGGGGATGATGAATATGAAAAAAGGCAGCAGTTTGAGATAGGCGGCGAAGATGGTCCCGCGGCGGGCCTGCTGTTCATTGCGCCCGGCAAGGATTCTCTGGACGATATATTGGTCCGTGCACCAATACCACAGACCGACAATGGGAGGCGCGAATACCATGCCCGACCAGGGAAAATTGGGATCATCGGCGGGAAGAAACAGGTCGAAATGTTCGGGTCCGGCAATGGCCTGCAAATTGGACCAGCCGCCAATTTTAATCAGACCGATAACGGTTATGGTGACCGAACCGGCGATCAAAATCATGGCCTGTATGCTCTCGGTATAAAGGACTGCTCGAAGGCCGCCGATCACTGTATAGATACCGGTCAGCAAAACGATAATGAGGGCGCCGGTCCAGAATTCGATCCCCATCAATGACTGGAAAACGACGGCCCCGGCATAGACGGTAACGGATATTTTGGTCAGGACATAGCCCACCAGCGTAACGAGGGACAAAAACCAGCGGGCTTTGGGCGAGTACCTCTTTTCCAGAAACTCCGGTATGGTAAATACCCGGCTACGCATATAAAAAGGGACAAAAACCCATCCCAGAAGCAGCACCAGCCAGGAATGCAGTTCGTAGTGGCCCATCACGATCCCGCTCTTGGCGGCCGTGCCAGCCAGGCCCACGATATGCTCGGAGCCGATATTGGAGGCGAAAATGGAAGTGTCGATAACGAACCAGCCCACGTTTCTACCCGCCAGGAAATAATCGGTGGAAGAGTTCTCACTCTTGCGGATGGCCCACCAGGCAATGCCGGCCAAAAGGGCAAAGTAAACCACAATCACCACCCAATCGAGTGTTTCAAATGCATTCATGAAAACAGGGGTTTAGTTAGAATCGTACCGCTTCCGCATGGGAGGTGTTAAGTATTGAAAAATGTGGACATCATGAGGGATTGGATGGCGCCAATGAAGATAAAAATTCCAGCGTTTCATCATCCGTTATTGCAAGTTAAATAGATGGATTTTAAGAAAGGCTTTATTTTTAATGAGATTAGTGTATAATCCGAAGGAAGGGTAAATTTATGGCAAACAATATTATTTTCATCGTGATCCTTTTCATCGTGATCCTATTGGCTGTGGCCGGGGGCGCTTGGGTGGTTTACCAAAAACAGGCGGACCAACATGGGGAGGAATTGGCCGGGGAACAGGCGATGTCAGAGGAATGGGAGCGAAAACTGGAGGACGCCACCAACCAGAACGCCGATTTGAAGGACATGGCGGAACGCATCGCCAAACAGGAGACGGAGGGCCGTTTGCAAGCGGAGGAAGCTCGCAATATGGCAGAGTTGAGAGCCCAAAAAGCCGAGGAGGAACGGCGAATACGAATCGCTGAACTGAAGGACCGCCTCATGCAGGAAACTGAGGAGCGCCGCAAGGCCGAAAAGGCCATGCTGGAGGTGGCGGAAAAGGTAAAAGCTCTCGAGGCGGCCCAGAGGGAATCGCAGAATCAATTGCTGGCCCTCTCGGAAGCCCGCGCCCAATCCGAGGAGGATCCGGAAGTGTTGGCGGAACTGGAGCGCGTAAAACAGGAATTGAAGGCCAAGGAGGACAACTTGGCCATGCTGGCCCGGCAACAGGCCGATCTGCAGTCGAGATACCAGGCCGCCCTGGACCGGCAGAGCCAAACGGCCGGCGCCATTATCAAAGAAGGACGCACCGCGGGGGAACGCAGGGATTTACTCGAACTAATCACCGATTTATTGCAAGCCATCGGTCTGCTTCCCGAAAAGGATTGAAGCCTGGCGGGTAGCATTTTCCTTCGGTTTGGCCGCCGGACGGGGATAATTTATTTTCAACAATCGATATCGGCGTTTCGAAAAGCAACGCTTCCAGTCGACGCTCATGGATACCCAATTTGACGTTATCGTAATCGGTGGAGGCGGCAGCGGTTTGGCCGCCGCGGTCAGTTCGGCGGAAAATGGCCTGAAAACGCTTTTACTGGAGAAACAGCCTTTTTTGGGAGGCACAACCGGTATTGCGGTGGGTTCGCTGACCGCCAACCGGACCTCTCTGCAAACAGAAATGGGCATCGAGGACAGCCTGGAGGCTCATGCCGAGGATGTGGCCAAATTTGCCTGTCCGGAATACGAAGCGGCCAATAACGAGCCCCTGCGCCGCTATTTTTTATCGCGGACGGCGGAAACCTACGAATGGCTGCGGGAGATGGGCCTGAGTTTTTACGGCCCCAGCCCGGAACCGCCCAACCGGGTGGCCCGCATGCACAACGTTGTGCCCAACGCAAAAAGCTACATCGCCGTTCTACAGAGCCGTTTTCTCCGTTTATCGGGAATTATTTTGCGCAATTGCGCGGTTAAAGGTTTAGCTAGAGAAAAAGGGAGAATCAAGATCGTGGAAGCCGTCCACGAGTCAAAGCCAGTGCGGTTTAGAGCCAGCCGGGGCGTGGTCCTGGCAGTGGGGGATTACGCCAACGCGCCCGGCCTCAACGCGCCCGGCCTGCCTCAACGCGCCCGGCCTCATTGCCAAATACAAAGGGGAATCCTATACCCGCATCGAGGGCATCAATCCTCACGCCGGGGGCGACGGTCAGCGCCTGGTGGAAAAAGCGGGCGGGAAGCTCCTCAACATGGACATGACATGGGGACCGGAGATTCGATTTATTCCTCCTCCTAAAAATCCGTTTACGGAGGTCATTCCGGCGGGCCGAGGCATCTCAAAAATACTCGGTTGGCTGCTGCCCCTGGCGCCAAAATGGCTGATCGCCCAATACATCAAGCGGCTGCTGGTAACCTGGCAGCACCCCGATGAAAAACTTTTCACCGACGGCACGATTCTCCTCAACAAGCGCGGAGAGCGGTTCTGCAATGAGAAAGTTTTCCCACAGCGGGAACTGGCCCTGGCCGCTCAACCGGGAAAAATCGCCTATCTGCTGCTCGATGAGCGGATCGTGAATCTTTATTCCCAATGGCCCCATTTCATTTCCACCGCCCCGGAAATCGCTTATGCTTATGTGAAAGATTACCTCAAGCTGCGGCCGGATGTGAGCCTCTTGGGCCGAAGTCTGGAAGAGGTTGCCCAGGGCCGCGGTTTCGATCCCGCCGTTTTACGGAAAACGGTTGAGGAATTCAACCGCTATGCGGGCGGAAAAATCGTGGACCCCTGGGGACGGGAGGGCGACAAATTTCCCCTGAAAGGCGGTAAATGGGTTTTGCTGGGGCCCGCCAAGGCATATTTTACCATCACGGAGGGAGGGGCGGCCATCAATGAATCCATGCAGGTGAAGGATGAAAACGACCAACCCATCCCCGGACTTTACGCGGTCGGCTGCAATGGATTGGGAGGGCAGGTATTGTTCGGCCACGGCCTCCATATCGCCTGGGCCATGACCAGCGGCAGGATCGCCGGTTTGGTCCTCAGCGGGAAGGAGGGGGGATAAAGGCTTTACCAGGATAATTCCGGCTGCTAGAAAATACATGATGTCTGATCGCTTTAAATTTTCCGGGGCCATGCCGGCCAACCTGCTGCCCTTTAACGAGGATTATACCTTCGATGTGCCCAATTACCGGCGGCATCTGTCCTGGCTGGCAGATGTCGAGGGGGTCCCGGCCATCGTTTGCAACGGCCACGCCAGCGAAGTATCCTCCCTCACCCAAGACGAGAGACAAAGGGCCCTGGCCATCGCGCTGGAGGAAGTGGGCGGCCGGGTGGAGATCATTTCTGGCATTTATTCCGACAACACCCTGGAGGCTGCCGCAATGGCGCGGGAAGCGGAAAAAGAGGGCGCCTCGGGGCTGCTCATTTTTCCCCCCACCCTCTTTATGTGGGGCGCCCAGTTGCGCCCGGAAATGGTGTTTGTTCATTTTCAAACCATAGCCGAGGCCACTTCCCTGCCCCTCATCGCTTTCGAGTATCCGCCCGCGTCCGGCATCGGCTACAAACCGGAAACCCTGTCCCGGCTAGCCCAAATAGAAAATGTCGCCGGGGTTAAGGACTGGAGCAACGACATCGTGTCCTTCGAGCAAAACCTGCGCGCGTTGAGGGCGACAGGCCGGCCGGTTGCCATGTTGAGCAGTTTTACCATGTCGCTATTTTCCACCTATGTCCTGGGGGCGGACGGCTCCATCTCCGGCATGGGCAGCGTGACGGCGGACCTCCACGCCCAATTATTCGCGGCCGTGCAGGACGGGGATATGGATGCCGCCAAAGAGCTTAACGACCAACTCGAGCCGCTTGTGCGCGTTTTTTACGCCCCGCCCTTTGTCGATATGCACAACCGGATGAAAGAGGCTTTGGTCCTGCTCGGAAGAATCGACAAGGCGGTGGTGCGCCCGCCCCTGCAACGCATTTCGGAGGCGGAGCGGGCAAGCATTCGCCAGGCATTGATCCGGGCGCGTCTTCTGGATTGATTCGTTAAAGCGGTTTTTGGGCGATCCAGAAGCGGCATTCATCGGAAAATCCGCGCACCTGGAAAGGCTCAATGGCCAGGCTGGAGCGCGTCATGTCGGCCTCGATGCGAAAGCCAGACAGTTTGAGTGCGGCTCGCATTTCCTCAATGATGGGCACATGTATAAAAAGACCGCCCAGCGGCGTATTTTCAAAACGATCCCCAAACTCATCCAGTTGCTCCTTCTGATAGTCATCGCGCCATAGGGCTTTTTCTTTTTTCCAATATTTCTTGAACCTGCGGAAATGCCGGTCGTGGGTGGTAAAAATAAACCACCCGCCCGGACGCAGCACCCGGCAGATCTCGGCCAGGGCTATGGCCCTGTTATCTTTTTTTGGTATTTGCATCAAGCCATTGAATCCGAAAATGATCCCGTCGAATTGACCTTCCTCGAAATCGAGGGCGAGGGCGTCACCATAACGGAAATCGACGGGGCATTGCAGGTGCCGCGCAATATGGCGGGCTTCCCGCACCATGGGACGCGAAAAATCGATCCCGACAATATTTTGGAAACCGATTTTAAAGAGGCCCAGGGCAATTCTGCCGGCTCCGGTCCCGATTTCCAAAAGAGAGTCCTCTTTGTTCAGAAAACGCTGAAAAATGATCGATTCGGAAACCCACAAACCAACCCGGAATGTGGCTTCGCTATATTGCCGAACCACCCCTGGCTGGTTGTAGAAATGTTTGACCTCTTCCGGTTTCAAAGCAAAATGGTGCCATTGCTTTGCTGGAGTCGCATAATAAAGGCAACAATTATCACTGAAAGGGCTTGCATTTTTCTGCCAGCGGTTCATATCTACCCGCTTTTTCATCATGAAAGCCACCATCAAAACCCAAGGCCGGCAATTCACCGTGCAGGAGGGGGATATCCTCCAGGTCAACCGCTATGCGGACACATCAAGCGGGGACACCGTAACTATTGGAGAAGTTCTCATGGTTGGCGAGGGGGCCGATGCGTCCTTCGGCCATCCCTTGGTGGAGGGCGCCTCCGTAACCGCCACCATATTGGAAAACAAACGCGCCAAGAAGATCGTGGTCTTCAAAAAGAAACGCCGCAAGGGCTACCGCCGCAAAAGAGGCCACCGCCAGGAAATTTCGGTCATTAAAATTGATTCCATTCAATCCTGACATTATCTTATCATTAGAATCTTCCGAATATAGAAACCAAATTTCTTCCTGAGGACTTGAACCATGGCGCATAAAAAAGGACAAAGCACTTCCAAGAATGGCCGCGACAGCAATAGCAAACGGCTGGGCGTTAAAAAATACGGCGGTGAATCCGTCCTCGCCGGCAATATTATCATGCGGCAGCGCGGCACGAAAATCCATCCCGGCCGCAATGTCGGCCTGGGCCGCGATTTCACTTTGTATGCCCTCACCGACGGCAAGGTAAATTGGGATGGCCCCCACCGGCGAGTCTCCGTAGATTCCGCCAATTAATCAACGGCGGACATTCGAGTGTAAAGCAAACGCTTGACCGCCAGCAAAGGCGTTTAGTAACTTTCTGGCGGTGAAATTCACCTTGCAAGAACTGTTGGAGCAAAAGGCGCTCCTGGAAAAAAATCTCGATTTAATTAATTCCCTAATTGAGGAGATCGACGGGAAAACGACGCCTGCTATTGAGGCGCAAAAGCCTGCCGTGCAGCTGGCCCCGCTCCAGGCCGCCACCGCTCCGGCACGGGAAAAGCCGCCAACCCCGGAAACCTCCGCCAGCCAACCGGATATGCCGGCCTATGAAGGCCAAATGACTTTGGCCGACACCCGCAGAGGTTGTTTTCTGTGGACGGGAATCCTCTCGGCATTGGCCATTGCGGCCTTTGCTCTCATTTACATTCTCTACCCTGGCTGAGATAAAAAAATAGCCGATGAACGATTTATGGACATGCAAAAAAATAAGCGCGCGCCAGCCGGTAGGTAGGTAATCCATAATTTTAATTTTTTATAACTTAACTCCATCTCAGACTATGAATGTATTATTAACCGGCGGAACAGGTAATCTTGGCTCGAGGCTTCTCATTCCCCTTATTCAAAGAGGCGACCGAGTCGTTATTTACGATTTGCAGGATAAGCCGTTCATCCCCTCGGCGGAATTTCAGCGTTGCGCTTTTATCCGGGGGGATTTGACGGACCGCGAATCCATTGTGCAGGCGGTTCGGGAGGAAAAAATCGACAGCATTTTTCACCTCGGGGCCATCCTTTCCGCGCAGGCTGAACTACAGCCGGACAAAGCCTGGACCATCAACATGGAGGGCATCCGCAACGCGCTCGAAGCGGCTCGTCTGGGCAAGGTGAAAAAGTTTATATTTTCCAGCACCTTGGCCACTTACGGAGCGGGCCTGCCCTCCCCTCTGGAGATCGATTCCCCCATGTGGCCGCAAAGTCTTTACGGAGTGACCAAGGTGGCGGGAGAATTGCTCGGCGTTTATTATCACCACCGTTTCGGGCTCGATTTTCGGGCCATTCGGTTTCCCTCGGTGGTGGCTCCTCGTGGAATGCTGGGAGGGGCCGGGCGTTTTACCTCGGAGGTATTTCTGGAAGCGGTTGAAAAAGGCGCCTACGAATTTTATCTCCGCCCAGATTCCAGCATCCCCATTGTTTACATAGCCGACGCCATCAAATCCTTCCTCCTTTTCCATGACGCCCCGGAGAAAAACTTGACCCGGCGCTCCTACAATATTCACGCCCGCGGGGTGACTCCGGAGCAGCTCGAGGCAGTCGTCAAAACCCGCCTGCCCCATGTCAAAATAACCTACAAGCCCGAACCGGTGCAAACCGCCATGGTGGACAGTTGGCCGCACTCTCTCAATGACCGCCACGCGCGCGAGGACTGGGGTTGGCAGGAAACCTATGACCTCGAGCGAATGGCCGACGAGGTCATCGCCACTTTACAAAAACAAAAGGAATCTACCGATGCATGAGTCTTATAGGCTATTAATCGAAAAAGCGCAATGGAGCCATCAAAACCACCGCAGCATTTTTCAATTCACCAATGAGGACATCGCTCTGGCCCGGCTGTATGCTTACGGGTTTCGCACCCAAACCATCGGAGCTTTTTACGCTTGCCGTCAAAAACTGGAAAATTTGTCCAACGATGGCGGCGCACCATCGGAGGCTATTGCTTTGCTGAGCGAGTTGGAAGCCCAGGCTGCCATTCCCGTGCCAAGGGATTTTCGGGTTTTGCTGCACACCCTCTATTTTTACGACCAGAAGGTTAAGCGAACCCTGGATTTACTGGAGACCGATTGCCGCAAGCAACCGGCAGATGATAAAGAGCGTATTCTCGATGCATTCCGGCAAAACATGAATCGAATTACCGGCGGCAACGGCATCTTCACGGCCAGGGACGACCACCTGCCCGAACAGGGCGGTTTTGTTGTCCCTAACCTCGGCATCACCATTGCGCCACTGGTTTACGGCGACCACCATTCCTGGAATACGACCCTGCTGGCGGGCTCGCTGGTGGCGGTCACCTCCCATCGGCATCAGGCCGGGGTCGAGATTCACCTGGGCTGGTCGCCCATGCACGGGCGGACGTTTCTGGGTGACTGCGCCACCGAAATCCGGGAGGGTTACGCTATGCCCATTCCCGTCATGGTCGATCACGGCCTCGACAACCTGGACGAGAAGGAACACTGGGTGCCCTTCATTTTCGGATCCCTCACGTTGAGCGGCTGGGGAGTGTTTTTCGACGTAGAGCCACGGCCAAAGGATACCGAAAATTTGCAGAAGGCGGCCCTCGAATCTCCTGAGATGAACCACAGTGTTTATATCGAACGGGTAATCGAAAGAGTGGCCAGTCTTTCCGGTTCCCATCGGGAGGTGATCATCCCGGCTTCCGCCACCGCTTCGGGAGAAGTGGGCGCCCTGGAGCTTTCCATCCTCAAAGTGGGAACCGGGGGAGCTTCTTTGGGCGGAGAAATTTACAAAATCTACTCGGTCGTAAAAGGGAAGGCGGAGATTATGATTGGGCCGGTCAGCGCCGAATTGGAAGAAAAGGACCATGTCGGCGTCCCGGCCTATATGGATGCCAGCATCAAACCGGTTGGCAACGAGCCGCTGCTTTTGCTGAAAGCAATTATTACGGCGAGTTAACCTGCCCTAGGGCGCTTCCTGCTTGATCTCCACCCGAACGGAGCCGTTTTCCCAGGAATTATAAACGGCTTCCGTAAACCTCATGTAGCGCACACCCTGCTCAAAACTGGTTCGGGCTACCGGGGTCCCATTGCGGATGCTGTCGATAAACTCGGCTTCCACCTGCCAGTCGCGTTTCTTTTCCGGCAAAATTTCCACCGCTTTTCCCTCCGCGCTGCCCGCCTCGGCCCGATAGAGAACGCCTTTCCTAAAATCGAGCCGCAGCGACCCTTTGGAACCGTTCAAACGCGCCTCCATGCGCGGCTTGCCCGATTCCACTCCGCTGAAATGGTAATTGAGAAGCAAACCGGAGCCATACCGCCCCATAATGGAAATACTCTCCGGTATCCCCACCCTGGCCTGCTCACCGGTTTCCTGGTTGAGGCGCTCGGGCGTAAACACAGCCCCGCTGGCCACCAACCATTGCGGCTCGCCATCGATCCAACCCTGCACCGTTTCATGGAAAATCCCCATGCTCAGGATATTAAAACCACTCAAGTCAAAATCCTGACGCCAACTCATGGGCGTTTCTTTTAAAGCAAATTGGCCCCCGGTATGCACCACACCAATTTCATAAAGCTCCCCCAATTGGCCGGAGTCGATAATCTCCCGCACCGTAAGGTCGTATTTCAGGGAAAAAGGAGAAGGCACGATTTGAGCCACCCGGTCCGGTTTGCTCCGCGAGGCCCGCAGCATGGACTCGGCCTCGGCCACATTACGGGCCATGCGCGCCTCGGTCAGGACATGCTGGCCATATTCGAGGGCTTTGTTGGTCGCCTCGGCATGTAAATACGGCCACGTGCCGATGCAGACGGCATCCACCTCATGGTCGGCCACAACCTCCTCCCAATTTCCCGCGATGCGCGAAATATTAAACTCCTTGGCCACCCTCAGGGAAGAATCGCGGGAACGGTTGCACACCACGGCCAACTCGACCCCATCAATCGCCTGAAACCCCGGAATATGCCGCAACCGGGTATTGGCCCCCGCCCCGATCAGTCCGATTCGAATTACATCATTCATGTTTATTTTCAACCACGGGTTAAACAGATAGACACAGATAAATGGTCAAATCACAATCGAAATTCACACTCTACAAGAAATCTGCGTTCATCTGCAAAATCTCTGGTTTTACAAAACATCGGGATAATCCACGGTTTAACAAAAGGTTTAATTTTAGGCCGGTTTTTCATAATAGTGGACATTAGAACACATATTTTAACAAACCGCAAGCTTTTTTTTCAAAAAAATGCAAAATAATATTTCCTAATAACCCACCCTGATCATCAACATGATAGCGCCATTCCTAACGTAATAAAGTCCATTTCCCAAAATTCAAAAGCCAAATACCGTTCATCTTTCTCTCCATTATCCTCTTCCTTGCCATCCCTCATCCTCAGCGAGATTTTCTCCTCAAAAACCGCAAAGGCTGGCTGGCGGCTGGTGGTTGCCGGTGTTTTTATTTGCCTCTTGATTGAAATGGACAATTCTTCGAGGTAAAGTCCATAAAATACTAAACGATTCACATAAAAAAAGCATTGAGAAAATCAGAGGATTTTGGCACTATCGCAACATGAAGACATCTCTCGAATATCAGCCCGAATTGTTCGATGAGGACGAAATCGCTGCACCCTCCCATGCCCGCTTCAATGGCCGTTCTGGCGCTTTCGGGGACAATATGTCACTTCCAGTCCATCGATGGTATCGATACTCCGCAGGCTTCTCGGCCGATTGGGTCAGGTCCCTAGTCCGTGAACGATGTAATGACTCCTCCACTTTCACTGTCATCGATCCCTTTTGCGGCATTGGCACGACGTTGCTGGCGTGTGACGCCGAAGGGATTCAGAGTTGGGGTTTTGAGACCCACCCCTTCGTTCACCGGATCGCCAATGCCAAAATCCGTGGCATCCATGCTGATCTTTCATCCGTCAGAAATGTCTTCCAACAGTTTGTGGACCGTGTTGGCACACTGCCACCAGTTGAATTGGATGATATACCGCCTCAGTAGTGTCCGGTTAAAAGTAGTTGAAGGTCAACTGGTTAGAGTGATCGCTGCTCGCACTGCTGTGATCCGGTTTTGTAAGTAGAGGCTGTCCCAAAAATATAAAGATTTTGTAGTCAACTGGATGACGTTTATAAAAATAGCCGGAAAGAGCATTTTTTTGCTCGATTCGGCTAAAAAAGGGTTCTATAATTGCGTTAGCGAAAATCAATATAGCCCTTTCTATGAAAAATATAGCCATCCAATGCCTCCTGCGTCCAGCTTTAACTGTGGTCGACCGTTGCCTCGATTACGATAACTTTCGCGCCACCATCGAGCGTATCGACCGGCTGCTGATCGATTCGGAAGTGGAATCGCAGGGCATTGATCTGGCCTTGGAAAGAGGCCAGCCAATGAGTGTAAAGGCCCGGCAAAAGCGGGCTAATTTTGCCCTCAAGGCGTTGCGTATGGAAACGCTGCGTTATCTGCTCGGTGGGATTTCGTTTCGGCATTTGTCGAGGGCTCTGGGCAGCAGCGATCTGTTGGCTGACTTTTGTCGTGTCCGCCATATCGACGGCATAAGGGGCATCTCCAAGAGCACCCTGGAACGGGCCTCGAAGTTTTTCAGCGAAGAGCAGTTGAGGGCCTTGCACCGGACCTTGACTGAGGTTGTGGGCGATGCCGATCTGGCCCGGCAGGTGGTGGGATTGGACAAGCCGATAGACACCACCATTTGCCTGATCGACGGCACCTGTTTGGAGCTCAACATTCATTGGCCGACCGACTGGGTGCTGCTCAAGGATGTAGCGGGCACATTGCTTAAAGCGATCCGGCTGATCCGCGAGAAGGCCGGTTTGCGCCATCGCATGCCGATCGAACCGGAGCCCTTGGCTCGGCAGATGAACCGGTTGTGTATGCAGATGACCCACAGCCGGCGGCGAAAGGACAGCGCGCGCCAGCGCAAGAATATCTTGAGGCAGATGAAAAAGCTGCTCAAACGGATCGGGGAGCATGCCCGCAGTCACCGGGAATTATTGCAAGCCTGCTGGGAGCAAAGCGATTACAGCGAAAAACAGGTCCAACAGATCCTTACCCGGATGGAGCGCATGAGCGAGCTAATCCCGGTGGTCATCAAGCAAGCGCACGAGCGAATCATTGGCGGCCGCCAGGTGAAAAACGCAGAGAAAGTTTTGAGTGTTTACGAACCCGATGCGCAGGTGATTGTGCGAGGCAAAGCGGGCCAAGAGGTTGAGTTTGGCAACACCCTGTTTTTGGGTGAAAGCGTTGAAGGATACCTGCTGGACTGGAAACTCTACGGCAGCCGGACGCCAAGCGAAAATGAACAAATGCAAGAGAGTTTGCAAAGACAAAACCGCTTCAACCTAGCCGAACCCATAGCGGCCATGTGCGCGGACCGGGGATTCGCCTCCCAGCGGGCCCGCCGGCAGTTAGCCCAGGAGGGCATCTACGATGCGCTCTGTCCACGCGATCCGAAGCAGTTGAAAAAACGGATGGAGGAACCACACTTCAGGCAATTGCAAAAGCGCCGGGCCAGCACCGAAGGGCGGATCGGGGTATTGAAGAATCGTTGGCAGGCCGGGCGATTGCGCAGCAAAGGCTTTGCCAACCGCTCGATCAGCGTAGCCTGGTCGGTCCTCTCGCACAATCTATGGAAAGTGGCCAAGATGCTGGCCCAGCAAGATGAACTAAAAACCAAAGCGGCGGCCTAAATAAAGAGCGGAAAAGCAAGGACAATACTTTTTCACAGGCCTACTGTCGGCCCATACAAAGAAAACCAGGCAAACGGACCCCAAAACCAGAATCCTAACGTCATAGGAGAGCAAAGTCACCCCCTCCCAAAAGAAAATACCACTAAAATGAACACTCTTCAAAATCCCCTCGCAAAAATCACCCTTTTGGGACAGCCGCTAAGTAGTTCATAGAGAGGGACTTTTTCAAAAACGCTCAAGCTCAATACCTGTGATATTCGGTGAAGACTCAATTCCAATTGCCACTGTTTTTTTAGGATCGCCATCAACACGTAAGCACTGATGGCAATCCATACTTGCGTCTTTACTGCGTTGGGCGAAGTGCCAAAGAATTTTTTGATCCGTAAGTGCTGCTTAATCCACTTGAAAAACAATTCGATTTTCCAACGCCCTTTATACATCTGGCAGATAATCAAGGCTGGAAGGGTAAAATTATTGGTCAAATAGATGAAATGCCTACCGTTATCTGCATCGTAAAAGCGTATACGCCTGAGCTTCTGGGGATAATCTTTGGAGGCATAGAATCCTCTAAAGCGAATTACTTGGTCACTGCAAACACCACTGCCGTGGACTACTTTGAGGGAACGCAAACGTATATAATTCAAATGGCTTTTGGCGCGGATGACAAAGTAGGCCATCGCTTCGCTAAAGAGGAACAAGCGGGCAAAATCGACATAGCCGCGATCAAGCACATAATAGGCTCCAGGCTCAAGAACAAGGGCATCAAGCATGTTTACGTCGTGAACTTTTTCCGGAGTGATCTCGATAAAGGTCGGAATCGAACCGCGCAAATCGATCTGCGTGTGCAGCTTTACCGCCGCTTTGGTTGTACGAAAATGGGCCCATGGAAAGAGGCTCAAACACAAGTCAATGGTCGTGGCGTCTAAAGCATAAACGGTCTCTTCGAGTTCAAAGTCCAACGCTTCATCGGCATAGAGCCTGCGAGCCTTTTTAATGAGCACGTATGCCAAGTCCGCATAGATGCGCCAGTTGCGTTGTTCATTGGCATCGGCCAAAGTACTCTTGGCGATATTACTGCGAATGCCCATAGAAAAGAGTTTGTCACTATGGGCACACAAACAGGTAACGATATCGTTGAGACTTTCACGTCGAGTCAATTGAGCGAAGGCCATGCACAAGAATTGATCCCGGCAGGAAAAGGAACGGACACGCTTGTCCCCACTATAGCGTTTGACGCATCGTTGAAACTGTTCACGATGCAAAAGGTCAAAAATTTGGGAGAAAACCATACGTTGTTGATTCATGATCAACAAGATACAGAATTTATACCCCAAAATATAGTGAAATTGATGGAAGTTCAAATGCGTCACACTAAAAATAACTCACAAGTTTATAAAAATTAACGATTTACAAAGTTTTAAATTCAGGTTAACCGGACAACTGTGAAATCCTCTAACCTATGAATGTTATTAAATCACGAAAGAGAAGACAACACGGTGCTGAGTTTAAAGCCCGGGTGGCCCTGGAAGCCATCAGGGGCGCTCATACCATCAACGAGATCGCCGGTCGTTTTGAGGTGCATCCCAACCAGGTGACCCAATGGAAGAAGCAGCTTTTGCAGGGAGCAACGGAGCTGTTTTCGCGCCAGCGGCAGACTCTCAGCAAGGACAACGAGACGGAAAAAGATCACCTTTACCAGGAGATTGGAAAGCTGAAAGTAGAATGCGATTGGCTAAAAAAAAAGTCTGAACAACTCGGTTGGTGGGAGGCGCAAGATGGTGCAACCACTTCAAGGAAAAATCAGTATCGGCAGGCAATGTCAGTTGCTGGGGCTGGCCCGCGGCAGCTATTACTATCGGGCCCGTGCCCAGTGCGAGCAGAACGTTCTCTACATGCATCGCATGGATGAGCTCTACACCCAATATCCGTTTTTTGGTTCTCGCCGGATGACCCAGTGGCTGCGTCGAGAGGGCCATGCAGTGGGACGAGGCCGCATCCAGCGGCTCATGCGCCAAATGGGCCTGGAGGCTATTTATCCGCGTCGAAACTTGAGCCAGGGGCACCGGCAGCACCGCATTTTCCCTTATCTGCTGCTGGGTTTGGCGGTCGAGCGGCCCGACCAGGTGTGGTGCAGCGACATCACTTACCTGCGGCTGAGCCGGGGATTCCTTTTCTTGACCGTGGTGTTGGACTGGTTCAGCCGCTACGTGTTGAGCTGGCAGCTTTCCAACACCCTGGAGAGCCGCTTCTGTGTGCGGGCCCTGGAGGAAGCTCTGAAGCGGGCCCAACCTCAAATCTTCAACACCGATCAAGGCAGCCAGTTTACCGGCAGCGAGTTCACCTCGGTGCTGGGGCAAGCCGGGGTGCGCATCAGCATGGACGGGCGTGGCCGCTACCTGGACAACATATTTGTTGAACGCTTTTGGAGAACCCTCAAGTATGAAGACATTTACCTGCGCGAATACGCCACGGCAAAGGAAGCCAGCGAAGGGATAGCCCGCTACCTGGACTTCTACAACCACCTGCGCCCCCACCAAGCCCTGGGCTACCGGACCCCGGCCGAAGTCCATGCAATCGGAGCAAAACCAACCTCCCCGCCAATACAGCTTGCGGGCACCTGCGTGCCCGTCTTTGGCTAAGGACAAAATATATTTTTAAAAAATAATATGAACACGATTTCCACCTTAATCCCACGTCAAAATTGTCCAAACAACCCCGTCCACTTCACAGTCCACTTCAAAGAACCCACTGATCTGGTTCTTTTGTATCTAAAAATTCTCTACCTCACACCGTATAGGGCGCAAGTTGCAATCGCTCTATTCGCTTCAGCATGGTTTGAAACATTTCTCTTGGAATAGCCACCTCAGCCATCTGGAAGGTGATATTTGGCAAAGGTGGTCCACCATGCCGAATGTGCCCTATTCCTCTGTCCAGTTTTCCCCGTCCATTTCACTATTAAAGAGAGGTGCCTTCCGGTATGTATTTATTGAAGAGTTTGGCATAATCTTCACGGACCGGGCTGAATACATCAAGCACCACCGCCGGGCCGTCAATGGGTTTGGCGGCATGGGGCGTATTCGGAGGTATGATGAACATATCGCCCGGTTGGCAATGGCGCGTTTCATCACCAATTGTCAATTCCAGATTGCCCTCCAGCAACATCCCGCCCTGCTCATGGGGATGTTTGTGCGGTGGTATTAAAGAACCTTCGTCCAATTCAAGGTAGGATAGCATCAGGTTTGTCCCATAGGGTGTGCGTGCCCGAGCCCCGGGAGCCAGTTCAATCGGTTCGTATTTTTTAATGTTGATAAAGGGCATAATCGATTTCAATCAGGTGGTTAAATAAATAAACAAAATGGTTCTGCCGCTTAATGACAACTCTGCGCGCCAGATTAAAGTTATAGTATTGAAATTGACAGCATGGTAATGCGAAGTAGGGTCAATATTTAGTTTCTTTAAGCAAGAGAAAATTAATGATTTTGCGTTATGCTGCAACATCGGAGGTAAGTGCGAATTTAATACTAACGATCAAAAACGGCGGGTTATAGACGATGAGAACACATCCTAAAAAGTCATGCGAATAGCGGTAACGGGCGGGATCGGCAGGATCGGCATTTATACCGTTAGAGAGTTGCAAAATCATGACTACGAGGTTCGCAATCTGGATGCTGTGCGCCCCGCCCAAAAGAACATTCCGACGACAATTGTGGATCTGGCCAATTTCGGGGACCTTGTTAGCTGTCTGAACGGTTTCGATGCTGTCGTGTACCTGGGAGCGATTGCGGCGCCGGGGCGTACTTCCAACAATGCGGTTTTTCGCGTCAACACGCAGAGCACATTCAATGTGCTGGAAGCCGCTTCAATACTTGGAATCAAAAAAATATGCCTTGCCTCCAGCATCAATGCCCTCGGCATGGGTTACAATCTGGAACGGCTATTCCAATATTTTCCCATAGATGAGCAACACCCTTGCCAACCGGATGAGGCATACGGTCTGAGCAAAAAAGTTGGCGAAGTCACAGCCGATGCATTCAGCTTGCGGTTTCCCTGGATGACCATTTGCAGCATGCGGTATCCCGGGGGTTTTTACGCCCGATCGCTATAAAACCCTCGACCGGTCAACGCCGCTTGGTCAAAATGTTCTGGGGGCCTACGCCGATGTTAGGGAAGTTGCCCGCGCCAACCGCTTGGCCATAGAAGCCGATTGGACCGGGCACGAGGTCTTCTTTATCACCGCCGGCCACACCCTGTCGAAAATCCCGACACGGGAATTCCTGGCAAATTATTACCCAAAGGTGGAAACAAAAAGTGAACTGAACGGGCACGCCAGCCTCGTCTCATCGGCCAAGGCGGAAAAACTCCTCGGCTGGAAACACCATCGCCAGTTGGAGACGGAGTTGAAACGGGTGAAAAGCTAATGCCCGGTCAGGGTAGGATAGAACAAAAAAAATGAAAATTTCGGTCAGCCGAATCGTCTATAAAACCATTGGCGAAACCCCGTTAATGATGAAATTTTATAAGCCCGGGGCCGGTCATCTGGCAGTTTCAACGGCTTTCATCACGGGGATTGACAATCCCTCTGATGACCTCGCCACAAGTTGCCGGCCCAATGCTTTGGTTCTATTTAATCCGGTCGTCGATACTACCGTGCTTCCATTCTGCAAAGAGATCATAGGCGAGCGGCGCCGGGAGATTTCTCCGCTTCATCATATTTCTTCAAACGGTCCGCCCACCATCATTTTTCACGGCACAAAAGACAAAATCGTCCCCATAAAAGACATCGAACGATTTCAATCTAAGATGAAAGAGGCCGGTAATCGTTGCCACGTCCATCAATTTAAGGATAGGGATCACGCCTTCTTTAATTTCGGCCGCCATGAAAATCGACCCTTCGATGAAACTATGCGCGCCACTGAAAAGTTTCTTTTTTCGCTCGGTTATCTAACCGGGCAGTCGTAAACCTTAGGGTGCTGCGCCCCAACTGTCGAAATTAAAGAACTGGCTGCATGGATATACTGAATTTATTCAATTTGACGATTCTCATTACGCTCCTCGCCAGTGGCTTCATCCAGGGTGTCCTCGGCTTCGGTTTTGCCATTCTGGCCATTTCTATTTTGCCCCTGTTGCTCCCCCTGCGAGACGCTATCGGCCTTCTCATTTTGCTCAATTTTGTCGCCATGGGAGTTTCTGTGGCCGGCACACGGGGCCACTTTCAATGGGCTTCCGCCCGCAGCTTGATCATCGGCAGCGTGCTCGGCGTACCCTTCGGCGTCTATGTTCTGGTCAGTGTTCCCGAGCCGATCCTCCTCCGCGTTTTCGGCGCCATCATGCTCTTGATAAGCCTAAACCACTTCGCGCTGGAACGAAAATACGGCTCAAAAATTCCTCAATCGTCGGGATTGTTTGTTGGGTTGCTGGCAGGTGCCCTGGCTGGCTCCTTCAATGTCGGCGGTCCGCCATCGGTGGCTTACGTCTTTTCACGAAACTGGCCCATTGAAGAAATGAAAGCCACCCTGGCCTCTGTTTACGCCGCCACCACGTTCACCCACTTTCTCTTCATCGGCATCACGACCGATCAATTGCCCCGTATTTTCATGATCACCCTATGGACTTCGATTCCCATCGCCGTCGCGATTATGGCGGGGCTCAAGTTCGGCCGCCGGCTTAACCCCAATCACCTCAAAACCACCGTTTTCGGGTTTCTTGGTTTGACCGGTATTTTACACCTGATAAATGGCTGAAATAAGCGCCTTGGTGTAGGGGGTGCCGGGGGTCTTCAAAAAGGTCTCGCGTGGGCTCTAACCTGAGTTCGACAGTTGGGGGGGGGGGTAAATCGATTATTTTTAGGGTTTTTCGTGCTGTAGGGCGCATGGTTGTCAGGGTTGGGGTGTGAAAATGCCGTGTAGTGCAGACCACTCTATTGCCTTTTCGGAGAAGTAGTGCAGGGTCGGTGTTGATGTATTTGCGTCGCCATCGTCGTCGTAAGAAGGGCCAGGATTATGATTACTGGACGCTGGTGGAGTCGGTGCGCACAGCCAAGGGGCCGCGCCAGCGCATCGTGGCCCACATTGGCAAGGAGCCGGGGCTCGATGAGGATGAGCGGTTGGGTTGGGAGCAGATCGGTCGGCTCCTCGATGGCGATGATGAGGCTGCGGGGGCCGAGCAGATGGATTTATTTGCCGAGGATAAACCGGAGGCTCCGTTGTGGGCGCAGGTGAATCTGGGTCGGATACGGGTGGAGCGGGTGCGTCAATTTGGCAAAGTGTATGTGGCTCTGGCGCTGTGGCGGCGGCTGGGGCTGCATCGTTTCTTCGAGGAGCATTTGCCGCCGGGCCGGGAGTCGGTGGGCTGGGCCCAGGTGGCCTCGATTCTGGCGCTGGGGCGTTTTTGCGAACAGGCCTCGGAGCTGGCTCTGGCCGAGCGCTGGTATGGCTCGACGGCGCTGGAGGATTTGATGGCGGTGGATGTGGATGAGGTCTATGACAACCGTTTGTATCGCGGACTGGATCGTGTCTTGCCCTTGCGCCGGGAACTGTTCAGTCATCTTAAAGGACGCTATGAAAGCTGGTTTGGGACGCGTTTCGAGTTTCTTTTATACGACATAACAAGCACCTATTTTGAGGGCCGGTGCGAGGGCAATGCCCAGGCCCAGCGCGGCTACAGCCGGGACCAGCGGCCGGATTGCAAGCAGGTATGTCTTGGACTGGTGGTGACACCCGAAGGGCTGCCCCTGGCCTATGAGGTTTTCGACGGCAACCGCGCCGATGTGACCACGGTGCAGGAGAGGGTCGAATTGATGGAATCGCATTACGGGGTGGCCGATCGCATCTGGGTGCTGGACCGCGGCATGGTGAGCGAGGCCAACCTCGAATACCTGCGCGGCAAAGGGGCCCGTTACATCGTGGGCACGCCCAAGAGCCATCTTAAAAACTTTGCCCTCGATCTGCTCGAGCAAGGCGATTTTTGCGAGGTGCGGGCGGGGGTGGAGGTCAAACTGGTGAAACATCCCGACTGCCCCCAGATCGAGCAATATGTGCTTTGCCGCAGCCAGGGACGGGGTCAAAAAGAAGCCGCCATGCTGAGCAAGCAAAAGGAGCGTTTGCGCAAAAAGCTCGACCAGATCGACCTGAGTTTGCGTCGGCGAGGGCAGAAACTCGATCCGGTTGAACGCCGTATCGGCCGCTGGCTGGGCCGCCACACCCTGGCCGAAAAAATATTCACCGTAGAAGTGCAAATCGACGCCGACGGACGGGCCTGCGCATTGCAAATCACCGAAGACGAGAGCAAAGCCGATTGGGCCCAACTGGCCCACGGGACCTATCTGCTGCGAACCAACTGCCAGGAGGAAGACCCACAAAAGCTGTGGCGGTGGTATATACAACTGACACAGGCCGAGGCAGCCTTTCGTTGCGCCAAAAGCGACTTGGGGCTGCGGCCGGTCTATCACCACAAAGAAAAGCGTGTGCAAGCGCACATTCTGATCTGTTTTCTGGCTCTGGCGATGTGGCGCGCCCTGGAAAGCTGGCTGCAGGCCAAAGGCCTCGGCACCTGTGCGCGGCAAGTGTTGCACGAACTGGAAAATCTACGCTCAATGGACGTGGTGGCGCCGCTGCGAGGGGGACGCGAAGCGCGTTTACGGCTGGTAGGCAAACCGGAAAAACTCTGTGCCGACCTCCTCAAGAAAATGGGCCTAAAACTGCCCACCCGCCCCAAAATCATCCAAAATGTAGTGCAGACTAACGGTAAAAATTAATCCCGAATCCGCATAGATAAGCCCTTTAACTTTTTGAACTGTCGAAGATGGGCTAACCCGGATATTTCATAAAATTTAATTCGCTGAAAAAGATTTTGTGGCCGGGGGAGGCCGGTAGTCGGGCTGTCCGGTCGTCAAAAAAAATCGCCATTCACATTCAGGCCGGGCAGATTTTGTCCAGAATATCCTGCGGTATGGGAATCGCATCGATTTCATCGCCGGAATGGTTTTTACGGGCATAAATTGAAATCATTTCCCCTTCGGCGACTTTTTTCTTTTGCTTATCATCCATGATTTTCAGAAATCGAAATCCATATTTAACGGTCTTGGTTCCGATTTCAAGCGTCCGCAATTCGATTTCAAATTTATCCTCAAACCTAAGCGGAGATTCATAATTGCAGGAAACGCGGATACGCGGCCAGCCACGCCAACCGCCCCCCTCTTTTACATATTCATATACAGGAATGCCCAAAAAACCTAAATAAGCATGTTCGGCTTCTTCCATAAAAATGAAAAAGTTTGAAAAGTGAACCAAACCGCTAGCATCGGTTTGGTGGAATTCAACAGTTCGTAAAATTTTGAATTGGCAGGGCATTGGAGGATGTAAATAATTTTATCAACTATCCATTATTCGCAAGGAGGCATTCGAGTCGATACCTTGATTCTGTGATCTGCTCCTCTTTGAGGTGGGGACTCATTTCCAGAACGAGGACTTGGCCGGGTTGGAAGTAGCAGGCGATTTTTTTGAAATCAATGCCCCCGGAGCCGATCGGTTGGTGGTCCCGCTCATGGGCATCGACATCGTGGAGGTGAAAACCGAGGAGTCGGCTTTGATTTTCAGATAGCAGCCGTTCCTGACTGATGATGCCCAAAATTTCCTTCAGCCGGGCGTGGCCGGTATCGTGCCAGTAACCGATGACGCCGGAGGGCCCCATTTTTTCGAGAAACGGAGCCATCTCGGCATCCAGAGGCAGTTCCACAAGGCTCTCACGGTTTTCCAGGCCGAGCCGGATGCCGCGTTCCCGGGCCAAAGGAATAACCGCTTCCAGCGAGGAACGCAATTGATTCATGTAGCGGGCTTTTTTTCTCATTACCTTGGCCAGGCATTTTTTCAGGAGCCTCAAATAACGTGGATCGGTGGATAATTCCCCCCGGTTTTTTCCCGAACGGAAGCGCTGGAGGGTTTTTTCCGGATCAAACCAGAAAAACCGCGCCTTGCCGCAATGCAAAATGATACGGTCCGCTTTGACCTGGGCCGCAAATTCAATGGTCCGCCGAGTGTAGCGGATCCAGGAGGCTATTTCACTCCGGTCGCCGGATGTGGGCAGAAATATATTGGGAGCGGCATGCATAACCCCGGTGGGCAGTGGACAGAAATTATGGACCGAGGAAATTTTCACCAAACCCTCCTCCAGCGCTTTCAAAATTCCGGGGACCAGGGATATGCGGATACCGTGGCTCAGCTCGATGTATTCAAAACCGAGGCCGGCCATCTCCCGCGCCATCTCGAAGCCATCAATATGCCGGTGCGAACACCAACAAGTAGAGAGGGCGATTTTAGGTTTCATCGCTGGCGCCGGCAGGGAGCCAGTATTTTTTTATCCGCCTAAGGGCCAAAAACCGAACAAAATTCGACCGGAATGAACTACCTGTTCTCGTGCCGAAGACGCAGCATATTGGAGAAGTCCATGACTTTCTTTTTGCGCCGTTTCACCTCCGATGGTTTTTCGAAATACCGCTTGGCGCGCACATCGCGAATAACACCCTCGCGATCGAGCTTCTTTTTCAAACGGCGGAGCGCGCGCTCCATGGGTTCACCTCTGCGTATTTTTACTTCGACGGACATAGTTCCCTGGTTGGGATGGGATGGATATTTAAAAGGAAAAGCAGTGAGGCCATTTTATCGGGACAGGTCAATTTTTTTTTAAGGCAATTCTCAGAAATCGAATACCCACACGTCATTGTGAATAAATCCAATAATTCCTTCTTGTAATACGCTCCCTGCGAGGTTGATTTTACAAGCACATGCCTGCCCGCGACAAGGAATTCGTCCACCTTCACGTTCACACCGACTACAGCCTGCTGGATGGCGCCTGCCGCATCGACCGGCTCATGAAGAGGACGGCGGAGCTGGGCATGAAATCCATCGCCATAACCGACCACGGCTGCCTCTTCGGATTGGTCGATTTCTTTAAGAAAGCTGGTTCCAACGGAATCAAACCCCTGCTGGGCTGTGAAATTTATCTGACGACCGAAGACCGCAGGGAGAAATCGAAAAAAAAGGCCCACCACATGGGCTTATTGGCAAAAAACTTCGAGGGTTACCGCAATCTGGTTAAATTGGTCTCCGATGCCCACGTGAACGGTTTTTACCGCAAACCCCGGGCCGATTTCTCCACTCTGGCCGCCCATGCAGAAGGTCTTATCGGGTTCACCGGATGCCTCCAAGGCGTTGTCCCCCAAGCGATATTGAATGATGATTTCGAGGCCGCCAAAGAGTGGACCGGCAAATTCGTGGATATTTTCGGCCGGGATAATTTTTTCGTCGAAATCCAGGACCACACTATTCCAGAGCAATTACAGATTATCCCCGGCCTGCTCAAATTGGCGGAGATGTTCGGCCTGAAAGTCGTTTGCACCAACGACGTGCATTATGTGGAGCGAAACGACGCCCCCACCCACGATGTCCTCCTATGCATACAAACTGGTTCCAAGGTGGCGGATGAAAAACGCATGCGCTATGCCAACGACCAATTTTATCTCAAATCGCGCGAGGAGATGGAGGCGATTTTTTGCGAGCGGCCCGATTCCCTCATCAATACCAATGCGGTGGCCGAAATGTGCGATGTGCAATTGCCTTTCGGAAAAAATCATTTTCCCGTTTTCGAGCGGCCCCTGGAATTTCAAAGCGCCGGGGCGGACAACGCCTCTTACTTAAAAAACCTCTGCATTAAAGGTTTAATAGAACGCTACGGAGTGGATTATGAAAAACCGGAAGCCTATCAGCCGAAGCCGGGAGAGCCCAAAGACCTGGCCCAAACCCTCTTGCAGCGGCTCGATTACGAATTGGGCGTGATCGATAAAATGGGTTTCGTCGATTACTTCCTCATCGTTCAGGATTTCACCAACTGGGCCCTCGACCAGGGAATTTCGGTCGGTCCGGGCCGCGGATCGGGTGCCGGCAGCCTGGTTGCCTACCTGACCAAGATCACCGGTATCGACCCCATTCGCTTCAAGCTCCTCTTCGAGCGCATGCTCAACCCCGAGCGCGTCTCGCCGCCCGACTTCGACATCGATTTTTGCATGCGGCGGCGGGATGAAGTGGTCGATTATGTGCGGAAAAAATACGGCCATGAGAGCGTCGCCAATATCATCACCTTCGGCAAATTCGGGCCCAAAATGGTGGTCCGCGATGTCGCCCGCGTGCTCGATATTCCCTATAAAGAGGCCGACCGCATCGCCAAAATGGTGCCCGACGACCTCAATATCTCACTTGATCAGGCGCTTGAAAAAAGCCTCGAACTCCGGCGGGAAGTCAACGACAACCCGTTGGCAAAAAAAATCATCGATCATGGCCGGATCATCGAGGGAATGGTGCGCAACACTGGCAAACACGCCTGTGGCATCATCATCGGTGACGGCCCATTGGATGAGTTGGTCCCATTGACCAAACAGGACGGAGACCTCACGACCCAATACCCCAAAGAACCGGTCGAGGAACTCGGACTCCTCAAAATGGACTTCCTGGGCTTGAAAACCCTCACCGTCATCGACGATGCCCAAAAGCATGTCCACCGTACCGCCCAACCGGACTTCGACATCGAGAAAATCGGGTTCGAGGATGCCCGCACATTCGATCTTCTCAACAGCGGCAAAACGGTGGGCGTTTTTCAATTGGAGTCTTCCGGTATGCAAAGCCTCTGCCGGCAGTTCAAAATCGCCAGCATCGACGAAATCATCGCCCTCATCGCCCTTTACCGGCCCGGTCCCATGGACCTCATACCCGATTATGTGCGGGGCAAGCACGACCCCTCCACGGTCAAGTATGCCCATCCCCTGCTGGAGGGTATTTGCCGGGAAACCTACGGCATCATGGTTTACCAGGAGCAGGTCATGGAAGCAGCCCAGGTAATCGCCGGATATTCCCTCGGCGGGGCCGACATCCTCCGCCGGGCCATGGGAAAAAAGAAGGTCGAGGAAATAAAAAAACAGCGCCAAGTTTTTGTTGACGGGGCCAGGGCCACCCACGGTCTGGACCGCGATACGGCCCTGAAAATCTTCGCCCTGCTGGAAAAATTCGCAGGCTACGGGTTCAACAAATCCCACTCCGCCGCCTACGGGATGCTCTCCTACCAGACTGCCTACCTCAAGTCCAATTATCCGGTCCAGTTCATGGCCGCCCTTCTTTCCGCCGAGTTGGGAAATGCCGACAAGGTGGCCTATTTTATTGAAGAATGCTCCGCCATGGAGATTCCCGTCCTCGGGCCCGACATTAACCTGTCCAGGGAAAATTTTACTCCTATTTTCGATGCCAAAAACGGCGAAGACAGCATACGATTCGGGTTGGCGGCCATCAAAGGGGTGGGCGATGCCGCCGCTGGCAAGATTCTCCAGGAATGCGAAGCAGGAGGGAATTTTCAGGACTTCCACGATTTCGCCTCCCGCGTCGATGCGCGGGCTGTTAACAAACGTGTTTACGAATGCCTCATCAAGACCGGGGCTTTCGACTTCTCAAACCAGGATCGCGGATTCCTCCTCAAAAACCTGGAAGCGACCATGAACGAAGTCGCCGAAATGCAGCGCGACCGCGAGCGCGGCCAGGAATCCTTTTTCGATATCCTTGATGTGCCAGTGGTCAGCCACAGTTCCAACGGCGGCGCCAATGCCAATGGAGCGGATGAAGAAGATTCCCAAATGTCCCTCAATGATAAATTGCAGTCCGAAAAAGAGCTGCTCGGGTTTTATGTCTCCGGCCACCCCATGAACGCCTACGACGGTCTCGCCGAGAACATCGACACGATCGCGGGCGAGGAGTATATGACCCTACCCGACCGAACACCCTTCCGGCTTTGCGGTGTCGTCGCCCAAGTCACTAAAAAAATCTCCCGTCGCGACAACCGGCCCTGGGCGATTGTTTTGTTGAGCGCTCGCAAAGCGAATTTTCCTATAAATATATATACCGAGGCCTATTCCCGCTGTGGTGAATGCGTCCAGCCAGGAAAAATCCTCATGGTCACCGGTACGGTTTTCAACCGCGAGGACGACCCCCGCCTGAGCGTCACAGAAGCCCGTTTGCTCGATCCCTTTCCCTTCCGCCTGATCGAGGGGATCGACTGGATCCTGCGGCCCGGCCCCCAATGCGATGATTTTCTCGGTTTACTGCTCAAAGAAATTGCCGCCTCGCCGGGGAAAACGGACATCCGCATCGGGATTCTCTTGGATGGGGACTACGCCGCCATGGCAGACACTCCTAGCTCCCTGCAATGGCAGCCGACCCTCGAAACTTACAAAAACCTTCGCCGCCATCCGGCTGTTTACGGGGTGCAAATCCGATCAGCGGAACTCCCACCGGTCGAAAACAACCGCTGGCGCAAACAACCTGTCAACGCTTAAAATTCGACCGGCAGCTCCTCCACCCCGCGGAAGACAAAACCTTGCAGCCGTCTCGGTTCGGCCTTCGCCAGGCGGATATTGGGCAAACGGCGCAGAACGGTGTTGAACGTGATTTGCAATTCAAGACGGGCCAGGGGCGCCCCGATGCAAAAATGAATGCCTTTGCCGAAGGCCAGATGCGGATTATGCTCCCGTGCAATGTCGAAAGCATCCGGGTTTTCGAACTCGGCCGGGTCGCGGTTGGCCGAACCGTATAAGAGGGCAAACTCCGAGCCTTTGGCAAAAAAACGCCCTTTGTATTCCATATCCTCCAACACCCATCGCTTGAACAGATGCAGGGGCGAATCGTAACGAAGCATCTCCTCAATGGCTGTTTTCGACATCGCGGGATGCGCTTTCAGTTTTTCCAGTTGGCGCGGATGGCGCAGCAGGGCCAGCATCCCGTTGCCGGCGGAATTGACGAGGGTCTCGTGGCCCGCGTTGAGCAAAAAAATACAGGTCGAAATCAACTCCTCATTGGTCAACCGGTCCCCCTCTTCCTCGACCGCCGCCAATGCGCTTATGAGGTCATCCCGCGGTTCCACTTTACGCTCCGCGGCCAGTTTAATGAGGAATTCGGAAAACTCCTTGGTCGATTGCTCCGCCCGCTCCTCCTCTTCCCCGGTATGGAATGGCTCATACATTTTGGTAATGGCCTCGCTCCAGGAACACAGGCGATCCGTCATCTCCGGCGGCGCCCCGAGCATTTCGGCGATGACCAAAACCGGCATGGGGGCAGCCAGGTCCTGGAGGAAATCCATGCGCCCCTGCTTTTCCACCGTGTCGAGCAGCCCGTCCGTTATTTCCTGGATGCGTTTTTCCAGACCGCGCACCCGGACGGGAGTAAAAACCTTGTGGGCGAGCTTGCGCAAACGGGCGTGATCACCCCCCTCTTTTTCCATAAAATTCTGCCGCACATAACGGGTGAAATACGGGTGTTTGTGCCAGCGGGCGGCTTTCCGCTTTTGCTCAACCTCCGCTTTGGATATGACATGGTCCATAGTGCGGCCCAGCCGTTTATCCCCCAACAAAGTGGAAATATCCTCGTAAGTGGTAAAAAACCACAGATTCCAGTCCTCATGGAAGAAAATCAGTGTTTCGGAGCGAAGCCGGTGATAAACGGGGTAAGGGTTTTCAATAAAATGCGGATCGTAGGGATCAAAATGAAATTTCGGTTTCGGTATAATCACGCCCAATCAATTCCCTCTTCAGCCCATTCGCATTTCCAGGTTTATAGGGACAAACAAATCAATCATTCAAATTTTTAAGAGAAATCTTTTTTTACAAAAGCCAGAGGAATTATCAAATATCAAAAAAATGATAAATGTAAAATTTCAGAACTTGAAAACAGACGAATTTACCGGTTATCTCTAGCCAATCGACGGAGAGGTGGCAGAGTGGCCGAATGTGCCTGACTCGAAATCAGGTGTGCCGGCAACGGTACCGGGGGTTCGAATCCCTCCCTCTCCGCCATTCAAGATCACGAAAACAGCCATTGCCAATACTGAAAGGCTTATTGGCCGGATTTTTTCGGGGCGTAGCGGATAACGTGCACCTTTTCCATGGTGATGAGCCCTTCCTTCACCATGGGATCGATCAGTGGCAGAACGCGGTCGATTTTTTCCTGGCTGTCCACAATTTCGATGATGATTGGCAAGTCCTGGCTGAGACGCAAAAGATGGGCCGTGTGCATGTGGCTTTTGGCCCCATAGCCAGACATCCCTCTTATCACGGTCGCTCCCGCTAATTTTTCCTTGCGGAATAACTCCACCAACGCGGTGTAAAGCGGCTGCATACCATGCTTGTCGGCCTCGCCGATGAATATTCGCATCAATACCTGTTCACCATTCAATACTTGCATCACATCAGGTTCCTCCCAGAATAACTCGTCCTATGGCAAGGCCGATTGCCATTGCGCCCAGGCAAAGCACGACATTTGCCGAAATATTTAAAGCTGCCAACGACCAGGCGCCATCTTCCAGGTAGCGAATCGTCTCATACCCAAAAGTGGAAAATGTGGTGAAGGCGCCAAAAAATCCAATGGAAATTGGGGCCCGCCAGGTAGGAGGGATGATTTCGCTGGTCAGAGCGACCTGCATCACGATTCCCAGAAACAGGCAGCCCAGCACATTGACTATCAGGGTCCCATAGGCAAACCGCTCGCCCAGCAGCCGGTAGCTCCAGCCGCTCAAAGCGTAGCGGCTGACACTCCCAAGAGCGCCGGCAAAGGCGAGGGCAAGCAATTCTCTCATATTTTCGTCCGTTCCATAATTTTCTCAAAAGCTGCCGAAACCAAGTCAAATACAGTTCTGGCAGACTTGTTGATTCAATCATCAACGTCAAATCCTACCAGTTTGACAATTTCATAAACGGCCAGAAAACTGCAAGACCATTCAAAGTTAATCTTTTTATTTTTTGGCGATGAATATCCAGCGTCTCAGCATGGCGGCGGCCATGGTCAAATTCCTCAAGAACCAGTATATCCGGCGCGATGGCGCAGAGCATCGGCTTATCAATGGAGTATTCGGCATCTTCGGGCACGGCAACGTAACGGGTTTTGGCCAGGCTCTGGAAGAACACGGCGGCAATGAGCTTCTTTACTACCAGCCAAAGAACGAGCAGGCCATGGTCCATGCCGCCATAGCCTATGCCAAAACGAAAAAACGCCTCGGGGCGATGGCCTGCACCACCAACATGGTTACGGGGGCCGCCACCGCCACCATCAATCGGCTGCCGGTGCTTCTGCTGCCCGGTGATATATTTGCCAATCGCGCTCCGGCGCCCGTTTTGCAACAATTGGAGTATCCCCACAGCCAGGATGTCAGCGTCAACGATTGCTTTCGCCCGGTCTCCAAATATTGGGACCGCATGAACCGGCCCGAGCAAATTCTGACGGCTCTGCCGGAGGCCATGCGGGTCTTGTCCAATCCGGCCGAAACGGGCGCGGTCACCATTGCCATGCCCGAGGATGTGCAGGCCGAAAGTTATCTTTTCCCGATCCATTTTTTTGAAAAACACACTTACACCGTGGAGCGGCCAACCTGTTCCAGAGAAAGCCTGCAAGCCGCGGTAAAACTTATCAAAGCATCCCCAAAAACGCTTATCATAGAGGCTGTCCCAAAAATATAAAGATTTTGTAGTCAACTGGATGACGTTTATAAAAATAGCCGGAAAGAGCATTTTTTTGCTCGCTCCGGCTAAAAAAGGGTTCTATAATTGCGTTAGCGAAAATCAATATAGCCCTTTCTATGAAAAATATAGCCATCCAATGCCTCCTGCGTCCAGCTTTAACTGTGGTCGACCGTTGCCTCGATTACGATAACTTTCGCGCCACCATCGAGCGTATCGACCGGCTGCTGATCGATTCGGAGGTGGAATCGCAGGGCGTTGATCTGGCCTTGGAAAGAGGCCAGCCAATGAGTGTAAAGGCCCGGCAAAAGCGGGCTAATTTTGCCCTCAAGGCGTTGCGTATGGAAACGCTGCGTTATCTGCTCGGTGGGATTTCGTTTCGGCATTTGTCGAGGGCTCTGGGCAGCAGCGATCTGTTGGCTGACTTTTGTCGTGTCCGCCATATCGACGGCATAAGGGGCATCTCCAAGAGCACCCTGGAACGGGCCTCGAAGTTTTTCAGCGAAGAGCAGTTGAGGGCCTTGCACCGGACCTTGACTGAGGTTGTGGGCGATGCCGATCTGGCCCGGCAGGTGGTGGGATTGGACAAGCCGATAGACACCACCATTTGCCTGATCGACGGCACCTGTTTGGAGGTCAACATTCATTGGCCGACGGACTGGGTGCTGCTCAAAGCGATCCGGCTGATCCGTGAGAAGGCCGGTTTGCGCCATCGCATGCCGATCGAACCGGAGCCCTTGGCTCGGCAGATGAATCGGCTGTGCATACAGATGACCCACAGCCGGCGGCGAAAGGACAGCGCGCGGCAACGCAAGGGTATCTTGAGGCAGATGAAAAAGCTGCTCAAACGGATCGGGGAGCATGCCCGCAGTCACCGGGAATTATTGCAAGCCTGCTGGGAGCAAAGCGATTACAGCGAAAAACAGGTCCAACAGATCCTTACCCGGATGGAGCGCATGAGCGAGCTAATCCCGGTGGTCATCAAGCAAGCGCACGAGCGAATCATTGGCGGCCGCCAGGTGAAAAACGCAGAGAAAGTTTTGAGTGTTTACGAACCCGATGCGCAGGTGATTGTGCGAGGCAAAGCGGGCCAAGAGGTTGAGTTTGGCAACACCCTGTTTTTGGGTGAAAGCGTTGAAGGATACCTGCTGGACTGGAAACTCTACGGCAGCCGGACGCCAAGCGAAAATGAACAAATGCAAGAGAGTTTGCAAAGACAGAACCGCTTCAACCTAGCCGAACCCATAGCGGCCATGTGCGCGGACCGGGGATTCGCCTCCCAGCGGGCCCGCCGGCAGTTAGCCCAGGAGGGCATCTACGATGCGCTCTGTCCACGCGATCCGAAGCAGTTGAAAAAACGGATGGAGGAACCACACTTCAGGCAATTGCAAAAGCGCCGGGCCAGCACCGAAGGGCGGATCGGGGTATTGAAGAATCGCTGGCAGGCCGGGCGATTGCGCAGCAAAGGCTTTGCCAACCGCTCGATCAGCGTAGCCTGGTCGGTCCTCTCGCACAATCTATGGAAAGTGGCCAAGATGCTGGCCCAGCAAGATGAACTAAAAACCAAAGCGGCGGCCTAAATAAAGAGCGGAAAAGCAAGGACAATACTTTTTCACAGGCCTACTGTCGGCCCATACAAAGAAAACCAGGCAAACGGACCCCAAAACCAGAATCTTAACGTCATAGGAGAGCAAAGTCACCCCCTCCCAAAAGAAAATACCACTAAAATGAACACTCTTCAAAATCCCCTCGCAAAAATCACCCTTTTGGGACAGCCTCTAGTTACATCGTGGGGATGGCTCGCAATGCACGCTTGCAGCAAGACGCCCAGCAGTTGCAAAAGCAGGCCAAAGAATGGTTCGAACTAAGGGGTAAAAAACAACGGTTATTCCAGGACTTCGTCTATGCTGCCGATTCGTGGCGATGGCTGCGGTTGGTCATCCATAAAGCCGAACACACCGCACAGGGGTCCAACCCGCGCTTCGTGGTGACGAACCTGCCGGGCGATCCCCAGGAGCTTTACAACAAGGTATACTGTGGCCGCGGTGAAATGGAGAACCGAATCAAGGAACAGATGCAATTGTTCAGCGAGCGCACCAGCGCCCATCAATGGTGGGCCAATCAGTGGCGATTGCTCTTGTCGGCGCTGGCCTACACCTTGATGGAAGCCATGCGCCGGTTAGCCTTAAAAGGGACGAAGTGGGCGCGGGCCCAATGCCACACCCTGCGGCTCAAATTAATCAAGATCGGAGCGGTCATCGTGCGCAACACCCGAACGATTCACTTTCACCTAAGTGAGAGTTATCCTTGAGCCAGTCTTTTCAACCATGCGGCCCGCCGATTGGTGCCAACCTAAAGGGTGCATTGGTGCTGCCCCCGGCACTACCGAACCAATGGGGGAAAGGGGGCAGTGTCTCTACACCCTGAAAAACACCTAAAAATCAAGACGATCTGCTCAAAATACAAAGAAATCCATCTCCAATAGCAATAACGAGCCAAACTTTACCCTTCATGAAATATCCGGGTTAACCCGACTTTCGCACTTTGTGAGTTGAGTCCTTGATAATCAACACCCGTTTTTCAAAGGCACTACAAAGTCGTTTCGACTTTTCTTTTTACCATACTCTTTTTTACGGGCAATTTCTTCCATTGGCTCCAGCAGAGGGCGTTCACCCTTTTCGAACAGGCTCATGCTAGGACGAGACAGTGTCTCAAAGTCGTTGACAGGTTCCGCTTTGGACGTAGGTTTCGTGTCGTTCCACATCCAGTCCACCTCGTTTTGGTAACCAAAACTTTGAACCGGGACCAGCAGAACCGTCAGGGTCAGGAGAATACACAGTGAGGAAGCGAAGCGTTTGATCGTCGATGCCATCTCCCGACGAAACCTAGGAAAAATGTTCGGAGGTGTCAAGGCCCCACATTTGGCATATCCGTTACGGTTACAAGCGCAGCCAAGCGTCAGGGTCAAAAGGAGTACTTCAGCACGAAGCTGAGCGCCCAGTATTGGATGTCGCTGAACGTCAGCGTGCTGTCGAATGGAGTTTCCCCGTCAGCCCGGACCGGTCTGTGACTTCTGATGAGGTCCCACACGGTGTCGCCTTCAAGATCCTGGAAAGAAGCCCAGCGTGCTTTCATGCCGATTGATACCTTTTCCGTCAGCGCGTAATCGAGGCCACCCAGGAATTGGAAGCCGAAGAGCGTGTCGGTGAACTCAGTATTCAGAAGGCTTAGCGTACCGGCGGCAGCCGGTGGTTTACCAGCCGGGTAGCCTTGAGCGATCGTCTTACGCAAAAAGCGGGCCTCGTAGTCCAGACTGGTGCGGGCCCAACCGACGCCCGCGCCCACATAAGGAGTCCAGCGCGAGTCGTTCAGAAAGTCGTAGTAGGCGTTCACGGAGAATTGATGAGCACTGAAGTCCGATATCCGTTCCGAGGGCGGGTCGAGCGTGCTCACCTCGTCATTCTTGTCTACCAGCGGAACGTTCTCACCATGGACCCTCCAAAGCGCGGAATCGCCTCCGTGAGACCGGTTCAAATATTCGAATTCAACGCGAAACCTGTCCAGCGCATACCCTACGCTGACGCCGCCCAAGAACCCGGCGCCCAGGTCAAATGAGTTGGTGGTGGTCGGTTGAGCCGTATTATTTGTGCAGTCCGGGTCGCTGAGTGGAACCACGTTGTGGTCTGGTCTGTCTTTAAGAAGCTGGTCGCATTTCGTCGGATGATTGACTGCGGTCAGCACGGACCCCATGTCTTCGGCATTTGCAAACCCCAACTCGATGCCGGCGTAGAATCCCTGCCGACTTGTTTTGGCGTTTGCCACGCCTGCCGAAGCGAGTATGCACAAACCCAGCACGAAGGCAAGACGTCTGGATGGGTTAAGGAGCATCATTTTCGTCATAGTCGCCTCTTCCACGGGGGGCTTTTGTAAGAACCTGTTATGCCAACAAAAGCAGAAAGTCCACCGGTAAAAAATCGTGATGCAAAGGAACTCGAATTTCAAGGCTTAAACGGAAAAAAGGTTTCGATTGTTTTCGATGAACCGGAATTAACTTCGGATGCGGGGCTCCTGGCGATCGGGGAATTTGAAAAATCGCTTGGATGGATTGAGAAACTGGCCGGATGCATCAGCGACGGACGGGTTGATCCGACGCATGGTATGAAAGAATTGCTGACCCAACGGATCTATCAGAGCATGGGCGGCTATCCGGATGCGAATGACTGCGACCGGATGCGTAGTGATGGGACCCTGCAGACGATCAGCGGGGTGGAGCAGCCACTGGCGAGCCAGCCGACGATGTCGCGGCTGGAAAACACGGTGCAGGCCATAGATCTAAACCCGGGTTCCGTACGAGCTTTGACTGGTGCTGCAATTGCATTTTTAGAGAGTGGCAACCCGGAGGGTGCATTGTCGCCGTTAAATCAAAGCACTACTTTTCAACCAGAAATTTCGGTGATTTACTATCTGAGAGCAGCGGTGAATTCGGAACTAGGCGAACAATGGCGATTTAAAGGCTCTTTTTGCGGAGGGCCGGCAACCCGGGCCACAGATCTCACTAGAAGTGGTATTTTATGATTGCGCTGAACCCGAACATTTCGGTGTCCCCTGTCTTGATTGCACCCGATACGGGTTCGCTTAAGTCTTCGCGCAGATTGGGTTGGTGACTGCGCAGCGGATCCCAGACGACGCCACCACCGCTGAAGGACTCGAAGTTAACCCAGCGGCCCTTGACCCCCAGAGTGATCGATTCGGTGAGTGCATAGTCCAATCCGAACAGTAACTGGTAGCCGAACAGCTTGTCGGAAAGCTTGTTTCGCGCACTGCTGGTGCTTCCGGCAAGATTCCTTCGGATCTCGTCCACGTTGGGCAAACCGGCTCCCGTTGTAATCGCGTTGGGGTCGAGATTCCGCGCCCACACACCGCCGTAGTCCATATCGGTAAACCCCACGCCAACGCCAATCCCCACGTAGGGCGTGAACTGGCTGCTGTTCGGAAAGTCGAAGTATAGGTTACCAAACAGATTGTGCGAGGTGAGGCTGCCTATGCTGTCCGTGGCCGTTAAAATTTCCTGGACCAACTTGTCGCCGCTGGCCCCGGAGGCGACAAGAAGGGAGGAGGTCTGGTCGTATTCGGTGGCGCGGTAGAAGTATTCCAGTTCGGCGCGAAACCGGATCCACGCACTGTCCTGATATTTATCCCATAGTCTATAGCCAAGCGCCACTCCGGCCAGGATACCCTTGGAACCGTCAATCTTGTTCATCCAGTTGTCACCCTGACCCCGATTCGCACCCGTGCAGTTGTAGTTCTCATACCCCTCAGTTTGCGTGACCGTCGCGAATAACGGGTTGATGAATTCATCACACACACTGGCCCGGTCGTTGCTCGTGCCGGTTATATCCAGGTTCGGGGTGAAGTTGACTCCAAACTCGCTGCTCACATAGAGTCCCGAGCCGGCCTGTGTCAGGTGTGGTGTAAGCATCCACATGGCTACGACAGAAAGCATGCGTGAAAGAACGAAACTCACTGAATCTTCGACTGTGGGTGGTATTCTCGATCTGTTCACGGTTAGACTGTGCATGGATTCTTCCTTACGGGTTTAAAGAGGCGGTGAAAAATGTGGACTATACCAATTCTTAATGTCGGTGAAAAACTCGGGTAAGCAACACGATTTTCAGAACATTTTCAAGCCTCGTCTGCAGAATCTGTGGGTCGACTTTCGACATTATCGACTTGATCGAATCGAACCGCTCAAAGCTCAAGAAGCGCGGACCCTACAAAAAACGGATTTCAAACTGAGGCACTACCCATATTTCCTGTAAAAGTGAAAAAGGTGTAACCTCCTGAGAAAGAATAACGGGGTCAAAGAGGACCCCAAAAACAGGAGACTATACCTTTTTCACTTTTACAGGAAGGATATGACATCACCACGGCGTGTCAGAACCGATTCAGAACGTCTCCCGTATTCTTTTCGAGAACTGCTTTCTCCGGATTTTTAAAGCGGCGCTTGTTATCGCCCTTCAGAATCGCCCCCACAACCTGTATCGTAAAATCTGGGTTATTGGCGTCTTCAGCTTCACCGTAGTGCGATTCCCTAAGGAATAGGAGTCGGCACGGAAAGCCGAGGTCATTTGGATGACCATAATTTCTGCCGATCCACGGCTTCCTCTTCGTCTCATCCCGTTTCCATGGTTATGTCCTTGACCGGCTTCCACCGGGCGGTCCGGTCTGAAAGTCTATTTCATGTCGGGTCTTGTCGCCATGGCCAACATCCGTTCGCAGACCCGTAAGGACTGACCTATAAGACAATCGCACCTCAAGGCCGCCAAACTTCGCTTTCCACTTGTAGAACGTGGTCTCGGAAATCCCATGGCGACGGCACACTTCCGACGTCTTCAGGCCCCGCTCCTACCCGCGCGGGATGCCGATGATCTGCTCTTCACTGAAACGGGAACGTCTTCATGTCCATCTCCTCTCCAGGCGATAGACTCCACCTTAAGCGGAAGGAAATCCAGGGGCCCAGTCAGCCTGATGGGGCTTCAGGCGGTCTACCGCGCGCCGCGCATCAGCGATCCTCACCCCGAGCACCGGGTCTACCCCTATCCGCTCAATGACTTGGCGATCGAGCTCTGGTGCGCCGACATCACCTACATCCCGGTGCGGCGCGGCTTTCTTTACCTGGTAGCGGTCATGAACTGGGCGAGTCGGCATGTGCTGGCTTGGCGTCTGTCGAACACCCTCGACGCGGGTTTCTGCACAGACGCGCTCGACGAGGCGCTGGCCCGCCACGGCACGCGCCGGAGATATTCAACACCGACCAGGGTAGCCAGTTCACCGGCTTCGCTTTCAGCGGCCGCCTGAGGGAAATTGGCATCAAGATCTCGATGGACGGCAGGGGCCGGTGACTGGACAACATCCGCATCGAGCGGCTGTTGCGTTCGCTCAAATGCGAGGCCGTCTATCTGCGGGAGATCGCGGACGGCTTCGAGGGCCGGCTCGTCGTCGGTCAGAACTGATACTTTAGGTTGAGGCTGACGCCCCAGAATTGAATGTCCTCCGTCATCGCTGTGTATCGCACCCGCGCACCGCCCGGTTTAACAGCGGACTCATGACTGCGGAGCTGATCCCACTCTTCCCCATCCTCGAATTCACCGAAATCCGCCCACCGGAACTTGAGCCCGATGGTGACCGGCTCACTGACCCGATAATCCACCCCGGCGATCGCCTGATACCCGAACAGGCTATTCGAGAGCTTGGCCCTGCCGATGGTAGTCGTCCCGGCGACCCGCTGGTTCAGAAGCTCGCGGTTCTCACGTTCTGCCTCCGAAATATCCTCAATGTCCTTGTCAATTGTGAATGTCGGTATGTCGCGGAAGTCATAATTCCTCGCCCATCGGTTAAAGTAGTCCAAGGAAATCTGCGCAAACCCGACTCCAAATCCCACGTACGGTGTAAACTTCGAGTCCGAGCGGAAGTCGTAGTACAGGTTGGCGAAGAAGTTGTGCGACAGCACGTCATCGACCCCGGCTTCTATGTAGCTGAGTTCATCTTGCTTACCACCCTGGAACGGTTCCCCCGCAGGTAGTAGCTGGATGTTATCGATCGATTCATCATAGGTCGTGCCGCGATAGAAATATTCCCCCTCGACCCTTAATCTCTCCAGGCGATACCCAAAGGCCACCCCGGCCAAAAGGCCAGTGCCCCCATCAAACTGCTGAATCCAGGAGAAAGCGTCTCTCGTAGACTGGGTACAATCCTTCCTCGGCGGCACCAGAAAATTCCCTGCCCCGTCATTATTAATGAACCCGTCGCATTGAGTTGCAACATCATTATCCCAGCTCTCCACGTCCATGCCCGGAGCCACCGCAATGCCCAAGTCCATTCCCATGTAAAATCCGTTCTTGGCCCATATTTGGCCGGAGAAGAACAGCAACGCTGGCACCATCAGCGCGAGTAACGGGGTTTTCATCATCTCACCCTTATTCATTTCCTCATTGTTTTATAGCTTGATAGCAGACCCGAACACATCGCCGAAGTCTTCGATGGTGCGCTGAAGACCCTGTTTGTCAAGGGGAAAATGCTTGGGTTTGGAGGGAACTAACCGCTGCCTTGTTTGTGTGATCCCTGTCCTTTCAAACCTCGCCCCCGTTCGCCATCAGGACATATGTTAATCGAAGCCGTTCCAGTCGGGCAACCCTCTCAACCAGACCTCCATGCGTCGGGTCCATACTCCAACAGGGATAGTCAGCTAACCGGTTCCCCGCACAGCTTTCTAGCCCGACCCTTCGTGATTGAAAGGGACTTATGCTTCGCCTTGACACATAAGCGACCACGAGGAGGCATCACGGTTCCGCGGGAGCGGGAAGACTCGTCTCCGCCGGGACGATGGCCATGATTCTCTTAAAGCTTTATGAAGCGATGAACATAAATGTCGTAGACGGATGTGCCCCCGCCGAAAATCCCTACTATCCAGGCATGCAAGACATTAAAGAAGTTCTGGATGTAATAGTCGAATTGACTGAAAGGCTTAATCATGGCGGCTAAGTCCTCAATAATACGCTTCTCCCCTGACGACCGGGAAACCAATCTAGCCCGGATATTTCGTAAAAAAAGTATCGTTGATATGCTTAACTGCTGATATACAGCAGGATAGATCAATAATTAAAGCAATATCAGCGATGACAAAAGGTAAACAATTAAAGCTACAGTTGACAAGGGTAAAAGGCCGCCGTGTGCGGGTTGATTTCAAGGGCGGAGAGGTTACTTCGGATGCCGGACTGCTTTTGATCCGGGAAGTGGATCGGCAGTTGGGCTTGACCGAACGAGCGGCCCGACAGTTAGTGGACAAACGGCAGAAGGGCAAAGTACGCCATGAGGTATTGGGGATGCTGCGGCAGCGCGTTTACGGGCTGGTGGCGGGCTATGAGGATTTGAACGACTTTGATACCCTGCGCCACGATCCATTGTTGCAAACGGTAACGGGGCGCATTGAAACGTTGGCCAGCGCGCCGACTTTGTGTCGTTTTGAAAACGGGCAGGATCGGCGGGCGGCCTTTGCGGTAAACGAGCTGTTGGTCGAACAGTTCATGGGCTCCTTTGCCGAGGAACCCGAAGAGATCATCCTGGACTTTGACGCCACCGACAATCCGGTGCACGGGCTCCAGGAGGGACGTTTTTTCCACGGTTATTATGATCATTACTGTTTTCTGCCGCTATATGTTTTTTGCGGTGATCAGCTGCTGGTGGCCTACCTGCGGCCGAGCAAGATCGATGCCAGCAAGCATGCCGGGGCCATCCTCAAATTGCTGGTTAAACGGATTCGCCAAAGCTGGCCCCGTACGCGGATTATTTGGCGCGCCGACAGTGGATTTTGTCGAGACCGGATACTCTCTTGGTGCGACCGCAACGAAGTTAGTTACATCGTGGGGATGGCTCGCAATGCACGCTTGCAGCAAGACGCCCAGCAGTTGCAAAAGCAGGCCAAAGAATGGTTCGAACTAAGGGGTAAAAAACAACGGTTATTCCAGGACTTCGTCTATGCTGCCGATTCGTGGCGATGGCTGCGGTTGGTCATCCATAAAGCCGAACACACCGCACAGGGGTCCAACCCGCGCTTCGTGGTGACGAACCTGCCGGGCGATCCCCAGGAGCTTTACAACAAGGTATACTGTGGCCGCGGTGAAATGGAGAACCGAATCAAGGAACAGATGCAATTGTTCAGCGAGCGCACCAGCGCCCATCAATGGTGGGCCAATCAGTGGCGATTGCTCTTGTCGGCGCTGGCCTACACCTTGATGGAAGCCATGCGCCGGTTAGCCTTAAAAGGGACGAAGTGGGCGCGGGCCCAATGCCACACCCTGCGGCTCAAATTAATCAAGATCGGAGCGGTCATCGTGCGCAACACCCGAACGATTCACTTTCACCTAGAGGCTGTCCCAAAAATATAAAGATTTTGTAGTCAACTGGATGACGTTTATAAAAATAGCCGGAAAGAGCATTTTTTTGCTCGATCCGGCTAAAAAAGGGTTCTATAATTGCGTTAGCGAAAATCAATATAGCCCTTTCTATGAAAAATATAGCCATCCAATGCCTCCTGCGTCCAGCTTTAACTGTGGTCGACCGTTGCCTCGATTACGATAACTTTCGCGCCACCATCGAGCGTATCGACCGGCTGCTGATCGATTCGGAGGTGGAATCGCAGGGCGTTGATCTGGCCTTGGAAAGAGGCCAGCCAATGAGTGTAAAGGCCCGGCAAAAGCGGGCTAATTTTGCCCTCAAGGCGTTGCGTATGGAACCGCTGCGTTATCTGCTCGGTGGGATTTCGTTTCGGCATTTGTCGAGGGCTCTGGGCAGCAGCGATCTGTTGGCTGACTTTTGTCGTGTCCGCCATATCGACGGCATAAGGGGCATCTCCAAGAGCACCCTGGAACGGGCCTCGAAGTTTTTCAGCGAAGAGCAGTTGAGGGCCTTGCACCGGACCTTGACTGAGGTTGTGGGCGATGCCGATCTGGCCCGGCAGGTGGTGGGATTGGACAAGCCGATAGACACCACCATTTGCCTGATCGACGGCACCTGTTTGGAGGTCAACATTCATTGGCCGACGGACTGGGTGCTGCTCAAAGCGATCCGGCTGATCCGTGAGAAGGCCGGTTTGCGCCATCGCATGCCGATCGAACCGGAGCCCTTGGCTCGGCAGATGAATCGGCTGTGCATACAGATGACCCACAGCCGGCGGCGAAAGGACAGCGCGCGGCAACGCAAGGGTATCTTGAGGCAGATGAAAAAGCTGCTCAAACGGATCGGGGAGCATGCCCGCAGTCACCGGGAATTATTGCAAGCCTGCTGGGAGCAAAGCGATTACAGCGAAAAACAGGTCCAACAGATCCTTACCCGGATGGAGCGCATGAGCGAGCTAATCCCGGTGGTCATCAAGCAAGCGCACGAGCGAATCATTGGCGGCCGCCAGGTGAAAAACGCAGAGAAAGTTTTGAGTGTTTACGAACCCGATGCGCAGGTGATTGTGCGAGGCAAAGCGGGCCAAGAGGTTGAGTTTGGCAACACCCTGTTTTTGGGTGAAAGCGTTGAAGGATACCTGCTGGACTGGAAACTCTACGGCAGCCGGACGCCAAGCGAAAATGAACAAATGCAAGAGAGTTTGCAAAGACAGAACCGCTTCAACCTAGCCGAACCCATAGCGGCCATGTGCGCGGACCGGGGATTCGCCTCCCAGCGGGCCCGCCGGCAGTTAGCCCAGGAGGGCATCTATGATGCGCTCTGTCCACGCGATCCGAAGCAGTTGAAAAAACGGATGGAGGAACCACACTTCAGGCAATTGCAAAAGCGCCGGGCCAGCACCGAAGGGCGGATCGGGGTATTGAAGAATCGCTGGCAGGCCGGGCGATTGCGCAGCAAAGGCTTTGCCAACCGCTCGATCAGCGTAGCCTGGTCGGTCCTCTCGCACAATCTATGGAAAGTGGCCAAGATGCTGGCCCAGCAAGATGAACTAAAAACCAAAGCGGCGGCCTAAATAAAGAGCGGAAAAGCAAGGACAATACTTTTTCACAGGCCTACTGTCGGCCCATACAAAGAAAACCAGGCAAACGGACCCCAAAACCAGAATCCTAACGTCATAGGAGAGCAAAGTCACCCCCTCCCAAAAGAAAATACCACTAAAATGAACACTCTTCAAAATCCCCTCGCAAAAATCACCCTTTTGGGACAGCCTCTAAATAAAGAGCGGAAAAGCAAGGACAATACTTTTTCACAGGCCTACTGTCGGCCCATACAAAGAAAACCAGGCAAACGGACCCCAAAACCAGAATCCTAACGTCATAGTAGAGCAAAGTCACCCCCTCCCAAAAGAAAATACCACTAAAATGAACACTCTTCAAAATCCCCTCGCAAAAATCACCCTTTTGGGACAGCCTCTATCTACTACATAAATAGCACTTATGCCGACATGAAAATAGGGGGGAATAGAAAAAGCTAATTTAATTTAAAAATTAGTTCATGGTTAAATTGAAACTAGTCACTTATTAACTATAATCAAGTTAATTTAAGGGTTTTTTGTAAAAAAAATGTAAAATTAACCATTTTTTACGTAAGAATGTTAATTATTCTCCTTATGAATCCGCACATAATATTTTTTAATACATAAAATATTTAAAACAATGAATAAGAATGATCTCCCCTAACTATTCCTAATTGGTTGATATAACCACGGATTGCGCGGATGAACGCGGATTTACCGAGGAATAGTTTCTGCAACCCGAATTTATGGGTATTGCCGCTCGCCAGACCGTTTTGAAAGCGAGCGGCTTTATGAATATCGAGGCTTAAATGGTTGTGATTATTTTATACCGGATGCTCGTTGAATCCTGCATCGCTTATCTTCCAGTATATGGCATGGGGGGCTTTTGCCGGGTTGTGCTAAAGGCGCGCCTCCTGAATTGCCGGAGAACCTAAATTCAATTGTCGACCGTATTTAGTTGCCGGTCATTTACTTAGGCATTTATTTAACTCCGCTTTAGCTTGCCGGAGATTGTGCTCGCTGCCGAGATTTTGGAAGATTGTGATCGCCTCACGGAAGTAATTAATGGCTTTATTGCGTAATCGGACGAGTTCCGGCGCCACTTTTTCGAGATGGTTGAGGAATACCCGGCCCAACTCAAACAGAGCCAGACCTTGTCGATAGGGATCACTTTGTTCGCGGGATAGATCGAGTGATACTTGCAAAGATTGTTCAGCTTCGTTAAAATCCCCTCCTCGCGCCAGCAACAGGCCGACGATCCTCAGGCAATCGATTTTTTCATCGTTGTATCCACCTATCCGAGCCAAATGCCAGGACTGCATGGCAGTTTGCAAGCCTTTGGGCAGGTCTCCGCATTCGGCTTGCACCATGGCTAAAATCCAGCGAGCGTAAACCTCGATTTCTTTTGCCCCCAAGGCCACCGCCAATTCCAGGCTGATATTGGCATGGCAGGCGGCATCATCGAAACGTTTTTCGAAAAAAGCGATTTGGGCCAAACTGGCCCGAGATTGAGCGACACCCAAACTTTCCCCCAGTTGTTCCCGGATGGCTAAAGCCGCTTCGAGGTCGCGCCGGGTGGCCTCGTAGTCGCCCAGGGCCATGCGCAGGACGCCCAGGTTGTCCAGGCTGTAAGCCTGGTTGTCGAGGTCACCGATATCTTTTTGCACCTTGTAGGCTTTTTCGTAATATTCAACCGCTTTAGACCATTCGCCTTTTATATCATGAAGGACACCGAGATTAGTTTGGGTCACACCCATCCCCCATAAATTATTATCCTCTCTATACAATTTCAGGCTGTGTTCGAGGTGTTCACTGGCTCTGCTGAGGTGGCCTTTTTGCCAACTGATACCTCCCACGGTATTGTAGAGGCTGGCGAGGGTTCCAGTCTCCTCGAATTTATCGATTTTTGAGCTTTCCAAGGCGGCATTTGCCGCTAAGAGGGCTTTGCGCAGGTCTCCCTGCCGAAACCGGATCCAGGCAATCCGATCCATCAATCTTCGCCACAGACGGCGGTTTTTTTCGCGCCTGGAATTGTTTAAATGATGCAGACCCAATTCAAGGTAGTTCAAGGCTTCGTCAAAGGAACCTACGCGCTGCCGGACATCCGCCAATTCCCGTAGAGTTTCAACAAGGATCGGTGTAAAATAAGCATGGCTGGCGCGATTTTCCCATTTTTCCAGGATTTGCAGGACGTCGAGCAGAATCGTATGCGCCTCAACGTATTCGCCCCTCAGTTTGAGGGCTTTGCCCAGACCAAGCCGGGCTTCAAAAAACTTTTTATTATCTCCGTTGAGGGATTTTGGGAGCAAATCCATGGCCTGCCGATAACGCCGGATGGCGGACTCATTGGCGAAAGAGCGCCTAGCATTTTCGGCAGCTTTAATCAGGCAATGAGCCGCTTTTTTCGGTTCATTGCTCTTTATGAATTGTAGAGCCAGAACCTCTTCCTGTTCGGAATTTGGCAGGGGGGTCTTCTTTCTTTTTCAGCGGGATATAATTCGCCCTGGCTTAAAATCCTACTCCTGGGCCATCAGGAGTTCTATTAGAAATGGATGTTAATTATCGGTTAAAAAGAATCAAGGAAAATAGGTCTGAAATTTTGTTAAAAAAAGGTAAATATTTTCATAAATCGGTAGTTTAGAGGCTGTCCCAAAGTTATAACCATTTGTTTTAAAGTAAGTTAACTTGTTTATAAAGCTGTCATAAAGACCGTTTTTAGGGGATTTTGGGCAATTTCGATGTCTATAACACCGTCAGCCTTTCTCTTGTTTTGCATATTCAAATACAATTCTACCATAGACCTCTGTCTGACGCGATTATATTTATAACGAAAAGAGGCCTTATACAGCGTTTTTGACGGAATTGAATGACTTACGTTCCCTTACAGTTCGGAGTCGAATATCTCAATTCGCAAAATTTATAACGAAAAGAGGCCTTATACAGCGTTTTTGACGGAATTGAATGCAAAATTCGGGTTTTTGGGACAGTCGTCCCAAAGTTATAACCATTTGTTTTACAGTGAGTTAACATAAGAGGATTTTGGGCAATTTCGATGTCTATAACACCGTCAGCCTTTCTCTTGTTTTGCATTCGGTTTTTGGGACAGCCTCTAGTTTAGAGGCTGTCCCAAAAATATAAAGATTTTGTAGTCAACTGGATGACGTTTATAAAAATAGCCGGAAAGAGCATTTTTTTGCTCGCTCCGGCTAAAAAAGGGTTCTATAATTGCGTTAGCGAAAATCAATATAGCCCTTTCTATGAAAAATATAGCCATCCAATGCCTCCTGCGTCCAGCTTTAACTGTGGTCGACCGTTGCCTCGATTACGATAACTTTCGCGCCACCATCGAGCGTATCGACCGGCTGCTGATCGATTCGGAGGTGGAATCGCAGGGCGTTGATCTGGCCTTGGAAAGAGGCCAGCCAATGAGTGTAAAGGCCCGGCAAAAGCGGGCTAATTTTGCCCTCAAGGCGTTGCGTATGGAAACGCTGCGTTATCTGCTCGGTGGGATTTCGTTTCGGCATTTGTCGAGGGCTCTGGGCAGCAGCGATCTGTTGGCTGACTTTTGTCGTGTCCGCCATATCGACGGCATAAGGGGCATCTCCAAGAGCACCCTGGAACGGGCCTCGAAGTTTTTCAGCGAAGAGCAGTTGAGGGCCTTGCACCGGACCTTGACTGAGGTTGTGGGCGATGCCGATCTGGCCCGGCAGGTGGTGGGATTGGACAAGCCGATAGACACCACCATTTGCCTGATCGACGGCACCTGTTTGGAGGTCAACATTCATTGGCCGACGGACTGGGTGCTGCTCAAGGATGTAGCGGGCACGCTGCTCAAAGCGATCCGGCTGATCCGTGAGAAGGCCGGTTTGCGCCATCGCATGCCGATCGAACCGGAGCCCTTGGCTCGGCAGATGAATCGGCTGTGCATACAGATGACCCACAGCCGGCGGCGAAAGGACAGCGCGCGGCAACGCAAGGGTATCTTGAGGCAGATGAAAAAGCTGCTCAAACGGATCGGGGAGCATGCCCGCAGTCACCGGGAATTATTGCAAGCCTGCTGGGAGCAAAGCGATTACAGCGAAAAACAGGTCCAACAGATCCTTACCCGGATGGAGCGCATGAGCGAGCTAATCCCGGTGGTCATCAAGCAAGCGCACGAGCGAATCATTGGCGGCCGCCAGGTGAAAAACGCAGAGAAAGTTTTGAGTGTTTACGAACCCGATGCGCAGGTGATTGTGCGAGGCAAAGCGGGCCAAGAGGTTGAGTTTGGCAACACCCTGTTTTTGGGTGAAAGCGTTGAAGGATACCTGCTGGACTGGAAACTCTACGGCAGCCGGACGCCAAGCGAAAATGAACAAATGCAAGAGAGTTTGCAAAGACAGAACCGCTTCAACCTAGCCGAACCCATAGCGGCCATGTGCGCGGACCGGGGATTCGCCTCCCAGCGGGCCCGCCGGCAGTTAGCCCAGGAGGGCATCTACGATGCGCTCTGTCCACGCGATCCGAAGCAGTTGAAAAAACGGATGGAGGAACCACACTTCAGGCAATTGCAAAAGCGCCGGGCCAGCACCGAAGGGCGGATCGGGGTATTGAAGAATCGCTGGCAGGCCGGGCGATTGCGCAGCAAAGGCTTTGCCAACCGCTCGATCAGCGTAGCCTGGTCGGTCCTCTCGCACAATCTATGGAAAGTGGCCAAGATGCTGGCCCAGCAAGATGAACTAAAAACCAAAGCGGCGGCCTAAATAAAGAGCGGAAAAGCAAGGACAATACTTTTTCACAGGCCTACTGTCGGCCCATACAAAGAAAACCAGGCAAACGGACCCCAAAACCAGAATCCTAACGTCATAGGAGAGCAAAGTCACCCCCTCCCAAAAGAAAATACCACTAAAATGAACACTCTTCAAAATCCCCTCGAAAAATCACCCTTTTGGGACAGCCTCTAGTTTACTCCTTTCCCTTATTAATGATGCCGACAGATACACGATGCATCGAAAGCTGTCTTCAATGTATGGTGGGGCGTATGCTTTTTCGGGAGGGGCAGGTGATGTGGCTGCCTGGGTAAACAGGGTGTCAAACCCGAGCTTAGATCTGCTGGCTACGGACGCACAATTGCAGAGTTTTCCCGGCTTTGCTGAGGCTCGGGTTTGATCCCAGGGATTTGAAAATGCGGATGGCCTCCCGGCAACAATTTTCCGCTTTTTCTCGAGTTGGCGCTCGCTTCCCCTTTTCTGTTTCCGCTTTGTTGAGCCATGCCTGGCTTAATTCCAGTAAAGCGAGACCCTGCCTGTAGGGGTCTCTTTGTTGACGTGAAAGGTCCAGAGAGCCTTGCAGTAATGACATTGCTTCATTGAATTTGCCTTCCCCAGCGAGGAGCCATCCGACAATGCGCCGGCAGTCAATTTCTTCATCCACAAATCCGCCCTGGCGAGCCATTTGATGGGCTTTTTGAGCGGTCTCGATGGCCAGCTTTATTTCACCATTATTGGCTTGGATCATGGCTAAAATCCAATTGGCGCGAACTTCAATCTCTTTTCCACCTATGGATTTGGCCAAACTGAGGCTGATTTCAGCGTGACGGGAAGCCGCTTCCAGTCGATTTTCCAGCAATCTGAGTTGGGCCAGACTGCTGCGGGACCGGGCCATGCCGAAACTTTCTCCCAATTATTGACGAATCTTCAGCGCGGTTTTCAGGTTGTCCTGAGATGCCGTAAAATCACCTTTAGCCAAATATAATATTCCAAGATTATCGAGGCTGCAGGCTTGATTTTCGAGGTCTCCAATCGATTTTTGCAATGAATAAGCCCGTTCGTAACAGCTAATCGCATTGGACCAATCGCCCCTGATATCATGGAGAACGCCCAGATTGTTGTAGGCAACGCCCATTCCCCACGAATAATTCAATTTATCATACCATTGCAGGCTGCGCTGTACGTTGTAAATGGCATTGTCAAGTTGACCTTGCTGCCAGCATATTCCGCCCAGGGTATTGTGCAGGCTGGCCCGAATGGCTGGATTGATATCCGATTCGGTTTCAACATTTTCAATAGCCTGAAGGGCGGCTTGATGGGCCTTTTGCAGTTTGCCTTGGCGGAAATAGATCCAGGCCATGCGATCCAATACGGAGTTCAACAACTCCTGGTTTTTCTTTGGCGCTATTTTATCTAGCTGCCGCAAACTTGTTTCCAGGTAGTTTAATGCGGGATCGAATGCTCCTTCACGTTGACGCACGTCGGCTAACTCCCGCCGCGTTTTCACCAGGGTGAATTTAATTGAGTTGGCTTGGGAGTCCCTACCCCATTCCTCCAATTGATCCAGGGCTTCTGTCAGGATGCGCCGCGCTTCCAGGTATTTTCCGGTCAGCTTGAGGGCTTTGCCCAAGCCGAGCCAAATCTTTGAAAACGGTTCGCATTGCTCGATAGTGGGCTGCGCGAGCAAGGCGCATGCTTTTTTGTAAAGTTCGATAGCGATTTCGCTGGCGCCGCTGCTTCTGGCTTTGGCGGCAGCTTGAATCAGGTAGGGCAGGGCTCTATTCGGTTTGCTGCTCTCATAATAATGAAAGGCCATTGCCTGGGCCTTTTCACTTTGCGGCCAGATCGAACTTTTACCAATTGCGAGGGCGGCCAGCAGGTGGATATTCTGCCGCGGCTGTTTCAATAATGTGCTGTAAATCCCTTCCTGAATCAAGCTGTGCCGAAATGCAAAACCGATGCTGGATTTGAAGGGTTTGGGGATAATAAATTGTTTAGCCACCAGTTCATGCATTTGCTTGGCGATGGTCTTCGTGGTTGCGCGTTTCATCTCGATCAGTAGATCCATGGGAAACGATGAACCCAACACCGCGGCATGGCACAATGTGCGGCGCAGCGCCGCAGAAAGTTCGTCATAACGGGCAAGAACTAATCCCTGAAGGCTGCCGGGCACTTTTTGCAGCGCCTCATACGCTCCTTCCCGAACTTGCCAGGCGCCGTTGTCTTTTTCCAGTTTCTCCTGGTCGATCAACATGCGGATTATTTCTTCGACGTAGAGAGGGTTGCCCGCAGCCCGATCTGCTATTCTTTTTTTGAGAGGCTCGATTTGGGCGGAGGATTCGTTAATGATCTGCTCGATAAGGCATTGGCCCTCGGCATCCGAAAGGGCCCGCATTTGAATATCGACAAAGCGGCCAGGGTTTTTTGCGGAGGCTTTTAAGAGGGACTCCAAAACCGTTTCCCTTTCCAATTGCCGTGAGCTGAATACCATCATCAATGGTGTGTCGGCAGCCGTTTGCACCAGATACTCGAGAAAATCCCGTGAGGCTGGATCGATCCAGTGAAGGTCTTCGAAAATCAAAATGGCGGGAGTTGCTTGGGCCAGTGTCAAGAGGAGTTTGCGCAAGGCAGAGTGGATCTGCTTTTGCAGCATCTTGGCGTCTAATTTTCGAAAAAGGGCATCGAACTTTTCATCCTCAATCCGCAGGCCCAGCACGAGGGCCAAATAAGGCAGCACTTGGTCATTCTCCAGGCTATGCTTTTTGAGGAAAGATAGGAGCGCATCGCTCTGCATGGAAACCGGATCGATCTGGGAAAGATTTAAAATATCTCTTAAAAGATCAGCCACCACCCATAGGGGTTTGGAGCGGGTATAGGCGGGGCAATTGCCCTGGAAAATGTTTAGGTTATTCAAATCATCGGAGGAGGATTTGAATTCAGAGATGAGCCTGGTTTTTCCCACACCGGCTTCGCCTGAGAGTATGGCAATGCGGCTGCTGCCTTGGCTGATGACTTCACCCAATGCCTTTTGTAATTTCGCTAAATCTTCTTCCCGCCCGATCATCGGCGTGTTTAATCCGGGCAAGCCTCGCAAACGATCCGGTTTTTCCTTTATGGCCAGCGCCTGATAAGCAGCCACGGGTTCGTCCATGCCCTTTAAATTTATGGGAGGCAGCGGTTTGTATTCAAAAAACGGTTTCGTCAGTTGATAGGTTTTAGCGCTGGCCAGGATGGCGCCCGGTTGAGCATTTTCCTCCAGCCGCTTGGCCAGGTTGACGGTGTTGCCAATAACGGTATATTCCAAATGACGGTCGGGACCGATTTTCCCGGCGATGACCGAACCGGAATTGATGCCGATGCGTATTTCAAAATGAATCCCGTATTTCCGTTTCAGCCGCCTTTGCATGGGCGGTAAAAGAGCCAGCATCTCAAGGGCGGCCCTAACGGCTCGCTCCGGATCGTTTTCATGGGCCACCGGAGCCCCGAATAAAGCCATCAGCCCGTCTCCCATAAATTTATCAATATTGCCCTCGAATTTGTAAACCACCTGAGCCAGCAGGCGCATGGCTTCATTAATGAAATTATAAACCGTTTCGCTATCAAGATTTTGAGAAACGCCGGTGAAATTGGAAATATCCAAAAACAGAATAGTAACCTCACGCCTTTCCCCGACTTCGTCCGCTGTGATGGCATTTATTTTTTCATTGAGAGTCTCTGGCATGAGATCCCATAGATTTTTCACCCCTTCATCCTCCGTCTTGGCAGCGGATGAACGGTCTTTCAATTCGTCTTGAGTTGAATTCATGAATTCAAAAAAATTCTACCTATTAAAAATCCTTCGATTTTTTTTGATTTTCGGGGGGGGATTTTCATTAATGCATAGATTGGCATTTATTCCAGTAAATTCTATCTTTGAAATGGGTAGGGGATTTTCCTGGCCGGATCGGAATTTATTTGCCTCGCGGTGTGGCATGAGTGTCCGATTGAACAACGATTAAATGGATGCCTGAGGGTGATTACCCCTTCCGGCTCAAAGCCATGGAAAAAACTGATGATTTTAGAAACCAACCCGGGATGTTCCACCGGTTAAGCGAAACCATCAAAAATCTGGGAGGCTATTACAGGCGTTTTAATGCCGTTTATAGAAGCGAGCCGGCCTCGGAAAAAGAAAAAGAGTTCGATTCTTTGCTGTCGGGTTATCCACGCAACCATAATTACCGCATGCGGGGTGGAAAACTGATACCCGGTTACCGCCTCTATTGCCGCGAGCGGCTTGTTGGGGCGCTATTTCCTAAGTCTATGGAGTCGTTTCTCGATATCGGGTGCTGCCGTGGCTACTATGTATTCAAGGCGTCGGAAAAGCCGTCCTGCCGGTTGGCGCTGGGCATCGATGTGTTTGAGCCGTTTTTATCCATTTCCCGGCAGGTAAAAGGTTATTTGGGCGGGGAAAATATCGATTTCAAAATGGCGGCGCTGGATGAGGTGGGCGGGAGTCCGCAAAGCTATGGCGGCCCATTCCAAACGGTGATGACGATTGGAACCTATCACTACCTTTTTTGGGGCAGCAGCCGCAGCGACAAGGCTTTTTTCGACCACCGGCGCATCCTCACCTTGCTGGCCGGATTGTGCGCGGAGCGCCTGATTTTTTCGGGGCGTCTCGATTTGGAGCGGCTGCCCGAGGAAATCGCTGCCAAAGCCCGGTCGCATAAAAATGCGGATGCCTACAATACGGCGGAATTCCTCAAAGTCGCGCCGGAATTTTTCAAAATCCGCGAAATCGGGTATTTAGGCGCCTATCCGCTTTATCTGATGATAAAAAAATAAATCCGCGGATCTGTGTTTGAGTTAAAGTCCGATGCTTCGCAAATAGTCGCGGTTGCGTTGAGCGCTTTCTTGGGGGCTTCCCATGCCCGGCAGAACGTCTTGCTCCACAACGATCCAGCCCTCGTAACGGAGTTCTTTGAGTTTGGCCAAAATGGATGGAAAATCGACGTCCCCTTGGCCTAATTCGCAAAATATTCCGTGTTCGACCGATTGGGTGGCGTCCCAGCTCTGGCGTCGGGATTGATCCGCCACGTGCGGGGCATGATCCTTGAAATGAACATGCCAAATGCGGTCGGCATAGCGCTCCAGACCCGCCATCGGATCGCCCCCGCCGAATCGGTAATGGCCGGTATCGAAACAAAGGCCCAGGGTCGCAGGATCGGTCAGCCGCAGAAGATGGGCGGTTTCCTCAGGCGTTTCCACCCAAGTGGCGATGTGGTGGTGAAAGACGGTTCGCAAGCCCGTTTCGCGTTTTACCTCCCGAGCCACCCGCTCAGCCCCTTCAGCTAGGATCTGCCATTGGGTTTCGCTCAAACCGTGTTGCGGCTTGATGCGCCCGGCATTTTGTCTGCGCAATCGGTCGCCAAAGGGATCGTTGCCCAAGATGATAATGTTCTCCGGCCCACCTACCTCGGCCAATAACCGGGCCGTGCGGACGGCATCCGCGGCGCTCTCGGCATGGCGCCCGGCATCGTGCAAGTAAACGCTGACCCACGAGCCCAGCAGTTGCAGGTGGCGCGCCGCCAGTTCCCGGCGCAAGCGATCCGGGCCGGTCGACATAAAACCCCAATCGCCCAGTTCCGTGCCCGCATAGCCGGCCGCTTCCATTTCATTGAGGACTTGGGCATATCCCGCGCGCTGGCCTTTCACGCTCTCGATGACGCCCCAAGAACAGGGCGCATTGCCAATCTGCAGCCGAAGTTGATTTTTCATCCTCAATCAATCCCGTTGGCAATCATGATGGTTTTCGCACGGTCTGCTTATCAATAAGAGGGCCAAAGGGTTAAATCAGTAGTAAAAGCGTTGATTTTTTTTGGCATCCTCGTAGTCCCGGCGGGCCGCTTGCACTTTTGCGTTTTCCGAGCTGCCGGACATGGGAACATCCCACCAGGAATAGCCGGGTATGTTGGAAGCGGTTTCGGTCTGGACGTAAACAAAAGATGTGCGCGTTTCTTTTTTGGCGGCCAGGAGCGCTTCTTTGAGCGAAGCTTCATCCTCTGCCTTGAAGACGATGGCGCCCAGGCTTTGGGCGTTTTGGCAGAAATCGATTTCCAGGGGCGGTCCTTCAAGCCGTGTGTTTCCGGCGTCACGGTGGCGAAATTCGTTGCCGAAGCTCTCCCCGCCGCAAGAGCGCTGCAAGCCGTGAATGCATTGATAGCCGTGGTTGTCGCATAGAAGGATGGTGATTTTTAAATCCTCCTGGATCGAGGTCACTATTTCGTGATTTAGCATGAGGTAACTACCGTCTCCCAGGAATGCGTAAACATCGCGGCCGGGGTCGGCCATCTTGACCCCTAGCGCGCCGGCAATTTCGTAACCCATGCAGGAATAGCCGTAATCGGAGTGGTAGTCGCCGGGGGTCCTCGATTTCCACAGTTTGTGAATATCCCCGGGGATGCCGCCGGCCGCATGGACGACCGTCGAATGGCTATCGCAGTGTTCATTCATGATGCGGATAACTTCGCTTTGAAAAAGATTTCCACCTTTCCTTTCCGGCATAACGATTTTTTTGTAGGCGTTTTCCCAGTTTGCTTTGGCGGCGGCGATATGGTTGCGAAAGCTATCTGTGATGGAGTATCCGTTGAGGGCTTCCGACAATTCAGCGAGGATGGCGCGGGCATCGCCGACCAGGGGCAAAGCGCCATGTTTATGGGCGTCGTTGGCATTTATGTTAATACTAACAAAACGCACCGACTCATCCTGAAACTGGGTCTTGGATGCCGTGGTGAAATCGGTCAAGCGGGCGCCGATAACGAGAATGAGGTCCGCCGAGGCGGCAATTTCATTGGCCGCTGAATTCCCGGTCACCCCGACTGCGCCCAGACATTCGAAATCATCGTCGAGGAGGGCGCCTTTACCCGCTTGGGTGACGGCTACCGGAATCCCCGTTTGATGGACCAGTTTGGCGAGGGCTTCGCAGGCTTCTGAATAATGCACACCGCCGCCCGCTATGATAGAGGCTGTCCCAAAAGGGTGATTTTTGCGAGGGGATTTTGAAGAGTGTTCATTTTAGTGGTATTTTCTTTTGGGAGGGGGTGACTTTGCTCTCCTATGACGTTAGGATTCTGGTTTTGGGGTCCGTTTGCCTGGTTTTCTTTGTATGGGCCGACAGTAGGCCTGTGAAAAAGTATTGTCCTTGCTTTTCCGCTCTTTATTTAGGCCGCCGCTTTGGTTTTTAGTTCATCTTGCTGGGCCAGCATCTTGGCCACTTTCCATAGATTGTGCGAGAGGACCGACCAGGCTACGCTGATCGAGCGGTTGGCAAAGCCTTTGCTGCGCAATCGCCCGGCCTGCCAGCGATTCTTCAATACCCCGATCCGCCCTTCGGTGCTGGCCCGGCGCTTTTGCAATTGCCTGAAGTGTGGTTCCTCCATCCGTTTTTTCAACTGCTTCGGATCGCGTGGACAGAGCGCATCGTAGATGCCCTCCTGGGCTAACTGCCGGCGGGCCCGCTGGGAGGCGAATCCCCGGTCCGCGCACATGGCCGCTATGGGTTCGGCTAGGTTGAAGCGGTTCTGTCTTTGCAAACTCTCTTGCATTTGTTCATTTTCGCTTGGCGTCCGGCTGCCGTAGAGTTTCCAGTCCAGCAGGTATCCTTCAACGCTTTCACCCAAAAACAGGGTGTTGCCAAACTCAACCTCTTGGCCCGCTTTGCCTCGCACAATCACCTGCGCATCGGGTTCGTAAACACTCAAAACTTTCTCTGCGTTTTTCACCTGGCGGCCGCCAATGATTCGCTCGTGCGCTTGCTTGATGACCACCGGGATTAGCTCGCTCATGCGCTCCATCCGGGTAAGGATCTGTTGGACCTGTTTTTCGCTGTAATCGCTTTGCTCCCAGCAGGCTTGCAATAATTCCCGGTGACTGCGGGCATGCTCCCCGATCCGTTTGAGCAGCTTTTTCATCTGCCTCAAGATACCCTTGCGTTGCCGCGCGCTGTCCTTTCGCCGCCGGCTGTGGGTCATCTGTATGCACAGCCGATTCATCTGCCGAGCCAAGGGCTCCGGTTCGATCGGCATGCGATGGCGCAAACCGGCCTTCTCACGGATCAGCCGGATCGCTTTGAGCAGCACCCAGTCCGTCGGCCAATGAATGTTGACCTCCAAACAGGTGCCGTCGATCAGGCAAATGGTGGTGTCTATCGGCTTGTCCAATCCCACCACCTGCCGGGCCAGATCGGCATCGCCCACAACCTCAGTCAAGGTCCGGTGCAAGGCCCTCAACTGCTCTTCGCTGAAAAACTTCGAGGCCCGTTCCAGGGTGCTCTTGGAGATGCCCCTTATGCCGTCGATATGGCGGACACGACAAAAGTCAGCCAACAGATCGCTGCTGCCCAGAGCCCTCGACAAATGCCGAAACGAAATCCCACCGAGCAGATAACGCAGCGTTTCCATACGCAACGCCTTGAGGGCAAAATTAGCCCGCTTTTGCCGGGCCTTTACACTCATTGGCTGGCCTCTTTCCAAGGCCAGATCAACGCCCTGCGATTCCACCTCCGAATCGATCAGCAGCCGGTCGATACGCTCGATGGTGGCGCGAAAGTTATCGTAATCGAGGCAACGGTCGACCACATTTAAAGCTGGATGCAGGAGGCATTGGATGGCTATATTTTTCATAGAAAGGGCTATATTGATTTTCGCTAACGCAATTATAGAACCCTTTTTTAGCCGGATCGAGCAAAAAAATGCTCTTTCCGGCTATTTTTATAAACGTCATCCAATTGACTACAAAATCTTTATATTTTTGGGACAGCCTCTAGTTATGTTTGCACTAATTAAATTAACTAAAAATAAAACCCCTAAACATAGGAATATACGACTATGCCAACAAATAACCACCCTGAAGATAAAGCTCAGTACTACTTAAAAAACAACCAGCCGGAAAAGGCTGTCTCTTATTTAATAGAAGTTGGATGTGAAGCCAGGCGGCAATGTGCTAACAATGATGCTATTCAACACTATAGGCGAGCCATTGAAATTTTGCCCGATCAATTGAATGGGCAAAAAGAAGAATTCTTCGAAGCCCGTCTGGGTTTGGGCCAGGCTTTAAAATTTACCGGTGATTTCGAGGAGGCCGGCCAGGTATTCTCCGATACTCTGGACCATCTGCAAAAATGGGAGGAAGGCGCGAAATATACAATCTTTACACCCACACTGGTTCGAACTTTGCGAGAATTGGGCGACGTTAAGCAACGCACCGGCGCATTTTCGGAAGCCAAAGGATTTCTGGAAAAATGTTTTAGCCATCTGAGTGAGACAACCACCCGGCAATACCCCGCATTAGCCCACACTCTGAAGGACCGCCTGGCCTGGATTCATTTCCGCCAGGGTGATCTTGAGAGTGCCATATCGCTGGCTCATGAAGTTCTACAAGAAGTAAATGTAGACACCAAGGACGCAAAAGACTCCGCCACTCTGGCGAGTCTTTACAACACACTGGGCGGCATCTGCTACCAACAAGGAAAACTCGATGAAGCAATTACAAACACAGAACTAAGCCTCAATCTCTATCGTGAGTTGAATTTTTCCTGGGGTATAGGTGTTGCCTATACTAATTTGGGTGTTCTTTACGATATCAGTGGAAATTGGCTAAAGGCGGTTGATTTTTATAAATTGGCGCTAAAGACCCAAAAGCAACTCGGGGACCTCGAAAACCAGGCAAGAAGTCTCGACAACCTGGGGGCTTTGCGCATGGCGCAGGGAGATTATGAATCGGCTGGAAACAACTTTAACGCAGCTTTGGAAATCCGCGAAAATTTGGGCGAAAAATATGGAGCATCACAGTCTCGGGCCAACCTCGCTCAATTAGCGCTATCGGAAAATAATCTTGAGGAAGCATTATCTCATGCCTCGGCTAGCCTGGAATTGGCCAAAGAAACCGGCGGCAAGGAAATCGAGGTTTGGGCAGGCTGGGTTCTGGCGTTGGTTGAAGCTGAAAACGAAGAGATAGAGAAAGCTTTGGCAACCGTTGACAGCGCATTGCAAATGGCCCAAAATGAAGGATTCCAGGATGAAGAAATAGATTGCCTGAGAACACGCGGAATTCTCATCGCAAAAACCGGAGATTTCATTAAAGCCGAAGAATCCTTGCGGCGGTCTCTCGAACTATCACTTGAGGAAAAGGATCCTTATCGTGAAGGCCTTGCTCATTTAAATATGGGTTTAATCCACCTTGAACGATTCGAACGAGACGTTTCTCCAGAGAGAGGAATATTACGCAAGAAAACACAAAGTTTTTTGCAAGCGGCGAAAGAATTATTTGAATCTCTTGGTTCGTTCCAGAATCTTATTCAATGCAACGCCGCTCTGAAAAACAGCGCCTATTGATAGTTCTAACTAATCACGTAATTATAACGTTTTTTTTGATCTAAATAAAGCAGTCTGACTACCCAATAAGTTATATTTCATCACTTAAAGCGCAGTTTAAACAAATATTATTTCTCAATTTATAAAGGATTTCAAATCATGAAAACAATTTTTAACATGCAATGGCCGGTTTACCTGGTAAGCCTGCTTTTTTTAAGCGCATCCTCTTCATTTTATGAGCCAACTCCATCGGTTAATAATGAACCAGCTTATGTTGAAACCAGTTTATGGGATAACGAGTCGGATTCCATAGCCATTATCGCAACGGCTCAAGACTCCCAAACGGCGGCGCACATTGTGGCAAAGTTGGGAGGAGAGGTCACTAGCGATCTTCATATCATCAATGCCGTGGCGGCAGAAATTCCCTCATTCCGTTTGGGTGAATTGGCCGCTTATCCCGGGATCGTCTCCATTGTGGAAAACAAACGTATCAAATCCGCGAATTCCAATGGCGACGATTCAAAAAAAATCTGGGTGCGTGCTCACGGGGTAAAATCAACTGATCGCGCCTGGCCGGTGGGCATGGATGTGGGAGCCGATGAACTCCATGAAAACCATATTCGTGGCCAGGGCGTGACGGTAGCAGTCCTCGACTCCGGCGTATTCTTTTATCCCATCGACATAGTCGGACATACCGAAGAGAGCAGCGATATTACCACCCTCATTCGGGTGAATATGAACACCGCCATTCACTTTGCGGGACAGGCCGATTTTGTGGGCGAAGGCGCCTGTTATGGAGACGGTTATTTCGAGGATGTAAATTTGGACGGGGTGGACGACGACGACCTGAACGGCATGCTGCAATACGACGGTTACTGCCTCAGCGACGCCCAGAACAGCCGAGACTACTACGGACATGGCTCCCATGTGGCCGGCATCATCGGCAGCCGTTTCATAGATATGGAATCAAATACATACCTGGGTATCGCCCCAAAGGCAAAAATCCTCAGCGTGAGGGTACTCGATGACGAGGGCATGGGAACTTATGAGGACGTCATCGAAGGAATCCAGTTTGTCGTTGATAACAAAGATTTTTACAAAATTCGCGTTCTTAATATAGAGGCTGTCCCAAAAGGGTGATTTTTGCGAGGGGATTTTGAAGAGTGTTCATTTTAGTGGTATTTTCTTTTGGGAGGGGGTGACTTTGCTCTCCTATGACGTTAGGATTCTGGTTTTGGGGTCCGTTTGCCTGGTTTTTTTTGTATGGGCCGACAGTAGGCCTGTGAAAAAGTATTGTCCTTGCTTTTCCGCTCTTTATTTAGGCCGCCGCTTTGGTTTTTAGTTCATCTTGCTGGGCCAGCATCTTGGCCATTTTCCATAGATTGTGCGAGAGGACCGACCAGGCTACGCTGATCGAGCGGTTGGCAAAGCCTTTGCTGCGCAATCGCCCGGCCTGCCAGCGATTCTTCAATACCCCGATCCGCCCTTCGGTGCTGGCCCGGCGCTTTTGCAATTGCCTGAAGTGTGGTTCCTCCATCCGTTTTTTCAACTGCTTCGGATCGCGTGGACAGAGCGCATCGTAGATGCCCTCCTGGGCTAACTGCCGGCGGGCCCGCTGGGAGGCGAATCCCCGGTCCGCGCACATGGCCGCTATGGGTTCGGCTAGGTTGAAGCGGTTCTGTCTTTGCAAACTCTCTTGCATTTGTTCATTTTCGCTTGGCGTCCGGCTGCCGTAGAGTTTCCAGTCCAGCAGGTATCCTTCAACGCTTTCACCCAAAAACAGGGTGTTGCCAAACTCAACCTCTTGGCCCGCTTTGCCTCGCACAATCACCTGCGCATTGGGTTCGTAAACACTCAAAACTTTCTCTGCGTTTTTCACCTGGCGGCCGCCAATGATTCGCTCGTGCGCTTGCTTGATGACCACCGGGATTAGCTCGCTCATGCGCTCCATCCGGGTAAGGATCTGTTGGACCTGTTTTTCGCTGTAATCGCTTTGCTCCCAGCAGGCTTGCAATAATTCCCGGTGACTGCGGGCATGCTCCCCGATCCGTTTGAGCAGCTTTTTCATCTGCCTCAAGATACCCTTGCGTTGCCGCGCGCTGTCCTTTCGCCGCCGGCTGTGGGTCATCTGTATGCACAGCCGATTCATCTGCCGAGCCAAGGGCTCCGGTTCGATCGGCATGCGATGGCGCAAACCGGCCTTCTCACGGATCAGCCGGATCGCTTTGAGCAGCGTGCCCGCTACATCCTTGAGCAGCACCCAGTCCGTCGGCCAATGAATGTTGACCTCCAAACAGGTGCCGTCGATCAGGCAAATGGTGGTGTCTATCGGCTTGTCCAATCCCACCACCTGCCGGGCCAGATCGGCATCGCCCACAACCTCAGTCAAGGTCCGGTGCAAGGCCCTCAACTGCTCTTCGCTGAAAAACTTCGAGGCCCGTTCCAGGGTGCTCTTGGAGATGCCCCTTATGCCGTCGATATGGCGGACACGACAAAAGTCAGCCAACAGATCGCTGCTGCCCAGAGCCCTCGACAAATGCCGAAACGAAATCCCACCGAGCAGATAACGCAGCGTTTCCATACGCAACGCCTTGAGGGCAAAATTAGCCCGCTTTTGCCGGGCCTTTACACTCATTGGCTGGCCTCTTTCCAAGGCCAGATCAACGCCCTGCGATTCCACCTCCGAATCGATCAGCAGCCGGTCGATACGCTCGATGGTGGCGCGAAAGTTATCGTAATCGAGGCAACGGTCGACCACAGTTAAAGCTGGACGCAGGAGGCATTGGATGGCTATATTTTTCATAGAAAGGGCTATATTGATTTTCGCTAACGCAATTATAGAACCCTTTTTTAGCCGGATCGAGCAAAAAAATGCTCTTTCCGGCTATTTTTATAAACGTCATCCAGTTGACTACAAAATCTTTATATTTTTGGGACAGCCTCTAATATAAGCCTGAGCGCCTATGCCACCACGCCCTATTTTGTGGATCCCTTAAACCGGGCCGCGGAACAAGCCTGGGCCAGCGGCATTGTGGTGTTGGCCGCGGCCGGAAACACCGGACCCAACGCAGAAAGCATAACCGTGCCGGGCAACGACCCCTATGTCATTACGGTGAGCGCCGTGGATAGCAATGTGACGGCTGCCGATTGGTCGGACGATATCCTGCCGGATTGGTCGGCCACGGGACCGACCCTGGATAATTTCGCCAAACCCGACATTCTGGCCCCCGGCAGCAAGATCGTTTCTTTCATGTACAACGATCCCGACGACATCACCAATTCAGCCACCCTGGTCCAGCAGCACCCCGATTATTCGGAATCGAGCAGCCTCTTTCGCATGAGTGGAACCAGCATGTCCACCGCCGTCGCCTCTGGCGTGGTCGCACTGATGCTGGACGAACTCCCCCACCTGGACCCCGATCAGGTCAAATTTCGTTTAATGTACACCGCGGCACCCGCCATCAACGATGCAGACGGAGACCTGGTTTACAATATCTTCCAACAAGGAATGGGCCGTATATGGGCGCCAGACGCGATTTTCGGAGCCGACATTCCAGTGGACGGTCGAGCCAATTACGGCATGGATTTGGAAGCCGATCTGGCCCACGGAATCGGATGGGTCGATCTGAACGGGGACGGCATGGTGGACCCCGACGAAGTCGATTCGGCTGAAATGTCCTACCATTATAGGGGCCCGATCGACGTGTTAACAAGCGATGACGGCCTCGCTTTTCTTTACACCATCCATGATGACGAAATCGACGCCACGGTGGCTTTGGGCGCAGCCTGGACGGATACCCTGGAATGGATAGATGCGCAGACGCTGGAATCATCCGGCCTCACCTGGGAAGATAACCAGATGGGCTGGGGCTATGACATGCTCTGGGCCGGAGGTCGTTCCTGGGCCGGAGGTCGATCCTGGGCGGGAGGCCGCTCCTGGGCAGGTGGAAGATCCTGGGCCGGAGGTCGTTCATGGGCGGGTGGCCGCTCCTGGGCCGGCGGTCGTTCCTGGGCAGGCGGTCGCTCCTGGGCAGGGGGTCGCTCCTGGGCCGGAGGTCGTTCATGGGCGGGAAATATCGGAATCGCCAACACCCAATGGGTTAACGAATTATAATTAAAAAAAAGTCAAAGACATCCGCAAAGAATAGCAAACGCTACAAGGTAATGCATAATGCCGGGCTGTCGGCAGGTTGGTTCTTAATAATACACCTGCCGGCCGGCCCGGGCCGGAGTTTCCAATGCGCTCGGGTTGGGGTGGATTCGAATTTGACTGCTAATACGATCTAACCTTGGCAGGCGTTATTAATACCCTTATGATTGCCGACTGCTCGACTTGACCGAGGAAGCGCGTGTTCGCTGGTGGCATTTTTCTGCTGACTAACAACAGCAGGCAGTCACTATGGTCCCTGGAAATGAATTCTGCCAGCTCTCGACTCCGCATAAAAAATATCGGCCATCTCGTCACCATGGACGCGGAATGTTCGATATTGAAAAACGCCTGGATTGAGATAACAGACGGCTGGATTAGCGCCATCGGGTGCGGCCAACCGCCGGAGCAAAAACCTGCCGAAGGCGAAACCATTGACGCCCGCCAAGGCATCGCGCTACCAGGGCTGATCAATACCCATCACCATTTTTATCAAAATCTGGCCCGGGCCCACCCACCGGCTACGAACCTTGCCCTGCTCCCCTGGCTGACCTGCATCACCCCGCTCTTTAAAAACCTGACCGCCTATGACCTCTACACCGCCACCAAGGTCGCCATGGCTGAGTTGATGCTCACCGGATGCTCCACCACAGCCGATCATCACTATCTGTTTCCATCATCCAGCGCAGGCTTTATCGACGCCCAATTCGAGGCCGCCAGCGAGATGGGAATGCGGTTTCACGCCGGTCGCGGTTCCATGGACACCGCTTCGGAAATCATTCCGCAATGGGCAACCGAAACGATGGACGAAATCATGCGCGACTGCCAGCGGCTGCATGACCGCTACCACGACCCCTCCGGCGGCAGCATGAGCCGTCTGTTTTTGGCCCCATCGGCCCTCACCTGCGCGTCCCCTGCCCTCTATGCCGAAAGCGCCCACATGGCTTCCGCTCTCGATCTGGGTCTGCACACCCATTGCGGGGAAACCCTGGAAGAAGATCAATATGCGCTCGACCACCTCGGGCGGCGGCAATTGCCCTTCCTGGCCGATTGCGGTTGGGAAACGGAACGCGTCTGGCTGGCCCACGGAATCCACTTCGATAACGGGGAAATCGCCCACCTCGGCAAGCGAAAGATGGGCATCGCCCACTGCCCCTGTTCCAATATGCGGCTGGGTTCGGGAATTTGCCGGGTTAAAGACCTCCAAAAAGCGGGCGCCAGAGTCGGCCTGGGAGTTGACGGGAGCGCCTCCAATGACTCCGGGCACATGCTCAATGAGGTGCGGCAGGCACTCCTCCTGGCCAGGGTCAAATACGGGGCAGGCGCCATGAGCGTAATGGAGGCGCTTCAATTGGCCACCACCGAAGGGGCGGCCTGCTTGGGCCGGAGCGATGATCTGGGTTCCCTGGAAACCGGCAAATGCGCCGACCTGGCGATCTACCCGGCGGAAGATATTTTCAGCAGCGGAAGCGGAAATGCGCTCGAAGCACTCATCCTATGCTTCCCCCGTCAGGCGGACACCCTGATCATCAATGGCCGCACCCGTGTGCGGAACGGGCGCATCCCTGGCCTCGATCTCGACCAACTCCTGGCCAAACACCGCACCATAGCCAACCGAATCCGAAACTGAGCAATCGAAAATACCTGCAAATTTATCTTAACCGGCGACCCTAATATACCGAAATTAATGTTAGAATCGCCAAAAAAATTATTTTTTGCTGGAGGTATTTATTGTGGAAAGAATGAGGAAAAGTGGCGCGTTTACTCTGGTGGAAATAATGATTGTGGTCGTAATCATCGGGTTGCTGGCGGCCATGGCCATTCCCGCCCTCAATAAAGTGCGCGCCAAAGCGCAGGCCACAACCATCGCCAACGACATCCGCACCTTCCGCGACGCCATCGAGGCCTACGTATTGGAAAAAGGCGTTTTCCCCCAAGTGACGGGCGGCGGATATCCAAAGGTATTTTCCGGCTGGTTCAGTAGAGCGAAATGGCGGGACGGATCCGCTCTGAGTGGAGCTTCCTGGGACTATTATTCTCCCGGCGGCGGCTACATACCGGAACTCGTCCTCGACACTCCGGGCCAGGATAACGAAGCTGTTTTTGCCCTAGTCGATGAAATTCTGGACGACGGAAATGCCGAAACCGGTCAAATGATTTACGAAGCCGAGTTTCTCCTTTACCAATTCCCGCAATAAGGCAGCGGGCAGGCAATTAATCGGCCTCAGCTAAAGGAGCGGCCGCACCCGCAGGTGGATTCGGCATTGGGATTACGGATTTCGAAGCCTTTCCCGTGCAAACCGTCATCGAAATCCACTTCCGAGCCTTTCATATGGGAGAGGCTTTCGGTATCGATGATGAAACGCACGCCGACACTCTCCAATTCTACATCGCCATCCTTCTTATGGTCGAAGGACATCCCATATTCCAAGCCGGAACATCCGCCCGTTTCGACCAATAGGCGCAATAGTTTGCTCTCATCGTCGATTTCCGATCGCAGGTCGCGGACACGCCGGGCTGCTCTTTCTGTCAAGATTATCATAACTCCTCATAATAGGCGAAAATTCCGAAATGTCAATTGAAGACTGAAACGCAAAAAATTAAAGATTATTGAGCTGCATACCGATAACAACAAAGCCAGAAAGCATTTTTCGTGCTAGAATGTTTCTTCCCGCTTGCAAGGGCAGTTATTTTTCTATTTTTTATCAACGTGGATCCTCTAAAACATCTACACAGCGAATTCCATTATGAACTCGTGCGCAAAGTCGCGGATGGGGGCATGGGAGTGGTTTATGAGGCGACCCAACTGGGGGTGGACAAATTCTCCAAGACAGTCGCCATCAAGTTGATACGCGAAGAATTTTCCGCCATCAAGGAATTTCGCGATAATTTCGTGGGAGAGGCCAAACTGGTGGCGGACCTCATCCACACGAACATCGTGCAAACCTATCACCTGGCAGAGATATCAGGGCAGTATTTCATGGTCATGGAATACGTCAGCGGCTACAATCTCGAGGAATTTATCTGCCAGCATCGCTGTTTAGGCCGCCGCATTCCGGTGGACATAGCAGTATTTATCGTTTCACGGATAATCAGGGGTTTAGCTTACGCCCACGCTGCCGAAGATAAACAAAGACGGCTGCTCAACATCGTTCACCGCGATGTGAACCCCAAAAACATTATGCTTGCTAATGAAGGAGACGTTAAACTGACCGATTTCGGCATCGCCAAAGCCTTCGACCTGATGTATAATGAAGAGGGCGAAGTGATTGCCGGAAAGGATGAATACCTCTCCCCCGAACAAGCCCGGCGGGAAGTCACCGATGCGCGCGCCGATCTTTTTGCCAGCGGCATCGTGATGGGGGAGCTTTTATTGGACGATAACATATTTGAAGCTGAAAACCCGCCCGCAACGCGCCGCAATATACTTAATATGTCCATTCTCGATTTCACCACATTTCGATCGGGGATCGATGAAAAGCTGAATGAAATATTGCACAAGGCCCTACAGCGCGACCGGGATGCCCGCTACCAAACGGGTGAGGAAATGCTGACCGCATTGGAAATGTATCTCTATAGCGACGGCTATGGGCCGACCAATGAGAAACTGGCCAGCTATATAAGCGAACTTTTCGCAGATGGACCCGCTTATTTGCAGGATCACAAGTATGCCGGGCAGTCATCAACATCCGAATTATAAACCGCTCACTTTGACCAAGTTCATACCATGATCTTCCAAGGATTGCAGCAAGTTCAAAAGCAAACCCAGACGCTCGTTCTGGCGCCGCAGCTTCGGCAGTCCTTAAAAATCCTTCAGGTGCCGACCCTGGAACTACGAAATACCATCCTGGAAGAGCTCCAAACCAATCCGGCTTTGGAGGAGCTTCCCATGGCCGAAATAAATGGCGAAGAAAAAAGCAACGGCCAAGATGACTCGCCCAATGAGGACCGTTCCAAGGAACTGGAATTTGGTGACGACTTCAAGGCGCTGACCCAAATCGACGCGGTTTCGAGGGAAAACTATGAGCTGGAAAATGGAAATGCCAACTACTCCCGTGAAGCAGCTGATCGGCGGCAATTCTTTTTCGATTCTCTGACCAGCGAAACCTCTTTGCAGGAGCACCTCATGCGCCAGGCCGAATTGGCTGTTTCGAACCCGAAAATCATTACAGCCATAGAATACCTGATCGGGAGTCTCGATAACCGGGGAATCCTCACCTCGGACCTTTCCGATATCGCCCTGATGTCGCAATTACCCCTGAAAACTGTCAAGGAAGCGCACACGCTGCTTAAAAGCCTCGATCCAGCCGGTATCGGCAGCAAAGACTTGCAGGACTGCCTGATTACCCAACTCAAACTCAAAGGCAAAGGGAAAAGCCCGGAGGCGGCATTAATAAAAAATCATTTTGATCTACTGCTGCGCCGCCGCATTCCCGATATTGCCCGTAAAACCGGCGTCGACATGGAGGAAGTGCATAGGCTGATTGCAGAAATTTCCCTGCTCGATCCGGCCCCAGGACGGGAATTTGCGGAGGACACCAACCGCGTTGTCCAACCCGATGTAAAAGTTGAAAAGGACGGTGATGATTGGAAAATCATCCTGAATAATGAATACATACCCAGACTCTCTTTAAGCGGAACTTATAAGGATATGCTGGCCAAGGGAAAACTGTCGCGTCAGGAAAAAGATTACATCCGGGAGAAAATTCGATCGGGAAAATTTCTCATTAGCTCTATCGAGCAGCGCCAGCAGACCATCGAACGCATCACGCGGGAAATACTTCGCAAGCAGAGCGATTTCTTTGAAAAAGGGGTGGCTTATTTGCGCCCGTTGACGATGAGCCAAGTAGCTGACGTGGTAGGCGTTCACGAAACCACTGTCAGCCGCGCCATGTCCAGTAAATACATAGACACTCCTCATGGCGTCTTCGAATTCAAATATTTTTTCACCACAGGCTACACAAGCTTACACGGGGAATCGGTAGCCAACACAACGGTCAAGGATATCATTGCAAAAATCATTGATTCGGAAAATCGGAGCAAACCCTACAGCGATCAAAGCATCGTCAATATTTTGCAAGACCGGGATGTCAAAATCGCCCGGCGAACCGTAGCCAAGTATCGAGAAGAAATGGGTATCCTGCCCACCAACCTGCGCCGCCAATATCTTTAAAGGGAAAACTACCGGGTTCCGCCTCTCTGTCCATGCCAATTGCCCGGCGAAATCAAACGCTTCTCCTGCTCGACGCAAGCGCATTGCAAACCCAGACTGGCCTGCTCCAAAACGGCCATTGGTTATCCTTTCAGCGTGCCCCCGGAGAAACCCTCGATTCGCTCTTTGAGGGTGTTTCAAGATGTCTCCAGGACGCCCGCATGGAACTCGATCAGGTAGATGGTTTTCTTTATTGCGAAGGCCCCGGATCGGTACTCGGAATCCGCCTTGCCGCCATGGCCCTGCAAGGCTGGAAATCCCTTCCCGCTCACAAAACGGCGCCCATCCTGACCTACCGAAGCCTGCCCGCCATGGCCTGCTTGATTCAAATGAAGGAAAACCTCCAAATGCCCTTTCATTGCATCGCCCAAAGCAGCAGAGATCTCTGGAACCTTCTTTCCCTGACCGTAGAAAATTGGCCGGGTAAATTGGAAACGGTTTCCAGCGAAGTGGTCGAAAATTTGAGGGAGCCGGTATTTCATATCCCTTTGGGCCGGCAAAAGAAAACTCCCCCCCGCAATGTGAAAAATTACCCTTATAATATCGAGGAAATCCCTCGACTGATGGACCGCCAGGAAATTTTCCACCTGTCGGAAACTCCCGAAGTTTACCGGACCCACCCGAACGATTATGTCAAGTGGGCGGCAAAGCGGCACCGCTAAAATATAACTAAAAAAGGAGCCCATAAATCTGTCCTTAGACTCACCATATCGATGCTGGGCCGAAATCGACCTAGCTACCCTCGAGCGGAACATTAAGCGCATCCGGGCCGCCCTGCCGGAAGGCATAAAATACATGGCGGTGGTAAAAGCCGATGCCTACGGGCATGGCATGGCCCAAACGGTGTCGCGCCTGATGCGCAGCGGGGCGGACATGTTTGCCGTGGCCAATATGGCGGAAGCGGCTGAAATTCTGGAAATCGGTTCCGGTTGGCCCATCCTTCTCTTGAGCGCCATCCTGCCCGCTGAGGACCGTTTTCTGGCCGCATACAACGTTATTGCCACAGTCTCCACGGCGGGAGAGGTGGAGCGCTTTTCCCGGATCGGGAAAGAGGCCGGCAAATCCATTCCGGTGCACCTGAAAATAGACACCGGCATGGGCCGCCTAGGTGTTTGGCACCAGGAAGCGCTGGCGCTATATGAAAAAATCATTAATAACCCTCATCTCAAGTTGGAAGGGATTTTTACCCATTTTTCAAGCGCAGATAGCGACCAGAAATTTACCGATCATCAACGTAATCTGTTTTTGAAAACGTTGGACAAATTTCCATGCCTCGACCGGTCGAAAATGCTTATCCATGCCGACAATAGCGCGGCCCTCGAATCATTTATGCAAGGCAGCTCATTTAATGCCGTTAGAATTGGCCTCTTGCAATTCGGACTTCATCCCTATAAACGCTCTTTATTAACAGGCGTAACGGTGGAACCGGTCTTGAGTTTTCACAGCCGTGTGGGATTGGTCAGAACGATTCCTGCTGGAACGGGGATTAGTTACGGGCGCACCCATATATTGAAAAAAAAATCACGCCTGGCAGTCGTCACGGCCGGTTACGGGGATGGTCTAACGATCAGAGCCAGCAATAAAGGAATGGTTCTGGTGAAAGGGCGCAGGTGTCCGATTCTAGGTCGCGTTACAATGGACCAAACGGTCATCGACGTTACCTCGCTGCCGGAAATTCAGCCTGGAGAACAAGTCACTTTTATCGGCCACCAGGGTGGCTCCAATATTGACGTTGGGGAGTTCTCTCAATGGGCCGGTCAAATACCCTGGGAAGTTTACTGTTCGATCACCAAGAGAGTGCCCCGGATTTACCGCACCGATACCGCTATCTGATCCTCCTTGGGCAATAGCGTCGAAACTTTGCCCGGCATTGATGGTTTAAACCGGGTGCAGCCAAACAAGGACGAGTGAGCGATGCCCTATTATGATGAATTAAAGCCAACCCAAGCCTGGGCGTCCTTACCCAATTCGGAGTGGGATGAGGATAAAGCCAGGCACCTGCTTGGGCGCATCGGTTTCTCGGCAACCCCCCGAAACGTGGCTGAGGCGGTCGATCTGGGACTGCCTGCCACAATAGAAAAGTATTTCAGCAAACCGCGATCCATGCATATTCCAAAAAGCGTGAGTGAATTCGCGCGGGACAATCGGGAAGTATTTCAAAATATGCGGCGACTGCCGGAGAAGGACCGCCCTACAATTCGCCAAAACCTGCGCAGAGAAAGCCAGGAAGTTTATCTCGACTACGGCATCGAGTGGCTCTGGCATACGCGAAAACCGGACAATTCACCCTATGAAAAACTGGTTATGTTCCTGCAGGATGTTTTCGTGACGGGATTGCCCAAGGTGCGGAATCCTTACCTGCTTTTTCTTCATCAAAACGTTTTGCGGAAAAATGCCACCGGCAGTTATGACGAACTCTGCAAAAAAGTCAGTCGTTCTCCGGCTATGATCCAGTATCTGGATCTGCAAAATAGCCGGAGCGGAAATCCCAATGAAAATTTTGCCCGCGAACTTTTCGAACTGTTTACCTTGGGAGAGGGAAAATATAGCGAGGTCGATATCAAGGAGGCGGCGCGAGCCTTCACCGGGTACCGCACCAACGGTTTTGAATATCATTTTATCCCCCGCCTGCACGACGGCGGAAGGAAAACTATTTTCGGCCAAAAGGGCCTTTTTAACGGTGACGGAGTCATCGACCTGATATTCGAGCAATCGGCCGCCCAAATCTTTTTACCGAATGAATTCCTGCGCTTTTACCTGTCCTCCGATCACGGGCTCGAACCTGCCTATGGTAAACGTTTGGGCAATGAATGGAGGCATAACGACTTTAACTTGGGTTTTCTTTTGCGGATGGTTTTTACGAGCAAATTATTTTATCATCCGCAATTCCGCGGGAACATGATTAAAAGCCCGACCCATTTTTACCTGGGCTTACTGCAAGATTTAAATCTCGAGGTGGCTCCGTTGCCCAGGATCGTAATGAATGCGCTCCGCAACATGGGGCAGCCCTTCTATGCGCCCCCAAATGTTCGAGGTTGGGTGGGGGGCAAATCGTGGATCAACTCCTCCACCCTGGCGGCCCGTCAGCAATTGGCGGAGGCTCTTTTTCTCCCCATGAGCCGGGAATCTCTCAATGCGGATGAAGTTAATCGTTTGCAAAAAAACCGATTCAAATCAGAATGGAGCCTCAGCATCAGTGAAGAAAAAATCAACCGCGTGGCAGCATTGGAGGATGAGGAGATGATCGATCACTTGACAAAATACCTTCTCTCAGGCTCCAACCATAGACATATCCGGTCTCTTTTATTAAATTATCTCCAGAATAGCCGGGGTAACCGAAACTGGAACGTCAGAAATCTTCTCATCGCCCTTTTGCAATCGCCCCAATATCAACTTTGCTAGGAAAAGAACCATGAATCCTATCGAAAACAAATTTAATTTGCCAGTCACCCGCCGGAAATTTTTAACCGCCGGCGCCCACGGCATCGGCCTGCTCGCTTACAGTCATTACGCGCCCGCTTTCCTCACTGGCTCTGCCCTGGCGGGAGCCCCCGCCCCGGAAAAAGATCGGACCATCTTCGTGCTTATCCAACTGGCGGGAGGCAATGACGGCCTCAACACACTCGTGCCTTTTGAGGATGACCGCTATTATCGGCTGCGGCCGCGGCTTGCATTGAAAAAATCGGCAGTAATCCGGATTGAAGATCGGCTAGGGTTTCATCCGGCTTGCCGCGAATTGGCGGAACTTTACGCACAGGGAAAGCTCGGCATCATACAAAATGTCGGCTACCCCAATCCCAACCGGAGCCACTTTCGATCCGCCGAAATTTGGGAAACGGCCTGCGACAGCAATGAATTTCTGACGAACGGGTGGGTGGGCCGATATTTCGATAATAACTGTGTGGGCGGCCCGGATGAATCCGATCCTGTGGGAGTGCATATGGGAGGAGAAACGCCCCAATCGTTTTTTACCGAGAGCCCCCACAACCTGTTCGGAGTTCGAAAACTAGATCGCGGCAAAAACAACAGGGTAGATCGTGAGCTGCTGGAAAATCTGGCCAAAGTTTCCCCGGAAAACGAAAACGAAGGATTTTTAAGCCATAAGTTAATGGATACGCTGGCCACGGAAAAGCGCATCCAGGCCATCTCGGGCCGCTACTGGCCGCAAGCCGATTACCCCCCCCACCCGCCTGGCAGCCTCCTTGCGGGGAATCGCCGCCATGATCGCCTCCGGCCTGCAAACTCGGGTTTATTTTGCATCCCAGACCGGTTACGACACCCACACCAACCAATTGCCGGCGCAATCCCGGCTTTTAGGCGAATTATCCGGCGCGCTGGGAGCGTTCCAAAACGATCTCCGGGCTCACGGCCTGGAAGATCAGGTGCTCACCATGACTTTTTCCGAATTCGGGCGTCGTCCGGCGGAAAATAACGGCGGGGGAACGGATCACGGCACTGCGGCGCCTCTGTTTGTGATGGGTTCGAAAATAAAAAACAATCTCCTCGGCGCCCCGCCCGATCTAAATGTCGGAAAAGCACAGGACCTTACTCACACAACCGATTTCCGGCAGGTTTACGCCACCGTGCTGGATAACTGGCTCGATTGTCCCTCGGAACTCATCCTGGGAAAGAAATTTCAACTGCTGCCGTTTGTCTGACCGAAAATTATTCAGGCCCCGGCCTCAAGTCCGGTCATAAATATCGCCGCATAACGGGCCGGGTTGGGGAGCGGCGGGCGCATTCGATGAAACCGGCCTGGAGGAAGCCCGAAGCCAAACCGGTATAGGCGAAGACCGGCGGCATGGGGTCTTTTTTCGGCTCCACGGGATAGCCTTCCAGGATAGTTCCACCCTGCTCTCGAACGAACTTGGCGGCGGCCATGAGAAGCTGCACCGTCAGGCCCTTTCTGCGGAATCGCTTGTCCACAAAAAAACAAGGCGCCGACCAAACGGGCGAATCATCCACCGGTTTGAGAATTCGGGAACGAGACAGGCGGCTGAAAGTCTTGCGCGGCGCGAGGGCGCACCACCCTACCGGTTGCCCATCGGAATAGGCGATGATACCCGGGATTTGGCCCGATTGAACGATTTTCCGCATGGCCAGCCGATTGGGCGAGCCTTTCAATTGTTCAAATTCGTTTTGGGTTTGCCGCCAATACTGGCACCAGCAACCGGCACAAGCGCCCCCCTCCCCGAAAAGCGCCTCGAAATCATCCCAACGCTCCGGGGTTAGAGGATGAAAGCTCGCCTGGTTCACGGAGCAAATTGACTTTCGGAAATACGGAGCCTCAGCCTCTTTGCTCCATGGGTGCGTAGTCTCGTAGTTCGGAACCGGTATAGATCTGGCGTGGGCGGTGGATGCGGCCTTGGGGATTCTCGGCCAACTCTTTCCAGTGGGCGATCCACCCCGGCATCCGCCCGATGGCAAACATTACCGTAAACATATCAAGGGGTATGCCGATGGCTTTGAGGATAATGCCACTGTAAAAATCGACGTTGGGGTAGAGCTTGCGTTCGATAAAATAATCCTGGTTGCGGGCGGCATCGGCCAAGTGCCGGGCAATCTCGAGCAGAGGGTCTTGGGAGCCCAGTCTCTTGAACAATGTCCCCTCCACCTCGGCTAGAATCTTGGCCCTGGGATCGAAGTTTTTGTAAACCCGGTGGCCGAATCCCATGAGCTTCTTTTTGCCGTCTTTCACTTCGTTGAGGAAATGGCTGTCGTCGTCGCCAGTTTTTTGAATTTCCTCCAGCATTTTAATAACCGCCACATTGGCCCCGCCGTGCAGCGGACCCCAAAGGGCGCACACCCCGGAGGCTGCGGAGGCAAACAGGTTGGCCCCGCCCGAAGCCACCATGCGCACGGTGGAGGTGCTGCAATTTTGCTCGTGGTCGGCATGCAATAGAAGAAAGAGATTGAGCGCGTGATCGACTTCCGGCAAAACCGCGAGTGGTTTGTGGGGTTGCGAAAACATCATGTGCAGAAAATTGGCGCAATAGTCCAAATCGTGGTTAGGATAATTGAATGGTAATCCCATTTGCGTCCGGTAAGACATGGCGGCAATGGTGCGCACTTTCGAGATGAGGACAGCCGCCGCATTGTCGAATTGTTCCAAATCCTGCTGGCGATTGTTGCTGGCCATCTCCGGATAATAGCAACCCAATGAATTTAGCATGGCGGAAAGCACCGCCATGGGATGGGAACCGCTGGGGAAACCCTCGAAATGGCGTTCCATACCCACATGCAGGTTGGCGTTGTGGAGGACTTTATCCCGGAAATCACTCAACTGGTCCGCATTCGGCAATTCGCCGTAAATAACAAGGAAGGCAGTCTCCAGAAAGCTGGATTTCTCCGCCAACTGCTCTATGGGATAGCCGCAATAACGCAGCACTCCTTTTTCGCCATCAACAAAAGTGATTTTGCTCAAACAGGAACCGGTGTTGCCGTAGCCTTCGTCGAATGTAATATGCCCGCTACGCTGGCGAAGATTGCGGGTGTCAAGAGCGCGTTCACCCTCCGTGCCCTCAATTACAGGGAAATCGAATTCATCGCTGCCGATGCGGATAGATGCGGAATTTTCCATAAGTTTTTTGAATTAATTAAATGTCTATGATTAAAAAATATAATACCTGCAAAGTTACCCCTCTACAGGCAAAAGGCAAATTCAGGCGGCCTACGATACCATTTGGAGAAAATTACGGTAAATTTGCAATCCTATTGCCTGGCTTTTTTCGGGATGAAACTGGGTGGCAAAACAACGCCCACTAGAAATGCCGCTGGTAAATGGGCCGCCGTAATCGGTGCGGCCCCAAACCAGGCCCTCGTCCTCCGGCACAACATAATAGCTGTGCACAAAATAAAATTGGTCCTCGGCGGAATGGAGACCACGATTGAGGGCCTCCTCCCGCACAAAGGATACCGCATTCCACCCAATGTGGGGAATCTTGAATTCCCGCCCCAATTGAAACCGGACCACCTTGCCGGGGAAAATGCCCAACCCGCGCACACCGGCTTCCTCGGAATGATCGAAGAGCGCCTGTAATCCCAGGCATATACCCAGAAAGGGCCTGTCTTCGTCTATCCAGGACTTGATCGCATCGTCCAAGCCGGTCTGTTTGAGGACATCCACGCAATCGCGCAAGGCGCCCACCCCAGGAAGGACCAACCCAGCGGGATCGCCCAATTCTTCTCGCCTGCGGACAATGCGCACCGTGGCCCCCACTTTCTGGAGAGCGTTCTGCACACTTCGCAGATTGCAAACGCCAGAGTCGATCACGGCGATGGTCGCTTCATTCGCACTCATCGAATTTTTCCCTCCCTAATCGAGGGTTCCCTTGGTGGACGGCAATTGGCCCGCCTGCCGGGGATCAATGGTCGAAGCCCTGTCCAGGGCGCGGGCGAATCCTTTGAATATTGCCTCCGCTATATGGTGCGGTTCATCACCATATAAAAGTTCGATATGCACATTAGCTTTGGCCATGTTGGCGAAGGCCTGAAAAAACTCCCGAACCAATCCGATATTAAAATCCCGCACCAGCCGCTCCCGGCTATCTACCCGATAAACCAGAGCGGGGCGACCACCCAGATCGAGTACGACCCGGACCAAAGTTTCGTCCATTGGCATTAAAAAGAATCCATAACGGCAAATCCCCAACTTGTCGCCGAGAGCGTTATTGACCGCTTGACCAAGAACGATGCCTAGATCTTCAACCGTGTGGTGATAATCGACCTCCACATCGCCGTGAGCTTTTAATTCAACATCAAAGAGGCCGTGCCTGGCAAAAAGATTGAACATGTGATCGAGGAAAGGAATCCCCGTGTCTGCCTCGCACCGCCCCTGGCCATCAAGACTCAGCCGCAGAGAAATGTCTGTCTCAGCGGTCTTTCGTTTTACCTGGGCTGTGCGCGGTTCATCCATTGGTCGATTGCTTCAAGAAGCAATTTCATATGTTCATCGGTCCCAACACTGATTCGCACAAAACCCGCTGTCAACGAGCTACCGCCGAAATAACGAATCAGTATTTTGCGGTCCCGCAAAAATTCAAACAAATCACGGGCCGCTTCTGGACAAGCCCGGCCGCCCGGTTGGTGTGGCTCGGTAAACAGAAAGTTGGCCTGAGAGGAATAGGTAAACCATTCGAGTTTTTTTAGTCTTCGCAGAAATTCCTCACGGGTACTTTTAATTCTCTTGATCACATCCTCATAATACCCGGCGTCCAGAAAGGCGGCCAAAGCTCCCGCCTGGCTGAGGTGGTTGACATTGTAGCTTTCGCGAATCTGGTCGAGTATTTGGATGACTTTGGGCGCGGCCAGCGCATAGCCCACCCGCAGACCCGCCAAGCCATAAGATTTGGAAAAAGTGCGGGTGATGACCAGATTGGGGTAATTACCGAGAAGGGGCACGGCATCCTCCTGGGCAAAATTCGCGTAGGCCTCGTCCACCACCAGCAAGCCTTCGTAACGGTCCAAAATTTCCGCAATTTGCCGGCAAGAATAACCGACGCCGGTTGGCGCGTTGGGTGATGTCAGAAAAAAAACGGCGGCGCCGCAAGCGGATAGGGCATCGGGATCGAGTATCATTTCCCGGTTTCCGTCAATTTTTAAGAGGGACGCATTCTGGATATCGGCCAGGACGCGGTAAAGGGAATAACCCGGCTCCAGCATCCCGGCCGGTTTGTTTCGGTCGCAAAAGGTACGAAACAAGAGGTTGAGCACATCGTCTGAGCCATTGCCGATGAGAACCTGTTGTGATTCCAGCCCGTGAAAACCGGCGATGGCCTCACGCAATGCCCGGCTGACCGGGTTCGGGTAGAGGGGCAGGCGCGGCAACTCGGCCAGGATGGCTTCTGCCACTCTGGGACTGGGCGGATAGGGGTTTTCGTTGGTATTTAGTTTTAACCAGCCTTCGCCCTCGGGCTGTTGGCCGGGAGTATAAGGAACCAGCGCCTCGATATGGGGCAGGGCTTGGGGATAAGTTTTGGAGGGTTGATTCATTTCTCGAATCGAATTTGCAGGGAACGGCCATGCGCATCGAGTTGTTCGAGTTTGCTGAAAGCTTCCACCACCGGACGAGCCAGGGCCAGACTTCTGGGACCGTAATGAACAAAGCTGCTGCGCCGAAAAAAATCGGTCACGGAAAGACCGCTGAAAAAACGGCCCGTCCCGCCAGTGGGCAGGGTGTGGCTGGGGCCGGCGGTGAAATCTCCCAGCACAACGGGAGAATGGCTGCCCACAAATATAGCCCCGGCATGGCGAATTTTCTTAATAAAACTATTGAGCAGGCGTTTCTCGAATTGCAATTCGAGGTGCTCGGGAGCAATTTTATCCACCAGCAGGGCGGCCTGGTCGAGGTCTTCAACCCGTATAGCCAAAAAACCGGTTTTTAAAACGGATCGGATTGTGGGCGCCCGGCTTAAATCCGCAACCTGCCTGCTCATTTCTTTTTCAACTTTCGTAAGGATATCATCATCGGTGGCGACAAGAAAAATCCTGCCGCCCAGGCCGTGTTCGGCTTGCGCCAGCAGATCGGCGGCGACAAACGCGGACTTGGCGTTGGCATCGGCAATGACCATAACCTCGCTGGGACCCGGCAGCAAGTCCACCCCGGCAATGCCGAAAACCTGCCGCTTGGCCTCGGTTACATAGGCATTGCCCGGTCCGAATATTTTATGGACGGCCGGAACCGTGGCCGTGCCAAAGGCCATAGCCCCAATGGCCTGAATGCCCCCGATGCGGTAAACTTCCTTAACACCGCAATAATGCAAAGCCGCCAAAAGTCCTGGATTGATGGAACCTCGTGGGCCCGGCGGGGTGAACACGGCGATTTGTGGCACTTTGGCCAAACGGGCCAGGGCAGCCGTCATTACGACAGTGGACACGAGGGGGGGAGCATTTCCACCCGGCACATATATGCCGACCCTCTCGAGCGGGTAGTATTTTTCTCCCACCGTCGCTTTATGCGGGTTCTTGCCTTTCCAGGAAACGGGTAAAGTGCGCTGGTAAAAATCCTCCACGCAATGGATGGCGATTTTTATAGCCCGGCTTTGCGATCTCCCCAGGCTCCCGGCGGCCTTTTTGATTTCCTCTACATCGACTTTGAACTGGTCGGGCGAAAACTGCACTCCATCGAATTTGTTTGTAAAATCAATAATGGCCTCATCGCCATTTTGCTCAATAGCCTGTAGTATTCGAGCGACTTCATCTCGAAACTCAGGCGTTGTCCGGGCGTTCCGGCAAAAGTCGTCTAGTTTCCCGGAAAATCCGGAATCCGTATAGTGAAGCAATAGCATATCGTCTGAAAAGAGGTTTTCGAGCCAATCGGCAACCCCGATCAATCCTTGCCAGAATGAATTATTCAACCAAAAAATTGATAATTCAGGCTGCGGCTTGGGGCGAACCAGCCAACAAACTTCAAATCAAGGTTTCTGGACGGCCTTGTCTTTGGCGGGAGCAAAATCGGGTAAATCGAAATAGGAATTATCAAATTCCTCATTGAGAATAATTTCGGTGAATTCAACCGTATTGGCAATCTCGCCATCGATGAGAGATACGACTTTTTTGGGGAAACGCACTTCGTCCACTACTATCTGCCCCACTTCCTTGATTTCGAGCCTCTGGTCGTTAATGGTTGCTATAAGTTCTCCGGTCTCGACATCGAAATATCGCTTGTAATAAATTTCGTCGTGGTATTGGAAAACGAGCACATGCGCTTCCTGGCCATCCTTGTTTTTCACTCCCTCATCGACAATTTTTCCCCTTAATTTTTCCAGGCCGCTAAAAAAATAGAGGTTGTCGTGGGTATTGGCCCGCATACGCTTGAGATCGGCGGCGCTGAGAATTTCCAAATCCCACGATTTAGGATTCTTCGTTGAATATCGGCGGTTCCAACCATCGTAGCCATTGAGAGCGGTGGTTATAACAGCTTCTCCTTCGAACACATCTAGACGCTGCTGAAACGGTTTTTGAAAACGGATTTCAATCGTCCCTTCGGTTCCCCGGTTATTGGCGATGAAATTGCCCTTAAAATGAATCGATCTTATGGAATCGAGGGCCTCCTCGCTGCCGATGTGCTGGCGGGCCTTGGCGATTACCTCTTCAACCGTGGCTGAGGAGGTCAAATAGGGAACAAGCAAAGCGGAAAAAACCGAATAAACAATCCATCGGTTCATGGGTGGCTTAATTGTCTTCATCGTTATGAATTGAAAAGCGGAAAAATTGTGTCTGATCCCTTACCAGACCACAAAACTTACATCGTGTTCAAATTCAAAATGCAAAATCGAAAAGCCACAGGTATTGCAAAATGCAAATAAATGAGAAACTCCCGGACAATCGCGGCCTAAAATCTCAACCTGGCGTTACGAAAACCACATACGGGACAATTTCCCGTCCCCTTCAACTTTTTGTGAGTGTACAACTTTCCACACTTTACGCAGTGGAAAACCCCTTGGCACCTTTCCGCCTCATAGAGATGTTTTTCCCGATGATCGTAAAAATACCAGAGTGCCATTACGATGAACAGGCCGATCGAAATGGAAAAAAGTAAAAACGATTCAAAATCGATGACAATCAAGGCATCAGTGACTCAATTTTTGAAAAAGCGAAAATAAATGAAATATCTTTTTCTAAACCAAAATCACGGCGCCGCCAACCATAATTCCTTGCTCAACCATCCTTGGCAGTTTCGTCATCGGACGTTTTTTCTTCTTCGGTGGCATCTTCTTCATCTTCCTCAGTATCTTGAACTGACTCCGCATCCTCAGCTTCGGTCTCGACCTCATTTGCGGGTTCAGATTCTTCGGCCACATCCACCTCATTTTCCGGACTTTCTGCTTCCGCCATCGGGGTAGTGGTCTCTTCTTCTGCTTTGGCCTTGGCAGTGGCCTTGGCAGGGGTTTTCTTTTTGCCGGGGGTTTTCCGGCGGGAGGATTTTTTGTAACCTTCGTCAGAGGCGTCGATTAACTCGATCAGAGCCATTTCGGCCGCGTCGCCGATTCTGGTCCCCAACTTGTAAATGCGGGTGTAGCCACCATTTCTATCCAAAAATTCATCAACCCGTTTCTCAAAAAGATTATGCACCACCGTTTTATTGCGAACCCTCGCCATGGCCAAACGGCGCAAGTGAAGGGCCCGTTCCGGGGTGGCGGCTTTTGCCTTTTTAGACAAAGTGATGATTTTTTCAACAAAGGGGCGAAGCGCTTTGGCTTTGGGCAGGGTCGTCTCAATGCGACCGTGCTGAAGCAGAGCCATAGCCAAATTGGACATGAGGGCCAGGCGATGCTCTTTTTTTACCCCTAATTGGAAACTGTGTTTACGATGGCGCATGAATGCCCGCTTTTAAAATGAAATTAAGTTTAGTTTAAATATCGGAACGCGTATCAAGAAGGCGCTGGTCGATTTTCATCCCCAGAGAAAGTCCCAATTGCTCTAGTTTGGCTTTTATTTCGTTGAGGGATTTTTTTCCAAAATTTCGGTATTTGAGCATTTCCTGCTCATTTTTCATGGCCAGTTCGCCCACCGTCGTGATATTTGCGTTGTTCAGGCAATTGGCTGCGCGAACCGATAATTCGATCTCGTTCACGCTCATATTGAGGAGCTTGCGCAGTTTGTTCTGCTCCTCGCTCACTTCCGCCTGCTCGCTCTCGAACTCGACCGGGACTTCGCTCATTTGATCGAAGACATCCAGATGGTGCTTGAGGATGGCCGCCGACAACCGGAGCGATTCCTCCGCCGTGACGCGGCCATCGGTCCAGATTTCCAGGATGAGCCTGTCGAAATCCGTCATCTGGCCGACACGGGTGTTTTCGATAGAATACTTGACCAGCCGGACCGGGCTGAAAAGTGAATCGATGGCAATGACCCCGATGGGTTGTTCGGGCGATTTATTTTCCTCCCCCTGGCAATAGCCGCGGCCCAACTTTATTTCTAGCTCGGCCAAAAATCTTTTTTTCTTATCCAGGGTGCATATAATCTGGCCTGGGTTTATGATTTCGATATTGGCGTCCTCCTGAATGTCCGCGGCAGTCACCGCGCCTTCTTTATCCACATCGATGAGGAGCTTGATGGTCTCCCGTTTTTGCGACTTGATGAGAATCTTTTTCAGATTGAGGACGATATCGGTGACATCTTCCACCACACCTTCAATGCTCTGAAATTCGTGGTCCACCCCGTCGATTTTAATGGAGGAGATGGCGGCTCCCTCAATGGAACTGAGGAGGACCCGGCGGAGCGAGTTGCCGATGGTATGGCCATAACCCGTTTCAAATGGCTCGGCAATGAATTTGGCATAATTTTGCGAGGCATCTTCTTCCTCAATGGTAAGGCGCCTGGGCAGTTCAAATTTTCCTAATCGTATTTGCATCTTAAGTATTTAACTAATTAACTTAGTGTTGCATTCACTTTCCCCAGTCAATCCGGTAATTGGACAGCGTTTTTGGGCCAGTGAAAATTGTTTAATTTTAATCTTTTCTATAATTAAATTACCGGCTGTAAAACTCGACGATGAGCTGCATATTCACGCCCGGCTCGATTTCTTTTGCTTCTGGCAGACGATTGATTTTGGCCCGCAAGGCATCATCATTACGCGTCAGCCAGGCCGCCATAGTGCGCATGCGGGTTTCTTCCAGGCAGCGGGTGGCGAGTTGGCGGGAAGAGGTGTCGGCTTTCACTTCGATCTCTTCACCGGCACTTACCTGATAGCTGGAAATATCCACCTTATGCCCATCCACTCTGATATGGCCGTGGTTGACGAATTGCCGGGCTTGCGGCCTCGTCTTGGCGAATCCGAGCAGGTAAATGACATTGTCCAATCGGGTCTCGAGAATTTGCAGAAAAATTTCGCCGGTCACGCCGCGACGTTTTTTAGCGCGCTTGAAGGCCAACCGGAATTGCTTTTCGGTTAATCCGTACATGAAGCGAAGCTTCTGTTTTTCCAGGAGGCCAACGGCATAGTCGCTTACTTTGCGACGGTGGCGCTGCCCATGCTGCCCCGGAAGATAGGGCCTTCGCTCAAAAGCCTTGCTGGGAGCGAAAACGGCCATACCGAATTTCCGGTTCATTCGTGTGGTCGGTCCAGTATAACGAGACATGATTCTATTTCCGTGAAAAAGTAATTATTGAGTTAAACGAGATGGTCAAATTTATGGGTTGGCAGCGATCCGGCGGGTGGTGTGTTTCTTAGACGCGCCTGCGTTTGGGGGGGCGGCAGCCATTGTGGGGGACGGGCGTCACATCCGTTAGAGAGACAACGATCAACCCCAAAGATTGCAGTGCCCGCACGGCTGAGTCGCGGCCCATGCCGGGGCCTTTTACGCGCACTTCGACCTCCTTTAAGCCGTGCCCCATGGCGGTGCGGCCGGCATCTTGGGTTACTACCTGGGCGGCAAAGGCGGTCGATTTGCGGGAACCCCGAAAACCGCATTTGCCAGCGCTGGACCAGGAGATCACGTTCCCGTTGCGGTCGCTGAAAGTCACCTTGGTATTATTGAAAGTGGCCAAAATATGCACGATTCCGGTAGTGATATTCTTACTCCCTTTGGCCCGGCGAATCTTGATTTCGCCGATATCCGTTTTGAGAAGGTCCTTGGCTGTAACCTCCTTGGATTTTTCTTCCTCCGGTTTTTCCTTATCCTCTACCGAAGCTTCATCTTTGCTCGAGCCCTTCGGTGCTGGTTTCTTTTCTTCGGATTTTTTATCTTCGGACTTCTTCTCAGCTTTAGGGGCCGTTTCATCCGCCTTTTTGCTACTCTTTTTCGGAGCAACGGCAGGTTTCTCCTCAGATGCGGGAGTTTCCTCGGCTTTCTTTTCCTCGGTTTTCTTCACCGCTTCGGGGGCCGTTTCGCCCTCCTTTTTGGTGCTCTTTTTCGGAGCAACGGCAGGCTTCTCCTCAGATGCGGGAATTTCCTCGGCTTTCTTTTCCTTGGTTTTCTTCACTGCTTTAGGAGCCGTTTCATCCGCCTTTTTGCTCTTCTTTTCCGAAGCCGCGGCAGATTTCTCCTCAGATGCGGGAGTTTCCTCGGTCTTCTTTTTCTCGGTTTTCTTCACCGCTTCGGGGGCCGTTTCGCCCTCCTTTTTGGTGCTCTTTTCCGGAGTGGCGGCAGGCTTCTCCCCGGATGCGGGAGTTGGTGTCTCCTCGGGTTTCTTTTCTTCTTCGCTCATTTTATTTAAAATGCTGATTTCAAATTAAACTTTTCTCTTCACACCCACCGTTTTGCGTTTGCCTTTGCGGGTGCGGGCATTGCATTGGGTGCGCTGGCCCCTTACCGGCAATCCCCGGCGGTGACGCAAGCCACGGTAACAATTGATGGCTTGCAAGCGTTTCATATCTGAGATGTTTTCGCGGCGCAAATCCCCTTCGATGCGGTATTGTTTCTCATTTATAACGGCCATCAACTTGTTGATATCCGATTCCGTGAGGTCTTTCGACCGCATGTCGGGGTCGAGGCCGGTGGCCACCACGATACTGTCGGCCCGGGTCGGCCCGATGCCGTACATATAGCGAAGGGCATAGGGCAGTTTTTTTTGGCCAGGGATATCAATTCCGAATATGCGGGGCATGGGTTGTATTTTCCTTTGTTGCGCTAGTTTACTTAAAAGTGAAAAGACCAGAAAGTATCAAATAATAATGTTTTGAAAAGCTATTTTTTTACTTTAGTTAATATTTCCGGCCCATTGGCGGTTATCAATACGGTATGTTCAAAATGGGCGGACGGTTTTCCATCGCTAGTGAGGGCCGTCCACCCGTCCTGGGCCATCTCGACCTCGGCGCTGCCCATGTTTACCATGGGCTCGATGGCCAAAGTCATACCGGGTTTTAGTATCTTGCCGGTGCGCGGTCCCCCAAAGTTGGGAATTTGTGGTTCTTCGTGCATGCTGCGGCCAATCCCATGCCCCACAAAGTCGCGCACAATGGCAAAAGGTATGCTTTCGATATACTTCTGCACGGCGTGGGAAATATCTCCCACCCGCTTGCCGGGCCGGGCCTGATCGATCCCCCGATAGAGTGCGGTTTCGGTCGACCGGACCAGGTTCTCAAGCTCCGAGTCGGCTTGCCCAACGAGAAAGGTGCGCGCATTGTCGCCGATAAACCCATCGTAGGTCACCGTTACATCGAGGGTAACATTATCCCCCGTGCGCAAAACACGCTTCATCGACCCGATGCCGTGGACAATCTCCTCGTTGACGGAAATACAGGTATAGGCCGGAAAATTGCGATGGCCGATCCGGTAATTGTAAACGGTGCTGACAGCGCCGAAACTTTCAATCAATTTCCTGCCGATTTGATCCAGGTCGTAGGTATTGACCCCCGGCCCCAGGTAGGTGGACAGCTTTTCCAGAACGCGTACCGCAATTTGGCAGGCTTCACGCATCTTGCGGATTTCCTCCTCTGTTTTTATGGGGATCACTGGATCGATAAAAGATTACTCAAAATCGGGGAACTGGCGAATATGAGAACAGATAATAAGTTAGAGTGAAAGGCGTTCAGCCATCCAATTTGCGAGTCGTTTTAAGGCACGGGGCATGGCCTTGGTTTACACAAAATCCTGCAATATCCAGCAGATAATGCCGATGGAGACTCCCAGGCCGAGCCATCTCCAGAACATTACCTGTCCGCGGATTTCCCCCACATCGACTAATTGGCGGGTGCGCCCGGCGCTGCGCCCGCGGATGCGGCCTTTGCGCAGAAAACCATCGTAATGCCTTTGCAGCAAATAGGTCTCGATTTGCCGAAGGGTGTCCAGCAGCACGCCCACCGTGATGAGCATGCCGGTGCCTCCGAAAAATTGCGCTACTTGGTAGGGGACATTGAAATAAAAGAGGAGACCGTCCGGAAAAACCGCAATTACAGTCAGAGCAATCGCTCCGAACAGGGTCAGCCGGGTCATGATAAAGTCGAGAAATTTAGCGGTAGGCTCGCCCGGTCGAACTCCGGGGATGTATCCGCCGTATTTTTTCAAGTCATCGGCGATTTGCAGCGGTTTGAACATGACGGATACCCAAAAATAACTGAAACCGAGGATGAGCATTCCGAATATGATATAATAGCCCAAGCTTCCCTGTTGCATGACGGCGGCAAAATCGGACATGAAAGCCATCTGGCTGATAGCTCCAAGCTGCTGGGAAATCATTTGGAAAAAGAGCAGTATGGCGCTGGCAAATATCACCGGCATGACACCGGAATAATTGACCTTCAAAGGCAGAAAGGAGCTCTGCCCCCCGTACACTTTGCGCCCCACCACCCTTTTGGCGTATTGCACAGGTATCTTGCGCTGGGCCTGGGTAAGGGAGACAATCCCCGCAATACACAAAAAGAGCAGCAAAATCATAAGCACGCCCTCCGGCGCGCCCAACCCCTGAACGCCCACCGGGGCGCTGAACATGCGGTAAGTGGTCGCTGCCGCGTTGGGCAGATCGGCCACGATGCCGGCCGTGATCAAAAGAGAAATGCCATTGCCTATGCCCCGCTGGGTAATTTGCTCACCCAGCCACATCAACAAAACGGTGCCGGTGGTCAGAAAAATGATCGACGTGATTAGGAAAGTCCAGTTGTCGAGCAAAACGATGGGACCATAATCTACAATGCTGAATCCCCGAAAGAGGCGTCCGGGATTTTGCAGGGCCAAAATGAGCAAGTTGGCCTGAATGAGACAAATCACAACGGTGGCGTAGCGGGTGTATTGAGTCACTTTCTGGCGGCCCACATCACCCTCCTGCTGCAATCTGGCCAAGGCCGGCACCACCGGAGTCATGATCTGAAAAATGATCGATGCGCTAATATAGGGCATGATGCCCAGGGCGCAAACGGCCCCTTTGAGCAGGGCGCCGCCGGTGAACATGTTGTAAAGGCCGACCAGCGATCCGCCGCCGGCCGATGTTTGATGCTTGAAAAATTCTTGCAATGGGGCCGGGTCCAAGCCCGGAAGCGGAATGTTAGCTCCAATGCGGGCAATGAACAAGAGCAGCAATGTGCGCCCAATGCGCTCATTGAGTTCGGGAATTTTAAGACAGTTGACGAAAGCGGAAATCATCTCTCAGGTTGCCCACAGCCCCAATAAGCCTCTGCCTTGATCATTCTTCCTCCGGGGCCGGGGCGGGTTCGGGCGCGGGAGCGGTTTCCAGCGCTTCGCCCCCGGCAGCCTTGATTTTCTCTGCCGCGGCAGCGGAAAACTTGTCCGCCCGCACCTTCAGCGCGCCCTCCACATTGCCGAAGCCGAGCACTTTAATCAGTTTGGCGCTTTTTCGCACCAATCCCGCTTTTACCATCGCATTTTTGTCGATGATTTCGCCACCCTCGACCCGCGCCAGGTCTCCCACGTTGACGACCGCATACTGGGTGTGAAAATTAACATTGTTAAAGCCCCGCCGGGGCAACCGGCGATAGAGCGGAATATGTCCGCTTTCAAACCCGGGCCGCTGGGAACTGCCGGCGCGGGATTTTTGGCCTTTGTGCCCGCGGCCGGAGGTCTTGCCATGGCCGGAACCCCGGCCCCGGCCTAGCCGTTTCCTGCTTTTGCCGGTGTCGGCATTTCTGGGTATGTTGTTGAGCCGCATTATCGTTTAAATTTCTTCTTTATTGTTTTCTAAATGCCGGAACATTCAGCCATCAGCCTCTTCTCAGTTGGTAGATGGTGTCTGCCGATCGTAATTGTTTCAAAGCGTTCAATGTGGCAAAGGCGACTGCCCCGTGATTACTCGAACCCATCGATTTGGAGAGCACATCCTTGATTCCGGCAGCCTCCAAAACTGGCCGCACGAACCCACCGGCAATGACACCCGTCCCGGCGCTGGCCGGTTTAAGCATGACCTTGCCTCCATCCTGCACTCCATAGACTTCGTGAGGAATGGTATTTCCACGCAACTGGATTTTTATCATTTGCTTATGCGCCCGCTCGGTGCCCTTGCGGATGGCTTCCGGCACTTCCTTGGCTTTGCCGTAACCGACTCCCACGCGCCCTTTTCCATCGCCCACGACGACGAGGGCCGAAAAACTGAATCGCCGGCCGCCTTTGACGACTTTGGCGCAACGATTGATGAAAGCCACCTTTTCAATAAATTCTGGAGCTTCCAATTCCACCGGAGGCCGGGATCTAAGCCCTCTCCTCGATTGACCTGTTCTCATTATCATAATTAAAATTCCAGCCCACCTTTACGGGCCGCCTCTGCAAATGCTTTAACTACTCCGTGGTAAAGTCGTCCATTGCGATCGAAAACCACCTTGGAAATACCTTTTTCGATAGCTTTGACGGCATATAACTGACCGAGTTTGGCGGCTGACTCCCGATTGGCTTTGAATCCTTCCTCCTTCAATTCCTTGTCCAAAGACGTTAGGCAAACGAGGGTTTTGCCGCTGTCGTCGTCTATCGCCTGAGCGTAAATATGCTTGTTGCTGAAATGCACGCAGAGCCGGGGCCGCGAGGCCGTGCCGCGCACTTTTTTGCGGATGCGCCAGATCCGTTTCTGACGAAGTTTCTTCTTTTTTTCTATAAGCATGACAGTAAAATCCTTGGTCGTCGCGTCGCCATCAACCGGTCTTCTTGCCCTCTTTGCGCCGGACGAACTGGCCAACGATGCGAACGCCCTTGCCCTTGTAGGGTTCGACCGGATAAAAATGTTTGATGTTGGCGGCCACTTCCCCGACGAGCTGCTTGTCGGGACCTTCGACATTTATGCTCGTGTTCTCCTTAACGGTGATAACGATGCCATCGGGAATCTGATATTTGATGGGATGGGAGTAACCGAGATTCATATCGAGGATATTCCCGGTCAGAACCGCCCGGAATCCCACCCCCACAAGCTCAAGTTTTTTGGAAAACCCTTCCGCCACGCCCTGCACCATGCTGGCGATAATGGAGCGGGCGGTCCCATGCATGGCACGAGACGCGCGACTGCCATCCGTGGGTTTCACGTTTACGTTTCCATCATCCACGCTGATCTCAATAGGGCCTTTGAATTTTTTTTCCAAAGCTCCCTTGGGGCCTTTCACGGAAACTTTCAAGTTCTCAGCCTGAACCGAGACTTTATCCGGAATGGGGATGGGTACTTTTCCAATTCTGCTCATACGATTGCTACTCTCACGGCCCTCCTGGTAATTACCAAACGGTGCATATCAATTCTCCTCCCAGGTTTTGGCGCCTCGCCTCGCGATCCGCCAATAGCCCACCGGATGTGGTTAAAATTCCGACTCCCAATCCACCCAGAACACGGGGAATTTCGTCGCATTTATAGTAAAGCCTGCGGCCCGGTTTGCTCCACCGGCGAATTCCCGTCACGGCGGGAACCTCATCGACATATTTAAGGGTCAGGGTAATGGCCGGGTGGCCCTTGCCGTCGGTAGATTCAGCAACTTTGCGCAAATAACCTTCTTTCTTCAAAATTCGAGCGATGCTCAGGTGAAGCTTGGAATGTTTGCCCGTGCAATTGGGTTTACGGGCACGGGAAGCGTTCCGGATGACGGTTATAAAATCGCTGATAGAGTCGGACATGGATCTAAATTTTAATTCTGAATCAATTAATGGACGATGGCTCTTGGTAATCTACATCTATTTACCAGGAAGACTTGGTTATTCCCGGAATTCGCCCTTGCGAGGCCAGTTCGCGGAAGGTGATTCGCGATAAACCGAATTTGCGCAGAAACGCGCGGGGCCGGCCGGTTATGCTGCAGCGATTGCGGAGGCGCACACGGGATGAATTGCGCGGCAGCTCGTTCAATTTGCGCTGGGCGGCATAGAAATCCTCCTCGGAGGTTTCCGGATCGGCAAGGATGCGTTTCAGTTCCGCTCGCTGCGGGGCATATTGCTTGATCATGCGGGCTCGCTTGATATCGCGTTGAACCATTGCTTTTTTGGCCATAATGATGTGTAGGTAAGGGTAGCGGGGTATTGAATTAAAAATTAATTACTAGGGCGGCGGAAGGGCATGCCCATTAATTTGAGCAATTCCATAGCCTCCTGATCGTCTCGGGTTGTGGTCGTAAAAGTGATATCCATCCCGAAAGTGTGGCGGCTGCCGTCGATATTAACTTCTGGAAAAATGGTGTGGTCGGTAATGCCCAAGGTATAGTTGCCGTTTCCATCGAAACGGGTCGATATGCCCCTGAAATCGCGTATTCCTGGCAACGCCACGCTGGTCAGGCGGTACATGAATTCATACATGGCTTTGCCCCGGAGGGTCACCTTTACCCCAATCGGCATGCCTTCCCGCAATTTGAAATTGGAAACGCTCCGGCGGGCCTTGATGATAATCGGTTTCTGCCCCGCAATGATGCCAATGCCGCGGGCGGTCTCCTCCATGACACCCTTTTCGGCCTGCGCGCTGACCCCGGAATTGATGACTATTTTTTCGATAACGGGAACCTGGTGCCCATTTTTGTAGGCACGGCTTTTCATCAGTTCGGGATGAACCTTTTCCAGGTAAATTGTTTTTAAGACTGGTTTGCTCATGGCGTATCAATTGCGGTCCCGCGGTCCCGCTGGCCACCGCCTTTATACGTACGTAAAAATGTATATTTTTCCCGGCTAACCGATACGGGAAAAAGGGCAGAGATAAAATGCGCTGGTTTTTTATTTTTCAAGTAAAAAAAGACCCTTCTCATTCTTCATTCTCGGAATCCGAATCCGCTTCAACGGCATCGTGGCGATCGGCGCGGCGGGCGTCGTAGCGTTCCGCCAACATGACATTCGATATGTGAATGGGGGATTCCCGATCGATGATGCCGCCGGGGATTTCCTCAGACTTTCTCTTTTCGTGCCGTTTCATTTTATTAACCCCTTCGATGAGCACCCGCTGAGTCTGGCGGTTGGTCTGAAGTACTTTCCCCCGGTCCCCGCGGCTGGCTCCGGAGATTACCACCACTTCGTCCCCTGTCTTGACTCGTCTTTTCATTTCCTTGCTCGTAAAATAATTTTTGATATTCTGAAGATTGGTTAATTAAAGTACCTCCGGGGCCAGACTGATAATTTTCATAAAGTTCTTTTGCCGCAACTCACGGGCGACAGGCCCGAATATGCGAGTTCCGCGCGGGTTGTTCTTTTCGTCGAGGATCACGATGGCGTTGCTGTCGAATCGCAGGTAACTGCCATCGCGGCGGCGAATGGGGGCCTTCGTCCGCACCACCACAGCCCGCACCACGCTGCCTTTTTTAACCGAGGCGTCGGGTGTGCTTTCCTTCACGTTGGCCACTATAATATCGCCGATTGAGGCGGTTTTTTTGTTCTGCCCCAAACGCCGGATCATGCGAGCCGATTTAGCCCCCGTATTATCGGCTATTTCAAGTCTGCTGAGTGATTGTAACATCTTGCCTCTTTCTGTTTAAAAATATCTTTTCCCATCCATCTGCTACGCGGACGACTTGCTGATAATCCGGTTGATTCGCCAACGCTTGAGTTTGCTCATGGGGCGGGTTTCCATGATTTCGACCTGATCGCCGATAGAGCACTCGTTTTTTTCGTCATGGACATGAATCACCGTCCTGCGGTTGATTTGCTTAACGTATCGGGGGTGTGAAATCTTGTAAGCGTAAGTCACCTTCACGCTCTTAAGGCCGGAGCGGCTGGTAACCGTTCCGGTGATGGTCTTGCGCATGTTTCTGGTTTGGCTAGGCATTGTTATTGTTGGCCCTTAATAATTAATTAAATAAATAAAGAATTCAGTTTTGCCCGGCGGCGGCATTTTTTAATTGCAAATAGGTTTTCAGCCGGGCGATATCCCGCCGCATTTCCCGCAAGAGGTGCGGCCGGTCCACCTGTCCGGTTTCTTTGCGGAGGCGTAAATGCAGCAGTTCATCGCGGACTTCCCTCAATTTGTTCTCCAATTCCAGGATGGAGAGTTCTTTGATTTCACTGGTCTTCATAGCTGACTGACTCGAAAGTTAACTGTTTTATTGCTCCTCCCTTTGTAAAAACCGACAGCGGATGGGTAGCTTGCAATCGGCCAGGCTGAGCGATTGGCGGGCGATCGCCAGGTTTGCCCCCGAAACTTCAAAAAGAACCGTTCCAGGTTTTACGATGGCCACAAAGCGGTCCGTGGCGCCCTTTCCTTTGCCCATGCGGGTTTCCGCCGGTTTCTTGGAAACCGGTTTGTGGGGGAAAATGCGAATCCAAACCTTGCCTTTGCGCTTGAGGTTGCGATTGATGGCTACGCGGCAGGCCTCGATCTGGGAGGCGCTGATCCAGGCGCGATCCAGGCTTTGAATGCCATAATCGCCAAAAGCGAGGGTATTGCCGCGTTTGGCCATGCCACGCACACGGCCGCGCTGCGACTTGCGGTATTTCGATCTGGATGGTGAAAGCGACATGGCGGTTAAAAATCAGTTAGTGGGTAAAGGGTAAATATTTTCCGTAATTGCAAATTTTTAAATCAGCCCAAGGGCAATTCGTCCGGCGCTGTGCAAATCCAGCACTTGACCCCTATGGCGCCGTACACCGTGCGGGCTTCGACACAGCCGTAATTGATGTTTTCGCGCAAGGTATGCAAAGGCACACGACCGGAGCGCTGCATTTCCGTGCGGGCGATATCTGTGCCCCCCAACCGGCCGGAAACCTGTACGCGAATGCCTTCGGCGCCGAGGCTCATGGAGGTTTGGACGGCTTTTTTCATGGCCCGGCGAAAGGCGATGCGCCGTTCCAGTTGCAGGGCCACGTTTTCCGCCACCAACTGCGCCACCAAGTCCGGTTTTTTCACTTCCTGGATGTCGAGCAGGATATCTTTCTTCACCAACTTGAAAAGGCTCTCCTTGATTTTATCCAACTCCTGACCTTTGCGGCCGATGACGATGCCGGGACGCGCCGTAAATATCTTGACCCGGATGCGGCTTCCCGCCCTCTCGATGAAAATTTTCGGGACCGCCGCGTAGCGCAGCTTTTTGTTGATCAATTCACGGATTTTATAATCCTCCAGAATAAATGCGCCGAACTCTTCTTTTTCGGCATACCAGCGCGACTCCCAGTCGCGGCGGACTTGAAGGCGAAAACTTGTTGGATGTACTTTTTGTCCCATATATCTTGATTGTTTTTTAAACGAAATCAGTCATTGAACTTCATTTTTATTCAGATTTTTCGGTTTCCTCCTCTTTCTCAGAGAGAATAATGCGGATATGGCTGCTGCGCTTTTTAATCGGTTTGGCCATTCCGCGGGCTCCCGCCCGAAAGCGCTTGATGGTGGGAGCTTCCTCCACCACAGCAGTCTTTACAACCAGATTGTGCGACGAGAGGTTGTTGTTATTTTCGGCGTTGGCCACGGCGGAGGCGAGGGTTTTACATAGCAGACGGGCGGATTTTCGCGGAATGAAGGTAAGCAATTCGAGGGCCTCACTGGCGTCGCGGCCCTGAATTACGCGAACAACCTCACGAACCTTTTTGGGCGACATTCGGACGTATTTGGTTAAAGCCTGGACTTGCATGGAGAAAAATGGGTTCTCGGATTCTACCGGTTAATTAATGTTTCTGGGTATACGGATTGTGGGTTCTGAACGTCCGCGTGGGGGCAAATTCCCCCATTTTATGGCCCACCATGTTTTCGGTTACGAACAGCGGGATGAAATTTTTACCATTGTGGATCTCGAAATTCAAATTGACAAATTCCGGGGTGATGGTGGAGCGGCGCGACCATGTGCGAATCGGACGGCGTGAATCCTCCAACTGCGCCTTGCGGACCTTGTCCATAAGTGGCGGATCGACAAAATAACCTTTTTTTACTGAACGGGACATGGCTGCTCTCCAATTTTCGAAGTATGGATTAAATTAGTAATTGGTTAATTAACGTTTCATTCTGCGTCCGTCGCGACGGATGAGAATCATTTTATTGGTCGATTTTTTCTTTAAGCGGGTGGGAAAACCTTTGGACAATTGCCCCCACGGTGAAACGGGGTGGCCTCCCCCCGAAGTGCGACCCTCTCCACCGCCCATGGGGTGGTCCACCGGATTCATGGCCACGCCGCGCACACGGGGCCGGCGGCCCTTCCAACGGTTGCGCCCGGCCTTGCCGATATTGGCGTGCCGATGGCTGGCGTTGCCCACTGCCCCAATGGTGGCCCGGCATTCGGCGGGGACCAGCCGGATTTCTCCGCTCGGCATTTTGAGGGTGGCGCGATCGCCGTCAATATTAACAAGCTGGGCCGATGCCCCGGCGGAACGCGCCATTTGGGCGCCCTTGCCCGGCATCATTTCTATGCAGTGCACCCTGGTGGCGAGCGGAATCGAACGCAGCGGCATGTTATTGCCGATCTTGTATTCTCCGTCTTCCTTATAATTGATTATAATATCGCCTTCCTTGATGCCCTGAGGGGCCAGGATGTAGCGTTTCTCGCCATCCAGAAAAGCCAACAAGGCGATGTTGGCCGTGCGATTGGGATCGTATTCGATGGATTTTACCCGCGCCGGGACTTCGAACTTAAGGCGTTTGAAATCGATCCTGCGATAGAGCTTTTTATGCCCGCCGCCTCGACGGCGCGACGTGATGCGCCCATAGCAGTTGCGCCCCCCGGTCCTTTTTTTCGACTCGGTGAGCTTTTTCTCGGGGCGCTTCCCGGAAACGTCTCGCTTGTTCCTGAGGTGGAAGCGCTGCCCCGGGGTCAATGGTCTCTGTTCAACTATTGGCATGGCTTATTTTTAAATTTATTTCGGGTATTCGTCCGTCAAGGTATTAAAAACCGGTTACATACATTAAATTATTTCAATTGATTCGCCTTTCACGAGGGAAACAATCGCTTTTTTCACCCTTGCTTTGTAGCCCATGCGCCCGCCGCGGGAGCGATCCCTCTTGGCTTTGGGTTTAACATTGATGACGTTCACTTTGGTGACCTTCACTCCGAAAACCTTCTCCACCGCTTGGCGAATGCTTATACTATTGGCCGAAGGATGCACCTGAAAGGTGTACTTGTTTTGGTGGGAAGAAAGCTCGGTCGCTTTTTCCGTGACAATTATTTCCTGCAATATGCGGTCGGCCAGAATCATGACGATGAGGATGAAGGGGAAGACCCGGCGGTGCGGGAGATTATGATTTCCATACCGGATTCGGTAAAAAGAATTTTATCGAAAAGGCACAAATCGTAAGCGCTCAGGGAAGCGGCATCGCTCATCAAGACGCGATGGAGGTTGCGGGCTGCCAGGACGTTGTCGTCGCTAAAATTTTCATCGACCAGGAGCACATCGCCCTTGGGAATTATTTTTTTGAGAAGATCATGGAAATGGCGGGTTTTGGCTGCGGGCAGCTCGAACTGCTTGATAACCTCGATATCGCCTTCCATGGCCCGTTCGAAAAGCGCCCGGCCAAAAGCTAAGGACTTCATTTTCTTGTTAATCTTTTGCCCGTAACTGCGGGGCTTCGGGCCATGCACGATACCGCCTCCGCGCCAGATGGGGGAACGGCGGCTGCCTGCGCGGGCCGATCCGGTGCCTTTTTGCCGGAAGGGTTTCTTGCCGCTGCCCCTAACCTCGCTCCTCAATTTCGTGGAGGCATTGCCTTGGCGCTGGTTGGCTAGGCAGGCGATTATGACCTGGCGCAAAGCCTGCACGCCTTTATCACCCTCAAACGCGGGAATATTGTAATCCTTTTCCCCGCCCGAAGCGCCGTCGGTTTCATAATATCGTAATTTCATGGCTCAATAGTGGGAAAAGGCGGTTTCAGGCGGATTTTCGAATTTTTTTGGCGGCGCGAACGAGAACGGTCGCTCCATTTGGGCCGGGCACGCTGCCTTTGACCAGGATCAGGCCTTTCTCTTCCAGCACCTGGATAATTTTAAGGTTCTGCACGGTGCGCCGCTTGCTGCCCATGTGGCCGGGCATCTTGCGGCCCTTATAAACTTTGCCCGGCCATTGGCACTGGCCATAAGCCCCCCCCCGGCGGTGCATCATGGAGCCGTGGGAAGCGGGACCACCGTTAAAACCCCAACGTTTGACCACCCCCTGGAATCCGCGGCCCTTGGTCACGGCAATAACATCCACCATGGGCACTTCGTTGAAGCCGGCCACCGTTAGGATTTCCCCGCTCTTGTAAGCCGGCTCCTGAGTGCAGCGAACTTCGGTCTGGTTGGCGGTGGGAGCGGTTCCATGTTTTTTGAAATGCCCGCTCATGGCTTTGTTCGTGCGAAAGGGTTTTTTATCGCGGAAACCCACTTGGATTGCATCATAGCCGTCGCTCTGGACAGTCTTGACCTGGGTGACGGGGCATGGGCCGGCTTCGATCACCGTTACCGGGATAAGCTCGTTTGCCTCATTGTAAACCTGCGTCATGCCGACTTTTTTGCCTAGGAGCGTAAAATTCATGGCTGTTTTAAATAAAATATTTTTCCGATTAATTAAGAGCCGTTTCCTCAAACATTGATGGTGATGTCCACCCCCGCGGGGAGGTTGAGCTTTTTCAACTCGTCAACCGTTTGGGCGGTGGGCTCGATGATGTCGATAAGGCGTTTGTGGGTGCGCATTTCAAACTGCTCCATTGACTTTTTGTCCACATGCGGGGAGCGGTTGACGCTGATTTTCTGGATTCGGGTGGGCAGTGGCACGGGGCCGGATACGCGCGCGCCGGATCGCTTGGCCGTATCCACGATATCGGTGGCCGACTGGTCGATGACACGGTAATCGTAGCCTTTGAGTTTAATGCGTATTCTCTGTCCTGTCATGGGGTTAGGTTCCGGGTCGAGGGTCTAGGGTCTAGGTGCGGGCGGGTTCACGGGAGAAGGATTCGACGATTTTTTGTTCCATGCGGGTGGGAACCTTTTCAAAATGGGCCGGCTCCATCGAATACGAGGCGCGCCCCCTGGAGAGCGAACGCACATCGGTGGCATAGCCAAACATGGTTTCCAGCGGAACATGGGCAACTATGGTGGTTAAATTGCCCTTCGTTTCCATCCCCTGGATCTGCCCCCGGCGCCGCGTGAGATCGCCCATGATGTCTCCTTGAGATTCTTCCGGGGTGGTCACTTCCACTTTCATGATAGGTTCTAAAATCGCAGGGTTCGCATTTTTCATGGCTTCCTTGAAGGCGAAAATGCCGGCCATCTTGAATGCCAATTCGGAGGAGTCCACCTCGTGGAAACTCCCGAAAACGAGCTGGACCTTGACATCGATCACCGGATACCCGGCGATGACGCCATTTTTGGTCCCCTCCACGATGCCCCTCTCGGTCGGCCTGATGTATTCTTTGGGAATCACACCGCCCACGATCTTGTTTTCAAATTCGTAGCCTCCCCCACGGGGCAGCGGTTTGAGAACAATTTCGGCATGCCCATACTGGCCGCGGCCACCGGTCTGGCGAACGAATTTACCCACCCCCTTGGCTGTTTTGAAAATGGCTTCGCGGTAGGCGATCTGCGGTTTGCCCGCGTCGGCCTGGACTTTAAACTCACGGAAGAGACGGTCTCGCAGAATATCGAGGTGCAGTTCGCCCATTCCAGCGATGATGGTTTGCCCGGTTTCATCATCGTGGCGCACAACGAAAGTGGGGTCTTCTTCGGACAAGCGCTGCAAGGCCATGGTCAATTTCTCCTGGTCGGCCTTGGTGGCGGGCTCGATGGACATCGACAAAACGGGATCCGGAAAAGTGGGCGGCTCCAGCCGGACATCGAGGTCTCTGGTGCAGAGCGTGTCCCCGGTAATAATGTCCTTGGCCCCGATGATGGCGCAAATGTCGCCGGAATAGGCAACATCGATATCTTTGCGGGCGTCGGCCTTCATAATCATTAGGCGGCTGATGCGCTCCTTCCGGCGGGTGCGGGGGTTGAAAAGTGTGCTGCCCTTCCTCAGTTCGCCCTGGTAAATCCGGAAAAACACAAGTTTACCCACATAGGGATCGGTGGCCAACTTAAAGGCCAACCCTGCCAAATCGGCCGCATCGTCGGGTTTAATTTCCATCTGGCTCTCCCCATCGTCCAGATGGCCGACCATGGGGGGAACATTGAGCGGGTCGGGCAAGTAGTCCACAATGCAATCCATGAGCATTTGCACGCCCTTGTTTTTAAAAGCGGTGCCGGGCAGAACCCCCAGGAAATCGAGGGACAAGGTGGCTTTGCGCACAGCCGTCCTTATTTCATCCTCTTCCAGTTCCCGCCCTTCAAGAAATTTTTCGGCCAAGACATCGTCAAAATCGGCCAAGGCCTCGATGAGGGCCTCACGGTATTTCAAGGCCAGGTCAACCATGCCGGCGGGAATCTCGGTGGTTTCGTATTCCACTCCCATCGGATCGTCAGCATTGTAAAGATGGGCTTTCATGGTGACCAGGTTAATCAAGCCCGTAAATTGATCCTCGGCCCCGATGGGTAAATAGATCGGGTGGGCATTGCCGCCCAGCTTATGACGGATATCTTCCACCGCTCCAAAAAAATCAGCCCCGGTTCGATCCATTTTATTGATGAATGCAATCCGAGGCACTTCGTATTTGTCCATTTGACGCCAGACGGTTTCCGACTGGGGTTGAACGCCAGCTACCGCGCAAAAAACACCCACACAGCCATCGAGAACCCGCAGCGACCTCTCCACCTCTGCCGTAAAATCCACATGGCCGGGCGTATCGATGATATTGATCTTGTGCTTGATACCACCGTAAGGCCCCTCGCGGGGGGTCCAATTGCAGGTAATGGCCGCAGAGGTGATGGTGATGCCGCGTTCGCGCTCCTGCTCCATCCAGTCGGTAGTGGCATTGCCATCATGCACTTCACCGATTTTGTGAACCACTCCGGTATAGTAGAGCATCCGTTCGGTGGTGGTGGTTTTGCCCGCGTCGATATGGGCCGCAATACCGATATTGCGGGTATATTCCAGCGGGGTCCCGCGATCTTTGGAGTTCGCAGGAGAAAGGGTTGCAGCTATACTCATTGAAATTCTTTACCAGCGTAGGTGGGCAAAAGCGCGGTTGGACTGCGCCATGCGGTGGGTGTCGTCCTTTTTCTTGACGACTTGCCCGGTGTTGTTGTAGGCGTCGATGATTTCCTGGGCGAGCGCTTCTTTCATGGAACCCTTGCGCCCGCGGGCCGCAGTGCGCATCCAGCGAAAAGCCAGGCTCTGCTGGCGCTCGAAAGATATTTCCAGCGGAACCTGGTAGGTGGTTCCCCCCACCCGGCGGCTTTTTACCTCCAGCTTGGGGCGGATATTTTCCAGCGCCCCCATCAGCAAGTCCACCGGATCTCCTTTGCCCAGCTTTTCACTGGCACTCTCGAAAGCCCCGTAAACGATCCTCTGGGCGGTCGTTTTTTTACCGTCCTGCATGACCACGTTGATCAGGCTGCTGACCAAGGCGCTGTTGTAGCGTGGTTCGGGAACTGGCTCCCTTTTGACTGCTCGGCGTCTTCGCGACATGATTAATAAATGCTTCTGCCTGTTTGTTGTTGATTCCCGCCCTCGCTTCGATTTCTAGCAAAGGTCCGGAAAAACCAAAATTCACTCGTTATTTCTTGGCCTTGGCGTCCTTCGGCCTTTTGACGCCGTATTTTGAACGGCTGCGCCGGCGTTTTTCCACCCCCAGGCAGTCGAGAGTGCCGCGTACGATATGATAACGCACACCGTGAAGGTCTTTAACCCTGCCGCCACGCACCAGCACAACACTGTGCTCCTGCAGGCTGTGCCCTTCGTCCGGAATATAGGCGATAACTTCTCTGCCGTTGGTGAGGCGCACTTTGGCAACTTTGCGAATGGCCGAATTGGGTTTTTTGGGGGTGCGGGTCATCACCTGTACACAAACACCACGCCGAAACGCGTTGCCCTTCAAAGCGGGCGACTTCGATTTGCTCTTGATGATTTTCCGCGGTTTGCGGACAAGTTGGTTAATAGTAGGCATGGGCCAGATACGCTTTTTCCGTAAAAAGCGAAAAAGGTAAATGTTCTTATATACAGTGCAAGCAGAATTTTAGAAAAAGTTCAATATAAACCATTTCACCCCCATCAACCGGAACAATGCCCAGTGAAAAAGGCGAGATAGGTTTTTTTACTGGTAGCCCAAAGGTTTAGCGGGGGGGTTCAACCCGCCTTCTCCGTGCCTGTGAGGGTCTCGGCCATTTCCGGACCGAGAGTATTTATGCGTAAACGCCGGTAGCGAGGCAATCCTGTGCCAGCCGGTATAAGGTGCCCCATGATGACGTTTTCCTTGAATCCTTTGAGTTGATCCTTTTTCCCCAGGGTGGAAGCATCGGTCAGGACTCGGGTCGTCTCCTGGAAGGAGGCCGCGGAAATAAAGCTCTCCGTCTCGATGGATGCTTTGGTGATGCCCAGGAGAATGGGCTCGCCTTCGGCGGGCATGCCACCGGCATCGATGATGCGCTCGTTTTCATCCATAAAATCCTGCCGATCCACTTGCTCTCCCCAGAAAAGTTCGGAATCGCCCGGCTCGGTGATGCGCACTTTGCGCAGCATCTGCGAAATGATCACTTCGATATGCTTGTCGTTGATAACCACCCCCTGCAGCCGGTAAACCTTCTGGATTTCAGCCAGCAGATATTCCTGCAAATTGTTGGGACCCAAAATATCCAGGATTTCATGCGGATCGGCCGAGCCTTCCGTCAAGTGTTGTCCTTTGAACACGCGATCGCCCACCTGCACGATAATATGTTTGCCGTGCGGTATCAGGTTGCTCTCCTCCTGCCCAGACTCCTCGTCCGTGACAATCAGTTTTTTCTTCCCCCGAACCATCGACCCGAAGGAAACCAAACCGTCGATTTTTGCCATTTCGGCAGCTTCCTTGGGGCGGCGGGCTTCAAACAATTCGGCCACGCGGGGCAGGCCGCCGGTGATATCCTGGGTCTTGGAAGCCTGCCGCGGGGTTTTGGCCAAAAGGGCCCCAGGGTGGATGATATCCCCCTGGTTGACGACGATCTGGGCGCCGGTCGGAATCGAGTAAGTGGCAATCAATTTCCCTTTGGCGGACTTATCGTGAATCTGGATGACCGGGTTGAGGTCCTCCTTGTGCTCGATGACGACAGTGGCAATCTGCCCGGTGGCCTCGTCCATCTCCTTCTTAATGGTAACTCCGGGAATCATATCCTGAAAGGCGATGACCCCGGCTTTTTCTGAGAGAATAGGCACATGGTGCGGGTCCCACATGGCCAGGATTGCCTCTTTTTCGATTTTTTGGCCGTCGGGCACGGTGAGGACGGAACCGGCCACGATACTGTAGTTCTCCAGTTCCTTATCATCATTATCGATGATATGAATGAATCCGGTTTTATTGAGAACGATGCTGGCGCCCTCTTCGGTCGATACCATCCTCAGTCCCACATATTTTACGGTTCCGTCGTTGTGGACGCGGATTTCCGGGTTCTTGAATATCTGGCTGGCAATGCCGCCGATGTGGAAAGTGCGCATCGTCAGCTGGGTTCCCGGCTCCCCGATGGACTGGGCCGCAATGATGCCAACGGCCGCTCCCACCTCCACCAATTTGTTCGTCCCCGGATTGATGCCATAGGCCATGGACGGCAAGTTGGACCGATGCATATGGGTCAATGGCGACATGATTTTTACCCGGTCAACGCCACAATCTTCGATCCGGGCGGCAATCTCCTCGGTCACCATTTTCCCGTTCCCGACAATCAACTCGTCCGGATCGAGAGGGTTGTAAATGTCGTCGCTGACACAGCGGCCCACGATGCGATCATAGAGGCTGACAATCTCGTCATCTCCTTCGTTTATGGTTTGTTTCCAAATTCCATCGCGATTGCCGTCATCCTCGTCGGTTATGATAACGTCCATCGCCACATCGCAGAGTTTACGGGTCAAATAACCGGCATCGGCGGTCTTCAGCGCCGTATCGGCCAACCCCTTGCGGGCGCCGTGCGTGGAGATAAAATACTCGAGCACGGATAGCCCCTCCCGGAAGGAGGAAAGGATCGGCCTCTCAATGATTTCTCCCGAAGGTTTGGCCATAAGCCCACGAGTGCCGCAAAGCTGGCGAACCTGCTGGCGGTTGCCACGTGCGCCCGAGTCCATCATTAGATATACCGGATTGATTTCGTCTTTATTCTTATTCTCCTCTAAACCATCGAAAACGGACTTTGCGATTTGGTCGGTGGCGCTGGTCCAGGCATCGATTATTTTGTTGTAGCGTTCCCCCGATGTAATGATTCCTTTGCGGTACTGGCCCTCGATTTCATCGATTTTGCCCCGGGCGGCATCGATGATGACCGGCTTGTCCTGGGGGATGATCATATCGCCGATGCCAATGGATATACCGGCGCGGGTGGCGTAGGTAAAACCAAGTTCCTTGAGCTCGTCGAGCACCTCGACAGTCACCTTTTTACCTCCCGCCAGGTAGGTTTGCAAAATGAGGTCTCCCAATTTACCCTTGGGTACCGAGGCATTGACGAAGCCGACCTCCTCCGGCCAGATATCGTTGAAAATCACCCGCCCCACCGTGGTGCGCAGAATTTTGCGGGTGCTGTTGCCGAAAACCGTCTCCCGACCGTAATCGGGATTCACAAATTGCACCCAGTCGTGGCTCTTCAGAAGTCCAATACCCTCAGCCAAAAGAACCTCCTGGGTATTGGTAAAGAGGGGCAGCCGCTTATCTTTGAGCAATGGTTTACGCGGGTCCAGGGTCAGATAATAGGACCCCAAAACAATATCCTGGGATGGAGTCAGGATGGGTTTACCGCTGGAGGGAGAAAAGATGTTGTGGGTGGACATCATGAGCAGCTTGCACTCCATCACCGCCTCCAGGGAAAGGGGTACATGAACGGCCATCTGGTCGCCGTCGAAATCGGCATTGTAGGCGGTGCACACCAACGGATGGATGCGGATGGCATCTCCCTCAATGAGAACCGGCTCGAAGGCCTGGATGGAAAGCCGGTGCAGAGTGGGCGCGCGATTGAGCAGAACCGGGTGCCCCTTGGTCACCTCTTCCAAAATATCCCACACCTCGGGAGATTTCTTCTCGATCATTTTGCGGGCCCCGCGCACGGTGTGGACGAAACCCAGCTCTTTCAGACGCCGAATGATGAAAGGCTCGAAAAGCACGAGGGCCATTTTCTTGGGCAGGCCGCACTGGTTCAGCTTCAATTCCGGTCCGATCACGATGACGGAACGGCCGCTGTAATCTACCCGCTTGCCGAGCAAATTCTGGCGAAACCGGCCCTGTTTGCCCTTGAGCATGTCGCTCAGGGATTTGAGCGGCCGATTCCCCGCTCCGGTCACGGCCCGGCCATGCCGTCCGTTATCGAAAAGGGCATCCACCGCTTCCTGCAGCATACGCTTCTCGTTGTGGATGATCACGTCAGGAGTCTTCAGTTGGAGGAGATTTTTCAACCGGTTGTTGCGGTTGATGACACGCCGGTAAAGGTCGTTCAGATCGCTCGTGGCGAAACGGCCGCCTTCCAGGGGCACGAGGGGGCGCAAGTCCGGCGGTATGACCGGGAGAACATCCAGCACCATCCAGCTGGGCGAGGTATTCGACCCTATGAAACCGCCGATGACTTTTAGCCTTTTGGAAAGCTTTTTCTTAATCTGCTTGGAGCGCGTATTGTGCATCTGCTCGTGCAGTTCGGCCACCAGTGAGGGTAAATCCATGCGCTGGAGCACCTCCTGCAGGGCGATGGCCCCCATCTTGGCTTCAAAAGAATCATCACCGTATTCGTCGATCGCTTGCAGGTAGTCCTGCTCGCTCAAAAGCTGTTTTTCCTCCAGCGGCGTTTTGCCCGCATTGGTCACCAGGTAATTCTCGTAATAGATGACCCGCTCCAGGTTGCGCGCCGTCAAGTCGAGGAGCAGCCCCAACCTGCTGGGCATGCTTTTGAGGAACCAGATATGGGTAACCGGCACGGCCAGCTCGATATGGCCCATGCGCTCGCGCCGCACACGCGAGACGGTTATCTCCACCCCGCAGCGGTCGCACAAGACGCCCTTGTATTTGATCCGCTTGAATTTGCCGCAGGCGCATTCGTAATCGCGCACCGGCCCGAATATGCGCTGGCAAAAAAGCCCCCCAGGCTCCGGCTTGAAGGTGCGGTAATTGATCGTTTCGGGATTTTTGACCTCCCCGCGCGACCAAGTGCGGATGATGTCGGGCGAGGCTACCGTAATGGAGACGACATCGAAGGATTGATCTCTTTCGAGGCCGAGAACTTCTCTTACTTCTTGAGTGCTCATAAGTTCGCTAATGGATTAATAACTGATAAAATGGATTAATTAATTAAATTTATGTCTGATGAGGAAACGGAAGTCATAGCCCGAAACCGCCCAGGCTGTCCGCCGATTCGAGCCGTATGTCGAGGCACAAGCTTTGCATTTCTTTCATCAACACATTGAAGGATTGAGGGGTTCCCGCTTGCAGGCTATTGTCGCCCTTGACCAGCGATTCGTAAATTTTGGTCCGCCCCTGCACATCGTCCGATTTTACGGTGAGCAGTTCCTGCAAGGTATAGGCGGCCCCGTAGGCTTCCAGGGCCCAAACTTCCATTTCCCCAAAACGCTGGCCCCCGTACTGGGCTTTTCCTCCCAGAGGCTGCTGCGTGATCAAGCTGTAGGGGCCCACCGCGCGGGCATGAATCTTGTCGGCCACCAGATGGTTCAGCTTCATCATGTAGATATAGCCGACCACCACCTCCTGGTCGAACGGCTCGCCGGAGCGCCCATCGACCAAAGTGCTTTTCCCGCTCTCGGGCAGACCGGCCTCCTTGAGGTAGCCCCGAACCCGTTTTTCCGAAATGCCGTCGAATACCGGCGTGGCCACCTTGATGCCGAGTTTCTTGCAGGCCCACCCCAGATGAGTTTCGAGAACCTGACCGACATTCATCCGGCTGGGCACACCGAGGGGATTGAGGCAAATCTCAATGGGCGTTCCGTCCGGCAGGAAAGGCATGTCCTCTTCCGGCACGATCTTGGCGATAACGCCCTTGTTGCCATGACGCCCGGCCATTTTGTCGCCCACCTGCACCTTGCGCTTGGTGGCCACATAGACCTTTACATTTTTGATGACTCCCGAATCTATATCGTCGCCCGCCTCGATCGATTCGATTTTGCGCTCCCGGTCATTTTCGATTTCGTCGAATTTAACGGCGAAGGAATTGATGATTTCCATTATCTTGATCCGCACTGGCGATGGATCGATTTCGACCGTCTTGTAAACCGCGGCCAGGCGCCGCAGGAGGGTCTTGGTAATTTTGCGGTTGGCCGGGATAATGATCTCGTTGCTTTCCGTATTGATGACATCCAGCGGAATTTTTTCCCCCAGCAAAGTGTTGGAAAGGAACTCGGTCAGGTTTTCCTTCAGCCGGTCCATTTGGGAGCGGTATTCCTTGTTGATCTTCTTGATCTGGCGGCGCCGGTCGGAGGGACTCAGTTTTTCTTTCTCGGCTTCGAACCGGGTGCTTATCTTGACATCCATTATGATGCCGAAGACTCCCGACGGGACGAGCAGCGAGGTATCCTTTACATCGGCCGCTTTCTCCCCGAAAATGGCCCGCAGCAGTTTTTCCTCGGGAGCCAGTTCGGTTTCGCTTTTGGGGGTAATCTTGCCCACCAAAATATCTCCCGGCTTGACTTCGGCGCCCACCCGCACAACCCCGTCGTGGTTGAGATTCTTGAGGGCTTCCTCGCCTACATTGGGAATATCCCGGGTAATTTCCTCGGGGCCCAGCTTGGTGTCCCGGGCGGTCACCTCGAACTCTTCAATATGGATCGATGTAAAGACATCATCCTTGATCAGTTTTTCGCTGATGAGGATGGCGTCCTCGAAATTGTAGCCATTCCACGGCATGAAAGCGACGAGCACATTGCGCCCCAGGGCCAGTTCACCGGCATCGGTGGCCGCTCCATCCGCGATCACTTGCCCCTTGGCCACTTTTTCGCCTTTGCTCACGATGGGCTTCTGATTGAAGCAGGTGCCCGCATTGGAACGCATGAATTTGCGCAACTCATAGTAATAAATGCCATTTTTGACATCGGTTTTAGTGTTGCGGTCGAACCGCAGCGGAAGCTCTCCATCCCGGGAGATGGTAATGCGCTGCGAGTCAACCCGAGCCACAATGCCGTCCTCTTCAGCTTTCAAAATGATCTTCGAGTCGGTCGCCACCCGGTCTTCGATGCCAGTGCCAACGAATGGGGATTCCGTCTTCAACAAAGGCACCCCCTGGCGCATCATGTTGGACCCCATAAGCGCGCGATTGGCGTCATCATGCTCCAGAAAAGGAATCAGGCTCGCTGCCACGGAGATGATCTGCTTGGGCGATACATCCATGCAATTCACTTTATCTGGCTTCATCTCGAGAAAATTGTCCCCTTTGCGCACCGTCACGGGGCCTTTGAGGGCGCCATTCTCGGCAACTTCCGAATTAGCCTGGGCAATGATGAGGCCCTCCTCCTGATCGGCGGTAAGGTAGGAAACCTCATCCGTGGCGATACCGTCTTTAATGGCGCGATACGGGGTTTCGATAAAGCCAAACTCATTGATGTGCGAGTATATGGCCAGCGAATTGATCAGCCCGATATTGGGCCCTTCGGGGGTTTCGATGGGGCAGATGCGGCCATAATGAGAAGGGTGCACATCGCGCACTTCAAAGCCGGCCCGCTCCCGGTTGAGCCCTCCCGGGCCCAGGGCGGAAAGCCGCCTCTTGTGGGTAAGCTCGGCCAGGGGATTGATTTGATCCATGAACTGGCTGAGCTGGCTGCGGGCGAAGAAATCCCGGATGACCGTGCTCAAAGCCTTCGGGTTGATGAGTTTTTGCGGCGTTATGCTGTCCACGCTCTGATCGTAAAGGGTCATCCGCTCTTTGACCAGGCGCTCGGTGCGGGCCAGGCCGATGCGGCACTGGTTCATGAGCAGCTCGCCCACGGTGCGAACCCGCCGGCTGCCGAGGTGGTCGATATCATCCACGATGCCGGTGCCGCGTTTCAGGCGAACCAGGTATTTCGTCGCCGCGACAATGTCGTCAACTTTTAGGGTGCGGTAATTGAGTTCTATGTCCAAACCCAGTTTCTGGTTGATCTTGTAGCGGCCCACACGGCCCAGATCGTAACGCTTGGCATCCTGGAAAAGACGTTTCAAAAGGGCGCGGGCATTGGCCGTGGTGGGCGGTTCGCCGGGGCGCAGCCGTTTGTAAATTTCTTTGAGAGCTTCCTCCTCGTTGCGGGTGGGATCTTTTTTCAGGCATCGAATAATGGTCCCTTCGTCCACCATCGTATCAATCACCCGCACCTTGGTGATTCCGGCCTCGTCGATGGCTCGAATAATGGTTTTGGTCAACGGCTCGAAAGAGCGCGCCAGGACAACCCCGCGCTCGGCGTCAACGAGGTCTTCCACCAGCACCACCCGGCTCACGTTGCCGATTTCCAGCACCGATTTAACATCGACTTCCTCGATGTTGTAAAAAAGGTTGAGGATATCGAAATCGGAGCTGTAGCCCATGGACCGGAGCAGCGTGGTGATGAGAAATTTGTGGCGGCGGCGGCGGCGGTCCAGATAGACATAGAGAAGGTCGTTCTGATCGAACTGAACTTCCAGCCAGGTTCCCCGATCCGGGATAATTCGGAACGAAAAAAGTATCTTGCCGCTGGTGTGCGGGGTCTCCTCGAAACAAATGCCGGGAGAGCGGTGCAACTGGCTCACCACAACACGCTCGGCCCCGTTGATGATAAAGGAGCCGCGCTCGGTGATCATGGGCATCTCGCCCATGTAGATTTCCTCATCCTTGATCGCTTCCTCTTCCTTCAACCGCAACTTGACGTAGAGGGAAATGGAGTAGGTGACACCCTCCCTCAAGCACTCCATCTCCGTAAATCTCGGCCCGGAAAGGGAATAGGTGAGATAATCGAGGGAAGCCCTCCCATCGTAGCTTTCGATCGGAAAGACCTCGCTGAACACCGACTGCAAGCCAACTTGTCGGCGCCCGCTCGGGGTCGAGCCGGGCTGCAGAAATTCTTTGAAGGAATCGATCTGGTTTTGAATCAAGTTGGGAGGCGAGATTACCTCGACCAGTTTCCCGAAGTTTTTGCGTTTGGAAATCTTCATTATTGTAGGATTGGGATTGCGAATAAATAACGAATTAATGGATCAAATTTAAATCTGCCGGAAATCGAGCGAAACCCGTACAGGGGTCAGCCGCAGGCCAACACCATAGCGGTGATTCCCTCCGGCTGGGTCTGGAATTGCAATGGATAGCAAAGGTTTAAGGAAACTATGATTATTTTACCTCAACTTCGGCCCCGACACCCTCGAGTTTTCCTTTGATCTCTTCGGCTTCATCTTTGGTGATGGCCTTCTTTACCGCTGTGGGGGCGCTTTCGACCAAATCTTTGGCTTCGCGTAATCCGAGCCCGGTGATGGCTCGAACTTCTTTAATGGCGGCAATTTTATTGCCTCCATAGCTTTTCAGGATTACATCGAATTCCGTTTGTTCCTCGGCTGCGGGAGCATCTTCATCCCCACCCGGAGCGGCCGCTACAGCGGCTGCGGGAGCAGCCGCGCTGACCCCCCATTTCTCCTCCAAGTCTTTCACCAGGGCGGCCGCTTCGAGGACGCTCTGGTTACTCAGCCATTCGATGACTTGTTCTTTTGTGATATCGGACATTACTACCTCCTTAACAGATTAGCGCCTTTCTGTGAATGAATTCAGCATTTAAGGGAACGATTCCCCTAACCGGTTTTTTTAGTTGGTTGATTGATGGTTGGTTTGTTTAAATTTATTAAACTTAAAAAATATCAAGAGGCGGCAGCGGTCTCAGCCAGTTGTTCGGAGCGCGCCTTGAGAATATTGAGGAATCCCTGCGGTACGGCTTGAATAACCGTTGCGATCTGCCGTGCGGGGGTATTGAGCAGGCTGAGAAACTGGGCCCGGATGACCGCCAAGGGGGGAAGCTTGGCCAATTCGGTGATATCCTCCGCCTGCAACAGCTTTTTGTCCAGCAATCCGCATTTTACCACTAACTTCTTCTTTTCTTTGAAAAATTTACCCAGCTCTTTGGCCACTCCGGGCGCGTTTTCATCCCCCACGATTATGGCCGTGGGCCCGATCAGATGTTCGTCCAGACCAGGGAATTCCCGCTCCTTCGCAACCACCCGGAACATATTGTTTTTGATCACATGGAACTCCGCATTGTACTCGGACAAGGCGCTGCGCAATTCCGCCGTTTCGGCCACCGTAATGTGATTGTAGTCAGCCAGAAAGACATAACCGGACTTGTCCAGGTGCTCTTCGATCTCATCGACAAGGTATTTTTTTTCGGCTCTCATGACAGGGGCGGATGAATGAAATTTCGGTTCATTTCTTTAATAATTTTATTTTAAAACTAAACTAATAATTGGAGTAAAGAGCGCCATCCAGCTTGATGCCGGGACTCATGGTCGAGGAAACGGTTATTTTTTTTATATAACGTCCCTTGATATCTTCGGGGCGCGCCTGCCCAATGTTTTCAATGACTGCTTTTATGTTTTCAGCCAGTTGTTCGGTCGTAAAGGACCTTTTGCCGACCAGCAATCCGATATTGGCAGTGCGGTCCATCTTGTAGCTTACCCGGCCGCCCAGCTTGATGTCCTTGATGGCGGCTTCGACATCATCGGTCACGGTGCCGGTTTTTGGATTGGGCATGAGCCCCCGCGGACCCAGGATTCGCGCCACTTTGCGAACCTCTTTCATCGCTGACGGCGTGGCCACGGCAACATCGAAATCCACCCATCCGTTTTGAACTTTTTTGATCAGCTCGTCCATACCGGCCTCATCCGCTCCGGCGGTCAAGGCTACATCCGGTTTTTCCGTAAATACAATCAGGTTAACCTTTTTGCCGCTTCCGCAAGGCAGGTTGACGACCCCGCGGACCATCTGGTTGCTTTGCCGCGGGTCCACCCCCAGGTTCACGGAAAGTTCCACCGACTCATCGAATTTGGAGGAAGACATCTGAGCGAGCAGGTTAAGGGCTTCATCAAGCGAATAGACCTGGCTCAAATCGGTTACCTCAAAAGAGGTGCGGTATCGTTTGGATTGCTTGATCATGGTGGCGGATAATAAAGTAAAAAAAGGGTTTCGGATATTTCGCGGAATTCGTTTTTTTAATCGATCACATCAAGTCCCATGCTCCGGGCGGTCCCGACAATGATGAGAACGGCGGCTTCCTCGCTGTTGCTGTTGAGGTCTTTCTTTTTAAGCTGGGCAATCTCCGCACACTGTTTGCGCGTGACTGTGCCCACCTTCTCGCGGTTGGGCACACCGGAACCTTTGGCGATGCCAGCCGCTTTCTTGAGCAAAACGGCTGCCGGGGGCGATTTGAGGATGAATGAAAAAGTGCGATCGTGAAAAACGGATATGACCACGGGAAGGATCATTCCGGCTTGGTCCTTGGTGCGGGCATTGAATTCCTTGCAAAAACCCATGATGTTGACGCCGTGCGCGCCAAGTGCCGGCCCCACTGGCGGGGCTGGGTTGGCTGCGCCGGCGGCCAGTTGCAGACGGATGGTTCCGGTTATTTTCTTTTTTGCCATGCCAAAGTCAAAAAGGGTTCGAGTTTAAATTCATTTTCTAAAAATCAATGTTAAAAATGGTTCTCTCCGATTAACTATCCTCCGATCTTTCCACTTCCCAATATTCCAGAACGACCGGGGTAAAACGACCGAAAATGGATACCGATACCTTCAGTTTGCCGCGCTCCGGATCGATTTCTTCGATAATTCCGTTCAGGTTGAGGAAAGGCCCGTTGGTAATTTTTACTTCCTCCCCCAGTTCATACTGGACTTTGGGCACTTCCTTGCCTTCGGATTCCTGCATCTGGGAAAGGATGCTGTCAATCTCCGACTTCTTCAGCGGCATGGGCTGGTTGCCCCCCAAAAAACCGATCACTCCATCGGCGTCTTTGACGAAATACCAGGGCCTCTCGATAATTTTGCCATCATCATCATAAAGACGCATGTGCAAGAATAAGTAGCCGGGATAGAATTTGCGGATTTTTTGGTGTTTTTTTCCACTTTTAACCTCCGTCACCGTCTCCGTCGGCATGAGAACTTCCTCGATGAACTCGTCCATCTCCTCGTTCACCATGTACTTATCGAGGTAGCGCTTAACGATGACCTCCTTATTGGAGAGGGTCTGCACCGCATACCAGCGGGAAGTCGAAATAGAAGATACTTTTTCCTGAGACATTTTGCAGGTTCCGGCCCTTGCCGCAGCCGGGGTGGAAGTTTTCTGGAATTATTTTATTTTTATTAGCTAACTACCGGGGCGAACAAGTTTCGTCAAAAGAGTAACCAAATTGTAAACGGAGAAGTCGGACAGTGTGATAAAGCCGCCCAGAAGAAAAATCGCCACGAGGACGACCAGGGTGGAGGAGCGCAGCTCGGGCAACGTGGGCCAGGAAGCTTTTTTAAGCTCCGTGACCGTTTCACCGGCAAAGATACGGATTTTTTGAAATGGATTGGCCATGGCGGTTTGGGCAATGGACTGCCCGCTTATGGATGGACGGTTCTACTGCTGAAACAAATTTTCATAAAATTAAATAATCAGTTGGGTCGCTGGCAGGGCAGGAGGGACTCGAACCCCCAACCCTCGGTTTTGGAGACCGATGCTCTCCCGATTGAGCTACTGCCCTGCAGTGGCGGCGGGATTTAGCGCCTTAAATATGAAATTAAATTGTCCCCCTATTCAGGTTAAGGATGAAAAATGAGATGTCCGGGCTTTTGGAAAAAATATCTTCCGGCCTAACTCGAAGGTTAACGCAATAACAATTACAACTACTACTCGATAATCTCGGTTACGCGACCGGCCCCAATGGTGCGGCCCCCTCACGTATGGCAAAACGCTGCCCGCTTTCCATGGCGATGGCCTTTCCCAACTCCAGACTTACGCCAAGGTTGTCGCCCGGCATCACCATTTCCACCCCATCCGGCAGATTGACAACACCTGTCACATCGGTTGTGCGGAAATAAAATTGTGGTCGATAACCGTTGAAAAATGGTGTGTGGCGGCCCCCTTCATCCTTGCTCAAGACATAGACTTCGGCCTTCGCCTTGGAGTGCGGCGTTATCGAACCGGGTTTGGCGATTACATGCCCCCGCTCCACCTGGTCCTTCTGAATGCCGCGCATGAGGATCCCGACATTGTCCCCCGCCCGTCCTTCTTCCAGGATTTTGCGGAACATTTCCACCCCCGTGCAGGTAGTCTTCTGGGTATCGCGCAAACCGACGATTTCCACCGGCTCACCCACTTTGACCACCCCGCGCTCAATTCTGCCGGTGGCCACCGTGCCGCGCCCGGTGATGGAAAATACATCCTCCACCGACATGAGGAAGGGTTTGTCTATCTCCCGCATGGGTTCCGGTATTTCGGCGTCGATGGCATCCATCAATTCCTGGATGGATTCCGCCCCGCCGGGTTTTCCCTCCATCGCAGCCAAGGCGGAGCCGCGGATAACGGTAATATTGTCGCCGTCAAATTCGTATTTATTAAGCAGGTCGCGCACTTCCATATCCACCAACTCGAGCAACTCCTCATCGTCGAGCAAATCGACCTTGTTGAGGTAAACGACGATATTGGGAACATTGACCTGGCGGGCCAGCAGGATGTGCTCGCGCGTTTGCGGCATCGGTCCGTCGGCGGCGCTCACCACGAGCACGGCGCCATCCATCTGGGCCGCTCCCGTGATCATGTTTTTAATAAAATCGGCATGGCCGGGGCAGTCCACATGGGCATAGTGCCGGTTTTCCGTTTCATATTCCACATGGGCCACCGCGATGGTGACGATTTTGGAAGCGTCGCGCACGGTGCCGCCCTTGGCGATGTCCGCATAGGACTTGAACTCGGCCAAACCTTTCTCCGACTGCACTTTGAGTATTGCCGAAGTGAGGGTGGTTTTGCCGTGGTCAACGTGCCCAATGGTGCCTACGTTTACGTGTGGTTTAGTTCTTTGAAATGTTTCTTTAGCCATGGATTTATCGAGTCAGGGTGGTTTTTCGCAAGGAATCGGGTGCAAGAATTTATAAAATATAATGTTTTCTTACATACCTGGTTAGTTAATACATTTATATTTAGAAGGGAACGAATGAAATTGTTTCGATATATCGGTAGGTGGAGCCCTCGAGCGGATTCGAACCGCCGACCTCGTCCTTACCAAGGACGCGCTCTGCCAACTGAGCTACAAGGGCATAATATGAACATCAATAGCAGAAAAAGCCAGCGAATGGATTACTAAAACCCTGCAATTTGATAAGAGGAGAAAATTCCGTCAACACTAATATGCAAAATATTTCTCCCTTTGTCAATGCGCGGGAAAGAGATTAGCAAGCCCCTAAGCCCAGATTGAAAAAGAACAAAAGAGCCACGCAAAATAGGGGCCGCCCTCCCGTGCGCAAGTCTTTTTGCCCTTTTCTCCCTATTTTGAAAAAATGAGCCAAAACACCCAAAAAAATGCTTTCGAGCATCCAGCGGCCCTCAAAATTCATGGCCCAAAAGTGACCGTGTAATAACCAGGCTTCAAGCCAGCCAGCAAAAACGGAGTGGTCAGGTAATTTCTCAGCGCTTGATCAGTCCGGGGCGATCCCGATCCTTTCAAGATCAACGGTTCCCCCACGGGTCCCGATTTATCGACGATTATCTGGAAAACCACCAACGATAGCATACCCTGGCTAACTTCCACCAAACCGTCAGGGAGAACCGAACCTATGGACATACTCTCCCGGCCGGACCTCTTCACTTCCATGAATCCGGCCCTCTGGGGCGCTTTCACAATGGCCCGTTGGCGTATTCCAAAAATGGAAAATTGGTTGCTGCGCACACTTTCGAGTAGGTTGCGCGGAATATTATAGCGGGGCCGGATTTCCTCCGCCAGATTGGCCGGCGGCTGAGCAGAAAGGCTGATGGCGGGCTCGAAAGGCTCAAATAAAGGCTCGACTTCACGATCCAGATGCAGGTTTCCGAAATCAGGAGCGTAATTCCACAGGGTGGGCAGAAACAGCGGGGCCGGATCGAACAAATCTCCATAGGAAACATTGCCTGAGTCCCCACCGGTTTCGATCAAATCTAGCGGATATTTGATAAAAGGCTCCGGAAACGACACCTCCGGCGCCGTGCGGGTGACAACCCTCAATGTGGCAAAGGCAAGCAGGTGCAGAAAAAACCCCGCCGCCAAGGCGATCTGCCAATGGCCGCTCAGTTTCCACTTGCCTCGGCCGACCCATTTTTCCCGTTTCACCATTCTACCCCTGAAACCTGACACCTGACACCTTCATCCTTCATTCCTCCCGCTCATGGCCTGGGCTTGGAAGACAGGAACTCCTCCCTCTTGCGCCTTTCATCGGCGGCCAGGTGGACCCGCTCGAAACCAGCCTTTCTAGCCAGGTCGCAAATGTGCAGGATTTCTTGCATGGCCACACTTTTATCGGCTTTGATCAGGAGGGTGGCTTCCGAGACCTTCTCCTCGATAACGAATTGCGCCAGTTTTACATCAAGCGCTTCTAGGCGGAAGATTTCTCCCTCGAACAGTAGGATGTTATTATCGCGAATTGTCAGGACGGCCGGGGTGGGCAATCCCGTGCGGGCTGAAACATCGACTTCGGATAGGTCGATCGTAACCCCCGGCGCAAATATGAATCGTGAGCTGTAAAGGGCAAAAAACAGCCCGATAACGCAAAGATCGAAATAAGGAACCAGGTTGATTCGGTTGTCCGGTTCCGGCAATTGCCGTTTCAACTCCAATGGGCTGGTGATCATAGCTGAATTTCGGCCGCTTTCGATTCGGGCGGCCCCCCCTCCCGTCCGGAATCCTCTTCCGGCAGTTCGCGGAGCAGAAATTGCAGCATATCATTACCCACCCATTCCATGTCGTGCACCAGGGCCCGCACCCGCCCGTGCAGAAAATGATGCCCAACATAGGCTATTATGGCAATGGCCAGCCCGGTGGCCGTGGTTATGAGGGCTTTACCAAAACCGCCCGCCAATATGCCAATATGGGCATAGGGCCCGGTTTCCTCGAATTTAAAAAAGACTTCCAACAGCCCGATCACCGTCCCCAGCAATCCGATCAATGGCGCAATTCGGGCGATGGCCGCAATCGAGCCGACGCGCTGCACCAGCAATGGAATCTGCACCAGGGCCGCGGCCTGGATGGCCGAGCGCATGCGCCATTCGTCCTGGTCATACTCCAGCAGCGCCGCCTTGGTCACGTTGGCCACCGGGCCGGGAGTTTCTTCACACAGGGTGAGGGCTTCAATCAGCCGGCGTTTGATGAGGAGATTTTTGATCCCCGCGAGAAAAACACCGGTGCGGATCTGGCCCTTGTGCAAGTAGAGGGTCCGCTCAAAAAATAAAATCACCCCCAGCAAGCTGAGGAATAACAGTGGCCACATCAGCAGCCCCCCTTTTTCGATGAGTGAAAAGTCGAACAAATTCATGGCGGCAATGGTTTTCATGCGGAACCCGGTTCAATTCCGGGGCCGGGAAAACCTTTCGATTTTTGCTGCGGCCAGCGATTGTCCGGGCAATCCATAGGCGGAAACCAGGGTATAAATTTTACGGGCTTGAGCATATTCTTTTTGTTTTCAAAAATTTCCCCCAATTGAAAAATGAGACGGGCCTGCCAGTAGCGGCCCCTCGCACCGAGGCTGCCAACCACCTCCGGTTCCCGCAGAAAACGGTTCATAATCATGGTATAAACTTCCTTGGCCGCATCATCCCGGCCTTTTTTTTCTTCCGCAAATCCCCATTTATAACCCGCTTCCACCCTAAGATCAACCGGCAGATTGGAGAGATCGACCAGGCGCTGCAGAACGGCCGCCGCTTCCTCCAGACTGGCCGTATTGCGACTGCCCTGAGCGAGCAGGCAATCCGCCCGGGATATTTCCGCACGGTACCTTTCGGAGTGCCCCGGGTGCTGATTGATGAGCAATTCGTAGATATTGAGGGCGTCCCCGAAAGCATTCAGCTGGCGGGAGAGGTCGGCCTGTTTTAAACGCGCATAATAAACGAGATCATGCTCCGGATAGACGCGCACCAGCCGTTCCAGGATGCCAAGGGCATCCTCATAGGTGGACGAAATGCCCCTCTGTTCGGCATTTAGGGCGGCTTCCCACAGGGCAATGGGAGCGTATTCGCTTCCGGGGGCGTCATCCGCCAGGTCGATGAGCCTCTGCTGCGCCTCCACCGTGCGGTTGACCGAAGCATAATAACGCGCTTCCGTCATGTAGGAAAGTATGTGCGGTTCAGACCCGCTGAAATCCCGCCCCAGTTTTACAAAAATGTCCGATCCCTGCTCCGTCAGACCCAGGGCAAAGTAGGCCTGCCCTTGCAACAAGAGCGTGCGGCTGAGCAATTGACCCCGCAATTTCGGCTCAATGGAGTCGCTCAACGGTTCGTCCAGGGTGGCGATAATCTGTTCGCACAAAACGGGTGTCTCTTTGAGACGGCGCGCTTCAAGCGATAGCTGAGCGTTCAGCCACATTAACCTGAGCCGCAATTCCATTGGCACAAGGGCCGTATCCGGCGCGCTCAATAAACTGCTGACACGTTCAAATGCCCTTTCAACCAGTCCACCAGATTTCATTTTGTTGATCAGGTTCCACTCCGCCCGCCACCGGGTGAGTGGATCGACGCCTTTTTCCACCGTCGCATCATTTAAAAAGGCGATGGCCTCATCGAATCGTCCGCCCCCGATCTCAGAGAGCACCCGCTGAAAATGCAGTGTGCCGCGCGAATCGCTCCCGGGCGCCTCCAGCAAAGCCGCTGCATAGGCGTCGGTGGCATTTTCATAGTCCTCGTTCAAAAAGTAGCAATCGGCCATCAAGGTGGTGAGATGGGCCTTCTCCGCCCCATCCGGCAAAACGGCCCGCAGGCGATTCAGATAACTGGCGGCCATGCGATAATGGGGGGGATCTCTCCGCCAGGAGGTGTAGGCCAGCAATCGCAGGGCGCTGTTGGACAAACGGGAGCCGGGGAAAAGCTCGAGCAGGCGGTTGGCGTCGGCTTCGGCCTGATTCATTCGGTTGGAGGATAATTCAAGAAAAGCCCGTAAAAAATAAAGCTCATCCAGCAGGACATGGTTGATGGGGCGGTCGATCAACTCGTTAAAGAGGGCGCGCACATCGGCGGTTTGAGAACTGTCCAGAGCCTGACGCAGGAGCAATTGCAGCCCCACCCGCTGTAACTCGGTATTGCCGTCCTTGCTCAGCAAAGCCCCCAATGCCTGTTTTCCCTTGACCGTCGATTCCCCCGCGATAAGTCCCAGAAGCAGCAGAATCTGGTCCTCCAGGTCGCCTTCCTGCACAGAGTCGAATCGCAGGAGTTCTTCCAGCAAAGCCACCGCTTCATCCTTGCGCCCCAGTTCGTCCAGCACCGCCGCATATACTTGGCCGTATTGAAAACCCTCCCTCCGGCCCAGGTTGGCTTCCAGGTTGGAACGCAAATCGGTTGCCAGTTCCTCATTCGCCCGGCCCGAAAAAAGACGGTTTCGAAAAAGTATTTCATCGAAATGAGTCTGCTGGGCCCGCCAAATGCTCGATTGCCGGGCCAATTGGAAAAAGCTTTCCGCGCTTTCGAAATTCTGCCGCCCGGTGGCGATCAACCCCCTGATCATGAAATGCCAGGCCCTATGGGATGGATTTACCCGCTCAAAAGGAAGCCCCTCAAGGACTTCCCCGGCCTCCTCGGCATGGCCCGATTGGTAGAGTAAAATGGCATCCAGCAATCGGTATTGGGGGTCCTCCCTGTTCTCAAAAAGATCGAGCGCCTCCCGCGCCTCCTCGAAACGGGCCGCCGCCACGAGGCCCGAAGCGAGCTGCAACGCCACCTCCTGGCGTTTCTCCGGTTCGAGCCGTGGGGAGTCCAGAACCGCCCCGTATAAGCTCACCGCCAGGGTGGCAAAACCGCCCTCGAGGGCATCCTGGGCCGCGCTCAACTTCCAGATCAGGGCAGCCTCCTCCTCATGCTGGGTTTTCAAGTCGCCATCGGCCAGAGGCATTTCCTGGCCTCGGGACACAATAACCGGGCCGGCCAGCAGAAACCCGCAAAAAAACGCCGCGGCAACTACCCGAGCAAACCCGATACCCAATATTCTGGCAAACCTTTGCATTTACAACCCGGCCAAAACATTTTATTGAATGACCAAATTTGCAAGAACATCCGTTCCACCCTTTAAAAGCGACTAGAACCTGATATCAAACCTTTCCCCCCTTTTACCTCTTAATTTTAACCTATAATATAATACGCTGTTACCGCCTCATGGAATTCAATTTGCAGAATATATTTCAACCCCAGGGCATCGCCCTGGAAGATCTCTATTGGCAGAGCCCCCTCCTGATGGGTCTCTGCATCGCCGCCAAGCTTCTGAAAAAAAAGCTCACCCCGCCCGACCGTGGTTTAAAATCCCCTCCCGGCTTCGGCTGCTGGCGGCGGGAAAATGCCGCTTTTTTGTGGTTTTTCCTTTTTATGGCTGTCATCGGGGGTGTCGGGCATTTGCTTAAAACACCGCTCGGGCTGCTGCAAATCACCTGGGTTTTGACCGGACTCTGGCTCATCGTGGCCTTGCTCACGGCCTATTCGAGGGACCGCATCGTGGTGCGCCTGATCGCTATCGTCCTTTACATCATAATAGCGCTCAACCTGCTCGGCTGGTTTGAAACTGTGGTCAACTTGCTGGAAACCTTGCAGTTGACCCTCGGCAAGGCCAAAATCTCCGCCTTCGGCGTGCTCACCGGCGTGTTTGTCCTCGTCGTCATGCTCTGGGTCGTGCAACTGGCCTCACGGCTGATCGACAACCGCATCAAAGCCATCGACAGCCTCAGTTCCTCCATCAAAGTCCTCATCGGCAAGGTCACGAAAATCGCGCTCATCGCGGCCGCCTTCCTCATCGCCGTCGATTCCATGGGGCTCGACCTGACGGTCCTCACCGTGCTCGGCGGTGGCCTCGGCGTAGGCATCGGTTTTGGCATGCAAAAAGTCATCTCCAACCTCGTCAGCGGTTTCATTCTATTGACCGATAAATCAATCAAACCCGGAGACGTCATCGAAATCGGAAACACCTACGGGTGGATCAACAACCTCAGCGCCCGCTATGTCTCCATCATCACCCGCGACGGCACCGAGCACCTCATCCCCAACGAAAACCTCGTCACCCAAACGGTCATCAACTGGTCCTTCACCCACAACCTAGTGCGCCTGCGCATACCCATCGGCATCTCCTACGATGCGGACGTCGATAAAGCCCGCGAACTCATCCTGCAAGCGGCCCACAGCGTGGAACGCGTCCTTCAGGATCCCTGCCCCATGTGTCACCTGGTGGAATTTGGCGACAGCTCCATCAACCTCGAAAACCGCGTCTGGATCAAAGACCCCAGCAACGGGGTCACCAACATCAAAAGCGCCATCCTCCTCAAAGTCTGGCAACTCTTCAAAGAAAACAACATCCAAATCCCCTACCCCCAAAGAGACCTCCACATAAAAACAGTAGAAGGCGCCAACCCCCTAATAAACCCAAAAAACACCGAACCCGACAACCCAAACTCAAATCCAGCCACCGATCAAACCCCACCAGAATAAGCGCCACCACAATTTCAAAAATAAAACCACAAATTACGCGGATTTACACAGATAAATATCAAAAAGATTAACCAGACCCGTTTTCGATTCCTCTAATTTAGTAAAATGATTCAGATACCGACCGTATTAATTCTTGGAGCAGGCGCGAGTCGTGCTTATGGTTATCCTTCGGGTACCGAACTTAAAAATTTAATTATTGAGAGACTCCGAAACGAAAATTCTGAGGATTTTAAATCTCTTTGTCGTTTCATTAATCAACCACGTAAAATACCTCCCTTTCGCGAAGCACTCGAATACTCTGGTTTATCATCGGTCGACGCGTTCCTAGAGCGAAGGCCAGACCATATTTTTGTAGGTAAGGTGGCGATGGCTCAGGTTTTAATCGCCTACGAGAATACTCAAGAACTTTTTATACCAGATAAGCCAGAAGAAAAATCAGGAAAATGGTATGAGTATCTTTTTGAAATGTTAGATGCTCCACCAAAAGGATTCCCTAAAAATCAATTATCTGTAATAACATACAATTACGACCGTTCATTTGAACATTTTCTCATTACAGCACTAAAAAACAATTACGATTGCGGAGAATCTGAAGCGGCTAAAATTGTCAAATCAATACCCATTATCCACCTACATGGAAATCTTGGGGACCTACCTTTTCATGGATCAAAAAACGAACGACCTTACCGATCAGATGTCAACCTCGACAACATCAAACTCGCTACTGAAAACATAAAAATTGTTTCAGAAGCTGTGAAGGATGATCCAGAATTTCAAAAAGCTCGCTACGTCCTATCAAATGCTAAACGAGTAATATTCCTTGGTTTCGGTTATCACGATGACAATGTATTTCGCTTAGATCTTCGACAAACTTGCCAAATCGATGTATCTTTTTATGGTTCATGTTTCGGTTTCACTGAACTCGAAAGAAAGACCCTTTCTCGCTGGCATTTCGATAATATGAATTTTACCTCTGGTTCCCCTTCCGAAGACGTTAAAACCTTTCTCCGAACACACGTTAATCTTAAAGCACCAGCTCCCAATTTCAAATAATTAAGGATTGAAGATTCGCTAGTTTTGGAAAATCAAAAATGGATCATGCCTACCGGGGTGATATTGGGTCGATTGATTTTTCAACCTCGGATTCTACTGAAAATTGATAAATGAGAGCTCCAAATCCCGCATTTTCTATCTGCGTTTATCTGTGTAATCTGCGGTTTTTTTTATTGGAACATTGGGATTTTCTATCGACTTGGGCCTGTTTATCTTCATTTTGCGAAATTATTCCGGTTCACTACCGATAATCTGATTAGAATTTTACCTATTTTATAAATTAAAGAATCCAGATGGAACTGTTTGTCCCCAAAGAGACTTTTGCCGGTGAGAACCGCGCCGCCCTCATTCCGGGGAGCGCGAAAAAACTGGTCGAGGCCGGGTTGGCCGTGAAGGTCGAAGCCGGGCTGGGCCTGGCCAGCGATTACGAGGACAAGGCTTACGAGGAGGCGGGCGCTTCCATCACCGAGGACCGGGTTGGCGCCCTCGGTTCAGCCGATATCGTGATGCGGGTCCGTAAGCCTTCCGAGGAGGATATCGGTCTGCTTAAAAGCGGCGTGGTTCACATCAGTTTTCTCGATCCATTCCAGGAAAAGGACCTCCTGCAGACGTTTGCCAAGGCCGGGGTGAGCGCCATCAGCATGGAGATGATGCCCCGCACCACCCTGGCCCAGAAAATGGATGTGCTCTCCTCCCAGGCCAATTTGGCCGGGTATTACGCCGTCATCAGGGCGGCCGAGCGGATGAATAAAATTTTGCCCATGATGATGACTCCGGCCGGAACCATTTCCCCGGCGCGAGTCTTTGTTATCGGGGTGGGCGTGGCCGGGTTGCAGGCCATCGCCACGGCCAAACGCCTGGGAGCGCGGGTCGAGGCTTTCGACACCCGCCCGGTGGTCGAAGAGCAGGTGAAATCCCTGGGGGCCAAATTCGTTAAAATAGACCTCGGAGAAATGGGCCAGACCGAGCAGGGCTACGCCAAGGAGTTGACGCCCGAGCAAATCGAATTGCAGCGCAAGGGCATGGCCGAAGCCTGCGCCCGCAGCGATATTGTCATCACCACAGCCAAGCTTTTCGGACGCAAAGCGCCGGTCATTCTGACGGCGGATATGGTCGGCCAGATGAGTCGCGGCAGTGTCGTGGTGGACCTCGCGGTGGAGTCCGGCGGCAACGTGGAGGGCTCCCGTTTGAACGAAGATGTGTTTACCGAAAACGGCGTCCTCATAATAGGCGAAGGCAATCTGGAGGGGCAAGTCGGCCATCACGCCAGCCAGGTTTACGCCTACAACCTGACCAGCCTCATCGAGCATTTCTGGGACCCGGAAAACAAGACCCTCAACCTGGACCTGGAGGACGAAATCATCCAGGGCTGCCTCATCACCCACGGCGGCCAAATCATCCACCCGAAATTCAAGGACGCCTGATTTTTGCAAAGCCTCTAACTTGAGTAAATCTGTTTAATTATTCTCCAATTTTAAAGCATTAGGATTCGTTATTAAATTATAGACCATGAGCATCGTATTACTGTTTTTCATCTTCATCCTGGCCGCTTTTCTGGGCTTTGAACTGATCGCCAAAGTTCCCTCCCAATTGCACACGCCGCTCATGTCCGGCTCCAACGCCATCAGCGGCATCACCATTGTGGGAGCGATCCTGGCCACGGGCGGCAACGCCGATGGGTCGCTGGCCATGATCCTGGGGTTTCTTGCGGTGGTCTTCGCCTCCATCAACGTGGTCGGTGGATACCTCGTTACCGACCGCATGCTGGGCATGTTCCACAAGAAAGAGGAGAAGAAATAATCATGGCCCAGACCGCCATCAACCTGGCCTACATCGCGGCCGCCATACTTTTCATCTTAGGCATCAAAATGCTGGGGTCGGCCACGACCGCGCGCAGGGGCAACCGCATCTCCTCCATCGGCATGCTCATCGCCATCTTGGTGACCCTGGTGGATCAAAATATCCTCGGTTATACCTGGATTATTGCCGGCCTCCTCCTCGGCGGGCTTATCGGGACGGTGGCGGCCAAAAGAGTGGCCATGACCGGAATGCCGGAAATGGTGGCGCTTTTCAACGGTTTCGGCGGACTGGCCAGCCTCCTCGTCGGCTGGGCCGAATACGATAAAATCAGCAACCTCACCTGGGCCGAATACACGGGCGAGCCTTATTTTACGGGTTCGGTGATTTATCTGGCCGTGCTCATCGGGGCGATCACCTTTACGGGCAGTATTTACGCTTGGGGCAAGCTCTCCGGCAAACTGGGCGGAACGGCCCTCCTTTTTCCCGGACAAAAATTTCTCAACGGCCTGGTATTTCTGGCCGTCGTGGTGCTGGGGTCGGCCTTTGCCGCCATGCCCGATCTCTCCTGCTCGTATTATATTTTAATTACCGGCCTGGTTCTTTCCCTCGCCCTCGGTTTTCTCGGGGTCATGCCCATCGGGGGCGGAGACATGCCGGTAGTCATCTCTCTATTAAACAGCTTTTCCGGGCTGGCGGCGGCGGCCGCCGGTTTTGTCATCCTCAACAATGTCCTCATTGTGGCCGGCTGCCTGGTCGGCGCCAGCGGCATGATCCTCACCATAATCATGTGCAAGGCCATGAATCGCAACCTGGGCAACGTCCTCTTCAGCGGTTTCGGGGCCAGCGCCCAGAAAAGCGCGGGCAAGACCGAGGGGGAAATGAAACCGCTCAGCATCCAGGACGCCTACTACGTGCTGGAAGCGGCCCGCAGCGTGGTCATCATTCCGGGATACGGCATGGCCGTGGCCCAGGCCCAGCATGTGGTCAAGGAATTGGGTGAAATTCTGGAAGAAAACGGAGCCGAGGTGGCCTACGCCATCCATCCGGTGGCCGGTCGTATGCCGGGGCACATGAACGTCCTCCTGGCCGAGGCCGATGTGGCCTACGAGCAACTCCGGGAAATGGACGACATCAACCCCACCATGCCGATGGTCGATGTGGCCATCGTGATCGGGGCCAACGACGTCGTCAACCCGGCCACGATTGAGGATGAAAGTAGCCCCATATACGGAATGCCCATCGTCAAGGCTCACCAGGCGAGGTCCGTCTTCGCCCTCAAAAGAGGCCAGGGGGCCGGCTTTTCAGGCCTCATCAACAAACTCTATTTTCTGGAAAAAACCCGCATGCTCTACGGCGACGCCAAAGCCACCGTCAGCGCCCTAGTAGCCGAATTCAAAGGGTAACCTAAGGATTTAGAGCAAGGTAATGTTCAGCCGCAGAAAATGGCGGTCACCGGTCGAAACGCTTTCCTTGATTCTTACCGTAACGGTTTCCGTGCCATCAAAATTGTCCGTCGGAGCGCCCACGATCTCCAGAATCTCGCTGCCCGACGTCCACGAGCCCGGTTCCAGTGAAGAGCTTGATTCCACGGTATAACGCAACCCGGCAGCGGCGTAGTCAACCCCCACGGTTCCCGAGCCGTCCGAACGCTGCCGGTGGCCTCGACCGGCCCCACCATGGCCTCGCCAGCGTCCGGGTTGATCGGTTGCAGCCCAAAGGCAAATTCCAGTAGATTGGGCAAACCATCGCTATCGGGATCGGCCAGGATTCCACTGACTTCAGCCTGACCCAATTCCGATTCGGAGAAAAACTCCCGCCGCCAGAGGTCGAAAGCTTTCAGGGCGGTGAATGCCGCATCGCCGGAGAAGGTGTGGCTGGGCGTTCCGGCTTCATCGAACAGCCGGAGGTAGATGAGGTAATCCGTGTCCGCGTTGAGCGTGGAGAGATCGGCCGTGATGATCGAGTCTATGGAGACTCCCGAAGCCAGGCCAAGGACTGTTGGGGGAACCACCGTCACACCGCTTTCGGTCAAAAAATACTCCAACGCGAATATCGGCACGGGGGTTCCACCAGTCAGCAGGCTGTCATTGTAAAACGGGCGCAATGACGGCACACCCCAGTTCCCCTCGGCGTCTTTGAGCCGCATGAAAAGGACATGAGTCCCCTCGGGAAGCAAACTCAAGTCAATCGTGGATGCCTATTCAATCCCGGCGCCGGTGGCTATGGCGAGTGAAGTGCCGCTGCCCTGCCCAGGGTCCGCATCGAAAAAATATTCCGCCTCATTAATGACGGCCGTCTCACCAGTGAGGGGGAATTTTAAGGCATAAAAGGGCTGGGCCGTGACCAAGCTCCAATTGCCCTCGGCATCCTGGGCGCGAATGAAGAGCAAGTGCGTCCCCTCGCTGACGGCCGCAAGATCGATGTTGTGCGTCGGATTAATCATTCCATCTGTGACCGGGATGGAGCTGCCGCTGCCCTGCCCCGGGTCTGTGTCGAAAAAATACTCCGCCGCCGTGATGACCGTTTGCTCGCTGCCAGGGGGGAATTTTAAGGCATAAAAGGGCTGGGCCGTGACCAAACTCCAATTGCCCTCATCATCCTGGGTGCGAATAAAGAGGATGTGGGTTCCCTCCGGCGTGAGGGACAAATCCGCCGTCAGCGCAGTGTCATGAAACGTTCCGGGTATCGGCGTTATGGCAACGCCCAATCCGAGTCCGAGGTCTGTATCGAGGAAATACTCGGCCGCGACAACTTCCGGCAATTGCCCGGTGGGGTTGAACCGCAGGAGGTAAAAAGGATGAACCGAAGTGTGGCTCCACTCGTCGTCGGAATCCTTCAGGCGGATGCAGAGGACATGGAACCCTTCGTCCAAATCCGTCAGAGCGATGGAAAGTGATTCGTCAATCACACTGACGCTCCCGGTCACCGTAATCATGTTGCCCGCTCCAAAATCAGTGGCGCTGTCGAAAAAATATTCGATGGCAACGATAGCCGGGTCGGCCTGGGCTTGTGCGAAATGTACAGGCCCGAACAGGGAGAAGAACAAGAACAGCAGGGCGGCATTGAAAGCCGGCCGACGCCCTCTATGTAAATGGAAGCGCTTCATTCCCCATCTCCCATCCCACATCTCTTCCCCTGAAACCTGGCACCTGACACCTTCATTACCCATCCAGCTTCCAGCATCCTTTACATTACTGGTTCGCCTGTCCCTTTACCTCAATATCCAGCCCGCCGGTAATGGAGCCGAAGGCCGGCACGATAACCTCAGTGATCGTCGGGATGGGCGGAATCCCCGACAGCACGTAGGGCTCGGACCCGCCGAACATGCCGATGTCGGCATCGTTTTCACCGGTTTCGTCAGCGGGTCCGGATGCCTCGATTTGAAATTGCCCGTCGGTCGTGCCGGAAGCCACAAAGACGGTGGCGATATCCACATTGGACTGATTGCCGTCGTCCGTCCCGAATTGGTCTCCTTGCCCTATGTTGAACAGATAGATGTTATTGTCCGTCCTGGCGGACGTGTTTCCGGCCTTGACGATATTGTTGGTAAAGGTGGAAAAACCGATGACTAAATCGAAGGAGCCGCCCCCCCGATGATGTTGTTGCGCACGGTGTGGCTGCCTGTGCCCGAAGCGGAAATGCCGCTGGCGAGGTAATTGTTTGAAATCATCACGTTGTTGGAAGTGGCCCTCTGAATATATAACCGTGAGATAATATAATTGCGGCTGACAACGGAATTGGGGGAATCGCTGCCGCTGCTTGGTGCATACCCCACATATAAATTTATGATTCGGCAGCGCGTCACAGTGATAGAGCCGGCATTTAAGAACATGGTACCATCCATAAAAATGCTGGAAACCAGCGAGCCCTCGGAATTTGCTGCAAATGTAATGGCGCTAAACCGCGCCAGGGCGGGAGAAGCCTGCCGGCCCAGGTTCTCATTGAGAAAGTAGCCCGGCCCGATGATTTTCAATCGTTTGGTCACCGTGAGCGCCCCATAGGTTATAGGGCTTCCCTCGACCAGAAGGGTGTCCCCCTCGGCCACCGAGGCGCTGGCCACGGCCTGGGTGGGGGTGGAGAAATCCGCCGCCGTCCCGGAGCCATTATTAACCCTCCAAATGGTCCCATTCACACTAATCGCAAAGCCCAAAATACCCATCCCCAAAAACAGCCACATTTTTTTCATGTCAACATCATATACACTACACCCACCTCAATCAAGCCTTCTAATGAGATACCGAAGAATATCTAATGATAAGCTTTTACTTCAAATTTGAATTTTTGCTGTCCAAATGGGATGGGGATGGTAGGATGTTTATTCACACTTGAGAATGCTTGGCATTATGGAAACTTTGCTGCCCGCTTTGTCTTTGCTTGTCGGCCTGGGGGCCGGGATTGGGCTTGCCTTGTGGCTGTCCCGCAGCCGCGGGCGCGCCGAGGAGGAAAAATTGGCTTTGCTCAACGAGGCGCGGGATAAATTGAGCGAGGCTTTCAAGTCGCTCTCGTCGGAGGCCCTGCAAGGTAATAACCGGCTTTTTCTCGATTTGGCTAAAGAGAATTTGGGGAAATTCCAGGAGGGGGCCAAGGGCGAGCTGCAGCAGCGCCAGAAAGCGGTCGAGGAATTGGTTAAGCCGATGAGGGAATCCCTCGATAAGGTGGACGAAAAAATCCGGGAGATGGAAAAAGTCCGCATCGGCGCCTACTCCGGGCTGACCACACAGGTCGAAAATCTTCTCAAAACCCAAACGAGCCTAAAAGAGGAAACCGCCAACCTGGTGCAGGCCCTGCGCACCCCAAACGTCCGCGGCCAATGGGGGGAGGTGCAGCTCGAGCGGGTGGTCGAGTTCGCCGGCATGGTCGAGCATTGCGACTTCGTGCAGCAGGAATCGGCCACCACCGGCGAGGGTGCCCGCCAACGGCCCGATCTCATCGTGCGTCTGCCCAATGGCCGGCAAATCGTAGTGGACGCTAAAACACCCCTCATGGCTTATTTGGACGCCCTTAAAACGAATGACGCGGAGGAACGAAAAACCCGCCTCAAGGCCCATGCCCGCCATGTGCGCGACCATATCAAAAAACTGGGGGCCAAGAGCTATTGGAAGCAGTTTGAACCGACTCCGGAATTTGTGGTTCTTTTTCTGCCGGGAGAGGCATTCTTCAGCGCCGCCCTGGAGCAGGACCCCGGTTTGATCGAGTTCGGGGCAAAAGAAAAGGTCATCCCGGCCACACCCACCACCCTGATCGCTCTGCTCAAGGCCGTGGCTTACGGCTGGCAGCATGAAAAAGTGGCCGAAAATGCTAAAAATATAAGCGAACTGGGGCGTGAGCTTTATGAGCGCATCGGGATTTTGGCCGCCCATTTTTCCGACATTGGGAAACACCTCGACAAATCCGTGGACGCATTTAACAAGGCGGTTCGTTCGACGGAAACACGCGTTCTGGTGACGGCCCGAAAATTAAATGAAGTGACTCCGGGTGAGGGTAAAGAAATCCCGGCCCCAGAGCCCGTCGAACGCATCACCATCCATCCCCAGGCCGAGGAACTGACCGAGGCTGAAGACAAATTTCCAGAGACCGGAGCCGGCAGTGAGTGAAGAGCCCCTCGAAGTGCCCATTGACGGCGTTCTCGACCTGCACACTTTTCGCCCTCAAGAGATAGCCGATTTGGTCAGCGAATATTTGCGGGCCTGCCGGGAAGAAGGAATTTTCACCGTCCGGATCATCCACGGCAAAGGCATCGGAACCCTGCGCGAATTGGTCCACGCCCAATTGAAAAAAAATCCCCTCGTAGCCGATTTTCACCAGGCCAGCGAGCGCTCAGGCGGCTGGGGCGCCACCATCGCCCACCTGAAACCGCTCAGTTAAATTTACCCCAGGCAAGGGTGTGTCTTTTTGGCACATATATTGCCAGCTTTCCCAACTAGAATGTTTTACGGTGCCATATTGACACAGTAAAAGATTTCAGGTAGTTTTGTAACTTATTTACTATAAAATAGTTACATTTTTTTAATGTTTGGCATGAAGCATGCAATAACAATGGCAATTCACTTTAACAACAAAACGAAAGGAATAAATATCATGAAATTAATTAGATATAACCCATCGGGAATCAATCCCCCCAATGAAATCGATAGTCTGTTTGAAAATGTATTCGCTGACTTCGGGCGCTTCCCGATTTTTAATCGCGATGCTTTCAACAGACTGGCGCGCAACGAACCCGCCGTCGATTTTTACGAAGATGCGGACAACTATTACGCCCGCTTTGAATTGCCCGGGGTGAAGAAAGGCGACATCCAGTTGAACCTGGAAAGAAACCTGCTTTCGCTCAAGGGTGACCGCAAAGAGAAAATCGCGGACGGCGAAAAGTCATCTTCGTTCAGCCGCTCCATCAGCCTTCCCGAGGAAGTGGATTCGGAGAAGGTATCGGCCAAATTGCAAGACGGGCTTCTCACTATTACATTGCCAAGGGCCGAAGCGGGCAAAGCCAGGCAAATCAGCATCAAATAAGCTCCCTGTTTTTGGCAGAGAAACAACGACATACATACATTATGGATGGCTGGGGGGGTAGCCATCTACTCATGCAAGATAGGGCCGGGGTGAACCATTTGCCCCGGCCTTATTTTTGTGCTTTTATAAAAACCGTGCCGCCTTCCTTGACACCGGCTTCGTTGGCCGCATGGGAACGATTGATGGCAATGACATGCTGCCCCTCCGCGTCCTCAAATACCACCCACTGCCCGACGGGGACATCGCTGTAGGTCTTGGCGCGGGTGGCCGTAAACTCTTTTCCCTTTAACCTAAAAACGATGTTCTGCCCAAGAGCGACTCCCAATCGGTTAAAATCGGAAGCCCGGTAATCGACCGTCAAATTGCCGAAAGTGGAGTCGACACCTACAATTTTCGCATAGGCGCCGCCATCGGCAAACCGGGCTGTCGAATCTTCTCCTTTCACCACCACGGTGGCATCTTTTTCGCGCTCGATCTGGCCGGTCTCCACCCAATGATCGAGCGCCTTGGCCACTGCCAGGAACTCGGCCTCGTTGAAGTTGATATGGCCCTCTCTGCGGATACTCCAAAGCGCCGTCTCTTTCCCGTTTTTCCTCGATTTGAAAAAGTATTCCAGGGCCTGATCGATTTCCGACTGATTGCTCATGAACAAAACCGGTGATTCCGGCTCGTAAGAATATACAAAATGGGATTCGGGGTCGCGGCTCATGAGTCCGGCCCCCAAAATGGCCGCCCCGTGAAAACGCTCCGAGAGGCTCTCGATGAGCCGCAGGGAGACCGCCCCACCCATCGATTCCCCCATCAGCAGCGTCCGTTCCGGCTTGCCGTATTTTTTGACAAGAGCGCTGTGCAGGATCAAAACGTCCTCGGCGGCATCGTTGACCACCAAACCGTTGCGCCGATAACTGCTGGCAGCCACCATCCAACCCTCCTTCAAGAGGGTGCGAAACGGTTCGCGCTCCGGCTCCATATAGGTGGAAAGCGGCAGGTGCTCAAAAATCAGTCCGTGGTTGAACAAAAAAAGTTTGCCATTCCAGTTGTCGGCCACCGCGACATCGTAGAGGGCTCCATCAATCTCTCCGCTTTCCACCTTAAATCCATCCTCCCCGTGTGTTGAAGACATCATTAATGCGCACACAAGGAAGACCGGAAAGCATCTTCTCCTGTACATTGACGAGAGAACTGACATTGTGAATAGTGGCCGCAAAACGGAGGATGGAAGGTGGAAAAATTTCATAAATTCGATAAATATTAGATTTTTCAAGAGTTTCTGCCAAGTATGAATCCCGCCCATCTTCCCATTCACGCCCTGCGAAACGAATTTCGTGAAAAAATCGGCGAACACCCCAGACTGATCCTGGCCGCGCCAACCGGTTCGGGAAAATCGACCCAGATTCCCCAATTTCTTCTCGACGACAACTTGGCCGTTAAAGGCGAAATAATCGTCCTGCAGCCACGGCGTATGGCAGCCCGGATGCTCGCCCGGCGAGTGGCTTGGGAACGAAAATCGCGCCTCGGACGGGAAGTGGGCTACCAGGTGCGGTTCGAAAATTGCAGCGGACCCGAAACCCGCATCAAATATGTGACCGAGGGAATCCTGCTGCGCCGGTTTCTCGGCGACCCGACGCTGAAGGGAGTGGATGCCATTATCTTCGACGAATTTCACGAGCGCCACCTGGAAGGCGACGTATGCCTGGCCCTGGCCCTCAGACTGCAAAAAACAACGCGCCCCGAACTCCGGTTGATCGTTATGTCGGCCACCATCGAAGCAGCCGATTTGGAGAGCTTTCTCAAGCTCTGCCATATTCTTTCCAGCGAGGGGAGGATTTTTCCCGTGATTGTGGAATACTCTGGTTCCGGCGGCCATAAAGGAAGGACGCAAGTGTGGGATCGGGCTGCCTATCACTTCAAAAGACTGGCAGAACAAATTCCGGAGGGGGATTTTCTCATCTTCATGCCGGGCGCTTTCGAGATCCGCCAGACTTTGCGGGAACTCGAAAAACTGCATGTCGCGCACGATTTCCGGTTGCTCCCCCTGCACGGAGAGATGACCCTGGACAGGCAGGAGGAAGCCCTTGGCCCTTGCCCCAAACGCAAACTCATCGTCTCCACCAATGTGGCCGAATCTTCGCTCACCATCGACGGGGTGCGGGCGATCATCGACTCGGGGCAGGCCCGGATCGCCGCCTACGACCCTCGCCGTGGCATCAACACGCTGCTGGTGAAAAATATTTGCCAGGCATCGGCCGACCAACGCGCGGGCCGGGCGCACCGCTCCCGGCTATTGCCTTCGCCTCTGGAGCGAGCGTGAGCACCGGCAGCGGCCAGTCAATGAAAGACCCGAAATCCGCCGTCTGGACCTTTCCGAGACAATTCTAATTCTCAAAGCCGGCGGTCATAACCACCTGGGAGCGGTAGATTTTCCCTGGCTGGAACCGCCCGATGAAAACTCTTTAAAACGGGCGGAATCCCTCCTTTGCGACCTGGGCGCTTTGCGTTTGCTGGATGGGAGCTTGACCGGGACGGGCCGCAAGATGGCCCAATACCCGCTGCACCCACGCTATTCACGCATTTTCCTGGCGGCTCGGGATTATCAGTGCCTCCCGGTCATGGCCTTGATTGTGGCCTCTGCCCAGGAAAGGAGCTTGTTGATGCCTCTAAAGGACCAACGGATGGAAAACCGCCGGGATGAAATGCTCGGCCTTAAAGGCAATGTGGAGTCGGATTTCCTGGCCGTTCTACAAGCCTGGATAGCGGCGCGCAGCCGGCAATACGACCTGAAGTTCTGCCAACAATGGGGAATCCATACCCATTCGGCCAGACAGGCGGAGAAACTTGCGGCCCAGTTTCTAAATATCGCCCAAAAACAAAGTGGCGGTGGCGGCAATAAACCCCACGCCGTGCAATGGGAGGGAGATGCGATAGGCCGCTGCCTGCTGGCGGGATTTTCCGACCACCTGGCCAAACGGCGGGACCGCGGCACCCTGCGCTGCGCCCTGGTTCACGGAAGGAGCGGTGAATTGCGCCGGCAAAGCGCCGTCCGCGACCATCCCCTCTTTGTCTCCGCGGAAATTGTGGAACGCGAAGTGAGGGGAAACGTCAACCTGCTCCTGGGAATGAACACGGCGGTAAAGGAAGAATGGCTGCGGGAACTCTTTCCCGGCGAGTTGGTCGAGGAAACACGTCTCCATTACGACCCCCGGCAGCGCAAGGTTCTGCAACTGCGCCAGCGCCGTTTCCGGGACCTGCAACTCGAGAGCAAGGAAGAAAGATCGCCCGGTCTGGAGGAATCGGCCAAAATCCTGGCCCACGAAGTATTCGCCGGAAGGCTTAAATTAAAGCAGTGGGATGCCTCGGTGGAAATCTGGATCAACCGGGTCAACCTCGTGGCGGCCAGCCACCCTGAATATGAAATCCCCGCCATTACCGAAAACGAACGCCTCTTTCTCCTGCAACAGATCTGCCACGGAGCCGTCAGCTACCGGGAAATAAAAGACCGCCAAGTTCTGCCGGTTCTGCAAGATTGGCTGGGCCGGGAACAACAGGAATTTCTGGAGCATTCAGCCCCTCTGCGCTATAAGCTGCCCTCGGCCTCTGGAAAATCCCTCAAAATTCGATATGAGCCGAATGGCAAAGCGATTCTATCGGCAACCATTCAGCAACTTTATGACGCCCCGGACAAACCCGCCATTGCCGATGGAAGGATCCCTCTAACAATCGAAATACTTGCCCCCAATCAGCGACCCGTGCAAGTGACCGACGACCTGGGAGCCTTTTGGACCGGCGCTTACCCGGAAATCAAAAAACAACTCAAAGGCCGCTACCCGAAACACCATTGGCGTTGAATATTTCTGAATGCAAGATGCTTGATTCAAGTTGCTGAATGGATAGACTCTTCCTGAAACCTGACACCTGTACCCCTTCATCCAGCCCCATGAACCTATCCGATTTGCACAACAACGAAACTCTGCGCCAGCGTGAGTTTCCCATCTGCGCGGGCGTCGCTTATCTGGCCAATGCCGCCATCTGTCCACTGCCAAGATCCGTTGCCGAAGCCATTAGCGAATATGCCCAAATGTCCACCCTGTGCGACCAGGAAAAAGGCATTCCGGAGTCCCTGCCGGATGAAATTCGCCAAATGGGTGCGGATTTGCTGGGTTGCGATCGCGGAGAAATGGCTCTGATTGGGCCCACTTCGGTCGGGCTTTCCCTGGTCGCCAACGGCCTGCCTTTTAAACCCGGCGATAATGTCGTCTACAACGGAGCCGACTACCCCTCCAATATCGTTGTCTGGATGAACCTGGCGGAAAATGGCGTCGAGCTGAGACCGGTCGAGCTGGAGGAACGGGGAAAAATCACCATCGACACCCTGAAGCCGCTGGTGGATTGCAACACCCGCCTGGTGGCCTTGTCCTCCGCCCACTATATCAGCGGGTATCGAATCGATTTGGGGGCCATCGGGTCGTGGTTGAAAGAGAACGGCAAAAAGACGCTTTTTTGTGTCGATGGCATTCAAACCTTGGGCGCCATGCCAACAACGGTGGAGCATGTGGATTTTCTCGCTGCCGACAGCCACAAATGGCTTCTGGGCCCGTGCTCGTCGGGGTTGCTTTATGTCGGCAAAGATGCCATGGAGCAGCTGCGCCCCACCCTGCTGGGCTGGCATAACGTCCGGTGTCCCGATTTTCTTCCCCCTACGGAAATAGTTTTCGAAGCGGGGGCCCGGCGTTATGAAGCGGGGGTCGACAACTACCTCGGACAGGCCGGTCTTCATGCCGCATTGTCTCTCTTGGGTCAATTTACCCTGTCCAGGATAACGGATGCCATTTTGAGCCATACCCGGCAAATCCGGGAACTGGCTCGGCTTAAAGATTACACCTTGGCATGTTCCGGGGAGAACCATCTGTCGGGAATTACCTCCGTCCATAAAGAGAATATCGACATGGCCCAACTGCGCAAAAAACTCGCTCTGGCCAACATTGAAACCTCATTGAGAATCGATTTGAAAGGCCGGCAATGGCTCCGTTTTTCCCCCCACTATTACAACACCCGGGCAGAAATCGATTCGGCCCTGGCACTGCTCTGATCCAAAGAAACAATTTAATCCTGTAACTTAAGCAGCTCATGAAAGCATCTGATTTATTTATCGAGGCGTTGGAAAAAGAAGGTGTGGAATTTATCTTCGGAATTCCCGGGGAGGAAAACCTTGATTTCCTCAACTCTCTCCGCGAATCCTCCATTAAGCTCATTCTCACCCGTCACGAGCAAGCGGCGGGGTTCATGGCCGCTACCTATGGCCGACTGACGGGCAAAGCCGGTGTCTGTCTTTCCACCTTAGGCCCCGGCGCCACCAATTTCGTTACGGCTGCCGCTTATGCCCAACTCGGCGCTATGCCGATGCTTATGATTACCGGCCAGAAACCGATCAAAAGCAGTAAACAGGGCCAGTTTCAGATTGTCGACATCGTCGATATGATGCGGCCTCTGACCAAATATACCCGACAGATAGTCAGCGGGGACAACATCCCGCCCCGAGTGCGCGAGGCCTTTCGGCTGGCCGAAGAGGAGCGCCCCGGAGCCGTTCACCTGGAACTTCCCGAAGATATCGCGGCGGAGGGCACCGACGCCGTTCCCTTGAACAAAAGCAGTGTGCGCCGTCCGGTGGCGGAAGAAAAAGCCCTCCAAAAAGCAGTCGAAATGATGCAAAACTGCAAACACCCATTGCTGGTCATCGGAGCCGGGGCCAATCGCAAACTAACGTGCAGGGTGTTGGGCCGTCTCATCGAAAAACAGGGCATTCCCTTTATCACAACTCAAATGGGAAAAGGCGTCATCAACGAGGATCACCCCCTCTTTTTGGGAAACGCCGCGCTCTCCGCCAACGATTTCATGCACCGGGCCATCGAACGGGCAGACCTCATCATTAATATCGGCCACGATGTGGTGGAGAAGCCTCCCTTCTTTATGAAAAGAGGCGGCACCAGGGTGATTCATGTTAATTTTAACACCGCTTCCGTCGATCCGATCTATTTTCCACAGGTGGAAATTGTGGGCGATATCGCTCACAGCATTTGGGAACTGAACGAGCGAATTTCGCCTCAGGAGTGCTGGGATTTTTCCTACTACCGGCGCGTATGCGAAGCCATGTCAAAAAACATGTGCGAAGGCGCCCATGACGACCGCTTTCCGGTTTACCCGCAGCGTTTGGTAGCCGATGTGCGCAAAGTAATGCCCGATGACGGCATCATCGCCCTCGACAACGGCGTTTACAAAATCTGGTTTGCCCGCAACTACCGGGCCCGTCAGCCCAACACCGTTTTGCTCGACAATGCCCTCGCCAGCATGGGCGCCGGGCTCCCCTCGGCCATGGCCGCGCACCTCGTTTACCCCGACCGCAAGGTTATGGCCATCTGCGGGGACGGGGGTTTCATGATGAATTCCCAGGAATTGGAAACCGCCATGCGGCTGAAAATGAACCTTGTGGTCCTCATCCTCAACGACAGCGCTTATGGCATGATCAAGTGGAAGCAGGCCAATATGGGTTTCAAAAATTGGGGCCTCGATTACGGCAATCCCGATTTCGTCAAATACGCCGAAAGTTACGGCTCAATAGGCCACCGCGTGAACAGCTCCGAGGAACTGTTAGTAACCCTGCAATCCTGCCTCTCAACCGATGGAGTGCATTTGATCGATATCCCGGTTGATTATTCCGAAAACGACCGGATTCTGAATCGGGAGATCGCCCAGAAAAGCAAATTGATCTAATACCGGAATGACCATGAAAACCCTCCCCTTAATGATCCCCGGTGCGAAACCCGAAGGCCATAACCTGGTCGTGAGCGCCCCTTTCGACGGTTCCGCCATTGCAAAGTTGGAAACCGGACGTGGAGAGGCCGTTAAGTTGGCCCTGGAGACGGCCCATCATTTATTTCAGAAAAAGAATACCTGGCTGAGCATGCCCCAACGCATTGAAATACTGGAAAAAACGGCCCGCATCATGCAAAACGAGTCGGAATCCCTCGCCCTGCAGGCAGCCCGTGAGGGAGGCAAGCCCCTCATCGACTCCAGGGTGGAAGTGGTCCGGGCCATCGACGGCGTTAAGGAATGCATTGAATTTTTGCGCACTCAATCGGGAGAAGAAGTCCCCATGCGGTTGAACGCTGCCTCAGCCCATCGGCTGGCCGTGACAAGGCATGAGCCAATCGGGGTTGTGGTAGCGGTCAGCGCCTTCAACCACCCGCTTAATTTGATTGTGCACCAGGTGGGGCCGGCGGTGGCGGTGGGCTGCCCTGTCATTGTAAAACCGGCCGAGGACACGCCTCTTTCCTGCATCAGGTTTGTGGAAATTTTGCGGGAAGCGGGATTGCCGGATGAATGGTGCCAGGTGTTCGTGACCGATGACCAGGGCGCCGCCACCCAGTTGGTGACGGATTCGCGAGTGGCCTTTTTTTCCTTCATCGGGAGCGCCAAGGTGGGCTGGATGCTGCGCTCGAAACTGGCTCCGGGCACCCGTTGCGCTCTCGAACACGGTGGCGTCGCCCCAGCTATAGTTGCCGCGGACGCCGATCTCGACGACGCCATCCCCCTGCTGGCCAAAGGCGGGTTTTACCACGCCGGGCAGGTTTGCATATCGGTGCAGCGCATCTTTGCCCACCAGTCCATCGCCAGAGAGGTTGCTCATCGACTGGTGAAAATAGCCACATCCATGAAGATCGGCGACCCGACTTTAGAGAAAACCGAGGTGGGTCCGCTGATTCGTCCCAGGGAAGTGGATCGGGTGGAATCCTGGGTCTCGGAAGCCGTTGAGAGAGGTGCGGAACTGCTTTGCGGCGGCGAGCGAATAAGCGACACCTTTTATGCCTGCACGGTTCTTTATGATCCCCCGCCGGACGCCGCGGTCAGTCAAATGGAGATATTCGGTCCAGTGGTGTGCATTTATCCCTACGCCGACATCGACGAAGCGATTGAGCGGGCCAACGGGCTGCCCACTGCTTTCCAGGCCTCCGTATTCACCAAAAACATCGATCTGGCCATGAAAGCCTATTCCCGGTTCGACGCCTCGGCCGTCATGGTGAACGACCACACCGCCTTCCGTGTTGACTGGATGCCCTTTGCCGGACTCAAAGAATCGGGCCTGGGGGTGGGCGGGATTCCCTTCACCATAAGCGACATGCAAATCAAAAAGTTGCTCGTCCTGCGCTCCGCCGAACTTTAAGCAGGCAATTTAAGGCCACAGAAAGCGATCGTATCCCGTTCCGTTGTAATGAGTGAGGAAGAACAAGAATCCGGCTGGGGTAAACCCACTCTTCGATATTCCCAAAAACATGGACGGGCAATGGAAAAGCTTAAAACCGGCATCGTCACCCGGTCGGCTGAGGAAATGGAAAAGGTTGCCGCATCCCTCTGCCCAACCCTGCCGCCGGACAGCGCCATCGCCCTCTGCGGCGAGTTGGGCACGGGAAAAACCACCTTCGTTCGCGGCCTCGCCCGCGCCATGGGCATTACCGAAGTCATCACCAGCCCCACCTACAATATCTACTATTTCTACCAAGGGAAAACGAACCTCCTCCACCTCGACGCCTACCGCCTGGAAAACGAGGCTCAATACGACGAACTGTTAATAGAAGACTTCCTCATCTCCCCCTACCTCCTTGCCATCGAATGGCCGGAAAACCTGAAAAACCGTCTACCCCAAGATTGCCTGCAACTGCATTTCACCATCATCGGAGAAAACTGCCACCGTATCCAATTGAAAGATACTAAATGTCTTCCTTATCGCTTGTAGAAATGTTTTCAGGGTTTGATGGATCGGGAAATTCAGCTTCATTGAGCGAAACTTCTTCGCTGGAAGGTTCTGGTATATCCTCTGCCAGTTTTGCCTTCGCATCCTCCGCGTTCGATTCATCGGATTCTTTTTCCGGTCCCGGCTCTGAAGATTCTGCCTCTTCGGCCAAAGGTTCCGGCCGCGGTTCAATATCAGTTGGACCTTCCTCAATTGGGACGGGTTTCTCCACATCTTCCGGATCAGCCACAGGAGCGGAGGAAGATATGTCTTCTATTTCCGATGTTTCGGGGAGCGGGTCCGCAGTTGGCGGTTTGCTCTTCGATTTTTTGGCTGGTTTGTCAATTTTGCCGGATATTCCGTCTCATTTTTATTTCGCTCCCGGGAGGGAGATCGGGGCGGAGGGGCGAAGAGCTTTCCGTTGGCGTATTCCACCACATAGCCTTCGGAAATCAGCCAGCGCAGATTTTGACCCATCTCGAGGAATTTCGGACTGTCTTTGTCGATTAATTTAGCGGGTTTTTCCTTCGATTTGACAACCGGCTTCTTAATCGCGGATTTTTTTGATATTTTTTCCTCGACGGACGGATCGAAAAATACTTCCGCCAGCCTGGACACGTGAAGCCCTAGCCGCTTTTCGATAAATTCGATCAATTCCAGCACCGGTTCAGCAAAAGTCACATCGGCGGAACGAAATTTCCGCTTTACGGCGCTGACCAGGGAAACCCCCTTGGACTCTTTTTTATAGACCGAAAAATGCAGTCGCCGCAGGCGTCCCCGCAGGTGATTGGCTGAATCGAGCGGAAACCGGCGCTGCCCCTCCAGATAGATTTCCACCGACTGCCGAATTCCACTGCCCGGAGAGAGGGATGACAGCAGTTTCCCCGAAAATCGAGCGGTGGGGGCAACCGTAACGATTTTTTTCTTATCATGCGTTAACAAATAACGCCGGGCGCTTTCCGGAGTTTCAAATGACGGAGGCGGGCTATCCTCCTCCGACCGGGGTTTTGTTTTGAGAACGTAGCGGGTTTGAGTCCGCATTTTCTGCAGCCATTGTTCGATGATTTCAGGTTCGGTCACAGTTTCGATTTTGGACCGGAACCGCTCCAGGCTCATCTTGGAGACGCGGGTGGCGTGATGAGTCTGTTCGATCTGGCTGTAGAGATGATAATTGGGCGGTCCGAGCAGGTCGCCGGTAATGGTGCAACGATTTACACTCTTGAATACACCCTTCGGGGGATCGACTTCGACCGTCTCCAGGTCGAAGAATTTTTCAAGATGAGCGCTCATCACATGATTAACTGCTTCCTCTTCCGATTCGAACGGAAGATCGTCGGGAACAGAAATGTAAAATTCCCGGGGTCCAGCAGAAGCACCCGCAAGAGGAGATATCACCACCACCAGCCGCTCCGATTTTTCCAGGATTAATTGGGCGAGTTCAAACAATTCATAGGTGCGGCAGGAATGGCGCATGGCCTGGCTAAGTGCTCGAAATGGAGCATCCTCGGGATAAAAATTTACCTCCACAATCGGCTTGAACGGCGGCCTGGGCTCAAACCGCTGGCCAGAGCCGCCTCTTCGATCTTCCCTGGGGTCCCTGGGGCCTGCCCGCCGGTCCGCTGGACGCCTATCCTGCCTTGGCCTTGGCCTCTCCCGGCTGCGCCCTGGCGAACGCGCCGCGGAAGTTTTGCCACGATCCCGGGCGGGATGAAATTCAGCCTGTTTTTTGGAAGGCTCGTTGTAATTGGGATCCCCCCAACTCGGCCCAATGGAAAACCCCTGCAAGCCGCTTAAATCGACTTGGCTGGATGCGGCCGATTTTTCCGCTTCGAGAGAAATCTCTTCGACCGTCGTCTCCTCCTGTGGTTCATCATCCATGAGTCATTTTCCAAACAGATGATAAAGCCGTAAATCCAGCGCCAGGTCAAGTCCAGGCCATGAAGGAATTCATAGCGCGAACAATGCATAAATCTTCGCAGAAACTGTCTTGAAATTGGAAGTAAAACGGGGGCTGTTTATTCCATTTTTACACATCCGCCAAGAAAAGACTTGAAATTGGCAAAGCTAATGTTTTGGTGAAATGCCATTGCGTTTGCCCTCTTCAAAACCCGGCCCATTGCTGGTCCTGTCCCAAAGACGGGAGCAAGAGATTAAAAAAAGAGGCGCCGCGAGGAAGAAGCTCAGGTGGTGGAATTGGTAGACACGTGCGCTTGAGGGGCGTATGCCGAGAGGCGTGGGGGTTCAAGTCCCCCCCTGAGCACCATTTCGCCGTTAGGCGCATTCTGGACAAAATCGGGCATCAGCATCCCGATTACCCGGCGACTCCATACGGCACGACACCGTAAATTGGCCTCATGATGGGATCAAACCGCACCAGCGGGAGACTGCCGGTGCTCGGCTTTTACCGTTATTCCGATCCCGCCCCGAGCCGAAAAATCCGCCACCACTTCACACCAACGCGGGTCGAGCGCTTCCACCAGGTCGTCCAGGATGACATTTACGACATGCTCCTGAAATATCCCTTCGTTGCGGTAACTCCAGTAATATAGCTTCAGGGATTTGGTTTCCACGATCTTTTTTCCGGGAATGTAGTTGACGGTGATGGCGGCAAAATCGGGCTGTCCGGTTTTGGGGCAGATACAGGTGAATTCGTCGGTTTCGAGGGTCACTACATAGTCCCGCTCCGGGTGTTTATTGGGAAAAGTCTCCAGATTTTTGGAGGGTTTGTTTTTCTCCGATCCCAGAAGCGAAAGACCCTTGAGGTCGGATTTAGAGGTGGTTTTTCTCTTTTTTGCGGCCATATTTGCGATGGGTTAGAGGTCCATTTGCCCCGACGATTCCAAAATCTCTTTGATTGCGGACAGAAATAAAGCGCCGGTAGCTCCGTCCACGGCCCGGTGGTCTCCACTCAGCCCCAAAGTTATCTGTAGGCCGGCCACAATGGATCCCCCCGCATCGATTACAGGCTTCTGTTGCAAGGCTCCCACGGAAAGAATGGCGGCATTGGGCGGATTGATGATTCCATAAAAACTCTTCACCCCCAACATGCCCAGATTAGTCACCGTAAATGTGCTTCCGGTAATTTTTTTCACTGTCAATTTCTTGTCCCGAGCTTTATCCGCCAACTCACGGGCCTCGATTCCTATTTGACGAACTCCTTTAAGATGGGCGTTACGAATGATCGGGGTGATCAAACCATCCTCGATAGCCACGGCAAAGGCCAGATGAACCGCTTCATGCTGGCGAATATTTTTCCCCAACCAGGAGACATTGATGGCCGGAACACGCCGCAGAGCTTCCGCCGAGGCCTTCAGAATAAAGTCATTCCATGAAAGTTTTCCGATTTTCGAGGCGGCATTCAGCGAAGCCCGATATTGGCTCAACGGCCTCGCATCGACCTCGATATCCATGTAATAATGCGGGATTTGCGTCTTGGATTCGTGCAGCCGCCGGGCGATGGTGGCCCTGGTCGTGGAAACCGGCAAATCGGCAAATGCGGATTCCTCCGAAATTTCAACAGCTTCTGGTGGGGGAATTTTGTTGACGGCCTCCGTTTTCCCCTCCGCCGCCGCCAGGACATCGCCCGTCATGATGCGCCCGCCGGGTCCCGTGCCGGCCAGCGAATCGATATCGATGCCCTTTTCCGCGGCCAGCTTTCTGGCGGATGGCGATGCTTTCTTTTTCATTTTCTTAATCAATCAACAATCCTATATCAAGTATCCAGCATCCAGCATCCAGTATCCAGTATCCAGCATCCAGTATCCAGTATCCAGTATCAAGTATCAAGTATCCAGTATCAAGCATCCAGTAATCTACTGGCGCTCCTCGATAATGACCTCTGGCTTGTTTCCGGGAGCGCATTCGGCCCGCATCACGACAAAGCCTTTTCGGTGCTTAAAATACATCGGCCAGAGGGCCGCCCGGTCGGTCTCGGGAATAGGCAGGTTCTCGATTTGCTCCGGTTGATGAAAAGCAAAATCGCCCTCCTCGAAATTGGATGGCAGGCGGTCCAGGGTTTTACTGCAATCAAAAAGAAACATGAGCCAATGGGTATTATCCTCATAATTTTTTTCGCTGATCATGGCGAACAAATGTAGGTCTTTTTCCGCCACCTCCAGGCCGGTTTCCTCCCGCGTTTCCCGAATGGCGCACTCGAACGGGCTTTCCCCCATTTCCATCACCAGCTTCCCCCCAATGCAACTCCAGAGCCCATGATTGGGGTATTTCTTGCGTTTTAAAAGCAATAACCGCCCCTCCTCGTCCCGCAGGTGGACCAGAACGCTGATTTTAAATGGTCGGGACCGATTCATCGCTTTCGGGTATAGAAGCCGAAAGTCCCCACGGGCAAGACTTTTCACCTACACGCCCTTGATAACCAACACCTGGCTTACTGCTGTTCTTAATTTTTTTGGCAGCCTTGATTTTCTCTAAAGAGCCAAAACCAATCGGGCCGCACCCCTACAACCTTACACAGTCTGTTTAAGCCTGCAACAAGGGCTCAGGCTTGTTCATTTTCCAGGCGGCAGCCCCAGCCAACAAGGTCATTAATACGATGATGCCCCATTCGTTTAGTGTTGGGATTTCTGCTTGTGGGGGGCTAGTCGTCGCTCCTGCCAGGATGGGTGTGTCGGGCGTGTCTTCATAGGCCCAGTCCACGATTTCGAGCGAGGCGGTGCCTGCCGCAAGGATTACCTGGATCCAGCCGAAATGCTCGCCTGTTCCATTCGTAAAACGGACGCCAATGTATGTGGGGTTTAACTGACCTTCGAAAGGGCCATTAGAACCGTAGCCAATATATCCATAACCGGCAATCCAGCCGAAATTGGGTCCGGCTATGGTGTCGGTAATACTGTAGTTTGCGCTCAATGCCTTTACAAGGCGACGACCCCCGTCGTATGTGTAAACCCCATTGTTTCATAAATATTGAGTAAAAACCTTCTGAATGCGGCATAAACAACCATAATAACGCTCTATCAATCCATTTTTGTATCTTCACTTTTTGTGAAGTTCAGCAATATACCTTTTTTGCACGTTAGTCCCTTTGTTTATGCGGATCACAGTCTTGAATCTGATTGAATTTATGAAACAATGGGGTAAACTATGCCCCCACTCGCACTTTTCGGATACATCGTGGCGAGGAAAATGCCTTGGGGATCGTCAAAGTAGTGAAAAATTTGAAATTCATTTGGACCGACACCGTCCATATTGATTAATGTGCTAGATATTATGCCAGTGTCCGTCACCATAATATTCTGAGGGCCGCTGTATTGTATAGTGGCTTCCGCCGCAGGGGCCATGGCCAGAGCCGCGCCACCGGCAGCAGCGCTGGCCAGGGCCAGATTACCGGGCCCGGGCCTTGCCGAGCCATTCCCCGCCGCCAGGGCCGATGCCCGGTAGGCCTCCAGCTTGACCTTTAAATCAACGATTTTCTTAACTGCTGGCTTTTTCTTTTTCATGTAGGAGATTTTGGGGAATTAACTTACAGACTTGCACTATCTAGAGGCTGTCCCAAAGTTATAACCATTTGTTTTACAGTAAGTTAACTTGTTTATAAAGCTGTCATAAAGACCGTTTTTAGGGGATTTTGGGCAATTTCGATGTCTATAACACCGTCAGCCTTTCTCTTGTTTTGCATATTCAAATACAATTCTACCATAGACCTCTGTCTGACGCGATTATATTTATAACGAATAGAGGCCTTATACAGCGTTTTTGACGGAATTGAATGACTTACGTTCCCTTACAGTTCGGAGTCGAATATCTCAATTCGCAAAATTCGGGTTTTTGGGACAGCCTCTATCTAGGATAGAAAGTAGAAAGAATTATCATATAGTTTAGATGATCTTATATGTCAACAAAAACTGCCCTTGCCACTAATTGAAGTGGACGGGGTTGTTTGGACAATTTTGACGTGGGATTAAGGTGGAAATCGTGTTCATATTATTTTTTAAAAATATATTTTGTCCTTAGCCAAAGACAGGCACGCAGGTGCCCGCAAGCTGTATTGGCGGGGAGGTTGGTTTTGCTCCGATTGCATGGACTTCGGCCGGGGTCCGGTAGCCCAGGGCTTGGTGGGGGCGCAGGTGGTTGTAGAAGTCCAGGTAGCGGGCTATCCCTTCGCTGGCTTCCTTTGCCGTGGCGTATTCGCGCAGGTAAATGTCTTCATACTTGAGGGTTCTCCAAAAGCGTTCAACAAATATGTTGTCCAGGTAGCGGCCACGCCCGTCCATGCTGATGCGCACCCCGGCTTGCCCCAGCACCGAGGTGAACTCGCTGCCGGTAAACTGGCTGCCTTGATCGGTGTTGAAGATTTGAGGTTGGGCCCGCCTCAGAGCTTCCTCCAGGGCGAGCACACAGAAGCGGCTCTCCAGGGTGTTGGAAAGCTGCCAGCTCAACACGTAGCGGCTGAACCAGTCCAACACCACGGTCAAGAAAAGGAATCCTCGGCTCAGCCGCAGGTAAGTGATGTCGCTGCACCATACCTGGTCGGGCCGCTCGACCGCCAAACCCCGCAGCAGATAAGGGAAAATGCGGTGCTGCCGGTGCCCCTGGCTCAAGTTTCGACGCGGATAAATAGCCTCCAGGCCCATTTGGCGCATGAGCCGCTGGATGCGGCCTCGTCCCACTGCATGGCCCTCTCGACGCAGCCACTGGGTCATCCGGCGAGAACCAAAAAACGGATATTGGGTGTAGAGCTCATCCATGCGATGCATGTAGAGAACGTTCTGCTCGCACTGGGCACGGGCCCGATAGTAATAGCTGCCGCGGGCCAGCCCCAGCAACTGACATTGCCTGCCGATACTGATTTTTCCTTGAAGTGGTTGCACCATCTTGCGCCTCTCACCAACCGAGTTGTTCAGACTTTTTTTTAGCCAATCGCATTCTACTTTCAGCTTTCCAATCTCCTGGTAAAGGTGATCTTTTTCCGTCTCGTTGTCCTTGCTGAGAGTCTGCCGCTGGCGCGAAAACAGCTCCGTTGCTCCCTGCAAAAGCTGCTTCTTCCATTGGGTCACCTGGTTGGGATGCACCTCAAAACGACCGGCGATCTCGTTGATGGTATGAGCGCCCCTGATGGCTTCCAGGGCCACCCGGGCTTTAAACTCAGCACTGTATTGTCTTCTCTTTCGTGATTTAATAACATTCATAGGTTAGCGGATTTAGTGGTTCAAGACCACCTTATTCCACTGTCCAGTTTTCCCCGTCCATTTCAAATAGCGTTCACGGGAAGCCATTCCAAACAGGGTAAAAAGGCCAGGCCTTCAGTTTGGAAATACGATTCTCAGTCTTCAATCGGTAGATAAATTTGATTAACAAGATGGTTGGGAATGGTTGCCATGTGCCGATCGCGATGAACTAAAATAGCCTTTTCGCTTTTTGCGCATGCCGCAATGACGGCATCAATCAGAGGCAGGCGGGGCTTTATATTTTCTCGCAATATGGTTGCCGTTAAAGCCACCTTCCGGTTCACAATCACAGGGACTGCGAGTTCCTTGGTATAAAGGTTAAAAACCCGATCCACTTCCTTGGCGTTTTTAACCTCAACCCTCAAACGCATCTTCAGTTCGGGGAGCGTTAGAACACAAATACCAATTCGATTCCCCGGCTCCCGCCATAAGTTATTAACCTCGTCCGCTCCTGATTCACCAAAATAGTGGGCAAGAAGTGCGGAGGTGTCCAAAAGATGGGTGATCATTTATCCGCCGTTACGCTCGGATTCATCGGTTTCCCTTTCTCGAATCAGGTTTGCCACGGTATTGGTATTCCGATTTTTGTATTTGCTCCCGCGTCCCCTTAATTCAGTCGCCAGGGTTGATTTATCCGGCAAAATACGCACCTCCAGGATGTGTTTCCTTTTTGTCTGCCGCCAATCCAGTCGGGACCCAGGTTTAATTCTCGCTTGGGCTACGATTTTCGCAGGTACCGTGACTTGGTTTTTACCTGTAATTTTTGTAATCATGGATATAATATATTCAAGGATCTTTTTCTGTCAAGTCATAGACGATTTAGGGACAATGCCGTGAATAGGGGTAATGACATTCTTTATCACCTCCAAGGCCTTGGGGCCTCACCTTCGATCTCGCTATAATATTCCTGAAATATCTGAAAATTTTTGTTGTCGAATCGCATCGGTTCTCCTAAAAGCGTTAAATGCGCCGGCAACTGTTCAGATTTTTCGCTATTCTGGCCATTTTATTGCTGAACGATGCGTTGTTGGCCAATGCCGGGCAAAGGGACCCGGTTTTCGTCAATCAAGTGAGGTTTGCCAAGGAAAAGCTGCACCAGGCAGCAGGCCTGGGCCACTGACTGGAAGTCGAGGTTGAAATCGAGGGCGGGCCCAATCCCGATCCGAATGCCTTCAACCGCCGGTTTGTCGATAATGTGCGGGTATTCCTCGGCCTCGGTTTCTCATTGGAGTCGAGGCCCAGGCTGGAAAAGGCATTTCGCTTCTTCCGGGCGGAAGCCCGTCTGCCCACCATTGAGGAGGGCGACCGGAAAAGCATTTTCTTTTACCTACCTTCCGAGATTGTCGAGCGCGACCAACTGCGGGAGAAACCGTTCGCTTATTTGGTCGAACTGTCGGTCGGCGGGCAACCGTTGGCCACCCGCCGCGGCAATACCTTCTCCAATCTGGAAAACGCCCGGCAGGTGGCCCATTTCCGGCAGCGGCTGGAAACTCAAGCTATAAAAAACGACGGTATTTTGCTCCCCATCTACCATACTCCATTTCAACGCGACAGCCGCAAATCGCAGGTGTCTCCAGCTTTTGTCCACAAAGGAGCGGGCCAACAATAGAATAAAACATCATTTTACCCACCCCATTAATAAAAATGACCCGCCGCCGCTCTACCCTCATTATAAATTTTGGCTCAAGCCATCTAGCGGCAGCCCGTTTTTCCCTCGATGCGTCGCAAAACCTCGTCTTGGAAAATTATGCCTCCCACGACCTGAATTTTGATTTTTCCCAGCAAGACGAATGGCTTCCCGCTATCGTTGATGCCGCTGGTGAGCAACTGAAATCAAAACTCTGGAGCGGGGAGGCTGACATTATCGCGCCGGTTTTTCCATTATTTCTAAAAAATATCAAAGCGCCAGTGGTTGAAAAATCCCGGCAGTCCGCGGTCATCGCCTACGAAGCGGAGCAAAACATACCCTACGGCATATCCGGCCTGGCATGGGACCGGCAAGTAGTGGGCGGCGACGGTTTCGATATCGAGGTAATGCTTCTGGCCTGCCAACTGGAGATAGCCGAAGAAATCTGCCAATGCGCATCTTCAATGGGCTTACGGCCGCGCTCCCTACGTTCCGATTGCCTTTTGGAGCATTTCGCTCTTCGGCATTTATTCTCAGAAAATTCAGGGAACACGCTGCTTCTTAAAATGGGGGCTCGTTCCACATCATTTCTATTTCCAAAATCGAATGGCCTGGGCCTGTATTTCCGGAGTATTCCAATCGGCGGAAACTCCCTCACCGCAGCGATTGCCGAAAAGTTGGAAATTTCCCTGCCCGAGGCCGAAAAAATCAAACGGCAAACCCCGACCAATTCACACGGCGCTGAACGCGAAAATTCATGCGCCGGTTGAGCCTCGAAACAAGCCGTTCCCTTGACCATTTTAAAAGACAGGATGGAGACGTCAGGGTGGAAAAAATTCTGCTATCCGGCCGGGGCGCCATGCTTTCCGGGCTGGCGGACAGCCTGAAAGATAAATGTTCTCTAACCGTCGATTTTTTCCAGCCGCTGGAAGGCATTCAAATCGGCGAGGACGTGGATGCCGCAGTGCTGAAACGGGATGAATTACGTTTGGGGGCTTTGGTGGGCCAGGCCGCGGCCACGCTTTTGCCGAATACCGAAGTTATCGACCTCAACGTTCTACCGCCGCGAATGGTCCGCCAACGCTCCTTCCAGCGCGCCCGGCCCTATATTTTAGCCGCCGCCTGCTTCCTCGGCACGGCCCTTTACCTGCCATTGGCCCATTTCCAGAATAACTCCTCCATCTACCGGCAACAAATCGAGGCCCTTGAACAGAAGTTGCTCCCAACAAAAATCCTCCATGAGGAATTGACCGCGACCCTCAACCAGATCGAAGAGATCGAACAAAAAGTCCGTTCACTTGAACCTCTTGGGGAGGCGAAAGGAAACTGGCTGGCATTCCTTGCCGATTTTCAGAAGCGTTTGGTCGAAGTCGAAGATGTCTGGTTCGACGAAATGCAAATATTAAGGGATGAGAATGAGAATCCGGGAGGCCTTTCCGGGCTACGGCTCCACCTGGCCGGCAGAATGCTGGATCGCGAAAACCCCTTAGCCAGGGTCAGCGCCAATATTCAGCAACGGGTGAACCAGTTATTGGGCGCTTTTGGGGAATCGGAATTTGTAAGCGAAATAACGAATAGAAAATTCGATGCTTCCGGCCGGGGGCTGCTGCGGTTCCAATTTACCCTCGTCCTGAACCCCCAATACCACCTCTAAGCCAGGGCCATGCAAAAATTGAAGGACAAAATTTCCTGGCTTCTACTCGTAAGCATCTTCCCTTTGGCGATTTTGACGGAAGCGTTTTTTGTTTACTCCGCCTGGCGAAAATCCGAACTCGAGCGCCTGGAAGTCGAGACCAAAACGGAAACTCTTCATCGGTTGAATACCTTGCGCCCGGCGCCCACGGCAGCAAACCTGTCCGCCGCTGGCAATCGCCGCAAAACCCTCTCTGCCCACCTCCAAACCCTCGAGTCGAAACTGGCCCGGAGCGTTATATCCACCGAAAAATTGCAGGGACTTTTTTCCGAGCCTCAGGATTTGTATTTCGATCTTGTCAAATTCGTGGAAAAATACCGGCGGAAGGCTCTGGGGAAAGGAATTTCGCTCAGGGAGGACGAAAATTTCGCTTTTGGCGATTTGCTGACCCAAACAGCCGATTTTCCCCCGGCCTCGGCAGCGCAAATCTATCGGCAGCGATTGGTTCTGGGACGCCTCCTCGATTTGTTGTTCGAATCCAGTCCACTGCGATTGGAGGCCATCCAACGGCAGCCCGTTCCGCCAGTCGATGGAAAAATCAAATCCCGTTTTGGAAATAATTTGAAAGGAGATTTTTTTACGCTGGAAGAATCGCCAATCGGTTCCGGCGATGCCCTATCCAACACATTCGCAATACGTCTCGCCTTCATTGGAAGAACCGAGAATCTACGGCGGTTTTTAAACCAGGTTTCCAACCTCGAATTTCCTATTCAGGTGCGCGCCGTGGAAGTGTTCCCCGTCAGCCAGGCAAAAGCTCCGGGCGCTTCGATCAAACGGGCGGACTTCACCAGCTCATTCGGAATATTTGATGAAGCCGATCCACGCAGACCGGCCGGCGAAACGATCCCCATCGTGGAGGAGAATACGTCTCTATTCACAGTGGTCCTGCAATATTTTGAAATAACGATTAACGATGAGGACGGAAAGAGTATTCGGATTGCGGAAATCGCAGAATCCATCAAATCCATTTCCTGGCCCGAGCCGCCACGCCAATCCTGGGATGCCAAAGCCATTTTCGAGATATTTTCACCACCGAAAGTTTTTTACAATCGCCAGGCGAACACCTTTGTGCTTGAGCCGCCACTCAATGCCTCCGCTTCGGCAATGGATTTCGGTCTGGAATTGATCGGGTTTTCGCGCCGTCCCTACCGGATGCAATACAAGGGATTTGCCGGGCAAGCGGGGAATTACCATATTCTTCTCCGCAATGAGGAATCCGGCGCGGACCTGCGAGTCAAGGTGGGGGATATTTTGGGCGACGAAAAGATTTCCGTAATCGATTTCGAAGTTGACCGGCGCCTAACCTTCAGACCGGAAGGCTCACCCCTTTTGATCGAATCGGTCAACCTGCAATTATTTGATGCCCGCCTCGGTGAAAAAATCACGCTTAGCCGCGGCCCCAACTACAATCCTCGCCACAAAGCGGTTTTCCGCACCGCCGGGCAGAGCCCCGAAACGATTACCCTGCTACCCGGGCAAAGTTATTTGCATGAGGGCGCCACCTATGCGCTGGAATTTGTGGACCTCGAAAAAAAGTCGGTCGTCATGCAAAAAATGACGGCAATCTCCGATTTTTCGGAGCGGCGAACCCTTCTGTTAAAAGACGCCACAACATCCACAAAGGCCGCCTCCTCCGGTCCTGCCAACGGCCCTTCGGCAAAAACCATGGTTTTGGAAAATTTACCCCTAGAATTTAACTGACTAACCATAAACTCCAACATTCTCCTTATGTCCTCATCCCCCGAAAAATACCCACGCTCCACAATGGCCACAATCGGCATGGCAATCTTGTCGATAGGATGCGCTCTGTTTTCATCTTCTCTTCAGGCTGATGAAAGGATCGCAGCGAGACTTGCTCAAGCCGGGTTGAACCCGTCAGATAACCCGGTCGTTACAGCGGCCCTTATGGCGGAATCGGAAAGGCAGCAGCAATCGATTGGGCGAGCCCGCGAAGTTTTGCCAAAAGCCTCCCGCATGCTGGACCGGGGAGACTATGCCAGCGCCTTGCGAACCATCGATGAGGCGCTTGCCGGTATGCGATACACCATTTCAACCCAACCGGTGATAGATGATCTGAGAAAACTTCGGTCAAACGCGATTCAAAAATTGTCCGAACAGACCAATGGGCCTGAAATGGTTGGCCGCGATGCCGGAGCGAGAAACGATTCCAGGCAACAGGAAGAATGGGAACGGATTCGCCCTGAAATTAAAGAGCAGTTGCTTTCGGAAGTGGATCGCGGCTGGCAGCGTCCACAAGTTTTCGACCGGGCACAGGCTCCCCAAAACGAAATTTCTTCCAATGGCCTGCGGGAAAAACTGGAGCGCATTGCGCTTCCCCAAATCGATTTCAATGGGGTCGTCTTAAGCCGGGTCATCGACACCTTATCGGCCCTTTCACTGGAATTCGATCCCGACAAGGCGGGGGTTAATATCGTAATCATCAACCCCGCGGGAAGCGATCCAGAAGTCAGGATTACCTTGCGGCGTTTGACGCTGAACCGGATCCTTGATTTTATTGTCGAATCGGTCGGATTTGAATACGACGTGCAGAACGACGCCGTGGTGGTGCGTCCCGGTTCCGGCGGCGGCAACCGCCTGGAGACCGATTTTTTCTCCCTCTCGCGATCCACCATGATTCGATTGATCGGGTTCGGGTTGGCGGCGGCGCTCGAAACTGGTTCCAGCGACCCCTTTGCCCCCGCTCTGCCGTCGGTGGGGGATCCGACCCTGCCTACTGCCGAGGAAGAGGCTCTGAAGAGTTTTCTGCAAAGGACGGGAATTCCCTTTGACCAAATTGCGAATGCCGATCTGGCCCTGGCCGACGGTCAGTTGATCGTCACCAACACCCCTCGGAATCTTGAGAAAGTCCGCAACCTCCTGCGCCGTTACAACGAGATCAAGCAGGTCGAGATCGAAACCAAGTTTCTGGAAGTGCGGCAGAGCGATCTCGATGAAATGGGAATCAACTGGCTGATAACCGGCGCCAACGATACCTTTTCCACCTCCGGGCGCTCCCTCAAGGATGCCTTTTCCATTAATCCCGACTCCAGCCGAATCAATATCAGCCGGGGATCCACCTTCGAGCCGGTCACGGAAACGGCCACCCGGCAAGTCCTCAATCCCATAACCGGCATCATCGAAACGCTGACCGATTCCATTACGACCGCTCGCGAGGTGGCCGGTGGCGGGCTGTCCGTTCCCACTAAACCGCCCGAAATTCCAGGTTCCATCGACCTGGCGACCGATGCCGGAAACCTGGCCGTCATCACCGGCGCCGTCGGCGGTTTTCAGGTCGAAGCAATCATACGCGCCCTTTCCCGCAAGGAAGGTAGCGATCTATTGAGCGCTCCCAAAGTGACCGTCCTTTCCGGGAAAACGGCGGAGATCATTGTCGCCCAGGAATTTCGCTATCCGGAAAGTTACGGTGACATCCAGGCCAGCGTATCCAGCGATTCGCTCTCTCTGGGCTCAGGCGGCGGCTCGGGTTCGGTCGCCATCACGGAGGGAACTCCGCGAGACTTTGCGGTACGCAATATCGGCGTGAAAATGGAAGTCACCCCCACCGTCGAGGATGACAACAGCATCAGCCTTTTGTTGGAGCCCAAGGTTACCGAGTTCGAAGGTTTTGTCGAATATGGAGGCCCCAGCATCGCCATTTCCGGCTCCACCACCGTAACGGTGCCCTCCGGCTTTTTCCAGCCCATTTTCTCCGTTCGCAAAATCAAGACGGAAGTCACCATTTGGGACGGCGCCACCGTAGTCATGGGCGGGTTGACCCGCGAGCAGGTCCAAACGGTTGAGGACAAAGTGCCCATCCTGGGTGACATTCCCGTCATCGGTCGTCTTTTCAGATCCAAAGGCGAATCCACCCAAAAAAGAAATTTGCTCATTTTTGTGACCGCCAATCTGATCAGCCCCGGGGGCTCCCCGGCCCAACAGAAGCTTCGGGGCATCGAACCGGGATCGCTTTATCAAAATCCGGCCATGATAACTCCCGGCGGCGCCATCAATCGATAATTACCGCAAAAGCAGGATTGATTCCGCTCCCCGAATCCACAAACCTGCCTCCATGGCCAAATGGCTGCTCATCGATGGTTTAAATATGGCCTACCGGGCTTTTTACGGAATGCCCGGATTGACCCGGTCGGACGGCTTTCCCACCAATGCCATTCATGGCTGGGTGAGAACCCTTTGGCGTTTGGAGGACGACAACCGGCCCCAAAACATGATCATTTTCTACGATCTGGGCGAGGATGAAGAACGCTCGAAGCTACAACCCGACTACAAGGCCCAACGATCTGAAATTCCCGCCGATTTGGCCAAACAACTGCCCAAGATGAAAGAGTTGGGCCGGGCGATGGGTTTCGGACAAGTAGAAAAGGCCGGAGTGGAAGCCGATGACCTGCTGGGAGCCGCCGCCCATGAACTGGTCGCCCAAGGCCATCAAGTCGTCATTGTTAGCTCCGACAAAGACCTGGCCCAGTGCATCGGCTCCGGCGTGACCCAACTCCTGCCCCCGCCCACGGTCAATCCCCGGCTGGGGTGGCGAAGCCTTGATGAAGAAGGGGTGCAAAAAAAATTCGGCGTAAAGCCCTCCCAAATTCCCGAATACCTGGCGCTGGTTGGAGATACCGCCGACAATATCAAAGGCTTGCCGGGGGTGGGCCCGAAAACGGCCTCAAAATGGCTTTCCGCCTATGGTTCCCTGGAGAATATCATCAATAATTGCGGCAGATTGAACCCGAAGCGTTTTCAGAACCTGGTCCACCAAAACGCTGAGCGCCTGAAGGTAAACCTGCTCATGACCACCCTGCGGCTGGATGAGAATTTCGGGGAACTCGCCGCTCAAACGGTCGATCCGGCGCGGATCATTGAGCTCCTTGAGGAAATGGAAATGAAACGCTCCGTCAACGCCGCCATCCACCGCTACGGTATGGATTCCTGATGCCGCCGGCCGCCCCAGGGCTTAAACTTCAACCGGATTCGCTATCTTCCGCTTTTTCCTCTGAATCGTAGATATAACCGACCCCGTGGATGGTGCGAAAGGCGTCCATGCTGCAATCATGGGAATTATAATAATCCCGTATTTTTACGATATACTGGTCCAGTGAACGGCTCTTGACGTCGGCATGGATACCCCAAACGGCATGAATGAGGCTGCGCCGGGTAAGGACAGCGCCCTTATTGAAAACCAGATAGGTGAGGATGCCAAGCTCTTTGCGGCCTATTTTTTCAACTTTGCCGTTGGGAAATTCGATTTCCAGACGGGTGGACAGAATGGTCGCCCCGCAAAACTCAAAACTATCCTGGCTGAGGCGCGCATTTTTCGTGATATTGTAGTCCTGGGCCGTCTCCGCCCTCCTCAGAACGGCGTGGATGCGGGCGATCAATTCGGGAAAGCTGAAGGGTTTGGTCATATAATCGTCCCCCCCCATTTCGAGGCCTTTAACCTTGTGTAACTCGGAATTGCTGGCCGTCAAAAAAAACACCGGCACATGAATGTCGAGCTTCTTCAATTCCTCCATCAGGGCAAAACCGGTGGAATCGGGCAAGTTGACATCGAGCAGCATCAAGTTGGCAAAGTTGTTTTGCAGGAACCGCACCACATGGGAAGCGCGGTGATAGACCTGCGTTATCATGCCGGACATTTCCAATTGCTCGGCAATCAAATGGGCCAGATCGATTTCGTCCTCTACGACGAGGATCAGCGGTTTCGGTTTGGCAGCCATTTTTTTTATTTTTAGAATTTAGGTCTTCCTGGATTATCCTAAAACGCTGGAGGCGTAAGATAGGTAAAAGGAGGCATTACATGTCTTACCCTATAGTCGCAAAAAAGTAGCCTATTTTGATTTTTTTACAAACTTTTTATTTGTTTTTTACAATTAGGTGGAAATATTTTGCTTGTCGCTCAATCGGGTTCACTCTCTTTTGAAACGATTCCATGACTCAAAACAAACCATTATTGATGTTCGGCTTGCCCAAAGGCAGCCTCGAAAACGCCACTCTCGAACTCTTTTCCAAGGCCGGGTGGCAAATTTTGCGCGGCTCCCGTTCCTACAAACCCATTTTTGACGATCCCGAACTGGACGGGCGATTCGTGCGCGCCCAGGAAATGAGCCGCTACGTGGAACTCGGCTTCTTCGATTGCGGGCTGACGGGTTACGATTGGGTGGTGGAGAACGATTCCGATGTCGTCAAAGTCAGCGACCTGACCTATAGCAGGGCCTCGGCGGTGTCCTCCCGCTGGGTCCTGGCCGTCCACGAAACTTCCAGCATCCAGTCATTAAAAGACCTACAGGGCCGCCGCATCGCCACCGAAGTAGTCAACATCACCCGCCAATACCTCGAACGGCACGCAGTGCAAGCCGAGGTCGAATTTTCCTGGGGCGCAACCGAAGTCAAAGTCCCCGAACTGGTCGATGCCATCGTCGAATTAACCGAGACTGGCAGCTCCCTGCGGGCCAACAAACTGCGCATCATCGACACCGTTTTAGAGACTAACACCCAATTGATCGCCAATAAAACCAGTTGGGCCAATCCCGAAAAGCGCAAAAAAATAGAAAACATCGCCATGCTTCTAGGCGCCGCCCTGGCCGCCAGAGGCAAAGTGGGGCTCAAGCTAAACTGCCCCAAATCCCGCCTCGATGCCCTCCTGGCCGACCTCCCCGCGTTGCGCAGGCCCACCATCAGCCGCCTGGCGGATGAAGACTGGGTGGCCCTCGAAACCATCATGGACGAAAAAATCGTGCGCGAAATCATCCCCATCCTCAAATCCCACGGGGCCGAAGGCATCATCGAATACCCCCTCAATAAAGTCCTCCTCTAGGCAACGCCAACCCCGTCCCCCAGCCCCCGCCAACAACTGCGGAAACGAACCTCGCTTAACAACGGGGAACAAGGTGTTTTATTAAACCTCGGAAGTTCCGGGAATTCATAGCTCACGTCGGCAGCCTCCTCGAACCGTAAATCCTCTTGTGCTGTGAAGGCTTGAATCATAGCTTAACCCAGACCATGCGAACCGTAAATTGGGATAAATTGAAGCCGCACAGCGTCCTTCTGTTTTTTATTTTGACTTCAGTAGTGGCGATTTTGATCGGATTCTTTCTGCTCTCCAGGGAAACCATGGCCTTCTGGTTTCAGGCTTCCGGTTATTATTTTATTTTCGCAACCCTTATCATAGAGGCTGTCCCAAAAGGGTGATTTTTGCGAGGGGATTTTGAAGAGTGTTCATTTTAGTGGTATTTTCTTTTGGGAGGGGGTGACTTTGCTCTCCTATGACGTTAGGATTCTGGTTTTGGGGTCCGTTTGCCTGGTTTTCTTTGTATGGGCCGACAGTAGGCCTGTGAAAAAGTATTATCCTTGCTTTTCCGCTCTTTATTTAGGCCGCCGCTTTGGTTTTTAGTTCATCTTGCTGGGCCAGCATCTTGGCCACTTTCCATAGATTGTGCGAGAGGACCGACCAGGCTACGCTGATCGAGCGGTTGGCAAAGCCTTTGCTGCGCAATCGCCCGGCCTGCCAGCGATTCTTCAATACCCCGATCCGCCCTTCGGTGCTGGCCCGGCGCTTTTGCAATTGCCTGAAGTGTGGTTCCTCCATCCGTTTTTTCAACTGCTTCGGATCGCGTGGACAGAGCGCATCGTAGATGCCCTCCTGGGCTAACTGCCGGCGGGCCCGCTGGGAGGCGAATCCCCGGTCCGCGCACATGGCCGCTATGGGTTCGGCTAGGTTGAAGCGGTTCTGTCTTTGCAAACTCTCTTGCATTTGTTCATTTTCACTTGGCGTCCGGCTGCCGTAGAGTTTCCAGTCCAGCAGGTATCCTTCAACGCTTTCACCCAAAAACAGGGTGTTGCCAAACTCAACCTCTTGGCCCGCTTTGCCTCGCACAATCACCTGCGCATCGGGTTCGTAAACACTCAAAACTTTCTCTGCGTTTTTCACCTGGCGGCCGCCAATGATTCGCTCGTGCGCTTGCTTGATGACCACCGGGATTAGCTCGCTCATGCGCTCCATCCGGGTAAGGATCTGTTGGACCTGTTTTTCGCTGTAATCGCTTTGCTCCCAGCAGGCTTGCAATAATTCCCGGTGACTGCGGGCATGCTCCCCGATCCGTTTGAGCAGCTTTTTCATCTGCCTCAAGATACCCTTACGTTGCCGCGCGCTGTCCTTTCGCCGCCGGCTGTGGGTCATCTGTATGCACAGCCGATTCATCTGCCGAGCCAAGGGCTCCGGTTCGATCGGCATGCGATGGCGCAAACCGGCCTTCTCACGGATCAGCCGGATCGCTTTGAGCAGCGTGCCCGCTACATCCTTGAGCAGCACCCAGTCCGTCGGCCAATGAATGTTGACCTCCAAACAGGTGCCGTCGATCAGGCAAATGGTGGTGTCTATCGGCTTGTCCAATCCCACCACCTGCCGGGCCAGATCGGCATCGCCCACAACCTCAGTCAAGGTCCGGTGCAAGGCCCTCAACTGCTCTTCGCTGAAAAACTTCGAGGCCCGTTCCAGGGTGCTCTTGGAGATGCCCCTTATGCCGTGGAGATGCCCCTTATGCCGTCGATATGGCGGACACGACAAAAGTCAGCCAACAGATCGCTGCTGCCCAGAGCCCTCGACAAATGCCGAAACGAAATCCCACCGAGCAGATAACGCAGCGTTTCCATACGCAACGCCTTGAGGGCAAAATTAGCCCGCTTTTGCCGGGCCTTTACACTCATTGGCTGGCCTCTTTCCAAGGCCAGATCAACGCCCTGCGATTCCACCTCCGAATCGATCAGCAGCCGGTCGATACGCTCGATGGTGGCGCGAAAGTTATCGTAATCGAGGCAACGGTCGACCACAGTTAAAGCTGGACGCAGGAGGCATTGGATGGCTATATTTTTCATAGAAAGGGCTATATTGATTTTCGCTAACGCAATTATAGAACCCTTTTTTAGCCGGATCGAGCAAAAAAATGCTCTTTCCGGCTATTTTTATAAACGTCATCCAGTTGACTACAAAATCTTTATATTTTTGGGACAGCCTCTATCATATGGGCAGCCAGCCTGTGGCCACGAAAGCTGACTTTTGAGCGGTCCCAGGAGTTCATCCGGGGGCATTGGCCCGCTTTGGCGGCGGCCTTTATTCTGACCACGGCGGGCATATTAATCAGCCCGCCGAAATTCCGTATCCTGGCGGACGAAACAAACCTCATGAGCGTGGCCCGGTCGATGTATGGTGAGCGTACTGTTGGCAATACCACGGAGGGGTATTATTATTTTGAGAGCTTTGAGCCGAAAACTACCGTTCAGGACAAACGCCCGCTCCTTTTCCCCTTTCTCGTATCGGTTCTCCACACGGTTAAAGGTTATAGCGCCTCCAACGGGTTCGTGCTCAATGCGATTGCCGGTTTCTTTACGCTTTTTCTGTTTTACTTTTTGTTCCAGCGGATTTTTCCAGTGGCTTGGCCCTGCTTGGAATGCTCCTTCTGGCCTCCTTTCCGGTTTATGTGATCGGGGTCTCCTCGAGCGGATTCGAGATCGTCAATTTGCTTTTTGCCCTCATTGCGTTCCTTCTGCTGGACTTTTATTTGGAAAAGCTGGAGCCCCGCCACGCGGAGTTGCTGGGGCTAACCCTTGTGCTCCTGGCGCAGGTGCGCTACGAATCGGCCCTCTTTGTTTTGTGCCTGGTCCCTCCTGTAATTGCGGCCATGGGAAAAGAACAAATCCGCGGGCTGACCTGGCGAACGCCATTGCTTCCCCTGCTCTTTTTGCCGGTGGCCTGGCAACGGTTGGCAACTGCCGATCTGAGTTATTTTCAAATGCCGGATGGGGGTGATTTGTTCAGCATCGGCCATTTGATTGAAAATACGGGACACGCATGGGATTATTTCACCGGCGTGGAGGAATTTTTCGGGACGGCGCCGCTCCTTTTCTACCTGGCCCTGGCGGGCCTCGCCTGGGCCCTTTTCCAACTGGTTCGAAATGGGAAACGATTCAGCCCAAGGGTACAGAAACTATGCTATGCCGCAGGGGCCGCTTTGGTTCTTCAGGGGGTCGTGCTGTTCACCTATTCCTGGGGACGGCTTGATCAACCCTACTCCATCCGGCTCGGCATCATATTTCTCCCCCTGCTGGTCTTTTTTGTTCTATTTCTCTTGCAGCCTCGGTGGGAAAGAAAGCCAAACCTGCGGTCTCTATGGTTCGTGGGCGGCGCTGCCCTGCTCCTTTTCCACTGGCCGGTGGCGGGTAAAAATGAGGCCGCCAGGCATATTCACACCTATCGGGATTACCAGATGGCCCTGCGTTTTTTGAATGATAACTTTCCCCGGAAAAATATCCTCATCATTTCCGACCGTCCGGGACTTTTCACGCCGCACCTATGGGGGGCCGTCAAGTTTTCAACCGCCAATCGGGAACGAAAAGAAATCATGAAAAAGTTTCGGCGGCGGCTCTTTCAGGAAATTATCGTCATCCAAAAGATCAGCTACGAAGACGACCAGCCAGATCGTGGGACTCGCCTCCATCAGGGATTCAAGCTGCAAACCCTCTTCGAAAGTCAGGCCACGGCAATAACATACCTGAGGTTTTCCCGGGTACTGCGGCAGTGACTCTGGTTCAGTCGAGTAAGGACGGAGACTTTCCTTTTTTACTTTACTCGAATTCGTATCAAATCAACCACCGGGAGGAGTACCACCTTGACCGGGAGGACCGCCGCCGGGAGGACCGCCGCCGGGAGAGGGATCGGGCTCGGGATCTGGAATGGGATCGGGATCGGGATCGGGAATAGGATCGGGTTCGGGTTTTGGAATGGGATCGGTGTCTGTGTAGGTGGAAAAGTCCGGTGGTTCAAAATCGTCAAGGGCGCTCATATCGCTGAAATCGATACGGTCCACCTTGTCGTAGATTTCCGTCCAGGAATCGATTTTAAAAGTGGGGTCGCCACCAAAAAAGTCTTCCAGACCTTCATCGTAGTGAAATTGCACCCCTCCGTTCAGGGTAATTTTGTTACAAACCGCTGCTCCGTTAAAATTGGCATTCGGAGCGTAGATGGCGGCGGTCATCTTGGCCGACCCACCTATTTTGAATTCCTGCGGAGTTTCGCCCCCGGCCACATCGGCCTCTGATTGGGTTCCATAAACAACCAGGCTGTCCGAATCCGGGTTGAGGTTGTTGATGACTGTGTTTCCCTGCCCGGCGGAAAAATCGCCATCGACATAGATGGTAAGGCTGCTGCCCGCATTGATGGTGACACCATTGAGACTCACATTGCCTGTGACGATCATCTTAATGTGGCCGTTGATCGTCACTTCAGAGTTGTTTCCCATCTCGAAATCACTGAGTTTGTATTCAATGGGGCTGTCAGCGGTCCCTCCGCTAAGGGTCTCCGAATTATTATTGCTCTTCAGAGTGGTGATTTGCGTATCCGAATCTGTCTTCGCCGAAGAGCCCGCTTCAGGGGCGTCAACATCGGGCAGGTCGATATCGAAATCGTAGGACACCCGGTCCGGATCGACTGTAACGCCGGAGGGAGTGTCTTCGCCGGTAACACTGCCATTGCCGAAATGGTAACACTGCCATTGCCGAAATCTATACTGGAACCGCCGGTTGTTAAATAACCGTAGATATCGGAATTGCCGATATCCACCCCCGTAATATCGCTTTCAAAAGTTATGCTGCCCAGGGTGCCACCGTCTCCCCGGTTGGTCGTGGCATCGGGATATCCTGGAGATAAAGACGAATCGTAGCTGTCAACGGTGGCCGCTGCGCCAGTTATGTTAAGGGTGTCCTTGGCCGTCAAGCCATTGGCAAATAGAGAGCGGAAGGTCAGGACTATCTCAATCTGAAGTGGACGGGGTTGTTTGGACAATTTTGACGTGGGATTAAGGTGGAAATCGTGTTCATATTATTTTTTAAAAATATATTTTGTCCTTAGCCAAAGACGGGCACGCAGGTGCCCGCAAGCTGTATTGGCGGGGAGGTTGGTTTTGCTCCGATTGCATGGACTTCGGCCGGGGTCCGGTAGCCCAGGGCTTGGTGGGGGCGCAGGTGATTGTAGAAGTCCAGGTAGCGGGCTATCCCTTCGCTGGCTTCCTTTGCCGTGGCGTATTCGCGCAGGTAAATGTCTTCATACTTGAGGGTTCTCCAAAAGCGTTCAACAAATATGTTGTCCAGGTAGCGGCCACGCCCGTCCATGCTGATGCGCACCCCGGCTTGCCCCAGCACCGAGGTGAACTCGCTGCCGGTAAACTGGCTGCCTTGATCGGTGTTGAAGATTTGAGGTTGGGCCCGCCTCAGAGCTTCCTCCAGGGCGAGCACACAGAAGCGGCTCTCCAGGGTGTTGGAAAGCTGCCAGCTCAACACGTAGCGGCTGAACCAGTCCAACACCACGGTCAAGAAAAGGAATCCTCGGCTCAGCCGCAGGTAAGTGATGTCGCTGCACCATACCTGGTCGGGCCGCTCGACCGCCAAACCCCGCAGCAGATAAGGGAAAATGCGGTGCTGCCGGTGCCCCTGGCTCAAGTTTCGACGCGGATAAATAGCCTCCAGGCCCATTTGGCGCATGAGCCGCTGGATGCGGCCTCGTCCCACTGCATGGCCCTCTCGACGCAGCCACTGGGTCATCCGGCGAGAACCAAAAAACGGATATTGGGTGTAGAGCTCATCCATGCGATGCATGTAGAGAACGTTCTGCTCGCACTGGGCACGGGCCCGATAGTAATAGCTGCCGCGGGCCAGCCCCAGCAACTGACACTGCCTGCCGATACTGATTTTTCCTTGAAGTGGTTGCACCATCTTGCGCCTCTCACCAACCGAGTTGTTCAGACTTTTTTTTTAGCCAATCGCATTCTACTTTCAGCTTTTCAATCTCCTGGTAAAGGTGATCTTTTTCCGTCTCGTTGTCCTTGCTGAGAGTCTGCCGCTGGCGCGAAAACAGCTCCGTTGCTCCCTGCAAAAGCTGCTTCTTCCATTGGGTCACCTGGTTGGGATGCACCTCAAAACGACCGGCGATCTCGTTGATGGTATGAGCGCCCCTGATGGCTTCCAGGGCCACTCGGGCTTTAAACTCAGCACTGTATTGTCTTCTCTTTCGTGATTTAATAATATTCATAGGTTAGCGAATTTAGTGGTTCAAGACCACCTTATTCCACTGTCCAGTTTTCCCCGTCCATTTCAGAACCCCCTACGCCGACTGGGAAACGATATATTAAAATGATCGGTAGATATAATCATTGAGACCGTTTTCGGTTATATAAGTGAAATATTGCCGGGTGTGGGAAATGCCCTTGTTGTCTGTCCACATCACTCCCAATCTGCACACTTTCTGATCGGTCCGGCTGTTCCTGCTGGTAATGGATCGCCTGCACGTGTAGCGGCTGCCGAATTCCTCTGAAAACTGGGTTGCGGGATAAAAGGTGGAAGTTTCTCCCAAATCAACAATGTCGGCCCATTTCAGGATACGGATATTCTCCATCTCGCTTTGCAGGATCTGGGCCGCCCGCGCATTGTCGCGCGCATTTTCGATAATATTGTAGCCCTGGCCCACAACGGAAAAGGCGCTGGCAAAAACCATGCTCAAAATGACCGACGCGATCATTAGCTCGATCAGGGAGGAACCTGTCCGCGAATTCCTTGCGGCCCGGCAGTCAACACCCTCCCGCAAATGTGCCTTAAATTTCAATCTGCTACCTTTCACTGCCATCTTTTCCTTAGCTTTGAATTAAAATCATCATACCATTTCGCACCTCTTTCCAAGCCCTACTGCGGCCTTTATGAGAGGGTGAAAATATTGCTGAAGCGATCTTTGGGGGGATGCCTGGACGTGAATATATATCAAAACCCACTGTCAAAAGTCAAGATGAAAATGCCCGGTCCCGGTTTTTACCGTTTTCTTAACAATCGCCAATTCGCTCTTCAAATATCTTGCACTAGCGGCTGGCGACCGTGCCGCCTCTACTAATTCTCCAGAAGCCCGCTCTCGATCAAATCTTCCAGTTTGTCGATGTCGGCGGCGAAACGGCGGATGCCCTCGGCCAGTTTTTCGGTTGTCATGGCGTCTTCGTTAAGGAGCCAGCGAAAGGTTTTTTCATCGATCCGCAATTTTTGCACGGGGTAAGAAGCGGCTTTTTCGGGATCGAGTTTGCGTTCCACTATCTCTGCCGAAGCTTCCAGTTCACCCAGGAGTTTCGGGCTGATGGTGAGCAGGTCGCAGCCGGCCAGCTCAAGGATTTGGTCCATATTGCGGAAGCTGGCGCCCATTATCTCGGTAGGGTAATCAAATTTTTTGTAGTAGTTGTAGATGCTGAGGACGGACTGCACTCCGGGATCGTCACGCCCGTGATAGTTCTCCCCCGTATGCGCCTTGTACCAGTCGAGGATGCGACCGACGAAGGGAGAAATGAGGGTGACTCCGGCCTCCGCGCAGGCTATGGCCTGGGTCAGCGAAAAAAGTAGCGTAAGGTTGCAATGGATGCCCTCTTTTTCAAGTTCCCGCGCCGCCAGGATGCCTTCCCAGGTGGAGGCGATTTTGATCAGCACGCGTTCCCGTTCGATGTCCCGGGCTTCGTAGAGGGCAATCAGCTCGCGGGCTTTTTTGACCGTGGCGGCGGTGTCAAAGGAGATGCGGGCATCCACCTCGGTGGATACGCGGCCGGGAACGATCTTGAGGATTTCACAGCCAAAATCGACAATCAGGTGGTCCACGATTTTAGCGGAAAGGGAGGGGCCGTGAAGCCCGTTGTTTTCATTGTCGGCGACGGCTTTTTCAAGCAGGTATTCATACTCATCCATCTGCACGGCGGCAAAAATGAGGGATGGGTTGGTGGTGGCGTCCCTTGGGGCAAATTGCTTCATGGAGGCAAAATCACCGGTATCGGCCACCACGGTGGTGAATTTTTTGAGTTGCTCGAGCTGGTTTGTTTGCGCTGCAACGGCCTCTTCTAATGGATTCATCGCCTTCCTTTGTTTATTGCTATTCAAACATGTATTATGCCATCCATGGCCCGCCTGAGGCAACACAATTCGCGCCTCTATGAATCCGGCCTCCATTTATAATTATCGAAAACACACCATATTGCCCTAAAGCTAAAGAATTGAACAAAATAAGGAAAGGAGTTGACAAGGCGGACAGGAAAACTAGCACTTACCCTTCTTTTTTTTAAACCATGAAAAGTTATCTGGCAAAACCTGGCGAAATCGAGCGCATATGGCATGTGGTGGACGCCACCGACAAAGTGCTCGGCAAGCTCGCCGTCAAAGTCTCCAACATTCTTCGAGGCCGCCACAAACCGACCTACACCCCACATGTCGATACGGGGGACTTTGTCATTATCATCAACGCCAACAAAGTGGTCTTGACCGGAAAAAAAGGACGAGCAGAAAACCTACATGTTCTACAGCGGCTGGATGGGCAATGAAAAGTACATCAAAGTCGAAGACATGCGCAAAAACAAACCCGCTTTTATCATTGAGCACGCCGTCAAAGGGATGCTGCCCAAAAACCGGCTGGCCCGGCAGATGCTCAAAAAATTAAAAGTTTTTCCAGGACCCGAGCATACCCATGAAGCCCAGCAACCGGTCCCGCTCAATCTTTAATAAATTTAATGTAAACTCCAATTTATTCATAAAACCGCAGGTATTATTATTACATATAGAAAGTGAATTTCGATTGTTATTTAACAAATTATCTGTGTATATCCGCGTAATCTGTGGTTGAAATATAGAGAATAAAATGTCCGCCAAAGCTAAAAAGACCGATTTTATCCGGGCCACCGGCCGCCGCAAAACGGCTACCGCCAGCATACGCCTGTACGCCGGCGGCAAGGGCAAAATAACCGTCAACGGCAAACCCTTGACTGAATACTGCTACCACGACGGTCTTTCCAGGACCGCGGTCTCCCCACTGGGGACGGTCGAGGGCGAAGAAAAGTTCGACGCCATTGTCACTGTCAGTGGCGGCGGCCCCAATGGACAGGCCGGAGCGATCCGCCACAGCCTTGCCCGGGCACTCGAAAAACACGACCCGGAAACCAGAATTGTACTCAAAAAAGCCGGTCATCTCAAACGCGATCCGCGCCAGAAAGAGCGCAAAAAACCCGGTCAGCCTGGCGCCAGAAAGAGATTCCAGTTTTCCAAACGATAACATCCCCATCACGGGCGTTCTCCTGTCTTTATTTCATTTTCAGAGAAACCCTCCCGGACGCGGATGTCCTGGAGGGTTTTTCTTTGCCCAAAAAGCCCCACCGCACGAATCTGAATCAAAACCTTTCTTTTTTGCCAAAACCAACATTTATCAACAATTTTAAAAATTCGAACTCATGAAAACAGCAATAGCAGGCGCTTCTGGTTATACCGGGGAAACTCTTCTCCGGCTCTTGGCCACGCATCCGCAGGTTAAACTGGCGGCCGTCACCTCGCGCTCCCTGGCCGGTCAGCCGGTGGAAGAAACCCTCCCTGCCCTGCGCGGGCGGCTGGGAGACCTTCGCTTCAGCCCGTCGGAGCCGGAAAATCTGGCCGCCCGTGAAGATATCGACCTGGTATTCCTGGCCCTTCCCCATGGCGCCGCGGCGGCATTTGCCCGCCCTCTGGTGGATGCCGGGAAAAAGCTCATCGACCTGAGCGCCGACTTCCGGCTGGGTTCCCCGGAGCTTTATGAGGACTATTACGGCCAGGTGCATCCTGACCCGGAATTGCTCCAACGGGCCGCTTACGTCATCCCCGAAATCGCGCCGCCGGGCTGGGAAGATGCTGCCTTGATCGCCTGTCCGGGCTGTTACCCGACCAGCATTCTCATGCCCCTGCTGCCCCTGCTCAGGGAAAAAATTTTCAGCGGCAAAGGCATCGTCATCAACAGCATGAGCGGGATCAGTGGGGCGGGAAAAAAGGCCAGCCTCTTTTTCAGTTTTAACGAACGGCAGGAAAGCGTGATGGCCTACGGACTTCCCCGGCACCGCCATCTCTCGGAGATCGAGGAGCAATTGTCGAGCGCAGCAGGATCGACGGTCATCGTCCAGTTCAACCCTCATCTGGTCCCCATGAAGGCCGGAATCGCCACCACCATAACGGTTCCGGGGACCGGCTGCAAAATCGAAGATATCTACCGCGTGTGGGAAAATATTTATGGCCAAAGCCCCTTCGTAACCCTCCTGCCAACCGGCGCGTTTCCCGATACGGCCCATGTTCGTGGGAACAACAGGATCGAAATTTCCGCCGTTCATGATCCCAGGACGGGAAACTTCGTCTTCACTTCGGCCATAGACAACCTGATCAAAGGAGCGGCGGGACAGGCCGTTCAAATCATGAACCTGATGTGCGGTTTTCCCGAAACCGCAGGACTGGCATAAACCCATTTTATCCATGACCCATAGCAATTTTACGTTAGAAATCGACGTCGCCGGAATAACCGATGTGCCCGGCTTTGAAGCCGCCGGGGCCGCCTGCGGCATTCCCGGGCCCCTCGACGGGCGGCTCGATTTGGCTCTCATCTACTCACCTCATGCCTGCAACGCCGCAGGCGTCTTCACGCAGAATGATGTCAAGGCGGCCCCGGTGCGCCTCAACCTGGAAATTTTGAAAACGCAGAAGGAATTCCACGGTATCGTGGTCAACAGCGGCAACGCCAATTGCTGCACCGGCCCCCAAGGTAAAGCTGATGCGCAGTGCATGGCCCGTTTGGCCGCCGAGCCGTTCGGCCTTCCCCCCGAATCCATGCTCGTCTGCTCGACCGGTCATATCGGTGAAACACTCCCTATGGACCGGGTGGCCGAAGGCATCGCGGAAGCCGCTTCAAACCTAACCAACAGTTCTGAAAACGGGAAAAAGGCCGCCCAAGCCATTCGCACCACCGACACAATTACAAAAACCGTAGCCGCCCGTTTTCAATGGGAAGGCGAGACCGTCACCCTGGCCGCAATGGCCAAAGGGGCCGGCATGATCCAGCCCAACATGGCCACCATGCTCGCCTTCATCGCCACCGATGCGCGTGTGGACCGCGCGTTGTTGCGCAAGATGCTGGTGGAAGCGGTCAGGGAGTCCTTCAACCGCATAACGGTGGATGGCGATATGAGCACCAATGATACCGTGCTGTTACTGGCCAACGGGGCTTCCGGGGTTAAAATATCGAACAAAAACCCGGAACTGATTGAGCTTTTTCAAAATGCCCTCAGCGCCCTCTGCCTGGAACTAGCCCTATTGATCGTCGGGGACGGGGAGAAAATTTCCAAAATCGTGGAAATCTGCATCGACGGCGCTCTCTCCCATCGCAAAGCGGAAAAAGTGGCCCGGGCGATAGGAAACTCCCTTCTGGTGAAGACCTCTTGGGCCGGCAATGAGCCTAACTGGGGCCGCGTTATGGACGCCGCCGGTTACGCCGGAGCTGGACTGGAAGAGGATATAATTGACCTCTCCTACGGCAAATTCCGGGATCGCGGCAAAAAGCAGGTGTCCGTTCTGGAAAAAGGAATACTTCTCGCGGCCAACAAAAAAGAATGGTCGCAACAAGTCAGCCAGCCTCGTTTTCAAATCAGCCTCAACCTCAACCAGGGAAAAGGCCGCTGCCGCCTATTTTCCACCGATCTCACGGATAAATATGTCAGTTTCAACAAAACCGAATAACGGGTTGGACATCGACGAGGTGACCAAGGCCAGGGTGCTGCTCGAGGCCCTCCCTTATATACAGCGCTTCAAAGGTTCGACCTTCGTGGTCAAATACGGCGGAAAATTTATGGAAGACCCGGACCTTTCCCTGCGCACTCGGGTCATCACCGATATCGTGCTGCTGGCAGCGGTGGGGATTCAGGTGGTGGTGGTCCATGGCGGCGGCCAAGCCATCAGCCGGGCGATGGAGGATGCGGGCCTCGAGCCGATTTTTGTCAATGGATTGCGAATGACCGGAATAGAGACCATTGAGCTGGTCGAAAAAACCCTCAACCAGGTCGTCAACCGCAACATTTGCCAACTCATCAAGGAAAACGGCGGCCAACCGATGAGCCTGCCCGGCAACACCGTTTTCCAATGCGTCAAACGTCGGGAAATGGACTCCAGCGGCCAACCGGTCGATCTGGGATTCGTCGGCGAAATAACCTCCGTCCACACCGAACTGGTGGAGCGCGCATTTGCCGAAGGCTGCACCCCCGTCATTTCCCCCATCGCCCTCGACGACAAGGGTAATCCCCATAACACCAACGCTGACAGTGCGGCCTCCCACCTGGCTTCGGCCTTGGGCGCCCGCCGTCTGGTTTACCTTTGCGACGTGCCCGGCCTTTTGCGGGAACGCGATGACGAGAGTTCCACTATTTCAACATTACGTATTGGTGAAGTGGAGGAACTGAAGAGATCGGGCGTCATTTCCGAAGGTATGCTGCCCAAAGTGGAGAGCGCCGCCAACGCCATCCATAAGGGTGTGCATAGGGTGCACTTTGTGGAAGGCGGCATGCCTCACAGCCTGCTGCTGGAAATTTTCACCGACAAAGGCATCGGGACGGAAATTGTGCAGGAATGATTTAATCCCATTTTTTTTTAACCTTTTTCTTTCAGTCACATAACCATGAATACGACCAAAATTGACACGAAACATCTTTATGACCAACATGTATTGGGCAATTACCCGGTGGCCCCGCTAACCCTGGCAAGGGGCAAGGGCTCCCGCGTTTGGGACGATGAGGGAAAGGAGTATCTGGATTTTTCCACCGGCATCGCCGTCACCACCCTGGGCCACGGCCACCCTTATTGGGTTCAAAGGGTCAGTGAGCAGGCAGCCCAAATGGCCCATTGCAGCAACCTCTACCGCAATCCCAATCAAGCCCTCTTGGCCGAAAAACTAACCGCCCTGGCCGGACCAGGCAAAGTCTTCTTCTGCAACAGCGGGGCCGAGGCGAATGAGTTCCTCATCAAACTGGCCCGCCTCTTCGGACGGGACACGACCGGGATCGAAGGCAAGCGCTACCAGGTTTTGACCGCCAAGGAATCTTTTCACGGGCGCACCTTCGGCGGCATGGCGGCCACACCCCTGGACAAGATTCAAAAAGGATTCGCTCCCATGCTGGACGGTTTCGCCCACGGTGAAATTGACAACCTGGAAAGTTTCGAGGCGCTCATCACTGATAAAACGGCGGCAATCCTCATCGAGCCCATTTTGGGAGAGGGCGGCATACTGCCATGTTCGGACGAGTTCCTGCGCGGCCTTCGCAACCTCTGCAACCAGCGAGGCCTCATGTTGCTCCTGGACGAAGTGCAGTGCGGCTGCGGGCGCACCGGCCGTTTTTTTGCCCACCAGCACACCGGCATCCGGCCCGATGCCATTGCCATGGCCAAAGGCTTGGGAAACGGCTTCCCTCTGGGCGCCGTCTGGGTGGACCGCAGGCACTCGACCCTCTTCACACCTGGCTCGCATGGGAGCACTTTTGGCGGTTCCCCCCTGGCCTGCGCCGCCGCCCTGGCCACCCTGGAGGTCATGGAAAAGGAAAATTTAATGGAAAATGCGGCCCGTAAAGGCGCCGATTTCAAAGAATCCCTTGAAAAGCTGGCCCAACAGCATCCGGACAAAATCCGGGAGGTGCGCGGCAAAGGTTTGCTGCTCGCACTCGGCTTGACCGGTGATCCCGGCCCGTTGCTCGCTTCCCTGCGCGAAAAAGGGCTCCTGGCGGTCGGCGCCGGGCGCAACGCGGTCAGATTTTTGCCTCCGCTCAATATCGCGGAGGCGGATCTGGAGGCTGGCCTGGAAATCATCGAGTCGGCATTAAATGAACTTTGAGAACGGCTAAAACAAATTTTAATTATTTAACTGGAAAGACTTATAAAAATGAAACACTTCCTTAAAGAAACCGATTTTACAATCGCGGAACTGGGTGAAATACTCACCCTGGCGCATCAGTATAAACATAAAAACCCTATTGCGGATCACAATGTATTGGCGGGACAGACTTGGGCCATGCTCTTTTTTAAAAGCAGCACCCGCACCCGCGTCTCCTTCGAAGTCGGCTTGAACGATCTCGGCGGCCACGCCCTTTTCCTGGCCCTAGGCGCCTCCCAGCTCTCCCGGGGGGAAAGCATCGCCGATACCGCCCGAATCCTCTCCCGCTATGTCAAAGGCATCATAATCCGGACCTTCGACCACGGCGATGTGGAGGAATTCGCGCGCGCTGGTTCCATCCCGGTCATCAATGGCCTGACGGATTTTCTGCACCCGTGTCAGAGCTTCAGCGACCTATTGACCATGGCCGAGCGGTGGAGCTCCGGTATCGATTGCATTCTTCTGGAATCCCTCAAGGGCCGAAAACTCGCCTTTTTGGGCGACTGCAATTGCAATATGGCCAATTCCCTCATCATGGCTGCCAGGATGGGCGAGATGCAAATCTCCCTCGGCGGTCCACCGGAATACGCCCCCACCGATAAAATCGAAGGCCTCATGTCTGCCGATGGCTATAACCCCAATCACCAATTCACAACCGACCCGTTGGAAGCCGTCAAGGTCGCCGATGTGGTCTATACCGATGTCTGGGTGAGCATGGGCGACGAGGCCGAGGAGGCTGAAAGGCTTGCCAAAATGAAACCCTACTGCGTCACCCCGGAGCTCATGCGGGCGGCCAAACCGGATGCCGTTTTCATGCATTGCCTGCCGGCCCACCCCGGCCTCGAGGTTTCTCAGGAAGTGCTCGAAGGCCCCCAGTCGATCGTTTTCGACCAGGCGGAAAACCGGCTCCACATGCAAAAAGCCATCATGGCTCGTCTGGCCGGCCAAGCTGCCTCTACTAACCGTTAATAACCATCTTTTTAGAGGAAACTTATCGTCATGAAAATTGTATTAGCTTATTCCGGGGGTCTGGACACCTCCGTTTTGCTTCGCTGGCTGAAGGAAAACTACAACGCTGAGGTCGTTACTTTTGCCGCCGATATCGGCCAGGAGGAAGAACTCGAGGGGCTTGAAGAAAAAGCCCGCGCAACCGGCGCCTCCGCCCATTACACGGTCGATTTGGTGGAGGAATTCGCCAGAGACTTCATCTATCCCATGGCCCGGGCCAATGCCGTTTACGAGGGGCAGTATTACCTCGGCACCTCTATCGCCAGGCCGCTCATCGCCAAGGCCCAAATTGAGATTGCCCGCCGGGAAAATGCCGGCACCCTCTCCCACGGCGCCACCGGTAAGGGCAACGATCAATGCCGCTTCGAGCTCACCTATGCGGCCCTCGCCCCGGATTTACAAGTCATCGCCCCTTGGCGGCTGGATAAGTTTCGTCAAACCTTTCCTGGCCGCAGTGAGATGATCGACTATTGCCGCCAACAAGGCATCTACGTGGAAGCCTCCGCCAGCAAACCGTATTCAATGGACCGCAACCTCCTCCACATCTCCTACGAAGCCGGTATCCTCGAAGACCCCTGGTTCGACCCCACGACCCCGGAAAACAAAGGCATGTTCAAGCTCACCAACGCCCCTGAAGACGCCCCCCAAGACGCCCAGTATGTCGAGCTCGATTTCGAAAATGGCGATTGCGTGGCCGTTGACGGGGTGGCCATGAACCCTCTGGGAATTATGCGCAAATTGAACGAATTGGGCGGCAAACACGGTATCGGGCGGGTGGACCTGGTGGAGAACCGATTCGTCGGCATGAAAAGCCGCGGCATCTACGAAACCCCCGGAGGCGCCATCCTCATCCACGCCCACCGCCAGATGGAAAGCCTGACCATGGACCGCGACCTCATGCACCTGCGCGACGGCCTCATCCCCCGTTATGCCGAGATGATCTACTACGGCTTCTGGTACGCCCCCGAGCGCGAGGCCCTCCAGGCCCTCATCGACGACAGCCAAAAAACCATCACCGGCACGGTCCGGCTCAAACTCTACAAAGGCAACCTCATCACGGTGGGTCGAAAATCCCCCCTCTCCCTCTACGACGAAAAAATCGCCTCCATGGAAGGGACCCCCAGCGACTACAACCCCGACGACGCCACCGGCTTCATCCGCCTGCAAGCCCTCCGCCTCAAAGCCCGCCACCAGCAACAAGGCCAAAGCGGCGGCCACGGCCCCCCGCCAAACAAGACCTAAACCTCGAAAAAGAAAAATTCTTGCCAGCCCACCCTCAACCCCGGATAAAAGACGGGCCTACCGAAAAAACTCAATGAAACTCCCCGTAGCAAGCTACGGGGTATCTAAGAAAGAAATTCATGATCACCACAGCATCAATTGTTGCAACTGCTTCTTCGGTTTGCCCTGTTTTCTTACGTAGGCCTCCACACTGGCCCAATCCCCACGCTCCCCTACCGTTCCAACATAATACCCGTCACTCCAAAACTCCCCTCCCCACAGCTTCTCCTTCACCCAAGGTTCGCGCCGAAAGATCTCCCGCGCCGTTATGCTCTTATATTTCTGAACGATTCGCCCGGGTGCTTCTTTCGGATGCGCTCCACACAGCAAATGCACATGGTCTCCATCCATTCCCAGTGCTTCCATCTCTATTTCATAGCGCTCGGCTATCCCAACGCTTGTTTCTTTCAGCACCTCTTGCACCCGCCTTTCCAAGAGCATCTTCCGATACTTCACAGGGAACACCATATGGTAGTGGATCTGCCACACGCAATGGCTCGCGCGCCTCAAATGCTCCCGTTTCTCTTCGCTCATTCATCTCTGTTATAAAGTTACCGCTCCCCGTAGCAAGCTACGGGGTATCTGAAATTAAATAAAACCACAGTTCACGCAGATAGACACGGATATTTCATTAAATGGAGCGCGAAAGGCATTTTCTACTTTCTCTATCTGCGTTAATCTGTGAAATCTGCGGTTAAAGTTAAAGCATCCTATCCCAAAACATTGCCCGGATGGCGGAATTGGCAGACGCGCTGGATTCAAAATCCAGTTTCCGAAAGGGAGTGAGGGTTCGACCCCCTCTCCGGGCACCATTTGATAATCAATGACTTAGGGATTTATTTCGATTTATATAAATTCCAGGAAAATTAGACTTATACCAAATCTTATACTATTGAATTTTTTATAGCAGATTTTTTCAGCTATAATTCTTTCCGCTTTTTAGCGTTTTTGGGGTATTTGATTGGCTTTTGAGTGGTCTCCGATCAGCCACAAAGGGCGGGGGCCTCATACTCGCGCACGATCACGATGCGGAAGGGGTCTCTACTGACCATGAAACGGTTCGCCAGTTTGCGGCGCTTGTCCTTGTGAAAATCGCTTGGCCGCTATCCGGTGAATTTTTCCAATTTGGCGATGAGGTTGAGGGCGTTTTGGACTTCGCGCTCGTAGAGCGGAGAATCGCCGCCGTGGGCGCCAGGAATCAGGACGCGCTCGGTCGTCTTGAGCACTTCGTCGATCAGCTTGGTGTTTTCCATCGTTGTTCTGCTCGCTATTTCCGTCAACTGGGCTATTGCCTTCGACTGATTTCGTCTTCATTCACCCGGGACAAAGTACGCAGGTTGATGATGTTCAGCAGCATCTCGCGAAGCATCACGGGGCCGGCTTGTCGCATCGCGAGTGATTTTCGGATGGCTTGATCCAGGTCATTCACGGCGAAAATTGCGTCCTCAATCTCGGGGCGGTAGCGGTCAACGCTTTGCGAATGACTGAGCGGGTTCATCACCCAGATCAGGGCGTGATCGATCTGGTAATGGAGGTCCATGTGCACGACATGCTGCTTTGAAGATTTCGGCTTCCACCAGAATACTTTGCATTTTGCATTCGTTTTTGAGTTGACGGGAGGAATGTTGTCGTAGGTGGCTCCCTCCACAGCGGACTAGTAGTCCCGAGTAGAAACTTTTCGCGGGTTGGGGTGGTATTTGACGGCAAGGCCAAAATTGTGACAGACCAACTTCAAGACCTCCTCAAACTTTGAGCGCACATGGACAGCGGCGGCCTTGATGTATCCCTTTTCAAGGAAATCAATCGCCTGCATCAGGTGGTCTTGGTCCTCACGCACCATAGGCTAGTCGTGGTTGCCAACACTCTGGGTGAATAGCTCGTGATACGCCCAGCCTTCGAGCTGCTGCTTTCCGATTTCATACCATGCTCGGTCGTAAGTCATCAGTAGGATTTGCCAGTCCTTGAAATCGTCATTCTTGAGTAACTTGAGCAGCGGGAGCCGGTGCGTCATTTCGAGACTCAGCAGCACATCGTCGAGGATAAGTAGACGCGGATATGTTGATCCATCGGCGTGTTTGGGCTGATCGGCGGGGCCACTGGCATCGTTACGCTACAGGGTTGTGAGTGCATCATTGAGAGCAGTATCTAGAGGCTGTCCCAAAAGGGTGATTTTTGCGAGGGGATTTTGAAGAGTGTTCATTTTAGTGGTATTTTCTTTTGGGAGGGGGTGACTTTGCTCTCCTATAACGTTAGGATTCTGGTTTTGGGGTCCGTTTGCCTGGTTTTCTTTGTATGGGCCGACAGTAGGCCTGTGAAAAAGTATTGTCCTTGCTTTTCCGCTCTTTATTTAGGCCGTCGCTTTGGTTTTTAGTTCATCTTGCTGGGCCAGCATCTTGGCCACTTTCCATAGATTGTGCGAGAGGACCGACCAGGCTACGCTGATCGAGCGGTTGGCAAAGCCTTTGCTGCGCAATCGCCCGGCCTGCCAGCGATTCTTCAATACCCCGATCCGCCCTTCGGTGCTGGCCCGGCGCTTTTGCAATTGCCTGAAGTGTGGTTCCTCCATCCGTTTTTTCAACTGCTTCGGATCGCGTGGACAGAGCGCATCGTAGATGCCCTCCTGGGCTAACTGCCGGCGGGCCCGCTGGGAGGCGAATCCCCGGTCCGCGCACATGGCCGCTATGGGTTCGGCTAGGTTGAAGCGGTTCTGTCTTTGCAAACTCTCTTGCATTTGTTCATTTTCGCTTGGCGTCCGGCTGCCGTAGAGTTTCCAGTCCAGCAGGTATCCTTCAACGCTTTCACCCAAAAACAGGGTGTTGCCAAACTCAACCTCTTGGCCCGCTTTGCCTCGCACAATCACCTGCGCATCGGGTTCGTAAACACTCAAAACTTTCTCTGCGTTTTTCACCTGGCGGCCGCCAATGATTCGCTCGTGCGCTTGCTTGATGACCACCGGGATTAGCTCGCTCATGCGCTCCATCCGGGTAAGGATCTGTTGGACCTGTTTTTCGCTGTAATCGCTTTGCTCCCAGCAGGCTTGCAATAATTCCCGGTGACTGCGGGCATGCTCCCCGATCCGTTTGAGCAGCTTTTTCATCTGCCTCAAGATACCCTTGCGTTGCCGCGCGCTGTCCTTTCGCCGCCGGCTGTGGGTCATCTGTATGCACAGCCGATTCATCTGCCGAGCCAAGGGCTCCGGTTCGATCGGCATGCGATGGCGCAAACCGGCCTTCTCACGGATCAGCCGGATCGCTTTGAGCAGCGTGCCCGCTACATCCTTGAGCAGCACCCAGTCCGTCGGCCAATGAATGTTGACCTCCAAACAGGTGCCGTCGATCAGGCAAATGGTGGTGTCTATCGGCTTGTCCAATCCCACCACCTGCCGGGCCAGATCGGCATCGCCCACAACCTCAGTCAAGGTCCGGTGCAAGGCCCTCAACTGCTCTTCGCTGAAAAACTTCGAGGCCCGTTCCAGGGTGCTCTTGAAGATGCCCCTTATGCCGTCGATATGGCGGACACGACAAAAGTCAGCCAACAGATCGCTGCTGCCCAGAGCCCTCGACAAATGCCGAAACGAAATCCCACCGAGTAGATAACGCAGCGGTTCCATACGCAACGCCTTGAGGGCAAAATTAGCCCGCTTTTGCCGGGCCTTTACACTCATTGGCTGGCCTCTTTCCAAGGCCAGATCAACGCCCTGCGATTCCACCTCCGAATCGATCAGCAGCCGGTCGATACGCTCGATGGTGGCGCGAAAGTTATCGTAATCGAGGCAACAGTCGACCACAGTTAAAGCTGGACGCAGGAGGCATTGGATGGCTATATTTTTCATAGAAAGGGCTATATTGATTTTCGCTAACGCAATTATAGAACCCTTTTTTAGCCGGATCGAGCAAAAAAATGCTCTTTCCGGCTATTTTTATAAACGTCATCCAGTTGACTACAAAATCTTTATATTTTTGGGACAGCCTCTAGTTACTTGGTCGGAGGGATAGGGCTCTTTGGCGTACTGAGTTTGGTCTTTTTGATCAGGGGTTACCAAAAAATAACTGGAGCGCTGACAGCAGAAGTTCAAATACAAACAAAAGACTTGCGAAAAGCCGTGGATGCCGCGGAAGCCGCCAACGTTGCCAAAAGCGATTTTCTGGCCAACATGAGCCATGAGATCCGTACTCCCATGAATGGTGTTATTGGCATGGCAGAAGTTTTGACGGACATGGAATTAAATGAAGGCCAACTTGCATGCGTAGAGATCATCAAAATGTCCGGTAACAACCTTATGGTCATCATCAACGATATCCTTGACTTTTCAAAACTTGAGGCGGGAAAATTGGAGCTTGAAATTATTCCATTTGATCTTAGGACAATCGCTGAGCAAGTCGCGGAATCCTTGACTGGTCAGGTGGCTAAGAAAAACATTGAACTCATTTTGCGATATGTGCCTAACACGCCGCGCAATGTTCTTGGAGACCCCGGTCGCATTAGGCAAATCCTCATAAATCTTGTTGGCAATGCCATTAAGTTCACTTCTTCCGGATATGTTTTAACCACCATTGAGCAAATTCATTCTAACGGCAGCGCGGTCTTTAAGTTCAGCGTTGAAGACACGGGTATTGGCATCTCAGAAGATCAAGTTGAACATTTATTTGATGAGTTCACGCAGGCTGACACTTCTATTTCGCGCAAGTATGGAGGCACAGGTATAGGCCTGGCAATTTCTAAAAAACTCGTTGCCCTGATGTCTGGTGAGATTAGTGTTGGAAATCGTAGCGAAGGTGGCGCCCATTTCTGGTTTATGTTGCCCCTTAAAGTTGACGAAAATGCGTCCTTAGAACCATTGCTCACCAAAAGCATTCACGATGTCAGGGTGCTGATTGTTGATGACATTGAAGTCAATCGCAAAGTCCTGCATGAGCAAACTACCAGTTGGGGTATGCGTAATGGTCAATTTGCTTCAGGTGAAGAAGCGCTTAAAGCCCTTAAAGAAGCCAAGCAACAAGGCGATCCCTATCAAATAGCCATTCTCGATGACCAAATGCCGGGTATGGATGGCGAGCAAGTGGGTGCTGCGATTAAAGCCGATCCTGAAATTGCAGATACCGTTTTGGTGATGCTATCTTCTCTGGGGAGGCGTGGTGATACCATACGACTGCTCGACAAAGGCTTTGCAGCCTATCTCGTTAAACCTATTCGACAATCTCAGCTCATGGATATGCTGATGAAGGTGTGGGTAGCCCATTTGAAAGAAACAGGCGCCGATCTGGTAACCCGACATCCTGTAGCTGAACATAGAAAACTAGGTAGTGTATAAAAAAAGAATGTTATTTTGTATTTTTAGCTGTACAAATAGCGTTAGGCAGTTTATTCTTAGTGCATGGTTACTAAAATTATTAATTGTCGGCACTGTGGAAGTGAAAATATCATTAAATTTGGCAAGACGCCCAACCATAAACAGCGCTACCGCTGCCATGATTGTGGTAAACAAAGCCGAGAAAACCCCACAGTGAAATACACCGAAGAGCAAAAAGAAATGATCCTTCGAGTCTATCAGGAACGCAGCAGTCTACGCGGTTTACAGCGCGCCTTCGGGGTGAGTCCCAATACCGTTTTGAGTTGGTTAAAAAAAACGACAATCGCTGCGACCGCTCAAAAGCACGATTCTTGCGGCCCGCCGCCATGATGTCATTGAACTGGACGAACTGTGGTCTTTTGTGGGACGCAAGAGCGATGCCCAATGGGTTTGGATCGCTCTTTGCCGACGCACCCGTCAAATCCTCTCCTATGCCATTGGGCCTCGGGATTGGTATCGTTGCCGGGAACTTTACGAGCGTCTGCCACGGGCCTACAAAAGATGTGCCACCTACAGCGACTTTTGGTCCACTTATGATGAAGTCTTTCCTCATAACCGATCCGTGGGAAAAGAAACCGGTGAAACGGCCCATGTGGAACGATGGAACAATACCCTGCGCCAACGACTGGGTCGTTTCACACGCAAAACCCTCTCCTTTTCCAAGCTTAAGAGTATGCATGAAACCTGTCTGAGACTTTTCATTCATCAATATAATCAAGAATTAGCCACCATTCCTACTTAATACACTACCGAAAACTAGAAGAGACCGTCGCTAAGGCAAGGGATAAACGCATAAGCGCCTTGGTAGTAGAGGACAATATCCCCAATCAGACAGTCGCCAGGATGTTTCTTGAAAAACAGGGCTGCCGAGTCAGCGTGGTCGCCAATGGCCTGGAGTGCATCGCTCTATACAAACAAATCCCATTTGATATTATTTTTATGGATATTCAGATGCCCGATATGGATGGCTATGAAGCTACCGGAATCATTCGAAAGCTTTCTGATAAAGAAAAAGCCACCGTTCCCATTATTGCCATGACAGCTCACGCCTTGAACGGCGATAAAGAAAAATGCCTTGGAGCAGGCATGGATGGGTACATAGCCAAACCTGTAAAGCCAAAAGATTTCCGTAAAGCTCTGGAGAAATGGGTTATGAAAGTCACTTAATTTGGTAATATCTCATATAAAGTAGGCCTGGAACCTATCTCAAATTCGATTTAGTGAAAAATTAGATTGCCAAGTGGCGTGATAATGGCACCATGAAATTATGCAAATTAATGATCAACAATGGGATATGATTAGGAAACATTTTCCTGAAGAAACGCCAATACCGGCAAACCAGGACCGAAGCCAACACCCGCCCGCGAAATCTTGGAAGCGGTTTTGTGGATTTTGAACACTGGAGCGCAGTGGGCGGAGCTGCCCCAGAAGTATCCACCTTACCAGACCGTGCATAGGCGGTTTCAGACTTGGTGTCGCGATGATACGCTCTGCGATATACTTTGTGATTTGGCCAATCAACTGCGCCAGCGCGGCGTCATTGACGAGCGTGAAAGTTTTATCGATGCGATGTTTAGCCCAGCCAAGGGTGGCGGTGCTGGGGTCGGAAAACCAAGCGAGGGAAGGGTTCTAAGATTATGAAAATCGTTGACAGTCAGGGACTTTAGCTTGCCGTTAGCACTCATGCGGGCAACCATCACGAAGTCACGCTGGTGCAACTGACGTTCAACTTTTACATGATCGAAGCCATGCCCGAGAAACTCATTGGTGACCGAGCCTACGACTCCGATCCGCTTGATGAAAAACTTGCCCAAGACGGCATTGATATGGTGGCACCGCACAGGAAAAACCGTCGCAAAGCGTGCACTCAGGATGGACGCACGCTTCGTCGATACGCCCGCCGATGGATCGTCGAACGCTTCTTCGCATGAGTTCAATGGCGGCGAAGAATCCTTGTTAGATGGGAGTATCATATGGACAACTTCCTAGGTTTCGTGCGGCTTGCAGCCGCATTCATCCTATTACGGCGAATTTGAGATAGGTTCTAGTAATGAATGGGAGTTTTTTGAATTTGGAAACAAGTGGTTCTCCGTAGATACTCCATTTACTGGAGATTAGATGATTCAAATGGTAGAGAAAGTAGTCACTACATAATACCTGCGTTCATCTGTGCAATCTTCGGTTATATTATTAAACTCTACTTTTCCAGCAGGCGGATGCGGCGGTGTTTTTGGGGGAATTGCAGGGTCAGAACGGTGCCGACGCCTACCTGGCTGTCGATGCCTAATTGGCCGCCGTGCTCGCGCATGATTCGCTGCACGATCATCATGCCCAGACCGTGGCCTTTTTCTTTGGTTGAAAAGTAGGGTTCGAAGACGCGGGTAAAGTCGCTCTGCTCGATGCCTTGGCCGCTGTCGGCGATCTGCAGGAAGACAAACTCGTCATCGGAACGGGTGCGCACTTTGATCGTTCCGCCTCTTTCCATGGCTTCGCAGGCATTTTTGAGAACATTGAAATAGACCTGTTTGATCTGGTTGCGGTCGGCCGAGATAACGGGCAGGGAATCGCTGGCGTCAATCTCGACCAGAATCTGGTGATTTTTTAATTCCTGGCCCAGAATTTCCATCACTTCCTCCAGCACGGAAAGGAGGTCGAGGTCCTGAAAATCGGGCGGATGCGGCCGCACCGCTTCGAGGAAATTAGCGATAATGCCGTCCAGCCGCTCTACCTCCGCCGAGCACACGGCCAGTGATTTGTCTAATTTAGCCAAACCCTCGTTTTCCTTCAATTTTTTCAGCTCGCGCTTGATCAATTGGAGGTGAATGGTGAGGGAGTTCAAAGGGTTGCCCAACTCATGGGCCACGCCCGCCGCCAGCATGATGATAGAGGAGACCTTTTCATTTTCAATTCGATCCTGAGTCGATAGCATCTCTTCGGTGATATCCGAAAGGATGACCGCATAGCGCGTATTTTTGCCCGGACCACGGGATTTACCTTCCAGAAAAGGCACCAGGTAAAGCCGGACATAACGATTTTCCGGGTAAGTAAGATGCAATTCACGGGAGACCCCCGAGACTTCGCCGAAAGCCCCCTGGGCGGACAGATCGAGTGTTCGCGCGAGGTCCGGCACGAGTTTCCAGAGGACCGCATGGCCCAAATCCTTGAGGTCGAACCCGATCAGTTTCCGGGCCGCCCCGTTGGCATATTCAATGATCCCTTTTTGGTCGATGACGAGAATGCCCTCGCGAACATTTTCAAAAATGGTTTCGAGAAACTGGCGCTCTCTGGCCAGCCGCTGCACCAGAATGGTCAAGTTGGTGGTATCCAGTTCGTCCAGCCGGCCTAGAACTTTTTCCAGCGGCGTATGTTTTCGATGAACCATGTAGGGTCGGTTGCTCAAGTCCAAGAAGGAGGCGGTTAAAATTAGCCAACGGTCCGCTCGATCTCGGAGGCGAACGCGGCAATTAATTGTTTGGCGATCTCGTGCTTTGAGGCGGGGCCGATATCGACGGAAAAACCACGGTGGCCGATCAAGGTGACAAAATTGGTGACCGCGGCAAAACCGGCTCCGGGAGCGCCCACCTGGTTGGCGACGATGAAATCGGCGTTTTTCCACACCAGTTTCTCACGTCCGCGGGCTGTCACGTTTTCCGTTTCGGCGGCAAACCCGGCCACCAACTGGTCCTTTTTTTTACGAGCCGCCACCGTTTTCAGTATATCGACCACCGGATCGAGTTCCACCACCAGGCTATCGCCCGACTTTTTGATTTTTCGAGCGGAATATTCCCGTGGCCGGTAGTCCATCACGGCGGCCGTCATAATGAGGATGTCGCAGGCCTCGAAAAGGGCATCGATGCGGGCCAGCATTTCCTCGCCCGTGACGACCCGGTGGAGGGCCGCCCCATCCGGTGCCGGCAAAGACACGGGGCCGCTGACCAGATCGACCCGCCACCCCATTTCGAGGGCGGCGGCGGCCAGCGCATAACCCATTTTGCCGGTGGATGGATTGCTCATGAACCGCACGGGATCAAAGAATTCCCGCGTCGGTCCCGCCGATATGAGACAACGAATCTTTCTTGCTTTCACTTCCATTCGCCTAAAACGTGATGCCACCAAAGGTTATGCATAATAAAGAAAACTATCCATCGGAAAAGCCGCAGGCTATACTACCCACGCCCCGGAATCCAACTCAAATCAAGCGGGAAAATATGTGGCTGAACCTGGGGCTGAATATTCTCCTGCCCTCCCTCATTTTAATGAAAGGGAGCCGTTTGCTGGATACCATCGCAAATGTGCAGCTGCCCCCGGCCTTTTTCCTTATCCTGGCTTTGCTTTTTCCCATCAGCTACGGTCTTTTCGATTTTCACAAACGCAGAAAATACAACTTCTTTTCCGTACTCGGATTTGCCAGCATCCTGATCACCGGAGGGGTGGGCCTTCTCAAGCTGGACAAAGACTGGATCGTGGTCAAGGAGGCGGCCGTGCCGGCCCTATTCGGCCTGGCCGTCATGGCCACCTTGAAAACACGCAAACCTCTTGTCCGCCTCTTCCTCTACAACGATCAAATATTCGACGTGCCAAAGGTCGAAGCCGAACTCAGCCGCCGCGGCACGGGCGAAAAATTCAACCAGCTCCTCGTTTACTGCACGCTACTGCTGGCCTTCTTATTCCTCCTCAGCGCCATGCTCAATTACGGACTGGCCAGCTTTCTCATCAAAAGCGAAAGCGGCACCGAAACCTTCAACCGGGAAATCGGCAAAATGACCCTCTGGAGCTACCCGGTCATCGTCCTTCCCTCCATGGCCGTGCTCATGTTCGCACTGACCAGACTGCTCAAAGGCATCCACCAATTAACAGGGCTAAAACTGGAAGAAATACTCCTGCAAAGCCAAACACCCTCGCCCGAAACGGACGAAGAGCAAGCATCCTCCGGCACCGGTTGAAGAGCCGCCGGTTTACTCGTATTGAGACTCTCGACCTATTATCTCAACCCGTTTTTGATAAATCATCGAAATCTTTTTCTTCGCGAACCCCAATAGTATTTTCTGACGCTTTTTCAAATTTTAATTTTATATCTCTGAACAAATCTACGCTTTCCGCTTTTAATTTAATAGCAATTTTTCGGCAATAATCCGGATCAATCTCTATTCCCACACCATTTCTGCCATTGCCCAGGGTGGCGAACAAAGTTGTTCCAGCGCCGCAAAAGGGATCCAATACGGTATCGCCAACAAAAGAGAACATCCGCACCAGGCGGTTAGCCAATTCAAGTGGATAGGGCGCTGAATGGTCTTTTGTCGAGGCTCCTGGAATCGTCCAAATTTGTTGAAACATCCCATCGAAATCATTTTTTTTGATTTTACTCAAGCGACGCTGTTCATCTGTTGGTTTTCTCTGCATGAGAATAAATTCAATATCATTTTTAATAATGGCATTTGGCTCATAAGGTTTCCCTAAAAACTTGGATCCGTTTTCCACCTCGAAACTGGCATTTGAAATTTTATGCCAAATTATCGGGTTCAGATTATCAAATCCGATTTTCCGGCACATCACGCATATATCGGCATGCAAGGGAAAAACCAGGTGCCTTCCAAAAACACGGCGGGAAACACATACATCTCCAACAACACAGACGAGTCTTCCCCCAGGAACAAGAACTCGATAAACCTGTTCCCAAACTATTTTCAATTCTTCCAAAAACTCCTCATAATCATTGATGTGGCCTAATTGATGGGGATTGTCATTATACTTTTTAAGATTCCAATACGGAGGGGAGGTAACAACAAGATGAATAGTCTCATTGGGAAGAAAATCCAAACTTCTAGCGTCGCCATTGATAAGGCGCTGCGTTGTTGAATTCTCTTTCATATTGCGCCCCTGACATGATCTTCTAACGCTTTCAGGAAATTTGCCGGAGAAAGTTCCCGGTTGGGCTCTTGATAATCGCCATTGATTCCGGAATCCCTTTTCGAGGTAATAAAGGATGTTGATGTATAAAGACGTTCTAATACCAGTTTTCGACAAAAAAGTTCATATCGCTTGGAATAGGAAGCTCCCTCAAATTCCGGAAAAACATTAAAATGAGGCGCTTTAATTCTTACGGGACGAGTGGAAGCAGGGCAACTCTCAAGCATGAAAAAATATCCTAAAAACGGTGCTGTCGCCCCATTGAAAGCTCACTCCCGAAAGGCTGTCCAGAGATCAAGAGCGCTTCCCATAGCTTCTTCCGTTCTGTTATTAAAATTGTTTCCGAAAGAAGGGCCGGCTTGAGATTTCGCCTCTATGGCCACAACCAACTTTCCATCTTTTATGACAAGCAAGTCCCATTCCTTTGTTGGTCTGAAAAATCCGGGCAATTCGATAGATTTATGGCAAAAGATATTCTCTTCCTTCATTCCTGCATTGCTTATAGTGTTAGTGAAGAGAGAAATGAATCCATCTAATTGGGCGCCCCCGGTGACGGCGCTTCGTGATCCTGCATCAGCTTTTCCTCCTGTTTTTTGTTTATCTCCCTGGATTTTTCGAGTTTTCCAATAAAATGCCACTGCGGAGGAAACTTCATTTTCAATATTTTCAAGCATTTCCATTTACAAACTTGAGTTTTTGCAGAGGCATTTTCGAATTGGGGTAATTCATTGAAAAATAGAATATAGATTTATGCGAATTCTTTATTGATCCTTGCAGATAATCTGCAACCTAATTTCAAGAAAATGAAATTAATGAGGGTTTACACGAGAAGATATCATCCTTATCCGGTCGACAAGCCCCCGGCGAAAGGGATTGTCAATGGTGGAGAGGATAGATAAGCGGTAAGGGTATGGAAGGGAATGTTTCTGGCCCCGGCAAGGGTTCGTTGCTTCGGCTGGGCGCCTGGGTGGCCTTGGTGTTTGTTGTTTTGGCGGCGGCGGGGTGGTTTTTCCGGGATTCGCTGACACCGTTGGTTGTCGGCTGCGGGGAAGCTTTTTGGGCTTTCCTCAAGCAAACCAATCCAATCTTGTTTTTCGGATTATTTGCCGTCCTCCCGGCGCTTGGATGCCCGATCAGTCCCTTTTACCTGATTGCCCCCGGTCTCTATGCGCTACAATGGAATATGCTCGGGTTCGGGCTGGCCATATTTCTGAATATCAGCCTGGGGTATTGGGTCGCGGCGGGCTTTCTGCGGCCATTGGCGGAAAAACTGGTGGCCGGGGCCGGGCACAAGGTTCCCCGAATTCACTCATCGGGAGCGGGAAAACTGACCCTCATGGTGCGCATAATGCCGGGAGTGCCTTTCTGCTTGAAAAATTACCTCCTGGGATTGGCGGGTGTTCCTTATAAAACCTATATGTGCATCTCCTGGCCGATTGAACTGGCCTGGGCCCTGGCTATCGTCATTGTGGGAGAGTCGATTTTTGAAGGAAAAGCCGGCCTGGGCCTGCTGGGCGGAGTTTTCTTGATCGCCCTCATTCTATTGACCAAGATAGCCCGAGACCGCTATGCCGCCAAGCCCGTTAGTGAAGAGCCTGATTCCACCCGATGAGCATATTCTGAGCGTCTCCGAATTCAATCGTGAAGTAAGGAACCTGCTGGAAGTCCGGTTTCCGGAAATTTGGCTGAAGGGGGAAATCTCCAATTTCCGCCACCAGAGCAGCGGCCACTGTTATTTTTCCCTCAAGGATGCCCAAAGCCAGGTCTCGGCAGTAATCTTCCGGGGGGATGCCGCCAGCCTGGACTTATCGATCCGGGATGGGTTGCAGGTCATCGTTTATGGCCAGGTTTCCGTATATGAGCCGAGGGGCTCTTACCAGATTATCGTTCGTTTTCTGGTGGACGCCGGTCAGGGCCGCCTGCAACTGGAATTTGAAAGACTCAAAACTAAACTGGCCGAAGAAGGTCTTTTCGATGCGGAACGAAAAAAAAGACTGCCTCCCCTGCCTCGAACGGTGGGCTTCGTGACTTCCCCCACCGGTGCCGCGGTGCGCGATTTTTTAAGTATCCTCAAAAGAAGGAACTGGAGGGGGAGGGTGGTCATTTTTCCCTCCAGAGTGCAAGGAGGCGAAGCAGCCGAGGAAATCGTCGCCATGATCGGGAAAGCGCAGCAACTGAAAACGCTTGACCTGCTCGTGATCGGCCGGGGGGGTGGCAGCCTGGAGGATTTATGGCCCTTCAACGAGGAGAAAGTGGCCCGCGCCGTGGCCGCCTGCCAAACACCCATAATTTCAGCCGTGGGACATGAAATCGACTACACCCTGAGCGATTTCGCGGCCGATTGGAGGGTCGAAACACCCAGCGCCGCGGCGGAGCTTATCTGCCGCAATTTCGCCGAATGCGAACAACGCCTGGCGACAGCGGAAAACGCCCTTGCGGCATCCTTGAAAAACCAGGTCGATCAGCTCGGTTTTAACCTCGAAAGGCTTGGGGGGAATTTAATCCTATTCTCGCCCATCCATAAAATTGAGCAGGGGTTTCTGCGTCTCGACGATCTGGCCAACCGGCTGCGGGCCTCATTGCGCCACGGCATCGCAATCGGCTGCCAAGGGGAAAAATCCCTGGCCGTCCGCATCGCCGCCATCGCCCCGGACAAAAGAGTGCATTTCGCATCCGCCCAATTCCTGTCCCTGAAATACCGCTTAACAACCACCGTCCGAACCCGCCTGGAAGCATCGGCGGATAAAGTCCGAACCTCCGCCAAACGCCTGCAAAACGCCCACCCGGAAAAAATCCTGCAACGCGGATTCGCCATCATCAAAGACGAGCACGGCCGGCATGTGCCCCGAAAAACCGGCCTGGACGTTGGGCGCGAATTACGGACGTATTTTGCCGACGGGGATATCGGCGTAGAAGTCACCGATATTTGACGGCTTCCTGCTCACGGTCGATGGGGCATCTTTTAAAAAAAGCGCGGCCCGCTTGCAATCGCTTAAAAGTGGATTTAATTTAATGGTGCCCCTCTCCGACCGACTTTCATGCAAAAAACAAAGAAAAGGAGTGATATGGAACTGGACGAAAATACAATCGAGTTGATTGCCTTGGGCGCTGCCATCGCCGCCAACTGCCAGCCATGCCTGCAACACCACCTGAACCAGGCCCGGCAACATGGAGTTGGAGATTATGAAATCGACCAGGCAATTCGAGTTGGCAAAATGGTCCGAAACGGCGCAGCCTCGCAAATGAACGAGCTTTTATCCAATATTCTTCAACCCGAACTGCAACTCGCCTGAAATTTGCAGTAGTTCTTAAACCCGAGGAAATTTTATCCACTTTTGCTTTGAAGTGGCCGATTTTACGGTGGTTTCGATGAAGGCCATGCCGTAAACGCCGTCCTCCACATCGGGATAGTCATGGGCTTTGATCTTTCCGCCGCTGGCCTCTTCCCGAATCGCTTTGGCCGCTTCCCTGTAAATATTGGCAAACCCCTCAATAAAACCTTCCGGGTGGCCGGGCGGCAATCGTGAGCTGCCGGCAGCGTTTTTACCCAAATAACCGTGGCCCCGCCGCAATATTTTGGCCGGGGCGCCGGGGTATTTAATAAACAGGGTTTCAGGACTTTGCTGGCTCCATTCGAGGCCCGCTTTCGATCCGTAAATGCGAATAACGAGGTTGTTTTTCTCACCCGATGAAATTTGCGACGCGATAAGGACCCCTCGCGCCCCCCCTCTATAACGAATCAGAATATTGCCGTCATCATCGAGCTTGCGCCCCGCCACGAAGGTGGTCAGATCGGCACAGAGGGAGTCGATGCGCAACCCGGTCATGTAGTGGGCCAGATTTTCAGCATGGCTGCCGATGTCGCCAATGCAACCGGCCACACCCGACCGTTCGGGATCGGTGCGCCAGGCGGATTGTTTTTGACCCGTCGATTCGAGATCGGTGGAAAGCCAATCCTGGGAATATTCCACCACTATCTTGCGAATCTCTCCCAAGCGGCCTTTTGCAACCAGTTCCCTACCCTCTTTGACCATAGGATAACCGGTGTAATTATGGGTCAGGGCAAACACTTTACGCGAACGTTTAACCATGGCCCGCAGTTTCCGGGCCTCCGCCAGGCTGAACGTCATCGGTTTGTCGCAAATGATATTGAAGCCTGCCTTTAAAAATTCCCTGGCCACCGGAAAATGCATGTGGTTGGGCGTCACGATGCTGACGAAATCTATGCGTTCATCCTTGGGCCATGCGGCTTCCTTTCGGGCCATTTCCTCATAACTGCCATAGACGCGCGCGGGATCGAGAAGAAGATCGCGGCCGGATAGATGTGATTTTTTAGGATCGGCGGAAAACGCGCCCGCAACCAGCTCAATTTCTCCATCAAGGGCGGCCGCGTGACGGTGAACGGCGCCGATAAAGGCGTCCCTGCCCCCACCCACCATGCCCATGCGCAATTTTCTTTTCATTGATTTTCCCGATCGAAAGAGGCATCGAAAGCCCTTTCGCTCTGTTTGAAATCGAGTGCTCGCAGAAACTCGCAGGATTCCTCGGCCCCGTGAACCCGGTCCATAGCGCTGTCCTCCCATTCCACCGAGAGAGGCCCATCATAACCGATCCGGTTGAGCGCCCGGATAATGGCCTCGAAGTCAACCTCGCCCCGCCCCAGGGATCGAAAATCCCAGCCACGGCGATGATCCCCGAAAGGCAGGTGGGAGGAGAGAATGCCGCTTTTGCCGTCCAGCGTGCGAATGGCATCCTTCATATGGACATGGTAAATACGCTCGGGAAATGCATTGATAAACTCGACCGGATCGATGAATTGCCAGAGTAAATGACTGGGATCGAAATTAAAGCCGAAGACCTCCCGGTGGCCGACCACTTCCAGGGCGCGCGCCGCCGTGTATATGTCGAAAGCCAGTTCCGTCGGATGGACCTCCAGGGCGAACCGCACCCCGCATTCGTCAAAAACGTCAAAAATGGGATTCCACATCTCTGCAAAATACAGGAAACCCTGCTCGATTCTCTCTTCCGAAACGGGGGGGAAGGAATAGAGCAAATGCCAAATGGAGGAACCGATGAATCCATTGACCACATCGATTTCCATATTGCGGGCGGCGCGGGCTGTGTTTTTCATCGTTTCGACAGCCCAGGCCCGTTTCTTGCCGGCATCGCCCGCGCAATCGGGTGGAGCAAAGGCGTCGCTGCGTTCATCGTCATTGGGATCGCAGACCAATTGACCGGCCAAGTGGTGGGAAATAGTGTGGCAGCGCAAATCGTAACGGGCCAGCAACTCGTGCCTGCCCATACAATAATTTTTATCGGCGGCCGCCCGGTCCACCTCGATATGGTCGCCCCAGCAAGCCAGTTCGAGCCCGTCGTAACCGATTTCCCCAGCTATTTTGGCAACTTCCGAAAGGGTCAAATCGGCCCATTGCCCGGTGAACAAAGTGATCGGTCTAGTCATTTATTATCAAGTTATGATTGTTGAATCGTCGCCCCAAGGCTAAAAAACAATTTGTAAATTGCAAACACCGCTTTCGATTAGGGATGGGGCCGCCAACGTTTGACAAGCTCTCTCAATCCAAGCAAAAACGGTGTAAATGCCGGAGTTGGCCGAAGTCGAATACTACCGCCGGCAGTGGAATGGCGGTATGGCGGAAAAAGTCCTGGGTTTGCAAATGAATCCAAGGTCGCGGAATTTTCGCGATTGCGACACGGGCGCCCTCGAACGCCATTTGCCAAACTCCCAATTATTGCGTTCGGAAGCGCATGGAAAACGGATGGTCTTTCAATTTTCGGGAAACCTCTGGCTGGGAGTTCATCTGGGAATGACCGGAGAGCTATTCGTGGGCGCTCCCGGCGATGCCGAAGGCAAACACGAACACCTCATCCTCGTTCAAAAAAAGCGACGCCTGATTTACAAGGACCCACGGCAATTCGGGGCCATCCGCTTTCATCGGGGAACTGATTCTCCAGTCTGGTGGAGCCACCTGCCGCCTGCTATTTTATCGGACGATTTTACACGGGATTTATTGAGCCAATTTCTCAACCGCCGCAAGAAATCGCCCATCAAGGCGGTCCTTCTCATGCAGGAGCGTTTTCCCGGCATCGGCAACTGGTTGGCGGACGAGATTCTCTGGCGGGCGCGCATCCGGCCCGCCTGTCCCGCCGGGAGAATCAAGGGCATCAAGCTAATGCATCTTTTTCAAAACATCAAAGGAGTCTGCGGGGACGCCATGAGGATCATCGCGCCCGACTGGGGAGAACCGCCCGCCAACTGGCTCTTTCTCCATCGCTGGAAAAATAACGGCATTTGCCCGAAAACGAAAAAACCACTGCTCAGGGAAACCATCGGAGGCCGCACCACCTGCTGGAGCCCCGCCTGGCAACATTGGCCCAAAGATATTTAATAAGGCTCTTCCGTGTTTAGCGTGGGGGTTGTCTGAAAGCAAAAACATTCTTGGGCCCAGTCAGTGAATATGAATTATGAACATTGAGTACTTTTTATTCCTGCATCCAGCATCTTGCATCCAGCATCTTGCATCCAGCATCAATTATCTGTGCTCATCCGTGTAATCCGTGGTTAAAAAATTGGCATGGGAAAGCGGGAGTCTTTAAGGATTGCCCTTCCCATTGATGGCCGATTAGTTTCCTTGCAAGATGAGTTTTGACTCCGATGAAACCGTGCTGCCTGACGATGGCAAAAGGCATGATACGCTGAGCCCAGGCGATTTTCTGGAGAAATATCGCATTATCCGGCTTCTGGGCCGCGGGGGCATGGGAGAGGTTTATGAAGCCGAGCACAAGAAGCTGGGGAAGCGTTACGCATTGAAAATCCTTTCGCCTGAAATCGTGGCGAGGAAGGATGCTTTGGAGCGGTTCAACCGGGAGGCGGTGGTGATGGCACAGCTGGAGCAACCGCACATCCTGGAGGTCGATGATTATGGGGAAAATGAGGGGCTGTACTGGCTGCGCATGCCGCTGGTTGCGGGCTTGATCGTGAAGGGCCAACACGCTCAATCCCTGGGGGACCTGCTAGAAGCCAAAGGGAGACTGTCGGAGGCGGAAACGGTGGAATACCTCAGGCAAATTTTGGATGGCCTGGACTATGCTCACAAGCAAGGGGTAATCCATCGCGATCTCAAGCCCTCCAACATCCTCTTGACGAAAAAGGGGATCAAAATTGCCGATTTCGGCCTGGTGCGTTTGGCCGGGGAGAAATGGGTGCAATCGCAGGTGAAGTTGACGGTGGCACACAGCATGACAATAGGGGAGATGGATACGCAGATCGAAGGGGAATCTGATTCAAAAGGCACATCAAGGCGGGCGCTGTTGGGGACCTACGAGTTTATGAGCCCGGAGCAAAAAGAGGGCCAGGAGGTCGATGAACGCAGCGATCTATACACCGTGGGCCTGATTGGCTTTCGGTTGCTGACGAGGGAGAAAATTCTTGGACTTGAAAGGCCCAGCGAACTGCTCCCGGGCATATCCGCAAAATGGGATTCTTGGTTACTCATGGGATTAGCTTCAAGGGTAAAGCGTCGTTTTCAAAGTGCTTCGGAGATGCTAGAAGCACTACCGGGGGATATTTCAGAGAATGTGCGAAAGACACAGATTCGACCTAAGGTTTCGAAACAAACCGAAAAGACTAAAAGATTGAAAACGGTAGATTCAGTACAGAACACCCAGCAACTATCATCACACGCATTAGCGGACTGCCCGGACTGCATTGCATCATACTCCCATAGTAGATTGTGTTTCAAAGCAAGGATTATCGAACCGCTGAACATGGACGATAGGTTTTGTGTCACTACTGCAGTCGGCTTATTTGCAATGACAAAACGTCAGTTTTACGAATCTTTCCCAGGTGTAGTGCAATCCAGAAGTTATCAAGAGGACGGAAATTACCACTATCCAAATCCCCCGGCGGTTGCAACGCAGTTTCGGGTAGATGATAGCATAGGTCCGCAGGTAAAACCACCTCAAATCGCATCTATGGCAGAGAAATCTACTTCATTTTCTCTCCCAGAGTTTAATAAACCTTGGAAGGTTCCTGAACTAGGTCTGGAAATGGTATGGATCAGGGCGGGGAGCTTCACGATGGGTAGCCCGGCCAGTGAGGAGGACCGATATAAAAATGAGAGGCAGCACAAGGTAAGCCTTACAAAGGGGTACTGGCTCGGGAAATATGAGGTGACGCAAGGGGAGTGGAAAGCGTTGATGGGTACGAACATCATACAGCAACGTGACAAGGCGAATCCTGAATGGTCAATGCGTGGGGAGGGAGCGTACTACCCAATTTATTATGTAAGCTGGAAGGAAGCAGTAGAATTTTGCCGTAAGCTGACAGAGCTCGAGCGTAGCGCCGGGCGCTTGCTGCCCGGCTACGAGTATTTCCTACCGACAGAAGCGCAGTGGGAGTATGCCTGCCGGGCGGGGACCACAGGGCCCTACAACACAGGCAGAGGGGAGAGTGCTTTAAGCCGTGCTGGGTGGTGGAGTGGCAACAGCGAGGGAAAGACTCATCCGGTGGGGCAGAAGCAGGCAAACCAGTTGGGCTTATACGATATGCATGGAAATGTATGTGAATGGTGTTTTGACTGGTATGGCGGCTATGCAAAGGGGCCAGCTACAAACCCTGTGAGATCTTCATCGGGCGGGCGGCGTGTGCACCGCGGTGGCGGTTGGGACTTCCTCGCGAGGAACCGTTCCGCCTATCGCGGCAACTCCGCGCAGTCGTTCTGCAGCCTCAACCTCGGCTTCCGCCTGGCCCTTAGGGCCGTTCCTTAGCAAGATGAGCTACCGGCCTGGCTAAATATTGAGGTTTTGCATGAACTTTTCGACTTCGCTGGCTTCTTCGGGATCAATATCATTGAGCGCCTTTAATTGCTCAAGGGCTTTGCGGCGATAATCGGCGGCCAGTTCGGCGTAGGCTTCGGCCAGGTATTCGCGCGCCTCGGCCAGTTTTGGTTTTATTTCGATGGCTTTGAGATAGGATGCAATGGCTTCATCGTATTTTTTTTGTTTCCGGTAGCAATATCCAAGATTGCTGTGGGCCTCGGCAAATTGCGGCCAGGCTTTCGCGGCAGCCGCAAATCTTCGGGCCGCCTGTTCATAATTTTCAAATTCCATTAATTTATTGCCGTCTTTAAAAAGTTTTTCGGCCCGCTCATTCTTCTGCTTTTTGGACGTCGAATTTTTCGAAATACGTGACCCAACCGAAGCCCCGGCGGCTATCGCATGAGTTGCCGAAATTTGAAAAAGTATGGAACAAATCAGTGTTCGTAACAGGAAATGGGTATGGTTAGTGGTAGGAAACTTCATTTAGATTTTTAGTTACGCAATTATAATTTTGGAGGGAGTTCAGACATGAACACTTATGTAATGTTTCATAAAACCCTTAAACGTGCTGGGAACAGCCCGTTCCATCATCCAGTATCCAGCATCCAGTATTCACCGATATAGCCAGTATTTTCGGCTCATGGCCTGGAAGACTTTGGCTTGGGTTTGCCATTTGCGGAGGAATTTGCCCACTTCGACGCGCGCCCCACGGCGTTCGAGGGCGTTCCACCATTCGGTCGAACCGACATGTTTGTTGAAAAGCCGGGCCTTCGTTTGGGTGGTGGCGGCAAATGGATTTTCCGCGCTCCACTGGCAGGCCAGTTGCATCATGTGGAAGCTGATTTCCGTGGGGCGAAGCCGGGAGAAGTCGTTCACCAAAACGTAAACTCCTTTCCCCTGCCGGCCGCGGGGCGTCCGCCGGTCGACAATCCTGTAATCGAGTCCGTGTATCTGCCTTGCCTTCAGAGCGTTGGCAATCTCCCGCGGTTCTTTTCCCGGAAAAGTCAGCAGCCGAAAGGGAAATTGAGTGCCGTAGCCATGCCCGAATCCCCCAATCTGCGCGCCCAGACCGGTCATGGCATAACCGAGGGCGGCGGAGAGATCGGGAATGGCGGGCGAGGTGGGAACCCATCGCAGCCCGGTGTCCGTCCACAACATAGCGCGTTTCCAGCCTTTCATGGGAATTACGGTTAATTTTCCTTTATCGAGAGCGCTCTTGCTGACTTCGAGCCAACCGGGCACCGCTTTGGCCATGAGAGCCAGTTCCCCAATCGTAAGCCCGTAAACATAGGGAATGCGGTAGGCCCCGACATAGCTTTTCCAGCCGACCTCAAGCAAAGGCCCATCGACTTTGCGCCCCCCCAGGGGGTTGGGCCGGTCGAGGATGATCACCTCCACCTTGTTCTCGAAACAAGCCTCCATAACCAGCCGCATGGCGCTGATATAGGTGTAAGAGCGCACCCCCAGGTCCTGCAGGTCGATAACCATGACATCGAGTCCCTTGAGCATTTTGTCGGTAGGCTTGCGAAATTTTCCATAAAGCGAATAAACCGGGAGCCCCGTTCGCCGATCCACGCGGTCCTCGATCGGCTGGTTGGCTTTTTCGTTTCCGTAAAGGCCGTGTTCAGGGCCAAAGAGAGCCACCAGGCGGACTTTCGCGCTGCGGCGAAAAATATCGATAGTGCTCACGCCGTTGCGGTCCACGCCAGCCGGATGAGTGAGCAATCCCATCCGTTTGCCTCGCAAGGGCCGGAAATTATCCTGTTTCAGCACATCGATGCCGAGGAAAATTTTTTGGACGGCCGCTTTGCCCTCCACAATTGCGGGCAGACAAGAGATAAAACAGGCAAAAACAATGGCGCTGAATATGAGAAGCGACGCCGGTTTGCGTATGAGCCTTCCCCTATTCACCAATAACGGCCTCCATCGATGTTTTACGAAGATTTGCGAACAGCGGAAGGAGAACCGCCGGAAGCCTTCATCCTGCTACCTTGTAGTTTGCGCAACCTGGCCAAGGCGCGGGAAGCGCGGATGGCCGCCACGCGATAGATCAGGCTGGCAGCAAAACCGGTAAAATATCCGATAACAAGACCCCCCAAAGATAGAGCCGCATACCAATGAACGCTTTTTTGCAAAATACCGGCTTCCGTGGCAATGGTTCCCACTTCCGCCATGGCCGTTTCGCTGCCAAATATGCTGAGCAGAAAATCTCCGATAAAATAAGCCGCCGTATAAATGATAGGAACGGTAAAAGGAGTCGAAAGGAATTGCAGCCCCAAAATGATAGGCAGATTGGCCCTGAAGAGAAAAGCCGCGCCAAAAGCCAAGGGAATTTGCACTCCCAATAAAGGTAGAAAGGTCAAAATGCAGCCAGTATAAAGCGCCCGCACTACTTCAGGAACCTTGAAGGACCACAAAAACGGCGTTTTTCGGGCAGTGGCCGCGAAAATTCGGATAATCGGGTAGGTATGCACATTACTTTTGCGCGGAAGAAACCTCAGCAATCGTTTTATGCGCCGGATGCGGGAAAAATGTTCTGCTTTAAGTTGGGTTTCGTCAACCGTCATGGAAAATGGCTCAAAATCAAGTTCATTGAGCGTTGCGTAGTTTAGTTAAAAAGGGTGGACACCGAAAACGTGAATAGGTTTTCCATTTTATCGACTTTTGATCCTATTTCAGGCAAGAAAAATAGGTTCGCACGGCTTTAAAAAGATTGGGGCCGCATTGCGAAAGGGACTCGTCAAGAGGTTTGCGCGGGTCGGATATGGCGGTCAAGTTGCCAATGTTCATTCCCTCCGGCAACAATTGTTCGAGCCCATCTCCTATCGATCCGGCAAAAATTTTTATCTTTTTGCCACCCCCCGCATTCGCGGCCATGACCGGCAATGCGCCGGGTCCCTTGCCCTGAAGTGAACTTGCGTCGAACCGGCCTTCCCCGGTCAATATGATATCCGCCCGGGCCACTTTTTGCGGCAGTCGGAGCCAACCGGAAACAAGCTCGAATCCAGGGCAAATGCGAGCCCCCAAGGCAGCCTTAAATCCGAAGGAAATGCCCCCCGCTGCGCCGCTGCCGGCTTCCCGGATCAATCCTGCGGGCGCTTTGAAATATTGGCAAAGCCGTCCGGCCATGACCTCCATTTCCCGATCCAGCCGGGGCAGGTCGGCGGCGCGCAATCCCTTTTGTGGACCGAAAACGGCCGAGGCTCCATTGGGCCCCAAAACGGGATTGGCAACATCGCAGGCAATAAGAATGGGCAGCAGATCAAGATAAATTTTACCACTAAATGAATTCACGGCGTTGAATTTGGTCGGGGTAATCCGGTTTATCAGGCTCCCCTTTGGCCCTTCGAATTGCAGCCCCAGGGCTTGCAGGGCGCCCAGCCCCAGATCGTTGGTCGCGCTTCCGCCCACTCCCAGAATGATGGCTGCGACGCCTTCTGCGGCGGCATGGGCGAGGAGTTCTCCCGTGCCCCAGGAGGAAGTGTGCCAAAGATCGCGCTCTTTCTCTTCGAGCCGGTCCAGCCCGCTGGCCGCAGCCATTTCCACGAGGGCAATTTTCCCTTCCCCTGGAAGGCCCAAATCATCTCTCAAGCCGGGCTCCAGGGTCTCCGCGTCAACCAATCCGATAAACGCCTCAATCGGCCGAAAGAGTGGATCGGATACTGCAACGGGAACCTCCGTTCCGCTCCGCGAGGCGCTCAGGATATGGCAAAACCCATCACCGCCATCGGTCAATGGCGCAAGGTCGATAAGACAGTCGCTGCGCGCTTCGCAAACGGCCTCCGCAGCGATCCGGCAAGCCTCCTCCGCGGTCAGGCAATGCTTGAATTTATCAAAGGCGACAAGAACCCTCACGGCGAAACGAATTCATCCCCCAATTGAAAAATATATTACCCGCTCCAGTTCAGATCCAGAGCAGATTGCAATAATATCAGTTTTAACCGGGATTCCGTGGCCGCCGCCAAAAGAATCTTTCCCCACTGCGTACCCTAATATTCAATTAGGGTAACGGGTTAATCCTTTTTGCAGCCAAGCGAAATAGCTATGGCCAGCAGGGCCAGATTATTACTCCCGCGAGAATAGCTCTCCGGCATGATACTCATTACCTGAAACGCCGGAAAAATCACTGCGATGACTCCTAAAACGAACGACAAAATTGCCAGACCGACTAATACTTTAACAACACATTTTTGCATGATTATCATCTCCTTTCGGATTAATTTTTATTTTTAAGACGGGCCCATGTTGAGGCTCAAAATCATGTTTGGCAATCCCTAACTATGCATTTCCAACCCGGCTCATTAACCAAGGCCGGTGGCCGGAGATTTGGCCTTAGCGGTATTAGGAGTTTTTTGATGTCATTTCGATCCGCCAGCATTTAATAATTGATCGACAGCGCGCACGCTCAGAGCCAGGCGTTCTTCAAGTGTTCCAACGATAGGGATGTGTTTGATTTTACGCCGGTCGAGTTCCTTGCCTATCAATTCTTGCACTTTTTTCCGCGCTTCCGGCCGGGTTCGCTGCATGGGATCGGGAGCCCACGGAATGTCATCCTGGGCAAAAAGGGTCAGGTCGTACGCCTCCTGCTCCGCCGCTTGCCGGACCGCCTGCGGGCATTCTCCGAAATAATATTCGCTATAAAGAACCGTCATCATGAGGTTGGTGTCGCAAAATAAAACCCGGTTGGCTTGGGCTATGAGGGCGGCTTCCATTTCCTTTTGAAGGCGGGCAATTTTGGCAACATCGGCGGCCGCAGGGAGGGATTTTTTTTTATCGACGAATTCCCGCGCGCACTCGGGAACCCAAACCGTTTTATAATGCTTGGCCAAGGCGCGGGCCAGAGTCGTTTTGCCGGTGCATTCGGCCCCCACGATGGCCACCCGTTTTATTATCATTTGAGAGACTTTTTCCATTCGATGAAACCGAGGGCCGCCAGGACGAGGAAAAAGGCGTAAAGCCCGGCCGTCGGGTAGAGATCTTTATAGATATAAATGGCCACATAGAGTGTATCCACAGCTAGCCAGACAAGCCAGCATTCGAGGATCTTGCGGGCCATCAGCCATTGGGCCATCAGGCTGACCACCGTGGTGGCGGAATCCCAATAAGGAATATCGGCGTCGGTTCCGGTCTCCAATAACCACCCGGCAATGGGTATGGTTGCCACCCCGGTGAAAATCAGGGCCAGCCCATGCCGCCGATGCAGCCGGGACACCCGCAATTCATTTTTTTATCGGGGCCGGGGCTGGCATCGCCATGCAGCCAGTGCCACCAACCGTAAAGGGATAAAGCAATATAGAAGGCCTGCAAGCCCATATCCGCGTATAATCGGACTTGAAAAAAGATATAGAGGTATAAAATGATATTGACCAGGCCAACCGGCCAGCACCAGATATTCTGGCGAACGGTTAGCCATACGCCGGCCACCCCAAAAATCACTCCGAAAATTTCAAGCCAATCGAGTTCCATCGCGCATTGTGGATTAAGAGACCCATCCAGCGATAGCCGCCAACCCGAGGCAAGATAAAACACCGGGGGTGGCGGGGAGTGAAGTGTCTCTACACCTTGAAAAACACCTTAAAATCAAGACGATCAGCCCAAAATACATAGAATTCCATCTCCCATAGAATTCCATCTCCAATAGCAATAACGTGCTAAACTTTACCCTTCATGAAATATCCGGGGATTAGGAATATTGTTTCGCCGTTTAACCATTATCCGTGCCCATCCGTGGTTAAAAAATGGAGCAAAATACAACTCCTCGTTCCGAAATTGCGGCGTTTACTAAAAGGGCCAGATAACGGGTAGCAGGAGGCATGCTAATATGCCTATGCCAATGTTTAGTGGCAGGCCGAATTTGAGGAAATCCTTATAGTTATAACCGCCCGGCCCGTAAACCAGCAGGTTGGTCTGGTAACCCATCGGGGTGGCCATGGCGGTGGAGGCGGCAAATGCCACCGCCATGATGAAGGTCATCGGCGATACCCCCAGGCGCTGGGCCAGTATCATCCCCAGGGGAGCCATCAAAACAGCCGCTGGCTTGTTCAATATGAGCAAGCTCAGACCAGCCGTCATAAAATAGAATATCCACAAAGTAAAATGGGCCCCCAGATCGCCCACCCAGGACAGCAGGATATTGGCCAGAATATCGAGCGCCCCCGTTTTTCCCATCGCTTCGCCCAGAGATATCATGCCAGCGATGAGCACCAGAACCGTCCAGTCGATGGACCGGTAAACCTGCCCGGGTGTCAGCAGCCGGGTCATGATAATGACGGCGACTCCGGCCAGAGACAGGACGCTGATGGGAAAAACACTGAAAGCGGCCAGGGCCACGATTGTCAGAATAATCCCTACCGCTAACGGCGCTTTATGCCTCTCAACCACTTCCTCATGCACACCTTCATGCACACCTTCCAATAGTATAAAGGCATCGCTGTGGCGGAGCTGATTGAGGGACTCCATCGGTCCGCGCACCAGCAGGATGTCGCCCATGCGCAACTCCAGATCGGCAATTTCCCGCTGGTGGTGGCGGCCCCGGCGTTGCAGGGCAAATACGGAAACCCCGTACTGGGCGCGCAGCCCTGCGTTCTTGCAGGTTCGCCCGATAAGGCGCGATTCCGGCGCGATCATCAGTTCAAAAAGCGACATTTCGACACGCTTGATGGCCCCCTCCTGCTGAGCCATTTCCGGGGTAATGCTGATTTCGTGCCGTCGGTCAAGCTCCAGGATTTTATTGACGTCGCCCTTTAGCAGTAAAACGTCTCCGACCTCCAAAAGGGTCTTCTTGTCCAACCGCCGGATCCTCTCCCCACGGATCAATTCGACAATGGAGATTCCGCTCGATCCGAGGAAGGTCTCCTGGGGCATTTTGCCGACCAGGTGCGATTCCTCCCCCACGCTTACCTGGGTAACGTACTCCTTGACCGCATCGATGGGCGCGCTGGAGGACAGGGTCACCCTTTCCGGTAAAAATCTCCGGGAAAACAAGAGCAAATAGGCCATTCCCGCAAGCACCACCAGAAAGCCCAATTTGCTAAACTCGAACATCCCCAGCGACCCATGCCCAGCACCTTCGGAAAGCGAGGAAACCAGAATATTGGAAGATGTCCCGATCAATGTGCAGCTTCCCCCAGCATCGAGGCGAATGATATGGGCATGAGAAATTTGGAAGGACTCTCCCCCAGTTTTGTGCATACCGTCAGCACCGCCGGTATGAATACCACCACCACCGGCGTGTTATTGATAAAAGCCGACAAGACGCAAACGGCACACAGTGACAGAAACAGAAAGCGCGCCGGGCTGCCCCGCGAAAGACTGGTCAACTTCGCTCCCAAAGCGGCCACCATGCCCGATCGCATAAGCGCCGCGCTCAATACGAACATGGCCCCGATCGTGACCACCGCCTGGTTGCTGAACCCCCCCAGCAACTCCTTTGGCTTCAAAATCCCGCAAAGCCCCAAAGCCACCATGACCATCAATCCGATAACATCATGCCGCACATTGTCGGTGGCAAAAAGCGCCACTGATACCAGGAGAACCGTAAAGACAATGGCGATGTCGAGACTCACGATACCTCACAGTTGTCCGGTTAACCTGAATTTAAAACTTTGTAAATCGTTAATTTTTATAAACTTGTGAGTTATTTTTAGTGTGACGCATTTGAACTTCCATCAATTTCACTATATTTTGGGGTATAAATTCTGTATCTTGTTGATCATGAATCAACAACGTATGGTTTTCTCCCAAATTTTTGACCTTTTGCATCGTGAACAGTTTCAACGATGCGTCAAACGCTATAGTGGGGACAAGCGTGTCCGTTCCTTTTCCTGCCGGGATCAATTCTTGTGCATGGCCTTCGCTCAATTGACTCGACGTGAAAGTCTCAACGATATCGTTACCTGTTTGTGTGCCCATAGTGACAAACTCTTTTCTATGGGCATTCGCAGTAATATCGCCAAGAGTACTTTGGCCGATGCCAATGAACAACGCAACTGGCGCATCTATGCGGACTTGGCATACGTGCTCATTAAAAAGGCTCGCAGGCTCTATGCCGATGAAGCGTTGGACTTTGAACTCGAAGAGACCGTTTATGCTTTAGACGCCACGACCATTGACTTGTGTTTGAGCCTCTTTCCATGGGCCCATTTTCGTACAACCAAAGCGGCGGTAAAGCTGCACACGCAGATCGATTTGCGCGGTTCGATTCCGACCTTTATCGAGATCACTCCGGGAAAAGTTCACGACGTAAACATGCTTGATGCCCTTGTTCTTGAGCCTGGAGCCTATTATGTGCTTGATCACGGCTATGTCGATTTTGCCCGCTTGTTCCTCTTTAGCGAAGCGATGGCCTACTTTGTCATCCGCGCCAAAAGCCATTTGAATTATATACGTTTGCGTTCCCTCAAAGTAGTCCACGGCAGTGGTGTTTGCAGTGACCAAGTAATTCACTTTAGAGGATTCTATGCCTCCAAAGATTATCCCCAGAAGCTCAGGCGTATACGCTTTTACGATGCAGATAACGGTAGGCATTTCATCTATTTGACCAATAATTTTACCCTTCCAGCCTTGATTATCTGCCAGATGTATAAAGGGCGTTGGAAAATCGAATTGTTTTTCAAGTGGATTAAGCAGCACTTACGGATCAAAAAATTCTTTGGCACTTCGCCCAACGCAGTAAAGACGCAAGTATGGATTGCCATCAGTGCTTACGTGTTGATGGCGATCCTAAAAAAACAGTGGCAATTGGAATTGAGTCTTCACCGAATATCACAGGTATTGAGCTTGAGCGTTTTTGAAAAAGTCCCTCTCTATGAACTACTTACAAAACCGGATCACAGCAGTGCGAGCAGCGATCACTCTAACCAGTTGACCTTCAACTACTTTTAACCGGACACTACTGACGATACCTATATCTACATTGCTGGCGCTTGGCGCCGTAAACAGTTCCCCAATCCAATCAGGTAATTTCAGCTCGGACAACGACAAAATCGATGCCCCAATTCAAGCCAAATCAGCCCTGGGGCAGAATACTGTCGAAATTGATGAACTTGGTCTGGGTAAATTCGAGCAGCCCATCGAGGCCGGCCATGCGCCCGATACCGCTCTGCTTGTAGCCGCCCACTTCGACCTCCGGGTAAAACCGGTTGTAGGTGTTCACCCAAACGGTCCCCGCTTTGATGGCGCGGGCGATGCGCCAGGCCCGGTGCACATTTTCCGTAAAAACGGCCGAGGCCAGTCCGAATTCGGTGTCGTTGGCCAGGGCAATGGCTTCTTCGTCTCCCTCGAATGTCTTGATGACCAGCACGGGCCCGAATATTTCCTCCCGATTGAGGGGTGAATCGTCCGCTACATCGGTAAAAATGGCTGGGGACACAAAATTGCCTTTGGCCAGATTTTTATCATGCAAGGCTTCCCCGCCCGCCACCAGACGGCATTCCCGGCGGCCCATTTCCATGTATTTGAGAACTTTTTTATATTGATCCGCGGTGGTCAGCGGGCCCATTTGGGAGGCCCGGTCCAGGCCGTCTCCTACGCGGATGGCTGCTATCGCCTCTTTCAGCCGCCGGCAAAGCTCAACCTCAATGGCGCGCTCCACCAGCAGGCGGGACGGGGCCGTGCAGATCTGGCCGGAAGTGGTCGTGAATACCGCGCTCACCAGCGTCGGCACGGCCTTGTCCAGGTCGGCGTCGGCGCAAACCACCATGGGCGATTTGCCACCCAGTTCGAGCGCCGTTTTTTTCAGCGTTGGGGCGGCCTCCCGCATGATGTTGCGCCCGGTTGAGCTGTCCCCCGTAAAGGCGATCATGTCGATCCCCACATGCACTACCATGGCCTGCCCGGCATCACTTCCCGATCCCGCTATGGCATGAACAATGCCCGAAGGCAAATCCGTTTCTTCGATGAGCAGCCGCAGAACATTCAGGCTCACCCCCGCCGTCTGCGAGGCCGGTTTTACCAAAACCGCATTCCCGGCCGCCAAGGCCGGCGCAAGGTCGCGAATCATCAGTGTTACGGGCCAATTCCAGGGCGAAATGACGGCCACCACGCCCATCGGCTCCCGCGCCACCACGGCAAAGGAATCGCGGCCCAGCGAGTGGGATCGCCCGCTCACCGTTCGCGCCAGTACGGCGTTATAGCGGATAACTCCCACCTGGCTGCTGACTTCGTAAGTCGCCTCACCGATCAGTTTCCCGTTTTCCAGGGTTAGTTGCCGGGCGATGGATTCGATGTTCGCCTCCAGCCGGTCGGCCCATTGCAGCATGACTTTGGCCCGCAAAACCCCATCATGGGCCCAATCGGTTTCTTCCATGGCTCCGCTGGCGGCGGAAACGGCCCGGTCCACATCGGGGGCCGTCATTTTCGGTATGCGGGAGACGATCTCGCCATTAGCGGGATTCGTTATTTCAAAATAGCTGTCGGTGACGACCCGCTCGCTCCCCCCGCAAACGGGAATTTGGTAAATTTTCATAACAAAACAAAAGCCCTCGGCCCAATTTTCCCCGCTCAGGAACCCTCGTTTTCCCGAATGGTTTTGGCCTCCTCCGCGGAAGAGGCGATGATCATAAGCGGGTCGCCAACGGCGGCCACCTCTTCGTCCTCGACCAGGATTTTGGCCACCACGCCGGAACAGGGCGAAGGCAGCTCGATATTGGCTTTCTCGGCCTCCACTTCGGCAATGATCTCACCTTTTTCGACCGTTTCATCCTCCTCCACCAGCCATTCGACAATGGTAGCCTCCTCCATCGTCAGCCCCCATTTGGGTAATTTTACCGTCTCCGCCATAATATAATCAGTCTCCCGGTTTTTTAAATTTAGTTATTAATTAGCGACTTTACGCACCGCCTCCATGATGTCTTCCACTCCGGGAACGACCCGGTTTTCCATTTCTGGAGCATAGGGCATCGGGGTGTTGGCCCCTCCCAACCGGCAAACGGGCGCTTTCAGGTGCTGGAAATAATCCTCCGCCGCGATGGCCGCGATTTCCGCCCCGAATCCGCTCCGCTGTGGCGCTTCGTAGACGATCAGGAGTCGGCCGGTTTTGCATATTGCCCGCCCCAGGCCCTCCCGGTCGAACGGCGTCAGGCTGCGGGGATTCCAGACCTCCACCGAAATCCCTTCACGATCGAGCTTTTTGGCTGCCTGCAAGACTTTGGGCAGCATGTTGAGGTAGGTAACAACCGTGACATCGGTGCCCTCCCGCATGACCGCGCCCTCTCCCAGCGGCAAGGTGTACTCCTCTTCCGGGACTTCGCCCTTGCTGTTGTAGAGCAGCTTATGCTCGAAAAACAAGACCGGATCGGGATCGCGGATGGCGCTTTTAAGCAAACCTTTGGCCTCATAGGGCGTCGAAGCGGTGACCACTTTGAGGCCCGGAGTGTGGGTAAACCACGCTTCCAGGCTTTGCGAATGCTGGGCCGCGGCGGCCCCGGCCGTGCCGGTAACCATACGGATCAACATCGGCACGCTGGTGCGCCCGCCCGTCATATAATGAAATTTGGCCGCCTGATTGACCAACTGATCCATGGCCAGAGTGACGAAGTCGCTGAACATGATTTCCGTCACGGTGGGTACACCCAGAAGGGATGCGCCCAGGGCCGCCCCGACAAGGGCCTCTTCGGCAATTGGCGTGTCGAGCACTCGTGAAGTTCCAAACTTTTTATAAAGATCTTTGGTCACGCCGAAAACGCCTCCCGCTTCAGCCACATCCTCCCCCAGCAATAGGAGCGAGGGGTCGCGCTCCATTTCCTCGTTCAGCGCCTCGTTGATGGCCTGCGAATAACTGATTCTGCGGGTCGTTGGTTCGCTCATAACAATGCCTTCCCGTTATAGCTTTCCACAAACACATGCTCGAACGCTTCCTCCGCCCCGGGATGGGGGGATTGACCCGCAAATTCCGCCGCTTCAGCCAGTTCTTTATCGATTTCGTTTTCCAAATCTTTCAATTGCTCTTCCGTCACAATGGAATCCTCCAGTAGCCGTTTGCCAAAATTATTGATGGGGTCCTTGGCCATCCAGTAGTCCACTTCCTCCTTGGGCCTATAACGGGCCATGTCGCCCTCGTAATGGCCCCGGTGCCGGTAGGTCTTGCACTCCAGCAGCGTCGGCCCATTCCCTTTTCGGGCATTGTTAACCGCCGTCGTCATAACGTGGAAAGCATCCAGCACATCGTTGCCGTCCGCGATCAGGCCCGGCATGTTGTAGGAGGAAGAGCGAGAGGCGATGTCCTTGATCGTCTGGTGTTTTTCTTGAGAAGTAAACTCCCCGTAAAGGTTGTTTTCGCAAACGAATATGACCGGCAATTTCCACAGAGCGGCCAGATTGAGGGACTCGTGAAAGGAGCCCTCGTTGGAGGCCCCGTCGCCGAAAAACACGACCGAGACGCCCCCTCTGCATCTTTCCGTTCCGGGGTAATCCGCCTCGTTGGCCCGCTTGATGGCCAGGGCCGCGCCCACCGCCAGGGGTATGCCACCGCCCACGATGCCGTTCGCCCCGATGATGCCAAGCCCGATATTGGCCAGGTGCAGGGACCCCCCCTTGGCCCTGTTATAACCGTCCGTCCGGGCAAAAAGTTCGGCATACATATATTTCGGTTCGCCCCCCTGAGCCAGAATATGCCCATGCCCACGATGGTTGCTGGCAATGAAATCATTTTTGCCCAAAGCCGCGCAAATCCCCACTGCGACCGCTTCCTGGCCGATACATGGATGCAGAAAACCGGGTATGTGCCCGGCATTGCGAAGCTCCGAGGCCCGTTCCTCGAAACGCCGGATGAGCAGCATTTTGCGGTAAAGCCGGATCAGGAATTCGGGATTATATTTTTCGAGTATGTTTTTTGACATCGTTAAAAAAAATGAAACTCCCCGTAGCAAGCTACGGGGTATCTAAGAAAGAAATTCATGATCACCACAGCATCAATTGTTGCAACTGCTTCTTCGGTTTGCCCTGTTTTCTTACGTAGGCCTCCACACTGGCCCAATCCCCACGCTCCCCTACCGTTCCAACATAATACCCGTCACTCCAAAACTCCCCTCCCCACAGCTTCTCCTTCACCCAAGGTTCGCGCCGAAAGATCTCCCGCGCCGTTATGCTCTTATATTTCTGAACGATTCGCCCGGGTGCTTCTTTCGGATGCGCTCCACACAGCAAATGCACATGGTCTCCATCCATTCCCAGTGCTTCCATCTCTATTTCATAGCGCTCGGCTATCCCAACGCTTGTTTCTTTCAGCACCTCTTGCACCCGCCTTTCCAAGAGCATCTTCCGATACTTCACAGGGAACACCATATGGTAGTGGATCTGCCACACGCAATGGCTCGCGCGCCTCAAATGCTCCCGTTTCTCTTCGCTCATTCATCTCTGTTATAAAGTTACCGCTCCCCGTAGCAAGCTACGGGGTATCTGAAATTAAATGAAATTACTAGAACCTATCTTATACTGTATATACGTTCATATTCCTGTTTTATTAGAAAAAAACAAAAATAAATAAATCAGGTGTTATAAAGACCGCCATTTACGTGCAGGGACTGGCCGGTGATGTAGTCGGCGTCTTCACTGCAAAGAAAGGAAGCCATTTTGGCGATATCCTCGGGCTGCCCCAGCCGCCCCAACGGTATGTCGTTGGACCGCTCACGGATAAACTGACCCGGCTCCATGCCATCGCGCAGTTCCACCAAACGCCCCGTCTCCTCAAGCATCGAGGTCATGATATTGCCGGGGCAAATGGCGTTGACCAGCACGTTGTGCTTGGCCATATCGGCCGCCAGGGAACGGGTCAATCCCAGCAGCCCTGTCTTCGTTGCGCAATAACCGGCATCGCACCCATAGGCCACGAAACTCATCAGCGAGGCCATGTTGATGATCCGCCCCCATCGCTGCTCGATCATTCCTGGCCCGACCGTCCGGGCGCATAGCAGCGGCCCCGTCAGCATTACGGCAAGGTTGAAATTCCACTCATCCAAAGAGACCTCCAGGCCCGGTGTGTCCCGGAAAATTCCCGCATTGTTGACTAAAATCGATACCGTCCCAACCTCGGCCACAATTTTTTCCACCGCCTCGTTGACGCTCGTTTCTTGGGACACATCCATCACCACGGCAAGCGCCTTGCCCCCACCGGCTTCAATATGGGCGACGGCCTCGGCGGCCGTTTCCTCGTTCAAATCGGCGATGGCCACGGTGGCCCCGTCTTTGGCCAGACGCTCGGCAATTCCGCGCCCTATCCCCTGCCCTCCTCCAGTTACTAATGCGACTCTTCCTTCAATGCTCATAGCTCCAATTTCAGTTTCTCCTGTTTTAGCGTTTATTCAACAGTGTGGGTTGTGTCATATTTATCTGATGAAACAAAGCTTATACAAACAAAAAATTAACTCTGGTCAGCCCGTCGAAAATCTCCTTGGCTGGAATGCATTCCACTATGAATGAAACAATCGTCCAGCGTCAAATAAAGGCCATGACCAAGGCGGGCTATGATGCCTTGATCGCCACCTCTCCGGAAAATTTCACATACACGGCCGGCTTCACGATTCCCTCCCAGCCCATCCTGCGCTGGCGGCACGCCCTGGCCATCGTCAAGGCCGACGGTCAATCCGCCCTCGTGGTCGTCGATATGGAGGAAAGCACTGCCCGCAACCGGGCCGCGGATGGCGTAGAAATTCGCGTTTGGGGGGAATTTACGGACGATCCCATGCAAACCCTGGCCGCCCTCCTGAGCGATCTCGGCCTGGCCAAGGGCCGCCTCGGCATCGAGATGGATTACCTCCCGGCGGGGTGATTTTATGCGTCTCCGCAAACGCTTGCCCAATGCGCAATTCGCCTCCGCCGAGGCCCTCTACAACCGGCTCCGGCAAATAAAAACGCCACACGAAATCGATCTTCTGCGCCGCCTCTCGCGCATCTCCGATCAATCCATCACCGATGCCTTCGGCACAGTCGGCCCGGGTAGCACGGAGTTGGACATCGCCTCCGCTCTCACCCGAGGCGTTTACACCGCCGGGGCGGAGCATTTCAAGCTCATGATCGTGGCCACGGGCGAGCGCAGCGTCTTCCCCAATGTCGGCCCCACCCAACGCATTCTAAAAGAGGGCGACATCTGCCGGGTGGAAATTTTCTCCATCATCGGCGGTTACCATGCGGGCGTCTGCCGCACCGCCGTGGTCGGTCAACCGCCCCGGCACGCCGAACGCATCTGGGCGCATTTGGTCGAGTGCAAATACCAAATCCTGGAAATGATAAAACCCGGCCAAAGCACCCGAGCCATTTACGAGGACTTCATTGCCAAACTTTCCGCCCTCAACCTGCCGCCCATATCATTCGTCGGCCACGGCATCGGTCTGCACCTGCACGAAGAGCCGTATTTGGGCAAATATGCCGACGCCCCACTCGAAGCGGGCATGGTCCTGGGCATCGAGCCCCTCGTCTACGAAACCGGCCACGGCTTCGGGCTCCAAAACAAAGACATGGTCCTCGTCACCGAAACCGGCGCCGAACTCCTCTCAAACTACGCCAACACCGACCACCTACTCCCCATTTCCTGATATTTATAAAATATCCGTGGTAAAAAAATCCAACATCCAGCATCAGCATCTCACCCCCTGACACCTGAAACCTGACACCTTTAATCCCCATCCACCCCAACCATCCATGCGCACCTTAATCGAAAACCTCAGCTTCGCCTTCACCGTGGACGCCCGCGACACCGTCTTTTCACCCGCCGCAATGGTCGTCAACAACGACCGCATCGAGGATATCGGCCCCACCGGCGATGTCCTCGGCCGCCACAGCCGCGAGTCATTCGATGAGATCATTGACGGCTCCGGCAAGGGCCTATGCCCCGGTTTTGTCGACACCCATGTGCACCTATCGGAAACGCTTTCACGCGGCGTATTTCCCGACAACCTCAACACCCGCGCCTGGGTCTTCCATTGGGCCAAACCCTTCTACGCCCACGTGACCGATGAGGACGAGTATATCAGCGTCCTTCTCGGCGTCGGTGAAATGCTGCGCTGCGGCACCACATGCCTGCTCGACATGGGCGCGCAAAACGATCCCGGAGTCACCGTGCGGGCCATGCAAAAGGCGGGCATCCGGGGCATCACCGGGCGTCATGCGGCCGACAACCCGCCCGAAAAAATTCCCCCCGGCTGGTCGGATGAGATGGTCCGGCATCATTTTTTCCCCAATACCGAAACCGCCCTGCGCACACTCGGAGATTGCGTCGAGCAATGGAATAACTCCGCCAACGGGAGAATCCGCTGCTGGGTCAACATCGAAGGCAAGGAACCCTGCACCCTCGCCCTCCACGTGGGCGCGCGGGCCTTGGCCGAAAAGCTCGGCGTGGGCACCACCTACCACCTTGCCACCAGCATCGAGGAGGCCCATGTCTGCCAAAAAAAGCACAACCTCTGGCCCATTTCCCGCATTGAGAAAAACGACGGCCTGGGGGACAACCTCGTCATCGCCCACGGGGTGGCCGTGGCCGACCACGAAATCGCCCTCCTGGCCAAGCATGATACCAAGATCGCTTTTTGCCCCTCCTCCTCCTTGAAATTGGGCAAAGGCGCCGCCAAAATCGGCAAATACCCGGAATTGATGGATGCCGGCGTCAGCGTCGGCCTGGGCACCGACGGCGTATCCGCCTCCGGCAACCTCAACCTCATGCGCCAGATGTTCGTCGTGGCCGGCCTCTTCAAAGACGCCCGCATCGACTCCACTCAAATCGGCGCCCGCCGCGCCCTCCGCATGGCCACCATCGAAGGCGCCCGAGTCCTCAACTGGGACGACCAAATCGGCTCCCTCGAAAAAGGCAAAAAAGCCGACTTCATCCTATTCGACCTCAACCACTTCGAATGGACGCCCTACCTCGACCCCCTCCAAGCCCTCGTCTGGTCGGCCTCCCCGGCCTCCATCGCCCAAACCTGGGTTGACGGAAAAGCCCTCTACAAAAACGGCAAAGTCCTCACCCTCAACGAACCAAAACTCTACAAAGAAGCCCGCCAAAGAGCCATCCAAATATCCAACCGAGCGGGATTAGTTAAAAAAAACATCCCCACCACCACAACCCTCTACGATTAAATTATTAATCATAATAAAATCTTCCTCATCCTCTCCCTCTAAAACCAAAAAAGCCCTGAAAAATCAACATTCGCCAAAAATAGGTGGATACCGCTATCCCCACCAACATTTCTTAACACACCCGCCGGAAGTCTTCCATATAAAAAGCCCTGAAAGAACAACATTCGCCAAAAACAGGTGGATACCGCTATCCCCACCAACATTTCTTAACACACCCGCCGGAACTCTTCCATATAAAATGCCCTGAAGGGGCAACATTCGCCAGCCAGGGGTGCAACCCCCGGACACACGATGGTTAATATTAATATCAAAAACCCTGAAGGGCCATTGTTCGCCAAAAATAGATGGATGGGGCTGTCTCCCACGGTAATTTTTCATCATAACCGGAACTCTCCCCTCCAAAATGCCCTGAAGGGGCAACATTCGCCAGCCAGGGGTGCAATCCCTGGACACACACCAACCCTATTTTATTATAAAAACCCTGAAAGGGTTTCATTCCTTGTTCATTGGAAATAGCCAAAGTAATAGTATTCAATCAGGCATAGGCAGCAAAAATAACGCCTATCATTTCGCCCATTCCAAGAAAAACCTTGCGATCCTATTCTCAGACAAAGAATTTCAATTATCCTTGAAAATCTCAATCGTAAGGATAATGTACGTAATTGTACGTGACGTATCTGCCGTATACATATAGTTGGGCAATAAAGAGAAGTAAACTTTATGTCATCTTTTGACAATCTTCTTAATATAGAGGCTGTCCCAAAGTTATAACCATTTGTTTTAAAGTAAGTTAACTTGTTTATAAAGCTGTCATAAAGACCGTTTTTAGGGGATTTTGGGCAATTTCGTTGTCTATAACACCGTCAGCCTTTCTCTTGTTTTGCATATTCAAATACAATTCTACCATAGACCTCTGTCTGACGCGATTATATTTATAACGAAAAGAGGCCTTATACAGCGTTTTTGACGGAATTGAATGACTTACGTTCCCATACAGTTCGGAGTCGAATATCTCAATTCGCAAAATTCGGGTTTTTGGGGGATTTTGGGCAATTTCGATGTCTATAACACCGTCAGCCTTTCTCTTGTTTTGCATATTCAAATACAATTCTACCATAGACCTCTGTCTGACGCGATTATATTTATAACGAATAGAGGCCTTATACAGCGTTTTTGACGGAATTGAATGACTTACGTTCCCTTACAGTTCGGAGTCGAATATCTCAATTCGCAAAATTCGGGTTTTTGGGACAGCCTCTAATATAATGACATTTCTCGCATCGCTCGGCTGTGGGCTGATGGCTGGGCTCTTCTTTGCCTTCTCGGTTGCTGTCATGAAGGCGTTCACTCGCCTCCCTTCAGCCGAAGGCATTGCCGCCATGCAATCCATCAATGTGGCGATTATCAATCCAGTTTTTTTCACCGTTTTCTTTGGCACGGCGGCGGCTTGCGCCTTTTTAATTATCGCCTCACTGTCGCACTGGCGCGAATCGGGCGCCATTTACTTGATTCTCGGCAGCCTACTCTATTTAGTCGGCAGCTTTCTGGTCACAGTTGTGTTCAACGTGCCCAAGAACAACGCGCTGGCGGCGGTCTCGCCAACCGGCCCCGGCAGCGCCAGCCTGTGGGCCAGCTACCTCGACAAGTGGACCGCCTGGAACCACGTCAGAACAGTCGCGTGCCTTGCCGCAATGGCATTGCTAATCATAGGACTATGTTATTAGAGGACGTGATGAGACAACCGCAAACATAACGGAGGCATTTGGATGAAACTACTAATCTTTGGGGCAACAAGCAGCATAGGTCGCCCGCTCATCAAACAAGCTCTTGAGCAGGGGCACACCGTCACCGCATTCACACGCGATGCCACGAAGGTTGACACCAAGCACAACAACCTGCATGTCGCTCAAGGCGATGTCATGGAACCCGCGTCGGTGGAGAGTGCGATACAAGGCCACGAAGTCGTGCTGTGTTCACTCGGAGCGGGCAGGAAAGGCACGGTCCGCTCAGTGGGAACACGAAATATCATCAGCGGGATGGAGAAGGTCGGCGTCCGGCGTTTAATCTGCCAATCGACCCTTGGAGTTGGAGATAGTCGGGGCAATCTGAACTTCCTCTGGAAATACATCATGTTTGGACTTCTCCTGCGCTCAGTCTACGCCGACCATGTTAGCCTGAGTTCGACAGTTGGGGGGGGTAAATCGATTATTTTTAGGGTTTTTCGTGCTGTAGGGCGCATGGTTGTCAGGGTTGGGGTGTGAATATGCCGTGTAGTGCAGACCACTCTATTGCCTTTTCGGAGAAGTAGTGCAGGGTCGGTGTTGATGTATTTGCGTCGCAACCGTCGTCGTAAGAAGGGCCAGGATTATGATTACTGGACGCTGGTGGAGTCGGTGCGCACAGCCAAGGGGCCGCGCCAGCGCATCGTGGCCCACATTGGCAAGGAGCCGGGGCTCGATGAGGATGAGCGGTTGGGTTGGGAGCAGATCGGTCGGCTCCTCGATGGCGATGATGAGGCTGCGGGGGCCGAGCAGTTGGATTTATTTACCGAGGATAAACCGGAGGCTCCCTTGTGGGCGCAGGTGAATCTGGGTCGGATACGGGTGGAGCGGGTGCGTCAATTTGGCAAAGTGTATGTGGCTCTGGCGCTGTGGCGGCGGCTGGGGCTGCATCGTTTCTTCGAGGAGCATTTGCCGCCGGGCCGGGAGTCGGTGGGCTGGGCCCAGGTGGCCTCGATTCTGGCGCTGGGGCGTTTTTGCGAAACAGGCCTCGGAGCTGGCTCTGGCCGAGCGCTGGTATGGCTCGACGGCGCTGGAGGATTTGATGGCGGTGGATGTGGATGAGGTCTATGACAACCGTTTGTATCGCGGACTGGATCGTGTCTTGCCCTTGCGCCGGGAACTGTTCAGTCATCTTAAAGGACGCTATGAAAGCTGGTTTGGGACGCGTTTCGAGTTTCTTTTATACGACATAACGAGCACCTATTTTGAGGGCCGGTGCGAGGGCAATGCCCAGGCCCAGCGCGGCTACAGCCGGGACCAGCGGCCGGATTGCAAGCAGGTATGTCTTGGACTGGTGGTGACACCCGAAGGGCTGCCCCTGGCCTATGAGGTTTTCGACGGCAACCGCGCCGATGTGACCACGGTGCAGGAGAGGGTCGAGTTGATGGAATCGCATTACGGGGTGGCCGATCGCATCTGGGTGCTGGACCGCGGCATGGTGAGCGAGGCCAACCTCGAATACCTGCGCGGCAAAGGGGCCCGTTACATCGTGGGCACGCCCAAGAGCCATCTTAAAAACTTTGCCCTCGATCTGCTCGAGCAAGGCGATTTTTGCGAGGTGCGGGCGGGGGTGGAGGTCAAACTGGTGAAACATCCCGACTGCCCCCAGATCGAGCAATATGTGCTTTGCCGCAGCCAGGGACGGGGTCAAAAAGAAGCCGCCATGCTGAGCAAGCAAAAAGCTCGACCAGATCGACCTGAGTTTGCGTCGGCGAGGGCAGAAACTCGATCCGGTTGAACGCCGTATCGGCCGCTGGCTGGGCCGCCACACCCTGGCCGAAAAAATATTCACCGTAGAAGTGCAAATCGACGCCGCCGGACGGGCCTGCGCATTGCAAATCACCGAAGACGAGAGCAAAGCCGATTGGGCCCAACTGGCCCACGGGACCTATCTGCTGCGAACCAACTGCCAGGAGGAAGACCCACAAAAGCTGTGGCGGTGGTATATACAACTGACACAGGCCGAGGCAGCCTTTCGTTGCGCCAAAAGCGACTTGGGGCTGCGGCCGGTCTATCACCACAAAGAAAAGCGTGTGCAAGCGCACATTCTGATCTGTTTTCTGGCTCTGGCGATGTGGCGCGCCCTGGAAAGCTGGCTGCAGGCCAAAGGCCTCGGCACCTGTGCGCGGCAAGTGTTGCACGAACTGGAAAATCTACGCTCAATGGACGTGGTGGCGCCGCTGCGAGGGGGACGCGAAGCGCGTTTACGGCTGGTAGGCAAACCGGAAAAACTCTGTGCCGACCTCCTCAAGAAAATGGGCCTAAAACTGCCCACCCGCCCCAAAATCATCCAGAATGTAGTGCAGACTAACGGCAAAAATTAATCCCGAATCCGCATAGATAAGCCCTTTAACTTTTTGAACTGTCGAAGATGGGTTAGCCAGGAGGAATACGTCAGGCAAAGCAGCCTGGATTGGACGATCATCCGTCCGGGAGCCTTCACCGACGGAGTGCGCACCGGCAAATACAAGCATGGCTTTCCAGGCACTGACAACACGACAAAACTGAAAATCTCGCGCGCCGATGTCGCCGACTTTATGTTGAAACAATTAATCGATGACACCTACCTCCACAAGATGCCGGGGCTTTCGTACTGAGTGAGGGGAGTGGCGAGTTACCTTTCGGGGCGATTGACGCATAATCCATGCCCAAAGGCGTTTTCGTCCACTTGGCCGTTTTCGTAGATGATGCGGCCCCTTGAGACGGTCAGGACGGGCCAGCCTTTGAGGTTCATTCCTTCGTAGATGCAGGTTCCGTTGCCGGTGTGGACGACTTCCCTCTCCTCGTCCAGGTCAACCAGAACGAGGTCGGCGTCGGTTCCGGCCAAAAGGGAGCCTTTTTGCGGGTAAAACCCAAAATGCTGGGCAGGCCCAGCAGAATTAAGGAAGGCCAACCGGGAAAGCGGCAAACCCCGCCGATGCACGCCCTCCGAAAGCATCAGCGGCAATTCCCAGGGGAAGGAGACGATGCCCGGTTTCTCCGTCCACAAATCCTCTCCTTTTTTGGGGAAAAACGGCACATGGTCGCTGCCGAGACTGCGCACCGAACCATTCAAAACGCCCTCCCAGAGCATTTCCTTTTCCTTTTCATCGTGCAGGGGCGGGGAAATCTTGGCCCGCATGTCGAGGTCCTCGTCATAAGCCGTCCGGGTCAGGTAGTGCGGGCAGGTCTCGATTATCACATCGACGCCCCGGGCCCTCGCCTCCTCCCCCATAATGGGGCCCTTGCCAATCGTCGTGTGGACAATATAAAGCGGGCAGCCGGTCAGCTCCGCCAGAAAAATCATGCGCCCAATGGTTTCCTCCTCGCAAAAGGCCGGGCGCGATTCGGTAAAAGCCCCCAGGTCCTGCCGTCCCGTGGCCATCAGCTCCTTTTTCAACCACGTGGCGATGGCCGTGTTTTCGCAATGCACGGATACCTTGCCACGAGGCAGCTTGGCCGCCCGCTGCATGGCCGCGTAAACCCAGCCATCGGTCGCGGGCACGATCCCGATGGGGTTATCCGCCTCGTAGCCAAAATAAAGCTTGAAAGACTGCACCCCGGTTTCCTCCGCGATACGAGGGATTTCATGGATATGCTCCTCCCGCTGAATACCGAAATGAAAACCAAAATCGAGGCAAGAGTTTGCCTCCCCCACCGCCCGCCGGTCATAATAAAAAGGAATATAGGAAGCCTCCAGGTTGCGGATATAGAGGAAAAAAGTGGTCAGCCCCCCCCGGGCCGCCTGGGCGCTTTCCGAGCGCATATCCTCGTCATAAGGGTAATTGACCCCCAGATGGCAATGCGGGTCGATCACACCCGGCATCAGGCAGCGCCCCCCGGCATCGATCTCCCTTCGCCCCTCGAGAAGGGCATCATTCGTGCCGGTCAGAAGAATTTTTTCTCCCGACACGGCGATACCGCCAAAAAACTCGCCTTTGTGGTCCACCACCCTGGCATTACGAATTACTAGATCGGCTTTCATACCAAAAGAATTTGCACGGGATTAAAGTCATTGACTAGACAAAAATAATGCTGGCATATTTCCGCCCTCCGCATCATGCAATGCGGCAATTATTACTCACAAAACAAATAATTTTAAACGGATCGGATTTTTTAAAATGCAATATTTCGCCGGGGTCCCCAAATACCAGTTCCTGTGGAACGAACTGCCCGTCGAGGAACGCATCGCCGCAGCCGCCAAGGCCGGTTTCGACGGTGTCGATTTCTGGGACTGGATCGACAAGGATATCGATCATCTGGCCAAAGTGGCCCAGGACAACGGTATTTTCGTCAATTCGGTTTTCGGTTCGCGAAAAGGCTCACTCTGCGACGCCCCGGACCACGAAATGGTCCTCGAACAGTTCAAGGAATCCCTCGATATGGCCCATCGTACAGGCATCAAAGCCCTCTTTTTGCAAACCGACGAAGTCGGCCACGGCGGAATCGTGGTGCCCCATTCCCGCCCCCTAACCGATGAAGAGCGCTGGGCAAACCTCGACCATGGCGTCAAAAAAGTCACCGAACTGGCAGCCAACTCCGGAGTCGATGTCGATCTGCTGATCGAGCCTCTTTCCCAGGATGACGTCCAGGGCTACCTCCTGCGCAGCGCGGTCGAAACCTACGAGCTGGTCAAACGCATCGATTATCCGCGCCTGAAATTCGTTTTCGACCTCTACCACCAGCAGATCAACGAGGGAAACATCATTATAAACCTGCGGAAAACCATCGACCTTGCGGGCGTCATTCACATCGCCAATGTGCCGGGTCGCGGTATGCCCGGTTCGGGCGAAATCGACATCCACGCCATCTGGCGGGAAATGCAGGCCCTCGGCTGGAACGGACCGGTCGGTTTTGAATGCGTTCCCGGCGACCACACAACCGAGGAAACCATCGCTGGCATCCAGACGGTTTTTCCGTTTCCTCCCCCACACTAACTCCCTAAAATCCCGTTTTAACGTGTATCTGTTTAGCGTCAATTTTAACCCCAAGGGGGTTGCATCCTCAAGCCCAGGGCAAGGCCCTGGGACCCTGGGATACTGGTTGCCAATCATAAACAACCCTGTACGGGTTGAATTCCCTCCTGGATAGGTCAATTCCGTCAATGTCCAGGAAGAGTGTAACCCCTTCAGGGTTTTGATATTATGAAATGCCTCCTGGTGTCCAGGGGTTTCACCCCCTGGCTGGCGAATATCGCCCATTCAGGGCGTTTTAAAAAGCGTGCCGCCCACGCTAAACAGATACTTTAACGGGGATTTTTCTCAAAAATTTCGATGATATTGCCATCGGGATCTTTTACATAGATCGTCAAGCCGTAGGCGCCGGGGCCGAGATCGCGGAAGATGGGCACCCCGGCCTCTTTAACCCGCCGGGAAAACTCAGCCACCCCGCGCACTTCAAATGCGATATGATCCACTTGGCCTTGGCCTTCGCCGCCAATGGTCAGGCCCAGGCCCTGCTCCATCACCACCAGCGGCCGCCCGTCGGGCAATGGCGAGGCATCGGGACGCACCTTGAAACCGAGCATTTCGACATAAAACCGCTCCGATCTTTCCAGGTCGCTTACTTTCAATAATAGATGGGCCAGACCCAAATTGCGCGCCCCGCCCGCGTTTTCAATCCATTCCAATACGGCTGCGGAATCCGTCAAAATACCCAGATAATGCGCCCATACCTCCTGGGCCGGTTTTTCCCACTCGGCTGAAACTCCGGCGATGCAATCGGTCACCGCAACCACATCGTAATCGCGCAAATAGGCCTCCCGCAGCGTCGTCTCGACACAGGCGTTGGCGGTCGCCCCGGTGACTAAAAGCGCCTCCACCCCCAGCATTTCGAGAACGATTTGCAGGCGCGTTTCATAAAATCCACCGAAGCGGTGTTTGCGAATGATGAGCGAAGGGTCGTCCGCCAACGGGGCCAATTCGTCCAGCAATTGGGCGTCCCAGCTTCCCGCCAAAGCGGAAACCGTTTTGCGCTTCGAGGTGTGCGAGGGGAGCCTTTTTTTTCCGCGCCGGTGGTCCTTTTCGGCGGCGAAATGCTCCTGCAAAGTCCACAGAACCGGCATACCCGCTTTTTTACAGGCTTCAACCAGATTGGCAATTGGAGCAGCGGCTTTTTGCGCCGGCTCGATATTAATTCCGGAAATGCCCAGGGTCCCCTTTTCGTGGGCAAAGGCATTCTGCATGTCGATCACGATGAGCGCCGTTTTATCCGGATCGAGTAAATCAAGACTCATCGCCGCCCTGCCCTTCTCCCTCGTCCACCTTCTCATCCTTTTTCAAATCCACTCGATCGACGCCCAGCACGCCCGCCCGTCCCCAGTTTTCCAGGGGCACTTCCTGTAAAATGACATGCAGGCCATCCGGTCTGGCTCCTACGTGTTCCACCATGGCGTTGGTAATGGCCTTTACGAGGGCCCGTTTTTGCTCGGTCGTCCGGCCGGGCCACATTTGAACGGTTACTACTGGCATTTTATTTAATTCACTCCTTTTTCGCTGAAATCGACCTTTGCCGGATTCCTGGCAAGGGCATGGTGGATGATTATGTTTTTACGTTTCCAAAAGTGGCAATCAGATTTTAATTGAGGTAAAAATGATTTTAGATAAGGGAAGTCCTATGAAAATTGTCGATTGCACCGTATTCATAGTGGCCATCCCCAACCGCCGCCACCACACCTGGGCCAGTAAAATGGTCGCTCCCATCGGGCGGCATGCCATCGTGCGGGTCGATACCGCCGAGGGCATCAGCGGCTGGGGTGAAGCCCCCGCCGGGATGACCTGGGGCGGGGCCGCCATGCGTTATTACGGCGAATCCCCCGAAACGGTCAAACACCTCATTCTCGATCACCTACTGCCCGCCATCAAAGGCATGGACCCCAGGCAAATGGGTGTTTTGCATGCCCAAATGGACCGCGCGGCCAAAGGCCACCCCTACGCCAAGGCGGCCATCGACATGGCCTGCTACGATATCGCCGGAAAGGCATTCGGAGTGCCCGTTTCCACCCTCCTGGGGGGCGGCCACCGCGAGGGCATTGAAATCGCCCACTCCCTCGGTATCATGGACAACGACCGCTGCGTGGCCGAAGCGCAACAAGCCGTGGCCGAAGGGGCCCGCACCCTAAAATGCAAAACCGGCCTCGATCCCGCCAGAGATGTGGAACTCGTCCAGAAATTAAGGGAAAAACTAGGTGACGAGGTACGCATCCGGGTCGATGGCAACGAGGGCTACGCCACCATCCAGGAAGCCGTCGAGGTGACCCGCCGACAGGAACAATACGGCATCTTTCTATGCGAACAGCCGGTGGCGGGCATTGAGGGCCTGGCCAAGGTGGCCGCGCGCATCGACACCCCGGTCATGGCCGACGAATCGGCCTGGACGGTCGGGGATATTCTGGAATTGCATGAAAACGATGCCGCCGCCTGTTTTTCCTGCTACGTGACCAAACCGGGCGGCCTTTACCGGGCCAAACAGCAGGCCGATTTTGCCGATACCCTGGGGATTTACTGCGATATCGGTGGCTCCATCGAATTGGGCATCGGCAACGCGGCCAACCTCCACCTGGGAACAGCCCTCAAAAATGCCATCCTGCCCAGCGTCTGCCCGGTCACCAAACCGGAGGGCGCCCAAGGCCCGGAAATCGCCGGTATTTACTACCTGGACGATATCGTAACGGAGCCATTCCGTTTCCAGGACGGCAAAGTCATGGCCCCCGATGGCCCTGGGCTGGGCGTCGATGTGGACCTTGCCAAGCTCGAAAAATACGCCGAAAAATGAGCGCCGTAGCCATACTGGGCGCCGGGGCGGGCGGCCTTTCGGCGGTCGCCGAGATGGTTTCCCGAGGCCATCAGGTGCGCCTCTGGAATCGCTCGCAGCGCCCCCTCGATGCCTTGTTAGAAACCGGCGGTATCGACTACGAGGGCATCCTCGGAGAAGGCCTGGCCAAACCCGAACTCATTTCCACAGACTTGCAAGCCGTTCTGCCAGGAGCCGAAGTATTCCTGGTTTGCCTGCCGACATTTGCTCATTCGACGGCGGCCCGCGCCATTGCCGATACCGGATTCACCACCACGCCGGTTATTCTCAACCCCGGACATACCGGCGGCGCGCTGGAGTTCGAGAATGTTTTTAGAGAGCGCGGAATAAAGCCACCGCCCATTGCAGAATTTTCCACCCTCACCTATGTGGCCAGAAAATACAGGGAAAACCGCGTGACCATCACCGGCTCGGCCAAAAGCATCCGGCTGGCCGCCCTGCCGGGGGGCGATGAAGCGCTTCGCTGGGGCGTCGAACTTTATCCGGCGGCCAACATTGTAAAGGACGTCCTGGCCACCGGCCTGGCCAATGTAAACCTGGTCCTGCATCCGCCCTGCGCCGTGCTGGGGTCGGCCTGGATCGAGGCCACCGGCGGCGATTTCACTTTTTATGTCGAAGGAATGACCCCCGGCGTGGCCCGCGTCATGAAAACCCTCGATGACGAGAGGCTGGCCACGGCCGATGCCTTCGGGCATAAATTACCCCCCTTAATCGAGGAAATGACGGCCCTCGGCACGGTCGAGAAATCCCATTCGGCAGACGGGGATTTGGTCCGGGCCATCAGCGGAGGCGAGGCCAACCGCAAAATCAAAGCGCCCGATTCGCTCGATCACCGCTATTACCGGGAAGATTTCGGGCACGGCCTGGTCCCATTCCTGGCCCTGGCGCAAATCGCCGGAGTGAAAACTCCCGCCGCCAAGTCGCTCTTGAAGCTGGGTCAATTGCTGACCGGTAAGGATTTTCATTCAGCCGGAAGAAATGCCCAGGTTATGGGCATCGCGGGGCTCGACAAAGACGCATTGTTGAAAAAAATCAGAGGTTAAACAATGAAAGACAGCGAAGTTCAGAATTCCGTCGATTGGAGCCATTTAAGGATTGCCGTAGTGGGCGGAGATGAGAGAGAGCGTGAAATTGCCCGCCTGGCCGCGGCCGCCGGGGCAATGGTGCGCGCTTTCGGATTTCCCTGGCCGGACGGCGGAATCGAGGGAGTGGAAAAATCATCCACCGCCCTTTTCCCCATCCCCGGCATGGGTCTGGACGGTTCTCTTTTCGCCACAGAATCGATCCTCCCGCATAGCGATCTTTTAAACGTCATGGACACCGGCGCCCATATCATTTTGGGAACCCCCGACGAAGCGCTCAAACAAGCCGCCCAATCCCTCGGCCTCGGGCTGCATGAATACGAATCGGACAAAGAACTGATGCTGCTGCGGATGCCGGCCATTGTCGAAGGCGCCCTCCAATTGGCCATCGAAAACACGGACAGGACCCTGCACCGGTCAAAAATTTGCGTCGTCGGCTACGGCAATATCGGGGCCATGCTCACGCGGACCCTCGTCCTGCTGGGGACAAACGTCACCCTCGCGGCCAGAAAAGCGGAGGCCAGGGCGGACGCCCTCAATGCCGGAGCCGAAACGGCCCACACCGATGAGCTGGAATCGCTGGCCCCTAAAATGGACATCCTCTTTTCCACCGTGCCGGCGCGAATCGTAACGCCAACAGTTCTCGGCAAACTCCCGCCGCATGCCCTCGTCATGGACCTCTCCGCCCCACCCGGCGGCGTGGACCTCGATTACGCCAACCAAATCGGACTCAAATCCATCTGGGCCCGCGGCCTCGGCAAACGTGCCCCCGTGACCGTCGGCGCCAGCCAATGGAAAGGCATTTCCGAACGCATCGCCGCCATTTTGAATAACGCCTGAAACTAGATTTCGGGAATAAAATGGATACCCGGCTGTTCGGCGAAAGCGATCGAAAAGCTTTGCGGGAAATCTACCTCAAAGCCCGCATTCATGCGTTCGTATGGAGGGATAGCTCTTTATATAGAGAGGACGATTTCGACCGTGACACTAAAGGTGAAAAAATCTGGGTGGCTGCCAATGCGACAAATCCTGTCGGGTTTATTTCGGTTTGGGAGCCGGAGAACTTCATCCATCACTTATTCGTCGATCCAAAAGCAACAGGACAGGGCATCGGTTCAGCATTACTCAAAAAATGCCTCCATAATATTGGGCGGCCGGCAGCTTTGAAATGCGATGATCAGAATAGTAAAGCTAGAGATTTTGGTAGTGTATTAAGTAGGAATGGTGGCTAATTCTTGATTATATTGATGAATGAAAAGTCTCAGACAGGTTTCATGCATACTCTTAAGCTTGGAAAAGGAGAGAGTTTTGCGTGTGAAACGACCCAGTCGTTGGCGCAGGGTATTGTTCCATCGTTCCACATGGGCCGTTTCACCGGTTTCTTTTCCCACGGATCGGTTATGAGGAAAGACTTCATCATAAGTGGACCAAAAGTCGCTGTAGGTGGCACATCTTTTGTAGGCCCGTGGCAGGCGCTCGTAAAGTTCCCGGCAACGATACCAATCCCGAGGCCCAATGGCATAGGAGAGGATTTGACGGGTGCGTCGGCAAAGAGCGATCCAAACCCATTGGGCATCGCTCTTGCGCCCCACAAAAGACCACAGTTCGTCCAGTTCAATGACATCATGGCGGCGGGCCGCAAGAATCGTGCTTTTGAGCGATCGCAGCGATTGTCGTTTTTTTTAACCAACTCAAAACGGTGTTGGGACTCACCCCGAAGGCGCGCTGTAAACCGCGTAGACTGCTGCGTTCCTGATAGACTCGAAGGATCATTTCTTTTTGCTCTTCGGTGTATTTCACTGTGGGGTTTTCTCGGCTTTGTTTACCACAATCATGGCAGCGGTAGCGCTGTTTATGGTTGGGCGTCTTGCCAAATTTAATGATATTTTCACTTCCACAGTGCCGACAATTAATAATTTTAGTAACCATGCACTAAGAATAAACTGCCTAACGCTATTTGTACAGCTAAAAATACAAAATAACATTCTTTTTTTATACACTACCGAGATTTTTACCTCTCGAAAGAATGGAAAAAAATCTCGGTTGGAAACGGGCCGGACGGCAAATACCTACTCATGCATTTCGATGGGAAAACCTGACAAGCGGCACCAGGAATGGTTTGCGAAATGAAAATCGCTGTTAAAGGTTGTCAATAACTGTATGGTTTTTAAGTTATAAATTAATAAGGACACTAGAACCTATCTCCCTATGAACTCATGAATGATTTGCTCAAACTCCTCCTCGAAGGCGAAAACCTTTCCACCGCCCAGATGTCCGAAATCCTGGGTCTGGACCGCGCCGCCGTGGAGGCAGAACTGAAAAAGCTCAAAGCCGAAAAAATTCTCCTTGGCTGGCGGCCCGTGCTCCATCCCAATGTGGCTGCCGAAAACCAGGTGCGGGCCATCATCGAAGTTAAAATTTCACCCGAACGCGGGGGGGGGTTCGACCGCATGGGCGACCGCATCAGCCGTTTCGACGAGGTGGAAACCTGCTACCTCATGTCCGGAGGTTACGATTTGCACTGCGTCGTCAAAGGAGCCAACCTGCACGATGTGGCCGCTTTCGTCTCGGAAAAACTGGCCACCATCGGGGGCGTCCTCTCGACCGTCACGCATTTTCTGCTGCGCGCTTACAAGGAACAAGGGTATTATCTGGGGGTGGAACTCAACGACCCCGATAAACCACCCATCAGCCCCTAAATAGAGGCTGTCCCAAAAATATAAAGATTTTGTAGTCAACTGGATGACGTTTATAAAAATAGCCGGAAAGAGCATTTTTTTGCTCGATCCGGCTAAAAAAGGGTTCTATAATTGCGTTAGCGAAAATCAATATAGCCCTTTCTATGAAAAATATAGCCATCCAATGCCTCCTGCGTCCAGCTTTAACTGTGGTCGACCGTTGCCTCGATTACGATAACTTTCGCGCCACCATCGAGCGTATCGACCGGCTGCTGATCGATTCGGAGGTGGAATCGCAGGGCGTTGATCTGGCCTTGGAAAGAGGCCAGCCAATGAGTGTAAAGGCCCGGCAAAAGCGGGCTAATTTTGCCCTCAAGGCGTTGCGTATGGAAACGCTGCGTTATCTGCTCGGTGGGATTTCGTTTCGGCATTTGTCGAGGGCTCTGGGCAGCAGCGATCTGTTGGCTGACTTTTGTCGTGTCCGCCATATCGACGGCATAAGGGGCATCTCCAAGAGCACCCTGGAACGGGCCTCGAAGTTTTTCAGCGAAGAGCAGTTGAGGGCCTTGCACCGGACCTTGACTGAGGTTGTGGGCGATGCCGATCTGGCCCGGCAGGTGGTGGGATTGGACAAGCCGATAGACACCACCATTTGCCTGCTCGACGGCACCTGTTTGGAGGTCAACATTCATTGGCCGACGGACTGGGTGCTGCTCAAGGATGTAGCGGGCACGCTGCTCAAAGCGATCCGGCTGATCCGTGAGAAGGCCGGTTTGCGCCATCGCATGCCGATCGAACCGGAGCCCTTGGCTCGGCAGATGAATCGGCTGTGCATACAGATGACCCACAGCTGGCGGCGAAAGGACAGCGCGCGGCAACGCAAGGGTATCTTGAGGCAGATGAAAAAGCTGCTCAAACGGATCGGGGAGCATGCCCGCAGTCACCGGGAATTATTGCAAGCCTGCTGGGAGCAAAGCGATTACAGCGAAAAACAGGTCCAACAGATCCTTACCCGGATGGAGCGCATGAGCGAGCTAATCCCGGTGGTCATCAAGCAAGCGCACGAGCGAATCATTGGCGGCCGCCAGGTGAAAAACGCAGAGAAAGTTTTGAGTGTTTACGAACCCGATGCGCAGGTGATTGTGCGAGGCAAAGCGGGCCAAGAGGTTGAGTTTGGCAACACCCTGTTTTTGGGTGAAAGCGTTGAAGGATACCTGCTGGACTGGAAACTCTACGGCAGCCGGACGCCAAGCGAAAATGAACAAATGCAAGAGAGTTTGCAAAGACAGAACCGCTTCAACCTAGCCGAACCCATAGCGGCCATGTGCGCGGACCGGGGATTCGCCTCCCAGCGGGCCCGCCGGCAGTTAGCCCAGGAGGGCATCTACGATGCGCTCTGTCCACGCGATCCGAAGCAGTTGAAAAAACGGATGGAGGAACCACACTTCAGGCAATTGCAAAAGCGCCGGGCCAGCACCGAAGGGCGGATCGGGGTATTGAAGAATCGCTGGCAGGCCGGGCGATTGCGCAGCAAAGGCTTTGCCAACCGCTCGATCAGCGTAGCCTGGTCGGTCCTCTCGCACAATCTATGGAAAGTGGCCAAGATGCTGGCCCAGCAAGATGAACTAAAAACCAAAGCGGCGGCCTAAATAAAGAGCGGAAAAGCAAGGACAATACTTTTTCACAGGCCTACTGTCGACCCATACAAAGAAAACCAGGCAAACGGACCCCAAAACCAGAATCCTAACGTCATAGGAGAGCAAAGTCACCCCCTCCCAAAAGAAAATACCACTAAAATGAACACTCTTCAAAATCCCCTCGCAAAAATCACCCTTTTGGGACAGCCTCTAAATATGATGGGACGAATTTAAGTCCCATTTTTTAAAACCTTCGTCTTCCTCTTCATCTTGATCTTCCTCTTCGTCCCCTATTCCCTTAATAACAACAACTTACACAAAAATAGAGGAAGACGAAGAGAAAGAGGAAGACGAAGATTTCATGCTAGTTTTAATCCCATCTTTCCCTGAATCGAAATATCCATGAACGAAAACACCTCCCGCTTTGTGGCCAGGCATATCCAAAGCCTGCCCCGCTCGGGCATTCGGGAATTTTTCTCCATCGTCTCGAAAATGCCCGAAGCCATCTCCCTGGGAATTGGGGAGCCCGATTTTCTTACCCCCTGGCGAATCCGCGAGGCGGCCATCTTCGCCCTCGAACGTGGCAAAACGAGCTATACCGACAACCTCGGCCTTATCCAGTTGAGGCGCGCCATTTCCACTTATGTGGAGGAACATTTCGGCCTCAGCTATCATCCCGAATCTGAAATCGTCGTCACCACGGGAGTGTCCGAGGGGCTCGACGCGGCCCTGCGGGCAATCATCGATCCGGGGGACAAAGTGCTTTACCATGAGCCCTGCTATGTGGCCTACCACCCCTGTGTGCGGCTCGCCCACGGCGAGGGCGTCCCCATTCCCACCTCGGCCCAGAATCAATTTTCCCTCAAACCCAAAAAATTGGCCGAGGCCTGGCAGCCGGGGTGCAAGGCCCTCATCCTCAATTTCCCCACCAACCCAACGGGCGGCGTGCTCGACCCGGAATCCATGCAAGGCATCGCCCGGTTCGCGGAGGAAAAGGATTTATTGGTCGTCACCGACGAAATCTACGCCGAACTGACCTATGGTGAAAAACACCGGACCATCGCCGCCCTGCCAGGGATGAAAGAGCGCACCCTCTTTTTGCACGGGGTCTCCAAAGCTTTCGCCATGACCGGATTTCGCATCGGATTCGCCTGCGGGCCGGCGCCCCTCATCGAGGCGGTCACAAAAGTCCATCAATACGGGATGCTCTGCGCCCCCATCGTCAGCCAGGAGGCAGCCCTGGAAGCCCTCCGGCACGGGCAAGAAGCGGTCGCCGGAATGCGCGCCCAATACCTTCGCCGGCGCGATTTCGTTGTGCGCCGGTTTAATGAGCTGGGTTTGCCTTGCCATTTGCCCAAAGGCACTTTTTATGCTTTTCCCGATATCCGCCCCTCCGGCCTGACCGATGAGCAATTCTGCCGCCGGCTGCTGGAGGAGCAAAAAGTGGCCGTGGTGCCGGGCGAAGCCTTCGGACCAAGCGGCCAAGGTTTCGTCAGGGTCAGTTTCGCCACCGCTTATGAGCGCCTCATTGAGGCCCTCAATCGAATCGGGAAATTTTTGGACAATTTAAAATCAAGCAATGAACAATGATCGCAGTGTGGCCCTCGTGGGCCGCCCCAACGTGGGCAAAAGCCGCCTCTTCAATCGCATCGCGGGGCGGCGCATCGCCATCGTGCACGACCAGCCGGGTGTCACCCGCGATGTCAACACCATCGAGGTGGAAAGCGATTTCACCCTCATGGACACGGGGGGCATCGGGCTCGACGCGGGCGAAGGCAAAGAGCTTATCACCGAGGCGGTGGAGGAACAGGTGATCTTTGCCATCCAGGCGGCCGGTATTATTCTTTTCATGGTTGATGGCCGCGAAGGCTGCACGCCGATGGATGAAATGGTGGCGGAAAAATTGCGCCGTTACGGCAAAGAACCCATTCTGGTCATCAATAAAATCGACACCGGCCGCCATGAAAATCTGGGCGCCGATTTTGACAAACTCGGCTTTGACCAGCCGCACCTGGTATCGGCGGAACATGGCCGGGGCGTTTACGACTTGCGCCAAGCCATCGATAAAATGCTCGGGCCGAAACCGCCGAAACCCGAATCACCGGACGAAAATCGCATTAAAATTTGCTTCACAGGCCGTCCCAATGTGGGAAAATCGTCCATTTGCAACCGGCTCCTTAAATCCGACCGGCTCGTGGTGACGGAAGTGCCGGGCACCACTCGCGATTCGGTGGCCCTGGACCTGGATTACAAAACCAAAGACGGCGAACTCTGGCCCTTTCGTTTGGTGGATACGGCGGGGATGCGCAAACGCGGAAAAATGAGTTCATCGGTGGAATTTTTCTCCTCCCTGCGCTCCGAGGGCGCTATCAAAAAGGCCGACGTGGTTTTTCTCGTGCTCGACGCCTTGAGCGGGGTGACCAAGCAAGACAAGTCGCTCGCCGGGCACATCGTCAAATCGGGTAAAACCCTCGCCATCGTGGTCAACAAATGGGACCTCGCTCTCGATTCGTTTCGACGGGAAACGATCAAAGGCTACAAAGACGAAAAGGATTTCCGCCAACAATACGCGGAGGCCATTTACAAAGAATTATTTTTTTTACCGGACAGCCCGATTGTTTTCGTCTCCGCCCTGAAAGGCTTTTCCATCGGCAAAATCCTCCTTTGCGGGAAGGAGTTGGACGGCATTCAATCGACCCAACTATCCACCCCGAAAATCAACCGCCTGCTGGCCGGGATGCTCGAAAGGCAGAACCCGCCCCTCATCAAAGGCAAACGTTTCAAGATCTATTACGCCCTGCAAACCAGTTCGCGCCCTTTTCAAATCAGGCTTTTCTGCAATCAGGCGACCAGGCTTGACGACCGCTACCGCCGCTACCTTGAAAAGGGGTTCCACGCCGAATTCGACCTCAAAGGCTGCCCCGTGCGTTTCCAGTTGGCGGAAAAACCCAAACGATCCAAAGATTTTTACCAGCCCCAGATAGAAAAAAAAGATTTTAAACGGAAGGGGTAGTTTTCTTTACGCATGGCACCGCCCAAAACAGTCTTTATGGGCTCTGAGTCCATCGCCCTTCCCTTTTTGCAGGACTTGGTTGCCCACCGTGGTGATTCAGTGCGCCTGACGGGCATTTTCACGGGGGCGGACAAACCTTCGGGTCGCGGTTTAAAGCTAAAACCAAACCCCATAAAACTTTGGGCCCAAAAACAGGGAATTTCCATCCGGCAGCCCAACAAAATGGGCCCTTCCGACCTCCAATGGCTGAAAAATACCGGCTGCGATCTCCTCCTGGTGATGTCTTACGGGCACATATTGAAACAGGAAATTCTCGATTTGCCGCCATTGGGCGCTCTCAACCTGCATACCTCGATTCTGCCCGCATACCGGGGTCCGGCCCCCATCGAGGCCGCCATTGCCAATGGCGAAAAAGAAACGGGCGTCACATTGATGGGCATTGAGCGCAAAGTAGATGCCGGCCCCATCCTGGATTGCGAAAAAGTTCCCATCGATCCCCAGAACACCTCCGCCCATCTGCGCGAAAAATTGGGCCTGGCCTGCGTTCCCCTCATCCGCCGCTGCCTGCCCGCCATTCTCGAAGGCGAGGCCGTATGGCGGGACCAGGATTCAGAACGGGCATCCTACACAAGACTTTTGGGAAAAAACGACGGACGCCTCGATTTTCGGAAATCGGCGGAAGAATTGCTTGACCGCATAAGGGCCTTGCAACCCTGGCCCGGCTGCTTTTTTGAGTACGAAAAGACGCGAATTAAAGTGGGCCGGGCTGAGATGGTGGAAGGAGTTGCGGGGGGCCAACCGGGCGAAATCATGGAGACGGAAGGCAATACCCTGGCAGTCGCCACCGCAAAAGGCGTTATGCGATTTTTGGCATTGCAGCGGCCGGGGGGAAGAATGCTTCCGGCGGAAGATTTCCTCAGAGGTTTTCACATCTCTGCGGAAACTCAGCTCGCCAGTGCGGAAATGCTGCCCCTGAGTTCCTCAAAACCTTTTCCAAAACACAAAAAGTAGGCCCCAATCAGACGAATAAATTGACATTCATGAACGGACAAAGTTTAGCTTTATAAGCCTCTCAAAGGCAGGCTAATGTTCAATGCGAAAAGAATAACTTTAACGATCATCCTGTCACTGGCCGGGATGTTTTTTTTAACGCATCCGGCTTATCCAGCATTGCTGAAAAGTTCACCAAAAAAGATCGATATCGACAGGATTGAGCTGGCCGGCATAAAGGAGGACGTGGCCCACCTGCGCCAACAGGTGGCAATGTTGAATCTGGAACTGGAAAGGCTTTCGAGAGAAAACCGGGAATTGCGGACTCTGCTCCGCACAAGTCTTGAGGATCAGAAAAATAGCCTCTCCCAATTTGCCACCGCCGTCGAAATGAATAACCGTTTGGCCGACCTCAGCCAGGAATTGAACGCCCGCCTGGACGCTGAAAAATCCCATATTATCCGCGAAGTGAGCAACCAGATGGAGCGGCTGGCCCATCAAACACAGAACGCCATGAAAGCCCTGGCCGATTCGGTGGCTGCAAAACCGCAAATCAACATACCCCAATCTTTTTCCGGCGATTATCCCAAAGAAGGGGTTGCCTATACGGTGGAAAGCGGAGACACCTTATCGGCCATCGCAAAAAAATTTCATTCCACCGTGGCGGACATCCAAAATGCCAACAAAATCGCCAATCCCAAAGAACTGAAAGCGGGCCAGACCATCTTCGTTCCCCAATCGCGCAATTAACACCTGATATTCCATAAAACCACATCTCCCCCCCTGAAACCTGACACCCCTCTCCCCCATCCAGCATCCAGCATCCAGAATTTTCATGGCAAAGACAAAAAAACGTTTGGGCAGGGGATTGGGCAGCCTGATATCTGCGGGCGTTTCATCACCCGTTTCAAAAACCGCTAAAAGCGCCGAATCTGCCGCCGGTATTTCACCAACATATAAAAAAATCCCACCTGCGGGCGGCGAAGATTTCTCACCCTCTGGGGAATTCAGGGAAATTCCCATCGATAATATCACCCCCAATCCGTATCAACCCAGGAGTGAAATCGATCCCGGTCAAGTAAACGAACTGGCTGAAAGCATTCGATCAGAAGGCCTCCTGCAACCGATTGTGGTGCGGCAAGTCGGCGGCAAATTTCAGATTATTGCCGGGGAACGCCGTTTCCGGGCCTGCCAGGAACTCAAGCTGAAAAAAATCCACGCCCGCATAGTGGTGGCCAGCGACGCCTCCAGCGCAGCCATGTCCCTGATTGAGAACTTGCAGCGCGAGGGGCTCAACCCGATTGAGGAGGCGCGCGGCTATGCCAGCCTCCTAAGAGACTTCGACCTGACCCAGGAAGGCGTCTCCGAACGCGTCGGCAAGGGCCGGGCGACCATCGCCAATTCCCTCCGTCTTTTACAACTGGAAAGAGAAATCCTGGGCTACCTGAGCAAGAACCTCTTATCCGTCGGCCACGCCAAAGTGCTGCTCGGTATCGAAGACGACGCCCAAAGATTGCTCATCGCGCGCCGCATAATCGAGGCCGGACTCAGCGTGCGCGAACTCGAGCGCGTCACCCGCCGTTATCGCGAAGGTAAAAAGCTTTCCGGCCCGAAACAAAGGCCGGCATCGGAATCCACAGCCATCAAAACGGTGGAAAATCAACTGGAACTTCACTTCAAGACCAAGGTCAAAGTCCGCCATACGCCTAAAAAAGGCCGCATCGTCATCGAGTATTACGGCAACGACGACTTGCAGCGGATTCTGGAAAAACTGGGCATCAACGCCTGAAATTCTATTTCAACAATGCCCACATCAAAATTCCAGTCATTAATTTCTTGATTCTTGCCATCATATTTACATCTTCGCCTCACTTTCGTAAGTCCAACACCGACCATCCAGCATCCAGCATCTTTCCCCCCGACACCTGACACCTAAAACCTTTATTCCCTAAACACGAAAAACAAAATGGGCAGCATCATTTCAGCATTTTTTACTCTCATCTTAATATTGGTCAGCGTCTTCCTGATTTTTATGGTCCTTTTGCAAAGAGCCAGCACCAACGCAGGCTTGGGCACCGCCTTTGGCGGAGGCCTGGCTGAATCCACCTTCGGCGCTGATGCCGGCGGAATGCTGAAAAAATGGACCTACTTTGCCGCGGTGGCCTTTTTCCTCATCAGTTTCGGATTGTATCTGGGATACATTTCGGAAGCGGACGGGCCACAGGTCGAAGAAGGTAGATTGCCGGCCAGCATCACCGAGACAATGCCGGCCGATTCCCTGCCGGTTGAAAACTAAGGCGAAGATATTAGTATTCCTGCCATGTCGCAAAGCCCTACCCTGGAAGACACATCGGGGGAAGTTTCAGATCAAAAAAACGCCGAATCAGGGGAATCCGAAACGGATGATCCCAACCAAAACTGATTCAGATTCCCCTCAGGTAGGCGGGTCAATTCCCACGTGCATGGGCCGTAGGCTCCTGCCGGTTTTCATACTCCTGCTCCTGCCAATGCAAACCTGCGGGCTGCTGAGGGCAGAAGAAACATTGCAACTGCGGCCCCGGCCGCATATTACCCAGGAGGGGCAATTGGATCATCTTGCGGCGGCGAAAGTCCTGCAGGATTTTCGCGGGCAGAGACTGGGCGGCGATTACAGCTTCAAATTCGAGTTGCGGCACATGCCCCGCAGAGGTCCCACTACAACCTACAAAGGACAACTTTGGGGAACCTGGAATGCCTCAGGGGCGCAAACCAGGATCATCATTCCAGGAAATGGAAATGAAAAAATGAATTCCCTGACACTGCTGGTGCATAACGGCCCCCAACCGAAAATCTGGCGCCTGCCAAATAATCCGCCCGCATTAGCCAGGCAGTTGTTGGGTGAAGAATTATTTGAACCGCTCTTGCCAGGCTTGATCGTTACTCCATTCGATCTGCAAATGCCGTTCATATTCTGGCCCAATTATGCATTCGAAGGGAAAACCAAAAAACTGGGCCGAACGTTATTCGTCTTTCTCATGTATCCGCCAGAAATCACTGCAATACATAATCCGGCCCTGGGCGCCGTCCGCATTTTTTTGGAAGAGAAAAGCCGGCAATGGCTGAAGGCTCAACTGGTGGACAAGGAAGGACAAATCCTGAAATCTTTTAAAATCATCAGCGTAAAAAAAATAGGAAATGAGGGCTTTCCCAAGACCATCGATTTTTTTGACGAGCGTTCGCGATCCAAAACCCGGTTCAGGATAACCGCCGCCGCTCTCGGCCAGAAATTTCCCAAGGATCATTTTTTGCCGGAACACCTGGCCGGGCCCCCCCCCGCCATATTGCCGGATGCTTTCACCGGCATAAAATAAATAAAAGTCGTCAGGATGCTTTTTTAATGACTTCCCCGGATGCCGGATCGAAAAGATGCCCGCGCCCAACATTGAATTCAACCGCCACCGTATCGTTGATTTTATAACTCCCGCCGGCATCGATCCTGGCGATAAAAGCATGTTCCCCGGTGTGCAGGTGCAAATGCGTTTCCGCGCCCATCGTTTCGGCAACCTCCAGTTTGGCTTCTACCGGCGAATGCCTGTCGTTGGCTGCGCCATTGACGGTTTCTTTAATATCTTCGGGGCGAATTCCAAAAACGACCTCTTTTTTTGAGTAACTGGTGGCCGCCCGGGCCAATTCATCCGTCAGTCTTATGCGAACGGGAGAACCCGCCGCATTGTTTTCAGAAAAATACAAATGATCGTCCTCATGCTCAAGAATTCCAGGCAGGAAATTCATCGGCGGACTGCCGATAAAACCGGCCACAAACAAATTATCGGGATTATTGTATAAAGTCAACGGGTCTGCCGTCTGCATGATTTTCCCCTCATCCATAACGGTGATGCGATTGCCCATGGTCATGGCTTCCACCTGGTCATGGGTGACATAGATCATGGTCGAATCAAGCCGCTGGTGCAGCCTCGATAATTCCTTCCTCATGGAGCCCCTCATTTTCGCGTCCAGATTGGAAAGCGGTTCGTCAAACAAAAATACTTTGGGTTTGCGAACAATGGCGCGCCCCACGGCAACCCTCTGCTGCTGGCCGCCGGAAAGAGCTTTGGGCTTTCGATCCATCAATTCTTCGATATTGAGAATCTGGGCCGCTTCACCCACTCGCCGCTGAATTTCCGATTTGGCAAGCTTCATCAACTTTAACCCAAAAGCCATGTTGTCGTAAACGCTCATATGTGGATACAAAGCGTAGTTTTGAAAAACCATGGCAATATCGCGGTCCTTGGGCAGAACATCGTTGACCACCCGATCATCGATATAGATGGTGCCAGAAGTAACTTCCTCAAGACCAGCTATCATGCGCAAACTGGTGGATTTTCCACAACCAGAAGGCCCCACCAAAACCATGAATTCGCGATCCACGATTTGTAGATTGATATCGTTGACGGCGCGAACAGTTTTATTTTTTGCGCCTGTATAATCTTTAACCAAACTCTCTAAAACGACTCTTGCCATGATAAAAACGGATTTGTGAATGAAACAATTTTTCCTGAACCATCCAAACAAATGAAATAACCGCCTGGATGTAAAGGTTTATCGACCGCCCAAAGATTGAGCATCCCTTTTTGCGGCCAGTTGAAAGAAAAATGCATTTCCTGAAAGAAGCGTGAATTTTTTACCGATTGCAAAACCCATATATCCCCATATTTCCCATTTCATCATAAGAAAATTAGCTTGAAATAAGCGCTATGTGTTTAATAATAAGTTACTTAAATATACTTATAACGAGCAAATTCTTAAAATCCAATGGGTGACGCAAAAAAGAGCAGTTTTCGGGTTCAATTTAACCGCCGAATCAAGTTGGAGTTCCACGGTGCGAAGGTTACCAGTGATGCAGGATTGTTACTCTACCGGGAACTCGATGAGGCTTTCGGGCTGACTGCAATAGGAAGCAAAAATGTGGTGGAGGAGCGCACGGGCAAAAATATCCAGCATGGCATAACGGCTCTGCTTCGGCAGTCTGTCTTCAGTCGCCTGGCAGGCTATAAAGATACGAACGATGCGGAGCGCCTGCGCTTTGATCCGGTCATGAGGCAGATTGTGGGGGGTCGTGCCGATTGGCAACCGGCGGCTTCGACCAGTGAAATGAGCCGCTTTGAAACACAGATGTTAACCAAGCCTGAGAATCTGACCGCGCTGACGGGCATGAGCGGTCAATGGATTGACCAGGTGAATAGGCGAGTGGGGATGAAGAAACTGATTCTCGATATGGATAGTTCGGAGAGCCCTACTTAGAGGCTGTCCCAAAAGGGTGATTTTTGCGAGGGGATTTTGAAGAGTGTTCATTTTAGTGGTATTTTCTTTTGGGAGGGGGTGACTTTGCTCTCCTATGACGTTAGGATTCTGGTTTTGGGGTCCGTTTGCCTGGTTTTCTTTGTATGGGCCGACAGTAGGCCTGTGAAAAAGTATTGTCCTTGCTTTTCCGCTCTTTATTTAGGCCGCCGCTTTGGTTTTTAGTTCATCTTGCTGGGCCAGCATCTTGGCCACTTTCCATAGATTGTGCGAGAGGACCGACCAGGCTACGCTGATCGAGCGGTTGGCAAAGCCTTTGCTGCGCAATCGCCCGGCCTGCCAGCGATTCTTCAATACCCCGATCCGCCCTTCGGTGCTGGCCCGGCGCTTTTGCAATTGCCTGAAGTGTGGTTCCTCCATCCGTTTTTTCAACTGCTTCGGATCGCGTGGACAGAGCGCATCGTAGATGCCCTCCTGGGCTAACTGCCGGCGGGCCCGCTGGGAGGCGAATCCCCGGTCCGCGCACATGGCCGCTATGGGTTCGGCTAGGTTGAAGCGGTTCTGTCTTTGCAAACTCTCTTGCATTTGTTCATTTTCGCTTGGCGTCCGGCTGCCGTAGAGTTTCCAGTCCAGCAGGTATCCTTCAACGCTTTCACCCAAAAACAGGGTGTTGCCAAACTCAACCTCTTGGCCCGCTTTGCCTCGCACAATCACCTGCGCATCGGGTTCGTAAACACTCAAAACTTTCTCTGCGTTTTTCACCTGGCGGCCGCCAATGATTCGCTCGTGCGCTTGCTTGATGACCACCGGGATTAGCTCGCTCATGCGCTCCATCCGGGTAAGGATCTGTTGGACCTGTTTTTCGCTGTAATCGCTTTGCTCCCAGCAGGCTTACAATAATTCCCGGTGACTGCGGGCATGCTCCCCGATCCGTTTGAGCAGCTTTTTCATCTGCCTCAAGATACCCTTGCGTTGCCGCGCGCTGTCCTTTCGCCGCCGGCTGTGGGTCATCTGTATGCACAGCCGATTCATCTGCCGAGCCAAGGGCTCCGGTTCGATCGGCATGCGATGGCGCAAACCGGCCTTCTCACGGATCAGCCGGATCGCTTTGAGCAGCGTGCCCGCTACATCCTTGAGCAGCACCCAGTCCGTCGGCCAATGAATGTTGACCTCCAAACAGGTGCCGTCGATCAGGCAAATAGTGGTGTCTATCGGCTTGTCCAATCCCACCACCTGCCGGGCCAGATCGGCATCGCCCACAACCTCAGTCAAGGTCCGGTGCAAGGCCCTCAACTGCTCTTCGCTGAAAAACTTCGAGGCCCGTTCCAGGGTGCTCTTGGAGATGCCCCTTATGCCGTCGATATGGCGGACACGACAAAAGTCAGCCAACAGATCGCTGCTGCCCAGAGCCCTCGACAAATGCCGAAACGAAATCCCACCGAGCAGATAACGCAGCGTTTCCATACGCAACGCCTTGAGGGCAAAATTAGCCCGCTTTTGCCGGGCCTTTACACTCATTGGCTGGCCTCTTTCCAAGGCCAGATCAACGCCCTGCGATTCCACCTCCGAATCGATCAGCAGCCGGTCGATACGCTCGATGGTGGCGCGAAAGTTATCGTAATCGAGGCAACGGTCGACCACAGTTAAAGCTGGACGCAGGAGGCATTGGATGGCTATATTTTTCATAGAAAGGGCTATATTGATTTTCGCTAACGCAATTATAGAACCCTTTTTTAGCCGGATCGAGCAAAAAAATGCTCTTTCCGGCTATTTTTATAAACGTCATCCAGTTGACTACAAAATCTTTATATTTTTGGGACAGCCTCTACTTACGGGAAGCAGGAAGGCTCGGCCTTTAACGGCCATTTCGGCTGCACCTGCTACCATCCCCTGTTCTGCTTTAACCAGTATGGTGATCTGGAACGGGCCAACCTGCGTAAAGGCAACGTGCACAGTGCTGATGATTGGTTGTCGGTACTCCAACCGATCGTTGCCCGCTATCGTGAGCGTCCCCTGAAACGATTTTTCCGAGGTGACGCCGCCTTCGCCAATCCGGACCTCTACAGTTACCTTGAGCAAGAGAACTTTTCCTACGCCATCAGGCTGCAGAGCAACGCGATTTTACAAAAACATATCGCCCCTTTACTCACTCGGCCAGTGGGGCGACCCTCGTGGGCACCCAAGGTGTTTTATGCCAGTTTTTCGTATCAAGCCGCCAGTTGGCAGAGAGCTTGCCGGGTGGTGGCCAAGGTCGAGTGGCACGCCGGAGAGTTATTTGCGCGGGTCGGTTTCATCGTGACGAATCTAAACTGGCCACCCAGGAAGGTAGTGAAATTTTACAACCACCGGGGCGCCGCAGAGCAGTGGATCAAAGAGGGCAAACATGCCATCCACTGGACCCGCTTGTCCTGCCATGACTTTGAGGACAACGCCGTTCGGCTTCAGTTCTTCGGCTTAGCCTACAATCTGGATAACTTCATGCGCCCGTTGACCCTTCCCCCAAAGGTGAAGCACTGGATGTTGATCTCTTTACGGGAGAAACTCATCAAAATCGGAGCAAAGGTGGTCCACCCTGCCAGGTATATCACCTTCCAGATGGCTGAGGTGGCCATCCCAAGAGAAATGTTTCGAACCATGCTCAAGCGAGTAGAGCGACTGCGATTGGCACCCGATACGGGATGAGGCAGAAAGTTTTTCGAGAAAAAAGGAACCGATGCTGAGGGAACCTCCAACAGAAAGAAATATCTTTCCCTGATTTTACCGAGCAAAGGGAAAATCAGCAATAATTGTTAAATACTGCCGATTTGATCATCAAATAATGTAGGAAAGGATTGCCAAATCACAATGAAAGCAAAAAATTGGATCGAAATATTGGAAAATAGCAATTTTCAACGATTATGAATGTTCATATGGGAAATCTCGGCTTAGGGAACATTATTGATGAGATCAGACTTAAAAACCCGCAAAATAGGCTCTACCAGTGTTGAAGTTACCGAATTGGGATTCGGCGGCGCGCCGTTAGGCGATCTCTTCACCTCAGTCGAAGAATGGGAAGCCCAGGCAACGCTGGCAGCCGCATGGGAGGCGGGCATTCGCTATTTTGATACGGCCCCGTTCTACGGACATGGAAAAAGTGAATTGAGGTATGGTTATTTTTTACGCCAACAGGAGCGAAACGAATTCGTCCTTTCGACCAAGGTTGGCCGTATATTTAGAGCGCCGGTCGATCCAGCCTCTTTTAAGCCGGAAATCTGGGTTGGCGCCCTTCCTTTCGATATCGTTTACGACTATAGTTATGAGGGCGTCATGCGCTCTTATGAAGACAGCTTGCAGAGGCTAGGTCTCAACCGGATCGACCTCCTCCTCATCCACGATCTCGATTCCTGGTTTCATGCCAATGAGGACCAGTTCAGATCCCATTTCAATCAACTGTTATCCAGCGGCTGGCGAGCGTTGCAGGATTTGAAAAAGAGTGGTCGCATTCGAGGTGTCGGCGCGGGCATGAATCTACCGGGTATGATCCCGCGCTTTCTCGATTCCATGGAACTCGACTTTTTTATCGTCGCCATGCCCTATACCCTGCTCGATCAGGAAGCTCTCGATAAAGAGTTCCCCATGTGTGAAGATCGTGGGGTCGGCGTGGTCATCGGTTCCGTCTTTGCCTCTGGTATACTGGCCACCGGGCCGATAGAAGGCGCCACCTATGGTTACAAACCGGCCACCCCTGAAATTCTGGAAAAAACTCGCCGGATCCAATCCGTATGTGAAAAACACGGTGTTCCCTTGCCGGCGGCCGCCATGCAGTTTCTTCTCGCCCATCCCATCGTAGCGGCCATCATTCCGGGGGCCGTTAAACCGGAGTATGTCGAGTCGAATCGAAAGATGTTCTCACATCCGACCCCACCGGAGCTCTGGGAGGATTTGAAAAAAGAAGGCCTCATCAGGGAAGAGGCGCCGACGCCGGAATAATTCTGAAAACCTCCAGCCCGGCTTATAATCAAAATATTTACAAACCGGCCAGACTTTTGAAATTGGACGCTTCGGATGAGAAATTTCTCAGATTGGCAATCGATGTTGCCCGTCGATCAAGGGAAAACGGAAATCATCCATTTGGTGCGGTTCTTGTCGGTCCGGATGGTAGTGTTTTGCTCGAAGCCGAAAATATCGTGGTGACCGAGCGCGATTGCACGGGACATGCCGAAACGAACCTGATGCGGAAAGTATCGAAAGAATTGAGCACAGATCAAATTGCGAGTTGCACCTTTTATTCCAGCGCCGAACCTTGCCCTATGTGTTCCGGCGCAATGTTCTGGGGAGGCGTTAGAAGATTGGTGTGCGGGCTCGGAATTGAAGCCCTCTATGGAATCATTGGCAACCATCCAGAAAATCCCCGCCTGATGTTCACTGCCGCGATATTTTAACTCAGGGATCTGGGTATATTGAAATATCTCCTTTCAAACACATAAAGTATTGTTTGCTCAGAATACTCGCATGGCATAAAAATTTTGGGTAGTGTATTAAGTAGGAATGGTGGCTAATTCTTGATTATATTGATGAATGAAAAGTCTCAGACAGGTTTCATGCATACTCTTAAGCTTGGAAAAGGAGAGGGTTTTGCGTGTGAAACGACCCAGTCGTTGGCGCAGGGTATTGTTCCATCGTTCCACATGGGCCGTTTCACCGGTTTCTTTTCCCACGGATCGGTTATGAGGAAAGACTTCATCATAAGTGGACCAAAAGTCGCTGTAGGTGGCACATCTTTTGTAGGCCCGTGGCAGACGCTCGTAAAGTTCCCGGCAACGATACCAATCCCGAGGCCCAATGGCATAGGAGAGGATTTGACGGGTGCGTCGGCAAAGAGCAATCCAAACCCATTGGGCATCGCTCTTGCGTCCCACAAAAGACCACAGTTCGTCCAGTTCAATGACATCATGGCGGCGGGCCGCAAGAATCGTGCTTTTGAGCGGTCGCAGCGATTGTCGTTTTTTTTAACCAACTCAAAACGGTGTTGGGACTCACCCCGAAGGCGCGCTGTAAACCGCGTAGACTGCTGCGTTCCTGATAGACTCGAAGGATCATTTCTTTTTGCTCTTCGGTGTATTTCACTGTGGGGTTTTCGCGGCTTTGTTTACCACAATCATGGCAGCGGTAGCGCTGTTTATGGTTGGGCGTCTTGCCAAATTTAATGATATTTTCACTTCCACAGTGCCGACAATTAATAATTTTAGTAACCATGCACTAAGAATAAACTGCCTAACGCTATTTGTACAGCTAAAAATACAAAATAACATTCTTTTTTTATACACTACCAAAATTTTCATTCGCGTGAAATTTCAAACCGGAAAAAATCATCCCTAAAAAAGATTTCAACAACCTCTCGCATCCAACATGAAAAGTGTGAAAATTTTTGTTGAATTTTCATCATAACCCGTTAAGTTCCTTCATAAATTACCCCATTGTTTCATAAATTCAATCAGATTCAAGACTGTGATCCGCATAAACAAAGGGACTAACGTGCAAAAAAGGTATATTGCTGAACTTCACAAAAAGTGAAGATACAAAAATGGATTGATAGAGCGTTATTATGGTTGTTTATGCCGCATTCAGAAGTTTTTTACTCAATATTTATGAAACAATGGGGATTATTAAGCTTCGGTAGATGCGAATGGAAATGGGCTATAAACAGCGAACTCAATACCAACGTTTTTAAGATTTTATTTAAACTTTATTGTTCAAGTTTTCCTGCTGAAATCGGCAAAGTAAAACAACCTTAAATTTCATGCAAATTGAAGAACGGAATTCTGAAACGAAGCAAACGTTATTAATTTCCTCAACTTCCCAAAGCGGCAATTTTGGACAAGAAAAATGGAATTTAAAATTGATTTATTTTCGGTATAATTTCCTGACAAAATCCTAACATAAAACAATAAGTTAAACATGGCAAAAAAGAAATCATCATCTAAAAAACCAGCCAAGAAGAAGGCTCCCGCTAAAAAGGTAGCCAAAAAGAAGGCCCCGGCTAAAAAAGTAGCCAGGAAAAAAGCGCCTGCTAAAAAGGCTGCAAAAAAGAAAGCTCCGGCCAAGAAAAAGGCTGCTAAAAAGAGAGTGGCCAAAAAGAAGTCCCCCGCTAAAAAAGTAGCCAGGAAAAAAGCGCCAGCCAAAAGGGCTGCCAAAAAGAAGTCCCCCGCTAAAAAAGTAGCCAGGAAAAAAGCGCCAGCTAAAAAGGCTGCCAAAAAGAAGGCCCCGGCTAAAAAAGTAGCCAGGAAAAAGGCGCCAGCCAAAAAGAAGGCCCCCGCTAAAAAAGTAGCCAGGAAAAAAGCGCCAGCCAAAAGGGCTGCCAAAAAGAAGTCCCCCGCTAAAAAAGTAGCCAGGAAAAAAGCGCCAGCTAAAAAGGCTGCCAAAAAGAAGGCCCCTGCTAAAAAAGTAGCTAGGAAGAAGGCTCCGGCCAAGAAAAAGGCTGCCAAAAAGAAGGCCCCTGCTAAAAAAGTAGCTAGGAAGAAGGCTCCGGCCAAGAAAAAGGCTGCTAAGAAAAAGTCCAGCCGGAAGAAGTAAGCTTCAATCCGGCTTTTCGCTCGCTTGAAAATATTCCGGTTTCACAAGATCCGGACAATTTGTTATTTTCCATTGCCAATTGCTTTTCAGTTGGTAAAGGTGCGTGGCTTTTCTTTTTTTCTTCACCTTCAACTTACCTAAGGAATTTTATCTAAATGGGTTCCAACAATATTAAACTCTCTGTTTGGGCGCAAAACATCACTCCTTCTCCGACTATGGCTGTTGACGCCAGGGCCAAAGCGTTAAAAGCGGATGGCAAGGATATCTGCGGTTTCGGAGCGGGGGAACCCGATTTCGATACTCCCAGCTTCATCAAGGACGCCTGCCTGAAAGCTCTTCAGGATGGCCATACTAAATACCTCCCTCCCCCCGGCTTACCCAAATTGAGGGAAGCCCTGGCCGGGAAATACCGCACGGTGAACGGCATCGAGGGTCTAAAAACGGAAAATATCGTTATCAGCCCCGGCGGCAAGTATTCCTGTCACCTGGCCATAAATACCGTTTGCGGACCGGGTGACGAAGTCCTCATCGCGGCCCCATACTGGGTCAGTTATCCGGAAATGGTAAAACTGGTGGGAGCCAAGCCTGCCATAATTTCCGCCAATGATTCCTCCGGTTTCAAAGTTTCCCCCCAACAATTGGAGGCTGCCATCACAGACCGCACCCGCCTTTTCATCCTCAACAGTCCTTCCAACCCGACCGGCGCCGTTTACAACCGTGAGGAACTCGAGGCAATCATGGAAATTATTATACGCCGGAATATTTACTTGATGTCCGACGAAATCTACGAATACATGCTCTACGACGGAGTCACTCATCACAGCCCGGCCAGCTTCAGTAAAGAGGCTGCGGATCACACCATAACGGTGGGCGGTTTCAGCAAAACATTTTCCATGACCGGTTGGCGTCTGGGCACTCTGGTTGCCAGGGCGGAAATCGCCAAAGCGGTATCCAGCATCCAGAGCCACACCACATCCAACGCCACCACTTTTGCCCAGTTCGGCGCGCTCGCGGCAATGGAAAACGAGGAGTTGGCGGCCCGCGAAGTAAATAAAATGCTGGTCGCATTCGCCCGGCGGCGGCTCTTCATGCTGGAACGGCTCGGCAAAATCCCGGGTATCACCTGCCAGCGCGCGCAGGGAGCATTTTATTTGTTTCCCAACATCTCTTCATGCAACCTGAAATCAAGCGATTTTTCCGCCCGTTTGCTCGAAGATGAATTGGTCGCGGTGGTTCCGGGAATCGCTTTTGGTGACGACGATTATATACGCCTGAGCTACGCCACCTCCGATAACATTATTGAAAAAGGCCTTGATCGCCTGGACAAATTTTGCCGCCAACTGGCTAATTGAAATTTTCAAAACGAAAATAAGTAAAAATCCATGATCCACAGTCAACAGACCCCGGCAACCGGTCAAAAGATAACGATTGAAAATGGAAAACTTCAGGTTCCCGATCGACCGGTCATTCCTTTCATCGAGGGAGACGGCATCGGCCCCGACATTTGGGCGGCGGCGCAGCGGGTTTTCAACGCGGCTGTGGAAAAAGCCTACGGTGGTAACCGCTCAATCGACTGGCTTGAAGTGCAGGCTGGTGAAAAATCGTTCAAAGCCACCGGGGAGTGGCTTCCTGCCAAAACACTGGACACATTCCGGAAATACCTGGTCGGCATCAAGGGCCCCCTAACGACACCCGTGGGCGGCGGCATTCGCTCCTTGAATGTGGCTCTCCGCCAGGAGCTGGACTTGTTCGTCTGCCTGCGCCCGGTCACCTATTTTCGCGGAGTGCAAAGCCCGGTCAAAAAACCTGAAAATGTGGACATGGTTATCTTTCGTGAAAATACCGAAGATATTTACGCCGGAATCGAATTTCGCGAAGGCTCCGAAGAAGCGGAAAAATTTAAAACCCTGCTGAAAGAAAATTTTGGCCAACTTTTCAAAAAAGTGAGGTTCCCCGATACGTCCGGCTTTGGCATCAAGCCGGTTTCGCGGGAAGGCACTACCCGGCTCGTGCGGGCTGCGCTAAAATACGCGATCGATAATAACCGCAAAAGCGTTACCTTCGTCCACAAGGGCAACATCATGAAGTTTACCGAAGGCGCTTTCCGCGATTGGGGTTATGAATTGGCCAAAACCGAATTTGGAGCGGAAGAAATTGACGGCGGGCCCTGGTGCCGCTTGCCCAACGGGATCGTCGTCAAAGATGTCATCGCCGATGCTTTTCTGCAGCAAATCCTGACCCGCCCGGCCGATTACGATGTGGTCGCCACGCTCAACCTCAACGGCGATTACATTTCGGACGCCCTGGCCGCGGAAGTGGGCGGAATTGGCATCGCCCCCGGAGGAAACATCAATTACGAAACCGGACACGCCATTTTTGAAGCCACCCACGGAACCGCGCCCAAATACACCGGCTTGGACAAAGTAAATCCCGGCTCCGTCATTCTTTCGGGCGAATTGATGCTGCGCTACCTCGGCTGGGACGAGGCCGCCGACCTCATCATCACGGCAATGGAAACCACCATCAGCGCCAAAGTCCTGACCTACGATTTAGCCCGTTTGATGGACGGCCCAACCGAAGTGAAATGCTCCGCCTTCGCCACCGCCCTTATCGAAAACATGTAAGTGAATAGAGCGGAAAATTTTCGCTCAAGCCGTTTGTCTTATTTGAGCCGGGGTCAAGTATTTTCGCTTCAACAAACGCCAGGCTATTATAAAGAAAGCGGTTAATGGAATAGCCAAAACCATTCCCAGCAGCCCCTTCAAGGCCGTTCCCCAGAAAAATATCGAGATGATGACGGCCAGGGGGTGAAGCCCTGTCTGCCGGCCCATGATTTTCGGTGTCAGCAAATAACCCTCGATGACCTGCACGGCAAAAAACACTGCCAAGGTTAATGCCAACACTGCCCAGCCACCCTCCGGCTGAAAAAAAGCAATGGGCAGGACCGTGGCCAGGCCGAGGATCGTTCCAAGGTAGGGAATGATATTGAGAATACCTATCGCCAAACCGAGCAGGAGACCGAATTTTAATCCGCAAAGAGTAAATCCCAAGGCCAGCAAAACCCCCATGATCACACCGATCAATAATTGACCCCGGAAAAAAGCCACCAGGATGGAGGCAAATTCGCGCATTAAAAAAAGCATATCCTGGCGGATATTTTGACCTAGAAAATCCATTTCATTTTCCAGGTCCCGGATAATATCCCGGTCGCTCAATAAAAAATAAAAAAGATAAATCGGCACGATTGCGATAGCCGCCGCGGCGCCGAAAAGTCCGAAAACCCAGGCCCCGGCCTCCCGAATGACCGGCAGCGAAACAGCCGCCATCTGGCGAAGTCCCTCCACAACGGTGTCAAAATACTCCTTCAGCCAATCGAAACGAAATGTCTCTAGCAAATCGGGAAACCTGTTTTCCAAAAACTCCTTGGCATTGTCCAAAAGAACGGGCGCCTGGGCCACAAAATCCATCAATTGCGAGATCACCGCCGGCGCCGCCAGGGCCAAAAGACCGCACCCGGCCAGCAGCGCCAGCGCATAGAGCACAATTATGGAAACGACCCGGCTCAGCTTGCAAACCCCTTCCAGCCATTTCACCAATGGCCGCAGAATGAGGGCCAGTATTCCCGCCACCGCCAAAGGCCAAATCACCCCGGAAAAATACGTTACAACCCGCTGCAAAATAAAGAACACCAACAGCGACAGGGAAAAAATCAGGATGACGGCCAAAAAAGACAACGCCGCCGCCACAATCTTGCGCTGGACCGGACCCAATAAAAAACCTTTCCCTTGTTCGGACATTGCGCCGCGAGGCTTTCAATTAATCCCAAGCAGGTCAATTCCTTTGGCAGCCACGCAAATCGCCCCAGCCCAGCAGAGATGGAAAGACTCTAATCAAGCACCACGCAATTTTCAATGTCGGCAATAAAATTCTCGAAATTGGCGACTTTGAGGTAGAGTGGCACATTTCGGTCAATGGCATCCGGGTGCTCCACCAATTGAAGCTTTCCTACAATTTCGCCAATCATGTTTTTCAACTTGATCCTGACGCGGCTGTTGATCGGCAAACCCCATTCCTTGCGTATGGCTTCGATTTGTTCCTCCTGTTGCTTTTGCCAGTTCAAATATCCGTCCATGCATCCGGACTCAAAATCGAACTCCCCTTGAATGGGACCATTGTCACTCATGAAGGCGCTTCGCTCCGAGTTCTTCCATTGCAAAACAAAATACAGGCCATGCTAACGCCGTCAAAATCACAAAAAATCATTAAATAGCCAAAACGGCAAGAGAAACGGTAATTATTCGATCAACGATTCGATTTAATATTTCCTGATTCCGTTTGAATGCGGGAACCAATTTGAGCCAAATTTTTTACACTTTGATTGATGGGGCAATTACTCGTAATGCTTTAACGGTCTTTTCTTTTTCCAATACCTGATAGACAATTCGATGCTGGATGTTCAATCGGCGCGAATAGGCGCCTCGCAAATCCCCCTGCAAAGCTTCGTGACGCGGAGTCTTTGTCCATGCATCCTTTTTTAATACCTCAATGATTTTTCTGGCTCTCGCTGCCAGTGGCAGATTCTTTATTTTTTTTGAATCCTTTATCGCTTGTTGGGTGAAAACTACGCGATAGCTCACAGAGCCAACTCCTCCGTGCAATCTTCAAGCTTTTCTGCCATCCCTTCCCTGATCGATTCAGCCATTCCAGGGATCGAATTAAGATAGAGAGTTTCCTCAATCGCTCTCCAATCGTCCTCTGACATAAGGATGGCGTTGCCCCGCTTGCCCGTAATCTGTATGGGCTCGTGAGACTCGTTCGCCTGGTCGATTAGCCGGTAAAGCTTTTCGCGGGCTTTCGTTGCCGAAATCGTATTCATGCCCAAAAACGTACGGAAAAACGTCTGTCTTTCAAACTGCTTTTTTCAAAGAATGTGTTTCCCGTCCTTTATGGCCTACTCGTCGTCGTCGCCCAGGCCCCACTCTTTTTTCACTTCGGGCATCTGCTCCAATTCATCGTGCAATTCGTCGAGACTGAAATCGGCCACCACGAATTCCCCGAACTCAAGCGTGGGTGTGAGGGTTTGCCCGCTCACCTCGATCATTCGCTGCATATTTTGCGGGCGCATCCCGACATCGCGCACATCTATTTCGATGCCGTGCTGCGAGAAGAAGCTGAGGGCTTCCCGGCACCAGGAACAGCCTCTCTTAACATAAAGTATGGGTTTTGAATTGAGCTTCATGCGTAAACCGTCTCTTCTATTAATAAGGTATAGGAAAATATTCCAGTTTCAACCCGAATCGCTCAATGGCCGGATTTTTACAGGTTAAATCACTGCTCAAAGCTCGCTTTTTTTATCAATGAGGGGCCTTGCTCCATCAATGAAAAAAAACGCGCGCAAAACTAATTTTATCCACATCAAGGGTGGACGCGAACACAACTTGAAAAATATCGAGTTGCGCATCCCGCGCGAGCAGTTGGTCGTCATTACGGGAGTGAGCGGCTCCGGCAAGTCCTCACTCGCTTTCGATACCCTTTACGCCGAGGGTTACCGCAAATATATGGACAGCCTTTCCACCCGGGCCCGGCAACTGCTCGACCAGGTAAAAAGGCCGGAGGTGGATTTTATCCACGGCCTTTCTCCGGTCATCGCCATCGAGCAGCGAACGGGAGGGGCGGCCAATCCCCGCAGCACGGTGGCCACGGTGACGGAAATTGCCGACTACGCCCGGCTGCTCTGGGCAGTTCAGGGGCAGGCCCTCTGCCCGATCGACGGCGGGGTCATTGAGCGAAGATCGCTGGACGATTGCATCGACCGGATTTTCCGCGAACCAAAGGGCGCCCGCCTGGTTATACTGGCCCCCGCCCTGCAAGCAAAAACCGCCCTTTTACGCGAAGAACTGCCCCGGATGCGAATGAAAGGATTTCAGCGGGTGCGCATCGATGGGGTCATCAAAAGCCTGGATGACGCTCAATTGATTGAACCCAAACCCGGTCAACGAAAAGTGGATATTGTCATCGACCGCGTCCTCCTGGAGCCGGATCAACGCAGCCGCATGGCCGACTCCCTCGAACTGGCTTTCCGCGAAGGGAAGGACCGGGCCATCATCTTGGCCCAGGACGGCAAGGAGCGCCCCTGGCGTGAATTCTTCGTCAGCCAACACCTGGCCTGTTCTTCTTGCGGCTTGGTTTATGAACCGGTGACGCCCAAATTTTTCTCCTACAATCACCCATCCGGGGCTTGCTCGACTTGCGGGGGGATCGGCCGGACGCTGCAGTTCGACGCCAGCCTGGTGGTCCCCAACCCCGAACTGGCGGTCAAAAAAGGTGCCGTTAAACCGTGGAGGATCGGTTCCCGCCGAATGATCATCAAGCGAAACGCCATCCTCAAACAGCTCGCCGCCCAATTACCCTTCGATCCCACCATTCCCTGGAAGGACCTCGATGATGGGGTGCGTCGAACTCTTCTCCACGGCGCCGGGGAGCGGCTCTTCAGCTTCAAGCTGACAGGTGGAAACAAAAAACCGGAGCTAATGCCCTTTGCGGGGATTCTGGCTGAACTCGAGGAGACTCGCCGCACCACTTCTAGCGACGGGCTGAAAGCGCGCTTGATGGCCTACCAAATCAGCCACCGATGCCAGGACTGCAAGGGCAGCCGGCTCAAACCGGAAAGCCTGGCCATGCGGCTCAAAGGCCTCCATTTTCCCGGATTTATGGCCATGACCATTGAGGAGGCGGGAAATTTTGCCCATTGTCTGAAAAAAAATGATCGCAATACGGGCCGGGCTCATGAAGCGCTCAGCGGGCTTCGGGAGCGCCTTCACTTTCTGCATGAAATGGGCCTGGGCTACCTCACCCTGGACCGGCAATACTCATCCTTGAGCGGGGGCGAGGCGCAAAGGGCACGCCTGGCCACGCAGTTGGGCATGGGCCTCACGGGAGTCGCCTACGTCCTCGACGAACCCACCGTCGGCCTCCATCCTGCCGACAATCACCGATTGCTTCGCTCCCTGACCGGCCTGCGGAACCGCGGCAACGCCGTCATTGTGGTGGAACACGACGAGGAGACCATCCGGGCGGCCGATCACCTCATCGAGCTGGGTCCCGGGGCTGGCCAAAAGGGAGGCGAAATTATTTACGAGGGTTCCCCCGCTGAGGCCGGAAAGTGCCCCCGGTCGCTCATCGGACCTTACCTTGAAGGGACAACTGAGGTCGATAAAAACGCCCCCACCCTTTCCCCCAAAAACCGATGGCTGACCATTCGGGGCGCAAGCTGCCACAATCTCAAGGATATCGACGTGGATTTTCCGGTCGGCCTGCTCACTTGCGTGACGGGAGTTTCCGGTTCTGGCAAAAGCACTTTGGTCAATCAAATACTGGCCAAAACGGCGGCTTTGAAACTGCACCGGGCCAAGATCGTGCCGGGCCCGCACCGATCCCTCAACGGGCTCGATTATTTCACCAAAATGATCCTCGTGGCCCAGAGTCCGATCGGCCGCAGCCCGCGCTCCAATCCCGCCACCTACGTCAAGCTATTCGATCCTTTGCGAAAGCTCTTCGCCCAATGCCCCTTGGCCAAAATACGCGGTTACAAGGCCAGCCGTTTCAGCTTCAACGTGCGCGGAGGCCGCTGCGAACGGTGCAAAGGCGATGGGCTCATCAAACTCGACATGCTTTTTTTGGCCGACGTCTATTCGGAGTGCCCGAGCTGCCGTGGAAAGCGTTACAACCGGGAAACCCTGGAGGTGCGCTTCAAAGGTTACAACATCGCGGAGACCCTCGAAATGACGGTGGACGAAGCCTGCAAACTGTTCCGCCATCAACCGAAAATCATTTCCATTCTATCGACCTTGCAGGCCGTCGGGCTGGGATACGTGCAACTGGGGCAGCCTTCCAACACCCTCTCCGGGGGCGAGGCCCAACGCATCAAGCTCTCTCTGGAACTGAGCAAGCGATCCGCCGGCGGCGCTTTATACCTGCTCGATGAGCCCACCACCGGTTTGCATTGGGCCGACATCCAGAACCTCCTCGACCTCCTCTTCCGGCTCCGGGACGGCGGCCACACCATAATTATAATCGAGCACCATCTCGATATTATCCGCCTGGCCGACTGGGTCATCGACCTCGGCCCCGGCGGAGGGGAAGCGGGCGGCCGCATTCTCTACGCGGGTCCGCCCAATAATCTAACAGAGTCGAAAAACTCCCTCACCGCCCAATGCCTGCGCGATCACAAGGAGCGGCAAAAGCAGTGCTCCTGAACTATTGACAGCGGCCCGGCCTGGATATTGGCTACCGGTTGTGCCGAAAGCGTTGAAAATATTGAGGAAGAGACGCGGCGGCCCGGCTGCGGCGGCGGCCCGGAAATACGGGATCGACCTGTCGCTTGTGGAGAGCAACCTGCTGCTGTCTCCGGCCGACCGTTTGCAACGGCATAATAAAACACTTCAGTTGGCTTTGACATTGTCAAAGGCGGTCAAAGAGCGTGGCGCCGGACCTTGAGATTCTTCTCAATCGCTTTATCCCCGAAAACGGAAAAAATGGCCCTACTCGACCCGGATAACCTGATAGCCGTAGGAACCGCGATCGTAGGTCCAGAGTTTGTTCGGGCCGGATCGCAAAGCGGTGGCGAGGGCGGACGGATCCCGCACAGCATTATCGTTGATTTCAATGATTACCATTCCCTCCCGCAGGGAATTGGAATGGGGCGAGCGCCTTTTAACATCGGTCACAATTAGCCCTTCAATGCGATCGGGAATAGTGTAATTCTCCCGATAACGTGAGTTGAGCGATTCCAAAACAACACCATATAAAAGTTCCGTGGCTGTCCCGGAAGCTAAACTGTGGGGGTTTTCCATATCGCTCAGAACGACTTCGAAGGCCCGCTTTTCCCCCCCTCGCACAACCGTTACGGTAACAGCGGTTCCAGGCGGCATGGAGGCCACCGTAAGGCGAAGGTCATTGGAGGTACTTATTTTTTTGCCGCCTATATCCACGATAATGTCGCCCCGCTGGATTCCGGCAATGGAGGCCGGCAATCCATCTTCGACCGATTGGACGAGAGCGCCGCCCATGCCCTCGTAATTGAACGCCTCGGCCATTTCCCGGGTCAAGTTGTCAATGCGCACCCCGAGGAGGCCTCGCTGCACCGCCCCGGAATCGATGAGGCTCAGCATGATGTTGCGCCCAAGCGTTATGGGAATGGCAAACCCGAGCCCAATATTGCCGCCGGTGCGCGATATGATGGCTGTATTAATGCCCACCAGCCGGCCTTCGGCATCGACCAAGGCGCCGCCGGAATTCCCGGGATTGATGGAAGCGTCCGTTTGGATAAAATTCTCATATCCCCCCTCAATGAGGATGCCCAGCCCCGTACGGCCAGTCGCCGAAACAATACCCATCGTTACGGTCAAACCGACGCTGAGAGGGTTGCCCACGGCAAAAACGATATCCCCCACCTGTAAATTATCACTGTCGGCCATATCCAGGGAGGGCAAATCGTCCTCATCGATCTTGAGCACGGCAATATCGGTCCGTTCGTCCTTACCCACAATAGCGGCGATAAACCGGCGTCCATCATTCAACTGCACCTCAATCTCATCGGCCACATTGCCGCGATCGTCTGTAATGACATGGTGGTTGGTCAAAATATAGCCGTCGGGCGATACAATGACGCCGGAACCCATTCCCTGTGGCAATTTGCGTTCCTCCGGCTCCACATCCTCGTCATGTTGAGGTATGGGCAGCCCGTAGTAACGCCGGAGCATTTCCTCCAAAGGATTGTAGCGGCGGCCCTCACGAATTTTGACGATCCGGGAAGGATAAACACCCACCACGGCCGGAGTAACATCCTTCAATATATCGGAAAAACTGACAATCCGGTCCTTGTTGGAGCGGGCGACAGGCTTATCCTCCAGAGGGAATTCCGCAGATATTTGCAGAAAATGGCCGCGATCTCCGGATTTGGCAGTTTGCCGCTCCTTAACGGTTAACGAACTCAAGGCATAAAGGCCAAGAGCCAACAGCAAGAACAGGGACAGTATAGATTTACGCATCGTGATAGGCTGGGACATAGCAACCGCCGAAAGGTTTCCCCAATTCTTCAGTTAGCAACCATCAAAGAAACATAAATGTTAAATAATGCATCCAGCATCCAATATCCAGCATCAAGCATCCAGCATCAAGCCCCCGCCCCACTCAAAAATCTTTGATCGTAAAAAGGCTGGTTATGCTTTCATGGCTATTGATGCGCAAGATCGCCTGGCCCAGCAAATTGGCCACGCTCAGCACAGTCACGGGAAGATCGCGGGGATCCACGGGGATCGTGTTCGTGGTGATCAATTCGTTCAGCGGACCATCTTTCAGGCGCTCGTAAGCCAATTCGCTGAGAATGCTGTGCGTCACCGCGGCTCTCACAACGGACGCCCCATGTTCCCGCAACAACTTGGCCGCCGCCACCAGGGTGCCGGCAGTTCCCGTAATATCGTCCAGGATAAGCACTTCTTTTCCCTCCACATCTCCGACTAGATTAGAGGCTTCCACCGTAGTGGCGCTGGTTCTTTTTTTAGCTACAAAACCCAGCCCGCAGTTCAGCATGTTGGCATAAGCGGCAGCCATTTTCATGCCCCCGACATCGGGAGAGATGACCACCAGGTCTTCATGGCGGAATTGCTGCAAATAATCGTAAAAAATGGGTGAGGCGTAGAGGTGATCGACCGGTATGTCGAAAAATCCCTGCACCTGCTGGGCATGCAAATCCATGGTTAAAACCCGGTTGGCTCCCGCCGTGACCAAGAGATTAGCCACCAGTTTCGCCGTAATGGGCACCCGCGGCCGGTCCTTGCGGTCCTGCCGGGAATAACCGTAAAAAGGCAACACGGCCGTGATTCTTTGGGCCGAAGCCCGCCGGGCCGCATCGATCATAATGAGCAATTCCATCAAATGATCGTTGGCCGGAGGACAAGTCGATTGCACTATAAAGACATCCTTGCCCCGGATATTCTCATCGATTACGACAAAGGTTTCCCCATCGGGAAAATTGCTCACCGTGGCCGCTCCCAAGGGGGTGCCAATATAGTCGCAAATGGATTTGGAAAGAGCCGGATGGGACCGGCCGGTAAATATTTTTAGTTCCCCTACCTGCATAATCGCTTAAAAGACAGTCATCGGACGTGGATAAGTCTCAGGCATTTATCAATTCATCGAGCTTGGCAACCCTTTTAAACAGTTCGGGCAGTCGTCTTTTCAATATCTCTATTTTTCTGGATTGCAAATGGCCATAGGCTGGCGTGTCGGTGACATAACTTTCCGCATCAAGGTCACAATTGACTCCCGCCTGGGCCCCGATGCGGCTACCGCTGCCAATGCGGATATGGCCCACCATTCCGGCCTGCCCCCCCATAATCACATGATCACCCAATCTCGTGCTGCCGGAAATGCCCGCCTGGGAAACAATCAGGCAGTGCCGCCCAATAACGACATTATGGGCGATTTGCGCCAAATTATCGATTTTTGTGCCCTCCCCTATCCGCGTTTCAGAAAATCGGGCCCGGTCGACACAGGAATTGGCGCCGATTTCAACATCATTCTCAATAACAACCCGCCCGATCTGGGGCTGTTTGCCGTGTTTCCCATCCACCGTCGAATAACCATAACCATCAGACCCCACGACAACGCCCGAATGCAGCCGAACCCGGTCTCCAATGATACAGCCCGGCGCCACCGAAACTTGCGGGTTTAACCGGCAATCCCGGCCCAAATGCGCCTCCCGCCCAATAAAGACATGGCTCTCCAGGACCGTGCCGCCGTCAATGACCGCCCCCGATTCAATAACGCAGAGCGGGCCAATGCTGACGGCCGGGTCGATAACGGCTGCCGGGTCGATAACGGCGGAGGGATGAATGCCCACAACCGGCTTAATCCAATTATCTTTTTCTATCCGTTGGCAAAGCCGGGCCAGCGAGTTGGAAGGATCGGAAATCCGCAAATAAACCTGGTCGGCCTTGGGCGCTCCCTCGTAATCTTCGGGCAGCAGTATAACCGAAGCACGGCAATCGGGAACCTCCTTGCGGTATTTTCTATTACCCAAAAAAGAAAGGTCGCCGGTTTCGGCCAAGTCCAGTGAAGCGATGCCGCCGATAGAACCCTCGATCCCTCCTTCGGTCTGCCCTTCCCCAAAAATTTCGAGAATTTCCTCAAGAGTAAAAGCAAACTGCATGAAAAAGAGGGCGGTAGGATTAAGGTGTCAGGTTTCAGGATGCGGAATGCAGGATGGATGTCTCATAGCTGGTGGTTTCTGTTGCTATTCATCCTGACACCCGAAACCTGACAACTGAAACCTGTTCTCCACATCCACTCATTCATTCATCCTCGGGCGCATCCGCGTTAAGGCGTTCCATCACCAACTCGGTGACATCCCATGAGGGATCCGAATAAATAACTCCCGGAATTCCAAGGGCGGTAATGCCGGAAGTGTCCAAAATGAGGTCGCCTTTGCGCTCCCGGGATACTTCCATTACAATTCCCTTGATTTCATCAAGAAATAGATCGCGATAGCTTTGCTGGCGTTGCTGCACGGATCGTTGGGTATTTTGACGAAATTGCTGAATTTCACGCTCCTTGTCCTTGAGCTGCTGAGCCATGGTTTCGGCATCGGCCTGAGCCTTCAGGCGCGCTTCTTCAGTCAGAGCGTCATTTTGCGTCATCTCGATAATCGATTTGTAATCCTCGAGCATGATTTGCCCTTCATTGACCATCTCCTCGATTTGTTTCTGGGCTTTTTCAAAGCTTCCTTTAATTCTCTCGTTGGCCTCAAGAGTTTTGTAATACTCCTTGTAAAGCCGGTCCATATCGACGGTTACGATATTTAAATCCTGCCCCTGCAGGCCATGGCCAAGGCCAGCCGTCATAAAACCAATGGCCAGGGTGATTAAGAATGTTCGTTTCATAGTGTAATTAGATAAAATAAATTGAAATTATCGCCATTGTTGAGAGGTTTCGATTCGGTTCCAGGAAATTGCGGATTAAAACCGGGTGCCAAAGGAAAAATTAAACTGGTTGCCCTTGTTGTTGAATTTGTCTGATTGAATGGGGATGCCAAAGTCCAGGCGCAATGGGTTGTTGAGCACCATCAGACGCACCCCAAACCCCCAGTTGGAATTTGCATCCGAAAAATCAAAGTCGCTGGTGCCCTCGTTGACAAACCCCCAATCGTAGAAGGCGGCAACGCGCAGGGGACCGGCGATTTTGACGGTATATTCGACACTCAGAAATCCCATCGTGTTCCCTCCGGTCGGTTCGGGGTCGCTGATAGCATTTCCATTTTCGTCCGTTTCCTGTTTGGGTCCCACATCGCGAAACTCGAAACCACGCAAATCATTGGGCCCTCCCATGAAAAATCGATCGAAAAATGGCACCTCATCATCCCCCGTCTCCACCAGGATACCCACCGACCCAATAATAGAAACAGTCTGCTCGCCCAATTCAAACGTGGGAATGAATTTAGCGGCTCTGGTTTGCACACGGATATAATCGGTGTCCCCGTCCAATCCGGCAAACTGGCTATTAATGGAAATGCGGCTTCCCTTGGAAGTGAATATGAGGTCGTTGCGCGTATCCCTGGTCACGTTAAAACCAATCTTGGAAACCGTGCGCTCCCCCGCCTCGCGGAGGATAAAATCAGGGGCAAGTTGATTGATATCGAATATATCGACCACCTCGAAACGATAGGACAACCGCGCCACCCATAGGCCGATCAACCGTTTGCGCATATAAACCTCGAAACCGGAGCGCTTCTCATTGAATAATGTGCTCACGAAGTCCGTTGAGGAACGAAAAAGCTCAAAACCCAGGGCCAGGCGCTGTTCGAACAGCCACGGCTCCTCAAAAGCCAAAAGAAAACTATTCGAGCGGGAGCCAATCTGAAATCGAAGCCGGAACTTCTGCCCGTCACCCTGAAAAAAAGATCGAAAGTTAAATAGATCGAAATTGCTCTGGCTTAATTCGGCGAAAAAGGTCCCATTTTCCAGGGAGCTGAATCCAGCGCCGAATTGAAACTGCCCGGTGCGCCCTTCCCGCACCGTAATTTTAAGGTTGCGTCGCCCCGGAATATTGGTGGCTTCCGGGGTCAAGTCAACGGCTTCAAAAAATCGCGTATTATCCAGCCGGGCCTTGCTGTTTTTCATCCTCACCATATTGAAGACCTGCCCCGGAGCCAGGGCCAACTCTCGCAGGATGACTACGCTCTTGGTCTTCGTGTTGCCCTCGATCAGGATCGATTCGAGATAAATGCGGTCGCCCTCGTGAATGCGGTAATTTAGGTCGATCCGCCCCGTGGCGATATTGGGACTGCGGTCCACCATCACACGCGTGTCCAAATACCCCACCAGTCCATAAAAATCGCTCAAGGCTTCGCGATCCTCATCCAGTTTTTCCGGTGAATACACATCGTCCGTTTTAAGGCGCAAGCCTCTCAACAACCGCTCCGAGATAAACAGCGTGTTTCCTTCGATGGCGATCTCGCCGATGCGATACTGTTTGCCCTCATCGACATTGATATTGATGGCAATGCTCTTGGAAGTGGGATAATCCAGGGTAACGTCGGAATCGTTAATATTGATATCCAGATAACCCCGCTCCTTGTAATATTCGCGCAGTTTATCGAGGTCTTCCTGAAAGGTCACGTCATTGAACCGGCCCGTGCTCAAAAGCCAGGAAAAGGGTCCCCGTTTTTTGGTCTTCACGGTTTTGCGCAATTTCTTGGAACTGACGGCCTCGTTTCCGGTAAAGGATACCTCTTTGATTTTCAGCTTGGTCCCTTCGTCGATGATAAATGTCACCACCCCGAAACCAGTCAGGTCATCCCGCACGATGCGGTAGTCCACCTCTATATTCGTATAACCCTTATCGAGATAATATTTCTCGATTTCTTCCATGTCTTCGGAAATCTGCCGCTCATCCAGAATCCCGCTGTTGCGGCTTTTAATTTTGTCCTCCAGGCGGCGGGTTTTTACTTTCCGGTTGCCCCGGACGCGAATCTCGGAAACACGGAATTTGGGCTGTATGAGGAAAACCACCCGCACTTGATCCCTTCCCATTTCCTCGACTCTGGCCTCGATGAACTCGAATAGCCGGGTATTATAAAGCGAGCGTATCGAGCGGTCCACGAGGGTCTGGTCATATTCCATGCCCTCACGTATTTGCAAATGCACCAGCACAGCATCGTCGCTGACATTTTTAATGCCCTTGAATTCCAGTTTGATTTCCCCCACCGTGGGACGCTCCGGCGCGGCCCCTTGCCCCAATAACAGGCTGGCCGTGGCCAGTGTGGTGGCCAGGATCAAGGACAGGGTTGGCAGAGGACGATACATAAGCTTAGCGGGCTGATCGTGAGTGGTTTTCAAATCGGGTCAGCTCAGGAATAAAAGTTAAAGGCACATCTCCTACCGGCCCATTGCGCTGTTTGGCAATAATTAAATCTATAACGCTGCCGGCACGCGCATCCGCCGAGGCCTCCTCAGTATCCCTTTCCTTGCGGGCGGAAAGGAGCATGACGACATCGGCGTCCTGCTCGATGGAGCCGGACTCCCGCAGGTCGGAAAGGCGGGGGCGCCGCTTTTCCCGCTCGGATTCGCGGTTGAGCTGGCTCAGCACAAGCACGGGCACCTTCAATTCCTTGGCCATAGCCTTGATCCCGCGCGAGATTTCCGAAATCTGCTGCTCGCGCGGTGTCCGGTTGTCCGTCCCGCTGACCAACTGCAAATAATCGATCACGATGAGCCCAAGGTTCTTTTGCTTCGAGGCCATCCTCCGGGCCTTGGCCCGCAGTTCGAGAATGGTCAAATGCCCGGACTCATCAATCCACAAAGGCGCCTCTTTGATCTCATTGGCGCAGCGGGCCAGCTTCTTCATATCCTCTTTTCCGGCAAATCCGTCTTTTATTTTTTGCATGCTGACCCGCGAAAAACTGCACAATAGGCGAAAGGCGAGCTGTTCGGCGCTCATCTCGAGGCTGAAAAAAAGTGTCGTTACCGGCTCGCAGCCACTATTCGGCCGCGGCAGGGTGACCGTTTCGGCAATGTTCAAGGCGAGCGAGGTTTTGCCCATCGATGGGCGGGCCGCCAGCACCACCATTTCCTGTGGGTGTAAACCAAAAGTCATCCGGTCGAGGTCGATAAATCCAGTCGAAACCCCCGAAATTTCACCTTTGCCCTGGAGCAGCCGATGCACCAGATTAACTGCCGATTCCATCGATTCCTTGATCTGACCGGCGGATTCCGAGACCCTATCCTGGCAGATGCGGAATATCGACTGCTCCACCCTTTCCAACAACTCCTCGGACCGCAGCCCCCCTCGATAGCACAAATCGATACTTTCGGTGGATACTTTGATCAGCCGCCGGTAAACGCATTTTTCCTGCACGATATCGAGCCAATGGCGGTAGTGCGCCGTCGTCTCAATACGGTTGGTCAGGCGAACAATGGCTGGATACCCGCCGATTTCCTCCAATTTTTCCATCCCCTGCAACTCTTCGCTGAGGATGATTTCATCCGCCGGAGTCCCTTTTTCGTAAAGGGCGCAAAGGGCTTCAAAAATTAACTGGTGGGCCGGTTTAAAAAAATAATCGCCCTTAACCTTTGCTTCCAGGCAGGCAGCCATGATATCCTGGCCGCCATCAAGCAGGCAGCAACCCAACAGGCCCTCCTCCGCATCGATATTGCAAGGGGCGCTGCGCTCCAGGGGCGGAACGGAACCTCCCATGCTCGCGGCGGACCGCTCGGGCGCCCCCCCTGAGGGCATTAGCTGGGTGGATTTGGTTCCTTGTGGGGCGGGCATCTGGCCGTTGCTCTCGTTGATTTATCAGGGGATAAAGCAACCTCAGGAATCTTCTTCTTCGATGGGATTTTCGGATACTACTTCAAACTCCAGGTCAACCGAAACATCGGCATGAAGTTTGATTCGTGTTATATGTTTTCCCAAAGATTTCACCGGGTTATAAAGATGGATATGTTTGCGTTCGATTTCTATACCGTCCTCCGCCAGCCTTTTTTGCAGGTCCATGCTGGTAACCGAGCCGAATAGCTTCCCCCCCGGACCGGTTTTTACGGGAATGGCGATATGAGCCTTGCCAATGCGCGCCCCCGTCTCCTCCGCTGCATACATCTCCTTGGCCAAACGCGCTTCACGGGCCTTCTGCAAAGCTTCCATTTGTTTGCGGTTGGCTGAGGTCATGGGAATGGCCAATTTGCGCGGCAATAGATAATTGCGGGCATAGCCAGCCTTCACCTTGACTTCCTCGCCTTCGTGGCCCAGCCCATCTATGGGTTTGAGCAATAAAATGTTCTTGGTTGCCATAAATATTTAAAATCCTCTCCGGGTGCGATTACTTAGTATCTGTTGCGATTCAAACCAATCAAACAAAATTTTAAAACGGCACATCGTCGTCCAGGCCATCGTCCTGGCCTTGGCCCTGGTTGGCTGGCGCCTGCCGGGCTGGTGGAGCCGTATCTTCGTAGCCGCGCGACGTTCCGCCTCCCTGCCCTCCCTCGGCCTCTCTACTCCGGCTTATGAATTCAAATCTATCCAACACAACTTTGAGCTTGCTGCGCTTCTCCCCCGTGTTCGACTCCCACGTATCGAGGCGCAGGCGCCCTTCGATTAAAATAGGATCGCCCCTTTTAAAATACTTGGAAATGATTTCCGCCTGTTTGTCAAACGCGTCGATATCGACAAAAGTGGTATCCTCTGCCTTGGTGCCGTCTTGCTTGGTATATTTCCGGTTTACGGCCATGCCCAGTTTGCAGATGGATAACCCGCTCGGGGTGACCCGGTGCTCCGGATCGCGCGTCAGGTTTCCCATAAGGATTACTTTGTTAAATGATGCCATGACTTCGGGGTTCTCAGGTTGTTCGATGAATGGATTTAATTAACTGACCGCCTCTCAGCCTCAAGAGCATCTATCCGCAAATATCCGTTTTACGGTTTTATCCAGCCGCAGGTTTTCATTCAACTGGGCAATGGAGTCGGGCGGACCTTCAAAGTAAACCTGCAAATAAAAATCGCCCGTATGGCCCTTTTCCGTGATCCGCACGAAATCATGCCGTCCAAGATTTTCCACCCGTTCGGTTTTCCCTCCAACCGCAGAGATGGCCTCAACCAGTTTCTCGATTAACGATTCCACCGGGCTTTCCGTCGAGCGGGAGTCCAAAATGAAGGTCGCCCTATATTTTTTATTATTTTTTGTCTGAGTGGCAGTCATTTGTTGCATTTTCTTTTTGATTTACCTGATTCATGGCCACGAGCGGCCCTCTGTCAACAAGGAGCTTCAAACCATTCACAAAATCAGGCATTTTTTTACTGACAAGCTCTTGTTGGCAATTTGTGAATTTCCCCAAAACGAATTCCTTCAAATCCATCTGCGGCGGCATTTTGGGGCCTATGCCGATGCGGTAGCGGACAATATCCTCCTCAAAATGCTCCAATACGTCCTCCATGCCATTATGGCCGCCTGCCCCACCGCCCACGGAAATTTTTACTCTCCCCAGGCCGATCTGGATCTCGTCGCAAGCCACCGCCAAATCCACCTCGCAAATTTTATAATACCGGCAAACCGCTCCCAATGGCCCGCCGCTGTCGTTCATGTAGGTTGTTGGAATGACCAGAAAAACGGCTCTACCCCCGATTTCACACTGGGCGACACGGGCTTTCCAGCGCGATTCCTCCTTGAACTCCGCCCCCAACCGGCCCGCCAATGCCTCCACCGCAACCCGTCCAATATTGTGACGAGTGTTGCGGTATTTCAAACCGGGATTTCCCAAACCCGCTATAAGTGAAATCGGCATGACCCTAAAAATACGCCGCCTGGATTCAATAAATTAACGGCAGATAAAATAAATTTTTTTACCAAACACAGATTTTGCAGACAGGTGCAGATGTTGAAGAACTCAAATCGTAGCCCTTAACCCTCTCTTTTAAACATCTGTTTTTATCTGGATAATCTGTGGTTTAATGAGAGATGGATACATGGAGAGGAACGAAGCCCCCTCAGCTCTCCGTCTCTTCCGTTTTTTCCGCTTCGCCCTCGGCCAACTCTTCATCTTCTGCTACTTCTTCCTCGACTTCCTCTTCCACTAGGGTTGGGAGGATGCAGGCAACGATCACCCGATTAGATTCATCCGTAAATTCCACATTCTCAATCGGCGCCAATTCCCGCACATGAATCGAGTCGCCCGCGTGCAGAGCGCTCACATCCAATTCGATATAACGCGGCAGATAACGCGGCAGGCAACGCACGCCCACTTCGTGAAGATGGGTGTCCAGCAAAGCCTGTTCGTTCTTCACCCCGAAGGATTCGCCCACAAATTGAATTCTCACCTGGGCCTGCAATTCCACGCCGGCCAGAATTTCCTTGAAATCAAGATGCACAAACTTATCCGTAATCGGGTCGCGATGATAATCCTGAATCAAAGTCCGCACTTCTTCGCCACCCTCCTTCACCAATTGTATCAAGGTGGACGAACCTTTAACCTCCTTCCACAAATCGTTAAATTCAGCCTGATCCAAAGAATAACTTTTATTTCCCGATGGCCCATACAATACGGCCGGAATTTTACCGCTCTTGCGCAAACGCCGGGACGGCCCACGGCCAACCTGCTCACGCAAAGTCACTTTTAAAGAAAAATCTTTCATGTTAATAAAATAATGCCCGTAAATAACTAAATAAATTCAAATAATAGGAAAATCAAATAAAAGGGGGGAAACTCAAGCACTTTTCACTCCAGACCCACCATAAAAGCGGTAAAAGTCTATAAAAAACACCCTTTTGATAGGCTCGAAAAGACAAATAGCAACAAAAAGTTCAAAAACCCCCACCCTCTGAGTGAAAAGAAAATTATCAAGAATAAGAGACTTCCGAAATAAGAACCTGCTTTAAAAACCCGGCAAAGGATTGACAACCCGCTCCGAACCCCTCTTTTCATACCACAACACAATCAAATCAAATACCCGGAGGGAGGGACCCGCCGCGCCACAACGCGATCTCGTCCTCACACCCAACCCCGCGAACAAAATGCTCGGTAGCTCAGCGGTAGAGCAGGTGGCTGTTAACCACTTTGTCGCAGGTTCGAATCCTGCCCGAGCAGCCATTGATTATCAATGGTTTATGGAAATCGTCTCCAAATAGAAGCTGTCCCAAAAATATAAAGATTTTGTAGTCAACTGGATGACGTTTATAAAAATAGCCGGAAAGAGCATTTTTTTGCTCGATCCGGCTAAAAAAGGGTTCTATAATTGCGTTAGCGAAAATCAATATAGCCCTTTCTATGAAAAATATAGCCATCCAATGCCTCCTGCGTCCAGCTTTAACTGTGGTCGACCGTTGCCTCGATTACGATAACTTTCGCGCCACCATCGAGCGTATCGACCGGCTGCTGATCGATTCGGAGGTGGAATCGCAGGGCGTTGATCTGGCCTTGGAAAGAGGCCAGCCAATGAGTGTAAAGGCCCGGCAAAAGCGGGCTAATTTTGCCCTCAAGGCGTTGCGTATGGAAACGCTGCGTTATCTACTCGGTGGGATTTCGTTTCGGCATTTGTCGAGGGCTCTGGGCAGCAGCGATCTGTTGGCTGACTTTTGTCGTGTCCGCCATATCGACGGCATAAGGGGCATCTCCACGGCATAAGGGGCATCTCCAAGAGCACCCTGGAACGGGCCTCGAAGTTTTTCAGCGAAGAGCAGTTGAGGGCCTTGCACCGGACCTTGACTGAGGTTGTGGGCGATGCCGATCTGGCCCGGCAGGTGGTGGGATTGGACAAGCCGATAGACACCACCATTTGCCTGATCGACGGCACCTGTTTGGAGGTCAACATTCATTGGCCGACGGACTGGGTGCTGCTCAAGGATGTAGCGGGCACGCTGCTCAAAGCGATCCGGCTGATCCGTGAGAAGGCCGGTTTGCGCCATCGCATGCCGATCGAACCGGAGCCCTTGGCTCGGCAGATGAATCGGCTGTGCATACAGATGACCCACAGCCGGCGGCGAAAGGACAGCGCGCGGCAACGCAAGGGTATCTTGAGGCAGATGAAAAAGCTGCTCAAACGGATCGGGGAGCATGCCCGCAGTCACCGGGAATTATTGCAAGCCTGCTGGGAGCAAAGCGATTACAGCGAAAAACAGGTCCAACAGATCCTTACCCGGATGGAGCGCATGAGCGAGCTAATCCCGGTGGTCATCAAGCAAGCGCACGAGCGAATCATTGGCGGCCGCCAGGTGAAAAACGCAGAGAAAGTTTTGAGTGTTTACGAACCCGATGCGCAGGTGATTGTGCGAGGCAAAGCGGGCCAAGAGGTTGAGTTTGGCAACACCCTGTTTTTGGGTGAAAGCGTTGAAGGATACCTGCTGGACTGGAAACTCTACGGCAGCCGGACGCCAAGCGAAAATGAACAAATGCAAGAGAGTTTGCAAAGACAGAACCGCTTCAACCTAGCCGAACCCATAGCGGCCATGTGCGCGGACCGGGGATTCGCCTCCCAGCGGGCCCGCCGACAGTTAGCCCAGGAGGGCATCTACGATGCGCTCTGTCCACGCGATCCGAAGCAGTTGAAAAAACGGATGGAGGAACCACACTTCAGGCAATTGCAAAAGCGCCGGGCCAGCACCGAAGGGCGGATCGGGGTATTGAAGAATCGCTGGCAGGCCGGGCGATTGCGCAGCAAAGGCTTTGCCAACCGCTCGATCAGCGTAGCCTGGTCGGTCCTCTCGCACAATCTATGGAAAGTGGCCAAGATGCTGGCCCAGCAAGATGAACTAAAAACCAAAGCGGCGGCCTAAATAGAGGCTGTCCCATAAATATAAAGATTTTATAGTCAACTGGATGACGTTGATAAAAAGAGCCGGAAAGAGCAAGTTTTTGCTCGATCCGGCCAAAAAAGGGTTCTATAGTGGCGTTAGCAATAACAAAACTATCTCCTTTTATGAAAAATATAGCCATCCAATACCTCCTGCGTCCAGCTTTAACTGTGGTTGAGCGTTGCGCCGATTACGAAAACTTTCGCGCCACCATCGAGCGTATCGACCGGCTGCTGATCGATTCGGAGGTGGAATCGCAGGCCATCGAGTTGGCCTTGGAGGAGCGCCAGACGAAGGGTCTGAAGGCTCGGCAAAAGCGGGCCAGTTTTGCCCTCAAGGCGTTGCGTATGGAAACGCTGCGTTATCTGCTCGGTGGGATTTCGTTTCGGCATTTGTCGAGGGCTCTGGGCAGCAGCGATCTGTTGGCCGACTTTTGTCGTGTCCGCCATATCGACGGCATAAGGGGCATCTCCAAGAGCACCCTGGAGCGGGCCTCGAAGTTTTTCAGCGAAGAGCAGTTGAGGGCTTTGCACCGGACCTTGACTGAGGTGGTGGGCGATGCCCTTCTGGCCCGGCAGGTGGTGGGATTGGACAAGCCGATAGACACCACCATTTGCCTGATCGACGGCACTTGTTTGGAGCTCAACATTCATTGGCCGACCGACTGGGTGCTGCTCAAGGATGTAGCGGGCACATTGCTTAAAGCGATCCGGCTGATCCGCGAGAAGGCCGGTTTGCGCCATCGCATGCCGATCGAACCGGAGCCCTTGGCTCGGCAGATGAACCGGTTGTGTATGCAGATGACCCACAGCCGGCGGCGAAAGGACAGCGCGCGCCAGCGCAAGAATATCTTGAGGCAGATGAAAAAGCACCTCAAACGGATCGGGGAGCATGCCCGCAGGCACCGGGAATTATTGCAAGCCTGCTGGGAGCAAAGCGATTATAGCAAAAAACAGGTCCAACAAATCCTCGCCCGGATGGAGCGTATGAGCGAGCTAATCCCGGTGGTCACCAAGCAAGCGCACGAGCGAATCATTGGCGGGCGCCAGGTGAAAAACACGGAGAAAGTTTTGAGTGTTTACGAACCCGATGCGCAGGTCATTGTGCGAGGCAAAGCGGGCCAAGAGGTCGAGTTCGGCAACACCCTGTTTTTGGGAGAAAGCGTCGAAGGATACCTGCTAGACTGGAAACTCTACGGCAGCCGGACGCCAAGCGAAAATGAACAAATGCAAGAGAGTTTGCAAAGACAGAACCGCTTTGCCGTGGAAGAGTCCATAGCGGCCATGTGCGCGGACCGGGGATTCGCCTCCCAGCGGGCCCGCCGGCAGTTAGCCCAGGAGGGAATCTACGATGCGCTCTGTCCACGCGATCCGAAGCAGTTGAAAAAACGAATGGAGGAATCACAGTTCAGACAATTGCAAAAGCGCCGGGCCAGCACCGAAGGGCGGATCGGGGTATTGAAGAATCGCTGGCAGGCCGGGCGGTTGCGCAGCAAAGGCTTTGCCAACCGCTCGATCAGCGTAGCCTGGTCGGTCCTCTCGCACAATCTATGGAAAGTGGTCAAGATGCTGGCCCAGCAAGATGAACTAAAAACCAAAGCGGCGGCCTAAATAAAGAGCGGAAAAGCAAGGACAATACTTTTTCACAGGCGTACTGTCGGCCCATACAAAGAAAACCAGGCAAACGGACCCCAAAACCAGTATCCCAACGTCATTGAAGAGCAAAGTCGCCCCCTCCCAAAAGAAAACACCACTAAAATGAACACTCTTCAAAATCCCCTCGCAAAAATCACCCTTTTGGGACAGCCTCTAAATAAAGAGCGGAAAAGCAAGGACAATACTTTTTCACAGGCCTACTGTCGGCCCATACAAAGAAAACCAGGCAAACGGACCCCAAAACCAGAATCCTAACGTCATAGGAGAGCAAAGTCACCCCCTCCCAAAAGAAAATACCACTAAAATGAACACTCTTCAAAATCCCCTCGCAAAAATCACCCTTTTGGGACAGCCTCTAGAGTAGTGAGATATGCTTCGAAAGTTTTAAAAGTGAAAATACAGAAAATATTCGATAATCCCAAGTAGAGGCTGTCCCAAAGTTATAACCATTTGTTTTACAGTAAGTTAACTTGTTTATAAAGCTGTCATAAAGACCGTTTTTGGGGGAATTTGGGCAATTTCGATGTCTATAACACCGTCAGCCTTTCTCTTGTTTTGCATATTCAAATACAATTCTACCATAGACCTCTGTCTGACGCGATTATATTTATAACGAAAAGAGGCCTTATACAGCGTTTTTGACGGAATTGAATGACTTACGTTCCCTTACAGTTCGGAGTCGAATATCTCAATTCGCAAAATTCGGGTTTTTGGGACAGCCTCCAAGTAGTGAAATCAATTTACTAGGATCATTTTAATACAAGCCAAGTCCTAGTTTCCACTTCAAACCCTGTTAGAAAGCGAATCACTATGCCTGTCCCCGCGCAACAGGCATATTTTCCGACGGTTCCTGTTGACGGGATTCGTTAGGTTTAGCAGTAGCGTCCATATAATGGATCGCCAGGGCCCGACGACGAGAGGTTGTTGTATTGGCCAGCGTGCGATGGGGCATCAATCCGTGGTGCAGCATACACTGGCCGCGTTTCAGTTCGATTGGTACGGCATTTGTTTCGTCCGTATCCGGCATATAGTAACCGCTGCCGCTCGGTACCGTTCGATGCGCAAGCATACGCTTGTGCCCGCCCGGGATCACCCACATACATTCGTTATCGACCGTCGCATCGTCGAAGGTAAACCAGCAACTGACCACGGCATCAGGTTTATCGACACAAAAATAGTAATCGTCCTGGTGCCATCCAATCTCCTCGCCGGTGTGAGGAGGCTTATAGAGCCCCTGGCAAATCACGATGCGGATGTTCGGACCGATCAGGCTTTCAACCGCGTTTAGTAGTCGGGCATCACGCACAATCGCCTCGAAATCCGGATGCATCAGGTGGGCGCAGCGTAGTTGGATGTACTTCGCCGGGTTGCCGCCGCTCTTATCGTGCTGTCGAATGCTTCTAATGCCCTGGCTCTCATGTGCTCCTTGAAAGTTGTTCAGGCAATCCATGTAAACTTGCGCCATCCGATCCGCCTCTGCTTCAACAAGCAACTTGCCGAAAATGTGGTATCCATTCTTATGGTAGGCTTGAATTTGAGGTTTGGATAGCTTCATGATTGTCTTGATCCGAGCTTTCACATATGAACATTCACAATCGTTGAAAATAGCTACTTTCTAATAGCTAGATCCGATTTTCTGTTTTCAATGTGATTTGGCAATCGTTTCCTTCGTTATTTGATGATCATATCGGTAGTATTTAACTTATTGCTGAATTTCCCTTTGCTCGTGAAAACTAGGGTATGGTCTTTCCCTCTGATGAAGTGATCTGACCGCCAAAACACGACCATTGCCAGTGAGAGATTTTCAGGAAACTGAAATGGACGGGGAAAACTGGACAGTGGAATAAGGTGGTCTTGAACCACTAAATCCGCTAACCTATGAATGTTATTAAATCACGAAAGAGAAGACAATACAGTGCTGAGTTTAAAGCCCGAGTGGCCCTGGAAGCCATCAGGGGCGCTCATACCATCAACGAGATCGCCGGTCGTTTTGAGGTGCATCCCAACCAGGTGACCCAATGGAAGAAGCAGCTTTTGCAGGGAGCAACGGAGCTGTTTTCGCGCCAGCGGCAGACTCTCAGCAAGGACAACGAGACGGAAAAAGATCACCTTTACCAGGAGATTGAAAAGCTGAAAGTAGAATGCGATTGGCTAAAAAAAAAGTCTGAACAACTCGGTTGGTGAGAGGCGCAAGATGGTGCAACCACTTCAAGGAAAAATCAGTATCGGCAGGCAGTGTCAGTTGCTGGGGCTGGCCCGCGGCAGCTATTACTATCGGGCCCGTGCCCAGTGCGAGCAGAACGTTCTCTACATGCATCGCATGGATGAGCTCTACACCCAATATCCGTTTTTTGGTTCTCGCCGGATGACCCAGTGGCTGCGTCGAGAGGGCCATGCAGTGGGACGAGGCCGCATCCAGCGGCTCATGCGCCAAATGGGCCTGGAGGCTATTTATCCGCGTCGAAACTTGAGCCAGGGGCACCGGCAGCACCGCATTTTCCCTTATCTGCTGCGGGGTTTGGCGGTCGAGCGGCCCGACCAGGTATGGTGCAGCGACATCACTTACCTGCGGCTGAGCCGAGGATTCCTTTTCTTGACCGTGGTGTTGGACTGGTTCAGCCGCTACGTGTTGAGCTGGCAGCTTTCCAACACCCTGGAGAGCCGCTTCTGTGTGCTCGCCCTGGAGGAAGCTCTGAGGCGGGCCCAACCTCAAATCTTCAACACCGATCAAGGCAGCCAGTTTACCGGCAGCGAGTTCACCTCGGTGCTGGGGCAAGCCGGGGTGCGCATCAGCATGGACGGGCGTGGCCGCTACCTGGACAACATATTTGTTGAACGCTTTTGGAGAACCCTCAAGTATGAAGACATTTACCTGCGCGAATACGCCACGGCAAAGGAAGCCAGCGAAGGGATAGCCCGCTACCTGGACTTCTACAACCACCTGCGCCCCCACCAAGCCCTGGGCTACCGGACCCCGGCCGAAGTCCATGCAATCGGAGCAAAACCAACCTCCCCGCCAATACAGCTTGCGGGCACCTGCGTGCCCGTCTTTGGCTAAGGACAAAATATATTTTTAAAAAATAATATGAACACGATTTCCACCTTAATCCCACGTCAAAATTGTCCAAACAACCCCGTCCACTTCAAACCCTAATTATTGTTTACCACCCATTATCGACGGGACTCTTTGATCACAAGTCCATAGGAGAGGGTTTGATCCTCGATCCGGAGCATTTTCATCGGCCACTGATAAAAAGGGACTAGCCGCTGATGGCATAAGCGAAACGAAGCCCGTTCTCTTCTCATAATCTGACGTCCGTTTGTAAAAAATCAGCACTATCTATTCATCACATAGATACCCCAAGTAGTAATTTGGCAGAACTCACAACAAGAATGGCACCAAGAATCCGTCGAAACCAAGCTTCCGACAGTCTGGAAAACATGCGATTTCCCAGATAAATCCCAACAACTAATCCAGGAATCATCAATACACCCAGGGAGAGCAACTTAGTATTGAGGAGGCCCAACGATGCAAAGGTAAAAGTTTGGGCGAGCACAGCTGGCAGAGAAATCAAAACTAAAAGGCGTCGGAGAAGCCTTTTATTCAAGTGACGGCTAAAGTAGAGGATAAGGGGAGGTGCATTGATACCAACGAAGCCGCCAAGAAAACCTGCGAGGGAGCCGACGATCAGATCTTTCAGACGAGCGGAAATTGGTGAGGGTGATTCACCTGGAGACGACGCAGATGCCCGAAGAACAAACCATATACCCCAAAATAGGAATACCAGGCTCAGAAATGCAGAAAATAACGCAATCGGGATCACCTCAAGCGTCAATGCCCCTGCAATTGACCCGAGTACCATTGTTACCGCGATCGGAATCCAATATCTTGGGGCAAGCCATACGCGGTCGACGCGCAGCATCGAAAATCCGCCAAAAATACCTACTAACGATGCGAGTATAACGGCGGATTTTGGTTCAATTACGAGCGACGCGAGCGGTACAACGATCATACCGGTTCCCATACCCGAGACTCCCTTAACCGAGAAGGCGACCAAGGAGATCATCGGAACGAAAACGAAAGCTGCGTCCAACACCTCGAAATTACCAGAAAAATCCATTGTCAGCCAAAGACACGAGCTCAATTTTGCCCACCTGGCGCGGATCTCGATTAAATACGAAAAGAATCATTGGGAAATTTCGAGGAAGTCTACGCCAGGTTGGTTGTAGCTACTACACATAAAGAGGAAGAAAGGTTATTAATCAGCTTCACGCCAAAGACATTTCGGGCCCTACCGGTAAAGGTGCGGCCCAGCATCGGCAGCCTCAAAATAAGGCGAAATACAACCCCCGGGCGTGGTGACCGCATCGATTCCGTTCCGGTCCTCGTCCGTGATTTCCACCTCCAGAGCCTTGAGGTTGTCTTCCAACTGCTCCAAGGTGCGTGGCCCTATAATCGGACTGGTCACACCCGGCTGCGCCATCAACCAGGCTAAGGCATATTGCGACGAGGACACGCCTTTTGCTTCCGCCATGGACTTAATGGCTGCGGCCGCATCCAACGCTGCATTGGTAAACTTCTTCTTTTGCATTTTATTTTCGTTCGCATAACGGGAGCCTTTTGGCGGAGTCCGCCCCTTGGCGTATTTGCCCGTGAGTATGCCTCCGGCAAGAGGGCCCCACAGAATTATCGCCATGCCATAGGTCCGCGCCATGGGCAGGAGTTCACGCTCAATGCGTCGGTCGAGTAAATTATACATAGATTGCTCGCACACAAAGCGGTTCAATCCCAGCTCCTTGGCCACCCAGAGCGATTCCATTACCTGCCACGCCGCAAAGGTGCTCGTTCCAATGTAGCGCACCTTACCCGCGCGGATCAGGTCATCCAGCGCGCGCAAGGTCTCATCTATGGGGATATTTGACTGGGGGCGGTGAATCTGGTAAAGATCGATCCGGTCCGTCTGCAAACGCTTCAAACTGGCATCGCATTGCTCGATGATATGCCGGCGCGAGTTCCCCTGCATGTTGGGATCATCGTCCGCCATTTTTCCATGCACCTTGGTGGCCAGGAAAACACGGTCGCGCTGACCGTTAAGCTTGAGCGCCTCGCCCGTGATTTCCTCACTCCGGCCCCGGCTGTAAACATTGGCCGTATCCAGAAAATTAATCCCCGCATCGAGCGCGCGATCTATGATCCGGTAGGAATCCTCCGGTTCGGTTTTCTTGCCAAACATCATGCACCCTAGGCATAACGGGCTCACTTTCACGCCAGTGCGTCCAAAATTTCGGTATTTCATAATATGATCGGTATTTCCTATATGATGGGTATGACGAGCTAAATTTATCGACCTCTGGAGCTTTGGAGAGAATTTAGCTCCTTTTGATATGCTTTGGATTCCCTAAATTTTCACCCCGCTGCGCCTGTGATTTGTTCGTGTTGTATGGTAAGCTTTTATCAATTCGAACTCCAGACTTTGCTTTAGAACACATCAATGCTTCTGGATTGATGAAAGGGTGTTCTCGAACCAGACGACGCCGAGGAACAAGTCTCCTCCACTTTTATGGTGTCTTTCATGGTATTCCTCGACGTTGGCCACGATATCGAGATCCCCATCCCGATCGACGTCCTCGAAGGTCATTTGATCCCACTTTTCTCCGACCCACTTACCCCGTCCGATATAACCATCGGACCATTTAATGACCTCGGTAATCCATTTGGCTGTAGCCGGATCGTCTCCCGAATAACGCATCCAGAATACAGACGCCTTGTCAGGCGGTAGCCGCCCGTCGGCATGAATCAGCGCCCCGACAATGTCCATTCGACCGTCTCCGTCCAAGTCGACCAGTTTCGTTGGCCGGGATCGCCATTGTGCCGTTCGGTCCTTTTGAATGGCAATGCGCTTCCACCGAACCGGATTGGTTCCAAGGTTTCTGAACCAGTAGATATTAGATTCGGTGTTCGGCTGAACCAAAATGTCAACCTCTCCGTCGCCGTCGAGATCGCCAAGGGCAATCTGAGGCTTCATATAGAACTCGGGGCCCTCGTATACGATATTGCGGGGCCACAACTCCTTCTGTTCCTCGCTGCCATTCCCGGGATTTTCATACCACATGATCATGCGGTCCTTTTCCCGGGTATCCCAATCTGAGTTTGTCATCGCGATGTCTTCATCTCCGTCACCGTCGATGTCTCCAAACTGGAACCCGTATGACCCTTTCACGCTCCGGTCGATAAAATGCATCTTCCATTGGGTGACGTCTCTTCGCAAAGCCGGGTCAGCCGGCGCTTCGAACCAGCGGAGTCCGGCATAGATATCATCCGGCGAATAAGGCCTGTCGCCGCGTGACGCCCGGCCATTGCGCCTTCCGCCTACGATGATATCCGGTCGCCTGTCGCCATTGATGTCACGCGCACGCACATAGGTGTATTGTCCGCCGTTGAGGCTCCCGGGGATATCTGCCGAGGCCTCCCATGCTGACTCTTCCATCACTCGCTCCGGCGCCGGTCCCCATATTAAGCTGACCCCGGAAATACTCTCATCGTCTTCGACGCCATGAGCAACAACAACATCCGGGTATCCATCGCCATCAAAGTCAGCCATTGCGACACTCTCGGCGTTTCGTACCCGTCCGACGATTATCGTGGGCCAGGGCTTTTGAACTCCCGCCAAGCCTGGGTGCAAGGCGATCCGAATACGCCCGCTATGCTCGTAATTGGTCACGTAATCGAGAAACCCGTTACCATTTACATCCCCACCATCGAGGCCATTTGGCAAAGGATCCGGTGGTGTGGATATTTCGTGCATGGGCCAGTTCGTACTCCGTCTCCCTGTTTCGGGGCGCTGCCCTTCCCAGAGAAGATCATAGGGATCGAATGGTTTATCCACCTGCAAAGTCAGATTCAACGAATCACCGTTCTTTGAGGTGATCGACAACTCGTGGCTTCCGGGCGGGAATCGCAGGCCCTTGTACCACAGTCCCAATCGGTAGGGTATCCTTTCCGCCAGATACTCAAAATCACGCGTTCGGAATGCAACCGGGCCAACAATATCAGACACTTCAATGACGTATCGGCCGGGCTTTAGATCGCTGAGCCGGATTCTGTCTCCCGAAGCGAGTTCCTCGTATCCCAAAACCGATCCATCGGTTTTCAGATCTTTGAAGGTCAATTCGCCAGCCGGTAATAAGGAACTAAACACGATCAAAGCGGTAAGCGTAAAGATCAATAAGGTTTTTCTTTTCCTCAGAAAACCAATTTCCTGTCCTGGAGAGTAATACAGTAATCTCATTGCTGATCATTGTGCCTCCACTAACGTACGGCATCAACCGCCACAAAATGCAATCCGTTGCATGGAGTGGGGTAGCGCTGCCGACGCACTACAATTTCAAGCCGATTCAAGCTCATGGAAGAACACCATGAACGATCCCCAAATGGGGACTCTCTGGTGGCCGAACAAACGATAAATCTGATAATTGCGCCCGAAAAATAAGACCCTACTCGACCCACCGTCCGATGTGGATTCGACGCAAAGTGTGCGTCGCCCCAGGCATTGATCCCCTGGTGGAATCGCCGGACGAAGGACCTGCCTAGGCGCTTCTCGGAAGCGAGTCGTTCGAAAACGCTTGCTCTGTGCAACGCCTTGCATACTCTGCCAATTTATTCCACCAGCTGTAGCATCTTTTGATGTGCGGCCGAACTGTCAAATCCTCTCCTCAAAACAATCCTCAGGTGACCGCTACCCAAAAAACCATCGCAACAGACCTCGGCATCTCGGTCGCGACTGTCTCGAGAGCCCTTCGTAACGACCCGAGAATCTCAACCGAGATGAAGGAACGTGTCCATAAAGCTGCCGCTGAACTGGGGTATAAGCCGAATCCTCTGGTTTCTGCGCTGATGGAGCGAGTCCGGTCTGGCAGAAAACTCGAATTCCGAGGGACAATCGCCGTCATTACCGACCAAGTCGACAGCGACGGGTGGCGTAAAAATCGACCAACACACAGACTCATATACGAAGGTGCGAAACGGCGAGCAGAAGAATTCGGCTATTTGCTGGAGGAATTCTCTATACTGGACTTCGCCCCGGAAGGCCGCCGATTGTCGCAAGTTCTGGTCAATCGGGGCATTCAGGGCATTTACATTACGCCCGGGATTGGCCAACAAAAAATCGCGCTCGAGTGGGAACATTTCAGTCCGGTGACGAGCGGTTACAGCCTTATCGAACCCGTTGTTTGCCGCGTCTGTTTCGCAATCTTCGAGGCATGCCGTATAGCTTGCGATGAATTGATGGCACGAGGTTATAGGCGCATCGGGTTCCACCTTCACACAAGCCACGACCTGTCCACGGATCACCGCTACCGGGCCTCATACCTGCTATTCCAGGACATGTTTCCAATTGAAAACCGACTACCCATCAACATCGCCAATGAGAGGGATAAGGGGCAATTTTTTCAGTGGCTCGAGAAGGAACAACCGGATGCGGTTGTCAGTGGAAACCAATTCGTGATCGATTGGATACGGGAAGCGGGGTTGAAGTGTCCGGACGACTTCGGTTACGTCGACATGGATTGGGTCCCGGAGAAAGGAGATGTTGCGGGCGTTTACCACAATCCGGAGCTTATTGGCGCGGTGGTGGTTGACAACATCATCGCCCAGATCAACCGCAACGAGAGCGGCATTCCCACCCACCCGCGGAGAACGTTGATCCATGCCAAATGGATCGACGGTCCAACCATCCGGCCGGCTTGGAACATTGAGGCCTCGTCTCTGGCGTTGGCATAAGTGATTGCCGCCCAAGCAGCCTCCAGCATGCACAGATGGTGGGTGCCTGAGCCGTCAACCAATGGCTCTAAAAGGCATAATAGGTCTACGATTCAACGATTTGCACGGCCAACAGATTGAGGAGACACCAGAAGGTTCACATATAGGACAGCATGTTAGGAAATGCATTGAAACTAAATTTCTTCCGCCTATGGGTATTTGTCTTGTTGGGAGCGGTCGCAGCCAGTGTCTTTTGCGGTCCGGCGCGGGCGGCAGAATCGTCCGTCTACCACCCATGGAGGATGCACCATATTCGTGACGACTACAAAATTGCGAACTCTCTGAATGCAGCCGACGTCAATCAGGACGGCTTCAAAGATTACTCGGTCATCGACGAGTCGTTAGGCCTCCAGACCATCATCTTCCACTCCGGGAAGGACGGTGATGTCCGGGCGGAGTGGCCGCGAGTCGTGTTGGGAAAAACCGGAAACCCAGAATATTCGTGCCTGGGGGACCTCGATGGCGACGGCAACCTGGACCTGGTCGTTCTTGAAGGCGATGATGCGGAAAAGGGTCACAAAACCGGTATTCGCATCTGGTGGGGACCCGATCCAGATGATGTGATGTCGCCTGAAAAGTGGACGGATGCCGGCCATATTCCGGGTTCAGAGAATCAGCAGTATTTATATTGTGAAATTCACGATATCGATGGCGACGGATTTTCTGACATTCTCGCCGGCGGTCGTCGAAATTCGATGACCAAGGAATACGCCGGGCTTCGGTGGCTCACCGGTCCAAGGGATCCCGACCGCCGACGGGACACGGCAATGTGGACAAACACATTTATTGACCCCGATGCGTTGTCGGGCCACGGTTTCGTCGTTATGGATCTGGACCAGGACGGGGACGCCGACATCGCTCTGGCCAATCCTGACTGGGATACTTCGGAATGGGACGAATCGGTGGACTGGTACGAAAACCCTGGAAATCAGGCGGAGGCAACCCGAAAGCCATGGCCCAAGCATCAGATCTGGCGAGGTATGCAACTCTACCCCAAACCCCAACTTGCGGTTGGCGATCTCGATGGTGATGGGCGAGTCGACCTGGCCACCCAATCCCAGAACTGGATCAACTTGTTCCGGAATGAGGGCGGTTCACCACCTCGGTTCCAAAGCACTCGCATCAAGAAGCCCGGGAATATCCAATGGATTGGGAGACCGTTGAAGTTCGCTGATCTCGATAATGATGGACAATTGGACATTGTCGGAGCGCTGATTCACAACGACGGTTTGTTGCCGGCTGATCGAGCCAGCGTTTTCTGGCTGAAGACCAGCGGGGATCCTTTTGATCCACTCTCTTGGTCCACTTACCCGATCAAATGGTCTGACGGATTCAACAGTTACAGGCAATGGAGAGGCGAAAAATGGGACCACCTTCTTTTCACCGATGTCGACTCAGACGGAGACATTGATATTGTGGGTAACGTCGAAGAGCACTTTCAGGAGGTCCAAGATCGTTACGAATCATTCTTCAGCGTCGTCTGGTTCGAAAACCCACTGAAATGATTAGAATTCATCTCAAAAATGAGAATGGCGCTTCTGAGGTAACCGCCAATGCTGAATCCATCCTCCCCAAGTTCGCACGCTTCTATATTAGAATTTTAGAGTATTCACGACTGCGCTCGAACCCGAAAGAAAACATGGGGGTCCTCATTTCCCTTCCGGGTTTTCTTGTGTGGATGGGAGATCGGGTCTCCAAATATTCGTGAATTTCAATGTTTTTTTAAAAAAATTAACCCTTTACATGGTGGAAAAGAAGTGAAAAACCAATCTTTCCGCCATTTTGTTTTGTTTTAAAAACTAGACTCCGATTCCTACACATCGATTTTCCGCAGTGATGGCAATTACCACAACCCGAAACACCGCAGAATCATACGGCGCGATCCCGTTTGTCAACGAGCGTTATGAACTTAAGTATATCGTGCATCGATCGCAGTTGGCGGATATCCGCCGATATGTTCGGCAGTTCTGTGATCCCGATCTCCACGGGGTCGGCGATCCGCCGAACTACCTCGTCACAACCCTGCAGCTGGACACGCCGTTTCACGATCTATGCTTGGCCAAAGAACGCGACGCACTCAATCGCTTCAAGCTGCGCATACGTGCTTATGGTGAGGTTCCCAATGGCCCCATCAAACTCGAAATCAAGCAGAAGAACAACAACGTGTTCATGAAACGAAAAGCCAAGATCGGAATCAATGATTACGATCCCGAGCGAATCCTCGACCCCACCGCGCAGGTTCCGCGCCTTCGACCGCGGGATATATTTCCCTATCTGGAATTCGTTCGGTTGGTTCGGGAAATATCAGCGCGCCCGGCGATGTATATCCGCTACATCCGCGAGTCCTACAATGCAAACAATGGTGATGGCGCGCGTATTACACTCGACAGCCGGATGCGCTACGCGCCAACACGGCGCTGGGAACTATTTCCACGCGATTTACGCTGGCGGTGCATGGACACACCCACAGCCTTTCGGGAAATCGATGGAGACAGTATTCTCGAACTGAAGTCGGGTATGGCCGTTCCGACATGGATGTTGGAAATGATCGAGAGGTTTGGTTTGACCCAGGTCGGATTCTGCAAGTACGCGGTGGCCTATCGCCTGGAAAGCATCTATCGCGGCTACGCGTATTCCGATGCCTCGGATAATTGTTCCATCTAAAAAATTTCATCTGCAATCTAAATATGGATATGAATGATCGTAAGGACCCTCGTTCCGGCCTCACAATCACCGGTTTCTTCGGCCTCACACAAAGGGGAGGAGCAAAACGACCGGCATGAATACTCTTTTCGACTCCCTCGGTCCCTCAGGGCCCATTGAATTCCCGGCGGTACTTCTTTCACTGCTTATCAGCTTCGTCCTTGGATCGGCTATTGCTGCAGTCTATCGGTGGACTCACCGCGGGCATTCCTATTCACGCGCGTTGGTGCAGACGCAGATTCTGGGTTGCCTCATTGCCACTGTGATGATTATTGCCATCGGAAACAATCTCGCGCGTGGTCTGGGAATTCTTGGAACGATGGCGCTGGTGCGATTCCGCACACCGATCCGGGATCCCCGAGATATTATTTTCATATTCGCCGCCATGGTGATCGGAATTGCCTCGGGCGCCCAACTCTACGGCCTCGCCGTCACCGGCACGGTCTTCTTCGGTTTTACGGCACTATTTTTAAGCTTCTCGCCGTTCACATCTCGGCGGGAATTCGAAGGGTTGCTTCGATTCCTCATCCCGAAAGGAGACGACGTTTCGGACTTCCTGCGGGAACTCTTTTCGCGCTATACATCCTCCGCCGAACTCGTCGCCATGCGCGAAGCGAGTCAAGGGGAATTGGTTGAAATATCCTACCAGGTGCGCCTGATCGATCCTACTTTTCGCGCGGATCTTCTGGATGCATTGAGCGAAATGACCAACGTCAGCGAGCCGAGTCTCGTCATGAATCGATCGACTATCGAGATCTAGACTATGCCACAAACCCATCTACAGAATTATCGGATCTCCGGTTGGCGGCGACTGTCGCGGCACTGGCCCGTTCTTGTTTGGCTGGCCTTCGTTGCCGCGGCCTTCATTCTCTATTTCGAGACACAGGACAATATTCGCATCGACGGCGTGGTCGATATTCCAGTTGAAGCGGTGGGAAGCCATGAAAGCGGTCTGATCGTGGAAGTGCCCGTGGTTCCCGGTCAAGTCGTTCGCGCCGGAGACGTCGTTGCCCGACTCGATACCTCGATAATCGAAGAGGAGATTACGGTGATGAAGGAGACGGTCGTGCGGCGGCGCGACGACACGAGACGGCTCTATGCGAACACTCTTTTGCGGCTCGAAGCGGATCGCAGGAGTCTACAGCTCCGCCTCAGCGAAGACACCGCCAGGCTGGGAGTTCTCGCTACTGAAGTGGGACGTTTGGAAGAACTCCTGAGTCAACGGTTGATAACGGCCGATATCCTCGTGGGGACGCGGGCACGTATCGCCGCGATGGAAAGCGCGGTGGCTCTTTATCCGTCGATGATCGCCCAACTGGACAGACAACTAGCGGAAACTCAAGCGCAGATCGATGAGCTCGAAACCGATGAGTATTTGACCGCCGATTTCAAGGCGAACCTCGCGTTCCTGGAACGACGCAAGGAAGCCCGCTCTCTTCGTGCGCAGCATGACGGCATCGTGGCGGGAATAGCCCATGAACGAGGAGAGGTAGTGCGTGTAGGTGCTCCGATTGTTCGTATTGTCATAGAACAACCTGCGCGGATTATCGGTTTCCTGCACGAGGCGCATATGGGTCGCATCAATCTGGACCAGGTCGTTTTTCTCTCCCCCGCAAATGACCCCGGCCGGGTAATTAGCGGGCGTGTCGAAACCCTCAATCCTCGCATCAATGTCGTTCCGGATGCGTCCAGCCCGCTGCCCAATAGAATGAACCGAGGCGTTACCATGATCATCCGGCCGGAAGAGGCTTATCCGTTCACGCCGGGGCAGAAGATCGATATTCGTCTTCATCGCCCCGGGATAATTCGCCGGATCGTGACCGCATTGGAATTCCGGAATTCTCCCGAACTGACCCAGAAATGAAGGGCGCTTTGTCCAACCGACTCTTATCGAGGTGGAGCGGTACCCGTCCCAATCGAGACCTGACACCCTTTCGGACGTTCTGGAGGTTGACGGTCGTGTGCATACCGGTCTTCGTCATCCTGCCGACCGCATTCACCGCTCCTTCAACCTCCCCTGCCGAGCGTCTCCTTCCCCTCGACGAGGCGATCCAGCATGCCCGCAATGTGGACCTCACCACAATGCGATTGGAAGGGCGACTGGAGGCTCTTGAGGTTGCCTTGAAGCACCCGGGAACTTGGCGGCAACCACGAAATTCGCATGGGAACCCAATTCGAAGAGGGAAGTAACCAACGCAATGCCTTCTCCCTGCGAGTGCGACCACCGAACCCGTGGAAAAAGTCGGAGGAGCGCAATCTCACACGGGCGGAGATCGAGATCGTAAGAGCCCAACTGGAGAGCGCACGCCGTAACCTCGAAATTGAAGTCTCGCGACTCTATTACAAGGCTCATTATTATGAACTCTTGGTGGAAACGGCGAAACAGGAGGGCGCGCTGCTGGCTACCCTCCACGCCACCTACCAGGAACAGTTGAGCCGGGGCAACGTACGATTGAGCGATGCCCTCAATGCTCAGACGAAGTTCGCGGAAGCGCGTATTGAACTCAGCGACATTGAACAGGAGGAAAGAGATGCAATAATCAAGCTGTTCCATTGGCTCGGCGTCATATGGAATCCGCAAATCAGGCTGACCACTACGTTCGTCGAACCTGGGGACTCCTTACCGTTCGCCGGATTCGACGAAGAAAACCCCTACCTGCGCGAGTGGGATCTCAGGCAGCAAGCGCTTCAAGTGGAGATACGCCTCGAACGTCGTGCGGAAACTCCCTGGATCAGGTTCGTGCAGGGTTCATACGCGACTGACGCCGGTCGATCCGATGAAAATGAATGGGCCTTTCTGATGGGCATAAGCTTACCTTTCTTCAAAAGAAACTGGTAGTGTATAAAAAAAGAATGTTATTTTGTATTTTTAGCTGTACAAATAGCGTTAGGCAGTTTATTCTTAGTGCATGGTTACTAAAATTATTAATTGTCGGCACTGTGGAAGTGAAAATATCATTAAATTTGGCAAGACGCCCAACCATAAACAGCGCTACCGCTGCCATGATTGTGGTAAACAAAGCCGCGAAAACCCCACAGTGAAATACACCGAAGAGCAAAAAGAAATGATCCTTCGAGTCTATCAGGAACGCAGCAGTCTACGCGGTTTACAGCGCGCCTTCGGGGTGAGTCCCAACACCGTTTTGAGTTGGTTAAAAAAAACGACAATCGCTGCGACCGCTCAAAAGCACGATTCTTGCGGCCCGCCGCCATGATGTCATTGAACTGGACGAACTGTGGTCTTTTGTGGGGCGCAAGAGCGATGCCCAATGGGTTTGGATCGCTCTTTGCCGACGCACCCGTCAAATCCTCTCCTATGCCATTGGGCCTCGGGATTGGTATCGTTGCCGGGAACTTTACGAGCGCCTGCCACGGGCCTACAAAAGATGTGCCACCTACAGCGACTTTTGGTCCACTTATGATGAAGTCTTTCCTCATAACCGATCCGTGGGAAAAGAAACCGGTGAAACGGCCCATGTGGAACGATGGAACAATACCCTGCGCCAACGACTGGGTCGTTTCACACGCAAAACCCTCTCCTTTTCCAAGCTTAAGAGTATGCATGAAACCTGTCTGAGACTTTTCATTCATCAATATAATCAAGAATTAGCCACCATTCCTACTTAATACACTACCATATATTGTAGGTGCTAAGCGTGTTGTTTTTGAAGGTCTCCGATTCGGACTTTATACTTCCGCTTGGAATTGCGGCCATGTGAACGATGCCATCACAGTCCCCCATAATCTCGACCGTTTGCCCAAGGTCGGTTAAATCCACCACCCAGGAAATGTGTTCATTGTCCCTGGTGCGAATCAAATCCACACTGACCACCTCGTAGCCGTGTTCCCTCAGGTCATGCACAATGGCCTGCCCCGCTTTTCCCTGCGCACCTGTTACCAGAATTTTTTTCAATGCCATAGCCCAAGCCTATAGTTTATTTGTTAGTGGACGACGTTTCAATCAACAGGGACCGTGTCTTCTGGAACGGGCACGTTATAGTGTTGTAAATGGTTTAATGGAAGATATTATCCCACGGAGCGACTTCGACGTGCGGGATGCGCAAATCGTTGCAATCTCACTCGACTTCATTCCATGGCCAAATACCACACCATTCCCTACTCTCAGTCCTCCTCTTGGTGGGGATATTTGGGTTCTGGCTGATCGTGTTTTGTGTCGGTCATATCAACTCTCCGATCTCCTTGTAAAACCGGACCGAGCTGTCGTCCTCCGGCTTGTAACCGATGACTTTGCGGGCGTTGGCGATGCTCCAGAAGGCATGCGGGTTGCCCGAGATACCGTAAAATATCTGGAAGGGCACATCGTTTTCATCCCGGATATCTTCCGCTTCGATTGATTTCACGTAGAGCTGCTGGAGATCGCGTTGGCTGATGTAGGCCGCCAAGGCGCGCCTCATGCGGCGTAAGTCCCCCTTATCCACTCGTTTTATATCGTCTTCGCGGGGCCCCCCGATCCGGATCTGCACGTTTTCCAACGGCCGGCCGCCGTTCATCCGCCCCACGGCAAAGACAAAACCGAGGTGCTCGTAGGCGTCCTTGGCCCACCCGTAATACCCGTAGGACCGTGACTGCATGTCGGGCGTAACCACATCCAACCTGCCGTCCAGAATGAGATCCTCATAATAATCGGCGGCATGGTTGGAACTGGTCATGATGACTCGCCGGACCTTCTCCTCCCAGGCAACCTGGTAAATATTGTAGGCCATCTGCACATTGCCGATCTCAGCCGCAAACTTATTTTCCGGTTCGGCTTTCCTGATAAAACCGTTGTGGATGATTGCGTCGGCGCCGCGAAAAAGATGGCGATAGGAATCGCGATCGCCCACGTTGAGGTCGGCCAACTGCACACCATCGACCGGGCGGCCCTCTCGGTCCGTCGTTTTAACATCCAGCAGGACGAGGTTGTAATGCTCTCTCAAAGCAGGCAGAAGCAGGCTCGAAATCCTGCCGCAAGCGCCGGTTAGAACAATTGTTTTCTTTTCTCCCATAATTCCAACTCCGTTCATCCACTCATTACCAACAATCTGCTAAGTCCGCCACCGCGATACCCCATTCGCCCACAATACTATAAATCGGGATTTCCCAAATGATGGGTATGAACCGTTGAAATCATCGCCCCTGGAACTTTCGAGTGAATTTTGCTCCTTTCAATACGCTTTGGCAATCAATTTTTGGTATTTGCCAGTTGAAGAGGCGGCAATTGCTTTTTGTTGAGGATTTGGCCGTTGTTCGCCGAAAACCGGGTTGAGGTATTCTCTGCCGTTAGAAAATTTCACAGCACGAGTTCCTTTTGTATCGAAAAATCTTTTTCGTCACCCCTAATCGGGCGCCAGTCGCAATCGCTCTACCCGCCTCAGCATGGTTCGGAACATTTCTCTTGGAATGGCCATCTCAGTCATCTGGAAGGTGAACTACTTTAGCGTGGATATTCCACCTGCAGCACGATTGGCAGTTTGTCTTCGAGACCGGCAATTCAAACGAGGTGCTCATATTCGATGCCGATTCCGGCGATTGGTGGTGAACGACCCGCACATTCTACTCGTCCTTTTACTCGTTCAATCGAACATCGTGGATCTTTTATTTCATCGACTCGGACAATCCCGGGAGTTTTTCGATCTGGTGAGCGGCGAGCTTTATTTGGTGGGTGTCGCTACGGAGTGAGAAAATGGATACCTGCGATCTCATTTGGAGCTCTGAATTTGGAGACCGTTGCCGCTAGCCTGAGTTCGACAGTTGGGGGGGTAAATCGATTATTTTTAGGGTTTTTCGTGCTGTAGGGCGCATGGTTGTCAGGGTTGGGGTGTGAATATGCCGTGTAGTGCAGACCACTCTATTGCCTTTTCGGAGAAGTAGTGCAGGGTCGGTGTTGATGTATTTGCGTCGCCATCGTCGTCGTAAGAAGGGCCAGGATTATGATTACTGGACGCTGGTGGAGTCGGTGCGCACAGCCAAGGGGCCGCGCCAGCGCATCGTGGCCCACATTGGCAAGGAGCCGGGGCTCGATGAGGATGAGCGGTTGGGTTGGGAGCAGATCGGTCGGCTCCTCGATGGCGATGATGAGGCTGCGGGGGCCGAGCAGTTGGATTTATTTGCCGAGGATAAACCGGAGGCTCCGTTGTGGGCGCAGGTGAATCTGGGTCGGATACGGGTGAAGCGGGTGCGTCAATTTGGCAAAGTGTATGTGGCTCTGGCGCTGTGGCGGCGGCTGGGGCTGCATCGTTTCTTCGAGGAGCATTTGCCGCCGGGCCGGGAGTCGGTGGGCTGGGCCCAGGTGGCCTCGATTCTGGCGCTGGGGCGTTTTTGCGAACAGGCCTCGGAGCTGGCTCTGGCCGAGCGCTGGTCTGGCTCGACGGCGCTGGAGGATTTGATGGCGGTGGATGTGGATGAGGTCTATGACAACCGTTTGTATCGCGGACTGGATCGTGTCTTGCCCTTGCGCCGGGAACTGTTCAGTCATCTTAAAGGACGCTATGAAAGCTGGTTTGGGACGCGTTTCGAGTTTCTTTTATACGACATAACGAGCACCTATTTTGAGGGCCGGTGCGAGGGCAATGCCCAGGCCCAGCGCGGCTACAGCCGGGACCAGCGGCCGGATTGCAAGCAGGTATGTCTTGGACTGGTGGTGACACCCGAAGGGCTGCCCCTGGCCTATGAGGTTTTCGACGGCAACCGCGCCGATGTGACCACGGTGCAGGAGAGGGTCGAGTTGATGGAATCGCATTACGGGGTGGCCGATCGCATCTGGGTGCTGGACCGCGGCATGGTGAGCGAGGCCAACCTCGAATACCTGCGCGGCAAAGGGGCCCGCTACATCGTGGGCTCGCCCAAGAGCCATCTCAAAAACTTTGCCCTCGATCTGCTCGAGCAAGGCGATTTTTGCGAGGTGCGGGCGGGGGTGGAGGTCAAACTGGTGAAACATCCCGACTGCCCCCAGATCGAGCAATATGTGCTTTGCCGCAGCCAGGGACGGGGTCAAAAAGAAGCCGCCATGCTGAGCAAGCAAAAGGAGCGTTTGCGCAAAAAGCTCGACCAGATCGACCTGAGTTTGCGTCGGCGAGCGCAGAAACTCGATCCGGTTGAACGCCGTATTGGCCGCTGGCTGGGCCGCCACACCCTGGCCGAAAAAATATTCACCGTAGAAGTGCAAATCGACGCCGCCGGACGGGCCTGCGCATTGCAAATCACCGAAGACGAGAGCAAAGCCGATTGGGCCCAACTGGCCCACGGGACCTATCTGCTGCGAACCAACTGCCAGGAGGAAGACCCACAAAAGCTGTGGCGGTGGTATATACAACTGACACAGGCCGAGGCAGCCTTTCGTTGCGCCAAAAGCGACTTGGGGCTGCGGCCGGTCTATCACCACAAAGAAAAGCGTGTGCAAGCGCACATTCTGATCTGTTTTCTGGCTCTGGCGATGTGGCGCGCCCTGGAAAGCTGGCTGCAGGCCAAAGGCCTCGGCACCTGTGCGCGGCAAGTGTTGCACGAACTGGAAAATCTACGCTCAATGGACGTGGTGGCGCCGCTGCGAGGGGGACGCGAAGCGCGTTTACGGCTGGTAGGCAAACCGGAAAAACTCTGTGCCGACCTCCTCAAGAAAATGGGCCTAAAACTGCCCACCCGCCCCAAAATCATCCAAAATGTAGTGCAGACTAACGGCAAAAATTAATCCCGAATCCGCATAGATAAGCCCTTTAACTTTTTGAACTGTCGAAGATGGGCTAGGGGTATAACCTTAACGAGAAACTCTTCATCATTATCCTGCCAATCTATTGACAAGCTAGTTAGATAGAGCCTTCCCCTCATTACCTTAAGATCCGCGTTAATCCCATCCCAATTATCGGACCTCACCATCACGAATTTCCGTTGAGCTCTTGTTTCCGTAATCAGTTCAAGGAGGTCTAGTGACGGCTCAAACATGTATACCGATAGAGTCTGATCTCCGATTGATAAATTGTCCCCGGTCTGAATCGTTGCCACTGCCAAATTGAGCGGAGCGAATAAGACAGCGAACAAAAATATAAGGTTAGTCTTCACTGTGCGAAAAATTAAGATTACCAGGTAATCAGGCTCACATCACAATCGATTTTAACTAATAAGCTGAATACCCATTATTGGTCAAAAATTCTACGATTCCCTTGTTATAAACTTTTCCGCCCTTTCGAAAGTTAGGCCCAGTTGGACTGAATCCAACATTAATGCTAAAACTCTCTTCAAATTTATAATTGCCAGCGGAGATGACTGTATCAGGATTTCCACAAAAATACTTGAGTCAGTCGCATGCCTAACCAGCTTTGAGGGACGTTTGTGGAACGACCCTGGTTGCGCTAGGGACAGCAGATGGAGGCGGAGGGACCTTGTTGTGTTGGCGCGTCTGGACAGTAGGAGGCACGTGCTCAAGGAGCAACCACCCCGAGAAGCTGGCCTCAAGGCCCAATATAACTCATAAATTGGCATGTATCGTTCTAATGGTATGCCCGCTTTTTTTAAGGTTAGCCAACAATTGGCATCTCCTTGGCTAAGGTGTGCCCGCTTTTCTTCAAAAGTAACCTACGGATGATAAACCGATAATTGCTAACGGTATCCACAGTAAGTAACAGAGAAGCGAGAAGAAAACTAGAGATAGAGGAATCTTAATGACAAGTAATGGATAAGCCAAGATACTGTACATGAGAAGAAAGGCACCTAAGAATAACGCCCAGCCCCTTCCTTCGTACCAATTTAAGGACCCATAAAGGAAGTACATCAAAATTATGAACAATACACTGAAATATGAAAAAGACATCCATTTTACACTCTTCGTAATCAATTGAGCTGATAACGATACAAGCACCATGAATCCAAGTAATAGGGTAAAGACTCCACCTACAATGTACTGATTGTCCGAGTAAAGCAAACCTAGAATAGAGGCTGTCCCAAAAGGGTGATTTTTGCGAGGGGATTTTGAAGAGTGTTCATTTTAGTGGTATTTTCTTTTGGGAGGGGGTGACTTTGCTCTCCTATGACGTTAGGATTCTGGTTTTGGGGTCCGTTTGCCTGGTTTTCTTTGTATGGGCCGACAGTAGGCCTGTGAAAAAGTATTGTCCTTGCTTTTCCGCTCTTTATTTAGGCCGCCGCTTTGGTTTTTAGTTCATCTTGCTGGGCCAGCATCTTGGCCACTTTCCATAGATTGTGCGAGAGGACCGACCAGGCTACGCTGATCGAGCGGTTGGCAAAGCCTTTGCTGCGCAATCGCCCGGCCTGCCAGCGATTCTTCAATACTCCGATCCGCCCTTCGGTGCTGGCCCGGCGCTTTTGCAATTGCCTGAAGTGTGGTTCCTCCATCCGTTTTTTCAACTGCTTCGGATCGCGTGGACAGAGCGCATCGTAGATGCCCTCCTGGGCTAACTGCCGGCGGGCCCGCTGGGAGGCGAATCCCCGGTCCGCGCACATGGCCGCTATGGGTTCGGCTAGGTTGAAGCGGTTCTGTCTTTGCAAACTCTCTTGCATTTGTTCATTTTCGCTTGGCGTCCGGCTGCCGTAGAGTTTCCAGTCCAGCAGGTATCCTTCAACGCTTTCACCCAAAAACAGGGTGTTGCCAAACTCAACCTCTTGGCCCGCTTTGCCTCGCACAATCACCTGCGCATCGGGTTCGTAAACACTCAAAACTTTCTCTGCGTTTTTCACCTGGCGGCCGCCAATGATTCGCTCGTGCGCTTGCTTGATGACCACCGGGATTAGCTCGCTCATGCGCTCCATCCGGGTAAGGATCTGTTGGACCTGTTTTTCGCTGTAATCGCTTTGCTCCCAGCAGGCTTGCAATAATTCCCGGTGACTGCGGGCATGCTCCCCGATCCGTTTGAGCAGCTTTTTCATCTGCCTCAAGATACCCTTGCGTTGCCGCGCGCTGTCCTTTCGCCGCCGGCTGTGGGTCATCTGTATGCACAGCCGATTCATCTGCCGAGCCAAGGGCTCCGATTCGATCGGCATGCGATGGCGCAAACCGGCCTTCTCACGGATCAGCCGGATCGCTTTGAGCAGCGTGCCCGCTACATCCTTGAGCAGCACCCAGTCCGTCGGCCAATGAATGTTGACCTCCAAACAGGTGCCGTCGATCAGGCAAATGGTGGTGTCTATCGGCTTGTCCAATCCCACCACCTGCCGGGCCAGATCGGCATCGCCCACAACCTCAGTCAAGGTCCGGTGCAAGGCCCTCAACTGCTCTTCGCTGAAAAACTTCGAGGCCCGTTCCAGGGTGCTCTTGGAGATGCCCCTTATGCCGTCGATATGGCGGACACGACAAAAGTCAGCCAACAGATCGCTGCTGCCCAGAGCCCTCGACAAATGCCGAAACGAAATCCCACCGAGCAGATAACGCAGCGTTTCCATACGCAACGCCTTGAGGGCAAAATTAGCCCGCTTTTGCCGGGCCTTTACACTCATTGGCTGGCCTCTTTCCAAGGCCAGATCAACGCCCTGCGATTCCACCTCCGAATCGATCAGCAGCCGGTCGATACGCTCGATGGTGGCGCGAAAGTTATCGTAATCGAGGCAACGGTCGACCACAGTTAAAGCTGGACGCAGGAGGCATTGGATGGCTATATTTTTCATAGAAAGGGCTATATTGATTTTCGCTAACGCAATTATAGAACCCTTTTTTAGCCGGATCGAGCAAAAAAATGCTCTTTCCGGCTATTTTTATAAACGTCATCCAGTTGACTACAAAATCTTTATATTTTTGGGACAGCCTCTAGAATACTGTCATATTCGATTATGCTCTCTACTGCTGTTGAAAATAATCCAACAATTCCAACGATAACAAACATTCTCTTAATGGCTTCCCTCATGGCAGTATCTTTATGGGCTTGGTGGCGGTTCAAAATACTCATCATCAATCGATCGTGATCTTCCCACATCAGCCCCACCAAAATTCCTCAATACTTGACCGCCCAAAACTCTATGTATTGACTGATTAAATGAGTTACTATTTGCGCCAGTTCCAGAGATCGGATAGTTAATATTATTTCTGTGTTCGTTAGCATTATAGTTGCGCGCCGCATCCAATACCTGACCGATATAAGCATCATTGGAAGTACCGTCCGGAAGGGCAACTCTACTCACTTCGGTACTGAAATCCAAACGATTATTTGTTGGATTGTCAGAATCTCCAAAAAACTCACGGGTGGCAATCAGATCGTCACGCTGATTTGGTACCGCTCTCAACCTACCGTTGTCGTTGTGTGCACCAATGACTATTCCTTTCCTTCCGTCTCCCAAATCCCTTAAAAGATACTGATCTTTTTCATCCAAGTTATTTGGATTAGTAGGAATTAATATCGTATACTGATGTGTTCCCACAAAAATTCCGTCCAAGTCTCTCGCCGCTCCATAAACCTCTCCCTCTTGAGTTGCATCCTGTTTCTGTTGGGGTTTTACTCCACCACCATTTATAATTTTCTCGATTGGTGGAATATCATTGCGGACATTCGAACCTTCATCACGTGGCTCTTGTAATTCGTTATAGAATTCATTGGCCAGTCCTAAATTGTACCAGGCCGGGTAAGTACCTCTTGGTGATCTAAGGCTTTCAATATACACCGCAGGCGTGATCCCCAACTCGAAAGCATTTCTGGCTATTCTTTCGTTATAAGTAATGACGTAATCAAGTTGGTTTTCTGCGAAGACAGGTTCTTCCTCTTCTTCATAACCTAATCCGAGGTTAATGACAATTCCTCCACCTCCTCCACCGCCGTGGTCATTTAACCCTAAAAAATCGGGTAGTGTATTAAGTAGGAATGGTGGCTAATTCTTGATTATATTGATGAATGAAAAGTCTCAGACAGGTTTCATGCATACTCTTAAGCTTGGAAAAGGAGAGGGTTTTGCGTGTGAAACGACCCAGTCGTTGGCGCAGGGTATTGTTCCATCGTTCCACATGGGCCGTTTCACCGGTTTCTTTTCCCACGGATCGGTTATGAGGAAAGACTTCATCATAAGTGGACCAAAAGTCGCTGTAGGTGGCACATCTTTTGTAGGCCCGTGGCAGGCGCTCGTAAAGTTCCCGACAACGATACCAATCCCGAGGCCCAATGGCATAGGAGAGGATTTGACGGGTGCGTCGGCAAAGAGCGATCCAAACCCATTGGGCATCGCTCTTGCGCCCCACAAAAGACCACAGTTCGTCCAGTTCAATGACATCATGACGGCGGGCCGCAAGAATCGTGCTTTTGAGCGGTCGCAGCGATTGTCGTTTTTTTTAACCAACTCAAAACGGTGTTGGGACTCACCCCGAAGGCGCGCTGTAAACCGCGTAGACTGCTGCGTTCCTGATAGACTCGAAGGATCATTTCTTTTTGCTCTTCGGTGTATTTCACTGTGGGGTTTTCGCGGCTTTGTTTACCACAATCATGGCAGCGGTAGCGCTGTTTATGGTTGGGCGTCTTGCCAAATTTAATGATATTTTCACTTCCACAGTGCCGACAATTAATAATTTTAGTAACCATGCACTAAGAATAAACTGCCTAACGCTATTTGTACAGCTAAAAATACAAAATAACATTCTTTTTTTATACACTACCAAAAATCGATGCGGTTAATCGGGTCATTTCCGACAAAACCATACAAATTCAATCCCCCCGCTTCACCAATAGGGTCGCGGTTAATGAAGCGGCCGGTGGTGGGGCTATAATACCTTAACCCATAATAAACCAGGCCGCTCTCAACATCTGTGTATTTGCTGGAATACCGGAATGGGTTTTCAGCGACATAAGGCCCTTCCGCGCGTAGGGGTTCACCGTAAGGACCGTACTCATAAACTGCCGCCACGGAACCATCCGACTTGTCGATCAGGCCGGTCTCGTTACCGCCTCCGTCGATGGCAGCCAGGTATTGATCGATGCCGTCCTTGATCATGAGCAAGCCCCCGACGCCTCCCGCGCCCTGCGTCGTCCCGGACAAATCCAGACCCCACAGAAAAGTTCGCCCCACGACATTGCTGCTGCCGTCCTGTTCGGCAATGAGATTCCACCCGTCATAAACATATTTGCGATGCAAAATAGTCGTCCCGCTCGACCCCGTCCAGCCATCTTTAACAATCTTCTCCACCCGCCGCCCCAAATAGTCATACTTAAACTCCATACGCTTGCGAGACATACTCCCCGGCAGCGACGCCTTCATCGTCATCGTCCGCAGCCGGTTCTCGGCCTAGATCCGGCGTTTGGTCCCGCGGTAGCAATTTTCACTGGCCTGATCGCCATCATCTATACGTCCATGGGTGGCCTCCGCGCCGTCATGGTCACTGACAATCTGCAGTTCTTTGTTCTTTTCATCGGCATGTTTGCGGCGATGATTGTGACAACGAACCACTTCCACGGATTTGGCTGGATACCCACTGAGTGGAAATCGGGTTGGGACACCCAACCTTTCTGGAGCTGGGATTTCTCCGTTAGGGCAACAATCCTGGGTGCCATGATCTCCACGCTGACCATCACTTCTGCCCAGGCCCTCGCGGATCAAACGATGGTGCAGCGCTACATGGCATCCGAAAACCTTCGCGCTGCACGAAAGGCCGTGGTCATTAAACTGATTGCCGGCCTGGCGGTAAGCATTGCCATAATGGGAATGGGCGTTGCGATCATGGCGTTATACGAGTTGTACCCGGACAATATCCCGAGCGGTGAGACGATTGACACATTCGCCGACCGGCTGTTTCCGCATTTCATCGCGAACGAGCTTCCCATGGGTTTAGCTGGATTGGTCGTCGCCGCCCTTTTCGCGGCGGCCATGTCGAGCGTCGACTCGGGTGTGAATGCGATCACGGCTGTGGTGATGAATGACTTTCTCACTCGCTTCGACCGCCTGCCGTCCAATGCCGAGAAACAACGATTGCTGGCCAAGTTCGTGGCCGTCGGGGTCGGCGCGGCCGTAGTCTGCCTGAGCCTCTTCGTGGTTCCCCATGTTCCCGGCAATTTCCTGGAGATTGTCGCCCGCAGCACGCATATTGCTCTTCCGCTACTGTTCGGGATTTTCTTTACGGTCTATTTCGTCAAATTCGCCACCGCATTCGGAGTCTACCTGGGCGTCATTTATGGGTTTATCCTCGGCATCATCATTGCCTACTGGAGTAAAATCACCGGGGGCATCGGCATATCTTATCAACTCTACTCTTTCTGCATTGTACTCATCCAAATCGGGACCGGAGCTCTTTTCAGCCTGTTGCCGATCAGAACGAAGCATGTTCGATGGGGAGTTGTCTTTGTCTTGCCCCTGGCTGCGTTTGTCTACTATCTCACCCGAGCTTACTGAATCCAATCATCAAGTTTAAAGCTGTTGCCAATGAAAATCAATGTTGCGAATTGTGAACCGGTCGAGGTCGGCGACCTGAAGGTCGCCCGAGTTCTCTATGACATGGTCATCCATGAGGCGATACCCGGAACCGGCCTCGATGCCTCGGAATTTTGGGCTGGTCTTGCTAAAACTGTCTCAGATCTCGGTCCGCGGAATCGAGAGCTGCTTGCCAAGCGCGACGAACTCCAGGAGAAGATCGATTCCTGGCATCGAGCGAACCTCGGCGTCAAATTGCCTTCAGACGCCTACCGTGAGTTTCTCACCGACACGGGATATCTTGTGCCTGAGGGTGAAGCCTTCGCAGTGACCACCTCCGACCTCGACCCCGAGATCTCTACGATCGCCGGCCCGCAATTGGTCGTGCCGGTGATGAATGCACGATTCGCCCTGAACGCAGCGAATGCCCGTTGGGGAAGCCTCTATGACGCCTTGTACGGCACGGATGTCCTCAAGAAGGGAGATCTGCCTCCTCCCGGCCGATATGACGTCGATCGCGGAGCCGGAGTCATTGCGTACGCGGTTTCATTTTTGGATGAATCGATCCCATTGGCCAAAGGCAGTCACGCAGACGTGACACGGTACGCCTTGAAGGAGACAAACGGACGCAAGCAATTGTTCGCAACCCTGAATGACGGAAACGATACACCGTTGGCAAACGCCGATCAGTTCGTCGGATACAAGGTTGAAGGTTCCGTTTCGACCATTCTGCTTCGGAACAACGGTCTCCACGTCGAGCTTCAAATCGATCCCGATCATCCTGTTGGCAAGACTGCGCCCGGAAAAGTGAAGGATGTGATTCTGGAGTCCGCCATTACCACGATTCAAGACTGCGAGGACTCCGTCGCCGCGGTAGACGCTGCTGACAAAACGCTTGTTTATCGAAACTGGCTCGGTCTGATGAAGGGTGATCTGAGTGCCACTTTCGAGAAAGGCTCGAAGTCTATGACCCGTATGCTGAATCCAGATCGCGACTACACAACGCCCGACGGCCATCCCCTTACGCTTCCGGGGCGCAGTCTTCTTTTGGTTCGAAATGTGGGCCATCTTATGACCACCGATGCCGTGCTTGACGGAAACGGCGACGAAATACCCGAAGGCTTCCTCGATGCATTTATCACGACACTCTGTGCGATTCACGACCTGAAGCGGAAGGGGAACGTAACCAACAGTCGGGCGGGCAGCATCTATATCGTTAAGCCAAAAATGCACGGCCCGGAAGAGGTGGCGCTCACCAATGATCTCTTCGACCGCGTCGAGGACGTACTCGGGCTACCCCGCCATACAATCAAGGTCGGAGTTATGGATGAGGAACGGCGAACGACCGTCAACCTGAAGGAGTGCATTCGCGCCGTGCGGCATCGCATCATGTTTATCAACACCGGATTCCTCGATCGCACCGGCGACGAAATACACACGAGCATAGAAGCGGGGCCTTTCAAGCGCAAAGATCTCATCAAAGCTCAACCTTGGTTGGCGGCATATGAGGATTGGAATGTTGACGTCGGATTGGAGTGCGGTATGCGCGGCCGAGCACAGATCGGCAAGGGGATGTGGACCAAACCGGAGGAGATGAATGAAATGATGAATACGAAGGAGGCTCACCCGTTAGCCGGCGCGAATTGCGCCTGGGTTCCCTCCCCGACCGCCGCGACGCTCCACGCCATACACTACCACCGCGTCGACGTACGCGCGCGACAGGAAGAATTGGCGAACCGTCCCCGTGCAAGCCTCGATGACATTCTTACGGTGCCACTTCTGGACAAAGAAACGCTCACGGCCGAAGAAATCCAATCAGAACTGGACAATAATGCACAGGGTATCCTCGGCTATGTCGTTCGTTGGGTCGAACAGGGCATTGGTTGCTCGAAGGTCCCGGATTTCAATGATGTAGCACTTATGGAGGATCGGGCTACTCTACGCATTTCCAGCCAGCACATTGCCAATTGGTTGCGTTATGGTATTTGCACCGAAGAGCAAGTCACGAATACATTGAAACGAATGGCTGAGGTGGTTGACCGGCAGAATGCAGGCGATCCTGCGTACCGGAAAATGGCTCCGGAACTCTCGATCAGTGTTGCCTTTCAGGCCGCCTGCGACCTGGTTTTCGAAGGCGAATCTCAACCAAACGGCTACACTGAGCCTATCCTTCATGCACGCCGTCGCGAGGCCAAGGCGGCCTATCCGGACACTCCCCGTCACAATCCCCAATCACTCTTAATCCTAGTTTAGAGGCTGTCCCAAAAGGGTGATTTTTGCGAGGGGATTTTGAAGAGTGTTCATTTTAGTGGTATTTTCTTTTGGGAGGGGGTGACTTTGCTCTCCTATGACGTTAGGATTCTGGTTTTGGGGTCCGTTTGCCTGGTTTTCTTTGTATGGGCCGACAGTACACCTGTGAAAAAGTATTGTCCTTGCTTTTCCGCTCTTTATTTAGGCCGCCGCTTTGGTTTTTAGTTCATCTTGCTGGGCCAGCATCTTGGCCACTTTCCATAGATTGTGCGAGAGGACCGACCAGGCTACGCTGATCGAGCGGTTGGCAAAGCCTTTGCTGCGCAATCGCCCGGCCTGCCAGCGATTCTTCAATACCCCGATCCGCCCTTCGGTGCTGGCCCGACGCTTTTACAATTGCCTGAAGTGTGGTTCCTCCATCCGTTTTTTCAACTGCTTCGGATCGCGTGGACAGAGCGCATCGTAGATGCCCTCCTGGGCTAACTGCCGGCGGGCCCGCTGGGAGGCGAATCCCCGGTCCGCGCACATGGCCGCTATGGGTTCGGCTAGGTTGAAGCGGTTCTGTCTTTGCAAACTCTCTTGCATTTGTTCATTTTCGCTTGGCGTCCGGCTGCCGTAGAGTTTCCAGTCCAGCAGGTATCCTTCAACGCTTTCACCCAAAAACAGGGTGTTGCCAAACTCAACCTCTTGGCCCGCTTTGCCTCGCACAATCACCTGCGCATCGGGTTCGTAAACACTCAAAACTTTCTCTGCGTTTTTCACCTGGCGGCCGCCAATGATTCGCTCGTGCGCTTGCTTGATGACCACCGGGATTAGCTCGCTCATGCGCTCCATCCGGGTAAGGATCTGTTGGACCTGTTTTTCGCTGTAATCGCTTTGCTCCCAGCAGGCTTGCAATAATTCCCGGTGACTGCGGGCATGCTCCCCGATCCGTTTGAGCAGCTTTTTCATCTGCCTCAAGATACCCTTGCGTTGCCGCGCGCTGTCCTTTCGCCGCCGGCTGTGGGTCATCTGTATGCACAGCCGATTCATCTGCCGAGCCAAGGGCTCCGGTTCGATCGGCATGCGATGGCGCAAACCGGCCTTCTCACGGATCAGCCGGATCGCTTTGAGCAGCGTGCCCGCTACATCCTTGAGCAGCACCCAGTCCGTCGGCCAATGAATGTTGACCTCCAAACAGGTGCCGTCGATCAGGCAAATGGTGGTGTCTATCGGCTTGTCCAATCCCACCACCTGCCGGGCCAGATCGGCATCGCCCACAACCTCAGTCAAGGTCCGGTGCAAGGCCCTCAACTGCTCTTCGCTGAAAAACTTCGAGGCCCGTTCCAGGGTGCTCTTGGAGATGCCCCTTATGCCGTCGATATGGCGGACACGACAAAAGTCAGCCAACAGATCGCTGCTGCCCAGAGCCCTCGACAAATGCCGAAACGAAATCCCACCGAGCAGATAACGCAGCGTTTCCATACGCAACGCCTTGAGGGCAAAATTAGCCCGCTTTTGCCGGGCCTTTACACTCATTGGCTGGCCTCTTTCCAAGGCCAGATCAACGCCCTGCGATTCCACCTCCGAATCGATCAGCAGCCGGTCGATACGCTCGATGGTGGCGCGAAAGTTATCGTAATCGAGGCAACGGTCGACCACAGTTAAAGCTGGACGCAGGAGGCATTGGATGGCTATATTTTTCATAGAAAGGGCTATATTGATTTTCGCTAACGCAATTATAGAACCCTTTTTTAGCCGGATCGAGCAAAAAAATGCTCTTTCCGGCTATTTTTATAAACGTCATCCAGTTGACTACAAAATCTTTATATTTTTGGGACAGCCTCTACTTACAACGACCTGAGGAATCTCATTGATGCATTGGGAGATGACCAAACTACCAATATTCAGCTCCAGGTCGCTATCAACGGGGTGGAATCCAACACTGTGGGAAACGTTCTTAGCCGGGCCTTAACGCTGGAAGATCCGTTTATTTCCATTGATGGGACCCATTTAAACGGGGGTGAACAATGATCTCATCATCTGGGGAGAGAATGATTTTTCAATAGGCGACCACCCTAATCTTAAAAATAACCATGAGGGTGTTAATGTTTATGTAAGGGCGCAGGCTGAGATTCCCACCCTCACCGAATGGGGCATCATAGTCTTGATGACCCTCCTGGCCGGCACCGCCGCCTGGAAAATGAATCGCCCCGAGCTTTTGCCAGCTTAATAAAACCGGCAAACAGTCAAAAGACGGCAATGTTCATATATCATCTTTAGCCATCTTCTTTGATCAGGTGGACGTCTTGCTGCGGATACGGTATGGAAATGCCTTCGGCGTCGAACCGCTTTTTAATGTTCTCCGTTAAACTGTAATAAACAGGCCAGTAATCCTCCGATTTTACCCACGGCCTGACGACAAAATTTACGCTGCTATCGGCCAGAATTCGTTTCTCAGCCCCCAGAACTTCTTCCATCACCCGGCGGGCCTTATCTGGATCGTCACCCTACCCGACACCGAAGACCAGATCGACACGACGTGTGTCCTTGGTCGAGTAATTGATAATGTTCGAGCCGGTAATATTAGAATTGGGGATGATGATCGTCTTATTGTCGGGGGTTCGCATCAAAGTGGTGAAAATGCTGATTTCCTCCACAATACCGGTGGCTCCGCCAGCCTCGACAAAATCGTCCACCTTGAAAGGCCGGAATATGATCAGCATAACACCCGAGGCAAAATTTGAAAGTGAACCCTGCAAAACAAAACCGATTGCCAGTCCCGCAGCCCCACTACGCAGTTATCTTAAAGGATTGAGATTGGGTCCGAGGGCGAGATTTGAACCCGCGATCTTCAGTTTATCAGTCCGGCCAATAATTCTGATTTCAGGACGTCATGGACGGTTTCTTCATGGTAGGGATTGTTATTTCGAATCGAGGTCTGCAATATCATCTTTCATGTTTGACGCAATCCCATTGGGGAGAGAAAATGATTTTGCCGAAAAAGCATTTTTTTCTCTATTCTTACCTATTTTTTTGCAGTTTTCTAAAACCAATGGGGATCACAAACCAACATTACACCAAAATATTTTTTGCGGAGATAAGTCATGTTCAAGGTAAAGTCCAAATTTAGCGCCTGGTTTGCAACAACCCTGATTGCCATAATGGCCGGTGGTATCACGGGACCTTCCCCCGGTTTCGCCCTCGACCCCGCCAAGGAGCTGACTCAATACCAATACACCAATTGGGGGGTCAAGGACGGCTTGGGCAACACGGAGGTGCTGGATATGACACAGACCCGCGACGGCTACCTTTGGATCGCGAATTTCGGCGGTATCGTGCGCTTCGACGGCATCAAGTTTATCATTTATGACCGTGCCAATTATCCGAACCTTGAGGCAACGGGTTTTTGGACGCTAGTTGGAGGCTGTCCCAAAAATATAAAGATTTTGTAGTCAACTGGATGACGTTTATAAAAATAGCCGGAAAGAGCATTTTTTTGCTCGATCCGGCTAAAAAAGGGTTCTATAATTGCGTTAGCGAAAATCAATATAGCCCTTTCTATGAAAAATATAGCCATCCAATGCCTCCTGCGTCCAGCTTTAACTGTGGTCGACCGTTGCCTCGATTACGATAACTTTCGCGCCACCATCGAGCGTATCGACCGGCTGCTGATCGATTCGGAGGTGGAATCGCAGGGCGTTGATCTGGCCTTGGAAAGAGGCCAGCCAATGAGTGTAAAGGCCCGGCAAAAGCGGGCTAATTTTGCCCTCAAGGCGTTGCGTATGGAAACGCTGCGTTATCTGCTCGGTGGGATTTCGTTTCGGCATTTGTCGAGGGCTCTGGGCAGCAGCGATCTGTTGGCTGACTTTTGTCGTGTCCGCCATATCGACGGCATAAGGGGCATCTCCAAGAGCACCCTGGAACGGGCCTCGAAGTTTTTCAGCGAAGAGCAGTTGAGGGCCTTGCACCGGACCTTGACTGAGGTTGTGGGCGATGCCGATCTGGCCCGGCAGGTGGTGGGATTGGACAAGCCGATAGACACCACCATTTGCCTGCTCGACGGCACCTGTTTGGAGGTCAACATTCATTGGCCGACGGACTGGGTGCTGCTCAAGGATGTAGCGGGCACGCTGCTCAAAGCGATCCGGCTGATCCGTGAGAAGGCCGGTTTGCGCCATCGCATGCCGATCGAACCGGAGCCCTTGGCTCGGCAGATGAATCGGCTGTGCATACAGATGACCCACAGCTGGCGGCGAAAGGACAGCGCGCGGCAACGCAAGGGTATCTTGAGGCAGATGAAAAAGCTGCTCAAACGGATCGGGGAGCATGCCCGCAGTCACCGGGAATTATTGCAAGCCTGCTGGGAGCAAAGCGATTACAGCGAAAAACAGGTCCAACAGATCCTTACCCGGATGGAGCGCATGAGCGAGCTAATCCCGGTGGTCATCAAGCAAGCGCACGAGCGAATCATTGGCGGCCGCCAGGTGAAAAACGCAGAGAAAGTTTTGAGTGTTTACGAACCCGATGCGCAGGTGATTGTGCGAGGCAAAGCGGGCCAAGAGGTTGAGTTTGGCAACACCCTGTTTTTGGGTGAAAGCGTTGAAGGATACCTGCTGGACTGGAAACTCTACGGCAGCCGGACGCCAAGCGAAAATGAACAAATGCAAGAGAGTTTGCAAAGACAGAACCGCTTCAACCTAGCCGAACCCATAGCGGCCATGTGCGCGGACCGGGGATTCGCCTCCCAGCGGGCCCGCCGGCAGTTAGCCCAGGAGGGCATCTACGATGCGCTCTGTCCACGCGATCCGAAGCAGTTGAAAAAACGGATGGAGGAACCACACTTCAGGCAATTGCAAAAGCGCCGGGCCAGCACCGAAGGGCGGATCGGGGTATTGAAGAATCGCTGGCAGGCCGGGCGATTGCGCAGCAAAGGCTTTGCCAACCGCTCGATCAGCGTAGCCTGGTCGGTCCTCTCGCACAATCTATGGAAAGTGGCCAAGATGCTGGCCCAGCAAGATGAACTAAAAATCAAAGCGGCGGCCTAAATAAAGAGCGGAAAAGCAAGGACAATACTTTTTCACAGGCCTACTGTCGGCCCATACAAAGAAAACCAGGCAAACGGACCCCAAAACCAGAATCCTAACGTTATAGGAGAGCAAAGTCACCCCCTCCCAAAAGAAAATACCACTAAAATGAACACTCTTCAAAATCCCCTCGCAAAAATCACCCTTTTGGGACAGCCTCTAATTAGCTATGGCCCAGAACAGCTCGTCGCCGGAAATAAACAGTATCTCGAAGGGCACGACTGGAAATACTCTTGCAAAATCCGCCGTCGCTGGTGTCGGGTCGGGATCAAACGTTCCGAAAGTAAAGGTTGCATCCAGTTTCCCTCCATTTCCATCAAACATTCCTCCGCTGTTACTCATATGAGCCACAAGCTCCCAACCGGATTCCAGGAGCGGGGATGCGCCCTCCATGTCTCTCGGAGTGAACGAGAAAACTATCAAAAAGCATAAATAAAGAAATTGAATGTGTTTCATATCAGATAAAATATTGCTAACTATACTTGTTTTCACGATAAGGGTACCAATCGGACTAAAATTTGATATACCATTTGATGACCTATAGTCAACAATAATTTTCCATAAGGTTTCTTGCATATCATTTGCAACCTCACGAGCAGGTTCATTTCCCCCCCTTTTTAGGCAAAAATTTTGATCGGCCGCCGACCGCCTCCCGGTTTTACGTGCTGGATGCTGGATGCAGGATGCGGGATGCTGGATACTGGATGCAGGTTGTTGGATGCAGGTTGTTGGATGCAGGATATTTTAGAGGCTGTCCCAAAAACCCGAATTTTGCAAATTGAGATATTCGACTCCGAACTGTAAGGGAACGTAAGTCATTCAATTCCGTCAAAAACGCTGTATAAGGCCTCTATTCGTTATAAATATAATCGCGTCAGACAGAGGTCTATGGTAGAATTGTATTTGAATATGCAAAACAAGAGAAAGGCTGACGGTGTTATAGACATCGAAATTGCCCAAAATCCCCTAAAAACGGTCTTTATGACAGCTTTATAAACAAGTTAACTTACTGTAAAACAAATGGTTATAACTTTGGGACAGCCTCTATTTTAACCACGGATTACGCAGATAGACGCAGATTTTATTTTTTATTTTAGAGAGCGCCATGGGAACCGGGAGGTTTTGAATGGGGGTGGTTTTTTGTCGTCAGTTGGGAATGAAACCCCTTCAGGGTTTTTATTTGGTAAGAGGGTTTTGCGTGTCCAGGGGTTTCGCCCCTGGCTGGGGAATATTGCCCTTTCAGGGCTTTGGCATTTTGATGGAGGGGGTGCAAGATGGCGGATTTTGGAGATTTTGACGGGTTTTTTGGTTTTTCGGGGTAAATTGGCCCATTTTTTGGTTTTTTTTTGAAGTTTAATCAAACGCAGCCAACCTATCTATTGATTTTTTTTTCGTTTTGCTGTATAATGGGCGGCACGTTCAGACGAAACTATAAAAACAGTAGTAATAGTAATAACAATGGTTCTTCCACAATTGTTGTGGCGGGAGGGTGGATGCGAGATAAAGGTGTCAGGTGTCAGAGGGTGAGATTCTGGATGCTGGTGGCCGACTTTTATCTTTTGTCTTGAGGGGCCGGGGGATTTTGCCGTTGCCGCTGCCTGGCTTTGGGGTCTTGTTTCTGGTTTTGACAGTAACTCTTGGATTTTTTAATATTTGGCCGTTATCTGCTGGCCAAGCGGGGAAATTCTGTCAGTTTGCCCGGTTTTCTCAAGTTTTCGATATGAATATGGAACCTGCAAATATCCGCAATATCGCGATTATCGCTCATGTGGACCACGGTAAAACGACCTTGGTCGATCAATTGCTGCGGGCGACCGGGGCGTTCCGGGAGAATCAGGTGGTTGTGGAGCGGGTGATGGATTCGATGGATCTGGAGCGCGAGAAAGGTATCACGATCAAGGCTAAAAACACGGCCGTGCGGTGGGGAGACGGGGACAAGCTGATCAATATCGTGGATACGCCGGGGCATGCGGATTTTGGGGCCGAGGTGGAGCGGATCATGAAGATGGTCGATGGGGTGCTGCTATTGGTCGATGCTTTCGAGGGGCCGATGGCGCAGACTCGATTTGTATTGAGCAAGGCGCTGGGGCATGGATTGGCGCCCGTGGTGGTGGTGAACAAGGTGGACCGGCGGCATGCCGACCCGATCGGCGCCCATGATAAAACGCTGGAGCTTTTTCTGGAATTGGGCACCACGGAGGAGCAGTTTAACGCGCCTTTTCTCTACGCCAGCGCCAAGGAGGGTTGGGCGGCCCTGAGCCTGGATGACCCTCGCGAAAATATGGACCCGCTATTTGAAACCATTTTGAAGCATGTTCCTGCCCCGGTGGTGGAGGATAAGCCGTTTCGTATGCTGGTGAGCAATATCGATTGGAATGATTTCGTGGGGCGGGTGGCCGTGGGGCGGGTTTTAAGCGGCAGCATCGAGCAGGATGAAAGGCTTTATGCCCTGCACAAGGATGGCACGCGGGACCGGGCCAAGATTATCAAGCTTTTTACCTATAGAGGTTTGAAAACGGAAGACGCGGCCGAGGGTGGAGCGGGAGACATCATCGGGTTGGCCGGTTTCGAGGAGATCGCCATCGGCGAAACCTTGTCGGCCGAAGCGGAGGCCGAACGGCTGCCTTTTGTCGAAATCGACCCGCCGACGATCAAGATGGAGTTCGCGGTCAATGATGGGCCCCTGGCGGGCCGGGATGGCAAAAAGGTGACTTCGCGGCAGATCCGGGAGCGGCTGGTGAGGGAGATGAAATCGAATATTTCCATCCATATCGGGGAGACTTCGGAGGGTTCGCGTTTCGAGGCGACGGCCCGGGGGGCCATGCAAATCGCCGTCCTCGTGGAGACCATGCGGAGGGAGGGTTATGAGATTCTGGTCTCGCGGCCAACGGTTGTTTTTAAGGAGATGGATGGGCGCCGGTGCGAGCCTTTCGACCAGTTGTGGGTTGAGACGCCGGGGAATCATCTGGGGGCGGTGATGGAGAATTTGACCCGGCGGAAGGCGAAAATAACGAATTTGGAGCATCATGAGGGGAACACGGGAGTCACCATTGAAGCGGAAATACCGACGCGTGGGCTGATCGGGTTTGAAACGGATGTAGTCAATATAACGAGCGGGAGCGGCGTGATCAGCCATCTATTTCTGGAATACCGTCCTTATGCGGGGGAGATCGCCAACCGCAATACGGGCACATTGGTTTCCATGGACCGGGGAAAAGCGATGGCCTATAGCCTCGATAAATTGCAGGGGCGGGCAAAACTGTTCGTCGGGCCGGGGGAAGAGATTTATGCGGGACAGATCGTGGGGGAAAACCCCCGCAAACAGGATATGCCCGTCAATCCAACCAAGGCCAAACAGCTCGACAATATGCGCAGCGGCGGCGACGGCAAGGGAATCATGCTGACGCCACCGGTGCGATTCAGCCTGGAGCGGGCCATCGAGTATATCGAGGTGGATGAGTATGTCGAGGCGACCCCAAATCACCTGCGGCTGCGTAAACGGATTCTCGACGCCAACGACCGCCGGAAAGCCGAAAAGCGGCACGCTACCTCAGAGGTTCAAAGATTGACTTCCAAAACGGTCTGAGTAAGAAAGCCTATCTTATTATATCATGTTAAACGCCCGCGCACAGTTTTCAGCATCCAGACTTTTATTCTATTTGGTGTTACAGGTTGCATTGGCGCATTCCGCAATGGGTGTAATTATTGAAGGCCCTTTTGTTGAGGGATCAGGAAATTGGGACACCCTGGTAAATGGGGACTTCGAGAGTGGGAATATTTCTCAATGGCAAGATGATCAATTTGGCAGGGGCAGTTTTGGGGCAACTTCTGCGTTGGCTTTTGATGGCACGTTTAGCCCATCTTCGACAGTTCAAAAACCATCTTCGACAGTTCAAAAAGTTAAAGGGCTTATCTATGCGGATTCGGGATTAATTTTTGCCGTTAGTCTGCACTACATTTTGGATGATTTTGGGGCGGGTGGGCAGTTTTAGGCCCATTTTCTTGAGGAGGTCGGCACAGAGTTTTTCCGGTTTGCCTACCAGCCGTAAACGCGCTTCGCGTCCCCCTCGCAGCGGCGCCACCACGTCCATTGAGCGTAGATTTTCCAGTTCGTGCAACACCTGCCGCGCACAGGTGCCGAGGCCTTTGGCCTGCAGCCAGCTTTCCAGGGCGCGCCACATCGCCAGAGCCAGAAAACAGATCAGAATGTGCGCTTGCACACGCTTTTCTTTGTGGTGATAGACCGGCCGCAGCCCCAAGTCGCTTTTGGCGCAACGAAAGGCTGCCTCGGCCTGTGTCAGTTGTATATACCACCGCCACAGCTTTTGTGGGTCTTCCTCCTGGCAGTTGGTTCGCAGCAGATAGGTCCCGTGGGCCAGTTGGGCCCAATCGGCTTTGCTCTCGTCTTCGGTGATTTGCAATGCGCAGGCCCGTCCGGCGGCGTCGATTTGCACTTCTACGGTGAATATTTTTTCGGCCATGGTGTGGCGGCCCAGCCAGCGGCCGATACGGCGTTCAACCGGATCGAGTTTCTGCCCTCGCCGACGCAAACTCAGGTCGATCTGGTCGAGCTTTTTGCGCAAACGCTCTTTTTGCTTGCTCAGCATGGCGGCTTCTTTTTGACCCCGTCCCTGGCTGCGGCAAAACACATATTGCTCGATCTGGGGGCAGTCGGGATGTTTCACCAGTTTGACCTCCACCCCCGCCCGCACCTCGCAAAAATCGCCTTGCTCGAGCAGATCGAGGGCAAAGTTTTTAAGATGGCTCTTGGGCGTGCCCACGATGTAACGGGCCCCTTTGCCGCGCAGGTATTCGAGGTTGGCCTCGCTCACCATGCCGCGGTCCAGCACCCAGATGCGATCGGCCACCCCGTAATGCGATTCCATCAACTCGACCCTCTCCTGCACCGTGGTCACATCGGCGCGGTTGCCGTCGAAAACCTCATAGGCCAGGGGCAGCCCTTCGGGTGTCACCACCAGTCCAAGACATACCTGCTTGCAATCCGGCCGCTGGTCCCGGCTGTAGCCGCGCTGGGCCTGGGCATTGCCCTCGCACCGGCCCTCAAAATAGGTGCTCGTTATGTCGTATAAAAGAAACTCGAAACGCGTCCCAAACCAGCTTTCATAGCGTCCTTTAAGATGACTGAACAGTTCCCGGCGCAAGGGCAAGACACGATCCAGTCCGCGATACAAACGGTTGTCATAGACCTCATCCACATCCACCGCCATCAAATCCTCCAGCGCCGTCGAGCCATACCAGCGCTCGGCCAGAGCCAGCTCCGAGGCCTGTTCGCAAAAACGCCCCAGCGCCAGAATCGAGGCCACCTGGGCCCAGCCCACCGACTCCCGGCCCGGCGGCAAATGCTCCTCGAAGAAACGATGCAGCCCCAGCCGCCGCCACAGCGCCAGAGCCACATACACTTTGCCAAATTGACGCACCCGCTCCACCCGTATCCGACCCAGATTCACCTGCGCCCACAACGGAGCCTCCGGTTTATCCTCGGTAAATAAATCCAACTGCTCGGCCCCCGCAGCCTCATCATCGCCATCGAGGAGCCGACCGATCTGCTCCCAACCCAACCGCTCATCCTCATCGAGCCCCGGCTCCTTGCCAATGTGGGCCACGATGCGCTGGCGCGGCCCCTTGGCTGTGCGCACCGACTCCACCAGCGTCCAGTAATCATAATCCTGGCCCTTCTTACGACGACGATGGCGACGCAAATACATCAACACCGACCCTGCACTACTTCTCCGAAAAGGCAATAGAGTGGTCTGCACTACACGGCATTTTCACACCCCAACCCTGACAACCATGCGCCCTACAGCACGAAAAACCCTAAAAATAATCGATTTACCCCCCCCAACTGTCGAACTCAGGTTAGCGCGGGAGCCACACCATTTTTCTCATTTAGTGGCGCCGGTTTTGCTCTAACGCAATTCGTCGCTGTAACCGGTGGGCAGGATTATATTCTAAGCGCCTTCGTAAATACGGGAAGTATATCCGGTGGAAATGTTCGTCTCGATCTCATTGTTAATGGAACTTTTATCGGTCTGGATCCATTTGCAAACAACGGTGTATCCGAATGGCAGTTTCTTTCGGATACCTTTACTATTCCCTCTGGAATAAATTCGGTTACCGTTCGATTGATCAGAGACGGAACCGGAGTCCTTGTTAATGAAATTGCGTATTTTGATCAAATAGGCTTAACACCGGTAGGAAGTTTCACCGCTCCAACTGTTATTCCAGAACCAAGTGTTGCAGTCCTTTTGGGTATGGGTATTTTTTTAGCCTTTTTATTTAACCGCAGGCGATAGGCTGGTGTCGTGTCCCGTCTGAATGGCTGATTCCTTCAAGTCAGACTACCTTTTGTCACCACGATCTCAGGTGTCTGTAAAAGCGTTTGGAGCACCACACAATAGCGCACGGTTAATGCGACGAGTTTCTCCAGTTGCTCGTCGGCAGCATCTGAATCGAGGTCAAAGCGAAGCCGCAGATTTTTAAACCCGACGGGGGCTTCCCTCGAAACCGATAAAGTGCCGCGAAAATCGAGATCGCCCTCGGCCACAATGCGGGCATCACGGAGGGCTACCTCGATACTCGTCGCGACCGCCCGGAGCGTTACCCCGGCACAGGCAACCAACGCTTCAAGGAGCATATCGCCGGAGCAGGCCTGAGACCCATCGCCTCCCGTGGCTGGGTGCAAGCCCGCCTCAAGCAACCCCTTTCCCGTCTCCACCTTGCAAGCGATCCCCTCCAAGGCCGAGGCATGACTTTCCGCGCGAAAAGTTATAAGGGCGGATGCCGGGTCTTCCCGATACTTTTCCTTCAACGGGGCCTGCAGCGCTCTCAACTGTTTAGCATTCATAAAGTAGGTCTCCTTTGGGTGGGGCCAACTTTTTACTGCCCGCGGCCGAAGCCGCCTCCACCTCCTCCGAAAAACCCTCGGCGATCAAAGCGACTTTCCGGCGGCGGGTTGACTATGGCCGATTGCACTTCAGCGGACAAATCGCTGTTTTCGACCCATTGGCCGGCCGCCTCGGGGTCCTGCCGAAACCATTCCTGCCCGACATTCTGAATGCTTTGGGCGCGTAAATCGGGATCGATGATCGATTCAGCCCAGGTGAGCGCCCCGAGGGGGTCTTCATTGGATATGCGGCGGGCAAAGGCATCCACGGCGGGATCTAGGGATAGATCGGCGGGCAGACTGTTGAGCCACTCCCCGGCGGCATTGGGATCGGAATTGGCCCAGCGATTGACGACCGCGGCCAATCCTCGTTCTTTAGCTTCGCCCTCCGGCAGAGAGATGGTCCAAGTGGCCGCATCCACCGGGTTTTCCCGGGCCCATTACGAGGCCGCCGCAGGCACGGCGCTTTCTCCCAACTCCGTATCGGCGTAACCCGCTATCCACTGAGCAGAGGATTGGGCATCTACGCTGGCCCACTGGCGGGAGAGGCTGTTGACAACATCGCTCTTCAATTCTCCCTCGGGGAGAGATTCGGCCCAGGCCACCGCGTAATCAGCGCCTTCCTGCAGGTAATCGTTGACCAAAATACCAACCGCGCGAGACCTGTCCGAACCTTCCGGAAGCCCGGCCACGTAATCGGTGGCGCCAACCAGATCGGTGGATGCCCACCCGGAAACAAGACCGAGAACGGTTCGACTGTCGGCATTATTCTCCTCCGTCCAGGCGAGGGCGCCTTGGGGATCGTTGGCGGCCCAGCCGCTCATAGCGGTGTAGGTGGCAAAACGGGAACTCCGCCCACTCATTTCGTTGGCTGCATAGTCGAGCGCCTCCGGACCGTCGAAAGTGCCCCAGGAATACATGAGGAGGTTCAGGTCGCGGACACGGTCAAAACCGCCGCCGGGCTGTTTTTCAATGAGGGCGAGCGCCTCCCGCACATTGGTATGAATCCAACCCTTCTAGGGCCAATGTAATGAGCCGCAGCCGCTTGACCGGATCGGATATTTTCAAGGCGGCCTGCAAGTTGGGCACGACTGTACGCGGGTCGACATATTCATCGTCCGGTTCCGGTTCCGCATCCTCATTACCAATCATGCCGGAAAAAACATCCTCGGCTTCGTAGAAAGTTTCCCCGTTGTTCCCGGAATCGAGTTTCACTATGCGAGTGGAAGCATTACCGGCATTGGAACTGGATGCAAATTGCCGGCCGATGATAAAGGCCGAAGCCATCGAAAGCACCCACGCCACAGCCAAAATAAACGAGGTTTTCTTCAGGTATGTCAGCATGGTAAATTAAAAATTCGCCGTCGTATAATTTGTTAAACAATTATTCACTGCATTAAGTTGCGAAAACCTCAACATAAATTTGTAAATTTAATCCTTCCAAATTTTGAGAAAAAAGTATTGTCTAGAAAATAGAGGCTCAGGTCTCGGCCTAATCGAATGGAATCTGAAATTCCAAAAATTTTCTAAAGATTATGCAACTGCCACGCACACCGGCACTTTTTCTGATAATAATCGCCTCCTGGTCTCTGGCTGGGGCCCAAACCGACGCCCCGCTTATTCTACCTACAGGCATATCGAAGGGGAATCCGGAGGAATTGTTGCCCCAAAATGCCGTCGTTCATATTCGCGCGCACAATTTAGACAACCTGCTGACCGCTCTGGACGAATTGATTATGACTTTCGTGCCGGAGAAGGCGGTTCCCCCGCAATTACAGCCCATGCTGGAAAATTCCCAACCGGCCTTAGCTTACCTCGGATTGACCACATTGGGTAGAACTGTCACCACCAAAGATTTATCCGCTTTATTAGGGATAGAACTCGATCAGCCGGTCTCTCTGACCTTCTACCCTGAGAATATAAAAAGTGGGTTTATATTCAATAGCATCCCATAGGAAATAACGCAAAACGGCTGGAATTGCTCTTGTTCGCCTGTTTCACTAGAAGCAGGTTACTATGAAAAAACAAAAAGCAAATCCAGCCAAATGCAAGGTGTGCGTTCTGCGACAGCTTTGCAATTTTATTCCGGGACATCTGGTGGCCAAGTTGGCCCGCCAGTAGGGTGTCGATAAGAAAGCTCGCAGTTTCAGTCCATGGAGCCATATCGTTAGTTTGCTCTATGCTCAGATCACTCATGCTATTGGGCTTAATGATGTCTGTGACGGACTCGCTCATCACAGAGGGTTGCTGGCCAGTATCCGGGGGGCCAGCGCTCCCAGTCGCAACGGGCTTTCCTACGCCAACAAGCATCGCGATGCCGCGATGTCGGGAGAACTGTTTTGGTCGGTGCTCAAGCACTTGCAGTCGTTGTCTCCGGGGTTTGCGGGTGGTAAATTCAAGGGGTTTCCCCGACGTTTCAAACGCGTTATCAACATCGTCGATTCGTCCACTATCGGTTTGGTCGCCAACTGCATGGATTGGGCTAAACATCGTCGGCGAAAGGCGGCCGCCAAATGTCACTTGCGCCTGGATTTGAAAAGTTTTCTGCCCCGGTTTGCCATCATCGACACGGCCAGGGACAATGACGCCAAACGAGCCCGTGAAATGTGCGCCGCCCTCAAAGCCGGTGAAATCGTATTGTTTGACAAGGCCTACATCGATTTGGCCCACCTCTTTGACTTGTCCTCGAGGGGCATTTACTTTGTCACCCGGGCCAAAGAGAACATGGCCTTGCGCTGTGTCAAGAGGCTGTTCAAGAAGCCCAAGGGCAATATTTTGCGCGATGATCTGGTGGTCCTTAAGAACAAAAAATCCCGTCAGGATTACCCTCAACCGATGCGCCGGGTAACGGCATGGGTGGAGATTGATGGCCAGTGGCGAGTGATGGAATTTTTGACTAATAATTTGCAGTGGTCGCCCCATACGATCAGCGAACTGTATCGCTGCCGCTGGTCCATTGAAACCTTCTTCCGCCAGATCAAACAAACGCTCAACTTGTGCGATTTCCTCGGCCATAGCGCCAATGCCGTGCGCTGGCAGATTTGGAGCGCTTTGCTGCTCTATGTGCTGCTCCGCTTCCAGGCCTGGTTGAGCCGCTGGGAGCATAGTTTTGTCCGCCTGTTCACACTTGTCAGAGGCGTGCTTTGGGATCGCTTTAACCTGCGGGACTTGCTCGATTTCTATGGGACAGCCGGTGGACGCTTTAGAATGCGAGCGACTCCCCAGCAGGCTTATTTCCCTGGGTTTGGTTGAAAACCTATGGGACAGCACAAGGTGGCAAAAGCAATAAAAGAGAAACAATAGCATCCCATAGGAAATAACGCAAAACGGCTGGAATTGCTCTTGTTCGACTGTTTCACTAGAAGCAGGTTACTATGAAAAAACAAAAAGCAAATCCAGCCAAATGCAAGGTGTGCGTTCTGCGACAGCTTTGCAATTTTATTCCGGGACATCTGGTGGCCAAGTTGGCCCGCCAGTATAGTGTCGATAAGAAAGCTCGCAGTTTCAGTCCATGGAGCCATATCGTTAGTTTGCTCTATGCTCAGATCACTCATGCTATTGGGCTTAATGATGTCTGTGACGGACTCGCTCATCACAGAGGGTTGCTGGCCAGTATCCGGGGGGCCAGCGCTCCCAGTCGCAACGGGCTTTCCTACGCCAACAAGCATCGCGATGCCGCGATGTCGGGAGAACTGTTTTGGTCGGTGCTCAAGCACTTGCAGTCGTTGTCTCCGGGGTTTGCGGGTGGTAAATTCAAGGGGTTTCCCCGACGTTTCAAACGCGTTATCAACATCGTCGATTCGTCCACTATCGGTTTGGTCGCCAACTGCATGGATTGGGCTAAACATCGTCGGCGAAAGGCGGCTGCCAAATGTCACTTGCGCCTGGATTTGCAAAGTTTTCTGCCCCGGTTTGCCATCATCGACACGGCCAGGGACAATGACGCCAAACGAGCCCGTGAAATGTGCGCCGCCCTCAAAGCCGGTGAAATCGTATTGTTTGACAAGGCCTACATCGATTTGGCCCACCTCTTTGACTTGTCCTCGAGGGGCATTTACTTTGTCACCCGGGCCAAAGAGAACATGGCCTTACGCTGTGTCAAGAGGCTGCTCAAGAAGCCCAAGGGCAATATTTTGCGCGACGATCTGGTGGTCCTTAAGAACAAAAAATCCCGTCAGGATTACCCTCAGCCGATGCGCTGGGTAACGGCATGGGTGGAGATCGATGGCCAGTGGCGAGTGATGGAATTTTTGACTAATAATTTGCAGTGGTCGCCCCATACGATCAGCGAACTGTATCGCTGCCGCTGGTCCATTGAAACCTTCTTCCGCCAAATCAAACAAACGCTCAACTTGTGCGATTTCCTCGGCCATAGCGCCAATGCCGTGCGCTGGCAGATTTGGAGCGCTTTGCTGCTCTATGTGCTGCTCCGCTTCCAGGCCTGGTTGAGCCGCTGGGAGCATAGTTTTGTCCGCCTGTTCACACTTGTCAGAGGCGTGCTTTGGGATCGCTTTAACCTGCGGGACTTGCTCGATTTCTATGGGACAGCCGGTGGACGCTTTAGAATGCGAGCGACACCCCAACAGGCTTATTTCCCTGGGTTTGGTTGAAAACCTATGGGACAGCACAAGGTGGCAAAAGCAATAAAAGAGAAACATGTGATAAAATTTCAAAAATTCGATTCCCCCAAAAGTCAAAAACTCACATTGATTATCAATGGGTTACGAAGCTTGCCTCGCCCCTATGGGATGGTATTGGTTTATATTCAGTATTCCAGTCAACGATTTTTCGATAATTACCCAATTGCTGATCAATATTCTCCAACTGAATCCGCTGGAAGAGGTTTCCCTGGAATCAGGAAAGGCATACTATCTTGAAGGTTTGAATAAGAACTTACCGACACCCCTTTGGGTAGTCGCCGCAGAAGATCGCATTTACCTTTGCGGCTCGGCAGAACTGGCCTCATCTCTTTATGTGAACGATGAGCCCCGCCTCAAATCGAGCGCTATTATTCCCCGCTCGCTTTCGCAATATGGACAGGACGATCTAACCGTTATTTTTGACCCCTCATTTGTCAAACCGGCTTTGATTGAAGCGACCAGGCGGTACAACTATATTTCTCCCGATCTCATAGAAAAATATCGCTGCCGTATTCTTTCCAAACTCACTCCGGATCAGGTTCAGAGTATCAACCTGAGGTTGCGCTGGCGGCTGGGCATTGCGGATATTGAACAGGGGTTCGATTATCTGGAGTGCTGGGTGACTTCTCTCTACGAGATTCTCTTCGCTCAATTATCAAAACAGGTTCAGCTTCTTGATGGGCTGGCCTTTTCAATCAAACTGGGCGAGCATTTCCAGAAGGCTAGAATGGGTCTTTACAGCCAAAGCATCCAGGCCGGAAATATGACCCAGACGATTTCGCAGGATGAATTAAAAACCACCCTGGCCCATCTGCCGGGTTCCCGCAGCCAATTGCACATAACGGGGCGAAAGACGACAACAGACTGGCCCTCAATACGCAATCAGTGGCTGCAATCGCTCAAGGCCAAGTATCGTGAAAAACACCTTCCACTAGATTACCTCAACGCCCTTGAAACTTATTTTTCAAATCGGCAAACCTCTCATTCGCTGCAATCGAAAATACCCTGGACATTGGAAACCTACTTCACGCCGCCCGCCTCCGCTGGGGAACCGGATTTTAATACTATCTTCGAGTATATCGAACATCAATTCGGCAGGTTACTGGCCACCTCCACTCTAACGGTATATCCCCGGCAGGAAGCCGGTTTTCTCGAAAACCATTTCTTGCAGGAAACTGTGGATTTTAACGACAATGAAACTCATTTTCGACAATTCCTTTCGGATATCGGGCAAAACGCTCCATTTTATAACTCAATCAGCCAAACCGAAATCCTGCCCACCGAGGGCACCGCCCAAAAAATCGTTCTGGAAAATGTTTATACCACCAAGACCGGTTTATTCGGTTACAATGAGCACGAATGGATAAATCGTAAAATCCTTAATTACCGGACATACGGAGAATACCTCTTTGCCCAATACGGCAATTCTACCGACAATTGGCTAAACGACCTGGAAAATCTTCCGCTCCTGCCGCTCGGACCCGCCCTCGAGAAATTATTGTCAATATTGCCAGATAAAATACATGATCTTCAAGTAAATCGTGTTCTCAACCAGGTGGAAACAATTGTTGATTTTCTCACCCGAATGGAAGATCTGGCTCATTTAGAATTGGATACTTATCTGGAGAAAATCGAGTCGATTATCAGCGAATATGAATACGAAGAGGAACAACTTTGGGACGATCTCTTGGACACCCCCCTTCCGATATATTTGCTAAGTGTTAATAGCGATGAATCCAATGAGATTTACGCTGTTTTATTGGGCAATCTCAGATACCCAAGGCCCAAGGTGATGAAACCAATCAGAGATTTTCTTTCCGCCTTTATTTTACAAGAAAACTCGGTTGGCGGGGGAATGATCTATCAACGCTCCGAAGACGGCTTTTACGAAATAGGATTGACTCAAAACACCGAAGCGCTGGGGCTCTTGGTGCGTACCATTTTCAATCATTTATTTGTAAATTATATAAATAACCCCGGCGGCATTGATAAATTGAAAACTACATTTATGATCGAGGGCGATGGCGACCTCAACAAAGAGGAATCGCTATTTTATAATGTCTTTTGGGATTTTCTCTATGACGAAATGTAAAGGTAAGCCGTCAGGTTAATTTTCCTTATTCAGCCGGGTTTGAACTGCGGCCTGCATTTCCAGTAGTTCTATCTTCAATACGACTCGGTGAAACTGTTTATCTTCAAACAAATCCTGCACAACTTTCTCCTCCCCCAAACGATAAAGTGCGAGCACGGACCCGTTTGCGGCATCGTTTACCAACTCAAACAAACGGTCTTCTTTGAGGAAAGCTTGCAATGAAGGGTTTTCAACAAGGTCTCGAAGTCCGGGATATTGCCGCAACAGCCATTCCTTATCTTCCCGCGGCATATTGAAGAGGAAACGCATCGCACTTAACCGCTTGCGCACAAAATGAACCCCCGTTTTCTCCCCCAGATAAACTTTTGCTTCCCCCCATCTAGCGCCCATTTTCTCCAAAAATAAAGATTGCGCGTCCCGGGTTGTTTCGAAATCTCCTCCCGCATCAACCGGCCCAGGGTCAATAAATCCGTCCGCTCTGGAATTCGAGACAGTGGCCTCGGTCCAATTATAATTATCTTCCGCTGGAAGAAGAAATCGAAGGAAAAGACTTCGATTATAAACCAAACTGCGGCTGGATTCTATTTCCGAGGCAAATGAAATGGCTGCAAATATCATTCCAAAGCAAACTCCTCCGAATAACGTTGCCAGAAAAGCGCAAAGAATACCATCGGTCCAACGGTTCAAATATTGACAGGGTTTTCTTTTCAGGAGGCATTCAATCCAATGGCCACGGTAGTGTTTTCCGAACCAAATAGAAATCGCAAAATAGACCACGACCGATGTTAATAACGGGAAAAAATGTTTGAATAGGAGATTATTGGCAAAAAATGCGCCCATCCACCCGCTTAGAAAATAGGCGCTCGCGCTGGCCGCAGCAGAACATAAGAAAATCGCAAGCCCAACCATATTGAGACAAACCCCCTGACTTGCTATGCGCCAACCCCTGTATAAAAGAAGGGAGCTGACCAATATTTCGACTACAATTAACATTAGATTGCCGCAGGCGCTATTTACGGGCCCAATGAGCAGCGCCGACTACATCTATCGGGACATAGGTAAATAAAGAAAATCGGCTTCAAAAGCGTCTCCTAGGGAGTTGGCGTGGAGTTGGGTTCGCTTGCCTGTGATGGTGTCGAGGAGCATGAGTTTCCTCGGCGTTGCCATGCCGGAGGTGTAAATGAGGTGCCTGCCGTCATTAGTCCACTCGGGCTCCAGGCTATCGCCCGGCCAGGTAGTCAAGACACGGCTTTCCTTTTTTGAAAAATCGTAGAGGGCGATCTTGAAATCGGCGCCTTGGCGAATGGTGAAGGCAACCAGGCCGGCATGGAGAGGATTCCAGGCAGGCTCGGCATTATAATTGCTGATATTCGTGGGAACCCGGCGGGGAACTCCCCTTTTAACTGAAATTTGAAAAAGCTGCGGGCTCCCCAGGCGATCCGATGTGAAGATGATGTTTTGGCCGTCGGGAGACCAGGATGGACCGGTTTCCACCGATTTGGAGGATCGTGTCAACCGGCGCAAGCCGCCGCCGGACAGATCCCTCACATAAAGTTCGGGGCTGCCCGAGGCGGAAAGTATCATGGCGACTTGACGACCACCAGGGCCGGGGCTGATGGCGGCGCCCGTATTGGTTCCCGTGAAACCGGCCAAAAGTGTGTGCCGGCCGGTGTCTGTATCGAGTCGAAAAATATCGGGAAAACCGCTTTTGTAATAACTGGTGTAAAGAAGAATTTTCCCATCGGGCGCCCATTCAGGTCCCAGGCAATCGGACCTTTTGGCCGTGATTTTGCGAGCCGAGGTGAACATTAAATCGGACACATAAATTTCCCGGCTGCCGGAACGAGCGCCGACAAAAGCCAGGCGTCCGGCAAAGAAACCGGGAATGCCAAGTGTTTTTCGAACCGACAAATCGCCAGCCCGCATGGCGGCGTTTTTTAGTGAATTACCCCGAACCGTTTCTGAAAACATATTCTTGGCGGGCCGGCCACTTTCGATATCAAGTCTCACAGAGGCGCCATCGAGAGGGATAAATTGAAAAGTAAAATCGGCAGCTTCCTGGGTTTCCAATCGATAGCCGCCATGCAGGGCAAAGGCTTTCCACAATATTTCTTGCAAACCAGCATCGGGAGAAACCACATGGATGGAAATAACATCACCCCCGCCGCCCTTACGGCTGATGACACCTAGATCGATTTCACCATCCGGCGGATTGACCTGGACCTGTTGACCAAAAACCATCGGGTGGATGCAAAATATCCAAATAATTATTGGAAGCAATGTTAGCCGAATGCGAATCATGTCACAAAATGCTTAAACGGGTATTCCAACGCGGGGCAACGGTAAACCGGATTCAAAATCATTAAGGCGAACGGAAAAAGCTATAGAATAGATTCGATTTAACTTTCTATTTTTGCCAGATTGATCATTTACTTTCAACGCAGGAGCGATATTTACATTGAACAAAGACGCTGTTATAGAAGCTTTAAAAAAGGTGCTGTATCCGGGATTCAACCGGGATATTGTATCCTTCGGCCTGGTCAGGGACGTTTCCGTAGAGGCTGGAAAGGCCCGCGTCGCACTGACCATCACGACGACCGATAAAAAAGTTCCCGGTATTTTAAAAACCGCCGTCGATGAAGCAGTGGGCGCAGTACCCGGCATATCCCAGGTGGAGACATTGATCGCCGTCAGCCAGCCAAAAGCCCAACCCGCCGGCCCGCCCGGAGCGGGTGGCGGCGCCAGGCAGAACAAAATACCGGGGGTGAAACGCACGGTGGCAATCGCCAGCGGCAAGGGCGGCGTGGGGAAATCGACCTTTACGGTTAACCTGGCCTGCGCCCTGGACCAGATTTTTAGCGAACGAAAGCAGCGCAACGCCGTCGGCATAATGGATTGCGACCTCTACGGGCCGACGATTCCATTGATGATAGGAATAAACGGCCAGCCCCAGGTCGATGGCGAGACGATCATCCCTCTGGAAAATTTCGGCATCCGTGTAATGTCCATGGGGTTTCTCATCGACCCGGAAACGGCGGTCATTTGGCGAGGGCCCATGGTGGCGAAAACCATTTCCCAATTCGCTCATAATGTGGCCTGGGGCAACCTGGAAATATTGGTCATCGACCTGCCGCCGGGAACCGGCGACGCGCAACTGTCCCTGGCTCAAACGATTGCCCTGGATGGGGCCGTGGTGGTTACCACGCCTCAAGTGGCAGCCTGGACCGTGGCCCGCCGCGGAGCCTTGATGTTCGAGAAAGTCAATGTCCCCATCCTCGGAGTGGCGGAAAACATGAGCTATCTGGACGACCCTTCGAGTGGCAAGAGAACCTATTTGTTCGGGCAGGGCGGCGGGCAAAAAACGGCCCAGGCGCTGGGAACCGGGCTTTTCGGTCAGGTGCCCTTATTCGAGGAAATTCGAGAGGGTGGAGACAACGGTATTCCCGTCGTCATCGGATCGCCGCAAAGTGAAGTGGCCAAAATTTTCCGATCCATCGCCATAAAATTACTGGCGACATTAGATTGAAGAAACCGGAATGGCCGCCGATGAGCAAGTATTTTTCTTTTTCGCTTGAAACTTCATCCTTTTTTTGATTCTCAAGCAAATTACGCTTATTTAAACGTCACCTCCATGAAAGAGGATAAACCAATCGACCAGCGCAGCCATGATTTTGTTAAACGTTCAGGGCTCTACCAGGAGTTTCTGGCCGAGCGTGAGGAAATTTTAAAGCACAAGTGGCTCGAATCCGAAAAAGCGGGGCACGACATCGGCTTTGAACGAGCCTTGCTGGATTGGATCCGCAATCATCGCGATGCCTGGCGAACCACCCGAAAAATGCAGCGTTTAGAGCTTTAAACAGCTTTGAAAAACCAACCCGCCCGATATAAATAGATATAGACGCAGGGGCGGACGATGGGGCTACTTCATAAAAAACAGAAAATTCTCTTCCTTTGCACCGGAAATTCCTGCCGCAGCCAAATGGCGGAGGGATGGGCGCGTCATCTCAAGGAGAAAACCATCGAACCCTATTCCGCGGGCATCGTTGCCCACGGGCTGAACCCATGGGCGGTGCGGGTCATGGCCGAGGCCGGCGTCGATATTTCAAGGCAGAAATCGAAAATCTTCCATGAATTTAAAGACATTTCATTCGACTATGTGGTAACCGTTTGTGATCACGCCCGCCAGTCATGCCCAATTTTTCCGGTTGATACACATACGGCCCATTTCGGGTTCGACGATCCTCCGCGACTGGCCCGCGTAGCCTCCTCGGAAGAAGAAAAGCTGGCCATTTACCGGAGAGTCCGCGATGAGATCGGTGCCCTGGTGGAAAGATTGCCGGATGCGCTTGAGGAGATTTCCAACCTATGAGGCAATGAAACTCCCCGTAGCAAGCTACGGGGTATCTAAGAAAGAAATTCATGATCACCACAGCATCAATTGTTGCAACTGCTTCTTCGGTTTGCCCTGTTTTCTTACGTAGGCCTCCACACTGGCCCAATCCCCACGCTCCCCTACCGTTCCAACATAATACCCGTCACTCCAAAACTCCCCTCCCCACAGCTTCTCCTTCACCCAAGGTTCGCGCCGAAAGATCTCCCGCGCCGTTATGCTCTTATATTTCTGAACGATTCGCCCGGGTGCTTCTTTCGGATGCGCTCCACACAGCAAATGCACATGGTCTCCATCCATTCCCAGTGCTTCCATCTCTATTTCATAGCGCTCGGCTATCCCAACGCTTGTTTCTTTCAGCACCTCTTGCACCCGCCTTTCCAAGAGCATCTTCCGATACTTCACAGGGAACACCATATGGTAGTGGATCTGCCACACGCAATGGCTCGCGCGCCTCAAATGCTCCCGTTTCTCTTCGCTCATTCATCTCTGTTATAAAGTTACCGCTCCCCGTAGCAAGCTACGGGGTATCTGAAATTAAATGAAAAATAATAATAATAATAATGAGCAGTGAAAATTTACCGCCTGGCAACAGGAAGATGACCAATATTTTCGAGCGCTACCTGACCGTTTGGGTGGCCTTGTGCATTTTGGGCGGAATCCTTTTGGGAAAAGTTGCCCCGGATCTGGCCGGAAAACTGGACCGCATGGCAATTGAGGTCAACGGCGCGCCGGTCGTTTCCATACCGATCGCCATCTGCCTGTTTTTCATGATGTACCCGATCATGGTCAAAATCGATTTCGCCTCGGTCATTAAAGCAGGAAAAAGCGGCAAACCGGTTCTCCTCACCCTGATTCTTAACTGGGCCATCAAACCTTTCACCATGTACGCCATCTCGCTGCTGTTTTTGGGATTTCTGTTCCGCGGATTTATCGGCCCGGAGGCAAAGGATTTGATCAAAATGCCATTCGGGCTGGACCTTCCGGTAGGCACCCGGCATGGCGCCGGCGCAGTGGTGTTGCAGGATGGGATCAAGATGCTGGAAGTCCCGCTGTGGCGCAGTTATTTGGCCGGCTGCATCTTGCTCGGCATCGCCCCTTGCACGGCGATGGTATTAGTCTGGGGTTTTCTGGCCCGTGGCAATGACGGCCTGACACTGGTCATGGTAGCCATCAATTCATTGGCCATGCTTCTTCTTTACGGAGTGCTGGGCGGCTTTTTGCTGGGCATCGGGCGGCTGCCCGTTCCCTGGCAGGCTCTTGTTCTGTCCATCGGCTTCTATGTGGCCCTGCCGCTGGTAGCCGGGTATTTTAGCAGACGCTGGATATTAGCGGCCAAGGGGGAGGCATGGTTCCGGGAAAAATTTCTCTATGTCCTCACTCCCATAACCATCATTGCCTTGCTCATCACCCTGGTGCTGCTATTTTCTTTCAAGGGCGAAGTCATCGTTGCCAATCCGCTGACGATTTTATGGATCGCCATACCGCTAGTCATACAAACGGTCCTCATTTTCACCCTGGGCTACGGAGCGGCGCGATTGATGAAGCTTTCCTATGAAGACGCCGCCCCTGCGTCATTGATAGGCGCTTCCAACCACTTCGAGGTCGCCATTGCCACCTCGGTCATGCTGTTCGGGCTCTCCAGTGGAGCCGCTCTGGCCACCGTGGTCGGCGTCCTGATCGAGGTGCCGCTTATGCTCCTGCTGGTGGGATTCTGCAAAAAGACCTCCGGCTGGTTCGCCCTTGTCCATTAGTGGGGCTCTGAGGTCTGCGGAGGATTCTGGCCGGCTACTTTTTCTCCCGGTGCACGGTGTGCCGCCGCAGGGAAGGATTGTATTTACTTTTCTCAATCCGGCCCTGTTGAAGCTTCTTGTTTTTGGTGGTCATGTAACGCGAGGGACTTTTGCCCTCTTTACGCGCCTCCGTGCATTCCAGAATAATATGTTCTCTTGCCATAATTTAAAATTGGTTAAGCGAGGGGCGGAAGATAGAGGTTCGAAGCACAGATACAACAAAAAAATACAGGTGTCAGTTTTCAGGAATTTTGGGTCCTGACACCCGACACCTGAAACCTCCTAAAGACTGCTATCGTATGACTTCTGGATGAGGGGAAGCATGACACCGTTGCGAAACAAGGTTACTTTTCTCGTGCTGGCCGAGATGACTATGGCGATGCAATCGGTGGCCATGGAAATGGCGGCACCAGCCGAATGCCGGGCGCCCAAACCGCTGGGCATGTCGCGGTAATAATAAGCGGGGGCATGAACGAGGGTTCCAGCGGAGACGATTACTCCGTCTCCCCGCATGATGAAAGCTCCATCGATGGAAGAAAATTCCTTGATAGTTTCGTCCATAAAAGGATTGAGAACATTGCGATCGACTTCGGCATAACCGTAAAAGGGATTGAGCACCAAGGGCTTAACCATAGTGCTGACTTTGGCCGAATCCCCCACCACAAAGAGGCAGCCGACCGGTTTGTCTTCGCGCCCCTGCACCGCCAATTCCGTGGCGATGGAGAGCAGCCGCTCCATTACTTCGACTTTAACCGATTTTGGAAGTATATCTTTTTCGCTGACGAGGACGGACTGGAATTCCTTGGCCACATCAACAACCACAATGGTGTCAAGCAGATTGCTGCCGGGTAATCCTCCGGCACAACAGAGTTTTTCATCGGATTCAATGATCCCCCGCGTCAGCCCAATGAGCACGGCGCTGCGCAACTGGGAAAGACGCTGCTGGGAGACCGAGCGCAGTTCGATGGATGCCACCTTTTCCTTCTCCCCCCTCTTTTTCTTTTGAGCCGTCCCGGTACTTCGCAATCTGAGGGGAGTGTGGGTGACGACTATCGTTTTCATTTGACGGATCGACCTGGGAAGATCGATGGCTCCGGCAAAAGTTTCCGCAAACAGCATCAGCGTAGAGCATCCCGCGGTTTTGGCAATGGCGGCAGCTTCCTTCAGCAAGAAGGAATTGAAGCGCGCCTGTGCCCGCTGCGGCCGGGCCAACAGGCCGCCCATCCCCTGCACCACCCTCTCCCGAAACGTATTCAGATCGGGAGAGATGATAATGTGTTCGACAACACTCTTTTCCTGAAACTGGCGAGCGATGGAAGCGAGAACTTCCAGGTAGTTTTTTTCGTTCTCCGAAGCCAGCATCAAAATAAAGATGCGAACCTTTTTGTATTCCGACATGCCATCGTATTGAATGCCTTCAGGGCAGCGGCCTATGGCAAATAGATAGGGCCGTTTCATCTTTAACCGAAGATGGGGAAACGCCACTCCATTGCCCAAATAAGTGGTCATGGAGTTTTCCCGCTCCAGAATGGCTCGCAACAGTTTGGCCGGGTCCATCTTTTCACTTGAACGAGAGATGGATACGCGCAACAACTCCTGCAAGGCCCCCTTAAGGTCCTTGCTTTTTATATCGATGATGCGCGATTTAGCCAGGTAACGATCCAGCCGCATATAAAAAAGGGTTTTCCGCCAATAGGCGGTGGTAGAAGTTTATGAGTGAGTTCGGTTAACCCGCTAACGGATTAAAGCTTTATTTTTCCCACACCAGGGCTCCTTTTTTGATCTCGTAAAGGAGCCCGATAATGAGCACGGAAAGAAAAAACAGGACCGGTGTCAGGATGGGAATTCCGGCGGCCAGAAATTCACGATAGACGATTGCCCACGGAAACAAATATACGATTTCTACATCGAATAATATGAATAGCATGGCGGTGACATAAAATTTAACGGAAAATCTCGGGTGGCATTTACCGGCTGCAATCATCCCGCACTCGTAGGGTGAGTCTTTGAACTGATTGGGTTTGGCCCGCTGCCCAAATAAATGGCTGACTGCAATAATGACAACTGCGATTCCCACAGCCAAAACAATTTGAACAAGCAGGGGCATGTATTGAGCAAGGGTCATACTGCTAAAACAAAAGCTCAACCGCTGTAATTTCAAGCCGCTTTTGAAAATATTTTGAATTGGGCGGCTTTTTTTAACAAAAGACGACACTAACGCAACCGAATCCAGTCGATCCGGTTGATATCTGCGCTGCCCAAGCCTAGATTTTCCCCAAATACCAGAATCGGCAAACGGCACCCGATCGGCCGGAATCCATCCTCGCGACGGTATTTGTTGAGGCGTCCGAGCGCGAGGGCGTCGAGAACGACCGGATTGACGCTCATCCAGAGCAAATCTTCGGAACGCGTATAAAGTGAATTGAAGACCGGCCCGCCGATAAACTGGTAGCGCTCCATGGGCATTATGGTGATGGCCAGGCTGGCCATCATTTCAGGGATAGCCACCACCTCGGAGGCGACAATCGGGGCATTTGCAGGACTGGTAAAAAAACGATCCCGGTTGCTCATGTTCCACAAACTGGCATTGATGATGGCACCCGCTATGCCTACCGCCGGATGGTCCAGGACCATCGGAATGTTGATCCAAAAATCCACCTCGGTGAGTAGTATTTTGGGCAGATAGCTTTTTCGATTTTCATCATTTTTAGCCAGGTATTCCAGATTCGGATCAATGCCCTCGGAAAATAGAGTCCTATGATAGTGAGGCAAGGGGCTGTCATAAAACCAGATGGGATCGAAAAATTTCTTTGAATCGAGAATGTAAACCGGAACGCCCTCGAAAAATTCGCCCCTTTCGCGCCGGCTAAGGGGCGGCAAAAATCCCGAGACGCGCAATAGCGATTCGTTCAAGTCGATCAAAAATAGCTCCTTATTGGTAAAACCCCTTCGCCGCAAAGCTCTCAAGACCGCTTTGACCAGCGCGGGAGGGGTGGCGATGCCGCTCCCAGAATTGGTGTAAACCTTGATGCCGGCCCGGCGTTTTTCCCCTGGCGCAAGCCGTTTGCCGGTTTTTTCCTCGAAGCTGCGAAAGAGGGCCTCAACACCGCTGGCATACCTCTGCTGACTGAATTCACCCAGCTGGTACTCCCAGACATAACGAGTATAAATATCGCGCTGCCCCTCGTAGCCCCAAAAATCGCCCAAGGCCGCAACCGGGATCAAAATGGTCATAATAATAAAAAGAAAGCCAACCCTCATGTTCGGTTCTTGACAGTCCGCAAATGGGGTTGGAAATTAGAACCTTTCCCAAAACCGTCAATGGCAATAGAGAGACCAATTTTATGTTCAGGGCAAGGCTCTTTGCAACCTGCGCAGAGATAAATCCTGCCTGAATCACCCATGTTTTGAGGATACATTTCATTCTTCATAGGCCATGCCGCAGACTATAATGAGAAAAAGAATATTCCCCGCCTTGTTCCTTACAGGAGTCTGCTTTTTTCTGTTTGCCTGCGCAAAATCGACGCCCAAGGTGGAGGAATCCATCCTTATGGCCAATGAGAATTTATCGGCCGGGAACACAGAGCAAGCCATTCTTCTTCTCGAGGACCTGTTGAAAAGAAACCCGGGCCATCCCGCGGTCCTGGAAAATCTCGCTTTTGCCTATGCCCAGGGCAAACGGCACGAGAGAGCGGCCTTTTATTTTTCTGAAGCGGCCGATGCCGGACCCGGCAAGGAACATTTTCTCCTCTACGCTGCTGAGGCGCTTAACCAAAGCGGCAAAAAAAAGAAGGCCGCAGAGAGTTACGAAAAATATTTAGGAACCCATCCCGACTCTCCGGTGGAATGGAAAAAACTGGGTCGGCTGCAGGAAGAATTGAACGAATTTCGAAAGGCGATGGAGTCCTATTTGCAAAGCCAAAAATTGAAGCCAACCGGGGCTAAGGCCATCAGGCTCGGATGGCTGTTTCGCCAAATGAACAATCAGGCGCAGGCCAAAAATTGGTTCAAAACGGCTCTGGAATTGGCCGATGGGGCGGAAGGCGATGCTCTGCTGGGCTTGTATGAAGGAGCGCTTCTGGAGGAAAATTTTGGCAAAGCAGAAGAATTGCTCCGGAGTCTCGATGACTCCCACCCCGGCCTTCTCGACCAATCCCATTTGGCCCGCAACCGCCGGGAACTGGAAGAATGGCGCCTGCGGCAAAATGAACTGCAAAGGCAACTTTTGGAACAGGAACGGATCGCCAGGGAGCTGCGGGAGCGCGCGGCCCGCAGGGAGGCGGAGGCCGCCGCATTTGCCGAAGCCAGAAAAAAGGAGCAAGAAGAAGCCCGGAAATTGGAAGCCGCCCGGAAAAAAGAGCCGCCCCCGCCCACTGCCGAAGGCTACTTGCGGCAAGCCAGGTATAGCCTGGCAGCGGGTGACGGGGGAAAAGCCATCAAACAATATTGGTCCACATTGAAACTTGACGACAAACCGGCTGAAGTTTGGCACGAGCTTTCCGATTTATTGCTCAAAGAAGAGAAAAACGGGCTTGCCGAAGCAACCGCCATGGAAGCGGTCCGCCGCGAACCTCAATCCGTATTGTACACCATGCATTACCTGCGGGTAGCCCAGGAAACCAAAAACCCAGACCAGTTTATGGAAGAACTTATTTACGCCAAAAAGAAAATACCCGGCAGCCCAGATATCACCCTGGCTTTAGCCCGCGGCTACAAGTCCATCAGAAACAGCTACCGGGAAGCCACCGCGCTCTATCGCGAATTTCTCGAAAAGGCGCCCAACCACCCGGAAAGATCCAAAGCCCAAACGGAGCTCGACTCGCTGCTGGCCCCGGCCACGGCCAACTGAAGGCCGCCCATCTCCTAAATTTTTTTTTATCCAATTCGGAATAGCTCAACAGTATGCCCTTGGTAACGCGCAATTGTATCGAAGATATTCGGCGGCAATTGAATATTTATGATGTCGTCTCGCCCGTGATTTCCCTCAAACGATCAGGCAAAAACTTCGTCGGCCTGAGCCCCTTCAATTCAGAAAAAACCCCCTCCTTTTTTATCCTGCCCGATAAAAACCTTTTCAAATGCTTTTCCAGCGGATTGGCCGGGGACCAGTTTCGATTTATCGAGCTGACCGAAAAATTGACCTTCAGCGAAGCGATTGAAGCGATTGCCAATCGTTACAATTTCAAACTGGAGTATGAAGGCGGGGCCGTGCCCAGAACCGAATCGCGCTCCTTGAGGAAGGAAATCCTGGAAATCCACGAGCTGGCTGCGGACTATTTTCACCAAGCCTTCAAGGCAGACAACAAGGAGGCCCGCCAAATATGCCAATACTGGACGCAGGAGCGCAAGTTTCCCCTCGAATTGGCCGGCGATTTCAAGATCGGCTACTCCCCCAGGGAACAAACTGGATTGTTGGAAAATTTGCTGAAAAAAGGCTATAGCCGCGACGCCATCGACAAATGCGGCATGTTTTTTATCAATTCGGGCAAGATCAATCCGGCCAGGTGCCGGTTCCGGTTTCACGGACGGCTGATGATTCCGATCCGCGATTACCAAGGTCAGGTAATCGCTTTTTCGGCCCGGCAAACAGAAATGACGCCGACAGAAGACCCCAGCCATAAGGCGAAATACATCAACTCGCCCCAAACCCCCGTTTTCACCAAAGGCAATATTGTTTTCGGCCTGGAACGGGCGCGCCTCCATATTGATGAGGTAAAAAAATTCATCCTCGTCGAAGGACAGCTCGATGCTATTCGGTGCTGGCAGCATGGATTTAAAACCGTCGTGGCGCCGCAGGGCACTTCCATCACGAACGAACAATTGCGCCTCCTCAAACGCTACGCGGACAGGCTCGATTGTGTGCTCGACGGAGACGAAGCCGGCCAAAAGGCGGCACTCCGCCTGCTACCCTTGACATTGGCAACCGGTCTGGAAACGCGATTCTTCAACCTTGCCCCCGGCGAAGACCCCGACACCCTCCTGGCAGACGGCAATACCGAAGATTTCGACCGGAAAATGGAATCGGCCCTCACGGAGATGCAATTCGCTGTTTCCGCCTTGCTGCCCCAGGACAACCCCTCGGCCCGGCAAAAAGCGGAGGCTTTGGAAAAGATTTTTGAAATCGTCGCGCAAACGGATTCCGAGGCGGCGCAGCAATCCTACCTCATGGAAACGGGCAAGCTGCTGGGCCTGGTGGACATGGACGACCGGGCCGTTTACCAAAGGTTTCTGCAATTCAAATGGCGCAAAAAAAGAATGCGGGCTTCAATTCCACTGGCCGGGGCAAGTGCGGGGAAAAAAGAAAAATACTCCGGGAGGTTGACAACCTCGGAATATGAGTTACTTTTAATAGCTTTCCACAATCAGGACCTCATACAGCATATTGCAGAAGTTATTGATAGTGAATGGATTGATTCAAGTTTAATCCACGGCAGGCTTCTGGCCCGAATACTCGCTGAATACAAAGAGGACCTCTGGGAGGGGATTGAAAAGATAGATTTGCTTTTTGAAACCGAGGAAGAAAAAAACGCCACTTACTCATTAATGGCTTTGGACCCGGTGGAACTAGGTTTTGAAGATCCAGTCGATATTGCCAACATGACGGTCAAGAAACTTCTCAAGAAATATGTGAACACAAAAAAGAAGCAAATTTACTTACAAAGTGAAAACTTACCCATACACTCAGATGAACTCAGGGAATTACATAAGAATCTCAAAGAGCTTCAACGACTAGAAAACAACCCTCCACTCATATCGATTTCAACCACCAGCAGCCCTGGTTCATCATTTATTTAATCATTCATTCAATTATGCCCACGACCAAAACGAAGAAAAAAACCAAATCGGCTCCGGCCCCCCAACCAAAAGAGAAAGCGCCATCGAAAAAACTCATAGCCAACAATAATAAGCCTCGGCCAAAAAAAGAAAAAAAGTTCCAGCCCAAGACAGAGCTTATCAACGAAAAGATTCGGGGTCTCATCCGGCTCTCCAAAGAGCAAGGTTACCTGACTTTCAAGGATATCAATAAATCTCTCCCGGACACCGTCAATAGACCGGAGGAGATTGAGAATGTCATTTCCATTCTCGAAAACCTGGAAGTCGATATCATCGATTCGGAAGATGTCGAAAGGTATAAAGAGCGCCTCCAGAAATATACTGAGGAGGAGTTGAAAAGCTCTCAACTCGACATTCTGGACGATCCCGTGCGCATGTACCTCAAGCAAATGGGGCAAGTGCCGCTACTCACCCGGGAGCAAGAAGTAGCCATCTCCAAGCGCATTGAGAATGCCGAGCTAAGAGCGCAAAACGAGCTCTATTCGGTCGGGTTCACGGCCTCATTCCAAGTCGAACTGGCGCGCAAGCTCTACAACCGCGAAGAACGATTCGATCGGCTCGTCCTGGACAAGAAAATCGATAGCCGGGAAAAATATTTCCAAAGCCTCCCCAAGCACATGGAAGCGATCGAGGAACTAAAAAGGCGCATGGAAAAGGCCTGGCTCAGTTCCCTCAACGCCACCTCGGTCCCCAATGCCAAACGCGCTCGCACCCGATTCAAAAAATACCAGGCGCAACTCAAGCCGATCTTCCGCAAATTCTGCTTTAAATTGAAAGTATTCGAGGAATACCTCAATACCCTTCATCCGATGCTTCGGAAGATCGAGAATCATTACGAAAACATCGATCTGGCGGAAAAGGCCCGCACCCGCAAACACAAGGCCATCAACACGAAAGAAATCCACGTCAAATTAAAGCAAATCGAAGACGAGCTGCATCTGGAACCGTCCGAATTTCTGCACATTATCCAAGCCGTGCGCCTAGGCATGCGCAAAGCCCACAAAGCTAAAACGGAAATGGTCGAAGCCAACCTGCGCCTGGTCATCAGCATCGCCAAAAAATACACCAATCGCGGACTCTCATTTCTAGACCTTATCCAGGAAGGCAATATGGGCCTGATGAAAGCGGTTGAAAAATTCGAATACCGCCGGGGTTATAAATTTTCCACCTATGCCACCTGGTGGATTCGCCAGGCCATCACCCGTTCCATTGCCGATCAAGCCCGCACCATCCGCATCCCCGTGCACATGATCGAAACCCTCAACAAAGTCATGCAGGTGCAAAAACAACTCTTGCAGGAATTGGGGCACGAACCGACGGCCGAGGAAGTGGCCGAGGAGATGCAACTGCCCGTGGACCGCGTTAAGGCCATTATGAAAATGGCTCAGCAACCCCTCTCATTGCAAAGTCCCGTAGGCGATAGCGACGACACCAATTTCGGCGATTTTATCGAGGACAAAGGCGCCGAAAACCCCTACGACATGACCGCCTACAGCCTGCTCCGGGAAAAAATCATGGATGTCCTCGACAGCCTCACCGATCGCGAGAGGCGCGTCCTCTCCCTGCGATTCGGCCTCGTCGACGGATATAGCCGAACCCTTGAGGAAGTGGGCCGCCAGTTCAATGTAACCCGTGAACGCATCCGCCAGATCGAGGCCAAAGCCCTCCGCAAAATGCGCCACCCCACCCGCATCCGGCAGTTGCACGGCTTCTTCGAGCACGACCACGCCAACCGCAAATTGGAAGTTTCCCCGCGCCACAGTTAAAATTACCCTCAAACTTGCAGATTGACAATTCCCTACGGCAAAGGAAGATAAAGAGACAACAAAGAAGCCCTGAACATGTCAACCAGCCTCATAACGACCACATTCCCCGGATTTTTACCAGGGATCGGAGCGCCAGAACTCCTCATAATTCTTTTTGTCCTCCTATTGTTATTTGGGGCGAAAAAACTTCCCGAGCTGGCCCGTGGCATGGGAAAATCGATTAAAGAATTCAAAAAAGCCACCAACGAAATCGAAGAAGACATCCGCACCGCCATCGACACACCGGAAACTCCAGCCAAACCGCAAGCCCAGGTAGAAATACCCAACAAAGTCTCCCCAGCGCCAGCACCGGCCCCCGCCACCACACCAACTCCCTCCAGCCCAGCAGCAGAATCCACCGAAGCCGAACAAACTAACCCAGCGGCAGAAGGCAACAAGTCCTGATAGGAATCTGCCAGCGCCGAGCGCGCGCCAGTCTATCTTTGGCATGGAATGAAGGCTCTGCCAAATGTATCAGTTTGGAAGCACTATCTTCAAATTAGAATCAACCCGACGGTGATAGCGGCTCCCAGGAGGAGGGCGGCGAGGATTTCCTTGCGGACATCCATACCCATTGAGGCTTCGAGATTCGGATGTAGTTCACGCCTCGGCCCGGCAGTTAATTCTTTCGCCTTCATGTAACCGTAAAAGTCGGCCGGGAAAGAACCTTCCTTTAGCCCAAACGGCAATAATTTGGCTTTGGATGTGGATGAGAATAGAGGAAACAGGGTATTACTCACCCCTCAGGGATGGACGAACTCGTGTTCGGGGTGGCGCATGGTGAGCACAGGACAAGGCGCTTTGCGAACTACTTTTTCAGCAGTGCTGCCGAGAAACATGTGTTTGATGGCCCCGTGCCCGTGTGTGGCCATGATAATCAATTCAACAACTTCCCGCCGGGCACTCCTCACAATCTCCGGAAATGGCTCCCCCACCGGCAACTCGGAACTCACTTTAACTCCCTCCGCGCCTATCCGCTCCTCAATTTTCTGCATATGATTTTTGGCGGCATTCTGAATCTGCAAATCAAGATCCCCAAAATCCACCCCGATGGAATATGTAACCGGAAATACACTGCCACTGGTGACATGGATGATGAGCACTTCGGCATCGAATTTTTTGGCCAATTCGACAACGTAGGATTGAGCATGGGACGCATAATCCGAAAAATCGGTCGGATAGAGAATTTTTTTCAGTTCAATCATAGAATCACCTCCATTTTCATTCAAACTGGAGCCAATCTAAAGGGGGACTTTCCCTCAACGGGGCATTCCCTTATTGAACAATAATCAGGTTAGAATATAGTGTCAAATGAATGGAGGGAAAATTAGGACGGAAAGGGACAATCATAGGAAAAATAAGTGAAAAAGATTGGATCTGGCCCTTTCTGCTGGGGGCGGCCATCACCTATGCTTCCTCCAGGCAGATTATGGAAACGCCTCCGGGGTTTCATTTCGACAAAGTGGCCCATTTTTTTGTTTTCGGTTTGTTCGCGACACTTCTTTATCGCTTTCCGGCAGAAGCGTTTAAAAAACAATACAAGCCGGTTTACGCCATTGTGTTGACGGCGCTCTTCGGCCTCAGCGATGAATGGTGCCAATATTCCCAGCCAGTTCGTTATTTTGAAATGGGTGACATTGCGGCAGATTTCATGGGCGCCTTGACGGCTGTGGCGGCCTACCGCTACTGGACTTTTTATCGAAATCTGCTGGAAAAGGAATTATTTCAATTTACTCGGCTTTGGCTCGGCCTAAAATCTATTTTAAAGCGTCAATGAATGATATAGAAGCCAATACCCGAATTGCCCGGTTGCGCAAGGAGATCGAAAGGCACAACGATCTTTACTTTCGAAGGACCGAGCCGGAAATTTCCGATTTCGAATACGACCGATTGAAGAAGGAGCTGGCGGACCTGGAGAATGATTACCCGGTCCTGGCTTCGGAGGCCTCGCCTTCGCTAAAAGTCGGCGACGACCGCGCGGAGGGTTTTGTCACCTATCGCCACCGCCAGCCAATGCTCAGCCTGGATAACACCTACAACCGGGAGGAACTGTTCGATTTTGAAAAACGCCTGAAAAAGCTTTTCGGGAATGAACCGCTCGATTTTGTGATGGAACCGAAGATTGACGGCCTCGCCGTGAGCCTGACTTATGAAAACGGTAAATTTGTTCGCGCGGTCACCCGGGGCAACGGCACGGAGGGGGACGATATAACTCGCAATGTCGATTTGATTCCTGAATTTCCACGTTCTCTGGAAGGAGCCAATGCGCCGGAAATTATCGAGATTCGAGGGGAAATTTATATGACCCTGGAAGAGTTTAACCGAATAAATAAAGACCGCGCCGAACAGGAACTGCCTTTGTTTGCCAATCCGCGGAATTTTGCCGCCGGAACAATCAAACTGCTTGATCGGGGTATGGCCGCCAGTCGAAAATTGGAAATCGTCCTCTATGCCATGGGGCATTGCCAGCCCATGCCATTTAGCCGCCACAGCGAGTTTCAGGATACTCTCCGCCAATGGCGGTTTCCGGTAGTGGAAAAATACTGGCAGCCGACCGGTATCGAGGAGGCCTGGCAATGCATTGAGAAATTGGAGGCTTTAAGGAACGGTTTTGCCTATGCCACCGACGGTGCCGTCATCAAGCTCGATTCGCTGCCCTGGCAGGAACGGGCCGGGGCCACGGCAAAAGCTCCCCGGTGGGCCATTTCCTACAAATTCGCGGCCCAACAGGCCGAAACAAAGCTCACCGCCATCACGATTCAGGTCGGGCGGACCGGGGCGCTCACTCCCGTGGCCGAACTGGAACCGGTTCTTTTGGCGGGCACCACCGTTTCCCGCGCCACTTTGCACAATGCCGATGAAATTGCCCGTAAGGACATCCGCGCGGGCGACGCCGTGGTGGTGGAAAAAGCTGGGGAAATCATTCCGGCCGTTGTCAGCGTGGTTAAAGAAAAACGGGCGCCTCGGAGCGCACCCTATGTGTTTCCGGCCCAATGTCCGGCCTGCGGCGCAGAGGCCGTCAGACTGGAGGGGGAGGTTGCCTGGAGGTGCCCGAACCCGGGCTGCCCCCCGCAGGTGCGCCGGCGCATTGAGCACTTCGCTGGCCGGCAGGCCATGGATATTGAAGGGCTCGGCATAGCCGTGGTGGATCAATTGGTGGAAAGAGGCCTGATTCAAAATATCGCGGACCTATACCATTTAACCGTGCAGGATTTGCTCCCCCTGGACAAGTTTGCCCAAAAGTCAGCGGAAAATTTAATCCTCGCCCTCGAAGCGAGTAAAAAGGCCGAATTGTGGCGGCTCATTCACGGACTCGGCATCCAGCATGTGGGAACCGGCGCATCCGAAGATTTGCCCAATCATTTCAGATCCCTGGAAAAAATCAGTGCGGCGGACGAGGAAACTTTGGTCGAAATCGATGGCATCGGCGAAATTATGGCCCAAAGCATTCGGCAGTTTTTTTCCCACGAGGAAAATCGTGCCATCGTCGAGCGCCTCATCAATGCCGGGTTGAATGTTACCCAGGAGGAATCGAACGAGGAGGCGGAACTACCCCTGAAGGGCCGGACTTTTGTCCTCACAGGAACCCTGCCCACCCTAAACAGGGACAAGGCCAAAGCCCTTATCGAGAAAGCGGGCGGCAAAGTGACGACCAGCGTGAGCAAAAAAACAAGCTGCCTGCTGGCCGGTGAATCTCCCGGTTCCAAATTTGCCAAGGCGCAAAAACTGGGCGTTCCCATTATCGGCGAGGATCAATTGAGGGAAATGATCTCCGGCCATTGAGCCGGAAGACTGAATTTCAATAACGCTGTTTCTGCAAAGCGGCTTGCAACTGGGTTTGGAATTCCATAAAATCTTCGCTATCCGGTTTATAACCCTTGCGGGCGGGAACTAGCCCCAAATGTCCCGTGGCATCGATCTGCCAATCGGCTTTTTCTCCATCGCTGAAGATGACCTTTCCGCTGACCATCGTGCCCGGCTTGATCAATTTGTCCACTTCGATCCTTACCCCCCCTTCGTCCGCAACCAATCCACCGGGGTCGGTCTTTTCAGCGGGCTTTTTGCTTTCCTCACGGTCTTTGAGGGATAGATCGAGATCATCGACGAGGAAACGCACATCCATATAGGTGAGATTGAACTTCCATAGGTCGGACATTTCCTTCTGGATTTCCGCCAGGGACATTCCCTGCGCGACCCATTGAGCCAAGCCATCTTTTTGTTCAGCCGTTAATTTCACGTATTATCTTTACAATTGTTGCTGTCAAGAGGGAGGTTTCAGGAAACCAAAGTCAACGTCGTTAACATCCTTGTATTCCCATCATGACACCTGCCTCCATTGACTCATCATTCTCCATGAAAAAGCAGGAGGGCTTTCCATCAATCATGCCATATAATAGGTCAGCTCCTTGGTCAAGTAATCGACATTGCGCTTCACGGTAAGGTCCTGCTCCATCATGTTGACCACCGTTTTGCAAGCATGAATGACGGTGCCGTGGTCCCTTCCGCCAAAAGAATCCCCGATCTCCTGAAGGCTGTGGTTAGTCAGGTTGCGACTTAGATACATGGCGATTTGCCGGGGAAAAGCGATATTGCTGGGACGTCTGCGCGTTATCATGTCGCCTAGGCGCAGTTGGAAAAACTCGACCACTTTTTTCTGTATTTTTTCAATGCTGATCTGATTCTGGGCTTCCTCCTGGAAAGTGTAGTGCAATAATTTTTCCACGATTTCAATATCGAGGCGCTGGTTCATCAAAGTGCCGTAACTGGCTACCTTGATCAGGGCGCCTTCCAGCCTGCGAACATTGCTCGTGATGCGCTGGGCCAAAAATTGCAGGATATCATCGGCAATGTTGAAATTCATGGCTTTGGCTTTGTTGCTCAGGATGGCCTGACGGGTCTCCAAATCGGGCGCCTGAATATCCGTGACCATGCCCCATTGAAACCGGGAAAGGAGCCGATTTTCCAACTTGGAGATATCGCTGGCGGGGCAGTCGCTGGTCAGGCAAATCTGCCGCTGCGCTTCGAACAAATCGTTGAAGGTGTGGAAAAACTCTTCCTGTATCCGTTCCTTGCCGGCCAGGAACTGGACGTCGTCAATGAGCAATAGTTCGATATTGCGGTAAAATTTGCGGAAATTGACGAGCGAGTTTTCCTGAATTCCCCGGATAAATTCGTTGGTGAACTTCTCACAGGAAATATAAACCACCTTGGTATCCGGTCTTTCATCAAGGACGGAGTGCGCGATGGAATGCAGCAGATGAGTTTTGCCCAGACCAGTATCGCCGTAAAGGAAAAGCGGATTGTATGCTTTGGCCGGCAGCTTGGCCACCGCCATGCTGGCCGCGTGGGCCAGTTGATTGTCTGAGCCGACAATAAAATTTTTAAACGTATTTCGTGGGTTGAGCAGGGGGGAACGCTCTTCGCCCCTGTTTGTTATCTGCTCCGTTCGGTTGTTGGAACCCGCCCGGCCGCCCCTCCCAGATAATCTTTGGGATGCGGACGGTTGACCTGCTTTCGGGTTATCGGGGCCGCCTTCGACTTTTAAAAAAACCTCATAGGTTCGACCGCCGGCCTGGCTAAATTTTTCCTCAATGAGGTCTATATAATTATCTGTGATCCAAATTTCGGCAAACTCGTTCGGTACGCCCAGTACTATCCTCCCATCTTGCACTTCCAGGCAGTGCAGGTCGACGAACCAAGCATCAAAAATTTCACGTTGAAAGAGGGATTTGAATTCTTTCTTTACGCTGTACCAAAGGTTTTCTACGGCCGCACTCTGTGTCATTTTGGCAAAAAATCAAAAAATTATTCACATTGGGGAACTATATGACTGAACCAGGAATAGAAATTATCAATATTCTCCACCTAAAAGGTTTTTATTCTCTTCGGAGGGATAATTGACAATGGAATGAATAATAGTCGGATACCTAATTTAAATTTTAAAATATTAATAATTAACGGTTTATAAAACTGAAAAGCGGTAGCGTGAAAAAAAAAGGGCAGACTAGGGGGTTGTGATAATTTTCCATTTCAAGCCATCACCGGCCAGCGGTTTATTTATAATTTCTAAAGATTCCCTTTTTTCAAGTTCAACTTTTTCACAACTTGTTCACACCGGTCGCTAGGAGGACTTTTAGGAAAATTTTCCCGCCGTGAGAGGGAGGTCGAAGCAATTGCGCAACAGCTTTATGGCAAGGCATTCCAGTATTAATTCGGTTAGGATATTAATGGTTTCAGGATGAAACCGATAACTATTTTTTTACAAAATTTTTAACTTGGCAACACCGGATTTTGATATAGGCAATTTTTTTTTCAGCGGCTGGCTGAAGACCTCTTCCCGACCGATTAACTGCGCTTCATAAATGAAATCAGGCGGTCGTTGAACTCCTGGGCTGAATCGTGGCCGTGCGCGCGAAGCGCCTGCTCCATGGTGGCCACTTCCACCAGGCGGGCGAGGTCGCGTCCCGGACGCACAGATAATTCGATATGGGGCGCCTTGATGCCGAGGATTTCAAAAAAATTGCGTTCCAATCCTGTGCGGTCCTCTTCCAGGCCGGGCGCCCATTCGGAAAAAGTCACCACCAGATCCACCCGTTTTTCCAGGCGCACGGCCCGGATGCCGAACAGCTCCGCCACATTTATGATACCCAGCCCGCGGCATTCCATATAACTGCGGTTAAGCTCTCTGCTGGTGGCCATCAGTTCGCGCTCGTTGAGCAGGCGCACGCACACGACATCGTCTGCCACCAGGCTGTGCCCATGTTCGAGCAAGGCCAGGGCGCACTCGCTCTTGCCGATGCCGCTGCCTCCCCGAATGAGTGTGCCAATACCGCGAACATCCATCATGGTGCCGTGGAGGGTGACCCGCGGGGCGAATTTTTCTTCCAGAAGAATCACCGACATGGTGGTAAAATCCCTCGAGGTCATAGGCGAGCGTATTAGAGGAATATTGCGTTTTTGGGCGATTTCCTGCATCGGACCAGTGGGCAGCAAATTGCGCGAGACGATTATACAGGGTATGTTACGGTCAGCCAATTCGTGTAAAATCTTGTTCTGTTTTTTTTCATTGAGATCCCGCATATAGCTCATTTCACCGGCGCCGAATAGCTGTATCCTCTTGGCGGCAAAATATTTATAATACCCGGTCAACACCAGCGAGGGGCGGTTGAGGCTTTTGTCGCGGATGCGCGCGGACAATCCTTTTTTGCCCGTCACAAGACGCAATTTGAGAATATCCCGGAAAGAATCGAAAAATTCCTGGACGGTGATGCTGTCAATATATTTGGGGGTGGATTTCGGAGGCATGACGTTAAAGGTGGATTAGGCTGCACTTACACTACAAACTGAATTTTTCGCCCAGATAAAGGCGGCGGCTCCGGGCATCGTTGAGGAGAAAGTCACTCGAACCTTCGCACAGCACACGGCCTTCGTGCATGAGGTAGGCCCGGTCCACGATTTCCAGGATTTCCCGAACGCTGTGGTCGGTTATGAGCACCCCAATGCCTTTTTTGGCGAGGCTTCCAATTATGGCCTGGACTTCGTTCACGCTAATGGGGTCGATATTGGCAAAAGGCTCATCCATGAGAAGAAAACGCGGATGGGTGACCAGCGCCCGCGATATTTCCAGGCGGCGCTGTTCTCCTCCACTTAAAGTATAGGCCTTTTGCCTGGCCAGCGGGATAAGGTTGAGTTCGTTCAGATGCCTTTCGACTGTCTCGGCCCGCTCTGTGCGGCTCAAGGGGAGAGTTTCAGCCACCGCCCGGATATTTTCTTCAACCGTCAGCTTGGCGAATACGGAATGTTCCTGGGGAAGATAACCTATGCCCATGCGGGCTCGTTTATACATCGGCACGCGTGTAATGTCGTGCCCGTCCAACCACACCGCGCCACCGGTGGATTCGAGCAAGCCGACAATGATGTAAAACGAGGTCGTCTTGCCAGCGCCATTGGGCCCCAGCAAACCGACCACTTCGCCGCTCTTCACTTCCAGATCGACTTTATCAAGGACGCGGCGACGGCCAAAATCTTTAATCAGACCTTCCGCATAAATGGTTGCTGCGCCGTTTTCCATCATCCACCCATCGCCTCTCCTTAATCCTCTCCCTCCACCTCTTCCACTTTAGCTTCGTCTTCCTCATCCTCTTCAAACCCAAGATCGGGCAATGCGCCGCCGTCCAATGTTATAGTGGGTCGCTCTCTATCAGCCTCGACCGCCTGCTCATCTGGGTTCGGAAACACGGTAACCTGGCGTTCGCCCTTGTTCAAAACGATTTGCCATCCGGCTATTTCGGTTTCCCCGTCAACGACTCGGGGCGATTCACTAAGGACGATCTTGCCCTCCCTGGGCAGGACTTCCGCCCGCCCGGCGTAGGCGACGCGCCCGGCCTGGTATATTTCAACATTTCCGGCGGCCATGATACTTTCGATGACGCCTATCTCTCCCACCGTTGCGTCGGGATCGTCCTCCTGGTTTTCACGCAGGGCGATAATTTCCATGCGGTCGCTTTTAACGACCAGGTTGGTGGCCTCCACCCGGACGTTTTGATCAAAGTAAAAATAATTCTTTTCCTCCGTGCTCCTCATCTGCAAATGTTCGCTGACAATCACGGTGGTGTCTGTCGGCTGATCGGATTCCCCGGCCCCGGGCAAAGTCAGAGGCAAAAGCAACATTGTTAAAACCAGCGCGATGGAATGCTTGATCAGGAGAATGTTCATCAAATTCCACATCACTTCAATATCCCCGCCAATCGTTGCTGGAAAGACACACGCACATTTTTATCGACGGTGATGGTGCGGGAACTACCCACCCATTTCCAATCCTCACCCTCGATCTGAAACTGGTTGCCGGTAATTTTAATTTCCGACTTCCCCAAGGCCTGGCTTTTACTGACCAGCATGGTGGCGGCAGGGCTTTCAATGGTGGTATGGACTTTAATATCCGCCTTGCCGGAAAAAAGACGCAGTTCCATGCCCACTACATCAATCCTTTCCTCACTGACATAGCGCCCCTCACGCCCCCGCAGCTCCCAGATTTTATAACCATTTTTTTCGCCAAACATAGGGAGCTTGAAATCAAGGACAGGCGCATCCGGCGCCAGGCGGGCCTCCAATACATTCACACCGACCGGAGAAGATGGGAAAAACAAACCCGAAATGGCAATGAAGCATGTGTAGAAAAAAACATAAAATCCAAGCCCATGACGATTGGGAGCCTCCGTCAAAACCTGGAATTCAACTCCGCCTTCTATTGCCATATTTTCAGCCTAGGAAATTCAGTTGCACTGATTCAATGAATAAAAAATAATTTGCGCCTGTCCCGGCAACAAAGCCGGGAAAAGGAACAGGCCAGCGCCGTAAAATGGCAGACTTTCAAAAAAGTTCGAGTTGATTTTCGTATGGAACAGGGAAAACGCCAATGATTAAGAACGGATTGTTTCACCATAGATGATAATTTTTTGTCGTTCCTAAAAACAGGTGGATATCTTTTATTGAGAATTCTCCGATGTATTTTTCCTTCACCTTTCTTAAAGCCATCTCCTCACTTGTACTCCCTTTCAAACAGTTCCAATAAAGTTGCCCAATTTCCCAATCAATAACCTGCATTCGACTGCTCCTCCCCTTTATATCTTCCAAACAATAGAAAAACTTGTACGGTAGTTTCTGTATCACTTTAAAACTCTCTCTCCAGTTTTCTTCCTCAAAGAGCATTCCCTGAGACTGGAGATTCCGCATTTCCTGAATTTTCTTCTCATCCCATTTACCTTCTGTTTTTTCCCATTCCAAATTCAGTATTTTCGTCGGTTTGAAATGGACGGGGAAAACTGGACAGTGGAATAAGGTGGTCTTGAACCACTAAATCCGCTAACCTATGAATGTTATTAAATCACGAAAGAGAAGACAATACAGTGCTGAGTTTAAAGCCCGAGTGGCCCTGGAAGCCATCAGGGGCGCTCATACCATCAACGAGATCGCCGGTCGTTTTGAGGTGCATCCCAACCAGGTGACCCAATGGAAGAAGCAGCTTTTGCAGGGAGCAACGGAGCTGTTTTCGCGCCAGCGGCAGACTCTCAGCAAGGACAACGAGACGGAAAAAGATCACCTTTACCAGGAGATTGGAAAGCTGAAAGTAGAATGCGATTGGCTAAAAAAAAAGTCTGAACAACTCGGTTGGTGAGAGGCGCAAGATGGTGCAACCACTTCAAGGAAAAATCAGTATCGGCAGGCAATGTCAGTTGCTGGGGCTGGCCCGCGGCAGCTATTACTATCGGGCCCGTGCCCAGTGCGAGCAGAACGTTCTCTACATGCATCGCATGGATGAGCTCTACACCCAATATCCGTTTTTTGGTTCTCGCCGGATGACCCAGTGGCTGCGTCGAGAGGGCCATGCAGTGGGACGAGGCCGCATCCAGCGGCTCATGCGCCAAATGGGCCTGGAGGCTATTTATCCGCGTCGAAACTTGAGCCAGGGGCACCGGCAGCACCGCATTTTCCCTTATCTGCTGCGGGGTTTGGCGGTCGAGCGGCCCGACCAGGTATGGTGCAGCGACATCACTTACCTGCGGCTGAGCCGAGGATTCCTTTTCTTGACCGTGGTGTTGGACTGGTTCAGCCGCTACGTGTTGAGCTGGCAGCTTTCCAACACCCTGGAGAGCCGCTTCTGTGTGCTCGCCCTGGAGGAAGCTCTGAGGCGGGCCCAACCTCAAATCTTCAACACCGATCAAGGCAGCCAGTTTACCGGCAGCGAGTTCACCTCGGTGCTGGGGCAAGCCGGGGTGCGCATCAGCATGGACGGGCGTGGCCGCTACCTGGACAACATATTTGTTAAACGCTTTTGGAGAACCCTCAAGTATGAAGACATTTACCTGCGCGAATACGCCACGGCAAAGGAAGCCAGCGAAGGGATAGCCCGCTACCTGGACTTCTACAACCACCTGCGCCCCCACCAAGCCCTGGGCTACCGGACCCCGGCCGAAGTCCATGCAATCGGAGCAAAACCAACCTCCCCGCCAATACAGCTTGCGGGCACCTGCGTGCCCGTCTTTGGCTAAGGACAAAATATATTTTTAAAAAATAATATGAACACGATTTCCACCTTAATCCCACGTCAAAATTGTCCAAACAACCCCGTCCACTTCAGGACGAGGGCGATCTACAACTTGGCGACAACCTGGAGAAGAATCAGGAAATCCTGGCCGGGGCAATCGCATTGCATCTTGAAAACGGAACCATCCCAATTATCTTGGGGGGCGGGCACGAGACCGCATTCGATCATTTTCTCGGACACGTTAAAGCCAATCGCAAAGTGCATATTGTAAATTGGGACGCTCATACGGACGTGCGCCCATGCCTGGACCTGAAGGAGAAAGGGCATTCGGGCTCTCCCTTCCGTCAGGCCCTGCTCCATTCTTCGCAATCCTGTCTGGGCTAGATCGTGGCCGGGTTGCAGAAACATTTGGTTTCACCCGTTCACATCGAATTCTTGAAGGCTCATGGCTGCCATTATGTTTGGAAACGGAAGGTGTCCGACAAAACGGTCAAACGCGTCTATTCCAAATGCCCATCGGCCATCATGGCGACATTCGATATGGACGCCGTTGATCAGGCCTATGCTCCCGGAGTAAGTGCGCCCACGGCCAACGGTTTGCGCCCCGAATTGTGGCTACGGGCCGCCCGAATGGCCGGCAGACACGAGCGAGTCAGCTCTTTCGACATCGTCGAGTGCAACCCCGATTTCGACCATGGCAGCCAAACCGCGCGGCTGGCCGCCTTGACGGTCTGGTCTTTCCTGAAGGGATTGGCGAAACGGTTGGAAAAGGAAGCCGGTTGAGTTATCTAGATTGTTTTAAATCGCTATTGCGCGCTGGCTACCGGTCGGAATAATGGCGATTTAAACATGAAAAATAACGCCCGCGGCAAAACGCAGAGGGAGGCAGCCGGCGGGTTGCCGCCACACCCATAAATTCATGTCCGTGAACCTGAGATGCCACCAGCAAAAGGATGCCTATACCCAAGGGGTTGTCATCTATCTCATCGCGATTGCTTTCTTTAGCCTTCTCGATGCCGCCACCAAGTTTTTGCTGCCCCACTATTCACTCTTGGTACTGCTCTGGGCCCGTTATTTTTTTCATGTCCTTTTCTGCCTGTTTTTTCTTTCCCGCTCCGAGTGGATCAAACTGGTCCGGCCCAATGAACCGAAAATCCAGCTTTACCGCTCATTGCTCATCATCGGCGCTTCCCTTTGTTTTTTCGCGGCGTTGAGAACCATGCCCTTGGCGGAGATAGCTTCGATTTCATTTACCTCGCCGCTTTTCCTCGCTTTGCTATCAGTTCCCATGCTGGGTGAACGCATCGGACCGCGGCGTTTGACCGCCTGCGCCATTGGCCTGATCAGCGTCTGCATCATCCTCCGGCCAGGCCGCGGCCTCTTGACCTGGAATTCCCTTTACCCTCTCGGCGCGGCTTTTTTTTATACCCTATACATGATTTTTACGAAAAAGCTGCAGAACAAGGAGACGCCTCTTTTGACCCTTCTCTACCCAGCCTTCTTCGCTCTCGTGATTGCCACCCTGGCAGCTCCATTTTATTGGGAAAATCCGGATTTAACCGGCTGGATGCTGATGCCTCTGCTCGGCTTGTTCGGCGCTTTGGGACACCTGGCCCTGATCAAGGCATTGAGCTGCACGACCGCTTCTTCCATCGCTCCCTATCAATATTTGCAGATTATTTACGCGACCGCGCTGGGTTACTTCCTTTTTCGGGATTTTCCCGATTTTTATACATTCCTGGGCTCATTTTTGATTGTTGGAAGCGGTCTTTATCTTTTTTACCGGGAGCGTATAGTTAAGGGAAGTTTGCCGTGATTCGAGCAGCCTGTCTTGTTTATGGAATCTTTGGGTTGACCGGCCTCGGTCTCACTGTGTGGCGCGGGGGCAAAGGCCATTTTCAATTCCAGCCGCTGTCCTATTCCGGAGAAGATTGGCTTTGGCACGCGGTAGTTTGCCTGGCCCTGGTAGGCCTTACTCATATTGTCTCGCAAATCGCGCTCAAATATTCGCGGGCCGTTCAACGCAGCGCACGCGACATCAGACTCTGGCTCGTTGACTGCGGCAAAAAAGAAATACTCCTCCTGGCGCTGGCCAGCGGTCTGGCCGAGGAAATCTTTTTCCGCGGATGGCTCATGAATGAAATCGGGCTCTTTTACTCCTCCATTATATTCGGCCTCGTCCACCTGCCACCCAATCGCAACTGGCTCCTCTGGCCCATTTTCGCCCTTATCATGGGCCTCCTTTTGGGCGCCCTCTGCCTCTGGACGCAGACCATTTATTACGCCATGGCGGCTCATGCGGCCGTCAACTACATCAATATCTGCGGCATGCGTCGTCATGAAAAAATCTGAACCCAAATAAGCCATAGCTAAACCCTACCTAATCCCAGCCAATAGCCCGCTTTTGGCTTGGAGGTCTTTCTCCAGCAATTCCAGGATGCGTTCCAATTGCTCCGCCGTGCGGTGCCTCAAAATCTCGCCCAGCCGATTCGCAAAATCGACCGGTTCATAGTTAGAGGCTGTCCCAAAGTTATAACCATTTGTTTTACAGTAAGTTAACTTGTTTATAAAGCTGTCATCAAGACCGTTTTTAGGGGATTTTGGGCAATTTCGATGTCTATAACACCGTCAGCCTTTCTCTTGTTTTGCATATTCAAATACAATTCTACCATAGACCTCTGTCTGACGCGATTATATTTATAACGAATAGAGGCCTTATACAGCGTTTTTGACGGAATTGAATGACTTACGTTCCCTTACAGTTCGGAGTCGAATATCTCAATTCGCAAAATTCGGGTTTTTGGGACAGCCTCTAGTTAGCCGTCTCCAGTAAATATAAAACGACGCAATCGCGGTGTACCTGGTAGGTGTGCCTTTTTTCACTACCCTTGCCCGCCCGGCCATTAAACTGATGCCCCAGAATCTTCTGATTATCAAACAAGTTCCGGATATACTGGTCGCTTCGCCCCACCACTGCGCCCATCTCCTTGGGCGAATACCATTCCTTGCCCTTGATCAGCAAAAACCCGAATTGCTCCATCCCTGCTGTTAAATTCACCATTTTAAATTATTCTGATTGTTTTAAAGATTAGTTTTCGACACATTCAAATGACGGTTGCCGCCACAAACAATCATCCGTGTTCATCCGTGTAATCCGTGGTAAAAAATCCCGCATCCTGACACCTGAAACCTGACACCAACATTCCCCATCCAGCATCCATCCAGATAATTAATCAAAGAACCCTCGAAAACCCGCTGATCCTCGGTTGGTTGCCCGAGGCGTGCTCATAACCCAATTCATAAGCTTCCTCCCGCGCCGCCTGCACGGCGTCTCCCAGCCGTTTGGCCAGCCGGTCGGCCACCAGTTGGGCGGTAAAAACATTGGGGCAATAGACCTTCGCGTAGGCCAGCCAATTCTTCCCCCCCCCCCGCAATGCATGGCCGGTGTCGATGACCACCTCGGCCTTTCTCCCTTCTTGTTGAATATTCAGAATTCCTTCTTTCATAACTGACTCCTCACTTCTTGCCTCATTGTTCATATCTTTCCTTGGTTTAAGTTTTTTTAAAATCGAAATTAGAAACCTGCCTGACTTTAAAGTATTTTAGGCACGTCTGTCGCGGCCGGGCCGCCCCCACACCCAAAAACCCATTCCCGTTGACCTTCCCATATCCATATCCATTTCCTTTGCCATTGACACTGACACTGACGCAGTAACCCTCCCGCCGCAGGTAGGAACGCAATAAACTGCAAACCAGGCCGGAAACGGACCGGTCATCGTCTCTTGCCGCCAAACGCACCTGATCGCGCAAAGGCCCCGGCAAAGATATGGAAATATTGATTTTCTTGGCATTCATCGGATTAATAAGTGAACAAACTAGCACTGTTTTTTCCATTTGACAAGAAAAATATACTATTATTTACTATATTAATATTTTTTAATAATCCATGCCCACCATCAACCACTTAACCTACTTATTCACACCACCTAACGTAAACCCGACGAGGTTTTAGTCCTCTCCCCCTCATTTTTTTTCACAAAAAAACAAAAAAAACTCAGACGGGTCAGCAACACCCCGCCCAGTCCATCATCCAGACACCCAAAACCAGACACCTGACACCTGCATCCCCCATCCAGCATCCAGAAACCCCCATCCAGCATCCACCATCCAGAATCCCCCATCCAGCAACCGGCATCCACCATCCCCCATCCTGACACCTGCATCCCCCATCCAGCATCCTGACTTAACATAATGGAAAAACACAAAACCTTCGGAGTCTCATTCCACCCCGGCCAGCGCGACCGCGCCAACAACAGGGCCAAAAACCTCGGCCTCAGCTTCAGCCGCTACGTCACCCTCTGCGTTGAGGCGGAACTCAACGGCCAAATTCCCAGCCTCCTCGGACCCGGCTCCTCTCCACCCGAAAAAACGCCCGGGCCCGGCATCGGCATCGACATCGACGAAGCCATCGAACGCGGCGGTCAGTACAGCGAAGCCAAAACCCTCTCCATCGACTTCGAGGACGACATCGAAGAAATCCTCACTAACGAAGAACTCTGCTACACCAGGGCCGAAAAAATAGCCCACCTGCGGACGGACTTCGTCCTCCAACACATCTACATCCACACCGGCACCGGCGCCGGCGCCGATCCCGGCCCCGAAACGGAACGAGCCCTCAAAATCGCCCTCGAGTGCCGCTACAACATCAAAAACCGCTACGAAGTCACCCTCGGCCAACTCATCATCCTGCAAAACCTCCCCGCCCTCGACGCCGTCATCCTCATCGTCCCCTACCTGCAAAACTTCGACCCCATCATCAAACAAACCTACCAGCAGCAAAACATCCAAATCACCACCCCCGACAACCTCCTCCAAACCCTAAACCAAACCATCCAACAACTTGAAGAAAAAAAATAAAATCCTCTGTGCCCAATGCCCTGAAAGGCCTAAATCCGTCAGCCAGGGGTGAGGTAAAATCCCTGTATCTGTATAGCGTGGGCGTGGGTGCCAGGTATTCAAAACAAAAAGCCCTGAAAGGGCTATATTCACCAGCCAGGGGTTCAGTATCTGTTTAACTTAGGCGGTAAGCTTTCAAAACGCCCTGAAAGGCCTAAATCCGCCAGCCAGGGGTTCAGTATCTGTTTAACTTAGGCGGTACGCTTTCAAAACGCCCTGAAGGGGCGATATTCGCCAGCCAGGGGCGCAACCCCTGGACAATAATCCACAAAAAAATCCCCAAACCCTGAAAGGGTTTAATCCCTCAAAATAAACCAACGAATGGCACCGCATCCCCCCTTTTAATCCGTGGCATCCTCGCAAATCTGGAGTCTAACTCCTAATTTAGAGGCTGTCCCAAAAGGGTGATTTTTTCGAGGGGATTTTGAAGAGTGTTCATTTTAGTGGTATTTTCTTTTGGGAGGGGGTGACTTTGCTCTCCTATGACGTTAGGATTCTGGTTTTGGGGTCCGTTTGCCTGGTTTTCTTTGTATGGGCCGACAGTACACCTGTGAAAAAGTATTGTCCTTGCTTTTCCGCTCTTTATTTAGGCCGCCGCTTTGGTTTTTAGTTCATCTTGCTGGGCCAGCATCTTGGCCACTTTCCATAGATTGTGCGAGAGGACCGACCAGGCTACGCTGATCGAGCGGTTGGCAAAGCCTTTGCTGCGCAATCGCCCGGCCTGCCAGCGATTCTTCAATACCCCGATCCGCCCTTCGGTGCTGGCCCGACGCTTTTACAATTGCCTGAAGTGTGGTTCCTCCATCCGTTTTTTCAACTGCTTCGGATCGCGTGGACAGAGCGCATCGTAGATGCCCTCCTGGGCTAACTGCCGGCGGGCCCGCTGGGAGGCGAATCCCCGGTCCGCGCACATGGCCGCTATGGGTTCGGCTAGGTTGAAGCGGTTCTGTCTTTGCAAACTCTCTTGCATTTGTTCATTTTCGCTTGGCGTCCGGCTGCCGTAGAGTTTCCAGTCCAGCAGGTATCCTTCAACGCTTTCACCCAAAAACAGGGTGTTGCCAAACTCAACCTCTTGGCCCGCTTTGCCTCGCACAATCACCTGCGCATCGGGTTCGTAAACACTCAAAACTTTCTCTGCGTTTTTCACCTGGCGGCCGCCAATGATTCGCTCGTGCGCTTGCTTGATGACCACCGGGATTAGCTCGCTCATGCGCTCCATCCGGGTAAGGATCTGTTGGACCTGTTTTTCGCTGTAATCGCTTTGCTCCCAGCAGGCTTGCAATAATTCCCGGTGACTGCGGGCATGCTCCCCGATCCGTTTGAGCAGCTTTTTCATCTGCCTCAAGATACCCTTGCGTTGCCGCGCGCTGTCCTTTCGCCGCCGGCTGTGGGTCATCTGTATGCACAGCCGATTCATCTGCCGAGCCAAGGGCTCCGGTTCGATCGGCATGCGATGGCGCAAACCGGCCTTCTCACGGATCAGCCGGATCGCTTTGAGCAGCGTGCCCGCTACATCCTTGAGCAGCACCCAGTCCGTCGGCCAATGAATGTTGACCTCCAAACAGGTGCCGTCGATCAGGCAAATGGTGGTGTCTATCGGCTTGTCCAATCCCACCACCTGCCGGGCCAGATCGGCATCGCCCACAACCTCAGTCAAGGTCCGGTGCAAGGCCCTCAACTGCTCTTCGCTGAAAAACTTCGAGGCCCGTTCCAGGGTGCTCTTGGAGATGCCCCTTATGCCGTCGATATGGCGGACACGACAAAAGTCAGCCAACAGATCGCTGCTGCCCAGAGCCCTCGACAAATGCCGAAACGAAATCCCACCGAGCAGATAACGCAGCGTTTCCATACGCAACGCCTTGAGGGCAAAATTAGCCCGCTTTTGCCGGGCCTTTACACTCATTGGCTGGCCTCTTTCCAAGGCCAGATCAACGCCCTGCGATTCCACCTCCGAATCGATCAGCAGCCGGTCGATACGCTCGATGGTGGCGCGAAAGTTATCGTAATCGAGGCAACGGTCGACCACAGTTAAAGCTGGACGCAGGAGGCATTGGATGGCTATATTTTTCATAGAAAGGGCTATATTGATTTTCGCTAACGCAATTATAGAACCCTTTTTTAGCCGGATCGAGCAAAAAAATGCTCTTTCCGGCTATTTTTATAAACGTCATCCAGTTGACTACAAAATCTTTATATTTTTGGGACAGCCTCTAATTTACAAGGAACGAGCACCCGGAATTTACAAGAAAAAATGGAAAAACAGCTTGATATCGTTATGTTTTCTAAGTAATCTTTCCCCCGATTGACACCAATCGGATATCCCATACAAAATCAGACACCTATGCGACAAAATTCCAGAAACTCTGTCATGCATAAAAAGACATGTCGCATATTATAATGTTGAGCGGCTGGAAATTCTCATCGATCCTGATGAGAAAAGCCGATATGTGCTGGGTGCTTAAATCGGCCATTCCAAATCTATTTAGTGAGCTTCGAATACTTTGCGCTCTAAGTATCGGCTACATTTATTCGACCAGCGGGAGCAGCGGCATCGTACTAGTTCTGTTCTTGTTTGCGGGTTTAACAGATGTACTTGATGGCTGGTTCGCTCGACGCTTATGTGTTGACTCCATCGTCGGCAAAGCCTTGGACCGCCTCGCTGACGCGACCCTCTATTCCGCTGTCCTTATCTCCTGGATTACTACCTATTTGCATGTCGAAGATTATCGTAGCTCCGTACTATTGTGTGGCCTGATTCTTCTTGCTCACATCGTTGTTAATCTATTCATATACCCATTAGGGTGTGAATATCATAGACGAATCCGAAAGTTCTGTACTCTGTTGCTGTATGTGGTCTGCTTCGGTCTGTTATCTGGTTCGTACGAATTCAGTCTCCCGAACACAACTGCGCTACTTCTGATTCTTAGCCTCCTTACAAAACTGCACATTAGAAAAATTCCTCAACAGCAGTTCGCGGCGTTGAGCGTACGAACATGAACGCTTACAAACTCTCCAGTATGCAGGAACAACAACTTGCACTCCTGATCAAGGAGTACGAGATCTTCAACAGTCGCTTATCTTCGTTGATGATGCGGATGTCGGGTGTTGTCGCCTGTGCAGTCGCATTATCAATTCAGCCTCTTTTAGAACAAAGCGGACAGCTTGACCCATTCAGATCAATGCTCCTGGCGTTGTTGGTAAGCTGCGTAGTGTTTCTCATTTTCCAGATTTCGAGACAGATGCTTGTGTACAAAAGACACATGGTACATCTGGCGCACTGCATTCGAGAAATCGACGAACATTTGGTACTTCAATGGGATCTCACCTTTGAAGTGGACGGGGTTGTTTGGACAATTTTGACGTGGGATTAAGGTGGAAATCGTGTTCATATTATTTTTTAAAAATATATTTTGTCCTTAGCCAAAGACGGGCACGCAGGTGCCCGCAAGCTGTATTGGCGGGGAGGTTGGTTTTGCTCCGATTGCATGGACTTCGGCCGGGGTCCGGTAGCCCAGGGCTTGGTGGGGGCGCAGGTGGTTGTAGAAGTCCAGGTAGCGGGCTATCCCTTCGCTGGCTTCCTTTGCCGTGGCGTATTCGCGCAGGTAAATGTCTTCATACTTGAGGGTTCTCCAAAAGCGTTCAACAAATATGTTGTCCAGGTAGCGGCCACGCCCGTCCATGCTGATGCGCACCCCGGCTTGCCCCAGCACCGAGGTGAACTCACTGCCGGTAAACTGGCTGCCTTGATCGGTGTTGAAGATTTGAGGTTGGGACCGCCTCAGAGCTTCCTCCAGGGCGAGCACACAGAAGCGGCTCTCCAGGGTGTTGGAAAGCTGCCAGCTCAACACGTAGCGGCTGAACCAGTCCAACACCACGGTCAAGAAAAGGAATCCTCGGCTCAGCCGCAGGTAAGTGATGTCGCTGCACCATACCTGGTCGGGCCGCTCGACCGCCAAACCCCGCAGCAGATAAGGGAAAATGCGGTGCTGCCGGTGCCCCTGGCTCAAGTTTCGACGCGGATAAATAGCCTCCAGGCCCATTTGGCGCATGAGCCGCTGGATGCGGCCTCGTCCCACTGCATGGCCCTCTCGACGCAGCCACTGGGTCATCCGGCGAGAACCAAAAAACGGATATTGGGTGTAGAGCTCATCCATGCGATGCATGTAGAGAACGTTCTGCTCGCACTGGGCACGGGCCCGATAGTAATAGCTGCCGCGGGCCAGCCCCAGCAACTGACATTGCCTGCCGATACTGATTTTTCCTTGAAGTGGTTGCACCATCTTGCGCCTCTCACCAACCGAGTTGTTCAGACTTTTTTTTTAGCCAATCGCATTCTACTTTCAGCTTTCCAATCTCCTGGTAAAGGTGATCTTTTTCCGTCTCGTTGTCCTTGCTGAGAGTCTGTCGCTGGCGCGAAAACAGCTCCGTTGCTCCCTGCAAAAGCTGCTTCTTCCATTGGGTCACCTGGTTGGGATGCACCTCAAAACGACCGGCGATCTCGTTGATGGTATGAGCGCCCCTGATGGCTTCCAGGGCCACTCGGGCTTTAAACTCAGCACTGTATTGTCTTCTCTTTCGTGATTCAATAACATTCATAGGTTAGCGGATTTAGTGGTTCAAGACCACCTTATTCCACTGTCCAGTTTTCCCCGTCCATTTCACTTCTACAGCAAAATCTATTTGAAAATGAAGCCATCTACGAAGATCGATTTGAGAAAATCACTTGTGGTCGTTGGTGCATTCGTGGCGTTTTGGGTGGCATTCTTCGTTTATGTCCCGCTGTTTCTATCAGGTTATGAGTTTGTAGCGAAGTATCCGCTAAAATATCGCTTCGCTTACACGCTGTGTGTATTCGCGCTTTGGCTTGGCGGACTGGTATTGCTTGGCGTAACACGCAAACGAATCGACCGTGCGTATGTCGCTCATGAGGGCGGCGAAAATTCTAGGCTGAGAGAGAGAATAGGAGAGGAAAAAGGGGTCAATACTTGATTTTTGACTAACGGGGTATTGGGGCCACAAGAATTCAAAAGAAATCAATACCATCCCATAGGGGCGAGGCAAGCTTCGTAACCCATTGATAATCAATGTGAGTTTTTGACTTTTGGGGGAATCGAATTTTTGAAATTTTATCACATGTTTCTCTTTTATTGCTTTTGCCACCTTGTGCTGTCCCATAGGTTTTCAACCAAACCCAGGGAAATAGGCCTGCTGGGGAGTCGCTCGCATTCTAAAGCGTCCACCGGCTGTCCCATAGAAATCGAGCAAGTCCCGCAGGTTAAAGCGATCCCAAAGCACGCCTCTGACAAGTGTGAACAGGCGGACAAAACTATGCTCCCAGCGGCTCAACCAGGCCTGGAAGCGGAGCAGCACATAGAGCAGCAAAGCGCTCCAAATCTGCCAGCGCACGGCATTGGCGCTATGGCCGAGGAAATCGCACAAGTTGAGCGTTTGTTTGATCTGGCGGAAGAAGGTTTCAATGGACCAGCGGCAGCGATACAGTTCGCTGATCGTATGGGGCGACCACTGCAAATTATTAGTCAAAAATTCCATCACACGCCACTGGCCATCGATCTCCACCCATGCCGTTACCCGGCGCATCGGCTGGGGATAATCCTGACGGGATTTTTTGTTCTTAAGGACCACCAGATCATCGCGCAAAATATTGCCCTTGGGCTTCTTGAGCAGCCTCTTGACACAGCGTAAGGCCATGTTCTCTTTGGCCCGGGTGACAAAGTAAATGCCCCTCGATGACAAGTCAAAGAGGTGGGTCAAATCGATGTAGGCCTTGTCAAACAATACGATTTCACCGGCTTTGAGGGCGGCGCACATTTCACGGGCTCGTTTGGCGTCATTGTCCCTGGCCGTGTCGATGATGGCAAACCGGGGCAGAAAACTTTGCAAATCCAGGCGCAAGTGACATTTGGCAGCCGCCTTTCGCCGACGATGTTTAGCCCAATCCATGCAGTTGGCGACCAAACCGATAGTGGACGAATCGACGATGTTGATAACACGTTTGAAACGTCGGGGAAACCCCTTGAATTTACCACCCGCAAACCCCGGAGACAACGACTGCAAGTGCTTGAGCACCGACCAAAACAGTTCTCCCGACATCGCGGCATCGCGATGCTTGTTGGCGTAGGAAAGCCCGTTGCGACTGGGAGCGCTGGCCCCCCGGATACTGGCCAGCAACCCTCTGTGATGAGCGAGTCCGTCACAGACATCATTAAGCCCAATAGCATGAGTGATCTGAGCATAGAGCAAACTAACGATATGGCTCCATGGACTGAAACTGCGAGCTTTCTTATCGACACCATACTGGCGGGCCAACTTGGCCACCAGATGTCCCGGAATAAAATTGCAAAGCTGTCGCAGAACGCACACCTTGCATTTGGCTGGATTTGCTTTTTGTTTTTTCATAGTAACCTGCTTCTAGTGAAACAGGCGAACAAGAGCAATTCCAGCCGTTTTGCGTTATTTCCTATGGGATGCTATTGAAAAGAAATCATGTCATTCTTTTTGATATTTGAAGGCTTTTTCCTGCCAATTCAAGCGGCATAATGCAGACATCGACTTACGATTTTTCAACGCAATCAATATGCAAAAAAGACCACCGACCCGACCGGCCCCTCCGGCCGTGGAGGAGACGGAGTGGCTAAAGGGGGCAGCCCTTGAAAATTGAATATCGTGAAACAAAAAAGCATTGACCGTATTGGGTTGCAAAATACAAATGGAGCGCACTATTATTTCCGGCCAATAAAACGGTTTTGAGTGCGAATGCGGGACGGTGGCGAGGAAAATGCCATCAGTCATCAGTCATTTGATGTAACTTGGAGGGTTAACGATGAAGGTGCTGGTTATGGGCGCTAATGGAAACACGGCGACGCGCGTCGTGCGGCAATTAAAGAGTGGCCAACATGAGCCGCTGGCGATGATTCGAAATCCGGACCAGCGGCCCATGTTTGATAACATGGCCGTGCCGACGGTTCTGGCCGATCTGGAGTATCCCATCGATCATGCGGTTAAAGGCTGCCATGCGATTATCTTCGCTGCCGGCTCGGGGGGCCGCACCGGCAAGACAAAACGGTGCTGGTTGACCACATCGGCGCCATCAGGGCAATGGTGACGGCACAAGTGCACGGGGCAAAACGGTTCGTCATGCTTAGTTCGATCAATGCGGACATTAACAGTCAATCACGCATCGCTCATTATCATAAAGCAAAGGCTCACGCAGACAACCACCTGCGTCAGACCGATCTGGACTATACGATCATCTACCCAGGCGGCCTGACCGACAATCCGGGCACTGGTAAAGTGGTGGTCAGCTCCGAGTTGAAAGGCGCCGGAAAGACTTCGCGGGATAACCTCGCCACCGCGCTGGTGATGTGTCTGGATCTCGTTAACACCGTTGGCAAATGTTTCAGCCTGCTGGATGGCAATACATCAATCGAGGAGGCCCTCCGGTCGGTTTAGTTCGGTATTAAATTTCGGGCTTCCCAAAAACCTCGCCCCTCAAAATGAAAATGAACGGAGCAGAGAAGCTCCGAGCCAATATTTGTTAATGGCTAAACTAGAGGCTGTCCCAAAAACCCGAATTTTGCGAATTGAGATATTCGACTCCGAACTGTAAGGGAACGTAAGTCATTCAATTCCGTCAAAAACGCTGTATAAGGCCTCTATTCGTTATAAATATAATCGCGTCAGACAGAGGTCTATGGTAGAATTGTATTTGAATATGCAAAACAAGAGAAAGGCTGACGGTGTTATAGACATCGAAATTGCCCAAAATCCCCTAAAAACGGTCTTTATGACAGCTTTATAAACAAGTTAACTTACTGTAAAACAAATGGTTATAACTTTGGGACAGCCTCTAAACTAAACCCGCTCTTCGCCCTTCCCCAAATATTTCTCCAGAATAGCATAGAGGTCGTCGCTGAGAATAGGTTTGGCCAGATGATCCGTGCAGCCTGCGGCCAATTGCTCTTTTATTGCCTCATTGCCAGCATCTGCGGTCAGAGCAATAATGGGAATTTCGGAAAATTCAGGAATGTTGCGTAGCTTTTTGGTCGCTTCGATCCCATCCATTTTCGGCATCCGCATATCCATAAATATTAACTCCGGATGGTGATCGAGCGCCACTTCAATTGCCTTATATCCATCGCCAGCGGCCGCCACTTCATGATTGAGGTTACTGAGCATGTCCAAAATCATCGTACGGATGATTTCGCTGTCCTCCACCACAAGAATTCGTTTTTTCCGAAGCTCGTCGGCATCTATGCGCTTTATTTGGGTTTCGGAAACCACCGGCTGCATAGATTTTGATTCTAAGTCCGGGAGGGTAAACCAAAAAGTGCTGCCAACGCCAAGCGCGCTTTGCACTCCGATTTTTCCCCCCTGCAACTCCACCAATCGCCGAGCTATTGCAAGACCCAAGCCGGTCCCCCCCAATATTTTGTCCCGCACATTTTCAACTTGGTGGAATTCGTGAAACACTTTATCGACATCGTCGGCTGGAATTCCTACGCCCATGTCACGAATTGAAATGCGGATGCCAGAGTCGCCTTCACGCTCCATCAGAATATCGATTCGGCCCCGCTCCATGGAAAATTTGATCGCATTGGACAACAGGTTGAACATGATCTGTCTGCATTTACCTGGATCACCCCAAATCCTCTCTATGGATGAATCGACCGACGTATGAACTTCCAGCTTTTTTGTTTCAAATTCCGTGTCCAATAGAGAAACCGTATCATCAATCAAATTCCTGGAGGTGAATAATTCCAACTCGATATCCATTTCCCCTGAGTCGATTTTAGTAATATCGAGCAGATTGCTTATTAAACCGCGCAAATGTTTTCCGCTTTCCAGGATATTCTTTATGTAGGTGTTCTGCCTTTCATTCAAGTGGCCCAAAAACGGCCCCGACAATAAATCGGCGAACCCGATTATGGAGCTGAGCGGTGTGCGAAATTAGGTAGTGTATAAAAAAAGAATGTTATTTTGTATTTTTATCTGTACAAATAGCGTTAGGCAGTTTATTCTTAGTGCATGGTTACTAAAATTATTAATTGTCGGCACTGTGGAAGTGAAAATATCATTAAATTTGGCAAGACGCCCAACCATAAACAGCGCTACCGCTGCCATGATTGTGGTAAACAAAGCCGCGAAAACCCCACAGTGAAATACACCGAAGAGCAAAAAGAAATGATCCTTCGAGTCTATCAGGAACGCAGCAGTCTACGCGGTTTACAGCGCGCCTTCGGGGTGAGTCCCAACACCGTTTTGAGTTGGTTAAAAAAAACGACAATCGCTGCGATCGCTCAAAAGCACGATTCTTGCGGCCCGCCGTCATGATGTCATTGAACTGGACGAACTGTGGTCTTTTGTGGGGCGCAAGAGCGATGCCCAATGGGTTTGGATCGCTCTTTGCCGACGCACCCGTCAAATCCTCTCCTATGCCATTGGGCCTCGGGATTGGTATCGTTGCCGGGAACTTTACGAGCGTCTGCCACGGGCCTACAAAAGATGTGCCACCTACAGCGACTTTTGGAGCACTTATGATGAAGTCTTTCCTCATAACCGATCCGTGAGAAAAAAAAACGGTGAAACGGCCCATGTGGAACGATGGAACAATTGAAATGAACGGGGAAAACTGGACAGTGGAATAAGGTGGTCTTGAACCACTAAATTCGCTAACCTATGAATGTTATTAAATCACGAAAGAGAAGACAATACAGTGCTGAGTTTAAAGCCCGGGTGGCCCTGGAAGCCATCAGGGGCGCTCATACCATCAACGAGATCGCCGGTCGTTTTGAGGTGCATCTCAACCAGGTGACCCAATGGAAGAAGCAGCTTTTGCAGGGAGCAACGGAGCTGTTTTCGCGCCAGCGGCAGACTCTCAGCAAGGACAACGAGACGGAAAAAGATCACCTTTACCAGGAGATTGGAAAGCTGAAAGTAGAATGCGATTGGCTAAAAAAAAAGTCTGAACAACTCGGTTGGTGAGAGGCGCAAGATGGTGCAACCACTTCAAGGAAAAATCAGTATCGGCAGGCAATGTCAGTTGCTGGGGCTGGCCCGCGGCAGCTATTACTATCGGGCCCGTGCCCAGTGCGAGCAGAACGTTCTCTACATGCATCGCATGGATGAGCTCTACACCCAATATCCGTTTTTTGGTTCTCGTCGGATGACCCAGTGGCTGCGTCGAGAGGGCCATGCAGTGGGACGAGGCCGCATCCAGCGGCTCATGCGCCAAATGGGCCTGGAGGCTATGTAGAGGCTGTCCCAAAAATATAAAGATTTTGTAGTCAACTGGATGACGTTTATAAAAATAGCCGGAAAGAGCATTTTTTTTGCTCGATCCGGCTAAAAAAGGGTTCTATAATTGCGTTAGCGAAAATCAATATAGCCCTTTCTATGAAAAATATAGCCATCCAATGCCTCCTGCGTCCAGCTTTAACTGTGGTCGACCGTTGCCTCGATTACGATAACTTTCGCGCCACCATCGAGCGTATCGACCGGCTGCTGATCGATTCGGAGGTGGAATCGCAGGGCGTTGATCTGGCCTTGGAAAGAGGCCAGCCAATGAGTGTAAAGGCCCGGCAAAAGCGGGCTAATTTTGCCCTCAAGGCGTTGCGTATGGAAACGCTGCGTTATCTGCTCGGTGGGATTTCGTTTCGGCATTTGTCGAGGGCTCTGGGCAGCAGCGATCTGTTGGCTGACTTTTGTCGTGTCCGCCATATCGACGGCATAAGGGGCATCTCCAAGAGCACCCTGGAACGGGCCTCGAAGTTTTTCAGCGAAGAGCAGTTGAGGGCCTTGCACCGGACCTTGACTGAGGTTGTGGGCGATGCCGATCTGGCCCGGCAGGTGGTGGGATTGGACAAGCCGATAGACACCACCATTTGCCTGATCGACGGCACCTGTTTGGAGGTCAACATTCATTGGCCGACGGACTGGGTGCTGCTCAAGGATGTAGCGGGCACGCTGCTCAAAGCGATCCGGCTGATCCGTGAGAAGGCCGGTTTGCGCCATCGCATGCCGATCGAACCGGAGCCCTTGGCTCGGCAGATGAATCGGCTGTGCATACAGATGACCCACAGCCGGCGGCGAAAGGACAGCGCGCGGCAACGCAAGGGTATCTTGAGGCAGATGAAAAAGCTGCTCAAACGGATCGGGGAGCATGCCCGCAGTCACCGGGAATTATTGCAAGCCTGCTGGGAGCAAAGCGATTACAGCGAAAAACAGGTCCAACAGATCCTTACCCGGATGGAGCGCATGAGCGAGCTAATCCCGGTGGTCATCAAGCAAGCGCACGAGCGAATCATTGGCGGCCGCCAGGTGAAAAACGCAGAGAAAGTTTTGAGTGTTTACGAACCCGATGCGCAGGTGATTGTGCGAGGCAAAGCGGGCCAAGAGATTGAGTTTGGCAACACCCTGTTTTTGGGTGAAAGCGTTGAAGGATACCTGCTGGACTGGAAACTCTACGGCAGCCGGACGCCAAGCGAAAATGAACAAATGCAAGAGAGTTTGCAAAGACAGAACCGCTTCAACCTAGCCGAACCCATAGCGGCCATGTGCGCGGACCGGGGATTCGCCTCCCAGCGGGCCCGCCGGCAGTTAGCCCAGGAGGGCATCTACGATGCGCTCTGTCCACGCGATCCGAAGCAGTTGAAAAAACGGATGGAGGAACCACACTTCAGGCAATTGCAAAAGCGCCGGGCCAGCACCGAAGGGCGGATCGGGGTATTGAAGAATCGCTGGCAGGCCGGGCGATTGCGCAGCAAAGGCTTTGCCAACCGCTCGATCAGCGTAGCCTGGTCGGTCCTCTCGCACAATCTATGGAAAGTGGCCAAGATGCTGGCCCAGCAAGATGAACTAAAAACCAAAGCGGCGGCCTAAATAAAAAGCGGAAAAGCAAGGACAATACTTTTTCACAGGCCTACTGTCGGCCCATACAAAGAAAACCAGGCAAACGGACCCCCATACAAAGAAAACCAGGCAAACGGACCCCAAAACCAGAATCCTAACGTCATAGGAGAGCAAAGTCACCCCCTCCCAAAAGAAAACACCACTAAAATGAACACTCTTCAAAATCCCCTCGCAAAAATCACCCTTTTGGGACAGCCTCTATTTATCCGCGTCGAAACTTGAGCCAGGGGCACCGGCAGCACCGCATTTTCCCTTATCTGCTGCGGGGTTTGGCGGTCGAGCGGCCCGACCAGGTATGGTGCAGCGACATCACTTACCTGCGGCTGAGCCGAGGATTCCTTTTCTTGACCGTGGTGTTGGACTGGTTCAGCCGCTACGTGTTGAGCTGGCAGCTTTCCAACACCCTGGAGAGCCGCTTCTGTGTGCTCGCCCTGGAGGAAGCTCTGAGGCGGGCCCAACCTCAAATCTTCAACATCGATCAAGGCAGCCAGTTTACCGGCAGCGAGTTCACCTCGGTGCTGGGGCAAGCCGGGGTGCGCATCAGCATGGACGGGCGTGGCCGCTACCTGGACAACATATTTGTTGAACGCTTTTGGAGAACCCTCAAGTATGAAGACATTTACCTGCGCGAATACGCCACGGCAAAGGAAGCCAGCGAAGGGATAGCCCGCTACCTGGACTTCTACAACCACCTGCGCCCCCACCAAGCCCTGGGCTACCGGACCCCGGCCGAAGTCCATGCAATCGGAGCAAAACCAACCTCCCCGCCAATACAGCTTGCGGGCACCTGCGTGCCCGTCTTTGGCTAAGGACAAAATATATTTTTAAAAAATAATATGAACACGATTTCCACCTTAATCCCACGTCAAAATTGTCCAAACAACCCCGTCCACTTCAAATACCCTGCGCCAACGACTGGGTCGTTTCACACGCAAAACCCTCTCCTTTTCCAAGCTTAAGAGTATGCATGAAACCTGTCTGAGACTTTTCATTCATCAATATAATCAAGAATTAGCCACCATTCCTACTTAATACACTACCCGAAATTCATGGCTCATGGTAGATAGAAACTTTTTCCTGGCACGGTTGGCGCTGTCCGCTTCTTCCTTTGCTCTACGCAACTCTTTATTAAGTTTTTTCAAAGATGCCGAATAGACCACCTCTTTTTCCAGACTCTCCCGCACTACATTGTAACGATACATGCTATAAGTGAAAAATCCAATAAATATCAAAAAAAACAACCCTATAAAGACTAACCACCTGAATAAGCTCTTATAAACTCGATTGTATTCACTGACTTTTTCTACGCGACGAAGCTCAAGCGAATTGATCAAATCATTAATGATAATCTCCAAATCCTCCAAGTCCCGGCTCAGGTGGTTTCGCAAAGTATTCTCCGTGGGAGCATTTCGCCAGGCCAGTAGCTTAGGTTGCAATGCATTCCAACGATTGGATATCCGTGAAAATACTTCCTTGGATTCAGAATCGAGAGTAGCCGTAAAGTAGGGCTTGAGATTAAGAGAGAACCGGCTTTCGGTTAAAGCGATTTGCAAATCAATTGTTTCAGAATCGGAGTGACTGGAATCGGCACGCACCAGCACCAGCAGGCGCATTACCTCACGATGCAACTGGTTGGTCTCGAAGTCACTGAATAAGATACTGGTTTGGCTCAACCCGGTTTGTAACTGGATGCCTCGGTAAAATATGACGCCCACTACTACTATCATCACCAGCGAAACCATTGCCAGGATACCAAAGGCCCAGGTTCTCAGGATTATGGATTTTTTTTCCTGATCCTCTTCCCTCATGACCATGAGACAGACGATAAATTTGACCAATAATTCATTTCACCTTTATGGAAGCGATCTGCCACACCCAGAACTTATCGTTTAATGGCCGTACGAATTCAAAGTCCATATTGGGATAAACGAGCATGGCGGGACCCCGGTCTTTAATCGGCATATATTTGCCGTCCGATTGCAGAGCAAAAAGAATCGGAAATTCATAAAACGTGGCGACAGGAATTTCCACCTTGTAGTCATTAATAGCCTCAATCGCCAGGATTGCCAGGATTGCCGCCTTGGGATCGATCTGCCACAAGGCCAACAATTCGCTCATCAGCACACCCCGATAGGTGATTTCGCGATCTTCCCAGGGGTCGAGCACAGTGTATTCGACCAGCCCGGCGGATTCTATCGTGGCCAGGTCCATAACGATCTTGTCTTCTCGGTTCTGTGCGCCTATCAATCCGGCAACGGTCAAAACGATTTTGCCAACAGGCGCCGGAATCGGGTCGCCCGCTTTAAGGCTGGCCTCGGTTACCCGGGTGTAAACAGTCGCCGGGTCGATGGTGGTCCGGGAACAAGCCGTCAGAAAAAGAAAAATGAGAAGGGTGAAGGAAAATCGCTCAGCGGAAAAAGCCATTCTCTTTCCACCGGATTTTCTAACTAATTTTAACGCCTTCATATTATTTAGCTAGCCGGGATTTCCCACATGAACATTCTTAATCATAGAAAATTGCTGCATTCCAACAATACGTTCCCATTTTTTGCCTTCATTGTGATTTGGCAATCTTATACTTCATCATCTGATAATCCAATCGGCAATATTTAATAATTATTGCGGAATTTCTCTATGGTCGCATCGAAAATGGTTTAAATTGGTACACTTGCGACTGCGGAATGACAAAAATTAAGCGTATCATACAACCACCGGCCCTTACGGTCGTAGAGAAGTTGAAACAACATCCCCGAAACATGCCGGGCAAGGACCGTTTCACCATATTTTTGGACGGCCTAATATAAATATCGCGGTTATTAATTAAAACCTCGCCCCTCGTCCCCTCAAAATGAAAATGAACGGAGCAGAGAAGCTCCGAGCCAATAACTTAACTCTGCCGGGCCTCTCTGCTCCGTCTCTGCCTTGGACATGGAGATGGGAAATAGTCTCCAAAAACCTGCTAACATAATTTAGGAGGATTCGCCGGAGGGATTATTCCAAAAAAATTTTAATCCCCAAAGCACGGGTCATGTTCATCATGCCGCGCAATCCACCACCAAAAGGAAAGCTGCCACAGAAATTAAGAATAGTTGTCAGATCCATAGGCATGTATTTAATCGACGTTTTTGAATAATCAAACTAGGTATTTCGTGCATACAAAAATAATATTACATTCTTGGATACCCAACACATTACTTTCAATGGCCTTGACCTTCTGCGCACTGCTGAATACGCAAACGGATAAAAGCGCTTATCACCTCTTTAACCCGGTCCCGCCAGAGTTGATGCGCCCGATGAGCGCCGACCGGCCCGACGCCACGGAAAGCCCCATCACGGTCGATGCCGGCCATTTCCAACTGGAGCTGAGTTTTTTCGATTTCTCCAGGGACGACTTCGAAAATGGCGATTTTGAGGCCTGGACGCTCATGGATGCCAATTTCAAAATCGGCCTCCTCCCCAATGTCGATCTACAGTTTGTCTTCAGCCTCTACAACGAGGAAACCATCGACACCGGCATCGGCCCCGCCTCGACCACGGACGGTTTTGGGGATGTGCAAATCAGGGCACAAAGGTCAATCTATGGGGCAATGACGGCGGAGACACCGCCTTCGGCATCATGCCCTTTATAAAAATCCCCACCGATACCGCCCTCAGCAACGGCAAGGTGGAAGGCGGTTTCATCGCCATGCTCGGCTGGGATGCGGGCCATACCTGGGGTCTGGGCTTTCAGGCCGAAGCCGATTTCGTCTATGACGATGCCGACGACAGTTACGACACCGAATTTCTGCACACCATAGTCGTCGGTTTCGACATTGCGCCACCCCTCGGCGGCTACCTCGAATATGTCGGCGTTTTCAGCGCGAATGCCCACACCGATTACCAAGCCATACTCAGTGGCGGAATAACCTACCAGGTAAACGAGAACCTCATTTTCGACATCGGCGCGCAATTCGGCCTCAGCGACAACGCCAACGACCTCCAGGCATTCTCCGGGCTAACCATTCGTTATTGAGGCAGAGTCGCCCTTTTCAAAAACGGACCAATGCGGTCTGGAGCGATCATTCATCTGTTCGAGGTATTTGTCAGTAAAAACTTCCACCTTCTGTATTTCCGTGTGCAAAATCAAACCCATCAGCGGATTATATTTTTAGGATAGCCTCCATCTATTTGCATAGGGTCTTTTCCATTGCGCACCATTCCTGATTTGACTGAGCAAAGGGAAATTCAGAAATAATTGTTAAATACCGCCGATTGGATCATCAAATTCTCAAGGATAAGATTGCCAAATCACAATGAAGGCAAAAAAGTGGATCGAAATACCGGAATGCAGCTATTTTCAACAATTAAGAATGCACATATGGGAAATCTCGGATAAACTCTCTTGGCTGAGCATTTATCATCCCTGATGACTAAGTCACCGCAATGGGCCTCAGCGGTATTGCTGTTGGCGGATGGGACGGTTTTCTGGGGCAAAGGGGCAGGCGCCAAAACCACCAACACCGGTGAAGTGTGCTTCAACACTTCGATGACAGGCTACCAGGAAACCCTTACCGATCCCTCTTACGCCGGCCAGATCATAACCTTCACTTTTCCCCATGTCGGGATTGTGGGAGTGAATGACGAAGACCATGAAAGCGGAATTTCGGCCGTTCGCGGATGTATTTTGGCCGCGGAAATCACGGAACCGTCCAATTGGCGTTCGGGCAAGCACTTCGACACCTGGCTGAAAGAACGGGGCATCCCGGCGATTTGCGGAGTCGATACCAGAAAAATAACCACTTTGATCCGCGAAGCAGGAGCCATCACAGGCACATTGGCCCACTTCGGCAATGGCGATGGAGCCATCAATCTTTCAGAACTTCACGACCGCAACCTGGCCTGGCCCGGATTGGAAGGCATGGACCTGGCGGGCAAAGTAAGCACAAAACAATCCTACCATTGGAGAGCGAGCCGCTGGCGCGTAGCGGAGAACAAAGGGGCAGAAATTTCGCGAAAATCTCCACCCAAACCCTTGAAAGTGGTGACGCCCGACTTTGGCATAAAGCACAACAGTCTGCGTTTCCTCAAGTCGTTGGGGTGCGAGGTGGTCACGGTTCCCGCAAAAACCTCATTTGCGGCAATCATGGCACAAGGGCCCGATGGCGTCTTCCTTTCCAACGGTCCCGGCGATCCTGAGGCCACCGGAGAATATGCGGCGCCAGTAATCCGGGAAATCCTGAAAGCGAAAATCCCCCTTTTCGGGATATGCCTGGGCCATCAACTCCTCGCCCTCGCCCTTGGCGCGAAGACGAAAAAGATGCACCACGGGCATCGCGGGGCCAATCATCCGGTGAAAGACCTACTTACCGGTAGAGTTGAGATTACCAGCCAAAATCACGGGTTTGTGGTGGACGACGCTTCTCTTCCCCCGAAAGTGGAGAAATCCCATGTATCACTCTTCGACGGGACCCTTGAGGGCCTATCTGTTCAGGATCGGCCAGTATTCAGCGTTCAATTCCACCCCGAAGCGAGCCCCGGCCCCGAGGACAGCAGCCATCTTTTCTCGCGTTTTGTTTCGCTCATGGAAGAGAGGCGGCGATCAGCCTTCCCCCCCCTTTAATACCCCTGAAATATGCCCCGGCGAACCGATATCGAATCCATACTAATCCTCGGCGCAGGCCCCATCATAATCGGGCAGGCTTGCGAGTTCGATTATTCCGGGACGCAGGCCTGCAAGGCCCTCAAGGAGGAAGGTTACCGGGTCATCCTCGTCAATTCCAATCCGGCCACCATCATGACCGATCCCGGCCTTGCCGACGCCACCTACATCGAGCCCGTCACACCGGAAATCGTTGCCCTGGTCATTGAACGTGAGCGCCCCGATGCGATCTTGCCCACGATGGGTGGGCAGACGGGGCTGAATACCTCTCTGGCCCTCCACCGGGACGGCACTCTGGAACAATTCGGAGTAGAAATGATCGGTGCCAATGCAGTGGCCATCGAGATGGCCGAAGATCGTCAGCTTTTCCAGGAAGCCATGCAGCGCATTGGCTTGAACACCCCCAGAAATGCTCTTGTCAACTCACTTTCCAAAGCCAGGGTCTTTGTCGCCCAAATCGGGCTTCCGGTTATCATACGCCCAAGTTTCACCCTTGGCGGGACGGGCAGCGGCGTCGCCATGAAAGCGCACGAACTGGACGAAAAGGTCTTGCGCGGTATTGCCGCCAGCCCGGTTGGGGAGGTCCTCATCGAGGAATCCATTCTAGGCTGGAAAGAGTTCGAACTGGAAGTGGTGCGCGATCGCAAGGATAACGTCATCATTATCTGTTCAATCGAAAATATTGATCCCATGGGTATTCACACCGGCGACAGTATCACGGTGGCCCCGGCCCTCACTTTGACGGATAAAGAATACCAGATACTGCGTAACGCCAGCATCGCCGTGCTCCGGGAAATCGGGGTCGACACCGGTGGCTCCAATGTCCAGTTCGCCATCAACCCGGAGGATGGTAAGGTCTTTGTCATCGAGATGAATCCGAGGGTCAGCCGCTCCTCCGCCCTGGCCTCGAAAGCGACCGGTTTTCCCATTGCCAAGGTCGCCGCCCGCCTTGCCGCCGGTTATACCCTGGATGAACTGGAAAACGATATTACGAAAGTCACGCCGGCAAGCTTCGAGCCCGCTATCGATTATATCGTGACCAAGATTCCGCGTTTCGCTTTTGAAAAATTCCCGGCCGCGCCCGACCGGCTCGGCACCTCCATGAAATCGGTCGGCGAGGTCATGAGCATCGGGCGGAATTTTCACGAATCACTGCAAAAGGCATTTCGCTCCCTCGAAACCGGGCTGACCGGACTTAACGAAATCAACATCCCCGGCGCGCCCGGCGAGCAAGCCATCCTCAAGGTTGTGGCCCGTCCAACCACCGGCCGCCTTCTGGTTATCGCGCAGGCATTTCGGCATGGGATTTCGCTGGAAGCCATCCATGCGGCCTGCCGCATCGACCGCTGGTTTCTGGCCCGCATCAGGGAAATCGTGGAAGAGGAACAAATTATCAAACAAAGCGGCCTGCCAAAAGATCAGTATAGATTGCATCGGCTCAAAAGAATGGGTTTTTCTGACCCCCGCCTGGCGGAATTGAGCGGTGTTTCAACCAATCATGTATCGGAACTGCGGCGGAGCCTCAACATTCGCCCTGCATTCAAACGAGTCGATTCCTGCGCCGCTGAATTTCCGTCCCAAACCTCCTACCTCTACTCGGCCTACGAAGGCAACGCAATGGACCCGCCTTTCTGCGAAGCCAACCCTTCAGAGCGCGAAAAAGTCATCATCCTGGGTGGAGGTCCCAACCGAATCGGCCAGGGAATCGAATTTGATTACTGTTGCGTCCACGCTCTTTATGCCCTCAAGGAGGCCGGTTTTGAAACCATCATGGTCAATTGCAATCCTGAGACCGTCTCGACGGATTACGATTCTTCCGACCGTCTTTATTTCGAGCCTTTAATGGAGGAAGAGGTCCTCGAAATCGTCCATGTCGAGACCCGCAAGGGTTCATTAAGGGGATTAATCGTTCAATTTGGCGGACAGACGCCGTTGAAACTGGTCAAAGCTCTTCAGGCCGCCGGAGCGCCCATCCTGGGAACCCCCCCCGATGCCATCGATTTAGCCGAGGACCGTGACCGTTTTCAAAAACTGATCGAGAAACTAGGGTTAAAACAGCTTTCTGGCGGGATCGCCTTTTCAGTAAAGCAAGCGGTATCGGTAACCGAACAACTTGGGTATCCCGTGCTCATTCGGCCCTCCTATGTTCTGGGCGGCCGGGCCATGGCCATCGCCCACGACCTCGAGTCGCTCCTCTACTTCATTGCCCCGGCCTTTGAGGCGGCGGAAGATAATCCGGTTCTCATCGACTCCTATCTTCAGGATGCCATCGAGGTAGATGTGGATGCGCTCTGCGACGCCAGCGGCGATGTATTTGTGGCCGGAGTCATGGAGCATATTGAGGAAGCCGGCGTCCATTCCGGCGACAGTGCCTGCTCCCTCCCTCCCCGCTCACTTTCCAGGAATGTGATTGAGGAAATCCACCGCCAAACCATCGCTCTGGCCCGCGCCCTCGGCATCTGCGGTTTGATGAATGTCCAGTTTGCCCTTAAAGGGACCAGCCTATATGTATTGGAGGTCAATCCTAGAGCCAGCCGCACCGCCCCCTTTGTGGCCAAGGCAACCGGAATACCATTGGTTAAAATTGCGGCCCGCCTCATCATGGGTGAATCCCTGCGGGATTTTCAACTCGAATCCGAACCATCCCGGCTCGGGCATATCGCGGTCAAAGAGGCCGTATTCCCATTTAACCGATTTTCCGGGGTGGACATCATCCTCGGTCCCGAAATGCGCTCGACCGGGGAAGTCATGGGGATCGACCGCGATTTCCCGATCGCCTTTGCCAAGAGCCAATTGGCGGCGGGGACCATCCTGCCAACCTCCGGCAAGGTATTCATCTCCGTCCGCAACGCCGACAAACCAAAGCTTTTAAACTCCGCCCGAAAATTGCTATCGCTCGGCTTCAGCATCCTGGCCACTCGCGGCACTGCCCGTTATTTTGAAGATGAGGGGATCGCCGCCACGGTTGTCAACAAGGTCATTGAAGGCCGGCCCCATATTGTCGATGCCATGCTCGGCAACGAAGTCGATCTGGTTTTCAACACCACCGAGGGAACAGGATCGATAAGGGACAGCTTCAGCCTGCGCCGCACGGCCCTAAACAGGAATATTCCTTATTTCACCACCATCACGGCCGCTGTCGCTTCAGTAGAGGCAATCGAGGCGCTCCGCTCCAGAAAAATGAGTGTCACACCCCTTCAGGAGTATTTTGCCAAAGCCCCCAAGCCAATGCCTTGAACAGCGCGCTGACGGCGAGAGAATCCAGTGTCCAATAAACCCATAAGAAGAATTTATTATAATGAAAAGAGTTATTGGCTTATCACTAATCTTTGTTGGATGTTGCTTAGCATCAAACGCATTGGCGGAGGGGAACGCTACTTGGGGTTATACGGGTCTTGAAGGGCATTCATCCCATATTTTCCATTTCATCATAAGAATATTTGCTTGAAATAAGCGCTATGTGTTTAATAATAAGTTACTTAAATATACTTATAACGAGCAAATTCTTGAAATCCAATGGGTGACACAAAAAAGAGCAGTTTTTATGGATAGTTCGGAAAGCCCTACTTAGAGGCTGTCCCAAAGTTATAACCATTTGTTTTAAAGTAAGTTAACTTGTTTATAAAGCTGTCATAAAGACCGTTTTTAGGGGATTTTGGGCAATTTCGATGTCTATAACACCGTCAGCCTTTCTCTTGTTTTGCATATTCAAATACAATTCTACCATAGACCTCTGTCTGACGCGATTATATTTATAACGAATAGAGGCCTTTGATGTGACCGCCAAAAACACTACCATTGCCAGTGAGAGTCTTTCTGGAGAAATTACCGGAAAGACCTATGAAACAAAAAAGATACACACCTGAACAAATCATAACGATACTGCGCGAAGTAGACGCGGGCAAAGGCATCCAGGATGTCTGTCGGGCCAACAATATCAGTCCCCAAAGCTACCATCGCTGGCGTAAAAAGTATGGCCGCATGGAGCTGCGTGATGCCAAGCGGCTGAAGGAGCTGGAACGAGAGAACACGCAGCTTAAGAAGATAGTAGCCGAGCAGATGCTGGAGAACCGTGTGCTCAAGGAGGTGAACGCAAAAAAATGGTAGGCCCGAGGCAGAAGAAGGAAGCGGTGAAGCATGTATGGGCCCGAGGGCTGTGCTCGCTGCGTCGGGCCTGTAAGTATTTCGAGTTGCACCGCACAACCTACCTGTATGAACCCAGGGAAGCTACTGAGTATAGACATAAACTGGTGGCACGGATCCTCGTAATATCGAAAAAGCACCCGCGTTATGGCTATCGTCGAATCCGCGCTATGTTGTTCCACGAAGGTTGGAAAGTGAGTCGTAAATTTGTCCAGAAAATACGTCGTGTCGAAGGATTAGGTGTGCGTCCGCCACGCAAGCGCCGTCGCAGGCAAGGGCAGTCTACGGCTTCCCCGGCACGAGCGGTAAGGCCCAATCATGTGTGGAGCTGGGACTTCGTGGCCGATCGCACCGACCGGGGTGGTCCGCTCAGGCTCATGACACTGATCGACGAGCATACCCGTCAATGCCTGGCCATTAAGGCAACTCGGTCACTGAAAAGTGCCGACGTGGTGGAGGTATTGAACGATGCCATAAAGGACAACGGCAAACCCCAGTGCATCCGTTCGGACAACGGATCGGAGTTTATAGCCCACCAAGTCAAAGGAGAACTGCAGCGGCAGAAGATCGACATCGTATACATTGACCCAGGAAGCCCTTGGCAAAATGGCCATATAGAGTCCTTTCACAATCGCCTGCGCGATGAATGCCTCAACCAGGAACTGTTCCTGAGCGTGACCGAAGCGCGTGTGGTGATCGAACAATGGCGACAGCGATATAACGGGGGACATCCCCACAGCCGATTAGGCTTTCTCTCCCCCAATACATTCGCCAGACTCTGGCGAACAATCAACAAAGCAGCGGCTGGCTCCATTCGGCCTACGGCCTCACTCCGCCACCCCCTGCAAAACCTACAATACCAAACCTACGGAAATACTCTCACTTAAAGTGGTAGCAAAGATGGGGTCCGATCACTTTGGGACAGCCTCTAACTTAGAGGAACAATCAGTTTTACTTCTGTGGGTGAAACGGTTTAAGCTTAGCTTAATCCTTCCTGTCCCCACTAATAATTAGAGGCTGTCCCAAAAATATAAAGATTTTGTAGTCAACTGGATGACGTTTATAAAAATAGCCGGAAAGAGCATTTTTTTGCTCGATCCGGCTAAAAAAGGGTTCTATAATTGCGTTAGCGAAAATCAATATAGCCCTTTCTATGAAAAATATAGCCATCCAATGCCTCCTGCGTCCAGCTTTAACTGTGGTCGACCGTTGCCTCGATTACGATAACTTTCGCGCCACCATCGAGCGTATCGACCGGCTGCTGATCGATTCGGAGGTGGAATCGCAGGGCGTTGATCTGGCCTTGGAAAGAGGCCAGCCAATGAGTGTAAAGGCCCGGCAAAAGCGGGCTAACTTTGCCCTCAAGGCGTTGCGTATGGAAACGCTGCGTTATCTGCTCGGTGGGATTTCGTTTCGGCATTTGTCGAGGGCTCTGGGCAGCAGCGATCTGTTGGCTGACTTTTGTCGTGTCCGCCATATCGACGGCATAAGGGGCATCTCCAAGAGCACCCTGGAACGGGCCTCGAAGTTTTTCAGCGAAGAGCAGTTGAGGGCCTTGCACCGGACCTTGACTGAGGTTGTGGGCGATGCCGATCTGGCCCGGCAGGTGGTGGGATTGGACAAGCCGATAGACACCACCATTTGCCTGATCGACGGCACCTGTTTGGAGGTCAACATTCATTGGCCGACGGACTGGGTGCTGCTCAAGGATGTAGCGGGCACGCTGCTCAAAACGATCCGGCTGATCCGTGAGAAGGCCGGTTTGCGCCATCGCATGCCGATCGAACCGGAGCCCTTGGCTCGGCAGATGAATCGGCTGTGCATACAGATGACCCACAGCCGGCGGCGAAAGGACAGCGCGCGGCAACGCAAGGGTATCTTGAGGCAGATGAAAAAGCTGCTCAAACGGATCGGGGAGCATGCCCGCAGTCACCGGGAATTATTGCAAGCCTGCTGGGAGCAAAGCGATTACAGCGAAAAACAGGTCCAACAGATCCTTACCCGGATGGAGCGCATGAGCGAGCTAATCCCGGTGGTCATCAAGCAAGCGCACGAGCGAATCATTGGCGGCCGCCAGGTGAAAAACGCAGAGAAAGTTTTGAGTGTTTACGAACCCGATGCGTAGGTGATTGTGCGAGGCAAAGCGGGCCAAGAGGTTGAGTTTGGCAACACCCTGTTTTTGGGTGAAAGCGTTGAAGGATACCTGCTGGACTGGAAACTCTACGGCAGCCGGACGCCAAGCGAAAATGAACAAATGCAAGAGAGTTTGCAAAGACAGAACCGCTTCAACCTAGCCGAACCCATAGCGGCCATGTGCGCGGACCGGGGATTCGCCTCCCAGCGGGCCCGCCGGCAGTTAGCCCAGGAGGGCATCTACGATGCGCTCTGTCCACGCGATCCGAAGCAGTTGAAAAAACGGATGGAGGAACCACACTTCAGGCAATTGCAAAAGCGCCGGGCCAGCACCGAAGGGCGGATCGGGGTATTGAAGAATCGCTGGCAGGCCGGGCGATTGCGCAGCAAAGGCTTTGCCAACCGCTCGATCAGCGTAGCCTGGTCGGTCCTCTCGCACAATCTATGGAAAGTGGCCAAGATGCTGGCCCAGCAAGATGAACTAAAAACCAAAGCGGCGGCCTAAATAAAGAGCGGAAAAGCAAGGACAATACTTTTTCACAGGCCTACTGTCGGCCCATACAAAGAAAACCAGGCAACCGGACCCCAAAACCAGAATCCTAACGTCATAGGAGAGCAAAGTCACCCCCTCCCAAAAGAAAATACCACTAAAATGAACACTCTTCAAAATCCCCTCGCAAAAATCACCCTTTTGGGACAGCCTCTATTTAGCACTCATATCCAATGGAGGCTCATTTTGTGCACGCTGACAAAGAGGGTAATCTTGCTGTAATTGCAGTTATGTTCAAAGCTGGAGAGAAGAATGCTGAGCTTGAAAAAGCATGGGCGAACATGCCTGAGAAGGCAGGTGAAAAAGTTGCTCTTCCGAAGAGTGTGGATGCCAGTATTCTTTTACCGCAGGATCGCGATTACTACCGTTTCAGTGGCTCGCTGACGACTCCACCATGCTCTGAAGGTGTCTGGTGGTTGGTTATGAAAAATTTCGATACGGCATCTAATGAACAAATCGATAAATTTACTCACACCATGCGCCATCCCAACAATCGCCCGGTCCAACCCGTAAATGCCCGATCCATTTTGAAGTAAGCGCCCGGCAGGTGCGGCCCTACTTTTCGGCGGAGCTTTCATCTTGCGGAACGGGTTCCCCCGCTTCGCCCTTTTGCCAGGCCAGAGAATAATCGCGTTCCCCCGGCGAGGGATGCCCGCCCGGACCATATCCAACTTTCGCCGAGATTTTCTCCAACGGCACGAAGCTGGTCTTGATCCCCTCCTGGGAAACGTCATAACGCAGAAACCCAAGCGTTGGGTCTCCATCCTTCCAGTGGCCGGCAAACTGGGAAAAACTCGTGGCCGGAGCGCGGTCAAAGTGAATCCCAAGAGCATCTTCGGATTTCCGGCAATGAATGTGCCCGCTAATAACGTGCGTCGTCCCGGTCGCCTTGAAAATCTCCATCAGCCGCTCCCGGCCGGTCTGGTCGATTCCGAAGTACCAGCAATGGTATTGCTCACCATCGGTTATATCAAAATCCGGTTCGCAGATATCGTCAATGAATGGTGGATAATGCATGATCCGAACATGAAATCTTTCTCGATCATGGCCGATTTGCGCTTCCAGCCAGTGCCAGAGTTCTTTCTCCTCTGGGAGGTCGGAACCGATAAGAATATCGCAGAAACCGGAAAATCTTACACTCTTATGGACAAAGCTCCAATGCGAAGGCCCAAAATTTGATTCAAACCTTTGTAGGGATTCGGATCGCATATTAAAGGCAATGTCGTCGGTCTTCTCATTTGCCCCGCGCGTTTTGGCGTGTTTGTTGCCAATATCCATATTGCCGGGAATAATGTGGCACGGAAAAGGCAAAGTCGAAAGGTCCGCTTTCACGGTTTCAAGCTCATAAGGGTGGGTGACGCCATCCCGCGTGAGATCTCCACCAATGAGTAGAAAATCCGGATCCATCTCCAGAATCTGTTGTTTGGCGGTTTCCCAGTTTTCGTTCCAAGCTGGCTGAAACCTGTAAGATCGAGGCGAGCCGATATGTATATCAGTAACGTAAACGAAGGTCCAGGGGCGCATCTTTGCTATGGAGAGGGAAATATCACTTATTGAATGGGTCAATAGACTACTTTTTATCACGTTACTAAAGTCGATCGCTTCAATTCAAGCTGGCTCTCATAGATAGAACCTTGTTTTAGCGCCGGAGGCAGTGGAAGACGAACGGGCGCCTCCCTCAGGCGGGGTTGGTAATTCGGTCTTCCCCGCAAAATACCGTCATTGAAGGTTTCGATGAAATCGTCCCACTTGCCGCTTATCATCAATGGCCAGGCATCGACAGCGCAATACATGAATAGCAAAAGACGGCGTTGTTTCTCCGATATGTTGGGCATCGATGCGTGAAGAACGCGGACGTGGTGGATCGATATATCACCCGCCTCCAGTACCACGGGAACGGCCCCATCGGAGACAAATCCCGGCTCGGACACGGCCCCCACAAAATGGCCATCCTGGTGATGATCGAGTATTCTCCCTTTGTGTGAACCGGGTAGGACAAGGAGACAGCCGTTCTCTTCGTTGGCGTCATTAAGGGCGACTCCGACCGCCAATAGATCATCGTTGGTATGCGGGTAAAATGCCCAATCCTGATGCCACTCCACCGGGCTGCCCCCATGAGGCAATTTCAAATTTAATTTATGACCGTTAAATCGGATCGAGGGACCGACAAGTTGAGCGACGATATCGAGAATCTTATCATGCCTTAGAGTCTTATTGTAAACAGGATGCTGGTCGGCCGGATTCTTCAACCGGCGAAGTCGGGGGTTATCGGGCGAATGGGATGGCTCCAGATCAAAAACATCGTCGTTGTGGGTCACGCCGGCCGACTTTTGCGCAAACTCATCTGTCACCGAACGTAGTTCCGCCACCTCTTCCGCGTTCAACACATTTTTGACCGCAAGGTAACCGTTTTCATTATAATATTCTACTTGAGCGTCCGTTAGCATTTTTCGAATTTCCAAATCTTGTTAGCTGGTTTGGGGACTATATGAAAATCGGTCGTGATGCAATCATGATCGCCGCCGCCAAATTGAATATCCAGAACCCAGGGCGCCGGTTCATCCGCGGGCCTCACGCTTTTGGGCATCCAGCCTTCATTGCGATACGCCCGCGCGCTCAATTCACTTTTTGCGAGAAATGAAATAGCGAGGCAGGCTTTCCCCTTGGCGGCAATATATCCCTTGCCGGATTTTTCAATTTCCACGCCGTATTCAAAGTGCCAACGCTGGATATGCGGTTGCCCGCAAAATCCATCCACGCAATCGCGCACCGTCCATCCCCGGCGGAATTGAAATTCGATTTGCCGGCTTAGTTTTACTCCCGCATATCCCTCATGGAACGCCCGAAACCTGACGCCTCCTGGAATTTCTTCCCAATCGCAAGTGACCGGGATAGGCGCCACGCCCCAGCTATCGATCAACGATGCGACCGTTCTGGCCGGTCGGGAACCCGCCAGCACGACGTTATGGGATTCCATCGAATAAGTATAGCCGCGTAACGGTTGATCCCGGATTGCGGCGTCGTTCGCATGAATGTAGAGAGTGCTCGCCGGAGTGCCGACCATAGGTTCGCCCCGAACGACCAGTTGCGCTGAAAGGGCATCCTCGTGAGCGTGGTTGGGGAACCGATTCTCGCCGTTGGGGGACGACGACCGCGAGGGCGGAAGCCTTGTGGCCGGGGCCCGATCTCGCCACGAAATAACCCGAGGCCGGATAGTGGACAACCAGAGGAAGGGAAATAGAAGGGGACTCAAGGGGCGGTTTCAATTCGGGAGGGAGAAATCCCCGGAGTCTAAACCTGTTCACCGGTTCAGCCAATATCCGGCTCCGGAAAAACTTCGCCGTCAAAGCCAAAAAAGAGGCTGTGCTTTCGCGTCGCGTCAGGCCGTCGCCCACATCTAGTGGCGAACCTTGCGGTAATATCAAGTGGGCAAATTGCTCGCAACAACGGCGAAGCCGGTTTTGATCGAAACGGCTGAGAAGCGTTACCCGATTTTCCCTGGCGAGCCAGAGCGGCAGTAGGAACATCTCCAAAGTAACCTTCATGTAGCTTGTGGACCACTCCTGATAACCGCCATCCGAGAGTAAATTATTCTCCACATGCAGGGCAAAGTTGCGCCGCGCCAGGTCCATCAGCGGTTTCATCGCCCGGCACTCCGGAAACATCATGGCGATGATGCTCGGCGTCGTCCCGCAATGCTTGGTGTGTATATTGCCCGGTTTATAAGGAGCCTTCTCGTAACGGCGGAATTGTAAACCGGTAAACCAAATCGTCTTGATAAACTGAAAGGCGGTCTCCATCGGCACCTGCTGGGCGAAAAGAATTCCGCTGTAAAGACAGTTCAACCAGTTGGACAGCCGGCATCCGGTCGGCATTGATTTATAGCCGTATTCGCGGGACATAACGAGATCGCCGGGTCTGAATTGATCGTCGACCTCGAAAGGCCAATCCCGCTGCCAACGGTCCGCCAATTCCGCGAATTTTATCGCATATTCAGCACGGCGGCTATGGGCATGCGCGATGGCCAGGGTATTAAAAAAATCGCCCCGTCGGAAAACATTGCCTGGTACGCCTAGATCACGAGTCTGATTCGTGAACCACTTGAGCTTCGGTCCAAAATCAAGCTCGATTCCGTATCCAAGAATAAAACGATTTTTGAGCAATTGATCCGCTTTCATACACTCTAACGGCAAATCCGGCTTAAATTCCACCGGCCATAACTTGGGCACGGCCCCTCGGCCGCCATCCCGAAAATCGAAAAACCAGCGAGGGCGCCTCCGGTACTTGAAATAGTTCACCAATTTCTTTTTGGTGGCCGGGAGATCACCTTTTTCAATCGCCTTCCCCATTTTCCGAAACGCCCGTTTGCCCAGGTCAAAGGCCCGCAGGAAATCGAGATCACTCAATTCCGTTTGCTTGCTCGGTATTGTCATTGAAGCCCCACTCTCCATTGCATAACTGGATTAAGACAACTGAAATCGGAATCCCCTGTCGTCCACTACTTCTCTATATCCTTCAGGATCTCATGGGCCGCGTTGTGTCCCGGCAGACCGCTTACCTCGCCACCAGGATGTTGACCCGCTCCACACATATATAAGCCCTTAATCGGCGCCCGGTAATGGGCCAACTCGGGAAGTGGGCGATTCCAGAATAACTGGCTGCCGCGATGCTGGATATGCCAGATGCAGCCGTCGCTCAATCCGTTTTCTCGCTCCAGGTCCAACGGAGTCCTCAACTTATAAGATCGAATCGATCGTCGAAAATTGGGCGCATGGGTGTTGATCCGGTCGATCAGGTTCTCGGCTACCCGCTCCCGGCAATCGTCCCACGATTCATCTCGCAAATTCGCCGGCGCCGGAAAGATCCAAATGGAAGCCGTCTGGCAGCCGGGTTGAGTGAGACTCGCATCCTGGTAGGATGGCATGTTAAAACTCAAAATTGGGCTGGCCGGGGGGCGTCCGGCTTCCAGGTCATCATAAGCCTTCTCTACTTCGTGGCGCGACACCCCAAGCCGAACCGCTCCCCTATGAGGACGCTCCGGGTCTCCATCCCATGCTTTCCACTCGGGCAGTTCGTCGATTACGGCCAAAAGTTTCAGGCAGCTTACGTCGGTAGTCAAAGCCTCCACGCGCCGCCTCATACTATTCGCTAATAAATCGGGCGCCAAAAGTTTTAGAAAGGTCCTTTTGGGATCGAGATTGGAAACCACCTTGGAGCAGATGATATCGCTGCCATCAACTAACTGGATACCGGCTATCGATCCCTTATGTGCAATAATAAACCCTACGGCTTGATTAGTGTGAATCTTGACTCCAGCCTCTTCTGCCGCCTGCGCCAAAAGACGAGTGAATTCACCCATTCCTCTCCTTACGAAGGCATCGGGGGGCGCCTCTCCAGTCTCCTCGTCGGGTTCGCTCAGTGAGTTATAAGCGAGAATCAACGCCTGAGGATTGCGATTAATGGCCGCCCCTTCGGCGGCATGGTTATCGCGCAGGATGGGCGATGGCAAGAATGCGTCCTGCAATTCCCATAGGCGCATCCGCAATGCTTTCCGCAAAATGGTCTCTTCTAATTGACCACTGTGTTTTTTGATCAATTCCTCAAGTGAGGGCGGAAGCCCAGCGGGACATTTCCCGCAACCTCAAAAACGCCCAGGTAATCTACCGCCAGGTGGACTATGCGGAGGGACCGGCCGTCGCGTGGCATCCCAAAGGAGAATCCCCCCTCTTGGCTGAACTTGTCGCCGCCGGGAAGCTCCCTCCGGTGGAGGAACGGGTGGGCCCCGAACCGGTCGTCATGGAAGGCGTGGAAGGCATTGGAAAATATGGGGGGACTTGGATCCGGGCTGCCAGTGCCGCATTCGAGTTTGTCTTCATTTCAAAACGTTTTTCCTATTCAAATCTCGTACGTTGGTCGCCTCAGATTTATCCCATCGTGCCTCACATTGCGAAGAGTTACGAAGTTCGGGATAATAGTCGTGAATTTATATTTCATCTGAGAAAGGGCATGCGGTGGTCCGACGGTTATCCGTTCACCGCAGATGACACCTCTACTGGTGGGAGCATGAGGCAAACGATCCTCAGATGTAGTCGAAACCGCCCGATATCATGCTTCTTCGCGGACGATCGGGCAAAGTCGAAAAGATCGACTCATGTACGGTGCGTTTTCGCTTTTTGGAACCAAACGGAGTTTTCCTGGAGCAGTTATGCATCTATCTCGGAACAGAAATCGCAAATACACCGGAACATTACCTTAGGCGGTTTCATCCCACCGAGGGCGATGAGGCGCTCATCGAAAAGAAAATCAAAGCCCTTGCGCTTCCCGGCAAGCGAGCCCTCTATGCGGCTCTCAAGAAATGGGACAACCCAGATCACCCCAGGCTTTGGCCATGGGTTTACCGCACCTACCGGGCCAATCCGCCGCAATCCTTTGTCCGCAATCCCTACTACTGCGTGGTGGATACGGAGGGCAATCAACTCCCCTATGTCGATCGGATGCTGGTCAATTTAATGTCCCCGGACATGATTGGGGTGGCCGCTTCCAATGGTGAACTAACGATGCAGATAAGACACATTGGATTTGACCAATATACCCTCCTCATGTCTCAGCGGGAATTGAATAAATATGAGGTGCGCCACTGGAGCGGCGGCGGCGCTTCCAGCTTTGCCATATATCCAAACCTAAACCGTAAAATCGACCCGCGCGATTTAACGACACTCCTGAAACATCGTTTGCTCAACAAAAAGGAGTTTCGGCAGGCCCTATCCCTGGCGCTTAATCGCCAGAAAATTATCAAGGCTGAATTTAGCGGACAAGCCAAAGCGGCCCAAATCGCGCCGAGTCCGCAATCTCCATTCTACGAACCCTCTCTAAATCACGCCTTTACGCAATTCGATCCCATCCGGGCCAATCATCTGCTTGATCAATTAGGGCTCGCAAATTATGACACAGACGATTTCCGCACTTTTGCTGATGGCTCCCGCATGCTGTTTTTTCTGGACTTCACGGGCACCGCGAATATGGCCATCGCGCGGCATGTGGTGGAGGATTGGGGCAACCTCGGAATCCATGTGATCGCGCGAGAGCGGGCTCGCAGTCTATGAAATGTCGAGGCCCATGGGTTATTGCATGATTTTTCTGTTCTCGGAGGCCCCGGCGTCGATTTTCCACTTTTCAGGCCAAAAGTGTTCATACCCACGGACAAAGGTTCTTTTTATGCCTTAGCCTATGTCAAATGGTATCTCGGTTGGGGTCTCTACGAGAATTCAGGAGTAATGTCAAAAGGGGCGTTGGAACCGCCCGCCGGACATCCTCTGCGGCGCGCCCTCGAGTTTTATGAGCAGGCCATCATCTTGCCGGAACTGGCCGATCGGGTTGAATCCTTTCGGGAGGTTTTGAAAATCGCGGCGGAGAACGTATGGGTAATCAGCGTATCCATCGATCAACCCTCTCTTGCGGTGGTCAAGAAGGGGTTTCGCAACGTCCCCCAAAATCTGGTCAACAGTTGGGATTATCTCTCCCCTGGCAATGCCGGACTGGAGACTTTTTATTTTCAAAATCCACACGATTCACCCGGGGCTGTCGCATTGATGAAACGGGAGATAATGCAAACCCACTCCCAGATTGAAACGGCTGGGCAAATGGCAGGGGAAAGAGAAACCCCAAGCCTTGGAGTGGGCCGGCTTATTCGCAATGTGTTTTTTGGAATAGGCATAATTTTGGTTATTTTAGTGGGTGCCCGGCACCCCTATGTGGGCAGGCGGCTTGTTATCATGATTCCGACCCTGTTCATTATCTCCCTCATTTCATTCATCATTATTCAATTGCCGCCCGGTGACTACCTTACGTCGCTGACGGCCCAGTTGGAGCAATCCGGTGAACTGGCTGACGAGCAAAAAATTGAACAGATAGAGGAAATGTTTCTATTGCATGAATCGGTCATCAGGCGTTATTCTAAATGGATCGGTATGCGGTGGTTTTTTACCTTTGAAGAAGGCGATAAAGGTTTGCTTCAGGGATATATGGGCCGCTCGATGGAGACCTTGGGAGCGGTCAACGATCTGGTCGGAGACCGCATCCTGCTGACTATTCTCATCAGTATGGGAGCGATCCTTTTCACATGGGCAATAGCCTTGCCGATTGGAATATACAGTGCCGTGAGGCAGTATTCGGTGGGAGATTACCTGGTCACTTTCATCGGGTTTATCGGTATGTGCGTACCCAATTTTTTGTTCGCCTTGCTCCTCCTATACCTCAGTTCCAGGTTTTTCGGGATCAACATATCGGGGCTTTTTTCTTCTGAATTTTCCGCCCAGCCCGAATGGACATGGGGGAAAGTTTTCGATCTGCTAGCCCATATCTGGGTGCCTGTTTTGGTAATCGGTTTCGCCGGAACCGCCAGCATGATCAGAGTGATGCGCGGGAACCTGCTTGACGAACTGCGGCGGCCTTATGTCACCACGGCCCGCGCCAAGGGCCTGCCTCCCATCAGATTGCTCATAAAATACCCCCTCCGCCTGGCCCTGAATCCTTTTATTTCGGGGATTGGCGTTCTCTTTCCTCAACTCATTTCCGGCGGCGCTATTGTGGCCCTGGTTTTAAGCTTGCCAACGGTCGGCCCCCTTCTGCTTCACGCCTTGATGAGCGAAGATATGTATTTGGCCGGTTCACTGCTCATGGTGCTCAGTATGCTTGGTATTTTCGGCGTTCTCGTCAGCGACCTACTTCTACTTGCGCTTGATCCACGCATACGAATGCAAGGGGGGAGCCGATGAGCAAAGGCGCCGCCAAACATGCCAGGGAGATGGGTTCCCTATCGCAGTGGCAACTTATCAGGCTGCGCTTCCGCAGGCACAAACTTGCCATAGTCTCCATGTATCTTCTCATCGTCTTTTACCTGATGGCTCTATTCGCGGATTTCTTCGCCCCTTATAATCAATCCTGGAAGGACCTCGATTTCTCTTATTGCCCCCCGCAGATTCCCGGTTTCAATTTTACGCATGGGCTGCATGTTTATGCCCAAAGGCTTCAGGTTGAGGTAGTGTATAAAAAAAGAATGTTATTTTGTATTTTTAGCTGTACAAATAGCGTTAGGCAGTTTATTCTTAGTGCATGGTTACTAAAATTATTAATTGTCGGCACTGTGGAAGTGAAAATATCATTAAATTTGGCAAGACGCCCAACCATAAACAGCGCTACCGCTGCCATGATTGTGGTAAACAAAGCCGCGAAAACCCCACAGTGAAATACACCGAAGAGCAAAAAGAAATGATCCTTCGAGTCTATCAGGAACGCAGCAGTCTACGCGGTTTACAGCGCGCCTTCGGGGTGAGTCCCAACACCGTTTTGAGTTGGTTAAAAAAAACGACAATCGCTGCGATCGCTCAAAAGCACGATTCTTGCGGCCCGCCGTCATGATGTCATTGAACTGGACGAACTGTGGTCTTTTGTGGGGCGCAAGAGCGATGCCCAATGGGTTTGGATCGCTCTTTGCCGACGCACCCGTCAAATCCTCTCCTATGCCATTGGGCCTCGGGATTGGTATCGTTGCCGGGAACTTTACGAGCGCCTGCCACGGGCCTACAAAAGATGTGCCACCTACAGCGACTTTTGGTCCACTTATGATGAAGTCTTTCCTCATAACCGATCCGTGGGAAAAGAAACCGGTGAAACGGCCCATGTGGAACGATGGAACAATACCCTGCGCCAACGACTGGGTCGTTTCACACGCAAAACCCTCTCCTTTTCCAAGCTTAAGAGTATGCATGAAACCTGTCTGAGACTTTTCATTCATCAATATAATCAAGAATTAGCCACCATTCCTACTTAATACACTACCCAGGTTGACCCCATAACGCTTCGAAAATATTATCTCGAAGAAACCAATGCTGTCGTTCCCCTCAGCTTTTTTGTGAAAGGCGAACCGTATAAGCTGTTTGGCTTGATCTCCTCTGAACGGCATTTTTTAGGGGTAAACCATAATAAATTTGAAAACCCGGAATTTTATGCGGTGAACTCCGCGGACGGTATGCGCCCTACCCTATCGATCCCGCGCCCCACGTTTTTCCTGCTCGGCGCGGACCGTTACGGCAGCGGCATATTCAGTCGTCTTATTTTCGGTTCGCGTATCAGCCTCACTATTGGCCTGGTCGCTATCGGAATTACTTTTATCCTGGGAACTTCTATCGGCGGAATCTCCGGCTTTTGCAGCGGTCGGATCGACACCATTATACAACGGCTGATCGAAATAATTAACGCTTTTCCCCAATTGCCCCTGTGGCTCGCCATCGCGGCCGTTCTGCCAGGCGACTGGTCCCCTCTGCGCATATATTTTGCTATTATTATTGTGCTGAGTCTGCTCAATTGGACGGGACTGGCGCGCGTCGTGCGTGGAAAGATCCTTTCTTTGCGAGAGGAAGACTATGCCTTGGCCGCCTATCTTGTTGGCGCCGGTAACACGCGTATTCTCTTTCGGCACCTCTTGCCGGGGTTCACCAGCCATATTATCGTATCACTTACCTTGAGCGTGCCTATAATGATTATCGGCGAAACGGCGCTCAGTTTCCTCGGCGTGGGTTTACGCCCTCCCATAGTCAGCTGGGGGGTAATGCTCCAGGACTGCGTAAACCTTCAAATACTGGATAATTACCACTGGCTGCTCATGCCGCTTATTATGATCATGCTCACGGTCCTGGCCTTTAACTTTCTCGGAGACGGTCTTCGGGATGCCGTAGATCCTTATTCCGTTCATTAGAATAATTTATCGCCCTGGATGTCCTCTTTACCAGGGCAAATCATTTCTAAAATTCGTATGTCCAGAGGTCGAATCCTTCATCGGTCCTGCCAATGCAAGTAAATCCGGCTCTCTCGAACTCACGGCATATCCCTGGGCGCATGAGCTTGATATTCTCCATTACGATTGCCATCCCTTCGGGCTTGTCTTTGATCTTCAGACTGCGCAGATGATCGAGAGTTCTCAAGGTCATAAACCGCATCATGCCAAACACCCGGTCGGCCGGCTGGATATACATTCTGTAGAAATAGAATTTCCGGCTGCGATTAAGCATCGACGGGTAAACGGTTGTCACACCGGCAAGGCCCCCAGCCGTATTTCTGGCAATGAAGACAACCTGTGGAACGCGCGCTCTGGCCCTTCGAGGATTCGGCATGGCCCGATTGCTCATCCAAAAGTCAACCAGCTCCTGAGTAAGCGCAGAATCAACCTGGCCGTAAACGCACAAAATTCGATAGCCGCTGTAGGTATATTCACGCCTCTAATTTAGAGGCTGTCCCAAAAACCCGAATTTTGCGAATTGAGATATTCGACTCCGAACTGTAAGGGAACGTAAGTCATTCAATTCCGTCAAAAACGCTGTATAAGGCCTCTTTTCGTTATAAATATAATCGCGTCAGACAGAGGTCTATGGTAGAATTGTATTTGAATATGCAAAACAAGAGAAAGGCTGACGGTGTTATAGACATCGAATTTGCCCAAAATCCCCCAAAAACGGTCTTTATGACAGCTTTATAAACAAGTTAACTTACTGTAAAACAAATGGTTATAACTTTGGGACAGCCTCTAATTTACTCTTCCTTCGGCCCGGAAACAATACTTTCAAGCCAATAACCTGGTATTAACCTGAGTTCGACAGTTGGGGGGGGTAAATCGATTATTTTTAGGGTTTTTCGTGCTGTAGGGCGCATGGTTGTCAGGGTTGGGGTGTGAATATGCCGTGTAGTGCAGACCACTCTATTGCCTTTTCGGAGAAGTAGTGCAGGGTCGGTGTTGATGTATTTGCGTCGCCATCGTCGTCGTAAGAAGGGCCAGGATTATGATTACTGGACGCTGGTGGAGTCGGTGCGCACAGCCAAGGGGCCGCGCCAGCGCATCGTGGCCCACATTGGCAAGGAGCCGGGGCTCGATGAGGATGAGCGGTTGGGTTGGGAGCAGATCGGTCGGCTCCTCGATGGCGATGATGAGGCTGCGGGGGCCGAGCAGTTGGATTTATTTGCCGAGGATAAACCGGAGGCTCCGTTGTGGGCGCAGGTGAATCTGGGTCGGATACGGGTGGAGCGGGTGCGTCAATTTGGCAAAGTGTATGTGGCTCTGGCGCTGTGGCGGCGGCTGGGGCTGCATCGTTTCTTCGAGGAGCATTTGCCGCCGGGCCGGGAGTCGGTGGGCTGGGCCCAGGTGGCCTCGATTCTGGCGCTGGGGCGTTTTTGCGAACAGGCCTCGGAGCTGGCTCTGGCCGAGCGCTGGTATGGCTCGACGGCGCTGGAGGATTTGATGGCGGTGGATGTGGATGAGGTCTATGACAACCGTTTGTATCGCGGACTGGATCGTGTCTTGCCCTTGCGCCGGGAACTGTTCAGTCATCTTAAAGGACGCTATGAAAGCTGGTTTGGGACGCGTTTCGAGTTTCTTTTATACGACATAACGAGCACCTATTTTGAGGGCCGGTGCGAGGGCAATGCCCAGGCCCAGCGCGGCTACAGCCGGGACCAGCGGCCGGATTGCAAGCAGGTATGTCTTGGACTGGTGGTGACCCCCGAAGGGCTGCCCCTGGCCTATGAGGTTTTCGACGGCAACCGCGCCGATGTGACCACGGTGCAGGAGAGGGTCGAGTTGATGGAATCGCATTACGGGGTGGCCGATCGCATCTGGGTGCTGGACCGCGGCATGGTGAGCGAGGCCAACCTCGAATACCTGCGCGGCAAAGGGGCCCGTTACATCGTGGGCACGCCCAAGAGCCATCTTAAAAACTTTGCCCTCGATCTGCTCGAGCAAGGCGATTTTTGCGAGGTGCGGGCGGGGGTGGAGGTCAAACTGGTGAAACATCCCGACTGCCCCCAGATCGAGCAATATGTGCTTTGCCGCAGCCAGGGACGGGGTCAAAAAGAAGCCGCCATGCTGAGCAAGCAAAAGGAGCGTTTGCGCAAAAAGCTCGACCAGATCGACCTGAGTTTGCGTCGGCGAGGGCAGAAACTCGATCCGGTTGAACGCCGTATCGGCCGCTGGCTGGGCCGCCACACCCTGGCCGAAAAAATATTCACCGTAGAAGTGCAAATCGACGCCGCCGGACGGGCCTGCGCATTGCAAATCACCGAAGACGAGAGCAAAGCCGATTGGGCCCAACTGGCCCACGGGACCTATCTGCTGCGAACCAACTGCCAGGAGGAAGACCCACAAAAGCTGTGGCGGTGGTATATACAACTGACACAGGCCGAGGCAGCCTTTCGTTGCGCCAAAAGCGACTTGGGGCTGCGGCCGGTCTATCACCACAAAGAAAAGCGTGTGCAAGCGCACATTCTGATCTGTTTTCTGGCTCTGGCGATGTGGCGCGCCCTGGAAAGCTGGCTGCAGGCCAAAGGCCTCGACACCTGTGCGCGGCAAGTGTTGCACGAACTGGAGAATCTACGCTCAATGGACGTGGTGGCACCGCTGCGAGGGGGACGCGAAGCGCGTTTACGGCTGGTAGGCAAACCGGAAAAACTCTGTGCCGACCTCCTCAAGAAAATGGGCCTAAAACTGCCCACCCGCCCCAAAATCATCCAAAATGTAGTGCAGACTAACGGCAGAAATTAATCCCGAATCCGCATAGATAAGCCCTTTAACTTTTTGAACTGTCGAAAATGGGTTAAGGCGCGCAGCAAGCAAGTTCAAGTTGCGCCTACCTACCTCCCGACACCGGACGACCGTAACCTGCCTCAAGCCCGCAAAAGCTCGGGTTGTTTCATTTTCCAGGCGGCGGCTCCGGCCAGCAGGGTCATCAACACGATAATGCCCCACTCATTCAGCGTCGGGACGACCTGTGTCACAGCGCCGGCCCCTGCCAATATGGAGGTGTCGGCGTCCTCTTCATAGGCCCAGTCAACGATGGTGACTGATGCGGTGTCTGTCGCTACGTTGCCCTGGATCCAGCCGAAATGCTCGCCTGATCCATTCGTAAACCGGACGCCGATGTACTTGTTTCCCTGACCTTGGAAAGAGCCATTAGAAGTGTAGCCAAGATATCTATAGCTGTCAGTCCAGCCGTAATTGGGCCCGCTTATGTTGGCGGTAATACTGTAATTTGCGCTCAATGCCTTGACAAACGGACCACCGGAGTCTGTGAAAATTAAGCTCGCAAACGTAGTTATTGGAAAGACCCTGGCGTAGCTCGGGCTAGTGAGTTGGTCAATTACAAATTCATCTGGACCGCTATTGTCCATATTGATGTAAGTGTAAGCGTACGTCAGAATAATATTCTTCACGCCGCTGTATTGTATAGCGGCTTCGGCTGCGGGGGTGACGGCCAGGGCGGCGGTCCAGTTGCCGCGCTCGCCAGGGCCAGATTTCCGGCCCTTCCCAGGCCCCTGCCATTGCCTTTCCCCGCCGCAAGCGCCGATGCCCGGTAGGCCTCCAGTTTATCCTCTAAATCAACGAATTTTTTAACTACCGGCTTTTTTCCTTTTTCCCATCATTCATCCTCCAAAAGTTCAATATAAAGCAAACATTTTTGATTTGTAAATTTCGCAGTATAGGCATGCCGCCAACCATTGTCAATTCCTCTGTGTCCGGTATTGAATTGAAAACATCCGATCCCTCATCCCGCTTCTTCGCCCCCGCCCTTCACCCGGCGCAGTGATGGATCCACCACGGCCGCCATGGCCTTTTCGTCCAGCCCCCCGCCCATGAACTGGTTGACGGCCCGCGCGGCCGCCGCCGGGTTGTCGGTGGCGTCGGCATAGGCAACGGTCAGCACCGGCACTTTGCGGGCGGAGAGCCAACGCCTGATGGACCTGAGGTGGCCGCCAAAGGTTTCCGCCAGCCGCCCCGGGCTCACCCCATCGGCCTTCTTGCCCTTGTCCTGACGCTCGAGCATCATCATTTGGGAGCGCACCACATCGCCCAGGTTCCGGTCCATAAAGATAACCCGGTAGCGGCAATCCCTGGGCGGCGGCAGCGAGGGCAGGAGCTGCGCCACGATCTTGATGGCTTGGCCCTTGGCCTCGGGGATCCACTTGTTATCCTTCCGCAGCGCCCGCGCCTTTTCGTACTCGAAATAGCCCCTGGGATTGCTCTCGTCGGCCGAGCGAACCTCATCGGTCAGCACGGGCAGGCCGCCGGCTTGCAGCATTTGCATCATCATCGAGGTGCCGGAACGCGGCAGGCCCGTAACGATCTGCACGGTCTCCGGCAATTCCTCCGGTGTGGCCGGCGCCCCCACCATTTCCGGCTGCCCCAGTTGGTCGGATGTTTGCGCCAGTTTGGCAGAAGCGGCTTTATCGACTGCCTTCGCCGGGTCCCGCGTTTTCAACTCCCGGATCCGCTTGCGGGCGGCCTTGGCCAGATCCCGGTTATTCTTTGCTTCCTCCGGCTTGCGCAAACGCTTTCGATAAATATAAGCCAGCCTTATGTGCGCTTCGGGAAAATTTGGATTCTGCCCCACCGCCAGTTCCAGCGCTTCGATGGCCGGATACAACTGGTTCAGCCGATGCAAGGCGACTCCCAGCGCATAATGGGCCATGGGGTTATGGAAACGCAAGCTGGCGGCCGCCTTCAGGTTCTTCCGCTGCCGCAGATACGTGCGGCACAGCCCCAGTTGCGCATCGTGAAATTCCGCATCGATATCCAAGGCTTTCTCGTAGGCCGCTTCGGCCTTCTCAAACTCTTTCAGGGCCAGCAGCGTATCTCCGGTTTTTACAAATACATGCGGGCGTGTCTTGTCCCGCTTGATAACTTTCCGAAACAGCTTCAACGCGGCCTCATGCTGCCCCTCCCCCAGGTGGATGGTTCCCCGCAGATAATCGATTGAAGAGTGGTCGATGGTGGCCCGCGTGCGCAGCGTCCGCAACTGCCTCTGTTCCTTCTCATCGAGTTTCAAGAGATCGAAATCCTTGCCCCTTTCTTCCCTTAATTTGACAAGTTCCTTGCGCGCTTCAATGGCATCCTGGCCCGCCGCGGCAATGGCTGTGCCGATCACTTCGCGCGCTTCCGCCAGTCGCCCCACGGCTTGCAAACAAGTGGCCAACTGCACCCCGAACCGGGCCTGATCGGGCCACCCGGAGACGAGTTTCTCAAAAACCGGAATAGCCTCGGCATGCAGGCTGGCGTCCATATACGAACGCGCCAGGTTATACTCAAGCTCCCGCACCGCATTGGCCACCGCCTTGTCGCGATTGTCGTCAATCGGGTCGATATAGCCCAGCTCGACAAGCTGCTGCAAGGCCTCACGCGAAGCCACCGGATCGAGCCGGGTCTCCGCGCTGTGGGCTCCATCCGGCCCTCCCGTAACGTCCTCCCAAGTCGGGATGGTGAGCACTTCCGGCGGCTTGGCAAACGCGTTGACCAACGGCTTGCCGTCCATATCCTCGCCAGTCGGCAGTCCGTAGATGGATAAAATGGTGGGGCAAATATCCAGCAGACTGGCCCCGTAGATGCGTTCATCGGCCTTAACATCCGGCCCGTTCAGCACAAAAATGCCATACGGGCGATGTTGGATGGCTGGGCCCGCCGGTTCATTCGGCACGCTGCGCGGCCTCAGATGGTCCGATTGAAAACCGTGATCCGAGATCAGCATAATATAACCATCCTCCGGCACTTGTTGCATCAACTTGCCCAAATGCGCGTCGTGCAGCCGGTAGGCGGCCTCGATCACCAGCTTAAAAAGATTATAATCCTTTTCCGGCACCCACTTAAGATGCGGCGGGTGATAACGCATAAACCCGTGGCAAAAATGATCGATGGCGTCGAAGTAAACGGCCGCGAAATGCCAAGGCTCGTGGTGCATTACGGCGCAGGCCGCATCCCGTATGGTGATCGACTCCGCCATCGTCTTGGCCAGCGACTCGATGCGGTGGTCTTTCTCCTGATCGATCTCGAAAAGGTCCGGCACGAATAGCCGCACCAGCCCGGGATCCAGGTCCTGGGGATGGGTGCGCAGTTTTTCCAGGTTCGGGATGATGCGCCGGGGATGCACCGCCCCCGGCGGAATCGGCCAAGGCTTATCATTCTGGGCCCGCGCGCTGTGAAACTGGTTGGAAATCATCACCCCGCTGATCGGCTCCGCCGGGTGAGACGGCCACCACCCCACCACATGAGTGTGCAGACCGCAGAGGGTCAGCATATTCCAGACAGCGCGGCATTTGCGGGCCAGGTTCGTCACCGGCCGTATGCTGTCCCCCGCCGGAGTCGGCTCCGTAAAGCCCAATATGCCATGCTTGAACGGCCGCTTGCCGGTGGCGATGGACGTCCACAACATGGGCGACAAATCCGGCCGCAGCGTGGCCAAATTGCCCATGACACCCCCGGAGACCAGTTTCTCCAAACTCGGCATCTTGCCCGCATCCAGCAGCGGATTGATAATCTTCCAGTCCGCCGCATCCCACCCAATAAGCAAGACCTTGCGGGTAAGTTTAGAAATATCCGGTTTGGACATAACCCCAGAAATACGGCCATGCCCTTGAAATGGACGGGGAAAACTGGACAGTGGAATAAGGTGGTCTTGAACCACTAAATCCGCTAACCTATGAATGTTATTAAATCACGAAAGAGAAGACAATACAGTGCTGAGTTTAAAGCCCGGGTGGCCCTGGAAGCCATCAGGGGCGCTCATACCATCAACGAGATCGCCGGTCGTTTTGAGGTGCATCCCAACCAGGTGACCCAATGGAAGAAGCAGCTTTTGCAGGGAGCAACGGAGCTGTTTTCGCGCCAGCGGCAGACTCTCAGCAAGGACAACGAGACGGAAAAAGATCACCTTTACCAGGAGATTGGAAAGCTGAAAGTAGAATGCGATTGGCTAAAAAAAAGTCTGAACAACTCGGTTGGTGAGAGGCGCAAGATGGTGCAACCACTTCAAGGAAAAATCAGTATCGGCAGGCAATGTCAGTTGCTGGGGCTGGCCCGCGGCAGCTATTACTATCGGGCCCGTGCCCAGTGCGAGCAGAACGTTCTCTACATGCATCGCATGGATGAGCTCTACACCCAATATCCGTTTTTTGGTTCTCGCCGGATGACCCAGTGGCTGCGTCGAGAGGGCCATGCAGTGGGACGAGGCCGCATCCAGCGGCTCATGCGCCAAATGGGCCTGGAGGCTATTTAGAGGCTGTCCCAAAGTTATAACCATTTGTTTTAAAGTAAGTTAACTTGTTTATAAAGCTGTCATAAAGACCGTTTTTAGGGGATTTTGGGCAATTTCGATGTCTATAACACCGTCAGCCTTTCTCTTGTTTTGCATATTCAAATACAATTCTACCATAGACCTCTGTCTGACGCGATTATATTTATAACGAATAGAGGCCTTATACAGCGTTTTTGACGGAATTGAATGACTTACGTTCCCTTACAGTTCGGAGTCGAATATCTCAATTCGCAAAATTCGGGTTTTTGGGACAGCCTCTATTTATCCGCGTCGAAACTTGAGCCAGGGGCACCGGCAGCACCGCATTTTCCCTTATCTGCTGCGGGGTTTGGCGGTCGAGCGGCCCGACCAGGTATGGTGCAGCGACATCACTTACCTGCGGCTGAGCCGAGGATTCCTTTTCTTGACCGTGGTGTTGGACTGGTTCAGCCGCTACGTGTTGAGCTGGCAGCTTTCCAACACCCTGGAGAGCCGCTTCTGTGTGCTCGCCCTGGAGGAAGCTCTGAGGCGGGCCCAACCTCAAATCTTCAACACCGATCAAGGCAGCCAGTTTACCGGCAGCGAGTTCACCTCGGTGCTGGGGCAAGCCGGGGTGCGCATCAGCATGGACGGGCGTGGCCGCTACCTGGACAACATATTTGTTGAACGCTTTTGGAGAACCCTCAAGTATGAAGACATTTACCTGCGCGAATACGCCACGGCAAAGGAAGCCAGCGAAGGGATAGCCCGCTACCTGGACTTCTACAACCACCTGCGCCCCCACCAAGCCCTGGGCTACCGGACCCCGGCCGAAGTCCATGCAATCGGAGCAAAACCAACCTCCCCGCCAATACAGCTTGCGGGCACCTGCGTGCCCGTCTTTGGCTAAGGACAAAATATATTTTTAAAAAATAATATGAACACGATTTCCACCTTAATCCCACGTCAAAATTGTCCAAACAACCCCGTCCACTTCACAGACTGTACCGCCCATCCAACATCCATCCTCCACTCCCCCTGACACCTGACACCTTTATATCCCATCCCCCATCCAGCACACACCGTGTTTAAATTCCACCACCCCCTCGGCCTCGGCCTCTTGGTCTTAGCGGTTCATTCTCCCCTCCTGGCGGCTGACGACGAGCAAATCGTGACGAATATTCTGCCCGGTCTCGTCATGGCGGCAAAAGTCAGGGGCAAAGTCTATTTCGAATTCAACGGCGAATCCTTCCGCGTAAGAAAAAAATCCAGGGCGGTTCAGGGAGTGGTTGTAAACGCCCATCTCAAAAGCAGCGTCGTTTTGTTAATGGCCAATGGAACCGCCATCTCCCTCCAAGGTCCCGCCAAACTAAAAATAGAGCGCTTTCTGGTCGAGGCAACTAACCAGCCGCCCGTCTCCTCGTCCCGCTCAAAGACAGAACCCGAACCCAGTTCCTCCGACACCCTTCTGCGCCTCTTTTATGGGGACATCGTAATCGAGACCAAAGTATTGCGCAAAAATTCCAGCTTCATCGTCCAAACGCCCTTTGGAAACGTCAGCCCAATACCCAACGATTACGGTTTCAAGACCCTCTTTCGCATACGCTACAGCGAAGATTACCCCATGCTGGCGGTCTGGGAAGGCATCGCAAAACTGACCACGCCGCAAAACAAAATCCGCATAATAGCCCGCGACGAGCAACTATTCATCCACCCCCAAAAAGGCCTCCTTCTGGCCCCCGGCCTCACCCCCGGCAACATCCGCCGCTTCGAGCAAACCCAGGCCCAACTACAAAACAAACCCCGCTTCCGCTGGAAATAAGAGCAACTATTTCTTGGAGAAAACTTCAAAATTAATGAAGATAAAATGCAATATTTGGGAAGCTGGCCCCGAATTTATAAGTCATGAAATTGCCGGACGATGAGTGGGTCGCCTATTGGGATTCTGTTATCCGGCAGGTGAAGTGGACGGGGTTGTTTGGACAATTTTGACGTGGGATTAAGGTGGAAATCGTGTTCATATTATTTTTTAAAAATATATTTTGTCCTTAGCCAAAGACGGGCACGCAGGTGCCCGCAAGCTGTATTGGCGGGGAGGTTGGTTTTGCTCCGATTGCATGGACTTCGGCCGGGGTCCAGTAGCCCAGGGCTTGGTGGGGGCGCAGGTGGTTGTAGAAGTCCAGGTAGCGGGCTATCCCTTCGCTGGCTTCCTTTGCCGTGGCGTATTCGCGCAGGTAAATGTCTTCATACTTGAGGGTTCTCCAAAAGCGTTCAACAAATATGTTGTCCAGGTAGCGGCCACGCCCGTCCATGCTGATGCGCACCCCGGCTTGCCGCAGCACCGAGGTGAACTCGCTGCCGGTAAACTGGCTGCCTTGATCGGTGTTGAAGATTTGAGGTTGGGCCCGCCTCAGAGCTTCCTCCAGGGCGAGCACACAGAAGCGGCTCTCCAGGGTGTTGGAAAGCTGCCAGCTCAACACGTAGCGGCTGAACCAGTCCAACACCACGGTCAAGAAAAGGAATCCTCGGCTCAGCCGCAGGTAAGTGATGTCGCTGCACCATACCTGGTCGGGCCGCTCGACCGCCAAACCCCGCAGCAGATAAGGGAAAATGCGGTGCTGCCGGTGCCCCTGGCTCAAGTTTCGACGCGGATAAATAGCCTCCAGGCCCATTTGGCGCATGAGCCGCTGGATGCGGCCTCGTCCCACTGCATGGCCCTCTCGACGCAGCCACTGGGTCATCCGGCGAGAACCAAAAAACGGATATTGGGTGTAGAGCTCATCCATGCGATGCATGTAGAGAACGTTCTGCTCGCACTGGGCATGGGCCCGATAGTAATAGCTGCCGCGGGCCAGCCCCAGCAACTGACATTGCCTGCCGATACTGATTTTTCCTTGAAGTGGTTGCACCATCTTGCGCCTCTCACCAACCGAGTTGTTCAGACTTTTTTTTTAGCCAATCGCATTCTACTTTCAGCTTTCCAATTTCCTGGTAAAGGTGATCTTTTTCCGTCTCGTTGTCCTTGCTGAGAGTCTGCCGCTGGCGCGAAAACAGCTCCGTTGCTCCCTGCAAAAGCTGCTTCTTCCATTGGGTCACCTGGTTGGGATGCACCTCAAAACGACCGGCGATCTCGTTGATGGTATGAGCGCCCCTGATGGCTTCCAGGGCCACTCGGGCTTTAAACTCAGCACTGTATTGTCTTCTCTTTCGTGATTTAATAACATTCATAGGTTAGCGGATTTAGTGGTTCAAGACCACCTTATTCCACTGTCCAGTTTTCCCCGTCCATTTCAAGGCTATGAACCTGCTTTAGGTGAAATCGGTAGTATAAATGATTATTCCAGCGACCTTTCCTTAAACACTATTATCGAAGTCAGTGTTTCCCTGTATCATGGTGCCAGGAATCATCAGCTGTTGCAGGACGAGAGCATCCTAGACCTCTGGCCAGTGCAAGAGCTCATCCGCGGCTCGGTCCGCTTGGTTCTTCGTGGCTGGCCCAGCCGTTGGCGCGACAACGGTGGCCGCTTCTTCGGCGGGGGGTGCATGATGGCGCGGGTGGTCGACCCTATCTGGAGGCGCATCTCACGCTTCGTTCATCCATTCCCGCCTTTCGACTTCAACTCCGGCATGAGGGTGCGGGACATTGAGCGCGAGCTGGCCGAGGACCTCGGCGTCATTCGCCGGAATGAGGCTGCCCCTCAGCCACAGAATACACCCATTCCTTTAAGCCTTAAACAGATATTAGAAATCTTGTTCCATTGAGGAACTTGGCCAGTTGGTCTGCCGACAAACCCCAGAAAACCCTTGGAAATGGAGGGAGGGAGGGGTGCTGCGTACCGGCGCGCCGATTTCGCTTGACATCCACGAGCTCAATACCCATACTATACATTTATACACTAACTATGCCTAGACAGATTTCTGCACTCTTTTTGTCTAAATTCCCCCACCACCTCCACATTTCCCGGCATTTATACCCATTTGGTCTTTTCGGCACCATTACGTTAAGTCCAAAGCAATCCCCACGATAAACTCCAGAGATATTTGCATCATGCACATAAATGGATACATTTATATTAGGGAACTTGAACGATGAAGGACAAACTTAAAGAATATTTCGAATACTATATTGAGCACCAAGACGAGCTGGTTCAGCAATACAACGGCAGGGTGATTGTGATCAAGGATTCCGAGGTCATCGGTGACTATGATGACGATGTTACGGCTGTTAGGGAAACCATGAAAGAACATGAATTGGGAACGTTTCTTGTGCAATTATGCGAACCCGGCAGTGAAAGTTACACACAAACCTTTCATTCGCGGGTGTCAATTTCCAGCGTGTGATTGATTTGTGACGACGGTTAACCCGAAAGGTTTTATTGCCAGAAGAGATCGCTTGGTAAGGTCCCTACTTACTAAGGTTCACGTTGGAATAGCATTTGCGCGTGGAGATAATCCTCCTGCATTAACTGAATATACTGCTATTTGGGATACTGGGGCAACTGGCTCAGTAACCTCGAAAAATGTAGTTTCAGATCTTAGTTTAAAACCGATCAGTGTGACGAAAGTCTCTACCGTTGGTGGAGTAATCACAAGCCCAGTTTATTTGATTTCTGTTCTTCTTCCCAATAATGTTGGGTTTCCCAGCTTAAGAGTAACTCTAGGTAACTTCACTGGTGGTGATGGGACAAGGGGATTTTTGTGTAACAAATTTTAGGGGAAAAACAACATTCTCCTTTAGAATACCGTCTCTAGAGGAAATTGATTTAAGGAAAGGCGTACCAGTAGTTTATGAAAGAAAACAGAGACTGAAATGGACGGGGAAAACTGGACAGTGGAATAAGGTGGTCTTGAACCACTAAATTCGCTAACCTATGAATGTTATTAAATCACGAAAGAGAAGACAATACAGTGCTGAGTTTAAAGCCCGGGTGGCCCTGGAAGCCATCAGGGGCGCTCATACCATCAACGAGATCGCCGGTCGTTTTGAGGTGCATCCCAACCAGGTGACCCAATGGAAGAAGCAGCTTTTGCAGGGAGCAACGGAGCTGTTTTCGCGCCAGCGGCAGACTCTCAGCAAGGACAACGAGACGGAAAAAGATCACCTTTACCAGGAGATTGGAAAGCTGAAAGTAGAATGCGATTGGCTAAAAAAAAAGTCTGAACAACTCGGTTGGTGAGAGGCGCAAGATGGTGCAACCACTTCAAGGAAAAATCAGTATCGGCAGGCAATGTCAGTTGCTGGGGCTGGCCCGCGGCAGCTATTACTATCGGGCCCGTGCCCAGTGCGAGCAGAACGTTCTCTACATGCATCGCATGGATGAGCTCTACACCCAATATCCGTTTTTTGGTTCTCGCCGGATGACCCAGTGGCTGCGTCGAGAGGGCCATGCAGTGGGACGAGGGCGCATCCAGCGGCTCATGCGCCAAATGGGCCTGGAGGCTATTTATCCGCGTCGAAACTTGAGCCAGGGGCACCGGCAGCACCGCATTTTCCCTTATCTGCTGCGGGGTTTGGCGGTCGAGCGGCCCGACCAGGTATGGTGCAGCGACATCACTTACCTGCGGCTGAGCCGAGGATTCCTTTTCTTGACCGTGGTGTTGGACTGGTTCAGCCGCTACGTGTTGAGCTGGCAGCTTTCCAACACCCTGGAGAGCCGCTTCTGTGTGCTCGCCCTGGAGGAAGCTCTGAGGCGGGCCCAACCTCAAATCTTCAACACCGATCAAGGCAGCCAGTTTACCGGCAGCGAGTTCACCTCGGTGCTGGGGCAAGCCGGGGTGCGCATCAGCATGGACGGGCGTGGCCGCTACCTGGACAACATATTTGTTGAACGCTTTTGGAGAACCCTCAAGTATGAAGACATTTACCTGCGCGAATACGCCACGGCAAAGGAAGCCAGCGAAGGGATAGCCCGCTACCTGGACTTCTACAACCACCTGCGCCCCCACCAAGCCCTGGGCTACCGGACCCCGGCCGAAGTCCATGCAATCGGAGCAAAACCAACCTCCCCGCCAATACAGCTTGCGGGCACCTGCGTGCCCGTCTTTGGCTAAGGACAAAATATATTTTTAAAAAATAATATGAACACGATTTCCACCTTAATCCCACGTCAAAATTGTCCAAACAACCCCGTCCACTTCAGACCTAATGAAAAATGCGCATGCAAAAGTGGGAAAAAATATAAGAATTGCTGTGGTGGACCAGGAAAGAGTTAAGGCTTGAAGCCCTATTAAAAGGCAACTTTGATTCAGAGTTAGCGCAGCTTTCCGTTGCTCAACATCAAGGTTCTCAGGCATGAATAGTAGTTCTGTACCATTACTGAGTATTCAGGATTCAAAGAATGTTTGCCAAGGGGAACCGAGGGCATAACCTTCGGGTCTTTTCCACAATTCTAACCTCAAACTGTTTTAATATTAATTTTAATTCTTATGGAATCCAATTATCCTGATCTTACTGTGCGTCCGCCTCGCGGGCCTCGCGTGCGCCTGGGCGGTTTTGTCGTTCTGCCGCGTATTCTTGACAAATGCCGGGCCGTCCTGGCGGGGCCGGGCCGTCCTGGCGGGCAAAAATGGCGAATATAATTACGACTGTCCCATGGACCAACATTTCCTCTCCTTCGCCGGCATTACCGCAGACGACCTCAAGGCGCAGGTGGCCGGCGGCAAGGGTGATGGTGAAATTCTGGCCTGGGTCCTGGAAAACATGCGCCCGGCCATCACCGAGGCCGATATTTTGAATTGGTCCGCTTATATGGAGCCGCGCAGCCCTTCCGATTGCGAGTCGCGGGAGTTTTATCAGGGCATGCATTCGCAAGTGGCGCCCGATCGGGAAGATATCGCCACCTGGTTCGATCTTCTCGATATTGACGACTATGTCTCCTTCGGGGGCAAACCGTGAGCCGTGTTTTCGCTCACTTCTTGCCGGGATTAATTGCCCTTGCCATTCCGGCGGCGAAGGCGGAGGCGGCCAACGATAACGGGTTTACACTCTCCGGCCGGGTATTGCATCCGCCGGAAACGGGCGGGCGCGGCCGGATTGTTCTCAAACGCAATCACGTCCTCGACCGCCGGATGACAACCCTGCAAACCTTCGAACTGGACGAGAATGGTTCTTTCGAGATTCGATTCGAGGGCCAACCCGGGATTTTCGAGATCGATTTTTTTGGGTTAAAAAAAGTTCCCCTGGCCCTCGATCATGGGCAGTCCGCGCAAATCGAGCTGTCTTTGGAGGACTCTCAGTCGGAGCCTGTTGTCACCGGTTCGGCCGACACTATGCTGCTTCTGGCCTACGAGAAATTTCGCCTGGAGTCCTTCCAACGCCTGGTCATACCGGCCCGCAGAGAAATGAGAATCCTGCAACGGACGGCGGAACCCGATGAGAAGCTTCTGGCAGAACTGACGGCTAAAGAAATTGCAAGTTACGACCATCATCAGGATGAATTACTCGAATTCGCCCGTGAAAACATGGGGCATTCGATAGCCATTTACGCCGCCGCCCTGAGGTGGGACGCGGAGCAGGACCTCGAGGTCATGGAAGAGATCGGGAAAAAATTTCAAAAAGCGCATCCGCATCTGGAAATTACCCAAAAACTCAATGAGGCCGTGCAAGGTTTTCAAAAGATAGCCATCGGGGCCAGTGCAACGGAAATCCAAATACCCGATTCGAGCGGCCAAGTGCTCAGCTTGTCCGCATTGCGGGGAAAACTCGTATTGCTCGACTTTTGGGCCTCGTGGTGCCCTCCCTGCCGGGTGGAAAATCCGAAATATGCGAAATTACTCCATAAATACCGGGACCGGGGTTTCGCAATTTACAGCGTTTCATTGGATGAAAACCGGTTGCAATGGCTCAAAGCCAGCGACAGGGACGGGATTAGCTGGACCAATGTTTCCGATCTGACAGGATATAATTCACCCGTCGCCAGGGACTACAGCATAAATGCCCTGCCGGTGAATTTTCTCCTCGATGCCGGGGGCCGTATCATCGCCAAAAACCTCAGGGGCGAAGCGCTCAGGGAAAAAATCGCCGCATTGCTGCCCGATGAATCCGGAAATTGATTGAAACCTTCTTTCAAAATTCAAAAAGCAAAAACTACGATGAGTAATAGTGACAGGGATGAAATTTTTACCCGCATTGGCAAAGCGCTCGAACCGCTCAAAGAAAAAACCCCATATCCCGATTGGGAGGACTCCCTGGTCGTCTCCCGCGGGCTGGAAGAATTTACGTCCCTATGGGAAATGTTTTGCCATAAGATGGAGGAAGTTCATGGCATACCGCTGGTGGGAGTTGAAGCTCTGGGCGCCTTTCTCAAGGAAAAGGGCCAAACGGTGGGCTATTGCGATCCCGAAATCGCCCCGGAATTGACAAAATCGGCCGCCTTTGAAGGCATCGAATTGGCCACCGGCTACGACCGCGAACGGATCGATGATTATCAGTTCGGCATCACCCGCGCGGCCGGGGCCATCGCCGAAACCGGCACCATCATCCTCAAGGACAAATCCACCTCGGCCCGCCTGGGCGCCCTCAGCCCCTGGACTCATGCCGCCATTTTGGACCCCAAAAACCTATGGCCGGATGTGCCCGCGGCCCTCCAGCGGGCGCTGGATAACGACCCCTCCGTCATTCTCGTTACCGGCCCGTCCAAGACCGCCGACATTGAGGGGGTGCTCATCGAAGGCGTACATGGTCCGGGAGTGCAAATTTGCTGCCTGCATCCCTCCAATGGCTAGAACCTATCTCAAATTCGATGATAATGATGCAGAGAGCCATTATGTGTTTGAGCAAGGCGCGCCGGGGCTTGCCGGGCTGGAAGCCCTGGTGCCCCGACGGAACGCCGCTCAAACTCATAATAGCCTCTGTCCGAAGGATTTGTGCGGCACGGCAGCCCCTGCGGCGTCGGTTCGCGCCCGAGGGGCTCCCAGCCCATCGGACGCGAAGCCGCCTGGCATCTGCCACCGTGGCGCTACAAACATCATTCATCCGCGAATTTGAGATAGGTTCTAAATAACATTTCCTTCCGATTGTTCTTGGAATCCCTCGTTTTCATGGGATATTAGGAATTTATAACCTCATTCATTCATTGAGAATGTTATTAATTTTAATCATTTTATTTAAGGAATAGGAGTAAATCGTTATGCAAAAAGTATTTTATGTCATTATCGGCGTTGTCGTCATGCTGGGATTCTTCGGAACCAAGATCGCCAAAACCGTCCCCGCCGGGTATGTTGGGGTGGCCACACTCTTTGGCGAGGTCCAGGATAAGTCTTACGCCGAAGGTCTCAATTTTCCAGTCAATCCATTGTTTCAATGGACCAATTTCGATGTGCGCGAGCAGACTCTTGAGGAGACCGCCAATGTGCCCACACAGGATCAATTGCAGACCCGGATCGACGTCAGTGTGCAATTTCGCCTCAATGGTGAGATGGCGCCAACGATCCGCCAAGACTCCGGCATCTTCACCAGAGCCGTGCAGGTCCACCTGATTCCCAAACTGCGCTCCCTTCTGAGGGAACAAGGCAAAACCATCAAACGGGCGGAAGATTTCTTCCTGGAAGAAACCCAGGCCAATCTGCAAGCCTCGCTGGAGGAGGGGATGCGAGAGTTTTTAGCCCCCAAAGGCATCGAGATTCAGGCGGTGCTTTTACGGGATATTACTTTGCCGCCATTCATCACCAGGGCCATTGAGTCGAAAAAGGAACGGGAGCAGGAAGTGGAAAAACAAAAGGCCGAACTGGAACGTTTTCGCACCGAGCAGCAGCAAGTGATCGCAACCGCCGCGGCCGAACGGGAAGCGGCCGAAGAAGATGCGGCCAAACGCAGGGTTCTGGCCGACGCCCAGGCCTACGAGATTCAGAAGATCAACGAAGCCATATCCAACAATCCGGCCTACCTGCAATTACAGGCCCTCGAAGCTCTCAAATCGATCAGCAAGGACCCCGCGACTAAAATTTACTTTCTCGACGGCGACAGCCCCGCTCCCCTGCCCCTCATGCACATGGGCGATCTGCTCAAAGAAAATTGAACGGAGCCGCCAGCAGAAATGGCTCTGCATTCCAGGGTTAAATCTTCGTTTTCCTCTCTATTATTTTGAAAACGCATAATGGACGAAGAGGAGGATGGAGAATTCCAGCTTGAGTTCGCGCCCCTCCTCTCCGCACGATATATCGAAGCTGTCCCGGTCGCGTTGGATGCCGGCCCTTATTTTTCTGTTCGGCCTCGTTGTGCTGGGCGGCGGCACAATCCTTTGGACTCAAGGCATCGCCTTGCTGGGCATAGGACTTTTCGTTATTTACGCGCCGCCCCGGCGGGGTCCGGGCAAGCTGGCGGATGCCGCCATGCTGGGCCTATTGGGTATCATCCTGGCAGGTTTTTTGCCGGTTCCGGCATCGCTGAGGGATTCCTGGTGGATTGAGGCGGCTCAAGACCTGGGCATCCGATTGCCTGCCACGGCATCCTTTCAACCCTGGCTTTCGGCCGAGGCGCTGGCGCCCTTTCTCGGCGGTGTGGCCTGGCTTTATGCGGCCATCTCCTGGAAAACGGGGCATGAAATGCGCGCCAATCTGCTTTGGGCCTTCGCCTTCTCCGTCACCGTTCTGGCTATCGGCCTCATAGCCGGGACTTTGTTACACATACAATATCCGTTTGCCACCGAGGTGCAAAGTTTCAGTTATTTCCCCAACCGCAATCAAACGAGCAATCTATTGGCTATGGGCGGCATTGTTTCATTCGGGATGGGGATTCGTTCCCTGCGGCGGGGCCCGCATTATACCTTGGCCGGTTTGGCCTGTGCGGGAATTATATTTTTCGCTCTTATTTACAGTCTTTCCAGGGCCGGCATTTTTTTATTTGCCATAGGATGCCTGGTCTGGGTCGCTTTGTCCGTTCGCCCCACCAATACCGCACGAGTGGCCATTTTATCTATCTCCGGGGTCGTTCTCCTGTTCAGCCTCCTGGTCTTCTTTGGGGGTTCCATGATTGACCGGAGCAACCGGTTTTTTACCGGCCTGCGGGGGGACGCGGCCGATTTCCGGTTGCTCATATACGAAGATTCCTGGGACATGATTACCGATTTGCCCTTGACCGGCGCCGGTCTGTCGAATTATTCGGCCGTTTTCCCCCAATACCGTGATGCCTCCGCAAATCACAATAGCATACTACACCCAGAGAGCGATTGGCTGTGGTTGTGGGCAGAGCTTGGCCTGCCCGGAATATTATGCGCCTTGGCGCTGCTTTTCGCCCTTCTGCGCGGCCTCCATTTTGAGCGAAAATACCGCAGACGCTCCAACTCCCTGGCCGCCGTTGCCGCGCTGCTCATATTTATCCTGCATTCGCTGGTAGATGTGGCCGGGCATCGCCTGGGCACATTCTTGGCGGCTGCCTGGCTTTATGGCATCGCCTGGCACCCATCTTCTTCCTCCACTTCTCCTTCACATAGACCGCTCTGGTTGTCCCCTCGAAAATGGCGCCTGGCCGGAGTCATCCTGGCGGCCTCCGGAATTACCTGGATTGCGGCTGACGCGTTTTCCCTGCCGTGGCATTCCAGCGTCATCCTCCAACGCAGCGAGGCCATGCTCGGTTCCGCTTCCGGGGCGCAACTGCAAAACCTCGAATATGTCCGCAAATCCGTCGATCTGGCGGTGCGCAGGTATCCCCTGGACTGGAGGGCTTATTTCAACCGGGCACAGGTCAAGCTTTATCGGCTGGGAGAACCGCAAGATGCGCTCGACGATTTTCGCAGGGCCCGGTTTCTCGAACCCATTGCGGCGCAAGTTCCGTATTATGAGGGCCTGGCCTGGCTGCCCTTTCAACCCGTGCTGGCGGTTTCCGCCTGGAGGGAGGCTTTGGCCCGGCAAACCGATGACCGGGCGCTCATCATTCGCGGCATTTTGGCCAATGCGCGGTATTCCCCCCGCGTCATGTCTCTGGTCTCCGATTTATCTCTCATCGAACCGGATTTACGTTATCAATTTTTGGAACGATTTAGGGGAGACGCATTTCTTCGCCAATTCGAACGCGATTTGGCCCTCGAACCAGCGCTCGAATCCTTCAGTTTCAGGCAAAAGGAAAATCTCCTCAACCGGTGGCTGTCCGCCGAAAAGTTTGGCATCATCAACGATTTCCTCATCCGCCATCCCGCTCTGGCGGAAGAACAATGGTTGTTTCAGGCCAATCTCCTGGTGCGGCAAAAACGATTTCAGGACGCCCTTGCAATCGTTTGGAATAAACTTGCCGCTCCCTCCATTCCGGATTTCAGGGAGGGAGACACCACTAACGACTTGCGGATGGATTTCCTGGGCTCGCCCACGAACATTGCCGTCGCCACCTCGCTGTTGAACAGGCGGGTGGCCGCATCCGATTGGTCCGGGGTCGATAAAATCCTGACCGTATTGGAAAGTCAGGACCCCTTTCCCCCATTCGTTCCCTATTGGCGATCCAAAATACAATTCAATGAGGGCCTCTACGAGCAAAGCTGGCATTCCCTGCAAGTTTTTTTAAACACGGCCTCTTCCCCGTGATCTCTCATCGCATCCAGCATCCGGCATCGCGTTTCAGTTCTCAGGACCGGCCATTGCGAACCACCATTGCCCGGTTCAGGAAAGCTTCCGCCTGGGTTCGGGCCTTGGCAATCGAATCCACTCCCATGACGATAAGTTCGAGAGAACGCCGCCCCTTTATTTTCTCTCCCGCCAATGCCGCCCGCAAACGATCCTGGGCCGTTCGGGCCATGGGGATGACCGCTTCATTCTGATTGTCGTTCCAAACCGCGAAAAAGACATGCGCCTTTTGTCCTCTCGCGCTGAAAGTATAAGATTTCAGGTTCAACTGGAGGCCGTCTTTTTCCCACAATAGCGGCTGGGCGGTGGCCGAGAGCTCATAACCGGCTGCCGGCAGACAGACCTCCGGCTTGTGAACATCGGCAAAGGAAGAAATTCTTCCCTCCTCCCAAACGAAAAAATAGGCGTTCCATTTTTCATTTTCTCGCGGACGCCAACTGGCCTGCGTCCCTTCCGAATAACGCAGTATGGAGCGTACCTGAGAGGGTATTTTTTCAAACTTCACTTGGGAGTGAACTCGCGGCCATTCGATCGAGGCAATCAATGGAACGGCGGTTTCCTGGGAATCTCCCCGCTGGAACCACCAGGCGGATAGCGGGTAGCCGAGCAGGCAGATTATGACCAAAGTCACCGCATTCCGCAGGCCGAGCCAATTGAGGGGGGATTCGCCCATGGGCCGGTCTTGCGGCCCTTCCTCCGGCCCCTTCCGGCACAATTTATTGATCGCCAGGGCCAGGGCCAGGATGATCAGAAAGGCGCTCAAGGAAACCAGGTAGCCCACCGGATCATGCCAGTTTTGCATAACATCGCTGCCATCTTTATAAGTGATGTAAGTGAGCAAAAATGTCCTTCCCACATTAAAGATAACGGAGGCCGCCGAACCCAAGACTATCAAAACGAGGCGCAGCCACAGCCGGTAGCGAAATATTTCCCCCAGAAAGTAGGCCGCCATAATGGTGGATTGAAAAGACCTCACCCCGCTGCAGGCTTCCTCCACCCCGACCCAACCGTTGGCCAGTTGGATCAAATTGCCTTCCCGCAACGCGTAAAACCCCAGTAAATTCATGAAATCGACCGTTATGGCAGCCACCATGCGCATGAGTCCCTGCGTCAGGTTTTGCTCGAATTGCATGGGCCAGGGAACCGCGAAAAGGAATATGGCCAGCGCCGGTGCGAACCATTTACCCCATGATTTGCCCCCCAATTTTACCAGGTATGCCAATGACGCGGCATAAATCAAAATCGCCTGCGCCCAGTAAACCATGCGCCAGTCGGGATTGGATTCCCAAATGATTTTTAAGGGAAGAAGCAGGATCGCGGCGGCCCAAAGCAATCCCTGAACGTGCAGTTTCGACCCATTGCCGCTTTCAATTGGAGGCCTGCTCAACCACCTCAGGTAAAAAAGATAAAGGGTGATTATGGGAACCAGATAACCAAAACGATACTGCTCATTGATGGACCATTCCAGGCTCAACACCCGTATCAGGTCCCCCCAGAAAATAGCCAGCAGGAGAAGATTTACGGCTGCCAGGCCCGACCATTTCAACTTCCTCCTCGTCGTCGCCCTCGTTCTCCTCTTTCGCTTTTTCATTGAGATCGGCCTGGAATGTGCGCCGGGGCGGCCCTCTTAGAAGTTATCGGCTGCCTCGGCAATGCTTTCGGGTTTCATGCCCATTTCAATTAAAACAGTGGCCCCTGGAGCGCTCAGGCCAAACCGGTCGATGCCGATTGCTTTCCCATCCATGCCCACATAACGATGCCACAGACCAGTCACCCCGGCTTCCATGGCGATTCGTTTTCGGCAACTCGAAGGAAGCACGCTCTCCCGGTATTCGGCCGATTGCCGGTCGAACCGCTCAAAACAGGGCATCGAGACGACCCTGACGCCATCACCCAATTCATTGGCGGCCGCCAAGGCGTGCTGCAACTCGCTTCCGGTCGCCAGCAGGATTAGCTTCAGGTCTCCCATTTCCCTTCGGGCAATATAGGCGCCCCTAAGAACCCCGTTCCTGCGCTCGGCCACCGGAATTTCGCTCAAATTGGGGAGGTTTTGACGCGAAAGAACGATGGCCGTGGGCCCGTCCGTTTTTTCCAACGCGGCCACGAAAGCGCCCGCTGTTTCCTCCGCATCGGCGGGCCGGACAACATCGAGATTGGGCACGCAGCGCAACGAACTGATCATCTCCACCGGCTGGTGGGTCGGCCCATCCTCGCCCACCGCCACCGAATCGTGGGTAAAAATATAATTGACCGGCAACTTCGACAAAGCGGCCAGGCGGATGGAGGGGCGCATATAATCCGAAAAAGCCAAAAAGGTCGCGCCAGACACCCGGAAGACGCCATAATAGGCCATACCGTTGAGCATGGCGGCCATGCCGTGTTCACGAATTCCAAACCATATATTGCGGCCCGCATGATTGTCGCGGGAAAAATCCCCGCCCCCGGGCAGGTAGTTTTTTGTTGAGCCATAGAGATCGGCGCTGCCGCTCACAATCATCGGAAGCTCTTCAGCCAGGCGCTGCAAAACGGTCCCCCCGGCGGCCCGGGTGGCCAGGTTGGCATCCGGCCCAAATTCCGGAATTTTATTGAGCAATCCTTCCGGCGTTTTCCTGCTCAGCGCGTTTTCCAGCAAAGCGGCTTTGTCCGAGTTGGCGGATTTCCAGGCCGAAAAAACTTCCAGCCATTGGGCTTGCTGCTCTGCGAGGTCATTTTTGCGACCGGCGAAATACGCCCTCACTTCATCCGAAACATAAAACTTTTCCTCCGGCAAACCGAGGCTCCGTCTCGCGGAATCGGCAAACTTGGCCCCGCTCTCCCCATGGGCCTTGTTGGTGCCGGCCACTTCCGGGATGCCGCGCCCGATTTCGGTTTTGGCAATGATGAATTTCGGGCGGCCATTGTCGGCGCTTTTGGCCGTTTCGAGGGCCCTTAGAAGAGCCTCCATGTCGTGACCGTCCACGGTGGAAACATCGAAACCATAGGCCTCGTAACGTTTGGCCGTGTCCTCGCTTTGGGTAACATCGGCCATGGCGTCCAAAGTCACATCGTTGGAGTCGTAGAGGAGGATGAAGTTATCCAGACCATTATGACCGGCGAAGGACGCAGCCTCGGCCGAAATGCCTTCCTGCAGGCAGCCGTCCCCCGCCAGACAAATGATATGGTGGTCGAAAATTTTGTGCTCCGGGGTATTGAACATACGCTCCGCCATTTTTGCCGAAACCGCCATGCCAACGGCATTTCCCACCCCTTGCCCAAGAGGACCGGTGGTGCATTCAACGCCGGGCGTTTCGCCGAATTCCGGATGCCCCGGCGTTTGGCTGTTCAACTGCCGGAAATTGCGTATTTCCTCCAGGGGCAGGTCGTAACCGCTCAGGTGCAGCCAGGCATAGAGAAACATGCTGCCGTGCCCGGCCGAGAGGACAAAGCGGTCCCGGTCGAGCCATTGGGGGTCCGAAGGATTCATTTTCAGGGCCTGCCCAAAGAGCACGGCCCCCATTTCGGCCGCCCCAAGGGGAAGACCCAGATGGCCGATGCCCGCCGCATGAACGGCGTCGATGGCCAGACCCCGCGCCTCGGTGGCCGCTTTTTGAAAAATTTCAATATCCATAAAAATAATATCTAAGCAGGTTTTTTATAAAAAAAGAAGCCATACACCCTAAATCTCCACATTGAGCAAGGCAATCGAGAAAAAGAGGCGTTGGCCGCCTCGCGCCAGAACAGGAATTGATTTCGAAATTAGGGCTGGGTCACCACCAGCCGGAAGAACAACCGCTCCGTGCCGGGCATTAGATCGATATGGACATGCGCATCTTCATATTCGGTATCGCCCGGGGTTACATCGAGACTGACCGGATCTACGGCCATCCAGCTATCCGGTAAAAGATCCGTGGAGACCTCGTAAGTGTAAATCAGGTCGATGGTATTCGGTGTGCGCTGGTGGTCCACATTCAATGTGTCCCCAAGCAATTCAATAACTGGCAAACCGAACAGGGAAGGGCTCAAGGGCGGCATGCCGAAAGCATAGGAAATCAGGTTGGAAACGCCGTTACCGCCCGGATCGTCGGTCAGTCCACGCTGGTTGAAGTCGGCAATCCTCTCCGCGGCCCATTGTTCGAAGGTGTTGAATGTGAACAGGAAGACTCTGCCGGAATCAGTCCCGTTGCTATCGCCCCCCGGAGAGCTGACGAGAAAGCCGTTGGCGCCAAAAGATGCCGCCGCGACGCCAAAAAAATCACCGACGGTGGCCGTTGGGTTGGTGTAAGATTGCCTGAAATTGCCGTTTAAATCGAAGAGGTAGGCCCTTCCGGCGAGGGTGGGAGGTATGACTTCATCAAAATCCTGGACGGCGCTTACCAACACGAAGTCTGTCCCAATCGTCGTAACAGTGACTCCGAAACTTTCGCCGGGGATGCCACCTTGAGGATTTTCCAGCGTTTGCAGTAAATTGCCGCTTTGGTCGAAAATGTAGACTTTTCCGCCAGCGCCCGCAAAAGGAGCGCCGATTATCAAATTGCCGGCCTGAGCGGCGACCGAAAACCCAAAACGATCCCCCGCCGCCGGAGACGGATTACTTATGGCCGTTAGGGATTGATCGCTCTGATCATATAAAAACGCGCCTCCCGGCTCGGTCGTTCCCTCGTCAAGTTCCCCTCTCGGCATTCCAATGAGGAGCAATTCCGGACTCACTGCCGCGATGCGAAACCCAAACTGGTCTTCGCTGGCCGGAGATGGATTTTGCACTGTTTCCAACCAGTTTCCGCTGGCGTCGAACAAGTAAACCGTGCCGGTATCATTCAATGTGGCGGTATCATCCAGGTCCGCCCCGGCGGCGATTAGCCCATCTTCGACAGTTCAAAAAGTTAAAGGGCTTATCTATGCGGATTCGGGATTAATTTCTGCCGTTAGTCTGCACTACATTTTGGATGATTTTGGGGCGGGTGGGCAGTTTTAGGCCCATTTTCTTGAGGAGGTCGGCACAGAGTTTTTCCGGTTTGCCTACCAGCCGTAAACGCGCTTCGCGTCCCCCTCGCAGCGGCGCCACCACGTCCATTGAGCGTAGATTTTCCAGTTCGTGCAACACTTGCCGCGCACAGGTGCCGAGGCCTTTGGCCTGCAGCCAGCTTTCCAGGGCGCGCCACATCGCCAGAGCCAGAAAACAGATCAGAATGTGCGCTTGCACACGCTCTTCTTTGTGGTGATAGACCGGCCGCAGCCCCAAGTCGCTTTTGGCGCAACGAAAGGCTGCCTCGGCCTGTGTCAGTTGTATATACCACCGCCACAGCTTTTGTGGGTCTTCCTCCTGACAGTTGGTTCGCAGCAGATAGGTCCCGTGGGCCAGTTGGGCCCAATCGGCTTTGCTCTCGTCTTCGGTGATTTGCAATGCGCAGGCCCGTCCGGCGGCGTCGATTTGCACTTCTACGGTGAATATTTTTTCGGCCATGGTGTGGCGGCCCAGCCAGCGGCCGATGCGGCGTTCTACCGGATCGAGTTTCTGCCCTCGCCGACGCAAACTCAGGTCGATCTGGTCGAGCTTTTTGCGCAAACGCTCCTTTTGCTTGCTCAGCATGGCGGCTTCTTTTTGACCCCGTCCCTGGCTGCGGCAAAGCACATATTGCTCGATCTGGGGGCAGTCAGGATGTTTCACCAGTTTGACCTCCATCCCCGCCCGCACCTCGCAAAAATCGCCTTGCTCGAGCAGATCGAGGGCAAAGTTTTTGAGCTGGCTCTTGGGCGAGCCCACGATGTAGCGGGCCCCTTTGCCGCGCAGGTATTCGAGGTTGGCCTCGCTCACCATGCCGCGGTCCAGCACCCAGATGCGATCGGCCACCCCGTAATGCGATTCCATCAACTCGACCCTCTCCTGCACCGTGGTCACATCGGCGCGGTTGCCGTCGAAAACCTCATAGGCCAGGGGCAGCCCTTCGGGTGTCACCACCAGTCCAAGACATACCTGCTTGCAATCCGGCCGCTGGTCCCGGCTGTAGCCGCGCTGGGCCTGGGCATTGCCCTCGCACCGGCCCTCAAAATAGGTGCTCGTTATGTCGTATAAAAGAAACTCGAAACGCGTCCCAAACCAGCTTTCATAGCGTCCTTTAAGATGACTGAACAGTTCCCGGCGCAAGGGCAAGACACGATCCAGTCCGCGATACAAACGGTTGTCATAGACCTCATCCACATCCACCGCCATCAAATCCTTCAGCGCCGTCGAGCCATACTAGCGCTCGGCCAGAGCCAGCTCCGAGGCCTGTTCGCAAAAACGCCCCATCGCCAGAATCGAGGCCACCTGGGCCCAGCCCACCGACTCCCGGCCCGGCGGCAAATGCTCCTCGAAGAAACGATGCAGCCCCAGCGCGGCTACAGCCGGGACCAGCGGCCGGATTGCAAGCAGGTATGTCTTGGACTGGTGGTGACCCCCGAAGGGCTGCCCCTGGCCTATGAGGTTTTCGACGGCAACCGCGCCGATGTGACCACGGTGCAGGAGAGGGTCGAGTTGATGGAATCGCATTACGGGGTGGCCGATCGCATCTGGGTGCTGGACCGCGGCATGGTGAGCGAGGCCAACCTCGAATACCTGCGCGGCAAAGGGGCCCGCTACATCGTGGGCTCGCCCAAGAGCCAGCTCAAAAACTTTGCCCTCGATCTGCTCGAGCAAGGCGATTTTTGCGAGGTGCGGGCGGGGATGGAGGTCAAACTGGTGAAACATCCTGACTGCCCCCAGATCGAGCAATATGTGCTTTGCCGCAGCCAGGGACGGGGTCAAAAAGAAGCCGCCATGCTGAGCAAGCAAAAGGAGCGTTTGCGCAAAAAGCTCGACCAGATCGACCTGAGTTTGCGTCGGCGAGGGCAGAAACTCGATCCGGTAGAACGCCGCATCGGCCGCTGGCTGGGCCGCCACACCATGGCCGAAAAAATATTCACCGTAGAAGTGCAAATCGACGCCGCCGGACGGGCCTGCGCATTGCAAATCACCGAAGACGAGAGCAAAGCCGATTGGGCCCAACTGGCCCACGGGACCTATCTGCTGCGAACCAACTGTCAGGAGGAAGACCCACAAAAGCTGTGGCGGTGGTATATACAACTGACACAGGCCGAGGCAGCCTTTCGTTGCGCCAAAAGCGACTTGGGGCTGCGGCCGGTCTATCACCACAAAGAAGAGCGTGTGCAAGCGCACATTCTGATCTGTTTTCTGGCTCTGGCGATGTGGCGCGCCCTGGAAAGCTGGCTGCAGGCCAAAGGCCTCGGCACCTGTGCGCGGCAAGTGTTGCACGAACTGGAAAATCTACGCTCAATGGACGTGGTGGCGCCGCTGCGAGGGGGACGCGAAGCGCGTTTACGGCTGGTAGGCAAACCGGAAAAACTCTGTGCCGACCTCCTCAAGAAAATGGGCCTAAAACTGCCCACCCGCCCCAAAATCATCCAAAATGTAGTGCAGACTAACGGTAAAAATTAACCCTCAACCCGCTTAGATAGAGGCTGTCCCAAAAGGGTGATTTTTGCGAGGGGATTTTGAAGAGTGTTCATTTTAGTGGTATTTTCTTTTGGGAGGGGGTGACTTTGCTCTCCTATGACGTTAGGATTCTGGTTTTGGGGTCCGTTTGCCTGGTTTTCTTTGTATGGGCCGACAGTAGGCCTGTGAAAAAGTATTGTCCTTGCTTTTCCGCTCTTTATTTAGGCCGCCGCTTTGGTTTTTAGTTCATCTTGCTGGGCCAGCATCTTGGCCACTTTCCATAGATTGTGCGAGAGGACCGACCAGGCTACGCTGATCGAGCGGTTGGCAAAGCCTTTGCTGCGCAATCGCCCGGCCTGCCAGCGATTCTTCAATACCCCGATCCGCCCTTCGGTGCTGGCCCGGCGCTTTTGCAATTGCCTGAAGTGTGGTTCCTCCATCCGTTTTTTCAACTGCTTCGGATCGCGTGGACAGAGCGCATCGTAGATGCCCTCCTGGGCTAACTGCCGGCGGGCCCGCTGGGAGGCGAATCCCCGGTCCGCGCACATGGCCGCTATGGGTTCGGCTAGGTTGAAGCGGTTCTGTCTTTGCAAACTCTCTTGCATTTGTTCATTTTCGCTTGGCGTCCGGCTGCCGTAGAGTTTCCAGTCCAGCAGGTATCCTTCAACGCTTTCACCCAAAAACAGGGTGTTGCCAAACTCAACCTCTTGGCCCGCTTTGCCGCGCACAATCACCTGCGCATCGGGTTCGTAAACACTCAAAACTTTCTCTGCGTTTTTCACCTGGCGGCCGCCAATGATTCGCTCGTGCGCTTGCTTGATGACCACCGGGATTAGCTCGCTCATGCGCTCCATCCGGGTAAGGATCTGTTGGACCTGTTTTTCGCTGTAATCGCTTTGCTCCCAGCAGGCTTGCAATAATTCCCGGTGACTGCGGGCATGCTCCCCGATCCGTTTGAGCAGCTTTTTCATCTGCCTCAAGATACCCTTGCGTTGCCGCGCGCTGTCCTTTCGCCGCCGGCTGTGGGTCATCTGTATGCACAGCCGATTCATCTGCCGAGCCAAGGGCTCCGGTTCGATCGGCATGCGATGGCGCAAACCGGCCTTCTCACGGATCAGCCGGATCGCTTTGAGCAGCGTGCCCGCTACATCCTTGAGCAGCACCCAGTCCGTCGGCCAATGAATGTTGACCTCCAAACAGGTGCCGTCGATCAGGCAAATGGTGGTGTCTATCGGCTTGTCCAATCCCACCACCTGCCGGGCCAGATCGGCATCGCCCACAACCTCAGTCAAGGTCCGGTGCAAGGCCCTCAACTGCTCTTCGCTGAAAAACTTCGAGGCCCGTTCCAGGGTGCTCTTGGAGATGCCCCTTATGCCGTCGATATGGCGGACACGACAAAAGTCAGCCAACAGATCGCTGCTGCCCAGAGCCCTCGACAAATGCCGAAACGAAATCCCACCGAGCAGATAACGCAGCGTTTCCATACGCAACGCCTTGAGGGCAAAATTAGCCCGCTTTTGCCGGGCCTTTACACTCATTGGCTGGCCTCTTTCCAAGGCCAGATCAACGCCCTGCGATTCCACCTCCGAATCGATCAGCAGCCGGTCGATACGCTCGATGGTGGCGCGAAAGTTATCGTAATCGAGGCAACGGTCGACCACAGTTAAAGCTGGACGCAGGAGGCATTGGATGGCTATATTTTTCATAGAAAGGGCTATATTGATTTTCGCTAACGCAATTATAGAACCCTTTTTTAGCCGGATCGAGCAAAAAAATGCTCTTTCCGGCTATTTTTATAAACGTCATCCAGTTGACTACAAAATCTTTATATTTTTGGGGCAGCCTCTAACTAACTTCGTTGCGGTCGCACCAAGAGAGTATCCGGTCTCGACAAAATCCACTGTCGGCGCGCCAAATAATCCGCGTACGGGGCCAGCTTTGGCGAATCCGTTTAACCAGCAATTTGAGGATGGCCCCGGCATGCTTGCTGGCATCGATCTTGCTCGGCCGCAGGTAGGCCACCAGCAGCTGATCACCGCAAAAAACATATAGCGGCAGAAAACAGTAATGATCATAATAACCGTGGAAAAAACGTCCCTCCTGGAGCCCGTGCACCGGATTGTCGGTGGCGTCAAAGTCCAAGATGATCTCTTCGGGTTCCTCGGCAAAGGAGCCCATGAACTGTTCGACCAACAGCTCGTTTACCGCAAAGGCCGCCCGCCGATCCTGCCCGTTTTCAAAACGACACAAAGTCGGCGCGCTGGCCAACGTTTCAATGCGCCCCGTTACCGTTTGCAACAATGGATCGTGGCGCAGGGTATCAAAGTCGGGTAGTGTATAAAAAAAGAATGTTATTTTGTATTTTTAGCTGTACAAATAGCGTTAGGCAGTTTATTCTTAGTGCATGGTTACTAAAATTATTAATTGTCGGCACTGTGGAAGTGAAAATATCATTAAATTTGGCAAGACGCCCAACCATAAACAGCGCTACCGCTGCCATGATTGTGGTAAACAAAGCCGCGAAAACCCCACAGTGAAATACACCGAAGAGCAAAAAGAAATGATCCTTCGAGTCTATCAGGAACGCAGCAGTCTACGCGGTTTACAGCGCGCCTTCGGGGTGAGTCCCAACACCGTTTTGAGTTGGTTAAAAAAAACGACAATCGCTGCGATCGCTCAAAAGCACGATTCTTGCGGCCCGCCGCCATGATGTCATTGAACTGGACGAACTGTGGTCTTTTGTGGGGACGCAAGAGCGATGCCCAATGGGTTTGGATCGCTCTTTGCCGACGCACCCGTCAAATCCTCTCCTATGCCATTGGGCCTCGGGATTGGTATCGTTGCCGGGAACTTTACGAGCGTCTGCCACGGGCCTACAAAAGATGTGCCACCTACAGCGACTTTTGGAGCACTTATGATGAAGTCTTTCCTCATAACCGATCCGTCAGAAAAGAAACCGGTGAAACGGCCCATGTGGAACGATGGAACAATACCCTGCGCCAACGACTGGGTCGTTTCACACGCAAAACCCTCTCCTTTTCCAAGCTTAAGAGTATGCATGAAACCTGTCTGAGACTTTTCATTCATCAATATAATCAAGAATTAGCCACCATTCCTACTTAATACACTACCTTCAAGACCACCTTATTCCACTGTCCAGTTTTCCCCGTCCATTTCAGATATCCGTTCTGCTACCCGCAATGGGCTTCCAAAGCATTATCAGAAAAAGGCCTAAAAATTAATTCAACGGAAAAATTTCCGTGCAGAATCTACTTAACACGACGTTATTGTTCCCACCGGAAGGTTGCCAATGAAGAGCCTTTACAGTCCTTGTTAAAAAATCATGAGTTTACTGAAATTGCGCCAGAACGTCTTACGATACTTCAACAAATCGATTTGTTCAGAAATGCACAAATTATTGTTGCTCCAAATGGATCCGCACTTGCCAATATCGCATATTGTCGTCCAGGAACAAAGATTGTTCAACTTCACTCTTCACTCTATGTAAACACGACGTATTGGGAGATGGCCTGCGCCCTGGGTCTGGAGTTGTATCCAGTAATGGGTCCGGGAGATATACCGCAGGGAAATCCGGATTATTCACGACTACAATTGAAAGATTTCGAAGTGGATATTGATGCTTTAGGGGAAGTGTTGGAAAAAATTTGTTCGTGAGCGGGCGGCTTGACCTCTTTTGGCAAAAGCGGAAGATTACGGGGAACCATGCCGCCCATCCGCCATAAGGTCGCCCATCCTCCGAAGGAACGGCCTTTGATGATTTTTGACGGCGACTGCGCTTTTTGCAAACGATGGATTGAAAGATGGAAATGCTGGACAGGGGATCGCGTCGATTATGAGGAGTCCCAAACAGCGGCGGAGTGGTTTCCGGAGATTCCCCCCGGCCGTTTTGCCAATGCGGTTCAGTTGGTGCAGACGAATGGCGATGTGAGGGAGGGAGCGGAAGCGGTTTTTCTATGCCTGAAAGACACGCCTGGGAAAGGCTGGTTTTTTAAAGCCTACGCAAAATGGCCCCTTTTTGCCGCCTTGACGGAAGGCGCGTATGACATCGTAGCCCGGCGAAGGTGGTTTTTCTCGATCATGACGCGTATTTGTGGGGACGGAATGTCGAGCCGCCGACCTACCGGTTTTCCAGTTGGCTCTTTCCGCGGTTGCTGGGTGTGATCGCCCTTTGCGCGGTGATTTCCTACTGGACGCAGGTGGAGGGATTGATCGGCAGCGGGGGCATCCTTCCGCTTTCGCCCTATTTGGAAAATGTCGAATTAAATATAGCTAAAAACGGTTTGGAAAAGCCTTCGTTTTTATACTTCCCCACCCTCTTCTGGTGGAATAGCAGCGATGCCGCGATTCAGTGGGCGTTGGGAGCGGCTTGCCTGGCCGGAGTGGCCATGATGTTTGGTTTATTCACCCCACTGGCGGCGTTGGCCTTGTGGCTTCTCTACCTTTCACTGACCAATGCGGGGCAGGCATTCCTCTCCTTTCAATGGGATTCCCTGCTCATCGAGATGTGTTTTCTTACATTTTTCCTCTGCCCGTGGAAAATACTGAACCGGTTGAAAGGACATCTGGAACCGGCCAGAATCGCGCGCTGGCTGCTCTGGTTTCTGCTCTTTCGGCTGATATTCGAATCCGGCATTGTCAAACTGCAAAGCTACGGCCCGGGCGACTCCAACACCTGGCGCGACTGGACGGCTTTGAACTACCATTACTGGAGCCAGCCCCTGCCGAGTTGGACGAGCATATACGCCCATCATCTGCCGTTTTGGTTCCAGAAGCTTTCGCTGCAAGTAATGTTTTTTATCGAACTGGGTCTGCCATTTTTCATTTTGGGGCCGAGGAGAGTGCGTAATTTCGCCATCCTGGGGCTGGTTTTTCTACAGGCGCTTATTTCCCTGACAGGCAATTACGGGTTTTTCAACCTGCTCACGATGCTTCTGTGCCTTACGCTGCTGGACGATCAAAGCCTGCCCCGGCGGTTAAAAAAACTGCTGTCGCATAAGCCGCAAAATTTATCAAAATGGCCAATTACCGGGTTTGCCAAAAGGTTTTTTCTGTATCTCAGCGCCATGATCATTCTGCTGGCGGGAACTTTTCAACTCAGGCAAAGCCTGGAGGATAACCGCGAGACGAACGCAACGCGAGACTGGCTCCAGGAAAAACCTGCCCTGCAAACATTTTATAATCGCCTGCGGCCTTTCCGCATCGTCAACGGCTATGGGCTTTTTCGTGTGATGACCACGACCCGCCCGGAAATTCAAATCGAAGGAAGCCTGGACGACAAGGAATGGAAAACCTACACTTTCAACTACAAACCCGGCGATCCCCACCGAAAACCGGTGTTCATGATTCCCCACATGCCCAGGTTGGACTGGAGAATGTGGTTCGAGGGACTCAATTACGAGCGATCCCATCGGTTTTCCCCTTGGTTCGTTAAATTTCTGCGAGAGCTATTTGCCGGAAACCCAAAGGTTTTGGCCCTGATGGAAAACAATCCGTTCCCGGACAAGCAGCCCAAATATTTTCGTCTCACGCTCTCTCATTACACCTTCCCCGACAGGGCGGCCCATATGGAAACCGGCCGATGGTGGGAGGTCCAACCCTTGCCCTCCTACACGATTTCCAATCCAGTCGAGACTTTAAAACGCAAAAGGAACCGGAAATAACGGGCGTCTGCTTCTATTCATACAGACGCCTGCATCTAGTGAGAAAACCCGGTTACTCTTTCAATCCCGGTTTGTAATACCGGTCACTGTAATTGAGGACTTTCCAGGACGAATGATGGGATACCATGGTGGCATGCAAATTGTTAATAATCTTTTGCGTGCCCCAAAATGAATCCTGACCCGGACGATCCAGCCTGATGATTTGATTGATATTCAGAGTGGTCGATTTTTCTCCTCTGTTGATTTCCTTGATTTTATAAGTCACCCACCGAATTTTTCCTCTCAAGGCTTCATCGCGCTTTTTCCGGTTGGAGAACGGTTCGAGGGCCTCCGTGCCACTGACCATATTTCTCGCGGAAGACGCATCTTTATCCAACAACGCCCGCGAATATAGCTTAATGGCAATCACTTCCTGTGTCGTATGATCCCTGACAAACCTGAAAAGGTTCAGCCCGACCAAAACCAGGATAAAAAGATAGAGGATTCTTCTAACCGGTTTGGGAAACATCACCCACCCCCTTTTTCAGGATGCAACATTATTGATAAATTAGACACGCCAAATGGGATTTGAATTATATGAGGTTTCTCAGCGCGCTGTGCAAGCGCAACACTTATTGCTTTCTCCGGCGCATTAACTTTAAGCATTAGCCGCTATGGCATGGCATTTCGCCGGGAGGGGGCAAGCAGTATGTAAATGATGGTTCCGGGATAATAGCATATATCGTATAAAAAAGGAATAGGGTAAACACTTCGCATAGCTAAAATATTTACCCCACTAATACTAAACATTCCGGCATTACAACAGCAATTTTCAAGACCGCAACAGGGGAACGAACCTGACTTGTAGTTTTTCCAGGGTCTTGAATCCGGTTTTCTCCTTTTTGTAGGCATACAGTATCTGGCTGGGCTCCGGCCCAACCGGTATGAGGAGCCGCCCTCCGGTTTTTAATTGAGCCTCCAACTGCGGGGGCACTGCATCCACCCGGCAGGTGACAATTATCCGGTCGAAAGGGGCTTCCCCGGGCCATCCGTCATAGCCATCCCCGCACCGGAATTCGATATTTTCATAACCGAGATGGCTTAAGATGTCCTGCCCCTTTTCATAAAGAATTGGGTGAAACTCTATCGTATAGACCGTATCCACGAGCTCAGCCAGGATAGCCGTTTGGTAACCGCTGCCAGTGCCGATTTCGAGGACTCGATGCCCCCGCTTTAAATCCAGCCATTCGGTCATCAATCCGACAATACAGGGCTGCGAAATGGTTTGCCCGCAAGCTATGGGCAAGGCGCAATCCTCGTAGGCTTTGGACTGCAAGGAGGGGCCCACAAATAAATGGCGGGGCGTTTTGCGCAGCGCCTGAACAACCCTCCGGTCTGCCAGTTCACCGATATTGCAGCGTAGAAGCTGATCGATCAGGCGATTGCGTTGCTCAGAATAATCCATCCTTTTCCTTTTCCCTCCCTATCTGATTGATTATTTAACCATATTCCCGTCCACGGAGCAAATAAGAATGGGCGGAGACTCCCGGTTGACTCCGGCAGCCAATTACTTAATGGATACGAAACCTTCCTGAAAATTTTAACCACCCATCAAAACCATGCCCGATTCTGAATGTTCATCTCCCATTCCGGTAAAATTCGTCCTCATCACCATGTATGAATTTGCGGAGGACGATCGCCCCGGCGAATTCCAGTATTTTTGCGAAGCCGAGGGCCTGGAGGAGGCTTACCCACTTCCTGCGGGGGCCTTTCCCCTGTGGACGAATCATAGAGGGCTGCTCGGGCTGGTGCTCGGCATCGGGGCCGCCAAGTCGTCCGCTTCAACCATGGCCCTGGGCCTGGACCCGCGGTTCGACCTCAGCCATGCTTATATAATGATTGCCGGAATCGCCGGGGTCAACCCACGCCATTGTTCCCTTGGCAGCGTTGTGTGGGCCGATTGGTGCGTGGATGGCGACCTGGCCCACGAAATCGACCCAAGAGAAATGCCGGAAGATTGGGATACCGGCCTTTTCCCCCTGGGCGCTTTTGCTCCTTGGGCTCCCATTGTGAAAGGTTCCGACTATCTCTTTCTGGAGGACGTGGAAGACGAAGTTTATGCTCTGAACAAGGGTCTTGCGCATTGGGCCTATGAATGTACTCGATCGATCGAATTGACCGACTTGGATACGCCTACCATGATCGAATACCGGAAGAGGTATTCCGGCTATCCTGAGGCTCAACGGCCTCCCTTCGTCATGGTGGGAGGAAATATTGGGATTACACGCTACTGGCACGGCAAAATAACGACCGAATGGGCTGAAAAATGGGTTCAACACTATACGGGCGGCAAAGGCAAAATGGTCACTTCCACCATGGAAGACAACGGCACATTGAGAGCTTTAAGCAACCTGGCCACAGCGGGAAAAATCGATTGGACCCGGGTCATGCTGCTCCGCACCGCCAGCAATTTCACCATGCAGGCGCCGGATGGACAAACCGCCCTGGAAAGCTTGCGAGGTGACGGACCGGGCGATGAGGTCATGTTTCCCGGTTACCTGTCCAGCCTTCGGTCCCTGCAGCGAGCGGGAAGCAAAGTTATCAACGAAATAATGGACCACTGGGATCGGTTTGAAAGTGAAGTCCCCGGTTCCAATTCCGGTTAAACTGTGTCAGGCGCGTCTGGCGCGAATCCATTTTTGCACAGGAAAAGCAAGGACTGCCGCGAGCAAGGCCGAAGCGCCCAGAATAATACCTTCTGGCGGCAACGGAATTCCCAAGGCGGCGGCAGCGGCCCGGGCCATGCTGGATACTCCCAAAACCAAAGTGACAAAGACGACCGCGGCAGTGGCCAGGTTGGCCGGCAGCCGGTTGATGCCTCGGGGACCCATTAAACTTTTATCATTGACGACCAAAAATAAAAAGAGAGCCGCGCAGGGAAGGAAAATGCCGTTGAGGGCTTGGGCCAAAATGATCACCGGGATGGGTTTGATTTGGAGCAGCCCAAAAGTCGTTCCAATGAGTAAAACACTCAACCAGACGGCCCGGTAACGCCAGGATTTTTCGGTCCAGAAAGCGGGCTCGTCGGGATGGCTCAAAAGGCTTTTGGCGGTGATGGCGGCGGCCAACGGCGCCGTGATGGCGGAGGTGAACCCGGCCGCAAACAGGCCGAAGGCAAAAAAATGGGCGGCCCATCCGCCCAAGCGGGTGATCAGCGCCCCGGCAATGGCCTGGAAGCTGAATTCCACGCTGATGGTATAACCGACAACCACCACCCCCATCGATATTACGCCCCCCAGAACTATGGCCACAACCAGCCCAAACCGCAATTCGGGCAAACTTTGGCCAGCCGCAATCCCGGAACCCAAAAACAGGTTGTAGGGCACCACGGTGGTCCCCACGAGACCCAGAACGAGCAGACCGGCCCCCGGCGGTATCCGCGGAATGAAGAGGCCCTTGACTAATTCCAGGGCCGGCGGCTGCACCAGGATGGCGGTAAATAGAAAAACCATTCCCATCAGGCCCACCGTCGCCCCCATTACGTTGACCACCATGCGTATGCTGCCGAACCAAAGGAGCAGCCCGGCCGCCAGGGCGATCATCAAGGTCAGCGCTTCCTCCGGCAAATGGGTCCCCAAAGCGGCCCCGGCTACCCCGCCGAGCAAATTCCCCGCCTCGTAGGCGGCGCAACCTAAAAAAATGATGCCCGCCACCGCGAGTGGCAAATAACGGCCCAGGCGAAACCCGCCGCATTGCCTGCGAATGGCCTGGCTCAGGTTGAGGCCGGAAACCACCGTGACACGGGCGGCCGCCTCCTGCAAAACCAGACAGGCCAAGGTCGAAAAGAGAAGCGCCCAAAGAAGGGTAAGGCCGTGCTTTGCCCCCGCCGCGGCTGCCGTCGTTACGGTGCCTGGTCCTATGAAAGCGGCGGCGATAACCGACCAGTAGAGGACTCGCCATAATCGCCGCATGTCCGTTACCGTTATAAAAAACCTATTCGGTGAAAAACATCAAATGGATGGAACTGGCCGAAGGAATCGGCCCTCCGGCAAAGCGGGTGTTGACCGCGGAGGTAATATTGTCATGAAGTTCGGCCAGGTTGGCGCCCCCGGTATCCATCATGCGTTCATTCAGGCATGTGGCCGAATAAATGCCCCTGTCGTTTTTGATTACTTCAAAGATCAATTCCATATAAATTATGCTTGGATTTTTTCAAGAAAAGCATTCTTCAATGAAACCTCGGCGAAAAAAACGCAATCTTTAAAAGACTGCCGAAAGACATTGAAAATTTCACATTCTGTTTAAAAGTATGAATCGAGAATGAAAAAAAGAAAGATAGCCGCCCGCCGCCCGAACCGGAAATAGCATGAAACATTGTATTGTAACAATGGAAATCGCGGGGCCGACCAAGACCGGGGGCATCGGCACCCACTGCTATTCCCTGGCCAAGTTTTTGCGCAAGTCCCTCGGCCATGAGGTAACGGTCCTCCTGGGAACTCCGCTCAAGGAGAAAGATTCCGCCCACTGGCAATCCTTTTTCAAAGAAAAAATCGATGTCAATTTTGAGTTTCTGGATGATTACCCGCGGTTTTCGAAACAGTACAGCATGACGAATATTCACTACGCCATGACTTGGTCGCTCAATATCTGCGCCCGGTTAAAAGACTATTCTTACGACGTTTGCCATTTTCAGGAGAACAACGCCAATGCTTTCGTGCCAACAGCGGCCAAACTGGCCGGACTCCATTTCAAGGACACCCTGTTCACGACCACCCTGCACTCCCCTGACCGCTGGATTCGGGAGGCAAACCGTGTTTATTCGCACACCGGAAGCTGGGACCTGGCGATGGATTTTATGGAAAAACAGGCCGCCGAGAAGTGCGATTATGTGGTGGCGCCGGTCCACTATATGCTCGATTACGTCTCGGAACTGGGCTGGAAAGTCCGGGAAAAGGCGCGGGTCATCCCCTACCTCATCGACGGCATCGAAAAAGCGCCCAAACGCCAGTTGAACAAAAACCACATTATATTTTTTGGTCGGCTGGAAACCCGCAAGGGACTGGAAATATTCGTAAATGCCCTAAAAAGCCTACCCTCGCGGGAAAACGGGCCGCTCAAAGTGACTTTCATGGGTAAGCCGGGCACGGCCGGCGGGAGGGATTCCCTCGATTACCTGAACCAACACAAAGGAAATTCCACCAGCCAGGCATGGGAATTTAAAACAGACCTGGATCACTTCCAGGCAACCTCCTATCTGCAGGATCATTCCGCCGCCCTGGTGGTTATCGCCTCGCCGATCGATAACTCGCCTTTCACCGTTATCGAATGCCTGGAAATGGAATTGAATGTGATTGCCGCCGCCTCGGGAGGTATACCCGAACTGATGGGCGGCCCGGAACGGCTTTTCCCGCCCTCGGCGGCAGGATTGCGATGCAAGCTGGACGATATTTACAAACATGGATTGAGCGACTTTTCCACCCATCGCTACAGCAAGGAAAAAGCGGAAAAGGGTTGGAGCGATTATGTGGAATTCCTGGAAAACGAATCCAGATCGCTCAATAGAGGACCTCGTTCCGGCGCCGTTTCTTCGAGGAAAAAAACGAGCGTTATCTTAACTCCCGGCCTGGACAATGGGATGCTGGAGGAAACCCTCGATTCATTGGCCAAACAAATAAGCGCGGATTTTGATTTATTTATCTTGAGCAAAGGCGACATGAGTAAATTGGAAGAGAAATACTCGCATCAATCATGGAATTTTATAGGCGAAAACAGCGCAGGGCGCAACTTCGGCCTGTCCTTGAAAGAATCGGATTACCTGATATTTATCGAGGATAACTGCCTGGCCGAACCGGATATGGTGGAAACCCTTCAAAATTCCATCGGGAACCTTGAGGCCGACGCGGCAGCCTGCTATTATCGTTCTTTTTTCAGGTGGAGAAAATCACCCGATGACTTCGCCCAAAGCCGCTATTTTTACGGCAACTCGAGGGAACTGGGACTGATTGCCAACTGTTTTGCGGAAAGCGTTTTCATCATCAAGAGGGAGGTATTTCAATCCTTGGGAGGCTTTACCAAAGATGCGGAAAATATCAGCCCGGAATGGGAGTTTTTTATTCGATTGAGCTTAGAGAATTACAAATTTGAAATTGTGCCAAAATTTCTTTTCCAAAAACGCGTTTCACCGCAAAACAGGGTGCCTTCCGACAGCGCCTATAAAACCCACATGAACAGTGTGGAACCGATGCTTAAGGGTCTGGGATATTGGGAAAATAGTGTGGCCCATACATTCCTCGGGATGGACCGGCACAACAAAATATTAAACGCCAAATTGAACCTGCAAAGAAAAGGCCAGCCGATACCGGAAATGGAATATTTTATGACCATTCGGGAATTGGAAAAACTGCAAAACAACTATTACCACCTGCTGCGTTTCCCATTGCTATTTAGAAAGTACCAAAGAAAACTGGCCAATTTTTTATTTAATAAAAATGGAAATCAGAAAAATTGAAGGCGGGATTCAAACCTGCTTCAGTTTTTTCTTCAATTCGTCGATTTCATTTTGCTGCCTGCTATTGCGGGCGTTTAATTCATTGATCTGCCGCAAGAGATTATCCCTGTACTCTTTCAGGTTATCCACCATCACTTGCATGTTGCCGCCCCATGCCTGCCAGCGGTGATAATCATCGGTTTTATCATCGAGATCGCGCTGGATATCCCCGGCCACGGCTTCCTGGTTCAAAGCATAATCTTTCCACCGTTTTAATTCGTCGATTAATTGCAACCATAATTGGCGGGAACTGGTTCCAGTATTTTCGATTTCGGGAACCGGTCGATTTCCGCAAACGGCCACATAGGAATCCGGAATAGAATCGGTATCGAGCGCCCTATCCCGGCTTTGGCCAACTTCCTCGATTTTGGCGGACTCCCGAAAACGAAACGGTTTCAAATTTGAATGGATGGTGGAACCGATGGTCAGGATTTGATGATACAAAGTTACATGGGAAAAATATTTCCGTAAAATCGACAAGAACGATTCTTTGGTAAAATGCTGCTTATGGTACGGATTATCGGACTGCGCATCATTTTCACCGGGAACGGAAATTATGAGAATGCCATCTTCCGATAAAACGCGGGCCAGGTTATCCAGCGCCGATTGAGTCTGTTCCAGGTGCTCGAGGGTTTCAAAACTTACGATCAGGTCAAAACTGCTTTCCGCCAGGGGCAAGGGTTGCTCCAGGTCCGCCACCTCGAAAGACACATTCTGCCCCGCGTAGCGTTTCGCGGCGCTTTCAATGGCAGTGGCGCTGTTGTCCACCCCGATGACTTTTTCAGCCCCGTTATTGGCCATCATGGCGGCACCGTAGCCAAGGCCGCAGGCGGCATCAAGCACAGTCTTCCCCCGGCATAGGGAAAGGGCAAAAATATAGCGGCTCAAATGATCCACCCGCCAATAATTATCACACTGGAATGGATCAATGCGTTCTTCGGCCATCTCGGTCAGCGGGCAGGTTTAAACCTTCATTTGGCTGTAGGAGGATTTCAGGGGAAAGGCGCCCCAAAATTCCGCCTGGCCGGTGATATCGATTTTGCAGCAATCCCAGAGGGTATCGTGGTCTGTCCATTTAGCGCGGGAAAAATTGGTGGCCACTCCGGCAATCATCAAATAGGAGCCCGGCCGCAGGGAAAGTTCCAGGCGCAGGGTTATGAGAAAACGGTCTCCCGATTCGGCCCGGGCGATTTTTTGACCGGAAATATTGTAATAGGTGTGATAGCCGCCCATGAGCTGCCCCGTTTTATCGCGCAACCCGAGTCCGAAATCAAAATCCTGCATCGGTTTGAGAATATCGATGACGACCTGCGCCACCATGACATCCCCGCTGTTGAAGCCGGTGGAAATGCGGCCGGACTCGTCGCGCAGGCAAATGCCGCGGATTTTTGCCGATCCGTCCCCGCTGACGATATTGCGGAGCAAGGGAACGCTCTGGAAATTTTTTTCGCTCCTCGACACTTTCGCTTTGCAGAGGGTAATGGTTTCATCGGCGGAATCTGCCGGTTGATCCAGCGTATGATAGAGGGCCGTAATCTCACTGGGCTCGCCGATGGCCGCTATTTTACCCTGGCGCAGCAAAACAGCGCGTTGGCAGATCCTTTGCACGGTCGAAACATCATGGGAGACGAATAACAGGGTGCCGCCGCCCTCGAGGTATTGGTGGAGGCGCCGGATGCATTTTGCCTGAAAAAACACGTCCCCCACGGAAAGGGTTTCATCGACGATGAGAATATCGGGATCGACCAAGGTTTGCACCGAGAAAGCCAACCGCACCATCATCCCGCTGCTATAGGTTTTGACGGGCTGGTCCATGAATTCCCCGATGTCTGCGAAATCCGCGATCTGCTCGAATCTGGCGTCAATTTCCTTCCGTTTGAGGCCCAAAACGGTGGCGTTGAGGTAAACGTTTTCCCGGCCCGTGAACTCGGGGTTAAAGCCTGAGCCGAGTTCCAGAAGAGCCGCCACCCTGCCGCGCACCTCGACATTTCCCCTGGTCGCCTGGAGGGTTCCGGCGATGATTTGCAGCAAGGTCGATTTACCGGACCCGTTTTTCCCAATGATGCCCACGGCGTCGCCTGGAAACAAATCCAGCGAGATATCATGCAATGCGTAAAACTCCTTGAAAGAGTTGCGGGCATGGTTTTGGAGGGGAGCTTTGATGAACTTCGGTAAAAAGGAAAATCCACCGATCTTTTGGGCCAGGGGCGCCGTCAGCCGCGCCCTGGCATCGCTCCAAATGCCATAAACTTTATCGACTTCTTGAACTCGTATTACGGGATCGGCCATTTCGTAAAAGGAAAATTATTATGGCAAAAGCGGCAATATTAAATATACGGCGGCCGCGAAGCCAGTCAAAACCGCATAAAAGATAAAGAGATGCAGGGTAGATGTCCCGAGGGTGCCCCAGCATCTTGCATTCCGCATTTTTCGTCCCATCTTCTTTGCTCTAATGAATTGACCTGCGCTTGAAATAGCTTTTTCTCGTTGGTTCCAAGATAAAGATTATGATGATGAAAAAGAAATATACTCCAATTGCGTTCACGCTGGCAGGTGTTGTTTTGCTGATATTCACGGGCTGCGGAAAATCTCCAGAGCCGGCAATGGATAATTCCGCCGAGGCCGGCCCCCCCGCCGAAGCCGGGGACATGGCCACGGCCGAGGCTCACATGGATGAACCCGCTTCCAGCCATCACGATAATGATAATGGAGAAACTCCCCCAACACCCGCCCAGCCCGATGTTGATTTGGGTGAAGACGGTAAGGCGTTGAAAGCCATGGGCTATATGATCGGCCAGCAGGTGGGGGTCCAGACCGGTTATACCGAGGCCGAACTCGAATATATCATGCAGGGAATCCGCCAGGCGTGGGAAACCGAAAAAATGCCGCCAGATTTGCAAGAACACCTGGATCGGGCCAAAGCAATCGTGCAAGGCAAACGGACCGCCTACCTCCAAAAGCAACGGGAAAATGCGCTAAGGGATTCCATTCCCAACATGAAAGCGGGGGAAAATTTCCTGGAGGAATTGAGCCAGGATGCCGAAGTAAAAAAGACGGCCAGCGGCCTGCATTATAAAATTCTGCAAAAAGGCGATGGCAAAATCCCCAAGGAAACGGACTGGGTGAAGGTAAATTACCGGGGCACCCTGATCGATGGCACGGAGTTTGACAGCTCTTTCAAACGCAACGCGCCCGGCGAATTTGCCCTCAACCGGGTAGTGAAAGGCTGGACCGAGGGCCTCCAACTCGTTGGCGAAGGAGGCAAAATCATGCTTTATGTGCCATCCAGCCTAGGCTATGGGAACAGCCCCCGGCCGGGAGGAAAAATCAAAGCGGGAGACTTGCTCATATTTGAAATCGACCTTCTGGAAGTGACCGGTGAAAAGAAGCCGCCCAGGGGGTTGCCGGCGAACATCCCGCCACCGCCCACCGGACCGCCTCCGGGCTTTCCGCCCAACAGAAGGCCCCCGGATTTACCCGCCAATGCGCCCCAGAAACCGCCCGCGCCTCCACCCGGAGCAACGACCCCTCCAGACCAACCGGCCGACTCGGGTTCATGACCTGAAACCGGGCGCCGCGGCTTAAAACCAAAAAAATAAAATTCGGCTATTCAGGGCCGAGAACCGGACCAAAGACCTTTCCAAGATGCGCATTTGGATGCTGGTTTCGGAGTGGACCGGAAAAAACAGCGGCGGCATTGCCCGCTACGCCGCCAACTTTGCATGGCTGCTGGGGCAAAAGGATCATCAGGTAACGGTCATCACGAGCGACCGGAAAGAAGGATTGAGTGAAGCGGAGCCGGGTGTGCAACTAGCAGGCATGGAGCCCCATTCGGAAAAGTTGGTAAAACCCATGAGCCGCCCAGCGATGTTGAGTTTCCAGATGGCCCAAACCGTCGAATCCCTGGCCCGCAGCCAACCCAAACCGGACTTGGTGGAAGTCCAGGATTACAACGCTCTGGGTTATTTTTTGATGCTCAATCGCTTGCTGGGCAGATCGTCCCTGGCCGATGTCCCCGTGCTCCTGCACCTGCACTCCCCGGATTTTCGCCTGCGGGAGATCAACCGCGAAGACCGCTTCCGGCTGCCCTTTTATTGGATTGGGCGGATGGAAAAATTCTGCCTCTTGGCCACCGATGCCATTTTGTCCCCCAGCCAGTTTTTGCCTAACGATTTGAAAGAGCACCTGAAAATGCCTCTGGAACCGGAGGTCATCCCGTATCCGCTGGACTGCGAGGGAATCGAAGCCGGGCCGGGCCCCGGAATTGACGCCACGGTTCTTTGCCCGGGACGCCTGGAGGTGCGCAAAGGCGTCCTCAATCTGGTCGAAGCCTGCCATTCGCTCTGGTCGGAGGGGTTGGAATTCACCCTCAAATGCATCGGCGGGGACACTGGCTACGTTCCCGAAAAAACAATGGTCGGCGATTTTATTAAAAAACGCTACGGGAAATGGATTGAATGCGGGAGGCTGCTCCTGGCTGGAGAAAAAACCCACAAATCGATTCTTGAGGAAATGCGCAATTCGGCCGTCGTGGTCATCCCAAGTTTATGGGAGAATTTTCCGCACACCTGTATGGAGGCCATGTCGTTGGGCAAAGTCGTGGTCGCTTCCGAAAATGGCGGTCAGGCTGAAATGATCGCCGAAAATGGCCGTCACGGTTTCCTTTTCAATTGGGATAAGGAGGGAGAATTTGAGCAAAAACTGCGTGCCGCCCTGAACCTTAGCCCGCAAGAACGCTTAAATATGGGCCAATCGGCTCGCGAGCGGATTCTGGCTTTTTGTCACCCGCCAAAAATAGCCGAACAAAGGATCGAGCACATGCAAAAAATAATCGAAAACTTCCAACTCGGCAACACCATGCCCACGGTTTACTCCAGAGCGGAAAACCCGCCGGAAACGTTCCATGAATCATCAACGCCTTTGAGTCCCGGCCTGGTTACGGTCGCGATGGAGAAAACCACCCCTGAACGTCATTTGGAAAGAGCGATGGATTGCGTTCGCAAATCCGATTATGAAACCGTGGAAATCCTGGTCATCGAAAATGGCGGCGCGGAAAGCTGGAAGCAGGATATCAAGAAAGCCCGGGGCGAGTATATCCTTTTTCTGGAACCGGGAGCCCAACTGGAACCGTCTTTTCTCCGCAAGGGGGTCGAGGCCCTCAAGAGGCTGCCAAATGTTGGCTTCGTTTATTCATGGTATTTTACCGGCAAAGAACGCGGTAGTATTAAACCGGCCTGGAATATCGACCTGCCCTATTTTCTGGTCAAAAACAGGATTGGCCCCGCTGTTTTAGCCCGCACGGCTGAAGTCCTCAATGGATTGTCCCGCAGGCAAAAGATGGCCGGAATACAGGATTTGTGGCCGGCAATGATTGAAACCGGAGCCGTCGGCGTGAGCCTGCCGGAGCCTCTGGCCCGCATAGATGCGCCCCCGCCATCATCCGAGGAAGAAAATGAAATCTCCGGCCAACCCCGGCTGCACCGTGAGTTTGGGGCGGAGTTGGATAAATTACGAAAAGCCAACGGCCCGGAAAATACCTGGACCGATCCGTCTCTCGACTCGCTTTGGTTCAAAGAAAAAAGGCGGAAAGAGAAACGCGCCACCCGATTGCCCTTCAGCCTATGGCGCGGGAAAAAGTGAAAGGCGGAACATTGGGCATCCTGCGCGGTCAGCGGTCAGGGCGCTATGCGGATGCGGTTTAGAATAAATACATTAGCATCCCATAGGAAATAACGCAAAACGGCTGGAATTGCTCTTGTTCGCCTGTTTCACTAGAAGCAGGTTACTATGAAAAAACAAAAAGCAAATCCAGCCAAGTGTAAAGTGTGCGTTCTGCAGCAGCTTTGCAATTTTATTCCGGGACATCTGGTGGCCAAGTTGGCCCGCCAGTATGGTGTCGATAAGAAAGCTCGCAGTTTCAGTCCATGGAGCCATGTCGTTAGTTTGCTCCATGCTCAGATCACTCATGCTATTGGGCTTAATGATGTCTGTGACGGACTCGCTCATCACAGAGGGTTGCTGGCCAGTATCCGGGGGGCCAGCGTTCCCAGCCGCAACGGGCTTTCCTACGCCAACAAGCATCGCGATGCCAGTATGGCGGGAGAACTGTTTTGGTCGGTGCTCAAGCACTTGCAGTCGTTGTCTCCGGGGTTTGCGGGTGGTAATTTCAAGGGGTTTCCCCGACGTTTCAAACGTGTTATCAACATCGTCGATTCGTCCACTATCGGTTTGGTCGCCAACTGCATGGATTGGGCTAAACATCGTCGACGAAAGGCGGCCGCCAAATGTCACTTGCGCCTGGATTTGAAAAGTTTTCTGCCCCGGTTTGCCATCATCGACACGGCCAGGGACAATGACGCCAAACGAGCCCGTGAAATGTGCGCCGCCCTCAAAGCCGGTGAAATCGTATTGTTTGACAAGGCCTACATCGATTTGACCCACCTCTTTGACTTGTCATCGAGGGGCATTTACTTTGTCACCCGGGCCAAAGAGAACATGGCCTTACGCTGTGTCAAGAGGCTGCTCAAGAAGCCCAAGGGCAATATTTTGCGCGATGATCTGGTGGTCCTTAAGAACAAAAAATCCCGTCAGGATTACCCTCAACCGATGCGCCGGGTAACGGCATGGGTGGAGATTGATGGCCAGTGGCGAGTGATGGAATTTTTGACTAATAATTTGCAGTGGTCGCCCCATACGATCAGCGAACTGTATCGCTGCCGCTGGTCCATTGAAACCTTCTTCCGCCAGATCAAACAAACGCTCAACTTGTGCGATTTCCTCGGCCATAGCGCCAATGCCGTGCGCTGGCAGATTTGGAGCGCTTTGCTGCTCTATGTGCTGCTCCGCTTCCAGGCCTGGTTGAGCCGCTGGGAGCATAGTTTTGTCCGCCTGTTCACACTTGTCAGAGGCGTGCTTTGGGATCGCTTTAACCTGCGGGACTTGCTCGATTTCTATGGGACAGCCGGTGGACGCTTTAGAATGCGAGCGACTCCCCAGCAGGCTTATTTCCCTGGGTTTGGTTGAAAACCTATGGGACAGCACAAGGTGGCAAAAGCAATAAAAGAGAAACATGTGATAAAATTTCAAAAATTCGATTCCCCCAAAAGTCAAAAACTCACATTGATTATCAATGGGTTACGAAGCTTGCCTCGCCCCTATGGGATGGTATTGGAATAAATACGTTGATTTTCCGGTTTTTTAGGCTAGGGTTAAAGAGGAATAATCCGAGAATTTTGATTCATTTATGATCCATTTAGGCATAGTTTTGGTTTTTCCCGTATTACTGATGGCTGCGGGCATTTCATTCGGCCAGGACTCGGGCAGCCTGGATGAAAATTCTCCCTTCGTGCCCTCCGGTTTTAATCCCAAAAACAAGGCGGGGCCGAAAACAAAGACTGTCCGAAGCAGTCAAAGACCGCAATTCGAGTTTCAGGGGTTTTATCAAATCGGCGATAGCTGGATGTTCTCCATCCTCAACAAATCGACCAATCAAAGCGAATGGGTGAGCCTGAACGATTCCTCCAGCAGCTACCAGGTCTCCCATTTCGACCCCGATACCAATACGGTCTCATTCGACTTCCAAAATACGCCGCAAGAACTTACCCTCAGAAAAAGGTCTGACACATCAATCCCTGTAATTCTGGCTAAAAAAATCCAGCAGCCCAAGCGAAGAGTCCCGGTGAGGCGCAAGGTGAATCCCAAACTGCCCAAAAATCCGCCCACCGCCCCGCCCACCGCCGGCCCATCCACTCCGCCGCCTAATTTTAAACCGCCCCCCCTGCCAACTTCCATTGCTGAACGGCGGGCCCTGGCTCGCAAAACGGCAATTTCCTCCCTCGGTGGTTCAAGCGCGCGGCAAGGTATGGGCAGGGGCAATAACAGCTTGTTCAATGCGTCAAATACTGAAACAGGGGGGTTGCCCTCCGGCATTAATGGACCGCCGGCAAGCCGCCCGCCATCCGCCCCGCCTCCCGGACCGCCCCCGGGCGCGCGTCCGCCCCGCAAAAATTAATATAAATCAGGCCCCCAGCGGCGGTTTCAGCAATCAACACATCCTGACACCCGAAACCTGACACCTGTATCACTGCTTAAACAACGTCGGCGAAACCTGGCTTGAGCCGGGTAAAAATGCGGTTGCCCAGAAACAGGATGGCGAACCCGGCCAAGTAAATGTAAAGGAGCGGCCCGAATTCCGGGGTTTGTTTCCACAATAAAACGTCGCGCCCCAGGCCGATGGCGTGAATCAGCGGGTTGATGCGCAGGAGCGGCCAGATGCCCTCCGGCACCATGGAGGCGGAAAAAAAGATCCCGCTCATGTAGAACAAAACCGTGCTCACGAACTGGGTCAGCGGGATGAGGTCGCGGAAAAACACCCCCAGGGCGGAAATCATCCAGGACAGCCCGAGGCTGATTAACATAAGCGGGAAAATGATGACCGGGAACCACAGGCAATGCCAGTCCAGCCCCGGCCCCCAAATGACGATTCCGATGAGGCAAAGCAGCAGGCTGATAAAAAAATGATAAACCGAAGCCAGGACCGAGGCGGCGGGAAGGATTTCCAGCGGAAAAACGATTTTTTTGATAAAATTCGGGTTCCCCAGGATGGAATGCGGGGCCATGAAAAGGGTTTCCGAAATGAGCCCGAAAATGGTCAGCCCGATAAAAATACCGAGCGCGAAATCGAGCGAGGTGGACCCTTCCACATGCTTGAAGCGCCCCCCGAAAATAATCCCGAAAACGAAGGTGTACAAACCCAGCATCAGGAGCGGATTGAGGACCGACCAAAAAATCCCCAGATAACTCCCCTTGTGCCGCAAATTGACATTGCGGATCGTGAACTGCCACAAAAGCTCACGTTTGCGATACAAATTGCCCAAACCCATCAAGCCCAACGGCGCCTTGGCCCCGGCCTCCCCAGCCCCGCCCTCGCGTGTTTTATCCTTAGAAATATCCGATTGCACAACCCCAGCATAAATAAAATAACCGCCCCCTCCTCAAGACAATTCCACGCGCCTAAAAACCCATAAGTTCCAAATTTTAATCTAAAGACCAGAATGCTATTGAATATATAAATTATCGAAAAAGAAAACTGTTGCAATTAATACTCCTGCAATAATTCTATAATAACGAAATTATAGTTGGGTTACTACCTGATCAATTGATTTCATCACGAGACATGTCACAGCTGAGACAAACGGACCAAAGGCTAGCTAGAGGCTGTCCCAAAAGGGTGATTTTTGCGAGGGGATTTTGAAGAGTGTTCATTTTAGTGGTATTTTCTTTTGGGAGGGGGTGACTTTGCTCTCCTATGACGTTAGGATTCTGGTTTTGGGGTCCGTTTGCCTGGTTTTCTTTGTATGGGCCGACAGTAGGCCTGTGAAAAAGTATTGTCCTTGCTTTTCCGCTCTTTATTTAGGCCGCCGCTTTGGTTTTTAGTTCATCTTGCTGGGCCAGCATCTTGGCCACTTTCCATAGATTGTGCGAGAGGACCGACCAGGCTACGCTGATCGAGCGGTTGGCAAAGCCTTTGCTGCGCAATCGCCCGGCCTGCCAGCGATTCTTCAATACCCCGATCCGCCCTTCGGTGCTGGCCCGGCGCTTTTGCAATTGCCTGAAGTGTGGTTCCTCCATCCGTTTTTTCAACTGCTTCGGATCGCGTGGACAGAGCGCATCGTAGATGCCCTCCTGGGCTAACTGCCGGCGGGCCCGCTGGGAGGCGAATCCCCGGTCCGCGCACATGGCCGCTATGGGTTCGGCTAGGTTGAAGCGGTTCTGTCTTTGCAAACTCTCTTGCATTTGTTCATTTTCGCTTGGCGTCCGGCTGCCGTAGAGTTTCCAGTCCAGCAGGTATCCTTCAACGCTTTCACCCAAAAACAGGGTGTTGCCAAACTCAACCTCTTGGCCCGCTTTGCCTCGCACAATCACCTGCGCATCGGGTTCGTAAACACTCAAAACTTTCTCTGCGTTTTTCACCTGGCGGCCGCCAATGATTCGCTCGTGCGCTTGCTTGATGACCACCGGGATTAGCTCGCTCATGCGCTCCATCCGGGTAAGGATCTGTTGGACTTGTTTTTCGCTGTAATCGCTTTGCTCCCAGCAGGCTTGCAATAATTCCCGGTGACTGCGGGCATGCTCCCCGATCCGTTTGAGCAGCTTTTTCATCTGCCTCAAGATACCCTTGCGTTGCCGCGCGCTGTCCTTTCGCCGCCGGCTGTGGGTCATCTGTATGCACAGCCGATTCATCTGCCGAGCCAAGGGCTCCGGTTCGATCGGCATGCGATGGCGCAAACCGGCCTTCTCACGGATCAGCCGGATCGCTTTGAGCAGCACCCAGTCCGTCGGCCAATGAATGTTGACCTCCAAACAGGTGCCGTCGATCAGGCAAATGGTGGTGTCTATCGGCTTGTCCAATCCCACCACCTGCCGGGCCAGATCGGCATCGCCCACAACCTCAGTCAAGGTCCGGTGCAAGGCCCTCAACTGCTCTTCGCTGAAAAACTTCGAGGCCCGTTCCAGGATGCTCTTGGAGATGCCCCTTATGCCGTCGATATGGCGGACACGACAAAAGTCAGCCAACAGATCGCTGCTGCCCAGAGCCCTCGACAAATGCCGAAACGAAATCCCACCGAGCAGATAACGCAGCGTTTCCATACGCAACGCCTTGAGGGCAAAATTAGCCCGCTTTTGCCGGGCCTTTACACTCATTGGCTGGCCTCTTTCCAAGGCCAGATCAACGCCCTGCGATTCCACCTCCGAATCGATCAGCAGCCGGTCGATACGCTCGATGGTGGCGCGAAAGTTATCGTAATCGAGGCAACGGTCGACCACAGTTAAAGCTGGACGCAGGAGGCATTGGATGGCTATATTTTTCGTAGAAAGGGCTATATTGATTTTCGCTAACGCAATTATAGAACCCTTTTTTAGCCGGATCGAGCAAAAAAATGCTCTTTCCGGCTATTTTTATAAACGTCATCCAGTTGACTACAAAATCTTTATATTTTTGGGACAGCCTCCAGCTAGTGGTTTTGTGTTATTTATTCTTGTTCTATACTGGTGGAACTCAAACAGAGCACCGTATAGAAAAAGAATTGAGTCTTTGAATCTGAAACTGAAAGTGCTGTCAGAAAGAAATGATGTAATACAGGAGGAAATCATTAAATCGCAGCCGCTGGTGGAGGCGGTTCAGGAGGCTAATAATCAGCTGTCCGAGGAGGAGCGTGCGGAATTTGAGGCGCGCATCGCTGAATTGAAGCAAACGGAGCGGGATGCGAAAGAGAAATACAATCGAGAGTTGGAACGGCGGTTGAAAACACAGCTTCCTTATGCGGGCGTTTTGTTGCGGGAGGCTAAATACAAAGAGGCGGAGTCAGTTTATCGAAGCCTGTTGGAAGCCCACCCGAATAATTCAAGTATTCTCAATGGCCTTTTTATTGCACTACACACACAGGCTCAATATCAGGAAGCCGAACCGTTCATGCGACGCGCTTTAAAAATCGACGAGGATTCTTACGGTCCCAACCACCCCGATGTTGCCATAACTCTCAACAATCTGGCCCAACTGCTGCAGAATACCAATCGCTTCGATGAGGCCGAGCCTCTCATGCGACGCGCTCTCAAAATCGACGGGGATTCTTTCGGCCTCGACCGCCCCAATGTCGCCAGAGACCTCAACAACCTGGCCTCACTGCTGCAGGACACCAACCGCCTAGATGAGGCCGAGTCACTCATGCGGCGCGCACTTGAGATTTTTGAGGTATCTTACGGTTCCGATCATCCCAATGTCGCCATCAACCTCAACAACCTGGCCCAACTGCTTCAAGCCACCAACCGCCTCGATCAGGCCGAGCCCCTCATGCGGCGCGCCCTCAAAATCGACGAGGCATCTTTCGGCTCCAATCACCCCAAAGTCGCCATCCGCCTCAACAACCTAGCCAGACTGTTGCAGGATACCAACCGCCTTGATATGGCCGAGCCCCTCATGCTCCGTGCCCTCAAAATTGAAGAGACTTCTTTCGGTCCCGACCACCCCAATGTCGCCATACGCCTCAACAACCTGGCCGGTCTGCTGCAGGACACCAACCGCCTTGATATGGCCGAGCCCCTCATACGCCGCGCACTCAAAATCGACGAGGATACTTTCGGTCCCGATCATCCCAATGTCGCCATATGCCTCAACAACTTGGCTCAACTGCTGAAGGCCACCAACCGCCTCGAGAAGGCCGAGCCCCTCATGCGGCGCGCCCTTAAAATCGATGAGGATTCCTTCGGCCCCGACCACCTCAATGTCGCCATACGCCTCAATAACCTGGCCGGACTGCTGCAGGACACCAACCGCCTCGATAAGGCCGAACCTCTTATGAGGCGTTCATTGGAGATTCTTGAGAACCTGAATTATGAGCACCCAAAAAAAGAAGGAGTTCGTAGGAATTTGGAAGCATTGCTGAAGGAAATGGAGGAGCGTGGTGAATGATGGTGGCGGCAATATCAGGCTGCCGGTGCCGGTGGTTTTGGATACTGATCCGGGGATTGATGATGCGGTGGCTTTGATGCTGGCTTTGGCTTCGCCGGGGGAGATGCATCTGGTGGGGATTTCCACCACGGGTGGGAATGTCGGGCGGCAGGGCGCTTTCGAGAATGCTCACCGGCTGCTGCAATTATTCGGGCGGGAAGATTTGCCGGTCGGTTTTGGTTGGGGTGATGAGGAGGATGCTCCGGCAGCAGCTCATATTCACGGGGCGGACGGCATGGGGGAAACGGGCCTGCCCCTGACGGGCGAGCCGGAGAAAATGCCGTCGGTTGAACTATTGGCCCGATTGGCTCGCGAGCACTCCGGGCGGCTTGTGCTGGTGGCGGTGGGGCCATTGACCAATGTGGCCGCCCTTTTGCGGGAGTTTCCTGATTGCAAAAAGGACATCGCCCAACTCGTCATCATGGGCGGGGCGGTCAAACGGAGCGGCAACGTCACCCCGGCGGCCGAATTCAACATTTACAAAGACCCGGAAGCGGCGGCGGAAGTTTTCTCAAGCGGGCTGTCCCTGCGGTTGGTCCCGCTGGACGCCACCTTAAAAGCTCTTTTTCCTCCGGACCGTCTCGCCATGTTCGACTCGTTGCGCTCGCCCCAGGCGGATTTTTTCCGGCGGCTGCTGCGGTTTCATTTCCGGGCCAGCCAGTTGGCATTGGGGGTGGAAGGCAGTTTTTTGCACGACCCCCTGGCGGTGGCCTCGCTCATCGCCCCGGAGCTATTGCGGTTCGAACCGGTCCATTGCGTGGTGGAAACGCAGGGCCAGTTGACCCAAGGGATGACCCTCTGCGATTTCCGCTACGGCAGCAAAAAACGCCAGGAACCCAATATCGAGGCGGCCGCCGATGCTGACGGCGAGGGGTTTATCGATTTGCTTTGCGAAAGGCTTTTGGCCTATTTGAGAAATTTCGAGGGATAAGCGTCCGGCCGGAAAGCCGCTTAATGAGCCAGGTTTTGGGCAATCTGGCGGGCGAAATAGGTGAGGATCATGTCGGCCCCGGCCCGTTTGATGGAGAGGAGGGATTCATGGCGGATTTTTTCGAGGTCGAGCCAGCCCAAGCGGGCGGCGGCGTGGATTTGGGCATATTCGCCGGAGACCTGGTAGGCCGCCACTGGCAAGTCGGTCGAGTCCCGCAAATCGCGGATGATGTCGAGGTAGGGCCCGGCCGGTTTGACCATTAGGATGTCGGCCCCTTCCTGTTCATCGAGAAGCGTTTCCACTTGAGCCTCCCGGCGGTTGGCGGGATTGAGCTGGTAGGTTTGTTTGCCCAAAAGCTTTGTGCCGGCCGCCGTAGCGCTGCCCACGGCTTCGCGAAAGGGCCCGTAGTAGGCGGAGGCGAATTTGGCCGAATAGGCCATGATGCCGGTATTTTCAAAGCCCTCCTCGTCCAGGCTTTGGCGAATCGCCCCGATGCGGCCATCCATCATATCGGAGGGGGCCACGAAATCCACGCCCGCCTCGGCGTTGAGCACGGCCATTCGGTTGAGGACGACCACCGTGCGGTCGTTATCCACATCGGTTTTGTCCTCGTTGAGAACCCCGTCGTGCCCGTGGGAGGTGTAGGGGTCGAGAGCGATGTCCGTGATGACGGCGAGTTGCGGGATGTTTTTCTTGATCGTTTTAACCGCACGCAGCACGAGGGTGTTTTCATCGAGCGCGCCGCTGCCCACCTCGTCCTTCAAGGAAGGTTCCAGGGCCGGAAAAAGCGCTACCGCCGGAATGCCGTTAGCGGCCAGGGATTCGCATTCCCTTAAAAGGTGATCGAGAGTCAGCCTCTGCTGGCCGGGCATGGAGGCTATATCCTGGGGAGGCCCCTGCCCATCGATGACAAACAAGGGCATAATCAAATCGCTCACGCCAACTCGCGTCTCCTCGACGAGGGCGCGGATGGCGGCGGTCCGGCGCAATCTGCGGGGCCGGCGCGTCAGAATCATGCGGGATGATTTTTCCATACTAGAAAGATTGCGCGAAAATTGATTGAATCAAGCCCCTTTATTGTTGCCCTCAACACTTGGCTAACCACAGTTCCCTACAAATTTTCCTGCAAATGCGCCTCTACGATACCATGACCCGCGAGATCAAGAACCTCCGGGCCGAGGATGGGAAAAGATACCGCGTCTATTGCTGCGGCCCCACCGTTTACGGGCCGGCCCATATCGGTAATCTCCGCACCTTTCTAATCATCGACATCCTCCGCCGGATGCTGGAAGTGGCCGGTTTGGAGCCCCTCTATATTCGCAACATTACCGATGTGGACGACAAGACGATTGGCCAAAGCCGGGAAGAAGGGCTCTCACTGGAGGTATTTACGGAGAAATGGACGGATTATTTTCACGAAGATTGCCAGACGCTCAATATGGTTACTCCCGACGAAGAGCCCAAAGCGACCCAGCATATCGAGGAGCAAATAAAGCTGGTGGAACAACTGATGGACAAAGGACACGCCTACCAGGGGCCCGATGGCTCGGTTTATTTCAAGGTCGAAACCTTTCCCAGCTACGGCAAACTTTCCCGGCTCGATCAAAGGGAATTGCGCACCCAGGCCTCGACCAGTGGAGGCGGGCAAAACCTGGCTGATGAATACGACCGGGACTCGGCGGCCGATTTCGCCCTCTGGAAAAGCCGCAAGCCGGAAGATGGCGATAATTTTTGGGAAAGCCCCTGGGGACAGGGAAGGCCCGGTTGGCACCTGGAGTGCTCGGCCATGAGCGTGAAATACCTGGGGCAGCCATTCGACCTGCACTCGGGGGGTGAAGACCTCTGCTTCCCCCACCACGAAAATGAAATCGCCCAGAGCGAGGCGGCCACGGGAAAACCTTTTGCCCGGCATTGGTTTCACGCCGTCCATTTGCTCGTTGACGGCAAAAAAATGTCCAAAAGCGAGGGCAATTTTTTTACATTGCGCGATTTGCTGGAAGAAGGCTGGTCCCCCATGGTGATTCGCTATGCCTTGATTTCGGCCCACTACCGCCAGCAGTTGAACTTTACCAAAAATGGCCTCCACGCCGCCCAGAGTGCCCTCCAAAAGATGGAAAAATCGGTCACCCGCCTGCTCGCAATCACCGGCCGTCAGGAGCAGGACTTTGAAAAATTGCCGATGGACTTTTCCGCCCTGACCGAAGGAGGTTTCTCCGAATCGTGGAAAGCGCTGGAGGAAGACCTCAATGTGCCCGAGGCCACCGGGGCCATGTTCAGCCGTTTAAAAGAGACCGGTCATGCGGGCCTTAGCAGAGAACAAGCCGGGATGACCCTGCGGGAGATACAGGCATTGTTATATGCGCTGGGATTGAAGCTCTTTACCGAGAAACCGAAAGAAACCAAGGCACCAACTGAAATCAAGGAACTGGCGGAACTGCGCTGGAAGGCCAAAACCGAAAAAGACTGGGCCCGGGCGGACGCCTTGCGCGAACAGGTTAAGGCCCAAGGCTGGTCCATCAAAGACACCCGCGACGGCTACGAACTGGAGGCGCTTTAATTTATTTCGTTTCCCGGCCCTGACGATACATCTTGACTTTCCCACCGATACAACAATCCTGCCAACCGATTCATGTCCATCATCACACAGACGACGACAACGCGAACTGCCACTTCGAGGGCGGGGTCTTTCGACTGTGATTGATTAAGGCATCGGCATAGCCATCACATCCAACGAGCCCAGCGCATCAAAATTGCCCTGGGCTTTTTTATTTCCAAATTCTAACAAATTCCACACCATAGCAAAGTCATGAAAGAAATGTCTCCCCTGCAAGAGATTCGTCATTCGGCGGCTCATATAATGGCCACCGCGGTCCTCCGGCTCTACCCGGAGGCCAAGCTCGACATCGGGCCGCCCACCGGCACGGGTTTTTATTACGATTTCGATCTGGACCATAAATTCACCGCCGAGGACCTCAAAGGAATTGAGGCGGAAATGAAAAACGTGGTCAAGGAGCGGCAGCCGTTCGAGAGGATCGAAGTCACCCGCGACGAAGCGGAGAATTTTTTCCGGAAAACCGTGCAATATTACAAGATCGGGCGGTTGGCGGACATCCCGGACGGGGAGGCTATCACCTATTATCGCAACGGAGAATTTACCGATCTTTGCGCCGGCACGCATGTGAAAGATACAGGCAAAGTGAGGGCTTTCAAACTGCTCAACATCGCCGGGGCCTACCATCGGGGGAGCGAGAAAAACAAGCAATTGCAGCGCATCTACGGCACCGCCTTTCCCGATAAGAAGGAGCTCAGGATTTACCTTCATCAACTGGAGGAGGCGAAAAAACGCGATCATCGGAAAATCGGCAAAGACCAGCGGCTTTTCCATATCGACGACGATGTCGGCCAAGGGCTCGTTTTATGGGCCCCCGCCGGGGCCATCATCCGCGAGCAGTTGCAAATATTCATCGCCGGGGAACTTCGCAAACAGGGCTATAAACAGGTTTTTACGCCCCACATCGGCAAACTGGGGCTTTTCCGCACCTCGGGCCATTTCCCCTATTACAGCGATTCTCAATACCCTCCCATTGTCCATCGGGCGGAATTGAGCCACCTGGCGGAGGAGGGCTGCTCCTGCGCCGAGTTGTCCAACAAAATCGAAACGGGCGAGATCGACGGTTATTTACTCAAACCGATGAACTGCCCCATGCACATCAAGCTATTCGCCTCTCAGCCGCATTCCTACCGCGACCTGCCGGTGCGCCTGGCCGAGTTCGGCACCGTCTATCGCTGGGAGCAATCGGGCGAGTTGACCGGCATGACCCGCGTGCGGGGTTTCACCCAGGACGATGCCCACCTCTTTTGCACCGAAGAACAGGTCGAGGACGAGATCAAGGGCTGCCTCTATTTGGTAAAAGTAATTTTGGGCACTTTGGGCATGTCGGATTACCGGGTGCGGGTGGGGCTGCGCGATGCGGACTCCGATAAATACGCGGGCAAACCCCAAAACTGGGCCAAAGCTGAAAGCATATTGCTGGAAGTGGCCGAAAGCATGGGTGTGCCATTCACCAAGGAAATCGGTGAAGCCGCCTTTTACGGCCCCAAAATCGATTTCGTGGTGCGCGATGTGATTGGCCGCGAGTGGCAATTGGGCACCGTGCAGGTCGATTATAACCTGCCGGAGCGTTTCGACCTGCAATACATCGGGGCCGACAACAAGCCGCATCGTCCGGTCCTCATCCACCGCGCGCCCTTTGGTTCCATGGAGCGTTTTTGCGGCGTTTTGATCGAGCATTTCGCGGGCAATTTTCCCACCTGGCTGGCGCCCGAGCAGGTGCGTTTATTACCCATTACGGACCATCAAAACGAGTTCGCCAAAAATATATTCGATCGTCTTTTCGAAAAAGGAATCAGGGCCACCGTTGATTCCCAATCGGACAAACTGGGGGCCAAAATCCGGCGCTCGGAAACCGACAAAGTCCCCTACATGCTCATAATCGGCGCCAAAGAAGCCGAAGAAGGCGCGGTCTCGGTGCGATCCCGCGTCAACAAGGAAAATGAGGGCTCCCACCCGGTGGAGGAATTTATTAGCCGAATTATGATGGAAATCGAAAACCGCAACCTTCCCATTTCGATCAAATCCTGAAGCTTGAAACAGGATGCATCCTGTATTCTCATGATTCCCCATAGAAAAATACTCCGTTCGATTCGCCGCAGACCAGACGCGGAGGAGCATGAAAAGATTCGTAAATTGTGGACGGCCCACTCCATTGCCGAGGATAGCCGTGATATTCCAGGACTCATGGCCACCTTGACGGATGACTGTGTTTATGAGATGCCGCAAAAGAGCCTGAGGTGGGAGGGGCATGAGGGTGCCACCCGATTTTACAACGAGTTGCTGACGGCCTTTCCGGATGTTCATTTCGATTTGCGGGAAATCGTCATCGGGCCGCAGGGAGTGTTCGAGGAGGCCCATGTGACCGGGACTCATATAGAAGATTGGCACGGTTTTGCCCCCACCGGCGAAGCGGTCGAATTTGAGGTTCTCATCCTGTTTCCCTGGGATTCCGAAAAAGAGAAATTCAGCGGCGAGCGGGTCTATTATTTCGGCTTGGATAATAAAATATTCTAACAAGCCGGCTCGTTCATGAAACGAAAACCAAGGATCAAAAGGCGCAAAATCTTTGTTGAAAGCGCGAAAATTGCCCCACCCGACCCGGAGGAAAGGCCGGAAATCGAGGAACCGGAAACCCCCCAGATTTCCGTGGCCGGGGCCAATCCTGCATCGAAGCATGGCTGGGAGGGAGCATGGATCTCCGTATTATTGGTTTTGGCCGTGTTTGGGGCATTTTACCCGGCACTGGAGAATGGCTGGATTTGGGATGACACGGGCAACTATGTCGATAATTACCGCTACCAGGGTTATAGCCTCACCCATTTGAAGTGGATTTTCACCACCACATTTCCCGGTCATTACCAGCCGCTGATCTGGCTGACTCATGTTCTAGACTATCAATTGTGGGGAATGGACCCGTTCGGCTACCATTTGGGCAACATTGTTTTTCACGCCGCCAATACCGTCCTTCTTTATTTTCTGGCCATAGCTTTTTTGCAATTAAAGCCCGATTGGCAAGCCCCGGGCCTCGACCTGAAATTTAAGCTTTCTTGTGCGGCCGGCGCACTTTTTTTTGGCCTGCATCCGCTTAGGGTCGAGTCGGTGGCCTGGATCACGGAAAGGCGGGACGTGGTTTCGGGATTTTTTTATCTGCTGACCTTGATCTGCTACCTGAAAATATTCCGAAAGGACGGTAGTCGATCCACCAAAATGGCGGCCTGGGCCCTCATTTTTTTTCTCGGCTCCCTCATGTCCAAACCATGGGGCATCACGCTGCCGGCTATCCTTTTGATTCTGGATGTTTATCCGCTCCGCAGATTTGACGCCGAAAAAGGCTGGATTCGCTCGGTCCTGAAGCTGCTTTGGGAAAAAATTCCCTACATTGTGATGGCGGCGGGTTTTGCCTTTGTGGCCGTCATCGCGCAGGAGGAGTGGTCCATCAGGACGGCAGGGCATGGGTTGATGGACCGGTGCATCCAGGCGGCCTACGGGCTTTGTTTTTATCCTTTTAAAACGCTGTTCCCCTTCGGCCTGTCCCCTCTCTATATACTGCCTCACGATTTCAACCCCTTTGTCTTCAAATACCTATTGACCGTTTTCTTAACGCCCGCCTTGACCATTGGGCTTATTCTGAAGTGGCGGCGCTGGCCTTGGGGAATTACGGCCTGGCTGTGCTATGCCGCAATCATTTCTCCAGTGCTGGGTTTGGCCCAGAGTGGCAATCAAATAGCCGCCGACCGCTATTCGTATTTATCCTGCCTCCCCTTTTCGGTCCTGGCGGCGGCCGGTCTCTATTTTTTATGCGCGCGGGGAAGATGGCGGGCGGGGTTTGCCGCCGCCGCTGCCGTTCTTGTGATTTTAGCCGTCCTGACAAACCTCCAGACCCGCGTCTGGAAGGATCGTCTTTCGCTGTGGAACCATGCCCTCAAAATCAACCCGGAAAACTATATCGCCTACGACAACCGGGCACCCGCTTATACCGCCAGCGGCCAACTGGACGCGGCCATGGCGGACTACGATGTGGCGATCCGGCTGAATCCCGATTTCGCCGACGCCTATTACGGACGGGGCGGAGTTTGGGAAAAAAAGGGCAATACCAAAAACGCATTAACCGATTACAACAAAGCCATCGAGTTGAAACCGGATTTTCTTTCCGCCTACAATAACCGGGGGAACATTCGACAGACATTGGGAGACCCGGATGGCGCTTTGGAGGATTATTCCAGGGCCATAAGCCTGAAAAACGGCTTTTATTTCGCTTATGTGAACCGGGGTTTGTTGCGAAAAAAACTGGGCGATACACCGGGGGCGTTCGCCGATCTCGATATGGCTGTGAAAATTAATCCAAAGTATCAGGATTCATTTTACAACCGGGGAGGCCTGCATGAATCAATGGGCCATCAAAAGGAGGCTTTGCGGGATTATAACTCGGCTATCAAGCTAAAACCTGGTTATTCGGCTGCGATCCTCAGCCGCGGGAATCTTTTGGGGGAAATGGGGCGGCACAAGGCGGCTCTGGAGGACTACAATCGATTGATCCAAATACAACCAGGGAAAGGCGACGCCCTCTTGCGAAGAGGCCAGTTTTTTGAAAAAACCGGAAAACTTAAATACGCCTTGAGCGACTACTCAGAGGTTATAAAGAATTTTCCGTTAAATTCCCAAAGTTACAATCTGCGCGGATTACTGAGCCTTAAAATGGATGAATCGGATGGGGCGATGGCAGATTACAATCGGGCTATCGAGTTGAATGCGAAATTTATTTCAGCTTATATTAACCGCGGGACTCTCCGGCAAGTCAGGCAAGACCTCAAGGGGGCCATGGTAGATTTCAACAAGGCGGTGGAATTGAACCCGTCCTACGCCAAATCCTACTACAATCGGGGCAATCTTCGTTTAATCCAGCGGGAAACGGAAAAGGCAATCGCCGATTACGATAGGGCCATAAGTCTCAAACCCGATTATGCCAACGCCTATGGGAATCGGGGAAACGCCCGCCTCCGGCAGGAGGATCCGCAAGGGGCGGTGGAAGATTTCAAAATGGCATTGAGTATTGCCCCGGCAGATTGGACGAATCGAAAGGCTATCGAGAATCTTCTCAATAAAACCCTTAAAAAACTGCCAACTGATTCAACGGAATAAATGTTCCCCCCGCTGGGCCGGTTTTCCGATGGCGCTAAAGCCCGGCTAAAGTGGCCAGGAGTTTCTCGGATGCGGAGATTCCGTTGTGGAACATCCCCAGGTGGAGGTTCTCATTGGGGGCATGTAAATTGCTTTCCGGGGTAAACATGCCGAGCATGATGGAATCTAGGCCCAAGACATTTTTCAAATCGGCGATGATGGGAATGCTGCCGCCTTCTCTCAGGTACAAAGGCCGTTTTCCAAAAACTTCCGCAATGGCCTGATCGGCTGCGGCGAATGCCTTGGCCAAGATGGGCGATTGGTCAATCGGGGTGTTGGGTTTTCCCGGCGGCGCCACCAGGTAAGGCGCTCCACAGTGTCCTGGATTGATTTTGAGGGAGACTTGCGGAGGACATCTTTTTTGCAGCGTTTCGATGAAAAGTTTTTGGATTTTAACCGGATCCTGGTCGGGAACCAGGCGACAGCTTATTTTAACAAAGGCTTTGCTCGGGATAACGGTTTTGGAGCCTTCCCCTTGATACCCGCCCCCGATGCCGTTGAAATCCAGGGAGGGGTGAAAACGGATAGCGGCAAAGGGCGAGGCATCCTCCGGCGTGTGAAACTGGCTCACACCGAGAAAATTGGCGTAATCGCCCTCCTCCAGACCGAGCCGCTGGAGTTCTTTCCGCTCCCAATCATAAACCGGAAGAACGTCGTCATAAAATCCGGGCAGGTTAATACGCCCATCCGGGGTGTAGAGTGAGTGGCAAAGCCCGCACAGGGCCTGGATCGGGTTCAGCACCACTCCTCCGTGGACTCCCGAATGCAGGTCCATCTTAGGCCCCGTCAACTCGACATCCAGGCATATAATCCCACGCAAGCCGGTCGTTATGGTGATTTGCTCCGGGCTGGGGCTTTGGGTGTCCGAGAGCAAAACAAAATCGCCCGCCAACCGGTCTTTATACCGATCCAGAAAACCGCCGAAGCTGGGACTCCCGATCTCCTCCTCTCCCTCGATCAGAAATGTGATGCGAAGCGGAGCGCCGGGGTGTTTTTCCAGCAAACGGGCCACCGCCGATACATGCACCATGAGGGGGCCTTTATTGTCCGCCGTTCCCCTGCCGAAAAGGAAACCATCGCGAATTTCCGGCTCAAAGGCGGGAGATTCCCACAATTCCAACGGGTCGGCCGGCTGCACATCGTAATGTCCGTATATAATGACATGCGGCCAATCCAGCTCCCCTCCCCTCGAGGCCAACAGGACCGGATGAAGCGGAGTTTCCACCACCTCGACGGAAAAACCCATGCCACCCAAAAGAGCCCCAAGACTGCGGCGGACGCCCTCCATGCCCTCATGACAGGACGAATCGGTGGAAACGCTGGGAAAACGAACCAGTTCCTTAACCGCCTCAACAGGATCAAACATAAACGGCAATTAATTCAATACGCCCATCTCCTGCAAGAGAAATGCGGAACAAATCCGGAATGGAACAATGGAAAAAAGTTCCTCGGCATAATAATTCTTCGCTTACAATCTGTCTTTCCAATAAGTTGGTTCGCGTGACAAATGCATTACCGCTATAACCAGGATTTCCGAATTCCTTATCTGATAAATGATTCCCGCCGGAAACGATTTGGATCGGCAACGTCTTGCGTTAGGCGATATTGGAGCCCAGGCGCGTGGGTGATTTCGGATGAGTTCGAGGCAAGATTTTATTTCTGCCAAGAACCGTGGGCCCAATCCGCTTTCGACCTCCTCATAATAAGCAACTGCGTCGTTGACTTCTCCCATCGCGACGCTGAGGAAGCGAATTTTCAATTACTTCAATCTTTCTTCAAATTGCTCGAAAGCCGTCTCTTCCCCGATGGCTTGAATTTCACCTCGCTCGAATGCTTTAATCCGCTCTTCGGCTTCAATCGACCAAAGTTTGTCGATTTTTTTCTGTGCCGGTGGATCCAGACTAGAGAGAATACGCTCCGCCAGGTAAGCTCTGTAACCGGGTGATTTGGAGAGAATCTGCGTTTCCAGTTCTTTTTCCGATAGGCTCGGTGGGGTCATTGTATCTTATTCAATTTATGAAAAAATAATTAGTTACTCAAAACAATTATTAGGTCGGCGCATTCGTTGCAAACTCGAATGATATCAACAAAGTCCGGGAAGTAGCAAATTGAAATCCTATAACCTTAACCGCTACTCGATGATGATGATGTTTTCCTGGATGCCGCCGCTTTTGGCCAGTTCGTATTCCTGGAGGGCTTTAGGCAGTTGGGCGTGGATGTTCATGGTGCGGGTGCCGTGGGAGGGATGGGTCGAGAAAAACTCGGGAGGGGCCGCTTCGGAACCTTCTTGTCCCATGCGTTCCCAAAGATCGATGGCCGCCCTTGGGTCATAACCGGCGCGAGCAGTGTAGATAAGCCCAATTTCATCCGCTTCCGTTTCCATTCGGCGGCTGAAGCCGAGCCCGCCAAGCTGGCTGCCGAATCCATAAGCCGCCATGATGGCCGAACCGGTCAGGGTCGCGCCTCCTCCGGTGAGGATTCCCAACCCAGCGCCCACGCTTTGCCCGACCATGGCTTTGGACAGCCGTTCGTTGACATGCTTGGCGCTGACGTGGGCGATCTCATGGCCAATGACGATGGCGAGGTCGTCTTTTGTTTTGACCACTTTGAAAATTCCCGTGAATATGGCGACTTTTCCCCCGGCCATGGCCATGGCGTTGATCGCATTGGGGTCCTGGAACACGATAAATTCCCAATCGGGGTTGATGATATCGTATCCCACTACTTTGGCGATGTTTTGCCCGACTTCCTGAAGCATGGCATTGTATTTGGAATTCCGGGAGATTGGAAACTGCGATTTCATGACCTCAAATTGTTCGACGCTCATTTTGATCACCTCGGCATCCGAAACCATGCCGCCGAATGAGGTTCTACCGGAAACCGGCACGGTTGTGCATGATGTTTGCCAAAAAAGGGCGCCGCTGATGGCTGTCAAAATTAATATATGGGTCAGGGTTTTTGATTTCATATCTGTTTCCAAAGATGGTGGTTTATGGGTTTTGCAGTAGCCATAATGTCTTCATATAGCGCACAAGTCTAGAGTATTTTAACCCCGGCTTTATTGCTCCGGTTGCGCGATTAATGGCGAAAATGACGAATGCCGGTAAAAACCATGGCCAATCCCAAGGCATTGGCCGCCGCGATGACCTCTTTGTCCCGTAGGCTTCCGCCGGGCTGGATGGCGGCTGTGGTGCCTGCTTTGGCTGCCGTTTCGAGGGTGTCCGGGAAAGGGAAAAACCCGTCCGAGGCGACGGCGATGGGCCCCTTTGGATCGCGCTTGAGGTTTCTCATTTTACGAGCGGCCAGCCGGGCGGCGTCCAGCCGGGACATCTGGCCGGCCCCGATACCGAGCGTTCTTCCGCCTGAAGCGAAAACTATGGCATTGGATTTAACATGCTTAACCACCTGCCAGGCAAATAGAAGCGATTCCCACTCGGCTTCACTGGGATGCCTTTCGGTGACGGTTTTTCCACTGGCCGGATCAAAGGTCCGGCGGTCAACATCCTGCGCCAGGACTCCCCCTACGACCGACCGGAACTCTTGCATCTCATCCGGGCCTCGGGTCCCCTTCGAGACCAGGAGGCGGAGATTTTTCCTTTTTTGCAAGATAGCGAGGGCTTGCGGCTGAAAACCCGGCGCGATAATCACTTCGCAAAAAATCTCGCTGATTTGCTCAGCAAGGTCGCCATCGACAGTCCGGTTAAAGACATGAATACCGCCAAAGGCGGATTCCCGATCTGTCGCCAGGGCCTGTTTCCAGGCCTCGTTTATATCGTCCGCAGCGGCCACTCCGCAGGGGTTGGCATGTTTCAAAATGGCCGCCGCGGGCGCTTTGAATTCACCAATCAGGGAAACGGCGGCAGATGTATCAAGGATATTGTTGTAGCTCAATGGTTTGCCCTGAAGCTGCTCGAAACTGTCAAAAAAATTGCCGTAGAGAGAAGCAGCCTGGTGAGGGTTTTCCCCGTAGCGAAGGGTCGCGGTCTTGTCCCAGTTTAATTGCAGCCTTTTGGGAAACCCGGAGATTTCGTCCATATCCGGCACCGCCTGTCCAGCCTCGAAATACCTGGCAATGGCGAAATCGTAGGCCGCGCAGCGTTGAAAGGCTTTGTGGGCGAGATCGCTTCGCAAGGCGGTCAATTTGCCTTCGCCTTCCCGCAAAGCACCCAAGACCCGTCCGTAATCGCCGGGATCGCAGATTGCGGTAATGCCGGAGTGGTTCTTGGCCGCCGCCCGGAGCATGCAAGGGCCGCCAATATCGATCGCTTCCGTTATGCTACCGCCCGTTGCATCGGCCTTGGCCGCCACTTCTTCGAAGGGATAAAAATTAACGGCCACGAGGTCGATAAGCTCGAAACCATGCCGCACCATTTCGTCCCGGTCCGCAGGTTCATTCCGGCGGCATAGCAGGCCGGCATAAATCTTGGGATGCAAGGACTTGACGCGGCCGCCCAACATTTCCGGCGCCCCCGTGAAATCGCTTACCTGCGTGACCGGAAGGGAATTTTCACGCAAGAGCCGGGTGGTTCCTCCTGTCGAAAGAATACGGAACTTGAATTCTGTGACCAGCGAGCGGACAAAATCAAGCAGGCCCTCTTTGTTGGAAACAGAAATCAAGGCAATTTTCTTCATCCTGGAGCCACTTTCAATGAATTTGCCGAATTCGCAAGGGGAAGATCAATTTTGAGGGGTTTTGCTGTCCGATATGCCTCGCTCGAGCATGTGCTCCTGGATGGCGGGTTCCATATGGATGAGGACTTGCAGCACTTCAGGGTGGGTTGAAAGAATGTCTGTTTTAACCTTTTTGGCGATATCGTGGCCCTCTTTGACCGAAAGGGAGGGATCGACCTGCAAATGAAAATCGATCTCGAAGAAATCGCCCGTCCGGCGAGCGCGAAAATCATGGTAGGCAACCACTCCGGAGGTGGGCAGTATGTGTTCGCGCAGATCGTTGATGATTTCCGCCTCCGGGGCCGCATCGACCAAGTCGTTAAAAGCCTGCCGCATCATTTTGAAACCTTCGAACCCGAGGTAGCCGCCCAGGGCGATTCCCGCCACCTCATCCAGAAGAGACCACTCGGCGCCCAGCAGGAGGACCGACCCAATCGCCATAACCACGAGCAGGGAAGTCAGGCTGTCGGTGCGATGATGCCAGGCATTGGCCATTAAAATTCTGGATTTAACATGCCGGGCCACCCGGCGAGTCATCCAAAAGAGAATTTCTTTGATCAACAAAGAAACCAAAGCCACCCAAAAGACCGGTTTTCCAGGAACCATATGCTCTCCCCCCCATAAAATAAGGATACTGGAAAATATCACCCCAATACTGGAGAAAACCAGCACCGTGGCGATAAAAAGCGTCCCCATGGTGGAAAATTTTTGGTGCCCATAGAGATGATCGGAATCCGACGGCAAGGCAGAAACCTTGAGGCCCGCGATCACCGCCATATCCGTGGCCAGATCAAGCAAACTATGGAGTCCGTCTGCCAGCAAAGCGGTCGAGTGACCCAGCCAACCCACCAGGCACTTGGCCATGCCGAGAGCCACATTTACCCACACGCTGATCCAGGTGATGCCTCGGCTGGAATCGATTTTTACCATTAATAGATAGGTTGCCATAAAGATTTCAATTTGCCAATATTTTAGACTAAAGGTGTCGGGATGGTGAAATCTCAAACCGTGCCTTGCCACGATAAATGCAGAAGAAACTTATTTGCACATGAAAGACCCACCCATTGAGTTGGCGGGGTTGGAGGTTGTTTTGGACCGGTTGGTTCATCAATTTGATGCGGAGCGGTATCCTGTGGAAACGCCCCATGCTTTTATCTATTTTCTGACGATTCGGAATTTGTCGAATCGTAAGGTTAAACTGCTGGGCCGGAAATGGGTGATCGAACACGATGATGGTCAAATGGTGGTGGTGGAGGGGGACAAAATAGTCGGCCAAACGCCTTTGCTGGCTCCGGGCGAGAAATTTTCTTATAATAGTTTCCATCTTGCGGGGGTTAATTGCCGGGCCTGTGGCAGCTTTCACGGTCTGGATGAATTTGAGAATCGCGTTTTTGTTAAAATTCCTCCTTTTATCATGAAAGTACCTGCGCAGGCATAGTCGTAGGTGTAGGTGTGGATTTTTTGTGATTGGATATGAATTTTACTGATTTAAACCGGGATGGCGGGATTGGGTGCAATTCCATGCTGGTGGAGTTGGGGCCTTTTCGCCTGCTGGTGGATGCGGGGATGCATCCTAAAAAGACGGGCCTGGCTTCCATTCCCGAGTTTTCCCTGGTGGAGGACAATAGCCTGGACCTCGTCTTGCTGACTCATTGCCACCTCGATCATTTGGGCTCATTGCCGGTGTTGATGCGGCGGCAGCCGCAGGCCCAATTGCTGGCCAGCATTCCGTCCAGGGATCTGGCCGGGCGGATGTTGAGAAATTCGATCGGCGTAATGAAGCGCCAGCGCGAGGAGCTGAACATGCCGGAGCTGCCACTCTACACTTACCAGGAGGTCAAGAAGATGGAATCCCGGATGCTTAGGATGGCCTACGACCGACCGCGCATCTTTCATAATAACGGAGGTGATTTGAAAGTCACCTTTCACCAGGCAGGCCATGTGGCCGGGGCGGCGGGTGTCGGACTTGAATATAAGGGGCGTAAAATTTTTTTTACGGGAGACGTTCTTTTTACGAAACAAAAAACCTTGCCCGGCGCCAAATTTCCCAATAGCGAACTGGATACCCTCATAATGGAAACGACCCGCGGGGCTACCGAGCGCGCCAATGGCGTCACGCGTCAAAAGGAGGTGGAGCGTCTTTTCCGCACCGTCGAGCATATCCTCTCGCACGGCGGATCGGTCCTCATCCCCGTATTCGCCTTTGGGCGTATGCAGGAAATCCTCAGCCTGGCCAATGATGCCCGAAAAGAAGGCCGACTGCGGGAATGCCCGATTTATTGCAGCGGCCTGGGGATGGATTTGGCCAATTATTTCGACGGCATTTCGCGCAAAACCGGCCTGTTGAACTTTCGTCGCCAAATCTTGAAAGACTTGAGGGTCAAACGCCTCCCCAAAAATCTCAAGCCCGGGGTCAATCCGGCGGAAAATGGCCTCTACATTGTCAGCAGCGGGATGATGGTCGCGCACACCCCGTCCTACCAGGTTGCGGCCAGTCTTTTATCCCACCATCAGAATGGGATATGCTTTGTCGGCTATAACGATCCTGACACTCCGGGTGGCAAACTGTTGGTGACGGAGCCGGGAGATGCCTTCCTGTTCGAGGCCATCGATTACTCCTGCCGGGCACAGGCCCACATTGAAAAATTTGACCTGAGCGGGCACGCCGAACGCGGCGAGTTGATCGAGTTTGCGGAAAATGCGAATCCTCGAGCGATTGTCCTCCATCATGGGGACCCGGAGGCGCGAGCATGGTTTTATAATGAATTAACCTCAGTTTCGGAAAATAGAAAAGTCCTCGATCCCAAACCGCTGGAAAGGTATTTTGTGTGATGGCGGACAAGGTTCAAACAAGAGCGAAATATCCCGAAACCCAACTGCCCTCGCCGCCTTTTAAAATTCGTCCGGCAGGCAAAGAGGATGGCCCGCCGATTTTTCGGCTGTTGGAAGAGGTATTGGCCGAATACGCCCTTTTTCCAGATGCGGAGGGAGTCGATGCGGATTTGAATGACATCGATGCCGCCTATCATGCACGCGGCGGCTGTTTCTATATCGTTTCAGATCCGCATGAAGAACTGGTGGGTTCGGTGGGTCTCTACCCGCTGGACAAATGTGTTTGCGAACTGCGGAAAATGTATGTTCGCAAACACTGCCGGGGCCAGGGCCTTGGCAAATTCCTCATGGAGATGGCCCTGGCGCAAGCCCGGAGGTTGGGTTTTTCCACCATAACCCTCCAGACGGCAACCGTTTTGAAAGAAGCCATCGAAAGGGAATCCCGGCTCCCTTCGATGCGATAAAAAATTCACTTTGAATCTTTAAAATTGAAAAGATTGACCACGGATTTTCATACGGAGAAAAAATTATCAGAGGTCGTTGACCGCCGGGATTTCCTGCGCCGAAGCGGAACCGCTCTGGCCGGCCTGGGGATGGCATCCGTTTTTCCGCAAATGGCTTCAGGAAAGCCGCGGCAAGAAGGCGGGAAAGTGAAAATCCTGCTCGATACGGATATCGGCAGCGACATCGACGACGCGGTTTGCCTGGCCTACTTGCTGTCTCAACCCCGGTGCGATTTGCTGGGCATCACCACGGTGACGGGAGAAGCGGAAAAAAGGGCATGGCTGGCCTCGGCCCTGTGCAAGGCGGCCGGAAAAGATATTCCCATCTATGTGGGGGCAGAGAATCCACTGCTCATTGAACAACGCCAAAAAATTGCCGAACAAGCCATAGCCCTGGGAGATTGGCCCCATGAGAGGCATTTTCCGAAAGGACAGGCTATCGACTTTTTGCGGAATCAAATACGCGCCCACCCTGGCGAGGTGATTTTGCTGACCATCGGCCCGCTGACCAATATCGCTCTTTTGTTCGCCATGGATGAGGAGCTTCCGGGGTTGCTCAAGGGGTTGATTATGATGTGCGGCAAATATACCGGCTACCCATCCCCCTGGGGCCCGACGGAATGGAATGCCATTGTCGATCCCCATGCCACGGCTATGGTATTTCGTCAAAAAGCGCCCCTGCACAAAACCGTCGGCCTGGACGTAACCTTGCATCTTGAGATGAAGCCCGAGGAGGTTTGTCAAAGATTCAAAGGAATACCTGTCCTGGAGCCGGTTTACGAATTTTCCAAAGTGTGGTTCGAGGAAAGGGATGTTCTCCAATTTCACGACCCGCTGGCGGCTGCCGTAATTTTCAACGACGGCATCTGCCGGTTCGAGAGAGGCAATTTTGCCATCGAATTGGATGACCGGGAACAGTTGGGCGTCACCCACTGGAGCCCCGATCCTGCCGGGGGACGCCATCAAGCGGCCATGGATGTGAATCCCGACAAGTTTTTCGAGGAATACTTTTCGGTTTTCAAATAAGCCGGTGCCCATTCGGATATTAATCTCATTGCTGGTTTAAAATTTCTTTTAAATACTGGCAAAAAGAGGAGCTTCCGGCGAAAAAGGGCGCCGGTGGCAATTGTGGGTGAAATTCTTTCAAAGGGAAAATAGGCTCTTCTATAAAATGGAATTCACCACCGCCCGCGATTAAAAGGGCATAGGCGGCGGCCAGGTCCCAAACTTTGGCTTTATAATCGATGGCCCCGTCGAGGCGCCCCACTGCCGCATAGCCCAGGTTTAAGGCCCCGCTGCCCAGGCTCCGCAGCCGATGCCCGGTCAGCAATGGTTGCAACTGGTCGTAAACAGCTGGCCGCAGGGGAAAATGCAGGCCGACCAGACTTTGAGAGTCCATGGGGGAAGTTTTCACCTTTGCCGACGACCTGCCTTCGTAGAGTCCCAGGCCGGGACCGCCCTTAATGAGGGTTTTTCGGCTCATATCGTAAAGGAAACCGTAAACCGGAGTACCGTTTTTCAACAAAGCCAGGGAGATGGCGCAGATGGGAATGCCCAGGGCGTAGTTGTTTGTGCCGTCAATGGGATCGAGCATCCAGGCGTAGCGAGCCTGCAAATGCAGCGCCTCGTCCATGGGGTTGAACTCCTCGGAACAATAATCGTCTTTGGGAAAACTCTTGCGCAATTCGGCAAAAATTTTCTCCGAGATGGCAAAATCGGCAAAAGTCACCCGGGTGTCGTCTTCTTTCCAATCGCTTTTCACATCGCCGAACTGCCGGTGAAAAAAATCCACCTGATTGTTTACGGCGACCTGTCCGGCGTTGATGCGATGTTTGAGTTGTTTGTCCACGAGTCGAAAAGAAATCAGCAATGAATGAAAGAATCATGTTCGACGCGGGAGGCGGGAAAAATCAACTTATTTATCGGCCTTTTTCAAGCGTTGCCTGATTCCCTTCCAATCCACCTTGGGAGTCCATGGCCAATACTCCCCAAGTCAATGCATGAACTGAGTCCGCTTACTCGATTATTTGACCTGTTCTCTGTAGCCTTTAGGACTTTCAAGGAGGCGCATCTGTGAAGCAACATGCCCTTTGCGCAAGGCAACGCCATAGAAAGCATTCTCTTCTACATCTTCATTTCCCCATTGATGCCACCCTGGACCGCTTGAATCTCGCAAAAAGTTCGATGTATGGACCAGGCGAACATTCTTCTACCAAGTCGTAATGTTCATCCGGTTTTCTTGAGTGTTCACGTTTTCTGGTTGAAAATAGATTAACCTGAGTCCAATACCATCCCATAGGGGCGAGGCAAGCTTCGTAACCCATTGATAATCAATGTGAGTTTTTGACTTTTGGGGGAATCGAATTTTTGAAATTTTATCACATGTTTCTCTTTTATTGCTTTTGCCACCTTGTGCTGTCCCATAGGTTTTCAACCAAACCCAGGGAAATAGGCCTGCTGGGGAGTCGCTCGCATTCTAAAGCGTCCACCGGCTGTCCCATAGAAATCGAGCAAGTCCCGCAGGTTAAAGCGATCCCAAAGCACGCCTCTGACAAGTGTGAACAGGCGGACAAAACTATGCTCCCAGCGGCTCAACCAGGCCTGGAAGCGGAGCAGCACATAGAGCAGCAAAGCGCTCCAAATCTGCCAGCGCACGGCATTGGCGCTATGGCCGAGGAAATCGCACAAGTTGAGCGTTTGTTTGATTTGGCGGAAGCAAGGTTTCAATGGACCAGCGGCAGCGATACAGTTTCGCTGATCGTATGGGGCGACCACTGCAAATTATTAGTCAAAAATTCCATCACTCGCCACTGGCCATCAATCTCCACCCATGCCGTTACCCGGCGCATCGGCTGGGGATAATCCTGACGGGATTTTTTGTTCTTAAAGGACCACCAGATCATCGCGCAAAATATTGCCCTTGGGCTTCTTGAGCAGCCTCTTGACACAGCGCAAGGCCATGTTCTCTTTGGCCCGGGTGACAAAGTAAATGCCCCTCAAGGACAAGTCAAAGAGGTGGGCCAAATCGATGTAGGCCTTGTCAAACAATACGATTTCACCGGCTTTGAGGGCGGCGCACATTTCACGGGCTCGTTTGGCGTCATTGTCCCTGGCCGTGTCGATGATGGCAAACCGGGGCAGAAAACTTTGCAAATCCAGGCGCAAGTGACATTTGGCAGCCGCCTTTCGCCGACGATGTTTAGCCCAATCCATGCAGTTGGCGACCAAACCGATAGTGGACGAATCGACGATGTTGATAACGCGTTTGAAACGTCGGGGAAACCCCTTGAATTTACCACCCGCAAACCCCGGAGACAACGACTGCAAGTGCTTGAGCACCGACCAAAACAGTTCTCCCGACATCGCGGCATCGCGATGCTTGTTGGCGTAGGAAAGCCCGTTGCGACTGGGAGCGCTGGCCCCCCGGATACTGGGCCAGCAACCCTCTGTGATGAGCGAGTCCGTCACAGACATCATTAAGCCCAATAGCATGAGTGATCTGAGCATAGAGCAAACTAACGATATGGCTCCATGGACTGAAACTGCGAGCTTTCTTATCGACACCCTACTGGCGGGCCAACTTGGCCACCAGATGTCCCGGAATAAAATTGCAAAGCTGTCGCAGAACGCACACCTTGCATTTGGCTGGATTTGCTTTTTGTTTTTTCATAGTAACCTGCTTCTAGTGAAACAGGCGAACAAGAGCAATTCCAGCCGTTTTGCGTTATTTCCTATGGGATGCTATTGACCTGAGTCCTACCGGGTTGAAGAGTTCGCATGGAACCGCGAACACCAAATAGCATAAGCTCCGTAACGTTGCGAAAGTAGAAACCTACTCCTCTTCCATCAGGACCGCCATCCTTGCGAATTTTGAACCAGACAATGTTTGTTTTGTAGGTAGAGGCTGTCCCAAAAACCCGAATTTTGCGAATTGAGATATTCGACTCCGAACTGTAAGGGAACGTAAGTCATTCAATTCCATCAAAAACGCTGTATAAGGCCTCTATTCGTTATAAATATAATCGCGTCAGACAGAGGTCTATGGTAGAATTGTATTTGAATATGCAAAACAAGAGAAAGGCTGACGGTGTTATTAGACATCGAAATTGCCCAAAATCCCCTAAAAACGGTCTTTATGACAGCTTTATAAACAAGTTAACTTACTTTAAAACAAATGGTTATAACTTTGGGAC